>CALRNH020000007.1:0-179255 GCA_943369485.1 Synechococcus sp. UW140 | reverse complement strand
TGAGCCAGCCGCCCAGGGCCAGGTAGGCCGTGGGGAACAGCAGCAGACCGGACCACCCCACGAAAACGAAACGGTCGCGCTTGAGCCAGTCATCGAGGACGTCGAACCATCCCCGGGCCGAAGGCGCGCGCCCTACAGCAATCGTCATGGGTGAGAACCGTGCGGAAAACCCGCGCGCTTTTGGTTACCGGGCGATGGTAACAACGCTTCTCGCCGGTGCGAGAGAGGTTGAAATGGGCCGACACCGGCAGCCGCGCAGGGCTTTTGCAGGGCCTCTTAGGTATTTCTTCCCGTGTTCATCGGCGCCAGGGCCGGCGGCGTGCCCCCTGCGGCGCGAAGATGGCCGTCCTCAGCCGCCGCACGCCCCAAGCCATGCCTTCGGTTTCCCCCTCCGCCTCACCCGGGGCTCCAGCCTCGGTTCCGCAACTGCTGGAGCAGTCGGTGCTCGGTTCCCGCCGGCTCTCCAATGTGCTGGTGGCTGTTCTGGTCAGTACCGGTGGAGTCGGATTCCTGCTCACCAGCCTCTCCAGCTATCTGGGTGTGGATCTGCTGCCGGTGGGGCACCCCGCCGAGCTGCTGTGGGTTCCCCAGGGCCTGGTGATGGGGGCCTACAGCCTGGCGGCCGTTCTGCTCTCCACCTATCTCTGGGTGGTGATCGCCCTCGACGTGGGTTCGGGCGTCAACCGCTTCGATCGCTCGGCCGGCCAGTGCACGATCACCCGTCGGGGCTTCCGCCAGTGGATTCAGCTGGATATTCCCCTGCGCGAGATCCAGGCCGTGAAGGTGGAGGTGCGCGATGGCCTCAGCCCACGCCGGCGCCTCTCCCTGCGCGTTCAAGGGCGCCGCGATCTGCCCTTGACCCGGGTGGGTGAGCCCATCGGCCTCAGCGACCTGGAGCAGGGCGGCGCCGAATTGGCCCGCTTTCTCAAGGTGCCGCTGGAGGGGGTTTGAGATGCGTCCCCTGCGCGTTCTGCTGGCCCTGGTGCTGGCCTTCTCCCCTCTGACCCTCTCGGCCTGCGGGGCTGAGCAACGCCACAGTGAACTGGGCTGCGCCACCGGGGCGGTGCCCTGCCTGAGTGGCACCGCCGTTGTGGCCCTCGAGACGAGCAAAGGGGAGGTGCAGGTGCAGCTCGATGGCAAGGCGGCCCCGCTCACGGCCGGTAATTTCGTCGATCTGGTGGGCCGCGGCGCCTACGACAACACGGTGTTCCACCGGGTGGTCCGGGAGCCGGTGCCCTTCGTGGTCCAGGGCGGAGATCCCCAGAGCGCCGATCCGAAGGTGAACCCCAGCCAGTACGGCCTGGGCAGTTTCATCGACCCGGCTCTGGGGTCGCCTCGATTGATCCCCTTAGAGATCGCCCTTGAGGGGGAAGGGGAGCCCCGCTACGGCCAGGAGGTAGCGGGTCCCGGTGAGAGCGGCAAGCTCAAGCTCGTGCACGAGCGGGGTGCCCTGGCCATGGCTCGTTCGCAAGACCCCAACTCCGCCAGCGCGCAGTTCTACATCGCCCTGCGCGGTCTGCCCGAGTTGGATGGCCGTTACGCCGTGTTCGGCCGGGTGATCAAGGGAATGGATGTGGTGGACAAGATCCAACAGGGGGACAAGATCACCAAGGCTCGGCTGCTGGAGGGTGGCACTCTGATCAAGGGCAAGCCCTGAGCCGGCCTGAGTCCACCAGCGGTTCGCCCGTTCAGGTGGGCACGCGCTTGTCGGAGGCGATCACCTTCAGGTAGGCCGTGTTCACGCCGGAGGCCCGTTCCAGGGCCACCTTGCCGGTGCGGGCGATCTCGAGGATGCCGAAGCTTTCGAGCACCTGCTCGAGGGCCACCAGCTTGCCGGGGTCCCCCACCACCTCGAGGGTGAGCGCGTTCTCGGCCACGTCGACCACGTTGGCGCGAAACACCTGCACCAGATCGAGAATCGCGGCTCGGTTCTCCGGCGGGGCGGACACCTTGAGCAGCATCAGTTCCCGCTCCACGACGGGAATGCGCGAGAGATCGAGCACGCTTAAAACATTCACAAGCTTGTTGAGGTGCTTGGTCATCTGCTCGAGGGTGCGGTCGTCGCCCTCCACGACCATGGTCAGCCGGGATTTGCCGGATTGCTCCGCGGGGCCCACGGCCAGGCTCTCGATGTTGAAGCCGCGACGGGCGAATAGGCCGGAGATGCGGCTGAGGGCTCCGGATTCGTCCTCCACCAGCACCGAAAGGGTGTGCTTCATGCCCTGAGCGGATCGAGCCCCAAACTACGTGCTGGCGGACTGGCTCAGGCTCTCCAGCCAGCCCAGCAACCTTGGGTTGAAGTGCTGCGGGGCTTCGTCGTGGGGGCAATGTCCGAGCCCATCGAGCAGCTGCAACTCCAGATCAGGTTTGTGGCGCAGCAGCCGATCGGCCACGGCCACCGGCACCAGCTGGTCCTTGCGGCCCCAGAGCACCAGCAGCGGCTGGGCCATGCGCTCCAGCAGAGCGGCGGCGGTGGCCCCCCGGGGGCGAAGGGCCATGGCGATGCTCATGCCCCGCAGGGCCCAGGCGGCGGTGGGCCGCAGGGCCGGCCTGGCAATCAGGCGGCGCAGTTCGCCGTCGATGGCGCCGCGGTTGGGGTAGGCGGCCGCCAGGGCCAGATCCAGCAGCGGGGTGCGGGCGATCAGGGGCAGCAGCAGCTCCAGGGGCAGGGCGGTGCAGAGCAGGACCGCCAGGGAGCTCCTCAGCCGTCGTCGCCAGGGGGGCCGCCGCCTTGGAATCGGCATCAGCAGGGTGGGATCAGGCAGCGGGGCCACCGCCACCGCCCGCACCCAGGCCGGAGCGACCACGGCGGTGGTGACCGCCACCAGGCCGCCGAGGGAATTGCCCACCAGCACGGCCGGCCGGCCCACCACCTGGGCGAGAAAGCCAGCGCACTGGCGCGCCCAGAGGCGGTTGTCCAGTCGAAGGCCAGGCTGGTCGGAGGCACCGAAGCCGATCAGATCGATCGCGTAGACGCACCAGCCGGCCGCCACCAGGGGGGCCGCCGTGTGGCGCCAATGGCCGCTGGCGGCCCCAAAGCCGTGGATCAGCAGCACGGCAGGGTGGCTCTCCTCCCCCAGCACCCGCCAGTGGCAGGCCTGGTCCTGCCAGCGCCAGGTGCCGTGGCGGCCCCAGCCACTTCCCGCGATGGCGACAGGCTGAGCCAGGCTCGTGGTCAACAGTTCGGCCATCGCGATCGGAAGCACTCACTATTGCGAAGCCGCCGTGCGGGTGCGCACCGGAGGCGGCTTCTTTCGGCCCCAGTCGCGTCCGTCGCGGGATCTGGGGGTGCTCCTGGCCCGGCAGCTGAGGGCCGACCAAGGGCGCCTGAGGGTGTTGGATCTGATGGCAGGCTGCGGCATCCGCGCCCTGCGCTACGGGGTTGAAGCCGGGGCGGAGGCGGTCTGGGCCAACGACGCCGACTCCGATCGTCTGCCGCTGCTGGAGGCCAACCTGGCCCCGTTGACATGCCGCGCAGGCGCCGGGGCCACGGCTGATCCGGAGCGGGTCCGCTGCACCGGCCTCACCGCCCAGCAGCTGCTGGCGGGTTGTCTGCTGGAGCGGCGCCGCTTCGAGCTGTTGGATCTCGATGGGTTTGGCTGCCCCACGGTCCTGTTGCCCCTGGCCCTGGAGGCGGTGGCCTTCGATGGGGTGCTGTATCTGGCCAGCACCGATGGCCGCTCCCCCACGGGCCACGACCGCTCGGCGGCGATCCGGTCGCTCGGGGCGGCGGCCCGGGCCCATCCCGCCAGCTGGGAGCTGGCCCTGCGCCTGCAGCTGGGGGTGATCGCCCGTACAGCCTGGGCCATGGGCCGGGGGGTGAGGCCGCTGTTCTCGTTCAGCGAGGGCCGCACCTTTCGCACCGCTGTGCAGCTCAGGCGCCGGCCGCTGCCGGGAGAGGAGGCAAACCTGGGCCTGTTGGCCCACTGTCATGGCTGCGGCGATCAACAGGTGCAGAGCCTGCTGAGGTTGCGGGGCTGGGGCGCCTGCGACTGTGCGGTCGCGCCGGCGACCCAGGCCCCCTGGGCGATCAGTGGACCGCTCTGGATCGGCCCCCTTCAGGATCTGCCCACCCTGGGGGCCATGGAGGCGGGCGAGGCGGCGGTGATCGCCGCTGGAGGCGAGGCCAGCCTGGGGAGCGAGGGATCCAGGTTGCTGCGGGCCCTGGCCAGCGACCCTGGTCTGCCGGCCCGCTGCTGGCCCCTGGCGGTGATTGCCCGGCGGCTGGGCAGCGGTCCCCCGCGGCTGCAAGAGCTGATGGCGGCCCTCAGGGACGACGGCTGGGAGGCCCGGGCGAGCGCCGTGATGGCGGCCCAGGTGCGCAGCGACGCCCCCTGGTCACGGCTGTTGGAACTGGCTCGTTCGTTGGAGCTGGCGCGCAAGCCCGTATCCAAGCCCCTTGCGGACGATTCCGGGGGGGTCGGGTGAGCCGTTGGCTGTCTAAGCAGGCCGGTGGGTCGCCCATCAGGCCGGCGGGACGCTAAACAGGTGGGACACACCGGTTCCTTGGCCATGGCCTCTGAAATCTTCGGCATCGCGGCGATCTTCTTCGTTTTGATCCCGGTTGGACTGGCGGGGGGCGCCCTGCTCCTCAAGCTCCAGAAGGACTGAGCGCCAGGGGCTTCGAACGCGCCCCGGACCCTTGAGCCCTAGGCTCGGCCCCCGCGCTTTGCATCGCCTTCATGAAGGTTCTGGTAGTCGGTGGAACGGGCACCCTCGGCCGCCAGATCGCCCGTCACGCCATCGATCAGGGCCATCAGGTGCGCTGCATGGTGCGCGCACCCCGCAAGGCGCATTTCCTTCAGGAGTGGGGCTGTGAACTGACCCGCGGCGACCTGCTCGAACCCGCCAGCCTCGATTACGCCCTCGAGGGCCAGGAGGCGGTGATCGACGCAGCCACGGCTCGCCCCACCGACAGTGCCTCGAACCAGACGATCGACTGGGAGGGCAAGCTCAACCTGCTGCGCGCTTGTGACCAGGCCGGCGTCAAGCGTTTCGTGTTTCTCTCTCTGCTGGGGGCCGCGGACCATCCAGCGGTGCCGCTGATGGAGATCAAGGCCTGCACAGAGCAGCTACTGGAAGAGTCCGATTTCGATTACACAATCCTGCGGGGCGCCGCTTTCATGCAGGGGGTGATCGGCCAGTTCGCGATCCCGGTGCTGGAGAGTCAGACCGTCTGGGTGAGTGGCACTCCCACGCCGATTGCCTACATGAACACCCAGGACGTGGCTCGCTTCGCGGTGGCCGCCCTGGGGCGCAGCGAAACCGTGCGTCGCGCCTTTCCCGTGGTGGGGCCGAAGGCCTGGAACACCGGTGAGATCGTGCAGCTCTGCGAGCAGCTCAGTGGCCGCTCAGCGCGGGTGTTCCGGGTGCGGCCGGTCCTGATCCAGCTGATGCAGGCCCTGGCGTCGTTCTTTGAGCCGGGGGTGAACGTGGCCGAGCGGCTCGCTTTTGCGGAGGTCACCGGCGGCGGAGAGCCCCTCGATGCGCCGATGGAGGAGAGCTATGCCGCCTTCGGCCTTGACCCGGCCACCACCACCCGGCTTGAGGACTACCTGAAGGAGTACTTCGATCGCATCCTCAAGCGGCTGAAGGACATGGACGCCGACCTGGACAAGTCCGCCAAGAAGAAGCGGCCCTTCTGAGCGGCGACCAGCTTCCTAGGCCGTCAGTACATCTGTACGATGGCCGCGGTTGTCCGCTCCGCCGATGTCGATCGCCCAGGTGAAGAATCTGCAGCGCCGTTTGCTCAACCTGGAGCAGGAGGCGATCGATGAGATCAACCGCGCCTGCGGCCATGAGCTCTGGGTGAGCCTGGGATTTGATGCCCTCGACAGCCTCGAGGATCAGGACCGACGGGCCAGGGCGAACTACTACTACGGCCAACTGCAGACCGCGCGCGAACTGCAGCAGGTGCTGGTCTAGGGCCTCCGCTTCGCCCAGGCTCCCGAGAGCGGCGCCTGGTTGGTCAGGCTCCTCAGCCGCTTGGCCTCTTGCGGCGTCACACCCCGCCATAGGCCGGGGCCCAGGCCTGAGAGATCCAGCACGGGGCCGCCATCCATCAGATCGATGCCCACCCGGATCAACCGCAGGGTGGGCAGACCCACGGCGGCGGTCATCCGCCGCACCTGGCGGTTGCGCCCCTCCCGCAGTTCGATCTGCAGCCAGGCGGTGGGCACATGCAGGCGATGGCGAATCGCTGGGGTGCGTGCCGGCCAATCGGGCTCCTCCAGCCGCTCGACCCGGGCCGGCAGGGTCAGGCGGCCCTGCACCAGCACCCCCTGCCGCAGCGGCTCAAGCGCCTCCGGGCTGGGGGTGCCTTCCACCTGCACCCAGTAACGGCGCCAGTGGCCCCAGCGGGGGTCGGTGAGTCGTTGCTGCAGCTTCCCGTCCGTGGTGAGCAGCAGCAGCCCTTCACTGTCGGCATCGAGACGGCCGGCGGCGTAGACACCGGCAACGGGGATGTGCTCCGCCAGGACCCCCCAGGCGCTGCCAGGTTCGGGGCTGAACTGGCTGAGTACCCCGTAGGGCTTGTGGAACAGCAGGGTGGTGGGTGGCCCGGGCGGGCCCTTCGGCGGCGCCATGGGGCTCAGTCGACGCCCGAGAGGCCGAAGGACGATCGCCGCGCATTCCCCCAGCTGCCGAGGCGCAACAGGAGTTCAGCCTTGAATTCGCCCGGGCCGCTCGCCTGATGGGGAAGCAAGGTGGGCTGGCTCCCCGTTCCCTGGAGCTGCCGCTCGGCGGCCATCAGGGCCGAGAAGGCAGGCAGGGAGAGGTGGGACATGGAGCCCAGCGGGGAATTTCGATCAGCCTGCCATGGCCTCTGGCGGTTGGCTGCGGGCTGGATTCAGCTGCGCTTGCCCAGGCCAGCGCGGGCCTTCCAGAGGTTCACCGCCCCGATCGAAATCAACAGCAGGCCCAGGTCCATGCTCAGGGGCGGAACGATCACGGGCGTGGAGGTGCGGGTGGCCGGACCCTAGGCCCGCAGGGGTGACAACTAAGCTGAAATCACTGACGGACTTTCACCAGCAGCACCGCATGATCGAGACTTCCGGCGTGATCGAGAAGGAACAGGGGAACGGGTTCTACCTGGTCACGTTGGAGCAGCCGGCAGGTCACCAGTGCCTCTGCCGCGCCGCCGGCAAGCTCACCAAGTTCCGCATCAAGCTGCTGGCCGGCGACAAGGTCTTGGTGGAGATCAGCCCCTACGACCTCACCCGCGGCCGCATCACCTACCGGGAACGCAACGCCAGTGCCGGCGGCCCGCGCCCCGGTGGGAACCGCCCCGGTGGACCCAGGCGGCGCTGAGCGAGCGCTCAGGCCAGGCAGGCCTCGATGGCGCTGCGGAATTCACTGCGCTGCTTGACCCCTTTCCACTGCTGCTTGAGTTCCTTGCCGGCAAAAAGTTGCACCGTGGGGGTGCCGCTCACGCCGGCCTGCTGGGCGATGGCCGGTTCGGCCTCGATGTCGATTTCCACCCCCTGGGCGGCGTCGCCCAGCTCTTCGAGCACCCGCTTGAGCTGGGGCTTGAGCACGTGGCAGGGGCCGCAGCTCGGGGAGGTGTAGACCACCAGAAGCGGCCTGGCGCTGTCGTGGTAGAGCTTGCGCAGGGCAAAACTGCCTTTTTGCCAGCGGGCTCCCGGATCGAAGTTCTCGGCGTCGCTGGTGGCGGTGGGGGCCGGCTGATCGGCGGGGGCGGGGTCCACCGCCGCCCGGCTCACGGTGACGGCCAGTTCGTGGTGGCTGAGCCAGCGCTCGGCCGCCAGGGCCGCCTGGCAGCCGCTGCCGGCGGCGGTGACGCCCTGGCGCCACTCCGCATCGGCCACGTCACCGGCGGCGTACACCCCTTCCACACTCGTGGTGGGCTGACCGGGCTGGACCACCACATAGCCCCGCTCGTCCAGCTGCAGCTGGTCTCGCACCAAGGCGGTGTTGGGGGTGTGACCGATGGCGTAGAAGAGGCCGCGCACGGCCAGGACGCGGGTTTCGCCGCTGAGGCGGTCCCGCAGGCTGAGGCCGGTGAGCCATTCCTCCCCCAGGGCATCCACCGGCTCGCTGTGCCAGTGCACGGTGATCGCCGGGTTGGCCAGCACCCGGTCGGCCATGGCGGCGCTGGCCCGCAGGCGATCGGAGCGCACGATCAGGTGCACGTGGCTGCCGTATTTGGTGAGGTAGACGGCCTCCTCACAGGCGGAATCACCGCCCCCCACGACCGCCAGTTCAGCGTCGCGGAACTGGGGAGTGGCCCCGTCACAGATGGCGCAGGCACTGATGCCGGCGCTCCAGAGGCGGGCTTCGCTGGGGAGGTGCAGGCGGTTGGCGCTGGCGCCGGTGGCGAGAATCAGGGCTTGGGTACGGATCTCGTGGCCATCCACCTTCAGGCGGAAGGGGCGTTCCGAGAGGTCGATGGCGTCGGCGTCCGCCTCCAGCAGACGGGAGCCCCAGCGCAGGGCCTGGGCCTTGATCCGGTCCATGAGATCGGGCCCGAGGATCCCGTCAGGGAACCCGGGGAAGTTCTCCACGTGGGTGGTGGTCATCAGTTGGCCACCGGCGATGCCACCGGCCTGGAAGCCCGTGATCACCAGGGGGGCGAGGTTGGCCCGGGCGGCATAGATGGCCGCGGTGTAGCCGGCGGGTCCGGAGCCGACGATCACGAGGTTCTCGACGCCGTTGCTGATCGCGTCGGTGTTCTCCGGAGCCTTGGCCGGCAAGGCGTTCGCCGCCGCAGAGGTGGCCGCCGGGGTCTGGGCGTCGGGGGCCATCGGCTTATGTGAACTGACTATGAGTTGAGCTTAGGGGGTTCGGCCTGATCGCTGTTCAGCTGGCCGGCGGTCCGTTGATCGGCTGATTCCAAGGCCAGCTGACCCGCAGACCAGCCATCCCGCGGAGCATCCATCCTGCGGAGCATCCATCCTGCAAACCAGACGTCCCGCTACCCATTGATCCGTGCAACCCCTGGCAGGGCCGGGGCGCCAGGGGCTCAGTGGTGAGAGGGTGAGCTCAGATCTCCAGTAGGCCGTCCTGCTGGCGTGGGTCGGTTGGCGTGGGGCCCGATTTTCCAGGATTTCGGGGCACCATCTGCACCGTGGAGGCCAGGTGCTCGGGTTGCTCCTCGAGGCACAGCAGCCATTCGGCGAACTCCTGGGTGATGGCGTAGCTGTCCTCGAAGCGATCGCTGGCGTCGAGGGTGCCGATTCGGGCCATCGCCCAGTTCACCGCCACGGTGAGCCGTCGGTAGGCGGAGCCGTTCATGGGTCCCTCTGAGCTGGCACCACGCTGGTCGTCCATGGGGCGATTGGGGCGTTGGTACGCAGAACGTCGCATTTTTTTCGCTATTGGAATGTAATCAGGACTGCAGGAAAGCCGGTAAGTGGGGTCCCCCCAGCCGCAATTCCGCCCCCGCCCGGTCCGCCAGGGCCTGCAGCGGCAGACCCTGCGCCGAGGCTCCTCCGGCGCAGGGCTGCTCCGGCAGGGGGCGGCTGCGCACCAGGTAGGGCTCCACCAGCGACCAGCCGCGGGCGTAGCCGATCAGCAACGGATCGGCCGGGGCATAGACGTAAGAGGGCTGGCGCGGAATCGGCTCAAGCGGCGAGCGGCTGCCGTCCATGCGCACGGCCCGGGTGATCGCCTGCACGAAACGGCTGCGGGTCACCACGGTGGTCAGGTACGCCACCACCCGTAGCCGCGGGGCATCGAAACCCTCGGCGCACATGTCAATGCTCACCAGCCAATCGGCCTCCCCCGCCTGGAAGGCCGCCAGCCGCTGGGGGGCCTCCGGGTCCTGGGAGTGCACCAGCAGCACCCGGTCACCTTCCTCCTCCAGGAGGCCTGTGAGGCGGCGGGCGTGGGCAATGTTGCGGGCGATCACCAGTCCACCGGCCTGGGGGTGCTCCTGGCGAACGTGCTCCAGGCGCCCGCGGGCGTTGAGCAGCAGCCGCAGGGCGATGCTGCTGGCATCCCCGAGCCGGATCGCCCGTCGCAGATTGCGGGCGCGCCAGCTCTCGCGGGTTTCGGCTGAAAGCGGGGAGCCTTCCAGTTCGCCGCTGGCCGCCCCCGCTCGTCCGTGGTCCACCCAGCCGTCCTGGAAGCGGAACTCGAGTGGACGCACGTCGCCGGCCACGATCAGTTGCCGCGGCTCCACGCTCAGGTCGGGCTCGATCCGCCAGGCGGTCTGGCCCTGCTCCATCACCGGAACCCGGCGGGCGGCGCAGAAGGCCAGGTTGTCGGCGCGGAAGGGTGTGCCGGTGAGCCCCAGGCGCAGGGCGGCAGGTTCGGTGAGGCTGGTGAAGGCATGGCCCCAGGCGCTGGCGTCCGGTTCCTCAGGATCGACCCCCAGGTGGTGCACCTCATCGGCGATCGCCAGCAGCCTCCCGATCCCGGCCCCCGCCAGGGCCTGTTTCAGGGCGAGGCGGTGGCGGCCCGCCCCCTGATAGGTGAGCAGCAGCCCCTGCCAGGGTTCGCCCCCTGCCCTGGGCGCCAGTCCTTCGGGGTGGTCCGGGTCCCAGTCCCGCAGCCGCAGGCCGAGGCGGTCGGCGGCACCGTGCCACTGGGTGGCGATCGAGCTGCGGTGGCAGAAGACCAGGAAATGGCTCAGGCGTCCCTCGTGATGCAGGCGCTGGAAGCCCAGCAGGGCGCCCAGGGTCTTGCCGGCGCCGGGGCCGGCGTGGATCAGCACGTCGTGGCCGCTGGGCTCGGGGCGCTCCAGGCGCCGGCGCAGGAGCTGGATCAGCTGGCTCTGCCACTGGCGCGGCCGCAGGGGGGGCGGGGCCCCGGGGGCGGGCCGCGCCGCGCCCAGATCAAAGGAGGGGGCCGACATGGCGCCATTGTGTCGGCATCGCCAACCTGCCTAGAACAGTTGGGTAAGCCAGGGCGTTGCGATGGGTTTGTTGGCGGTGAGCGGGGCCTCCGGCAAGACCGGCTGGCGCGTGGTGCAGGAGGCCCTGGGGCGCGGCTGGTCGGTGCGGGCGATTGTGCGCCCCGACTCCGAGCTGCCCGAGGGTCTTGAGGGTGCCGAGGTGGTGCGGCTGGAGCTCGGGGATGGCCCGGCCCTGCGGGCGGCCCTCCACGGGGTCGACGCCCTGGTGATCGCCACCGGCGCCCGCCCCTCGATCGACCTCACCGGCCCCATGCGGGTGGATGCCCTGCTGGTGCGGGCCCAGGCCGAGGCCTGCCGGGCTGCAGGCGTGCGCCGGCTGGTGCTGGTGAGCTCGCTCTGCAGCGGCAGGCTGCTCCACCCGCTCAACTTGTTTGGCCTGATCCTGCTCTGGAAGGGGCTGGGGGAGCGCTGGCTGGCCGAGAGCGGCCTCGATTGGACGGTGATTCGCCCTGGCGGCCTGAACGAGCGCGAGGAGAACCTGGAGGCCCAGGGCATCCGCTTCTCCGGCCCGGACCAGCAAGAGAGCGACAGCATTCCCCGGCGCCTGGTGGCCCGGGTGACGCTCGATGCCCTGGACGATGCCGCGGCGATCGGGCGGATCATCGAAATCACCAGCGGCGAGAGCGTGCCGCGGCAGGAGCTGCGCAGCTGGCTCCAGACCGCCTGAGGCCGCCTGGGGGGGCGCCTGGGGCCGATTGGAGGCCGGATTGTGTGCCGGACTGCGCACAAAGCCGCCCGGGTCGCTGCCAGGGGCGCTGGGATTGTCGATCACTGAGACAAGACCCATCAGCGAAGCTGCTTTGACGACTGTGTTGGTTCCGCGGGAGCGGCGCTCCGGGGAGACCCGGGTGGCGGCCACTCCTGAGACCGTCAAGCGCCTGCTGGCACGGGGCGCACGGGTCTGGATCGAAGCCGAGGCCGGCCGGGCGGCGGGCTTCAGCGATGCGGCCTTTGACGAGGCGGGGGCGGAGGTGTTCGCCACCTCCGAGAGTCTCGAGCGCTGGCGCCAGGCCGATGTGGTTCTGTCTGTCCAGGCACCGCTGCTGAGCTCGGAGGGGGGGGATGGCCGGCTGGAGGCCCTGCCGGCGGGCAGCCTGGTGCTGGGTCTGCTGGATCCCTACCGCAACCATGCCCTGATCGACCAGCTTGAGCAGGGCCGCGTGTCGTCCCTGGCCCTGGAGCTGCTGCCACGGATCAGCCGGGCCCAGGCCATGGATGTGCTTTCCTCCCAGGCCAACATCGCCGGCTACAAGGCTGTGCTGCTGGCGGCCGCCGCCCTGGATCGCTTCTTTCCGATGCTGATGACGGCGGCAGGAACGGTGCAGCCCGCCAAGGTGGTCGTGCTGGGTGCCGGCGTGGCCGGCCTGCAGGCGGTGGCCACGGCCCGACGGCTGGGAGCGGTGGTCAGGGTCAGTGATGTGCGCCCCGCCGCCCGGGAACAGGTGGAATCGCTCGGGGCCCGGTTCATCGAGCCGCCCCAGCTGGAGGAGGCTCCCGGAGAAGCGGGGGGCTATGCCCGTGAGGCCGGAGCCGTGTTCCAGGAGGCCCAGCGCCGGATCCTGGCCGAGCAGCTCAAGGACGCCGATGTGGTGATCTGCACGGCCCAGGTGCCCGGTCGGCCGGCACCGCTGCTGATCACCGAGGAGATGTTGGCGGGGATGCGGCCGGGGTCTGTGGTGGTGGACCTCGCGGTGGCCCAGGGGGGCAACTGCGCCGCCAGCCGGGCCGATGCCGATGAGTGGGTGGGGGGTGTGCGGGTGATCGGGGCGGGCAATCTGGCAGCTTCGGTGCCCCAGCACGCCAGCGCCCTCTACGCCCGCAATCTGGTGTCCCTGCTGGAGGTGATGCTCAAGGAGGGCTCGATCAGCATCGATCCGGAGGATCCCTTGCTGGACCCCTGCCTGCTCACCCATGGGGGGGCCTGCCGGCGCCCCGATCTACGTCCCGCCCGCACCGAGGCCACGGCATGAGCGAAGCGTTTTCCCTTTCCGAGGCCCTCTGGGTGCTGCTTCTGGGCAGCCTGTTGGGATTCGAGCTGATCGGCAAGGTGCCGCCGACCTTGCACACGCCCTTGATGTCGGGGGCGAATGCGATCAGCGGCATCACCCTGCTGGCGGCCCTGGCCCTGATCGGTCAGGCCACGACCCCGGCCCTGCGCCTGGTGGGGGCCGTGGCGCTGGGGTTTGCCCTGTTCAACGTGGTGGGAGGTTTCCTGGTGACCGATCGGATGCTGGCGATGTTCCGCCGTCGGGGGCCGGCCTCATGAGCCACCTCGCGATCGATCTGGGGGCCGTGCTGCTGCTGGCCCTGGGGCTCAAGGGTCTCTCAAGGATCCGCACGGCCCGCTGGGCCAATGGCCTGGCGGCGGCGGCGATGGCCCTGGCGGTGGTGGGCCTCTTGCTCGACCAGGGCCTGGCCGGCTGGCCGTGGATGCTGCTGGGTCTGGCTGTGGGCAGCAGCGTGGGGGCTGTGGTGGCCTACCGGGTGCCGATGACCTCGATGCCGGAGGTGGTGGCCCTGTTCAACGGTTGTGGTGGAGTGGCCTCGCTGCTGGTGGCGCTGGGCGCCTCGGCCCTGTCCACGCCCCTGAGCCTGCTGGGGGTGGTGTCGGTGCTGGTTTCGGTGCTGGTGGGATCGATCACCTTCAGCGGTTCGATCGTGGCGATGGGCAAGTTGCAGGGATGGCTGCCGACCCCCGACTGGATGCTGCTGCCCCAGCGCCATTGGCTCAACATCAGCCTGGCGGTGCTTTGTCTGGCTAGTGGCGCCCTGGTGCTCAAGGGTGCGGCAGCCGGTCTTCCGGCCCTCACGGTGTTGGCCTTGCTGCTTGGCGTTGGGCTCACCCTGCCCGTGGGCGGCGCCGACATGCCGGTGGTGATCTCGCTGCTGAATTCCTATTCCGGTGTCGCAGCGGCGGCGGCGGGCTTCGTGGTCGGCAGTCAGCTGCTGATCGTGGCCGGCGCCATGGTGGGGGCGGCCGGGCTGATCCTCACCCAGGTGATGTGCACGGGCATGAACCGCTCGCTGACCTCGGTGCTCTTCGGTGGTGCCCTCGGCGGCGGTGCCACCGCCAGCGATGACGACGGCCAGGGCTACACCTCCGTCACCTCCTGCAGCGCCGAGGAGTGCGCCCTCACCCTGGAGCAGGCGGAGCGGGTGGTGTTCGTGCCGGGCTATGGCCTGGCGGTGGCCCAGGCCCAGCACGGGCTCAAGGAACTGGCCCGGCTGCTGGAGCAGCACGGCATCGAGGTGAGCTACGCGATCCACCCGGTGGCGGGCCGCATGCCCGGCCACATGAACGTGCTGCTGGCGGAGGCGGATGTGCCCTACGAGCAGCTGATCGAGATGGAGGTGATCAACCCCGAGTTTCCCCGCACCGATGTGGTGATCGTCCTGGGGGCCAACGATGTGGTGAATCCCCAGGCCAAGAACGACCCCAGCAGCCCCCTGTACGGGATGCCTGTGCTGGAGGTGGATCAGGCCCGCTCGGTGTTCGTGGTCAAGCGCAGCCTGGGCTCGGGCTATTCCGGGATCCGCAACTCCCTGTTCGAGCTGCCCCAGACCTCGATGGTGTTTGGCGATGCCAAGCAGGTTCTGCTAGCTCTGACCCAGGAGCTGCGGGCGCTCGGTGTCGGTAAACAGGCGGTGGGTGCAGCCCCCTGAGGGGGTCGCGGCCAGTCTGGGCCTGAGGGCGTTTCGTCCGCGGGCCCCCTGGTGGGGCGCCGATCTGCAGACCCTGCGCGACACCCTGCGCCAGCCGGTCTTTCCGCCCGGGCATGGTGAGCCCTTCGAAGTGCCGATCGGTGGCGGCGATCGCCTGCTGGCCCTGCTCGATCGGCCTGCCACGGCGCCCCGGGCCCTGGTGCTGCTGACCCCGGGCCTGGGGGGCTGCAGCGAAGGGCAGGGGGTGGGACGGCTGGCCCTGAGCCTGCAGGGGGCGGGCCTGGCGGTGGTGCGGCTCAACCTGCGGGGGGCCGGCCGCGGACGGCCCCTGGCCCGGGGCACCTACGCCGCCCAGGTCAACCGCGACCTGGCGCCCGTGCTGGTCTGGGCCCGCCAGCTGGCCGCCCGGCTGGGCCCCTCACCCTCCAGGCCGCTGCCCTTGCTGGGGGCGGGCATCTCCATGGGCGGAACCCTGATGCTCAATGCCGTGCTGGATCCGGAGCTGCGGGCCAAAGCCGTTGCCGCCGCCAAGCCTCTGCTCGATGGCCTGGTGACGATCAGCAGCCCCCTTGATCTGATCGCCTGCGCTCCGTTCATCGATCGCCCGCGCAACCGTTTGTATGTGAACTGGCTGCTGAGGGGCCTGCGCCGTCAGACCCTCGCTGACCCCTTCGGCGTGACGGAGCAGGAGCGCGCCGCTCTGGTGGGGGCGCGAACGATCCGCCAGTTCGATGCGGCGATCACCGCCCCCCGCTGGGGTTACACCTCGGTGGAGCAGTACTACACCGAGGCCAGCCCACTGCGGCGCCTCACCGTGGAGCTTATGGCGGGCGCAGCCAAAGGCTCGGGCGCCGGCGGGGGGCTGCTGCCCCCGACCCTGGTGATCCAGGCCGACGATGACCCCTGGGTGCCGGTGGATTCGATCCTGGCCCTGGAGCAGGCGGCCGCCACCGACCCGATGGGACCGGTTCAGGTGGTGCTCACCCGGGGCGGCGGGCATAACGGTTTTCATGCTCCCGGCGGTTGCTGGAGCGATCAACTGGCGACCCGCTGGTTGGAGCACCTGGCCCTTGGGGCCGACTGAGCCTGCCTTGGAGCCTGCTCAGTCGCTGGGGGGCTCAAGGCGTGGATCGGCCTCCAGCAACCGTTCAATCAGCAGAGCCCTGGTTTCGGGATGCCCCTGAAGCGTGAGCTGGCCACTGCTGGCCCACCAATTGAGCCGTTCGCCGCTGTCGAAGATGAATTCTTCGAAGGGACCCTCGTGCAGCCAGTGGCCCGGTTCCCCGAGCACGGCCACCAGTTCCTTGAGCTCCTGCAGGGTTCCCGGGAAATTCACGCGCGGAGCTGACTCGAAGCTTGGGCGGAGCTTACGGCGATTCAGTGGCAGGCAAGGCGGCGAAGGGGGTGCGGCGCAGCACCCATTCCTCCACCACCCGGCCACCGATCAGGTGCTCGCGCACGATGTGCTCCAGCCGCTCAGCGGTCGCATCGCCATACCAGATGCCCTCGGGCCAGACCAACAGGATCGGCCCCCCGCTGCAGTGGCGCAGGCAGTCCACCTTGGTGCGCAGCACGATTCCTTCGGGGCGCGCGGGATTCTCCAGATCCAGCTCGCGCACCAGGGCCTTGAGGCGCTCCCAGCTGGCGGCCCCCACGCTGGGATCGCAGCACACGGGGCGGGTGGGCGTGGCGCAGAGCAGCAGGTGGTGCTGAACCATGCTCAGGCGCTGAGAACGTTGGTGGGGGCGGTTTTGGCCGCCTCGCTCACGGCGGCGCGGGCCCAGCCGTCGACGGCGAGCACCTCCTCCAGGCTGGGGTCGGCCCGCAGATCGGCGCCGTGACGCTCGCAGGTGCGCTCGATCAGCCGGGGGATGTCGAGGAAGTGGATGCGCCCTTCGAGAAACAGCGCCACGGCCTGTTCGTTGGCGGCGTTGAGCACCGCCGGCATCGTGCCACCGGCACGTCCGGCGGCGTAGGCCAGCTGCATGCAGGGGTACTTGGCCCGGTCGGGGGCGCGGAAGCTCAGGGTGCCCACTTCGGTGAGATCGAGGCGGCGCCAGGGGGTGTTCAGGCGCTCGGGCCAGCTGAGGCAGTAGAGGATCGGCAGCTTCATGTCGGGCCAGCCCAGCTGCGCCAGCACCGAGGAATCGCTCAGCTCCACCATCGAGTGAATGATGCTCTGGGGATGGACCACGATCTCGATCTGGTCATAGCCCAGGCCGAAGAGGTAATGGGCCTCGATCACCTCCAGCCCCTTGTTCATCAAGGTGGCGGAATCCACGGTGATCTTGCGCCCCATCGACCAGTTGGGGTGGCTGGTGGCGTCGGCCACGGTGGCCTTGGCGAGATCGGCGGCGGGCCAGTCGCGGAAGGCAC
The DNA here is from genome assembly GCA_943369485.1 of Synechococcus sp. UW140. GTDB lineage: Bacteria > Cyanobacteriota > Cyanobacteriia > PCC-6307 > Cyanobiaceae > ATX-6F1. The sequence continues at coordinate 162,340 of CALRNH020000007.1, read as the reverse complement.
CACCGGAGGCGGTGAGCTGGATCCGGCGCAGGCCCGGGGTGGGCACGCCGGTGGAGAGGCGGGCGGAATCGGCCCAGGGGGTGCCCTGCAGGCACTGGAAGATGGCTGAGTGCTCGGAATCGGCGGGAAGCAGGCGGCTGCCGCTTTTCTTGAGCTCCGGCAGCACCACCGGGCCGGCGGCGATCAGGGTTTCCTTGTTGGCCAGGGCCAGATCCTTGCCGGCGCGGATCGCCGCGAGGGTGGGCAGCAGGCCGGCGCAGCCGACAATGCCGGTCACCACCAGATCGGCCGACGGCCAGGCGGCGGCGGCGCAGAGCCCCTCGCTGCCCCCGAGCAGTTCCGGCAGCGGCTCGGGGCGTTGGCCGGGTTCGAGATCCTGCAGTCGCCGGCGCAGCGCCGCCACCAGATCTGCATCGGCCAGGGCCACCACCTCGGGGCGGTGGATGAGGATCTGCTCGATCAGCAGATCGAGGTTGCGGCCGGCCGTGAGCGCCACCACCTGGAAGCGCTCGGGAAACTCCGAGGCGAGCTCCAGGGTCTGGGTGCCGATCGAACCGGTGGAGCCCAGCACGCTGATGGCTTTCACGGAAACGACAGCGTGGTTGGCGCCCAGTGTCCCACCGGAGCTGCGCTGGCGGCGGCCCGCTCGCCGGCCGCGTCACACTGAGGCTCCCTGCCATCTGGCCGTGCTCTGGCTCAAGCGCTGGAACTTCATCGAACGGGCCAAGCTGGAGCGTCAGCTCTGGGATGCCTTCGAGCGGGGGGAGTCGATCGAGGAGCTGGTGGCGGCCTGCCCCGCCGATGATCTGTTCCGCCGGGAGGTCTGGACCACCACGGTGGTGCGCATCCGTCGGATCGAGGCGCTGATGGCGGGCAAGGGGCCCTCCAGGCCGGAATGAACCTTGTTCAGCCAGGGGTGCCTGCGGTGCTGCTGCTGGCCTACCGGCGACCAGATACCACGGCCCGGGTGTTGGAGGCCCTGCGGCTGGTCAGGCCCCCGCAGCTGTTTGTGGCTTGTGATGGCCCCCTCAGTTCTGTGGGTCTCGAGGCTGACGCCTGCGCCGCCACCCGTGCCCTGATCGATCAGGCCATCGACTGGCCCTGCGCTGTGGAGCGTCTCTACCGCGATGACCACCGTGGATGCCGCCGTGGCGTGAGCGAGGCGGTCAGCTGGTTTTTCGAGCAGGTGGAGGAGGGCATCGTGCTGGAGGACGACATTGTCGCCTCGCCGCGCTTCTTCTCCTATTGCGCGGAGTTGCTCGCGCGCTACCGCCACGACCGGCGGATCGGCGTGATCAGCGGCAGCAACTTCCAGCCCCAGCGTCCCAGGGACGGAGCGAGTTACTACTTTTCCCTCTACAACCATGGCTGGGGCTGGGCCAGCTGGCGCCGGGCCTGGGCCGCCTATGACGCCGATCTGGCGGGCTGGCCAACCTTCCGTGATCAGGGCTGGCTGGAGGAGATCGGCGGCCGCCGCTTCGCCCGTTACTGGACCGGCTGCCTGGAGAGGGTGTGGCGGGGCGAATGCGACACCTGGGACTACATCTGGACCTACAGCTGCTGGCGGGAGGGGATGCTCACTTGTTTGCCGGCGGTGAACCTGGTGACCAACGTGGGCTTCGGCCACCCCCAGGCGGCCCATACCACCATGGGCCCGTCGCCCCATGGGCCGATCGGGGAGCTGGAGGAGCCCCTGTGCCACCCCGCCCAGCTGGTGAGGGATGGTCGGGCGGACCGGCACACTTTCTTGACCCAGTTCCAGCCCCCCCTGGCCAAGCGGGCCCTGGGACGCTTGCGGCGCCTGATGACCTGAGCGCTGCTCCGGTTCACAGCAGGCTGCAATAGAGCCGCCGGTGATCGGCCACCATTCGCTCAAGGCTGAAATGACGGCTTCGCTCGGCCCGGCCGGTGGCCGAGAGCCGCTGGCTGGGCCGCGGCGGCGGCGCCGTGCCCGTCAGCGCCGCCGCCCAGGAAGCGGCGTCGAGGGGATCCAGCAGGTGGGCGAATTCGCCTCCGATCTCCCGGTGGACGGGCAGGTCGGAGGCCAGCACTGGGGCATCGCAGGCGAGTGCCTCGATCAGAGGCAGCGAGAATCCCTCCGCCAGGCTCGGCACCAGCAGAGCTCGGCAGTGGCGGTAGAGCCAGGACAGCTGGGCGTCGTCGGGGCTGAGAACGTGGACCCGTCCCTCCAGGCCCAGCTGCCTCAGCTGTTGCCGCTCCCGCTGATCGAGGGGACCACCGCCGGCCAGCACCAGATCCTGGGGAAGCCCGGCGAGCAGGCCGAAGAGCAAGTCGCTGTTCTTGTAGCCGCCCCGGCGGCCCACATAGAGATGAAAGTGGCGGCGGGGCAGGCCCCGGCAGGGGCGAGGAGGCAGTTGAAAGAAGGGGCTGCCGAGGTGGATGACCCGGATCCGCTCAGCCAGAGCGGGGAACCGCTCGATCAGGTCGGCGGCACTGCTGGCGCTGACGCAGACGATTGCCGTGCTCGCTTCCAGCCAGGCCCGCTTCTGGACCCGATGGCTCCCCCGGCCCAGGGGCGCCAGCTCCGGTAGCTTCTCCGGCGTCATGTCGTGAAGGGTGGACACCAGGGGACAGGGGAGCGTCGGCGGCGGCGGACCCTGGTAATAGGTGGCATGCAGCAGATCGAGGCCGCGGCAGTCGGTGGGAAGGGCCGCCCCATCGAACCCGAGTTGTCGCAGCACCCCGAAGAGGGCGATGGGCAGTCGCACCAGAGCTGGGCCCCTCAGGTGGGCATTGCCGTGGAACCGGAACGGCAGGCTCACGGCCAGGGGTTTCTCCCCCGGATGCCCCTTCGGCAGATCGGCGATCAGGTCGGCGAAGCTGCGGCTGATGCCACCCCTGGACATCAGACGGAAGATCTGGTGATCAAACCCGATGCGCATGGGTTTCAGGGCCTGGTCCGCCGCCATGGGGCAGGATGAAGGGTGGCTGATGTGCTGCAGCGCCTAGGGGCGACCATGGAGAGGGAGGAGCCGGTGCAGGTCAGTGTGCTCACCCTCTGTTGTGACAATCCGGAGGCGTTGCAGGAAACTCTCGATTCGATCCTTGACCAGAGCCTGCCGCCGTTCACTCTCGAAGTGGTTGTGGTGGATGGTTCCCAGTCTCAACGTTGCCAAAGGGTGGTGCAGGCGAGGCGAGTCAATGGGGAGCGTTCCGGCGTGCGTTTGAGCTGGTTTGCGCGCCCGCCCCTGGGGATCTATGAGGCCCTCAATGCCGGTCTGGAGCAGGTGCGGGGCCGCTGGGTGCATGTGCTCCACGCCGGCGATTCCTTCGCCGATGCCGGCAGCCTCCAGCGATTGTTGCGCCATGCCGAGCGGCTCACGGCCGAGGAAGGCCGCCCACCGCCGGCGGTGTTCGGTCAGGCCTGGGTGGAGGTGCCGGGCCGTCCGCTGCGCTGGCTCAGCCCGGATCCGCGGGTGCGCTCGATCCACGCCTGGCTGGGCCGCATGGTGCCTTGCCACCAGGCGGTTCTGTTTGATGCCGGTTGGGCCCGCGCCCATCCCTACCCCGCCGGCAGTCAGACCTACGGCGACCGTCCGGTGATGCGGGCTGCCCTGGCGGCCAGCGGTCCCCAGGCCTACCTGGCGGAGCCGGTCTGCCGCTACCGGCTGGGTGGCGTCTCCAGTGGCCTTCCCGATCGGCGCGAGCTGCTGCGGCGCTGGCGGGATCCGGCCCTGGATTTGCGCGGCCGATGCGCCGAGGGGCTCAAGGCCTTGCTTCTGCCCCTGGCGGGGGCCTATCCGCACCTGATGCGGGCGCGGGCCGCATGGATGGGCTGGCGCTGCTGATGCCAGCCATTTCGATCATCACGCCGTACCGCAATGCCGAGGTCTTTCTCCCGGGTTTGGTGCGCACCCTTCAACAGCAGACCTTCACCGACTGGGAATGCCTGCTGGTGGATGACGGTTCCCTGGACCGCAGCACCGAGGTGGTGAACCGCTGCAGCTGCGGAGACCCGCGTTTCCGGCAGTTGCCGCTGCCCCTTGAGCCGGGGGGGGCCAGCGGCCTCCGCCTGCCGGCGCGGCCCCGCAACTTCGGCCTGGGCCGGATCCATGCCCCCCTGGTGGCGTTCCTGGACTGTGATGATCTCTGGCATCCGCGCAAGCTCGAGGATCAGCTGGCCTTTCACCGCGCCGGCAAGCTTGACCTTTCGGTGACCGCCTACGGCCGCTTCCGGCATTTGGAGGAGTCCCTGCTGTCGGTGCGCTGCCCTCCGGAGCGCCTTTCGATCGGGGGCATGCGCCGCTCCAATCCCATCCCCCTGCTTACGGTGTTGATCCGAGCCGAACTGCTGGAGAAGGGGTTCCCGCTGGTCCCCCACGAGGATTACCTGCTCTGGCTCAACCTGCGACGGGACCACCCGGAGTTGCGCTACGGCCGGTTGCCCTCGCTTCTGGCGTTCTACCGGCTCCACGACGCCAACCAATCCCGCCATCTGTTGCAGGTCACCGGCTGGACCTACGGCGTCTTCCGGCGCCATGGGCTAGGCCGCGCCGCCGCCCTGCGCCAGGTGCTGCGTTGGGGCAGCTCCAACTCGTTTCGCCTGGTGCGGGAGCTGTTCACGACGACCGCGGCGGCCCCACCGGAGTTGTCGCTGGCCCAGCTGCTGCAGTGCAATCCCCTGGCGGCCGGACCCTTGGCGGGCTCCTGATGGACCCCCTGCGTCTGCCATTAGGACGTCTCTGGGTCCAGTTGCGGCCCCGGAGACGTCGTCAGCTGCTGCTCGCCAGCTTGCTGATGCTGGCGAGCGGAGCCCTGGAGATGGTGTCGGTGGCGGCCGTGTTGCCATTGCTGGTGGGGCTGATGCAATGGGGCCAGGGGCCTCGGCCCTGGGTGGTGTTGCTGTTCGCCACGGCGGTGACGGCCTCGGCCCTGGTGCGTGCGGCCAACCTCTGGGTCATGGCCCAGCTCTCGGCGGCCATCGGTGCCGACCTGGGGGAGACGGCCTTCCGACGCACCCTCGGCCGTCCCTACCGCGAGCACCTGTTGCTGGATAGCAGCCGCATCGTGGCGATCCTGGCGCCGCAGCAGCGGCAGCTGATCACCCAGGTGCTGCAGCAGGGCCTGCAGTTCACCAGCGCCACGCTGCTGAGCCTCGCCATCGTTGTGGTGCTCGCGGTTCTGGCCTGGCGGTTGATGGTGCCGGTGCTGCTGGTGCTGTTGGCCAGCTACGGGCTGCTCAGCCGCCTTAGCCGCAGACGCCTGAGGAGCAACGGGCAGGAGGCTGTGGCCTTGCAGCGTCTGCTGATTCGTCAGATTCAGGACCAGTTGGCCTCCATCCGGGCGCTGCTGCTTCGGGGGGGCATCGACCGGGTGACCGCCCGCTACGGGGCGATCGAGCGGCGCATGCGTCGACTGGAGGCCAGCAACGCCGTGCTGGCGGGATTGCCCCGCTACGTGCTTGAGCCCGTGGGGATGGTGGGCATCGCCCTGACGGGTCTGGTGCTGCTTGAGCTTGGCCAGACGCCGCTGCAGGTGTTGCCGACCCTGGGGCTGCTGGCCTTCGCTGCCCAGCGGTTGTTGCCGTTAAGCCAGCAGATCTGGGCCGGCTGGGCCTCTCTTAACGGTGGCAGAGCGTTGCTGGAGGCTCTGCTCGAGCTGTTGGAGCGTGGGGAACGGGAGCCGCAGCCGCAGGTGGCCCCGCTCAAGACCTGGCGCCGGCTGGACCTTGAGCAGGTGAGCTTCACCTATGCCCCCGCTGGCGTTGGGGTGCTGAGTGGGTTCAGCCTGCGTCTGGTCCGGGGCGAGTGGCTGGGGCTCTGGGGCCCCTCCGGTTGTGGCAAGAGCACCGCGCTGGATCTGCTGATGGGGCTGCTGCCGCCGGATCGGGGCCGGCTGGTGCTGGACGGCCAGGTTCTCGATCCGGGCTCCCTCCGGCTGCGGCGCTGGCAGGCGGGATTGGCCCATGTGGGCGCTTCAGTGCCTCTGGTGCCTGGCACGGTGGCCGACAACCTGCTGTCGGCAGTGGAAGGGGGACAGGGAGCAGAAGATGGTGGAGACGATGATCGGGCTGACCTGGTCGACGTGGCCCGTCTGACCGGGCTGACGGCCCTGCTGGATCAGGAACTGGGGGAGGGCGGCCGGGCCCTCAGCGGCGGCCAGCGCCAGCGAGTGGGCCTGGCCCGCGCCCTGATGGCGCCCCTCCAGTTGCTGGTTCTGGATGAAGCCACCAGCGCCCTGGATCTGGAGGGGGAACGGCAGCTACTGGGCCGCCTGAGGGCGGAGCGCCCGCACCTGAGCGTGTTGCTTGTGAGCCACCGCCGCGCCAGCCTGGATCTCTGTGATCGGGTCGTGAACCTGAGCTTCGAGCCGAGCGATGGCTGACCTTCGGGAGCCTGGGCGCCTGGGCCTTGTGCTGCGGGGCGCCCAGGTGGTGGTGGTATTCCTGGGGGTCGCGGGGCTGGGGGGCTGGCTGCTGTACGGATTGGTGCAGGTGTTTTCCAGTTCATTTCACTTCGGTCCGCGGCCCGTGGCGGCACCCCCTCCGCCCCTGACGCCGTCCCACCCGGTGTCGCCACGCCCTTGAGCCTGGAGGCTCCCGAGCCCACGTTCAGGATCCTGATGGTGGAGGGAGAGAGTCCTGCCGCTTCTGCTCCAGCCAGTCGACCGCTGCCGGCAGGGTCTCAACCCTGAAGCGGTAGGGCCCCCGAGGGGCCTGATCGAGATCCTGGATCCAGGCGGCGGGGAACCACTCCGGCGACCGTTCGCCCATGCCTCCCCAGGGGTGGATCCCGCCGACGTTGCGGTGGCTGTTGGCGTGGACGACCCCGGCGATCCTGTGCTGGAACCAGCCGATCTTGTGCTGAACGGTGCCCTGGTGCATCAGGTAGAAGTCGCTGAAGCTCAGCACGTGTAGGGCCTCCAGCAACGGCAGGCCGGCGCAGACCTCAATGCCGGGGCGCAGGCCTCGGCGGGCAAGGACCTCCACCAGATCGAGTGCCAGACGGGCTTCGGCCGCCATGGTGGCCAGGTTCTCCCGATCCGGAGTCCAGCCGGTGGGAGGAGTGAAGCCGTCGATCAGCAGCAGCGGCAGGGGGCCTTTGCCCTTAAGGCGCTCCAGCCAGGCGACCAACAGGGGTTCGAGACCCTCTGCCGTGGCCCCGCGCGCCTTGACGCTCATGGTCAGCACCCAGCCACCCGACGACTTCCAACGCTGCAGCCGCTGGGCCATGGCCACCGCGGCGGCCCCCAGCTGGCTGGCGGCATGGTCGAGCAGCAGCCGGCGCAGGGGACGACCGATCCGCTCCGGCCGCTGGCTGAGGGGCAGTTCGAACCAGGGCCCACCGGCGTCATTGTCCCCGGGCCGCTGCCACTGGAGGGCGGGGAACAGGCTCGCCAAGGGCCCGAAGGCCTCCAGCCCGTCGCTGAACACGGTCCCCAGTGCCTCGGGGGCGGCCGTTTCCAGCACGGTCAGACCGTTGAGGAGCTGATGGGCGAAGTTGGGGTGCGGCTCCAGCCAGAGCCGAAGCCGCCGCTCCGGGGCCCGGGGGTCGGCATCGGCCAGGGCCGCCAGCTGGGGGCGCAGCCACTCCAGCCCCTGGTGGTACCAGGCGAGGGGGACTGTCGAGACCGCCTGGTGAAGCCAGCTGCCCTCCGGCAGCAGATGGACCGCCTCGATGACGTGGCCGTCGCCGAACAGACCTGGAAAGACCAGGGCCCGGCGGTCGCTGCCGTCGCTGAACAGATAGGCCAGATGGCGGCCCTGGCGCAGGCTCAGGCGGGTGCGCAGGGTTTTCTCGCCCCAGGGGGACGGGAACTCGAAGCAGTCGATCTGGTGGGCCCGCCCCTGCCAGCTTTGGCTCCAGTGGTGGCGATCGAAGGCGAGGCTCCAGGCCCGCCAGCGATCGGCGAAGGTGGAGGCGTTGACCGTTGCTGAGGGCTCGATGTCGCCCATGGATCCCGGGCCGATCCGGCTGCGGCGGGTTCGATCATGGGGGTAACCCAGTCATCGTCGCTAGGTTGTGAGCCAATGCGGGCATCCCCGGCGGTGTGGATCGAGGTCACGGCCCGCGCTCAGCGTCCGGTCTACGGCTGCCCCACCCCGGTGCAGTTCCGCTCCACGGACGGCCAGGTGGAGGAACAGCGGCTCGCCATCTGTGACGTGGTGGCCACCGAGCGCTTTCTCTGGCGTCTGGAGACCCTGCCCAGCGTGATCGAGGCGCCGGAGGCGTCCCAGCCCATGGAACTGAGCTTCCGGCCCGTGGGGGAGCGCACGGCCCGGCTGTCGATGGTGCGCCAGCTCAGCGCCGATGATCCCTTCACCCTCTACGACGATCCGCTCACCCTGCAGCGGGAGCTGGAGCACAGTGGCGTGGCGGTCACCGAGCGGGTCTGGTTGCGCTACCGCCGCTATCTGCAGGAACGCCAGCGGCCCCTGTTCGCCGGCACCCCCCTCAGCAGCCGCCATTACCCCCAGGGGCTCCGCTCCGAGGAGGAGGCCCTGGAGATGATTCGCTGGCTGGCGCCCCTGGCCAACCAGGGGGCGCCGCCGGAGGCGCCTTTGGTGAGCGTGATCGTGCCCTGCTACGGCAAGCTGCCGGTGACGCTGCGCTGCCTCGAAAGCCTGCTGGCGGAGCGCACCTACCAGAGCCGATCCCTCTGCCGGGTGGAGCTGGTGGTGCTCGATGACGCCTCCCCCGATGGTTCGGGCGTCCGGTTGGCGCAGCTGAACGGGCTGGGGCCGATTCGGGTGTTGCGTAACGAGGAGAACCTGGGCTTCCTGCGCACCTGCAACCGGGGGGCGGCCGTGGCGGAGGGGACCTACCTCTGCTTCCTCAACAACGACACCGTGGTCACCCATGGCTGGCTGGAGGAGCTGCTGCGCAGCTTCCGTCTCTTTCCCGGTGCGGGGCTGGTGGGATCCATGCTGCTCTACCCCGATGGGCGTCTGCAGGAGGCCGGCGGCATCGTCTGGCGGGACGGAAGCGCCTGGAACTACGGCCGTGGCAGCGACCCCCGATCCCCGGAGGTGCGCTTCGCCCGTGACGTGGACTACGTGTCGGGGGCGTCGATCCTGGTGCCCACCGCCCTGTTCCGGGAACTGGGGGGATTCGACAACCGCTATGCCCCGGCCTACTACGAGGACACCGACCTGGCCCTGCAGATCCGCGCCCGGGGGTTGCGGGTGATCGTGCAGCCCAGCTCGCGGGTGATCCACTTCGAGGGGATCAGCAGCGGCCGCGATGAGGAGACCGGCGCCAAGCGACACCAGGCCCGAAACGGTCAGCTGTTTCGCCGCAAGTGGGCCGACCGCCTGGCCAGCCATGCCCCTAATGGTGAGAACCCCCTGATTGAGCGCAACCGGGGCCGGATCGGCCGGCTGCTGGTGCTGGAGATGACCACGCCCACGCCCGACCAGGACGCCGGCTCCCTGTTCATGTTCAACATCCTGATGTCGTTGGTGCAGCTGGGCTACGACGTCAGCTTCATCGCCGTTGACAACCTGAATTTCATGCCGGAGTACAGCTCGGCGCTGGAGCGGTTGGGGGTGCGGGTGCTGGTGCATCCCCACCTCAGCTCGGTGGCGGACCACCTGGCCCAGGAGGGGTCCAGCTACGACGGCCTGCTGCTGGCCCGGCCGGAGGTGGCGGAGCGCTGCCTGGAGCCGATCAAACGCCACGCCCCCCACGCCCGGCTCCTCTACTACACCCACGACCTGCACCACCTGCGCATGGAACGACAGCAGGCCTGTGATCCCGGCTCGGTGTCGGCTGCGGCGATCGCAGCCATGCGGACCCTGGAGAAGGAGATCGTGGATGTGGTGGATGGGGTGCTGTACCTGAGCGAGTCCGAGAAGCGGGAGGCGGAGGAGCGGTTGGCCCCCCGCAGCCTGGGTTATGTGCTGCCACCGGTGGTGGAGGGGGAACCGGGTCCGAAGGGTTTCTCCCAGCGCAGCGGGGTGGTGTTCATTGGCGGCTTCGGTCATCCGCCCAATCGGGACGCGGTGCTCTGGTTTGTCTCCGAGGTGATGCCGCGGCTGCGGGCGGCCGGCGCGGGCATCACCTTCCATGTGGTTGGGGCCAACCCGCCCCAGGAGGTGCTTGATCTGGCCAGTTCAGACGTGGAGATCCATGGCTACCTGGCTGATCTGGACGTCTTCCTGGGGGACCGTCGGGTGGCGGTGGCGCCGCTTCGCTACGGGGCTGGTGTGAAAGGCAAGATGCTCACGGCCATGGCGGCCGGTCTGCCGGTGGTGGCCACGGCCGTGGCGGTCGAAGGCCTCTCCCTGCGCCACGGGGTCAACGTTTTCCAGGCCGAGGACGCCGAGGCCCAGGCCGCGGCGGTGTTGGAGCTTTACCGCTCCCAACCCCTGTGGGAGGAGGTGCGGGAGGCGGCCCTCCGCCACGCGCTCCAGGGCTGGGGTGGTGAGGCGTGTCGGGAAGCCCTGTGGCGGATCTGCGCCGATGTGGGTCTGCCGGTGCCCGCCGATGGGGCGGAACTGGGAGAGGCCCTCACCTACCGGCCGGATCTGGTGCGGCGGCTGGGCGGTGATGAGCTGATGGCCTTCTACAACCTGCGGCAGATGGGCTGAGGTCCCTGAGGCGCCTCAGACAGCAAATTCCGGATCGATGCGATCCAGGGCCTCGGAAACCGCATGGCAGATCGCGTTCTAGGCCTGGCCGTGGCTGGCGACCAGGCAGCCAGTCTGCGATGAGCGGCCGTGTATTCCAGAAGGCGCCCATCGGCATGGGTGAAGGCGCCGGCGGCGGCCAGCAGCACGGCCTCCGCAGCGGCCATGTCCCAATCCTTGGGGGCGCTGTGGCCAGAGAGGGAGACTTAGAGGTCGGCGTCATCGCGCAGGATCGCGGCCACCTTGCCACCAAAGCTGCCCTGGGCGCGACCTGGGGCGGTGCCCAAAGCCGCCATCAGTTGCTCCAGGCGCCCATCGCGATGGCTGCGTCTGGTTACTGGGATAAGCTCTGCCAGCTCCTCACGATCACTGAAGCGCACCGGATGGCGCGCTCCGGAGGGGGCCTCCCACCAGGCCTGGGGGCCACCGTCCCCCAGCCAGCCGAACCAGAGCTGCAGCAGCTCCGGCAGCGCCACCACCCCCAGCACGGGCCGCTTTCCGTGGATCAGGGCGATGTGCACGGCGTACTCACCGGTGCAGTTGAGGAAATCCTTGGTGCCATCGAGGGGATCAAGAATCCAGAGCCATGGCGAGCGTTTTGGCTCCCCCACGGGCCACTCGGCAGCGGTTTCCTCGCTCAGCACCTGCCAGGGCGCCGCTGGAAAGGCTGCCAGTAGGTCTTGAAGTAGACGGTCGTTGACCGCCAGGTCGGCGGCGCTGACGGGACCCTTGGGGTCGTTCCCCACCGTGAGCAGGGCTGGATAGCCGAAGGGCGGGGTCTCAGCGCGGGCATCGGCCCGCAGGATCGCGGCGGCGTCCCAGGCCAGACGGCGCACCACCGTCAGCAGCTCCTCGATGGTGATGGCGTCGGCCAGTGGTTCCGGCACGGCAGGCGGGTCGCCCAGGGGTCGGGCAACTCCAGCACAGGGGAGGCCAGAGGACTGGATGGGTTTCAGAGCTGCAGGGCCTGGCGGTAGAGATCGGGGGGGCTGAGGCCGGGGATCAGGTCGCCGCGGGCATCGAGTTTGCTGAGGCTGGGGTAGGCCCCCAGGAACGGGTGGGGCACGTGGTCGCCCAGCAGCAGGGACACCGAGGCGCTGCCGTGGTCGGTGCCGCCGGAATCGTTCTCCCGCAAGCGGCGCCCGAACTCACTGGTGGTCAGCAGGGTGACCTGGGGGCGATCCGTGATGCGCTGCAGGCCGTCATCGAAGGCGGCCAGGGCCGCGCCCACCCGGTTGAGCACGCCGGCCTGGCGACCCAGCTGGCCACTGTGGGTGTCGAATCCTCCGACCGACATCTCCAGGACCGGCGGCGCCAGGTCGCTGGCAATCAGGCGCAGGGCCAGGGCAACCTGCTGCCCCAGGTCACCGCCCGGCACGGTGAGGCCCGGCGGTAGCGGTGCCAGGGCCTTCTTGAGGCGGGCCAGCTCCCGGTTGCCCGCCTCCTCCAGGGCCAGCAGGCGCCTCAGGATCTGATTGCCGCCGGCCGCCGACGGATCAGGCATCACCAGGGCCGGTGCCGTGAGCGTGGCCAGGTTCAACTGCAGGGACAGCGGTGTGCCCCCCTCCAGGGTGGCGGAGCCCTCCGGCGACAGGGCCACCAGCGGGCCCGGTGATCCCGCCTTTTGGAAGGCGGTGGCCAGCCAACCCGGCCCTTCGCCACTCGCCAGGCCAGTGGACCATTGATCGGTGGCCTTGAAATGGCTGCGGTTGGGCTTGGGCCAGCCCACCCCAAGGGCGATGGCCAGCCGCTGGGCCTCCCAAGCAGGCCTGAGCGACGCCAGGGCAGGGTGCAGCAGCAGGCCGCCGGGTCCGCCGAGGGGGATCCCCTCCCTCAGGGCCAGGCGCGGCCGGGCCTGCAGGTAGAAGGGGTCGGCGACGGGCGCCACGGTGTTGAGGCCGTCGTTGCCGCCGCGCAACTCCAGCAGCACGAACACCTTTCCCCGGCGGCCGGCGGTGGCCCCCAGGGCACTGAGTTGGTCCAGCATCGGCACGGCCGCCAGGGCGACGGCTCCCACAAGCAGGGAGCGGCGTTTCATTTCAGTTGCCAGACGGGGTCGTTGAACAGCTGAGCGAGGGTGCCCTGGCCGGGCTTGGTGGGCAGCGCGAGGGTGAGGGGGGGGATGGGGGTGAGCTGGGAACCTAGCTCGTCCGGCAGGGAGCGGGTGCTCCACACCTCCGCATCCGCCATCAGGGACTGGAGGCCGCGGCGACGGGCCTGAAGGCCCCGCAGGCTGAGCCACTGGTCGTTGATGGGCCAGCCCTTCACGGATGGGGGCTCGAACGGCACCTGGCCCATGCGCGTCAGGTGGAGCCGGGCGGCGACAAAAGCTTCCGGATGGCGGCTGCCGATCAGGGCCAGGGAGGCCACCATCAGATCGATGGGATCGCGCAGCATGCCCCCATTGCGGATGCTGGCGATGGCCTCCCGGGTGTGCAGCAGGGTGGCGATCAGCCAGGGGATCGAGAGGCTCTGCTGTTGCCAGTCGCGGGCGATGCCGGCGATGCGGGCCGTAGGGGGCAGGGGCCCCACCAGCCGCAGCCAGAGGCGTGTGGTGATGTTGCGAGCAGTGGAGGGCTGCTGACCGAGCCAAGCCACCAGGCTGGGGCCATCGAAGGCGGCCGTGCGCCCCAGGATGGTTTTGGGGCCGTCGTCGTGGCGACGGGGGTCGATGGTGAGGGTGCCGTCGCCCTGGAGGCGGTAGCCGGTGAGGGCCCTGGCTGCTTCGATCACGTCTCGCTCTCCGTAGTTCCCCTCCCCCAGGGAAAACAGCTCCAGCAGTTCGCGGCCCAGGTTCTCGTTGGGGCGATCACGGTGGTTCCGCAGGCCGTCGAGGGAGGTCTGCAGGGCGGCATCAGCCACCATCGCCGCCAGGAGCTCGGGGTAGGTGCCGCCCAGATGGGCGCGGATGGCCTCGATCTGGCCAACCAACAAAGGGGATCGAAACCCTAATTGCCTCCAGTTGACTGGAAAAATCCCCAGCCACAGCTGGATCAGCCGGTCTTCAACGGGGTCGGGACCGAACGTCAGCCGTTCGATCCAGGTCTGCTGTAGTCGCCGAGCGATCTCCGCCATGCAGCCATTGCGGAGCGGGCCGACGGGGAGGGTCGAACAGTCCTCCAGTCCGGCTGGGCGAGTAAAGGGGGTCATGGCCGCCAGAGAGGCAACACTGGGGCTGGCGCCGATGCGGCGGCGGATCGCGCGGCTGGGGGAGAGGAGGGTCATGGGTGGCGGTAACTGGGCCGAGGCCGAGGTGCCTGCGTGTTGCGGGCCATTCTCTGGGGGCTTTCGCAGGCTGATGGTGTTGCCCGCCGCAATGGCGATCGAACCGCCAGGAGATTGAGCTGTCTCCTCCTTACCCTCCCACGATTCAGGCGAGCGGATTCAGAGAAGATCTGACCAGATATTTCCCGGCCTTTTAATGCTTCGGCCTGGCTGCTTTCTTGTCTTTGCCGGTGTAGTAAAAGGTGGGCGATCGTGGCGATCTGACTTGCGAGACTGTGGGACTGGGTGAACCATCGCAGATGGTTGAAATGCTCCCTTCAAAAGTTGCAGATTGTTGCTTATGGAATCCCTGCACTTGTGCCAGACTTCCCGGCATCGACATCTATCGAGTTGATGTGAAGTAGAAGGAATATATTGTGATAATTGGGGTAATCGATTGCTGGCTAGCCTGGTGCTGCTGGGTCCCGATGTGCTGCATCCGTGAAGTTACACTGGTGCTGGTTATACGGCAGAGTCTGATTCTTTGGCTAGCGGCTAGGACGCGATGGTCGAGGCCCGGTTCGTTGAGGCAGACGGAAAGGGCATCTCCTCCCATCCACAGGCTCCTCCATTCCCGGGTGTTCACAACTCGTTTGAAGTCGCCTTCTCACCACGATTGAATCTTTCCAAGGGCTGACCAGGATGGCTCAGGCAAAGGAGCGGAACCTGCCTGAGGACGTGCAGAGGCTGCTGACTGAACCACTGAACCCTGCAGCCATTGTCTCCCTAGGGGTCTGTCACCGGCGGATGCTGGTGCTGGGCGATGACGAGAGACCTGGGGCGATACGGCATGCTTTGGCCGGTGTCTTACAGTTCGCCGCACTGCAGATCTAAAAAGAAATACTTGTTTATTGTACCCCAGTACTGAAGACCAAGACCACAAACAACTCGTAGTTATCTCATTGGATTGAAAGAGAGATTCGATCACGTGATAACTTGGTTTGATCGGGGGTTCCCGGGGGCAACTGCAGTACTTGTTGGAACAGAAGATATGGTTTTGAATACGAGAAAATACCCGACCATGAATAGTGCGGTGAGCTCCTTGAGCATAGCCGCAACTGTTGCGTTATAATGTTAAACTCATGGCCAAGAAGACCGCAGTTGTCTTGGTATAGAGTGCCGCACTTTTCTGCAGCGCCCCGGCGTCAAGGATTTCCAGAGATTAAGTCCTTTTGGTAATGTTTATATGTCTTTCGAGTTTGCATCTAATGCTCTTTCGGCTGCGAGGCCTGTGGTCGGGTTGAGATATAGCAGTCTGGCGATCCCATGTTGCGGGTCCTCTAGCTTAATTATTGCGTCTGTCATTTCTTATCCCTTGTATACATGGTACAGGGTTTGGGGTGTCGCATGGGTAAATGCAGGGTCGAGAAAGTTGGCTTCAGTTGTGAGGCGTGCAATAGACTGGTTGAAAAATATCTTCTATTTTGGTTATCGCTTCTTGGCTTTCGGTTGCGGCCAGCTCAAGTAATTATTTTCTAGTCTCAATAAAGCCGAGATTAACCTCTTGAGTGGATGGCGGGAAGTAGCAAAGGTCGTAAACGATGATAGCAGTCTGAAATCATTCGGGTATAGGTGTTTTAGTATCGCTAGTGGTATATGTGCTTTGTCTATGGGTAGGGTGGGGGAGCTTTCTGAGGCGCCAGGCAAGTCGTGATGCATCCAATAATAGTTGTTTCTTGTGTCATGCTGAGAGAGTGAGTTGTGCGTTGAAGTGCCCGCGCACTTCGGCACGCGAATAAAAACAAAGGCTTTGGTTTCGCTAATCATCACTGCTGCAACCTCAAAACAGTTATTCCTTGCATTTCAAAGCCAGAGAGGCGTTATGAAGCACAATCCCTCACTTGCGAGCAAGCCCCCCTCCTCAATAGCTTCCAGTCATCCCCTTGAGCCCCGACCGTCGCGACCACGCCCAGCCAAGGCGTCCGTGCTCTGCCCACGGCGTTCTTCTGTCGCTCCGCAAAAGGCCGAGTTTCTTTATGTGGCGTTAAACCTGCCCCGAATGCCATGATCACAGGGTGAACAAGGTGTAATGATGAGGTGTTAATCCCCACTGCCAATCCTAGGCGTGCAATCCATGAACACCTTGTCGTGCCTGATCTGTTGAAGCCTTTGTAAAGAAAAGGTCTAGACCAGCTGACCCGCAACAGCTTGCCCCGTAGTCGCAGGCTGTGAAGCTGCCCAGCTGTGGGCTGATCGCCTCAAGGCCGGTTGAATCCGCGAACCAGTTCGGCAGCGGCGGTGTAATCTTCCTGGGCAATCTTGCGGACCATGAGCCGGTTGCCTTCTCTGAGCAGGGTGGGGATCTCCTCCAAGGAGATGCGCTGGGGCCCCCCCTGCCAATGGCGCAGATTGTCCGCACACATGGCCGAGCGATAGGGATTTTCCTCGCTGAACAGTGTCATGGCGAAAATCAGCTCATCACCAATGAAGCAGCCCTGCAGGAAGGCCATCACCCTTTGGAGGATGGTCGAACTCAACAGCCATTCCACGATCGAGCGGTGCAGCACGACCCAGTTGCGTCCATAACGCAGGGGCTGCTCCGCCAGGAAGCTCGCCCGCTTCCGCAGCTCCTCGGGGCTGAGGGGACGAACCCAGTAAGTGTTCTTTTCCGTCTCGGTGTACATCAATCCCACTCGCATCTCGATCTTGCGGGCCGGATCAATCCGCTCCTGCTCCATCATCTCTTTCAGGCACGGTTCCATCAGCCACCTCACCCGGTCATAGGCCGTCAGGCCGTGGCATTGTTTCAGGGGAGTCGGGTCCCTCTGGCTGGAGATCCAGATCAATGGCTCGCCCAGCTCAACGGAGTCACAGAAGCCCAACGATCCCTGGGCTCTGTGCTCCTGGAGCAGCTGTTGGATCCAGGCCGAGCCGCCAAGCGGAAGGCAACTGCCGGAGGTATTGATGAAGTAGTTCCAGTCCGGCAGCTTCAGGGCCCGCTCCATGGCGGCAATCGTTTCGGTGTAAATGCCCGCTCCCGCCCAGGAGACGGGTGGTGAGCGACGCAGGCTGAGGGCGCTTCCCTGGCTATCCAACGCCTTCTGCAACCCCTCCAGCTCCTCATCCGTGCCATCGAGGGAAAGGTCGATCGAGACGCCGGGCGCCTTCAACAAGCTCACCAGCTCAGGCAGAGTGGCGCCCGCGCCGTGGTCCTGGATGGCGTAGTGGATCCTGACGCCTGGGCTCGCGGTCGACCGGTCAACCACGTGTTGGAGATCCGACAACTGGTGGCCGATCCAGGCGTGTTGGCCTGCGTGGATCTGGTTCAGTCGCTGGAGGAGAATCAGGCCATGGCGGCCCAGTCCGGCGGGATCGCTGCTGGATCCCAGCAGGCTTTCATGGATCCACATGCCGCCGAAGCGGCAGAGCTGTTCCTCATGGCTGTCCAACCATTCAGGTAATGGAGCCCCTTGCTTGCGGAGCGCTTGGATCAAACGAGCTCCTGCCACGGCGAACTGGATGGCGCCCGGACGATTGCCCGCTTCGATCTCGAGCATGCACCCATGGCATCTCGCCACCAGATTCCATCCGAGAGCGAGCAGGGATGGTTCGGGCGTTCCTGTTTCCAGGCGCTGAATCAGGCGCTCCGCCTGATCGGTCAGCGACCCGGATTCCTCGGGATCAGGTGTGGGCATCAAGACATTATTGCCACCCGGCCAGGAACCTGGGCGATCGGAGAGGTTGCGTCATCTTTTTCCTCTGGGAGGGCGGAGAGCGCCACGGTCAGCGGAATCGCTGTTGCAACAACCCTGAGTCAATCCTCAGGAAGGGCAGCCGGGCAGCAGCTCCGGATCCTTCCGCGCCAGGGGCGGGTTCGCCTGGTCTTTAGCCGAGAGCTGGGGCGTGACTCCGCCAGCGAGCTCGGGCCAGGCGATTGCGAGCTCCGGATCGTTCCATGCGATCCCCTGCTCCGAGGGGGGGTGGTAGTAGTCGCTGCAGAGGTAGCAGAAGTCGGCGATCTCGCTGAGCACCAGGAAGCCGTGGGCAAAGCCCGGCGGTACCCAGATCTGATGGTGGTGCACGTCATCGAGCACGGCGCCCACCCACTGTCCGAACCAGGGGGAGCCGCGGCGCACATCCACCGCCACATCGAAGACGCTGCCACGGGAGCAGCGCACCAGCTTGCCCTGGGTCT
Organism: Synechococcus sp. UW140; assembly: GCA_943369485.1. GTDB lineage: Bacteria > Cyanobacteriota > Cyanobacteriia > PCC-6307 > Cyanobiaceae > ATX-6F1. Next base: position 144,350 of record CALRNH020000007.1, on the reverse strand, counting down.
GCACCAGCTGGTAGTGGAGCCCCCGCAGCACACCGCGGCCGGAGCGGGACTGGTTGTGCTGCAGCAGCTGCGGAATGCCAGCCCGATCGAGCCATTCCTGGCGAGCGGTTTCGACGAAAAAGCCCCGCTCGTCGCCAAACACCTTCGGCTGGAGCAGCAGCACCTCGGGGATGGCCTGGGGAAGGATCTCCATCTCAGTTCAACTGGGTGGCGTACTGGGTTTCGAGGTAGCTGGCGTATTCCTCAGAGAGCAGGGGCTGCCACCAGGCGCGGTTGGCCAGATACCACTGCACCGTGCGGCGCAGGCCCTCCTGCACACTCACCTGGGGCTCCCAGCCCAGCTCGTTGCGGATGTGGGAGGCATCGATGGCATAGCGGCGGTCGTGGCCGGGCCGGTCGGCCACGAAGCGGATCAGCTCGCGGCTTGGGCGCTGAGGCAACTCCAGCGCCAGCTCATCCATCAGGTCGCAGAGCTGGCGCACCAACTCCAGGTTGGCCACCTCGTTGTTGCCGCCGATGCAGTAAGTGCTCCCCGGAGAACCCGCCAGCAGGACGCGTTCGAGGGCGCGGCAGTGGTCTGCCACGAACAGCCAGTCGCGCACGTTGGCGCCATCGCCATAGACCGGAATCGGCCGGCCCAGGAGGATGTTGATCAACGTGAGCGGGATCAGCTTCTCGGGGAAGTGGTAGGGCCCGTAGTTGTTGGAGCAGTTGCTCACCAGCACCGGCAGCCCGTAGGTGTGGTGCCAGGCCCTGGCCAGGTGGTCGCTGGCGGCCTTGCTGGCCGAATAGGGGGAGCGGGGGTCGTAGGCGGTGGACTCGTTGAAGGGGGGATCGCTGGGTCCGAGGCTTCCGAACACCTCGTCGGTGGACACGTGCAGGAAGCGCCAGTGATCCGGTGAACCGGCCGCCTGCCAGCGGGCACGGAAGGCCTCCAGCAGGGTGAAGGTGCCCTGCACGTTGGTGGCCAGGAAGGCGCCGGGACCCGTGATCGAGCGGTCCACGTGGGATTCGGCCGCCAGATGGGCCACATGGGTGATGGTGTGCTCCTCCAGCAGGCGCCCGACCAGGGGCGCGTCGGCGATGTCGCCCTCGATGAAGCTGATGCGGCCGCTGTCGATCAACGGGGCGATGGTGGCCCGGTTGCCGGCGTAGGTGAGGGCATCCAGCACAACGATGGGATCACCGGGGTGGGACGCCACCCAGTGGTGCACGAGGTTGCCGGCGATGAAGCCGGCCCCGCCGGTGATCAGCAGGTGGCGCCTCATGGGGCGGTTCTCCAGTTCAACAGGCACTGGCGCAGATCCTGGCGCCAATCGGGCAGGGGCAGATCAAAGGTGTCCACGAAGCGACGGGTGTCGAGGCGGGAGTTGAGGGGCCGCACGGCGGGGGTGAGGTAGGCGCTGGTGGATATGGGCGTGAGCAGGGGCGCCTTTTCCAGCAGGGCCAGCTCCAGCGCCTGCCGGAAGATCTCAGCGGCGAAGCCATGCCAGCTGGTGAGCGGTTGGCTGGCGTAGTGGTAGGTGCCCCAGGGGAAGGGATCGGTGTGGTTGGTGGCCCGATCAGCCAACGTCAACAGGGTGGCGGCGATCGATTCAGCACTGGTGGGGGCACCGATCTGGTCCTCGATGATGCGCAGCTCGGGCCGTTCGGCTCCAAGGCGCAGCATGGTGCGCACGAAGTTCTGCCCCACTGCGCCGAACACCCAGCTCACCCGCAGGAGCAGGTGGGGGCCGCCGGCCTCCCGCAGGGCCTGCTCGCCCGCCAGCTTGCTGGCGCCGTAGACCCCCAGGGGGCCGGTCGGATCGTCCTCCTGCCAGGGCCGTTCACCGCCGCCTGGGAAGACGTAGTCGGTGGAGAGGTGCAGCAGGGGCAGCTGGCGCTCGGCGCAGGCGCGGGCCAGGTGGCCCACGGCGGTGGCATTGATGGCCTGGGCCAGTTCGGGTTCGGATTCGGCGCGATCGACGGCGGTGTAGGCGGCGGCATTGAGCACCAGGGCGGGTTGGTGGGCCTCCAGCAGGGCGGCCCAGTCGGCGGCGGTGGCGGTGGCGAGATCCAGTTCGGGGCGGCCCACCACCACGAGCGGACGTTGATTGTGCTGTTCAGGGGCCAGCCGCTGCACGATGTGTTGCTGAAGGAAGAGTTGCTGAACAGCCGTGGCCACCTGGCCTTGGCGGCCGATCAGGAGGAAAGGGGCGCCCATGGATTCAGACCCCCTCCCGCAACAACCCTTCCAGGTAGGCCCCATAGCCGGATTTGCGCAGGGGTGCCGCCAGGCTCTCCAGCTGCGTGTCCGTGATCCAGCCCTGACGCCAGGCCACCTCCTCGGGGCAGCCGATCTTGAGCCCCTGGCGTTTCTCGAGGGTGCGGATGTAGCTGGCGGCCTCGTGGAGGGAATCGCAGGTGCCGGTGTCGAGCCAGGCCATGCCCCGCCCCAGCAGCTCCACCCGCAGGTTGCCTTGTTCCAGGTAGAGGCGGTTGATGTCGGTGATCTCCAGCTCACCCCGGGCCGAGGGCCGCACCTGGCGGGCTATCTCCACCACCTGCTGGTCGTAGAAGTAGAGGCCGGTGACGGCGTAGTTGGAGGCGGGCTTGGCAGGTTTCTCTTCCAGGGAGACGACTCTCCGTTCGTTGTCGAAGCCGACGACGCCATAGCGCTCGGGATCGGCAACCCGGTAGGCGAACACGGTGGCGCCATCGGCCTGGACACTGGCGGATTGGAGGCTGCCGGAGAGGTCTTCGCCGTAGAAGAGGTTGTCGCCGAGCACCAGGGCGGCGGCGTGGCCAGCCAGAAACTCGGCGCCGATCAGGAAGGCCTGGGCGAGGCCGTCGGGGCTGGGCTGCTCGGCGTAGGAGAGCTCCAGGCCCCAGAAACGGCCATCGCCGAGCAGGGCGCGGAAGCTGGGCAGATCCCGGGGGGTGGAGATGATCAGGATCTCCCGCAGGCCCGCCAGCATCAACGTGCTGAGCGGGTAGTAGATCATCGGCTTGTCGTAGACGGGAAGCAGCTGCTTGCTCACCGACTGGGTGATCGGATGCAGACGGGTGCCGGAGCCACCGGCGAGGATGATGCCGCGGCGGGATGGGCCAGGGGCTGGGCTGGGGCTCATCGGGCCATGGGGGTGCACGGCGGTTGTACCACGGGACGCAGGAGGCTCGTGTGCCGGTTTCACTGCCCACAGCGGCTGGAGGGACTGCGCCGGGGCAGCCTGGCGGGGACCCCGTGAGCAACGCGGACGGCTCAGCACCTGGGCCCGCGTAGACGGGCACAGCCGCTCCGATGCTGAACGGTGGCATGCCGATGGAGACGAGGCCCCGAGGGATCCGTCCGTCGGATCAGTTGAGGGCCAATCTGGCGATCCGCCGCGCCCAGGCCCGCGCTGGCGATCACGGGATCACCCTCCACAATGGCTCCATGAATCGATCCGCCGACTGGCTGCATCAGGCGCTCGCCGATCTGGACCAGGCGGTGGTCAGCGCTCAGGCGGGTCATCACGAATGGGCCTGCTTCGCCTGCCACCAGGCGGTGGATAAGGCGTTGAAGGCCTTTCATCTCAGCCTTGGTCAGCAGGTGTGGGGCCATGGCCTGGGCCGATCCTTCCGCGATCTGCCCCCCTCCGCTGCGGCTGGGCTGGATCAGGTCGTGTCGGATCTGGAGGACCGCCTTCGCGTCCTCGATGCCCTCTACATCCCGACCCGCTACCCGGATAGCCTGCCGGAGGGTGCCCCCACAGATCATTTCGGCCGTCTGCAAAGCGACGACGCTCTTCGCCATGCCCGTGCGCTCGTTGACGCAATCCGTTCTGCGCTGGCCTGAGCCCGAGCAGGTGATGCGCCAGGTGGAAGCCTGGGCGATTCAGCAGGGTGAGCGTGTTCCCTCCCTCCAGAGAGTTGCGGTGTTCGGCAGCTATGGCCGGGGCCAGGCCGGTGTGGGCAGCGATCTGGATCTGCTGCTGATCGATGGGAGCGCCCGTGGACCCCAGCACCAGCGACTTATGTACTGGCCTCTGGAGCGGCTTCCCCTGAGCTGTGATGCGTTGGTTCTCACCCCAGTCGAGCATCAGGCGTTGATGGCGGCAGGATCACGCTTTGCCGGAGAGCTGCAGCGCGATGTCCGTTGGCTGTGGTCCCGTTCAACGGCATGCGGAGGTGAGCTGGGAGCGGCTGAGCAACCAACGGCGTCCGGCCCGTCCTGACCTCTGGGTAGAGGCGTCCTGGACGTTTACACGGTTGCAGCGATGTCGCAAGAGGGAATGTCCTGCAGCAGGATGGGCTCAGCTGTGGTGACGTGTTGACCCTGGAGGCCTACCTACGGGGCGACTGGCGGGCGGTCATCGAGGGGCACCCGCTCGAAAGCCACGACCCAGGGGAATGGCTGCGCTATGGGGTGGCGCTGCTGTGGACGATCCAACCCGGCCCAGACGTCGGCAAGCAGCAGCAGCAGGCAGCGCTGGCGTTTGTCCAGGCGCAGAAGGAAGGGGCGACAGCTGAGGAGGTGGCTGTAGCGCAGCGGCAGTCAGTACTGCTGAGCCTTGGACAGTCGTTGCTGCTGGCGGGGCTGCGCCAGGAAGGACTGGCGGTGCTGGTGCGACAACTGCCTGAATGGGTGCCTGCGCGCGATCGTGCGGCGCGAGGGCTGCTGCTGGCAGGGCAGCTGCTGGTGTCAGACAATCTCGAAGTCAGTCTCCATAACAAGGGTGATGATCTTTTCCGCATAAAGAAAAGTAACTTGGAGCCCAAATTAGATATTGAGCCACAGGCGAAAATACGCCAGCAATTACTGGCAGGCAATCATACATTGGGGCTTGACAGGAACTCATCCCAACAAAGTTCAAAGATTGCAATAACCACGCATCACAAGTGCGGCACAGCATTTCTCTTTAAAACCTTCAATCTAATCAAGAATAGGCTTGGCCTTAAGATGTGGAGAAAATTTTATGAGTTCGAGCGGCTTGATGGAGAGGACTGGGACATCGTGTTTGAGCAGCACTCAAGAATTGAGGACTTAGAGCAGGAAGTCAAGGGCATACACTGCATTAGGCGTCCTGAAAGCCTCATTTTTTCTGCTGCACTTTACCACGAAAAGGCTAGAGAGCCCTGGCTTGATATACCATTGGACAAGTTCGATCACAATACATATAGAGCTTTTACCGAAGCAAAGCCATACAATTTTATAAATGATTCTAGAATAGAAATTGACAGGAAAGCCGAGCTTGCCAAAGGTTACAAGAGCTCTGCATTGATCCCCTTTTGTTTCGAGGCCCCATACGAATTTAGCGGGGAAACTTATAGAAACATGCTAAAAAACTTTCAATCAATTGAAGAAAAGCTCCTTTTTGAGATGCAATGCTACTCCTTTGGTGTCATAGGTGATATGCTTGCATTTAGCCACGCAGACTTTTACTGGATTCGACTTGAAGAAGTTTCATTTGATATTAATATGCGTGAGTTAAGCAACGCTTTTAGCTTTGTCGGCTTCAATGAAGATGAATTGGCTATTTGTCTGGATTCTGCGCGTACAAACATGCTAGGCGTAGATCCCAATGCGGCCGGCAAGCATGGAACAACAGGTATTTCAAGAGAATGGAAAGATTATTTTACGGGCGAACTGGAAAACAAATATAATTCTATTTACAAAGATGCTTCACAGGTTTTAGGATACACATAAGATTTCATCTATTTTCTTGATTTACTGTGCTCTTTCGGCAAGGAGGCAGGCGAATTAAGATGCGTCCAGGCTGGAGGTTCGAAACACCCATAGTGAAAATCAAGGCCTAGGGCCATACAGATGTTAGCAACATCCCGCCGAATAATATAATTATAGAGATATTGAGGTGTTTGAGGTGGGTGCCTTTTATTGGACAGTTCTGGCCCCTGACATCGTTAATTCCAGGCAGGAGGAACAGGGTTCGATCTCAGTGTAGACCTCATGTGGAGTTCTGCCTCCAAGGGAGCTGTGTGGCCTTACATGGCAGTACCTCCATAGGAAGCGAGCAAGGCTGATCTCTGCCTCCCAACCATCGCTGTAGGCGCGTAGGTATACCTCCTCGTACTTGACTGTTCGCCACAGCCTCTCCACAAGGATGTTGTCGTAGCAGCGCTTTCTACCCGACCAGCTGATTTTGATTTCCTCTGCCTTGAGGCGTGCCACAAAGTCTCCAGAGGTGAATTGACATCCCTGGTCAGAATGGAAGACCTGTGGCTTCCGGCCACCTTCCAGCGCCATCTCGAGGGCATCCAGGCAGAACACCGTGTCAAGGCTGTTGGAGATCTTCCAGCTGAGTACATGTCTGGAGAAGAGATCCACGACCGCCACCAGGTACAAGAAGCCTTTCTGGAGGGGGATGTAGGTGATGTCGGTCGCCCAGACCTGATCCACGGCCGTGACCAGATTGAGATCCACCAGGCAGGGGAAACGTTCGGATGGATGACCGGGAGCCGTGGTGCGAGGTTTCTGGTAAATTGCCCGTAATCCCATGCGCCGCATTAGGTTACGCACCCGGTCACGGCTGATCGGGATCCCATCTCTGGCCAGGTAGTCCACCATCCGGCGGCTGCCGCTGCAGGGATCTTCCAGGTAGAGAGCGTCGATCCTGGCCATGATCCGCAGGGTCGATTCCCGCACCGGTTTTGGCCGGTAGTAGAGCGTGGATCGAGCCAGCCCCAGCAGCACGCATTGCCGACTGACGCTGAGTTCGGGATGGTCGTGATCGACCAGCTTGCGCAGTTCACTGGCATCAGAGCAGCTGAGACTTTTTTTTGAGCCACTCCAGCTCCATCTGGAGCCGGCCGTAGCCGTCAGGCTTCTGCGAAGCAGTACTGCTGGAACAGCTCAGCCTCCTTGGCCTGTCCCTCCTCCTTGTCCCTTGTCTGCTTGCCCCTGGTGAACAGCTCGCTGGCGCCATCAAGTAGCTGCCTCTTCCACTGGCTCACCTGGATCGGGTGGATGGCGTGATCAGCTGCGATCTCCTGGATCGTCTTGCGGCCACTGATCGCCTCCATGGCGACCCTGGCTTTGAACTCGGGGCTGTGGGTGCGGCGCTTGCTCATCGGTGGGAGCCCCTTTCAGGGGCGGTACCCCGCCTCAGAGGTTAACGATGGGACCTGTCCAGAAAAGCCAGACCACCTCAGTTTTCCGGATGGCCATACGAGTGGTCAAGAGAGTAATGCTTGGAAGCTGATTGCTGAGTTTGGTTTGCCCAATGCAGCCCTTAATCACTGGACAAGCAATTCGCTATTTAGCAAGTAGCTAGTAGATTAATAGAGTAGTTCGCACGGTTCAGCCATTGATTGCTATCATCTTCTAATTCTAGTCGTCGCCCATGGGCTTGGGAATTCTTAAGCTTTAAAAATTTGGCTATTTTGTAAAAGTCAAGAATAAGAGCTGGCGTTGCAGCTGCCTAGCTTTATACTGCTCTTGCAACTTGCGGCCCACCCGCTGGACTGGGCTTATCAAGTGGCTTATCAAACCGCCCAAGAGGGTCGGCCTGGGTTGATGAATGACAAGCAGCTAACCATCTGGTGGACCATGTTCTTGGAAGGAGGTTTCTTCAAATTACCTCACCCCGGATCATGCAGCCTGTTGTGGATGCCACCCCCGAGCTCCAGCACGCAACCATTGAGAAAGCTGTTGGCTGGATCGATCAGGTAGCTGACGGCCCTGGCTACATCCATGGGGGATCCAATCGATCCACTGGGGTGAAACGACTCCAGTTGGGCCAACTCTTCCGGCTGCTCAGCAAAGCCAGCCTCGAGCATGGGGGTGCGGATGGCGGCGGGTTCGATGGCGTTGACACGCACCTGGCCGCCGATCTCAACGCTGAGCGCCCGGGTGATCCCGCTGAGGGCGGCCTTGCTTGTGGCGTATGCGGTGAAGCCAGCCTTGGTGAGCTGGCTGTGAATGCTGCTGATATGCACGATTGATCCGCGGCTGGCGATGAGATCGCTCAGAAAGCGACGGTTGATGGCAACGGGAGCCAGCAGGTTGACCGCCAGGGTGGCCTGCCAGTCGGCGGGTGTGAGCTCAGCAAAACTCCCCAGCCGCTGCAGGGCAGCGTTGTGCACGATGGCGGTCAGGGGCCTGTTGGGCGTGATCGCCTCCACCTGGGTCGCGAAGGCGTCGAGGGGGGCACCACCAAGTGCCAGCGCCTGAAGATCGGCGCTGAGCCAATGAACCGAAGGCGGCAGGTCGGCCGCTGGGTTGGGACAAACCTCTGTGCGATCGGTGGCCAGCACCTGCCAGCCGTCGTCCGCGAGGTGAGCCACCAGAGCGGTGCCAATGCCACCGGCGGCACCGGTGACCAACACGGAGCGCTGCAGGTGCTGCCCTGTCATGCCTTGTCGGGATCAGCCGTTTGCTGGAGGAAGCCGGAAAGTTTGCTCAGGGCTTCCAGGCTGGTGCGCACCACGCCGTCTTCGGTGTTGGAGGCATTGTGGGAACCGAAGATGCAGCGATTGTGGCCGCGCAGGGGGGAGTCGGTGGCAAGGGGCTCCTCCTCGAACACATCGAGGGCGGCCGAGAACACCTGACCTGTGGCCAGTGCTTCGATCAGGGCCTGTTCATCGATCACCGGGCCCCGTCCCACATTGACGATCCGCACGCCGGGCTTGATCCGGGCCAGGGCTTCGGCATCCACCATGTGGAAGCTGGAGCGTGTCAGGGCGCAGTTGACCACCAGGAAATCCGCTTCTTCCAGGCGTTCGGGCCAGGCGGCCAGCTGCACTGGAGCCTCGATGCTGGCGGGATTGGCGAAGGGGTCGTAGGCGATGATCCCCATGTCGGCGGCCAGCAGTCGTTTGGCGGTGTTGCGGCCGATGTCACCGAAGCCGATCAGGGCCACGGTTTTGCCCGCCAAGGAAATGCCCCTGGGCTTGGGCCAGCCCCCGGCCCTCACGCCCCGGTCGATCTCGAAGGTGTGACGGGCCAGGGCAATCACGTAGCCCACGGCGATGTCGGCCACTTCGGCGCCAAACATGCCGGGGGTGTTGATGATCGGGATGCCCAGATCCTTGCAGGCCTCGAAATCGACGTTGTCGACGCCGATCCCCCATTTCACGGCAGCCCGCAGCTTGCCGGCCTGCCCCGCCTCAAACACCCGTCGGGTAGCCGGGTCGTCGCCGATGATCCAGCCGTCATAGAGGGGCAGCAGCTCGCAGAGTTCGTCTTCGCTGAGGGTCTGGGTGACCTTGGCGGGCACCAGCTCGATGCCCAGTTGCTTCGCGTTCCCGTAAAAGGCCTCGATCATGCCCAGCATGGGTGGGCAGGTGACGAGCACGCGCTGAAGAGACGGCATGGGGGAGGGCACTCCTGGCTCAGCTGAGGGGACGGTTCGCCTGGGTATTGTTGCTCGGCTCAGGGCGGTTTGGATCCCGCAGAGGCCATTTCCAACCCCCGTGCCAGCAGATCCAGTTTTGCTTCCAGAGAAAGTGGCTCCTCCGTCGTCGTCCAGCTTGGTTCCGGATCGGCGGGTAGGAGAGCAAGCATCTGAGCCAGGCGGCTGTCAATGGCCTCCAGCCGCTTTTGGGCCGCCTCGGCCCGCTCTTCCGCTGCGCGCAGATGGGCGTTGAGCAGTTCAAGGCTGGTCTGCGAACGCTCGCTGAGGGAAGTGAGCGCGCTCTGCAGGTGGTCCAGTTTCATGGGTTCGCCGGCTGGGGAGGTGCAGCTGGATCCATCATGAGCTCGGATCGCCGCCGCCGATCGCCCCCACCATGCCTGAAACCGCTGGCACGAGGTTGGTGAGCACCGAGATCGAGACCCTCGATCGACGGCTGGGGTTGGCCATGCCCGGGTCTTTGCAGCTCAGTCGTCGTACGAGCAGCTGCGGTCAGGCGGAGCTGCTGGCGGAGCAGGTGGCGCGACGAAGGGCTTTGTTGGGGGCTCTGCCCCTTGCCAGGAGGCAGGAGTGGGAGCAGGCGATGGAGGCGTTGATGGACCGGCAGGCGTTGTCGTGCTGGGAGGTGATCATGTTTGCCTCCTTGCGCCCCGATGTGAGCGATGGGCCCGATTTTCAGCGCTGGCAGATCGCCACCAAGTTGATTCGTTCCCCTGAGTTGACAACGGCAGAGCTGTTGTCAGCGGCGATCGAATTCGCGCGTCAGGGGCGATTGGTGGCCGCCATCTATGCGCTTACCCGCTCCTTTTGCGAGAAGAAGCCCAAGCGTTTCGAGGCGGTTCGTGCCGTTTGTTTGGTGATGGCCGCGATCAACGACGATCAGCTGCGCCGGAGTGCTCAGACGGATGCAGTGAGTTGCCGGAGCTACGTTCAACTGCAGGAGGCCTGCGTGAGCTTACTGCTGGGGCTGTTGCGCTGCTCCAAGGTGGATCAAGTTCTACTGGCGGATCAGATGGAACGGCTGCAGATGTTGCTTGGGCAGCGGGGGGCTCACGGCCATGCCCTGGCCTTGAAGTGGATGGAGCGTCAGCTGCCGCATCTGCCCCATGGTGGCTGGCTGGTGGAGGTGGGCTGCTCCAGGGAAATCATCGAGGGCCAGCACTCCACGGCCCAGCTTTCTTCTTTCGCGCGTCAGCATGGACTCACCTTTGCCGGCATCGACCTGGATCCGGACAACATCGAGGCTTTGCGTCGCGAGTTCGGAGATCAGGGGCGCCATTGGATTCTCGGCAAGGGCGAGGAAGTACTGGCTGAATGGACCACGCCGATGGCCGGGCTCTATCTCGATGCCTATGACTTTTGGCATCGCAGTCATTCTGAGATCCGAGAAACGGTTTATCGCACAGTTTACGGTGCTGAGATCAACGATGCGGCATGCCATCAGATGCACCTCGAAGCGGTTCGGTTCGGGAGCAGGCACCTGCTCAGCGGTGGGGTGCTCAGCATCGATGACACCTGGCTGGATTCAGGCCAGTGGGCCGGGAAGGGTGCCCTGGCGGTGCCCTGGTTGCTGGAACGGGGCTGGTCGATGGTGGAGGCGGCCAACAGGGCTGTCGTGTTCATTAAACCGCTACTTGATGGAGCACTTAGTGATGTAACGCTAGATACATGTTGAAGGGTTCCTTTGGAAGAAGGCAGCACATCTCGATCGATTGGGTGTTGCATGGCAGGGGGGCTGAGCTGGATGTTGAGGAGAGTGTGCACAGACTGAATCGCGTTGGTTGCATGTCTAAAAACTTCCTGCTAAGATCCTGAAATTCGCAATCTTTCATGAAAGCCGTCATTCTCGCGGGAGGACTGGGCTCTCGGATCAGCGAGGAAACGCACCTAAAGCCCAAGCCGATGGTGGAGATCGGCGGGCGTCCGATTCTTTGGCATATTCTGAAGATTTACAGCCATTACGGCATCAATGAATTTGTGATCTGTTGCGGCTACAAGGGCTATGTGATCAAGGAGTATTTTGCCAACTATTTCCTTCACATGAGTGATGTGACTTTTCACATGAAGTTGAACACCATGGAGGTTCATCATCAGAAGGCGGAGCCATGGCAGATCACGCTTGTGGATACAGGCGAATCCTCCATGACGGGAGGTCGGTTGAGGCGAGTGAAGGATTATGTTGGTGATGGGGCCTTCTGTTTCACCTATGGAGATGGTGTTGCCGATGTTGATCTTGGCGCCTTGATTGCCTTCCACAAGCAGCAGAAACGCCTCGCCACCCTCACCGCCGTTCAGCCTCCCGGTCGTTATGGAGCCCTGCAGATGGGGCCTGACGGCGATGTGCAGGGCTTCCAGGAGAAGCCTGAGGGGGATGGAGGCTGGATCAATGGCGGCTTCTTCGTGCTGGAGCCCGAGGTGATCGATCTGATCGAGGGGGATGCCACCACCTGGGAGCAGGAACCTCTTAAGGGGCTTGCCAGCCGAGGGCAGCTCGGCGCTTTCCATCACAGCGGCTTCTGGCAGCCGATGGATACGCTGCGCGATCGCATGTATCTCGAAGGGTTGTGGAACGAAGGCAACGCCCCATGGAAGGTGTGGTGATGCTTTCTCCTACCTTCTGGAACGGGCGCCGTGTGCTGCTCACGGGCCACACGGGCTTCAAAGGCAGTTGGCTGGCCCTCTGGCTGTCTGAGCTGGGCGCCAGGGTCACCGGGGTTGGGTTGGAGCCCGAAGGCGATCCCCATCTGTTCCATCAGCTGAGGTTGAGCGAGCGACTCAGTCACCACATCGCCGACATCCGCGATCTCAGCGCTCTCCAGAGCATCGTCGCTGCCAGTGATCCTGAAGTGGTGCTCCATCTGGCGGCACAGCCCCTGGTGCGCCGCAGTTACCGCGATCCGCTCGGCACCTGGAGCACCAACGTGCAGGGCAGCCTCAACGTGCTGGAGGCCCTAAGGCCGCTGGGCCATCCCTGCGCGGTGGTGATGATCACCACCGACAAGGTCTACGCCAACCAGGAGTGGGACTACGGCTACCGCGAGAACGATCGCCTCGGCGGCCATGACCCATACAGCGCCAGCAAGGCGGCCGCCGAGATCGCCATCGCCAGCTGGCGATGCAGTTTCTGCGGATCTTCTGCCCATCAGACCCCCCAGCTCTCGATCGCCACGGCCCGGGCCGGCAATGTGATCGGTGGAGGTGACTGGGCGGAAGACCGGATCGTGCCCGATGTCGCCCGTGCCCTGGCTGCCGGTCAGACCATCCCGGTGCGTCGGCCGGGGGCCACCCGCCCCTGGCAGCATGTGCTCGAACCCCTCAGTGGCTACCTGCTGCTGGCAGAGCGCCTGACGCAGTCCGCCGATCAGCCCCTGTCCAATCCCTACGCCGACGCCTTCAATTTCGGCCCCCACCTCGAATCCAACCGGCCGGTGCGCGATCTGATCAACGAGGCCCTGCTGCATTGGCCGGGTGCCTGGGAGGATCTCTCCGACCCCAGCGAGCCCCATGAGGCGGGCCGTCTGCACCTGCAGATCGACAAGGCCCATCACCAGTTGGGTTGGCAGCCCCGCTGGAGCTTTGCAATCACCATCGCCCGAACCCTGGGTTGGTATCGGGCCGTACACGCGAACCCAGCGCAGGCAGAGAGCATCTGTCTGGACGACTTGGCCAGCTACACCAGTCTTCCCTTCTCCCCCCTCCATGTCTGATCTCGTCTCTCTGAAACAGGAGATTCTGCGGTTGACCCGCACCTACGCCCAGGAGGCCCATCGGGCGTTTCGTCCGGGCAACGACCCAAATCGAAGGCCCTACGAGGCCGGTCAGGCCATCCCCTATGCCGGCCGGGTGTTCACCGAAGACGAAGTGGAGGCGGCCGTGGGCGCCACCCTTGATTTCTGGTTGACCCTCGGACCAGAGGGGGCGGCGATGGAGCGGGAGCTGGCGGAGTTTCTAGGCGTGCGCCACAGCCTGCTGGTGAATTCCGGCTCCTCCGCCAATCTGGTGGCGATCTCGGCCCTCACCTCCCACAAGTTGCCTGAGGGCAGGCGCCTCCAGCCCGGTGATGAGGTGATCACGGTGGCGGCGGGCTTCCCCACCACCGTGGCGCCGATCGTGCAGGTGGGTGCGGTGCCGGTGTTCATCGACGCCGATCCGATCACCGGCAACGCCCGCTGCGACCAGTTGGAGCAGGCCTACAGCCCCGGTAAGACCAAGGCGGTGATGATGGCCCACGCTTTGGGCAATCCGTTCGATCTGGCCGCCACCCTGGTCTTCTGCCGCCAGCACGACCTGTGGCTGGTGGAAGACAACTGCGATGCCCTGGGCTGCAGCTACTCCATGCCCCGGACGCTGGCGGAAAGCCTGGGCTTCACGGAGAACAGCCCCGGACTTGATGAGGGGCCTGATCGTGTGATCCGCTGGACCGGCACCTGGGGCGACATCAGCACCCAGAGTTTCTATCCGCCCCATCACCTCACGATGGGCGAGGGCGGTGCGGTGAACATCGTGCGCGACCAGAAGCTGAAGGTGGTGGCCGAAAGCTTCCGTGACTGGGGGCGCGACTGCTGGTGCCCCTCCGGCATAGACAACACCTGCAACAAGCGTTTCGACTGGCAGCTGGGGGAATTGCCCAAGGGGTATGACCACAAGTACACCTACAGCCATCTCGGCTTCAACCTCAAGCCACTCGATCCCCAGGCGGCGATCGGCCGGGTGCAGATGCGCCGTTTACCGGAATTTATTGAGGCCCGTAAGCAAAACTGGGATGTGTTGCGCCAGGGGCTGGCTCTACTTGACGATGTGTTGGAGTTCGCGCTGCCCACCCATGCCACTTCCTGGGATGCCGAGAAGGGGTTTTCTTGGGATGACACAGGGTGCCGTAGCGATTGCTCCTGGTTTGGCTTCAAAATCGCGGTGAAACCAGGGGCGCCGTTCAGCCGCACGGAGCTGGCTCAGGAGCTGGACCGCAACCTGATCGGCAATCGCATGCTGTTTGGCGGCAACCTGCTGCGTCAGCCGGCCTTCGTGCAGCTGAAGCACGATCGGCCCGAAGCCCTGCGTCTGGCCACCAGCATGGAGGGTTCGGATGAGATCATGAACAGCACACTGTTTCTTGGAACTTACCCTGGGCTCACCAATGAAATGTTGAAGGCGGAAGTTGAAGTGATCAATGCATTCGCCAAGACCAAAGAGCTTTCCACACTTAGAGAATCCGCAGCTACTTAGGTGAGTACTCCATTCCGGGTTGATGCAGAACCTCTGCCTGGCGTTCAATTGATATCAGTCCCTTTCTACCCCGATGGGCGAGGCAGTTTCTTGAAGCCCTTCCACAAGGGTTTTTTTCAGGAATTGGGCATAGATTTTTCACCGGTGGAGCAGTTCTTTTCGATGTCCCACAAAGGGGTGCTTCGGGGTATGCACTTCCAGAAGGGAGAACATGCTCATGACAAGCTGGTTTGCTGTTTAGCGGGACGCATCCTCGATGTGGTTGTGGATGTGCGGCCCGAGTCCCCCACTTTCAATCAACCCTATGGTGTTGAACTGCATTCAGGGGCTGGCCAGGCACTGCTGATCCCCAAGGGCTATGCGCACGGTTTTCTTAGTCTGGAGGATGGATCTCTGATGAGCTACCTCACAACGACTGTGCATGCACCTTCTCATGATAGCGGTGTGCTTTGGTCCAGCATTGCATTTGAGTGGCCGTTAGAGGATCCAATCGTTAGTCATAGGGACCAGCTCCATCCATCCATTTCTTTGGCAACATGAGGATTTTCTTGACTGGGGCCACCGGCTTTATTGGCTCACACTTTGTGAACCAGGCATTAAAGGCTGGACATACCGTTCTGGGTTTGCGCCGTAGTCCTGCGAGCCAGCCACGCATTCCCCTTTTACAGGAGCCCCTCTGGCTCGATAAATCAATGGAGAAGGTGGCAGCAGATGATCTGTCTGGCTATGATGTTCTGGTTCATCTTGCAGCCCATAGCGCTAATGTACCTTACGACAATCTTATAAAATGCCTTGAATGGAACCTGATTGCCCCACTGCAGTTGTTTGAGCAAGCTCGTACAGCCGGAATAAAAAAGTATCTGGTAGCTGGAAGCTGTTTTGAGTATGGGATCAGCGGAAATGATTGCTCCTTCATCACTCCTGAAGCGCCGCTGCAACCCACTCAAACATACCCAGCTTCGAAAGCAGCTGCCTCTATAGCTTTTATGCAATGGGCTCGCCAGTATCAGCTATCGCTGAGCCTGCTGCGAATTTTTCAGGTTTTCGGTGAGGGTGAAGCGAGCGGTCGGCTGTGGCCTTCTCTTCGGCGGGCAGCATTGGCAGGAGAGGATTTCCCAATGACACTAGGCGAGCAGATTCGAGATTTCATTAATGTGGAGGATGTATCAAGGGCCTTTATCGCAGAGGCCGAAGCATTGATCGGTCAGGAAGCTGGTGTGAGCGTCAAGAATCTCGGAAGTGGCTGCCCGCAGTCAATCCGAGAATTTTCTGAGAAATGGTGGAATACCTGGCAAGCCTCAGGCAAACTTCTTGTGGGCGAACTACCATATCGCGAAGGAGAAGTCATGCGGTATGTGCCCAAGGTCGACTTTATTCCTTCTCACTAGCATTCCTTTGTAAACTTGGAGATCGCTGATCAATTCATATTCTTGCATTGAACTAGTTTCAGGTATAGTGATCAGTTAATCAAGGCATGAATTCGGTACAGCTCATTGCCATCATAGAAGACCGTCAACATTTCATTACCAGTAAGCTTTTTGTATGAAAAATTCTACAGAAATGACATCAATGCCGACAACCTTGACTGTGATCTAGGCAGATTAATAGGAGTCTTTGGAGAGGGTTGGTGCTGATCTATTCGCAACAGGCTTCTAGGGCAAGAGTTGCGGCGATGGCGTTTGTATCCACCTCTCGGGCATGTAGTCCTAGGAATGGAGACAAGTTCCGATAATTATAGCGAGATCCTCAATCACTTCCGCGCTGTAAAGCCGCTCACTGAAAATGTGGGTATAGTTACATTAGGAATGCTGTCCATTACCCCCAAACGCAAAACAAAGCTCCTCAAAGGAGTGTATTCCGGTAGCATGGAACCAAAAGATCTTCATCGCTGAGATTAAATAGCTGCTGGAGTGCAATTATCTTGTGAAGGATCAGTGAATCACTCTCCTTCGTCATGCGCCTCCTTTCCGTTCATGCGCATAGATCTGTTCAGGAAGTGGTCGAGATGATTCCCCTAAAATCGACTCTGAAGGATGCTGAGGATCGGATTACTCTGTTCGAGCTTTGTAACCATTATAAGTTAACCTCAAAAACCTCTCTCGAGCACGGCTCACGCGAATATGAACTGTTTTTGATAGGGAAAAAATACATTGATCAAGCGTGATCTCGAAGTATCGAAGTGCCTATATAGTTTTTCTCATTCTTCCCGCGGAAATCTACTTGGAAGAATACTCCTTTAGTAATCTGCTGATCTCTTCTTCAGTAGGCATAAAGTGTCGCGACCAAGTAACCCCTTGTCTTACTACTCTTGCTGGATTTCCGACAGAGACCGACAAAGGAGGGGTGCTTTTGGGTATAACAGATCTCGCTCCTGCAATCCCACCACGTCCTAAGGTAACGCTCGATCCCGATGCTAAAATTGTAACATCTCGACCAACCCAACAGTGCTGTTCTAGCTCAATTCGCGAAAGGCCCTTGTTCAATATATCTCCAGATTCAATGCATATGAGTGGGTGCTGATCGCCGCACTGTAAGGTTATGCCATCCGAAAACATGCAATCCTCTCCAATTGCTACGTATCCCATTGGCTCAATTAGAATCTTTACTGCGATAGAGACGCCAAGGTTCGCAGTAGTGTTTCTGCCGATTGTGGCCTCCGCCCCAGCATGAACTGAGACAAACCAATGTCCCGAAACGTTGTCACCGATAACAACTTTGGAATCATCTGATAGATTAATTCTGAGCATTGAGCGTCCAGGCACGACTTTGCCTATTACAATTGATGCCGAGCGAATAGGTTTTTTCTTGGATAAAATGCCTATCCTCAGCCCTTGCAAATCCGAAATGTCGTTAATCAAATGGTCAAGCAACAGTACACAATCATCTTGGCATAAGTCCTTGTCGGATGGATCAACGAAGAAAGTGTCAGGAAGTTTTGAAAGGTTGAATTCGCGATGCCCTGTTGGTGGCGGAGTAGCCTTCATGGATAAGAGGAATCAACGTGGATGCAGCAACTATGAGGAAATGAAGTTGAAAAGCCGTTAAAACACAAACTCCTTGATAAACATCAGAGGATCTATCCTCAATAGTACGGCTTTGTACTTCCGCTCCTTCGCGTAGCCTTGATCAAGAAGCGGTCGAAACAACTCCAATAGAATGGACTCAGACAGTCGGTTGAGAACGGGATTCTACTCCTGGAGTTTTGCAAACCTTTGTTGCTCATCACAAAAACCTCGCGGTACGATTTATGCTATCAGATCATAATGCCTAATTATGATTGTGACTATCTAGTGCTAACTGGATTTGATAAACTTGAGGTGTACTTAGGACATAACTCAAATTGATTAAATATCAAGCCATTGACAAAATGGCATTAGGATAACTAGGTAAATCCTCCAGCAATGATGGCATGCCCTCAAGCCTGTAAAGAGATACGCCAATAGAAGCAAGCCGGTAATACGCTTGCATGACACCTTGTCTTATGTGATCGGAGTTGGGATATGAAGCAGAATCACCAATGCGATGATAGTTTTTATGGGAATAATTGTATTCTTTTTTCTTGCTGATTGAGACTTTTCTGGTCATCACTGGTTGTCCGAGGCTGTCATCAATATTGTATAGAGCGTTAATTTCTTCTTTGCAGTAGAATAAGTCAGCACCAACAAGGACTATCTTTCTAAAACCTTCGGAGCTGGCCATGTAAATTGCGCCCAAAAGCGAACTAGAATCTATATTGAGTGTAGATAAGCGTGGAAACGCAAGTTTGTCTATGGGAATACATCGCTCTAGGCTCGACATCACAGGTGATTCTTGCTTGAACTCATGCGGAATAAAAATATATGCAGTAGGAGGAAGGCTGGAAATTAAATCTTTGAAGTTATGTTTTATTGTATGAAGTGTGGGTAAGTCAGTGCAGACATAATACTTTGGCTTCCATTTCATTGAACCCGTAAGACGGTATGAATAATTAATGCATACTGTATTAAGTGATCCTAAGGAGGAATAGTCTAGAGAGGTCAGGCTCGGGCCATTGCAGATTATAAACAAAGTATCAGCTAAGCCTGCGCACTCTTGCTGAACAACCACCTTGGAACTGGTTGCAAACCTATTGTACTCATGAATTAATCTTGATTCTACAATCTTGTCTGCATAACGTGTTCCCAGGAAGGTATTAAAATCTGAATCAGAGTGAATGGGTGATACTAGAGTATGTAAAAGTGAGGAGTATATTCTTGCATTTGCGGCAAAACTCCTCATGTCAATTGGTTTGCCTCCGTATTGTTCGCCATGTTGGCGATAGCTCCAAAGTGCCTTTGGGGATGATGCTACTCCTGTTCCTTTTACTACGAGTCTGAACCAGAAATAGTCATCTAAATACAGCATTGCAGGCATGCAATTGTCGACAAATCCATGAATATCAGAAATATGCTGACGCTTGCTGGTGATTCCTGGCAAGAACTGCTTTCGATTAGAAATGCATCGGGCCTTGATAAAGTCGATGGGTGATTCAAAGTCAGGATAATCAGTCAATGACCATTTTTCCTTGCCATGCTCGTCTATGCAAGTCAGACCCGTCCGATAAAGAGAGGCAGATGGATACACACCAATTAATTCTCTTATCTCACTCAAATAGCCAGGTTTCAGCAAGTCATCGTCTGACAAGAAAAGAACATATTCACCTGTTGCCATGGCCAACGCTGTGTTCCAGTTCTCATATGGGAGAACTGGCTTGGGATGCTGAAAAAAACAGATATTATCCTTACAGTATGTATTTATTAACTCCGGTGTTCGATCGGTGGACGCGTTACTCGATATGCAAATTTCAAAGTCTTGATCGGTTTGAGCAAGGCAACTCCGTATAGCATCGCCTAGATAAGATACTCTGTTGTATGTTGGTATACATATAGAGAATGTAGGACCAGTCCTATTCGTCACTGATCAGCTGCTCCAAGAATTCTTTTCTTGCAGGCAGCTATTACGACGTCTAGGCTTTTAAAATTATAGCGTTCCTTGGCCTGGATGTAAAGTTCTAGGGCGGCGGAGAAATTTTTGGCTTTATACATTAACAGTGCTGAAGATATAATCCTTTCGTCTCCTAACGGTGCAGCATTGGCATTCAGGTCAATGGCCTTGGGATTGTATTTATTGGCTGAAGGGTTAAGGGGATCCTGATCAAAAGCTTTGATTGACTGTAGATAAAGAATTGACCCTGCTTTGATTGAGTAATTAATATTTAATGATTCGACAAGCTCGCTGGACATAAAGGAAATCATGATATCGGCTCCATAAAATAATATCTCATCGCCAGTCTCAAATAATCGTGTCGTTTCAATCATCGAGTAGTTGCTGTGGTTGAATTTCAAGCTAACTCCATCTACATCAATCGGCATGTCGGAGAGTAGCGTTATTAATACAAACTTATTGCTGAAGAATGGAGCTCTGAAATTTAATGTTTCGTTGCTTTGGGGCGAAATCATTAAAGCCGATAATGAACCACTCTTTACTACGGGGCCCAATAACTGCCCTTGAGCTGTGTGCTTAGAATCAAACACCAATGAGTTGGCTTGATGCTGATCACTAAAAAGAGAATAATAATCTCTTCGCTTGTAGACCTCAAGTTTTCCTCCGACTGTTGCGTTGTAAACTGTGCGATCTGCCCATTCGTAAACTAACCGTGAAAACTGGTACCCACGGACTACTCGGTGGAGCACGGGATCATGCCATGATCTGCCTTTACCAAAGTATTGGGGGTGGAAATGGTTTGGATCGTCTTCCGTTGAAGTAATGTTGCAGCCATCTATAATCGCTGAATCTGGAATAGTGTAACTAAAGTCTATTCCTATCAAATAAACCTCGCTAAAGCCCATGTAATATGCGAGTTGCATATTAATGTAGGTTACGGTTTGATTGTCATAGATTCTTTCGCTGCAGTCAGATGAGAAACGGCTTATCCCATGGTTTGGGCTTGTTTTCTCATTAAAGCCTCTGTTGAGTCGAAAGAAGCTGACGTTTTGCCTTACGCTTGCAGGAATGAATTTCCTGTATGTAGATGGAAAAAACTTGTGTTCACATGTCAAATCACAAATTTCTTGCGTATTTTCTTCTATAACAAATGAATCGCATACTGTGTAGTATGTTGGCCTAAAGACGGTGTCTGGAAATGCCAGGAAAATACTATTAACGGCGAATGTGACCTCGCCTGCAAGTAGATTTAAATCAGTTTTCTTGAGTGATGGACCATTTCCTATGATAAAGCATCGCTGGCCGAGATGTTTGTCCTTGAATGACGCGATCTTTTGAGTATCCCAAGGAATATCGCTTCTTTCTTCCAATGATATATACTCAGGAACAGCGTTTGGGTCGGAATGTCCATTTGAAGTTTGTTTTTTGGCTTTTTCAGTGACCATTGGAGGGTACGGCGGAATGGATAGATGCTCAAGGCTTGCGGTAATAGATTGACTTGCTTGGTCACGGCATTCAAGCGCTGTAGTGCCTGACTGGAGCTAGTCTTGAGGCTTCAGCTTGTTAACCTAAGAGCCGGATCACTACTGCTTTTGGATATTTGGAAATGTGTAGCAGCCACTGCAAAGTCCCAATCTTCTGGTTCGTCAATATCAATAGACTCGTATTTAGGTGTCACAAATAATTTAGGCTTAGTGCCAATTCTTGCATCTGTAGTGGCGAATCCTGTTTTGTTAAAGACGTATAGATTTGAATTTTCTTCGTACCACGATTCTAAATCTTGAGTTCTCACAAGATTGGTGGGGTCGTGGTTGACTGGCGACCCATCTCTTTTGTAAAAGCGCGTTTGAATGCGATCGACGGTGAAGAGTGAATCACAGCTTTCACTGGCTATGCCGAGTTTGTAGGCTGCGATAGCCTCACGAACAGTCTTTGCGCTCAACAACGGATTGGTGGTGTGGGTCATTAAGTAAATATCGGCAGGCACATTCTCCATGTCATTGGCAATCACCTTGTTCATGCTCACGAAGTCGCCGCAGATTTCTTCAGGGCGGTCACGGATCAGCACGCGCTCGCTGTCGACCAGGCCATTCTCCTTGAGGATCTCGCGTGCATCGGTGTTGATTACGATCAGATCGATCTCTTCCACCTCCAGCAACGTGTCCAGAATCCAGCGGAACAAAGGCTTCCCGCAGAAATCCCGGAAGTTCTTGCCGCTCACCCTGGCGCTGTGGGCCTTCATCGGCAGCAGGGCGACGATCCGTTCAGGGCTTGTGTGAGTCATGACAGTGCTTGATGTAGGACGATCTTGGAACTCAGCATGGGCGAGGGCGCGCCCCTTCTTCTCGGTTGGGTAGAAGTAACTCTCACGCAAACTTGCGGAAATTTCGCGGCTGAGTCGGTTACCGCTGTAGCTCCCCCAGTACTGGGCAAGCCTGTAGCGCCAAACATCGGGCCAACGGTGCAAGGGTACTCGATTCATCCGCGCATGCTGCAGATCCGCCGCAACGCCCCTGGTTAGGTAGCGGACGAGATCTCGCTTCCGAACCACTAGGTCTGGCCTGATGCGTTGCAGGGCCAGGGCCTCTCGCTCGAATCGGGTGCGCACTTGAGGCCAGCGTTCATGGTGATAGTGGAACACGGCGGCTTCCGCCACATAGCCCACCTTGCCCCCATCCGCCACCACCCGTTGCGCCAGGTGCATGTCTTCCAGGCCGGTGAGGCTTTCGTCGAATTTGTATCGATTCCAGGTCTCCTTCACAAGGGCGCTATTGGCATTGTTGCAGTAGATGCCTTGCTGGGGAAGGTCACTGTGCTCAGGGAAGTATTTGGCAAAAATCCTGTGCTCACTCCAGTGGGTGTCAGGGCCACCCAATTGCCGGCCATATCCGTAGGCAACGATTCCTTCCGCCAGGGGTGACACCAGACGCTGCAACCAGCTGCCGTGGCAGGGCACACAATGACCGCTGATCATCACCAGAAAGCGGCCGTGGGCTGCTTCACAACCACGGTTGAGGCTGCGACCAAAGGAGAATTCCTCCTTGGCAATGCGCAGAATCCTGCAGCCATGGGCATGGGCGATCTCCAGGGTGCCATCGGTGGAGCCGGAGTCGACCAGCACCACCTCACTGCGGAATTCACACCGCTGGGCGTCAATGGCCTCAAGCAACTGAGGCAGGTAGCGAGCCTCATTCAAGGTGCGAATGATGATGCTGGCTTCGATCGGCCTCATAGGGTGATTTCTCCGGCATGCATCACCAGGCGAAAGGGCCACGGCTGTGAGGCATACACGGCCTGGATCTCGTCGGGTGAGGTGCTGTTGATGGCAAACAAGTCCCAGTGCACGGGAACCACCTCTTGCACCTCCAGTTCTGCGGCCAGGCCAAAGGCTTCCCGCACGCTCATGTTGCCCACGATGCCTCGGCGACGCCGAAAGAAGTTGTCTTCGTTGACGGGCAGCAAGGCGCTGTGGATGGGTTGCAGGGCCTTCAGAGTCACGATCACCTCTTCACAGGCACTGGTGTCACCGGCCACCAGGATTCGTTTCTGGTGGCGTTCCAATAGGTAGCCCACCGCTTTGGGCTGGCCATCCTGTGCCGTGATGATGCGAGGGTGGGCCGCCGGCACGGCGCGCACCCGCAGATGGGCCCCCAGCTCCGTCCAGCTCCCGCTGGCAGGTATGACGCGCTCCTGGCTGATGCCCCATTCCTGCAGTTGGCGCCGCACCGGTTCCGGTGCCATGAAGCGTGCGGCAGGCGAAGCCTCGGCGATCGCGGGGATCGTGTGGGGATCACAGTGATCCATGTGCTCATGGGTGATGAGCACCCAATCCACCTGATCAAGGCTGGAGGGTGAATAGGCAATCGGCACCTGCCGCACCAAGTCAGGCGCATCAAGTTCCTGCACCGAGTGGCTGAGATAGGGATCGACGAGCACACAGAGATCGCCGAGGTCGATTTTCAGGCCCGTCTGGCCCAGGTGTTCAAGGCTGGCGGTGGGTTGTGGGGGGGCATGGGCTGTCATGGCAGAACCTCAGCGAGGGAACGTTTTTCGAACACTTCGCAGGCGCCGTCCACGGTGCAATCAATGATGGTGCGGCCATCCAGCTCGTAGGTGTGTCGAGCGATACAGTATGACTCTTCGGAGTGATTCAGGTCAGGATTGTTCCACGGACAGCCCTGAAAATAGCTGTCGATGAAGTGATTGGGATCGGGGCCTGTCAGGGTTTTCAAGTCATTTGGAAGCCCATCATACTGATAGCGATGATCCATCCCTACAATTAGCACACGTTGAAAGCCCATGAAATAGGCGATTTGTAGCGCGGCATGGGTGACTGTCCAGCCTTGATGAATCCCTGAGGTGAGATCGGTTGAGAAGCCTTTGGTTGGAAGATCGGTTTTCATCCAGTAGGTGAAGGCGCTTTCCTTTAGGCTGCTTGAGGCGGGCTGTGGTGGTATGAATTGAATGCAGTTCAGTTTCTTGATCTGTGATTCGCTTTGTTCGATCACCTTTTCGTTAATGGCTACGTAGTAGCGCGGATAGAACTTGTATTTGCTGAGACCGAGAAAGATTTTGTTCATCCCTATCGTGTGTTGATTGCGGATAAGGCTGAAATTGGTCCTGTTGAGGGACGGGCCATTGCAGATCAGCACCATCTGCTCGCCCTTGTGGCAGTCTTTAAATCTCTGTAATCGGTTGGCGATGTTCAGCCAATTTGGTTCCATGGCGCCTTGTGTTGAGGGCTTGCTGTTGAGAGGGTATTGGGTGGGTTAACAGCCATTCCATTCGAGACTGGTCTTGACCCGCTGCCCGGTCAATCATTGTGTCAATTGCGGTCGATCCCAGCCGTATGCCCTTCTCGCCGGCGGGCCTACCACCTTCTGGGATTCCCATCGTTCTGTTGTCCAGATTGCGCGAGGGTGTGGGCAGAAGCCCCTTCGACGGGCCGCCCGTTTCCGGGTGCGCGGTGGTCGCGCATGGTTGCTGGTGAGCTCCGCCGGCGGCTGTCTGGTTGATGGCTCCCTCGTCATCGAATCAATCGCCGCTCAAAATCGCTGCCGTCACCCGCTGCGCCATCTGCTGGGCAAAGGAGTGGCCCAGTACCGCGCGGCCATAGGCCGTGAAGCCCGCACTGCTCGTTTCGGCTTCCCCCAGGGCCGCCAGCCAGTCGCCGTTGCGGCCCACGTTCCAACCGATGCCCAGGGCGGCGGCCTCCCGTGCCAGCCAGCCCTCGCCATGGCCGACGGCCAGAGCCGGCGCCCCGATCGCCAGCCGGGCGGATCCGTAACACCACAGCAGGCCTGAACTGCGTTGCCCGTAGGCCTCAGGGTCGTAGGCCAGCAGCGCCCGGCTGCAAGCCGCCAGGTGCCGCTGCATCTCCTCCGCCTCCACATATCCCTGGATCCACTGGAAGCCGCCCAGTTCCGCCTCGGCCCTCAGAAGCACCTGCCGTTCGGCCTCCGGTAGCGGTTCGCGGCTGTGCACATGAAACAGCCAGCGGCTTCCAGCCAGCGCCGGTGGAAGGGGGGCGCCCGCCAGCAGGCGCTCCACCACCGTGAGGGCGGCGGCGCGCCCTTTGCCGGCCTTGAGATCGCCCCAGTGCAGCAGCACTCCTGTTCCGGGGGCCACCGCAGCGGCCTCCACCGGCTGGCCGGCTCCCACCACCGCCCCGTGAACCCCCTGGGCCTCCAGCCCCGCCGCCGCCAGCAGTGGCTCGTAGAGCTCGAGGGTCTGTTGTGAGGGGCACCAGATCTCCAGGTGATGGCCCCCCCGGCGGCAGGCCTGGCCCAGGGCCGAGAGGGCCACCCGCGCCTGGCCCTCCGCTTCTGGATCGGCCGTGGCCCCTTCCAGGGTTTCGCCAGGAGCGAACATCAGCGACACCAGCACCGTGGCGGCCGGCTGCTGGCTGAGCAACCGCGCCAGCCCCAGCAGCTGGAACGGCAGGGCCGTGTGCATCAGCCATGCCGCCACCGGTGGGGCTGGCTGGGGCTGATCTGCCCTGGCCGGATGGTTCAGGGCCGCCTGCATCCGCTCTTCGCAGCGTTTGGCCAGGTGCAGCGTGCCCCCCAGATCGGCCCAGTGGCGTGGATCCAGGTAGCCACAACCCTCAAGAACCTTGCCATCCCACAGCTCGGCGGCCAGGCCCGCATCTCGCAGGGCCTGCAGAAGATGGGCGTTGACGTCGCCGTGGTGGCCCACGTTGCCCTCAGCGGCCGGGTCCACGATCACGGCGCGCTTGCCGTTCATCGACTCCAGGTGGTGCAACCGCTGCCCATGGCGTGCCGGGTGGTCCGGTGCTGTGTTGTTCAACACCCTCGCAGACCGGACTCAATGGCCGATTCCTGGAGGAATGGTTTCAGGGGCTCGGCAGGCGGTGTGTTCACCGGCACAATGGTTCCATTGCGATGGGCTCTGTCTCGATGGCCTGGATGGCGGCCGCCTCCCTGATCCTTCCCCTGGATGCCGCCTCCGACGAGCACCAGGCCGCTGAGCGGCTGCTCTGGCTGGGGCGCTACGCCCTCTCCGACCAGCTCCAGGCGGAAGCAACTCGCCTGCGTAGCTCGCCCCATTGGTCGGCATCGCTGGCCCTTGGCCTCAGCCTGGCCTGGCTGCTGGCCGGCGATGGCCTGGCCGCTGACCGCGCCTTTCTGGAGGCGGATCGGCTGGCTCCCGCCGCCGCTCTGGTGCCGGATCCCTGGGGGCTCTGGACCGCCGAAGGCCCGGAAGGATCAGAAGGGGCAGCGCTCTTAGGCGGCATGGCCCCCGAACTGGTGGGCTCCTTCCACCGCTGGCGCTGGCTGGAGCCTCTGGCCTTGCAGGCTCACTGGCAGCAGCAGGCTTCCCAGGATTGGTCCTGGGCGCTCACGCCCGAAGGTCTCGACGGCCTGGCCCTGCTGGTGCGCCACCGCGAGGCCCTGGATCAACCGTTGCAACCGTTCCTGGCTCAGCTGGTGCCGGAGGCGCTGATCGAGGCCGAACCCGCCCAGGCCCTTGTGTTCTGGGGCTTCCTCAGCGATCTCTGGCCCGATTGGAGCTTCGCCCGCCTCAAGGCCGCCGAGCTGGCCCTGGCCCGGGGCGACCACGGCCAGGCGGGATTCTGGCTGCAGCAGGCGCCTGAGCCCGATCAGCAGAACCCCTGGCTCTGGGATCTCCAGGCCCGCCAGGCCCTGGCCGTCGATCAGGTGGCCCTGGCCCTCGATCACTGGGGCGAAGCCGTGCGGCGGGCGTCGGCCAGTGGCGATGGCGAGGCGGAGGAGTTGGCGGAGTTGTTTCGCCAGCGGCGCCGGGAGGCCCGTCGAGGCCCTGGTTTGCTGCAGGCCCGCTCCCTGCTCAATCGTGGCCAGGCCACGGAGGCGCGGGCGTTGCTGGAGCAGCTGCTGGAGCAAGATCCCCAGTGGCAGCCCCTCCGTTCCCTGCTCGATCAGGCCCTGCAGACCCAGCAGGGGGTTTCCGGTTCACTCGATCCCGCCACGGCCGCTGCCAGCCAGCTGGATCGCTTTACGGCCCTGATCGAGCGGTCGGCCCTCCGCCACGGGCTTCCCCTGCCAGACCCGCATCCAGCGAGCGAGCCTCTGGAGCCTGAGGCGGCCTTGCTTCAGCTTGAGGCTTTTTCCAGATCCCTGGCGGAGGCGGAGGCCCGGTTCGCCCTGGCGGCCTGACGGGGTCGCACCGGTCGGTTCAGCTGGAGCGTTCCAGCCGCTCCAGGAGGCCGGCGATCAGGGCCTCGGCCCGAACTTGCTCGGATTGATAGCGCTGCAGCAGGGATTGCTGCTCCTGGTGGGCCAGAAAATAGAACTCCAGCTCCTCCTGCACCTGCTGAAGCTGCAACAGGTTCAAATCCGCCTCATCCCTGGCCTCCTCCAACTCCTGCTTCAGTCCGCTGAGGTCGCTCTGCTGACTGAGGGTGTCATTGGCCATGCGTTGGTGAGCGATTGGAAACCTGATTAGGCCTACTTTAGGAACCGTGCCAAGGGAGGCTCGTGCTCGCCCAACAACTTCACAGCGACACCCGCGTCTTCACCAGCTTCGCCGAGTTCAGTCCCTTTCTGGCGGACCAGTATCCCCAGTGGCCCTCCCAGGTGGAGGAGGCCCTGCGCCTGATCGCCCTTCACGGCATCCGCGACCCGATCAGCGACGCTCCGATCGCCGCCTCTGAATTGGAGCTGCGGGGTTCCAACTACCGCGAGAGCCTCTCCCACAACGGCATCCTCTCCCGTCAGCGGGCGGTCTACCTGCTAC
The DNA here is from genome assembly GCA_943369485.1 of Synechococcus sp. UW140. Lineage (GTDB taxonomy): Bacteria > Cyanobacteriota > Cyanobacteriia > PCC-6307 > Cyanobiaceae > ATX-6F1. The sequence goes on along the minus strand of CALRNH020000007.1, from coordinate 116,595 downwards.
TCCGGCGCCTCGTGGAGGCGGGAGACCTGCCCCCCTTCGATCAGCTTCGCCTGTTCATCCCTGAGGCGGTCACAGTGATGGGACTGCAGATCTTCGATCTGATCCCCAACACCATCAGCAGCGAGTACCTGCCGGATCAACAGAGCCCCTATAGCGGCCGGGCCATCCACCAGGACCTCTGCTCCCTCACCCTGCCCGATGCCAGTCGCGACCTGGTGATCTGCAACGAGCTGTTCGAGCACCTCTACGACCTGCCCGCCGCCCTTGGCCACATGGCCCGGGTGCTGGTGAGCGGCGGCAAGTTGGTGGGAACCTTCCCCTTCGCCTACAACCGAGAAACCACGATCACCAAGGCGGTTCACCGGCCCGATGGGAAGCCCGAACTCCTCACCGAGGTCGAACTGCACGGCGATCCCGTCAACCCCGAGGGCGGCAGCCTCGTCTACCAGATTCCCGGCTGGGATCTTCTCGATCTCTGCCGCTCCGCCGGCTTCAGCAAGGCCTTGATCCACTGGATCGCCGCCCCCAGCTATGGCGTCGTTGGCGCCGACACCCCGGCGGTGCTGGTGCTGGAGGCCACCCGCTGAGCGCACACCTGCCGCGCCTTCAACTGGGGCTGCCGCGAGGCCGCCGCCTGGATCCTCCAAGCGGAAGCCGATGCGTTGCTGGAGGAGCCCTTCTTTCTGTTCGCCGTCGAAGCGCAGGTCTTGCGCGCGGTGGGGAATTTCAACCCCTGGCTGTTTGCTGGGCCGGGGTTTTGATGAGATCGACCAATACGTAGCCGCAGGCTTCTCGGCGAAGCCGAATAGAGGTGTATCTGCATGCCTATGGCTGGGAAGCAGAGATCAGCCTGGTCCGCGTTCTGTCCATCCGCGGGATTGCCGCGCCCAGCCATGGCATCGCCGGCCAGCAGCTCCCGGCGGTGATGGTGCTGCTGGCCAGGTGGGCATGACCGGGCTGGCGGCTCCATTGTTCAACAAGCATTCCGCAGCAAGGTCAAACCACCTTGATGCGGAACGCTTGGCGAGCTCTTGGTCATACTCCGCAGGTCAGATCTCCAGTGCCTGCGGATCAGCAAGGAAATGCTGGAGATCAACACGGGCCTTGGCCCCATCCAGACGCGTGATGCGTTCCTTCAGCAAGGCCTGCAAGGTGTGGGCCGAGAATGGAGCATCTTGAGGCCTGTGGCCACTTTGTCGCGCCCGCTCCACCAGCTGCTCCAGGTACGCCAGGTGGCGTGGATGCCCTGACGCACAGACCTTCGAGCGCCCCTCCGCAAACCGAATTAGGATCGATCCATCAATGGTGCAACACCTTCTCGATGGATGTCACAACCGTATCCCCCAAGTTTCAGGTCGTGATTCCCAAGCGGGTACGCGAGCAGTTCGGCCTCAGCCCCGGCCAGACCCTTCAGGTGATCGCCTTGCCAGGACGCATTGAGCTGGTGCCCAGCCAGCCACCAGCCGCCTTGCATGGTTTTCTGCAGGGCAAGAACACTTTCCAGCGTGAGGGAGATCGCCTGTGACGCCCTCACGGGTTGTCGTGGATTCCTCAGGCTGGATTGAAGTGTTCACCGATGGTCGGCAGGCCTAGCATTTCCTGGCCCTGATGGCCGATGAATGCTCCCTGGTGGTGCCCGCCATCAGCATCTTTGAGGTGTTCAAGTGGGTGCTCCGCGAACACGGCGAGGCTCAGGCCATTCAGGCGGCCGCCGTGATGCAACGCGGCCAGGTGGTGGATCTCGACAGCCGGCTGGCCCTTACTGCAGCCCAGCTGAGCCATTCCCTTCAGCTGCCGATGGCTGACAGCATCATCCTGGCCACAGCCAGGGATCACCAGGCCAGGCTGCACACCATGGACAACGATTTTCGCGGCATTTCCGACGTGGAGTGGATCGATTCAGGCCCCATGGCAAACGGCACCTGAACGGAACGCTGCAGCGGTGATGTGACCCCCTTTGCTGGTTCAGTTCCTCTGAGAGGGGGTGGGCCGTGAGGCTCCAGCAGCTTTGCGCGCTTTTCTGCAAGGCAAGAACACCCTCCAGCGCGGGGCTGTTCCGCTGAAGATGGATCGCCGTGATGCTCCCGCGGGTGCTGGTGGATTCTCGGCAGGCTGAAGATTCAGTTGCAGGGCCAGTACCGCCATGGACCGATCGAAACTGATCAGGGCTCCGCAACCTTCACGGAGAGCGAGGTGCAGGGCATCAGCGAAGTCCATGCCTTGAGGGTGGACGTCCAGAGCCTGCCTCACGAGATTGTGTTACTCAAGATGCAGGTGGCGAATCGCAAGCAGACCCTCAAAAGCAGGCCGGATCCATCGCTTCCAGAGCCAGTGCCGGGCCCTGATCGCCCGTGCAACCGATCAAGGTTCTGGCGGCGCTGGTCTTTGCGGGATCCTGCGGAATCAGGCGAAGGCCATCAGCCTCCAGGCTCAAGGCCAGCCGATCGCCGGCCTGCAGCCCCAGGAGCCGCCGCAACCGTGCCGGGATCACCAACTGACCCTTGGAAGACAAGGTGAGCAAAGCGTCCACAGCATCGCCTCAGAGGGTAACGATGGGGGTGCCCAGAAAAGCCAGATCACCTCACCCGTCCAGGTTCAAACCTTTGAAGCGTGCTCGACCCCTGATCGACCCCTATTCCATCGTCACCGCAGCCCGTAACCGCACCGCCCAGCTGCGCATCACGGCCGCCTCGATCAGCCGCTTCGGCACCCACGCCGAGCACCTGATCGTTGATTGGTCGTCTCAGGTGCCGATCACCGCGGCCGATCTGCCGGCTGATCCCCGGCTGCGGTTGCTGCGGGTGGAGGGGGAGAGCACCTGGTGGCTGAGCCGTGCCTACAACCGCGGCTTCCGCGAGGCCGCCCACCCCTGGATCCTCAAGGCCGATGCCGATGCCCTGCTGGAGGAGCCCTTCTTCACTGGCTTCGATCCGGCGGCGGCCACCCTGCAGCTGCGGCATCTGCCGGGCGGCCTCGCCGGCCAGGGCAACCTCGATGACCTGGGCCTGTTCGCCGTCGAAGCTGCTGCCCTGCGGGCGGTGGGGGGCTTTAACCCCTGGCTGTTGGGCTGGGGCTTCGATGACATCGATCTGTTCGAGCGCCTGTTCCTGCGGTCCGACACCACCCTCGCTCACTTGATCGCCGAGGGCATGCGCAGCTTGCCCCACGGCTTGGATCTGCGCCTTGGGGGCCCGGAGCATCCGAGGCCAGCCGCCGCTCCCTGGCGCCATTGGTGGGACCCCCTGCGGCTCCAGGGCCAGCTGGAGGCCAATCGCACCCTGGCGGCTCTCGCCCGGGCTGGCCGGTTGCCTCCCGTGCCCGCAGCCATGGGGCAGGAACCCGCCGACCTGTTGCAGCGCCTGCCGCCCACCCTTCTTGAGCAACGGCGACGAGCCCTGCTGGCGGGATGGTGCCGGCCGCTCATCGGCCGCCACGCCCTGGGGTTGGCCCGAACGATCCCCGCCCCATGGTTGTCTTCGTTGCTCGGGTGCCTGAGCCTTGACGATCGGCCCAGCGTCAGCCCCCGCCTGCGTTAGCTGCCGCCCAGCTCCTGCACCCGTTCGGCGATGCGGCTGATCCAGGTCCGCCGTTCCTCCACCCAGGGGGAGGCATCGCGCCGGATGCCCACCGCCAGCCGTGGGTCGCCGGCGCCCAGGGTCAGCTCCGGCTCCAGGACCGACACCAGTTGCTGCAATGCCGCCGCCTGGTCCGCCACCAGATCCTCCAGCCACAGCTCCCATGCGGGCGATCGGCTCTGGGCGGCTTGATCCAGCCAAAGCAGGTGGCGCTGGTACTCGTCGATCGTCTGGCGGATGGCCGCGGGATCCAGCAGACATCCGATCGGCAACCCCTGGTGGGTCATCACCAGACCCAGGTCGTAGGCCCCGGTGCATCTCGAGAAGTGCAGCGATGCCATCGCCGCCACCGAATCCCGCCGCCGCAGCAGCACCACCAGCGGCTCCTCCTGCCGGAGCCCGATCGCCGATCGGGGCGCTCGAAAGCTGCGCCTCAGCACCTGCTCAAACGAGCCCCGTCCCTGGTTCGCCTGCAGCTTGAGGGAGAAAAAGGGGGTGCCGCTGAACCGGGAGCGACCTGAGCGCTCCGCCACCAAGGCCGCCACCCAATCCCTTGTTCCCACCCGTCCCCAGCGGCCGAGGGCGGAGCGGTAGAGCGGATTGGGATTGAGGTATTCCGTGGGCTTCCCAAAGCCCAGCTCCCATAGCAGCCGGCAGAGGTGGAACGATCCGCACCGCGGTGGAGCCAGCAACACCAGCAGGCGCCGGGCTTCTTCGATCGGCTCCAGCTCTCTTTGGCTGGGGGCGCTGGCATCGAACCAGGGGGAAAGCATTTCCAGCTCCCGCAGCGGTTCGAGGCAGCGGAGGCTGGACTCACCCATGGCTGAAGATCCTGCCATCAAAAAGCCACCCCGCTAGGGGTGGCTGAGAGCTGAACCGCTGCTGCAAGGGGATCAGACGATGAAGTTGATGTCGGAGAGTTGGAACTTGTCGGCATTGCTCACCAACGTGGTGGTGTTGGCTCCAGCCGTGAAGATGATCGACTGACCACTGTTGGCGAAGCTGACGTTGGAGGAGGTCAGCCCACTGAGAACAATCTTGTCGACACCGGTGGTGAAGTCAAAGATCGTATCCGTGCCACCGCCCGCGAGCGTGGCGGCGCTGAAGAAGAGGGTGTCGGCGCCGGCTCCGAGGTTGATCAGGTCGTTGCCCTTCCCTCCCACGACCCAGTCGTTGCCACCTCCGGCAGAAATGGTGTCCTTGCCGGAACCGCCGAAGATGCTGTCGTTGCCCTCTCCGCCGAAGATCTGGTCATCGCCGAGTCCGCCGTCGATCTTGTCATCGCCATCGTCTCCCCAGATCAGGTCGTTGCCGGATTCGCCGAAGAGAATGTCATTACCGGATCCTCCCGAAAGCAGATCTTTGCCGGAGCCACCAAAGATGATGTCTTGGCCAGATCCACCGGAGAGGTTATCAACACCCTTGGATCCGAAGATGATGTCGTTGCCGGCACCGCCGTCGACGGTGTCTTTGCCCTTGGAAGCAAAGATGATGTCGTTGCCGGCACCACCATCGATGAAATCGTTTCCTTTGCCGGCAAAGATGATGTCGTTGGAGTCGCCCCCAAACAGCACATCACCACCTGGGGTGCCGAAAATGAGATTAGGGGGGAGATGGGGTTCAGACATGGGTGGATGCAGCGATGGGTAGCGAAAGGCTATGGGAGAACGGTCTGAGAAGTCAAGCAGTTGATGTTTTGAAATCCTGATAATGCCTGGATGGATCGCCTGGTCCCTCAGCCTTGGTGGCTTCCATCTCGGTCACCATCTCAGTTAGAGAGGCCAGTTGTCTGTCGTGTCGGTCACGAATGGTGGTGTTGTCGCCCGCAGCCCAACGATGGAATCGATGGAGCCAATGAACCGTAGGAGGGGAATCTGTGGGAGCGATGCCATTCACAGGCTCTCTTCAGGCACTTCTGAGCTTTTCCACCATTCACGATGTTCGGAGTGCTCCCCGACGCTGACGGGCATGTCCTGAACCCTTGAGGGAATCAATCCCCCCAATGATTTGTAGCGATAGCTACGTTTTTTAGGGCAGAAATTTGGCCGGGGTCGCCTCCTGAGGAGGCACTGATCGCACTGATCGAGGCCTGCTGGGGTGATGGTCCGGTCGTTGCGGACATAAAAATTCCGGTCCACGCCAGGGGAGGTGAACCGGAAGTGACTCAGGTGCCGGGTTGGATTGGGGCGGCCTAGGCCACGAAGTTGATGATGTCGCTCGATGCGAAGGTGCCGGCCTGGTTGAAGAGCGTGGTGGTTTGTGCACCAGCGGTAAAAGTGACCGTTTTGCCATCAGCGGAGATGGCGGACGTGATGCCGGCCTGAACGACGATCTTGTCGGTGCCGCTGAGGAAGTCGCCGACCGTGTCGGCGTTGGCGCCTCCCACCTGATCGAGCGAGTAGTAGAGCGTGTCGTTCCCGAGTCCGAGGAAGACGGAGTCATTGCCGGTGCCGCCCCGCACCAGATCGTTGCCGTCACCAGCAGAGATGAAGTCGTCGCCGGCCCCGCCGCGGATGAAGTCGTTGAGGGTGGAGCCCAGGATGGAGTCGTTGCCCGTGCCCCCATGGGTGTAGTAGGCAAAGCCGCCGGTTGGAGCGGCGATGCCCCCGGCAGCCTGAGTGATGGATTCAGGTGCTCCAAAGTCGCCGGCGACCGTAGCGGTGAGGTCGACGGTAGCGCCGTTGTAGGGGATGGTGGAATCGCCCAGTTTGATCTGCTTGCCCGCGTCGGGGATGGGCTGCCCGAAGGAATCCAGCAGTTGTATACACTCAACGATGGCGCCGCCACCGATCACGTTAACGACGGCCGCCCCAAAGCCGAGGTTCACCTGGTTGTTGGCGCCGTTCACCACCAGTTGCACTGGCGTGGCGGATGTGTTGGCGGTGGTAGTGATGAGCTGTTTTGCACCCACCAGCTCAACAGGTGAGCCGGGAGTAAGCAAAACTGCTAGAGGGTTGATTACGGTGAGATCAGGTGCCGAGGTGGGGTTGCTGAAAAAGCTTGCTTTAAAAAGTCTTAATACTGCCTCGGACATTGATCTTCTGTTTTTTCAAATTTCCCAAAGAGTAACTTGTCTTCAATGGCTCAGGCAAGGCTTTGTTCCACTTTGTCAGCCAACTCTCAGGATTTCCTCCGACTTGCAGGCGGTGCGGTTGCGGATGTGACGATCTCAAATGCGTCCCCAGAGCTGATGGGCGCCCGACAGCAGGGTCCGGCGGCAGAGCTGGGCGAGGCCAGGATCCAGCTTGGGATAGGGATCTGGGGCGCTGTTCAGCACCGGGAATGGTGTGTGCGTCGGCAATTCGTCGGGGTCGAGCCCCAGGAAGGCCAGGGCCAGGCGTGTCAGCTGTCGGGGTTCACGGCGCAGGTCTTCAAACCGCAACATCAGCAGATCTTTCTTAGGAAAATGTGATTTCCATGACAGCAATTGCCCGTCATAGAGGCTTCCGGCCAGGCAATTCGGCGCTCTCCAGCCCAGGCCTTGCCGCTCCGCTGCCGGCAGGGCGCTCAGCTCCTCTAGTTCCCGCTCGAGCACCGCTTCTGGGCTGCCCACCAGTCCGCCCCAGCGCCGTTGATGGTGGTACCAGCTCAGGGCACGCTCCACCGGCTCGCGCAACAGCACGATCAGCTTGACCCCCGGAAGGGTCCGCCGCACCCGCTCGGCGATCGCCGGGTTCTGCAGGTAGTCGGGGGTGCCCTCCATCCGCACCAGGGGCCTCCCCGGCCCTCGGGTCGGGAACTGTTCGCGGTACCACTCCTGGCCCCAGTCCCAGCGGTTGTTGAAGAAGTGGAGCTCCTTGCGGGGCTGGGACCACACGCTGGGGTGGGCCCCCAGGTAGGCCATCAGGGAGGTGGTGCCGCATTTGGGCGCCCCGATCACCAGCGCCTCCGGCCGCCGATCCCCCGATGGGTTCCCGCCGGGGTCGCCGGCAAGGGCTCGAAAGAAGCGCTTGGCCGCGGGGCGGTCCCCCACCTGGTGGTGCCAATCGGCCAGGACTTCCATTGCTCGGGGGTGCCGGCAGCGCCCTTGGTTCACCAGGGCCTCCAGTCCAGGCAGGAGCTGTTCCATGAGCTCCTGACTGCAGCGATGGAAGTCGAGCGCCCACAGGGCCTGTTCGCAGTCGCCATGGTGATGGAGAGCCCGCAGAAAGGAATGGCCCGCCGGGCTCTCTTCCCCCTGGGCTCTTTGCTCGAACCCGAGCAGGCACCAGGCTTCGGCCGCCTCGTCCGCTGGCAGTGCCTGGGCATCGGCGCAAGCCGCCTGCAGCCAAGGCCGCGCTTCAGGACCCTTGCCCTCCTGCAGTCGCTGCCGGGCCCGCGCCAGGGCTTCGGCAGGGTTCGTGGGGATCAGGGGTTCAGCTCCCATCACCCGCCTTCTCGGGCGCAGCGCCCGCGAACAGATCCCAGCCGCCGTGGCGCCCCAGGCGTCGCTCCTCCATGGGCAGCAGGCCCATGGGTGCCAGCACCAGGGCGGTGCTGCGCAGCACGTTCCCGAGCCCCAGGGGCAGGCGCTTTCCCGGGGGGCGCTCCAGCACGATCAGTTCAAGGCCCTCCAGGTCCTTGAGGTGACGGACCGACCGCTCCGGTTGCACGGAAAAACCGGCGGCGGTTAGCCCATCGGCCACCCGCAGAGGGTCGCGGCTGCCCACCGGCAGAACCTCGGGTGGCTTCGACCAGGCGCCGGACTCCAGCAGCCAGGCCAGGGCTTCACCGCTGCGGCCATGGACCAGGGCCACCGGGGTGCAGATCGGCTGCAACAGGCTGCGCAGCCTCAGGCGGGAATCCAGGGGCAGGGGTGCCGGGCTCCGGTGGCCACCCAGTCCCTTGCGCCCCACCCATCGGTGCCGTTGCTGGTCGAGGGCGGCCACGAACTCCGGATCGTCCGGCAGGCCGCCCTTCTCCTTCAGGACGTCATAGGTGTGCCAGCCTCGGCTGGCCAGCAGGGCGTTGGCCCTCAGTTTCAGGCCCCACTCGTGGCCTTGGGCGAAGCCCAGCCCGGCTTCGGCGCATTCCAGGGCCTCGTCGATGGCCTGCTGATCCAGCAAGGTGCGCGCCAGCTGAAACCACATCAGGGGCTGGTTCGGCTCGGCCCCGAGGCTGAGCCGGCTCCATAGCTCCCCCTGGTGGGCGTTGCCGCAGGCCCGCTGCACCACGGCCAGCCGGTTGCAGAGTCGGGCGTCTCCCGGTGCTTCGCGCATCAGGGGATCCAGGACCGCCAGGGCGGCGCGGGGGGCACCGGCGGCCAACAGCTGCTCGCTGGTGCTGATCAGGCCCCCCCGCCCAGGCAGGGCCCCTTTCATGAGCTGCCGCACCTGCGCCTCCAGGCCCTGGGCCGTGGCGCCGGCAGCGATCCAATCGAGAAGTGCCCCCCAGTTCTCCGGCAGGGGTGGCTCCGCTTCGTTCGGCTGTTCCCCTGCCTCCAGCAGATGGGTCGAGGCCTCACGGAGGCCCTCCTGCAGCTGATCGGGGTCGGGGGGGAGCAGCCCCCAGGTGCGCCAGCGGGCGGCGGCGGCGGCGGCCCCTACCGCCACCAGACGCTCAGCCAGTGCCTCGCAGTTGTCGGGGTCCGGGCCATCGGCCAGGGCGGCGGCGCTGAGCCGGTCGAGGAGCTCGCGGTCGCTAAGGAGGGCGCTCATGGTTGGGACAACAGGGCCCTCAGGGCGTGGGCGCAACGGTTGGTATCGAGTGTGATCGGTTCGCACAGGGGCCCCTCGAACACCAGCTCCTGGTAGAGGCAGGGCGCTTCGGCGGGCATGACGCAGCGGGCATAGATCAACCCTTGTGCCTGCACGATCCCATGGAAATAGGGGGGGGCGTAGCGAGGTTGGTGCAGTTCCAGCACCCGGGTTCCGGCCTGGGCGAACACCAGGCTGGCCAGGGCGCCGCCGTGGGGCGCCACCACCAGCTCGGCCTCTGAAAGGACCCGGGCCTGCTCCCGCAGGCTCAGGTCCGCCAGGTCCACGGGCTCCAGGGGCATCCCCTCGGCGCCCAGGCGCTCCAGCAGGGCCGCTTCGCCCCATACCGGTCGCCGCGCCGAGGGTCGCCGGCTCAGCCACAGCCGTCGCCTGGGTTCCCCTCCGTCCGGGGGGCTCAGCCGCTGCCGCAGCCACTGCTGGGCTCGGGGCGCGGGCCAGCCGAAGCGGCCGCAGAAGGAGGGCACCAGCAGCAGCTCTGCCCGCAGGTGGGGATGCACACGGGCATCGATCAGCTGGCTGGGTTCCAGCTCCAGCAGCTCCATCAGCGTCTCCAGGCGCTTCCGATCGCCGCCGCCGTTGTGCCAGATGCGGAGACCCTCGCGTTCGCCCGGCTCCAGGGTCTCCAGGGCCAGCCCCAGCCGGGGCAGTTGCTCCAGCAGCCAGTGGTAATGAATCTCCGCCGAGAGATCGGCCACCGCCAGCACGGTGCCCGCCACCGCCAGGGGTGGTTCCTGAGGTTCGGGTTCGCTCGCGGCGGACTGTTCGAAGCTGGGCCAGTCGGTGTCCGGGGCAGCGGCGGCCTCCCGGCAGCCCGGCCAGGGCTGGGGGTAGCGGCGGCAGAGGTCCTCCAGGGGCTGGCCGTCCCGGTCGGCCACCACCACGGCGCCACTGGTGCCCCAGGGGTTGGCCAGCGGCGGCCGCAGCCACGCCCGCCCCGCCGGCAACCGCCACAGGCGAAAGGGGGAGGCCGCTTCGACGTCCAGGGGGGCCTGGGCTGGGGGGCGCCAAAGGTCACTGCCGGGGGCGAGGGGGATCCGGCTCCAGTCGCCAAGGCTCGCCAGGCCGCAGTCGAGGCAGCCAGGACCCTGGCAGCGGCTGCCAACCGAATGGGGGTTGGCCAGGCCGGCCAAGGCCGCCACAGGGGTCGCCGCTGGGGTCTGCTCCGGCTGAGCCTTCGAGTCCATGGGCTGTCCGACTCCGGCCAGTCGTTGGTTCAGCCTCAGGGCCAGCTGATCCAGCGCCAGTGCCCCCGTGGGCGCGTGCGGTCCATGCAGCCGCGCCAGGGCCCGCAGCAGACGGGGATCCGCTCCGAGGGCAAAGGCCTGCTCCAGTCGGGCGATGGCGGTGGCGGCGCTCTGGCCCCAGGTGAGCCCGGCCCAGGCCGCCAGCAGCTCCTGCAGGGCCTTGATCCGTCCGCCGACGCCCTCTTCCTGCCCATCCCAGGCCAGCAGATCGGCGCACCAGGTCAGAGCCCGCCGCCGCACCAGGCCCACCGGATCCGTTTCCTCCTGCCAGGCCTCGGTCAAGGCCGCTGGGGACCAGCAGCGGGAGCCGTCCTGGTCCAGCGCCGTCAGCTCCCGCCGCAGCTGGTGCTGCCAGTGGGCCAGACCCTCCCGCAGGTAGCCGTACACCAACAGGTTCCAGCCCCGCTGGTGGTTGGCCTCGCCGCTCGCCAGTGTTTCCCGTACGGGAGCTGGAAACGGCCGCCGGTCGCGCTTCAGCAGGCAGCCCGCCACGTGCTGCTCGAGGGCCGCCCAGGTGGGATCGGCCAGCAGATCCCCGCTGCGGAAGGGATGGCCCTCCCGCCGGCTGCCGCTCTCCACCGTCTCGGCCAGGTAGAGCCAGCTGCGGGCGGGCCCCTGGGAGCTTGAGCCCCAGGCGCCGCGCCAGAGCTCCAGGGCCAGGGCAGGGTCCGCTTCGCTCCAGGCTTTCCACGCCGACCAGGACCGGGCTCCGAACAGCAGCTCCGATCCCCGTTCCGCCAGGGGATGGCCGGCGGGCAACTCCCGGATCCGGCGTCCAAGTACCCACAGCAGAGACTGGGTCTGGGGCCGGAGTTGGCGGCTGGCCCCCCCGGGGTGCAACCGGTAACCGCAGAGCACTTGCTTCACCCACCCCCCCCGCACTCCCGCCAGGGCCAGGCGCAGCAGCAGGTCCACGTCCTCGGCGTGGCGCAGGCCGGGATCAAAGCCCCCCGCCTGCTCAAGCACGCTGCGCCGCAGCATCCAGGCGCTGGGCAACACCGCCTTCAGCCGGAAGGCCGGTTCCAGATCGAAGCCGGCCCCCTCCAGCCAGGGCATCACATCAAAGCCACCCCCTTCGCCGAAACCGTTCCCGTCTCCCTCGAACCTCCTCCAGCCGCAGAGCACCTGACCCAGCTCCGGCTCGCTCTCCAGCCGCTCGGCCTGGGTGGCCAGCCGCCCCCTCAGGCAGAGATCGTCGGCATCGAGGAAGGCCACCAGGGGGGCCCGGGCGGCACGCCAGCCGGCGTTGCGGGCCGCCGACACCCCCCCGATGCCCTCACTGCGGATCAGCCGCAGGGGAGCCGGTGCCCCCAACTGCTGCCAACAGCGCTCCAGCACCGCAGCGGAGCCGTCCGTGGAGTGGTCCTCCACCGCCACCAGCTCGTAGCTCACACCCTCCTGGTCGGCCAGGGAGGCCAGGGTCGCCGGAAGCCAACGGGCCCCGTTCCGGAACGGAACTACCACGGAAACCCGTGCAATCATTGACTCCCAACTGCCCCTGCGGTCTGACCATGATGGGATCCGGGACCACCCCTTCCTGGCCTCAGCAGCCCGCTCCCCGGGCGCGGCCCAGCCTGCGCAGGGCCATGATCCGTTTCCTGGGTGGTGAGGCCAGCGCGCCGGCCGCAGCTCCCCCATCGCCTCCCCAGGGGGGGGTGCCCCAGGGCTACCTCCCCACGCTGCCGCACCCTTCGGCCGACCCCAGCCTTCTCCTCCAGCAGGCGGAGCGCTACTTCGCCTATGCCGAGCTCCTGAGCCAGCAGGGGTCCGGTGATCTGGCCGGCGCGGTCTATCGCCAGGCCTACGTGGGCCTGCGGGCCGCCCTGGGGGTGCAAGGGGCTCCCGTGGTGGGCCTGCAGCAGCCGGTGCTGCCGCCGTCGCGCACCCCACCGTCTGTGGCCACGCAAGCGCCCGCTGCCCCTGGCACCGACCTGGAGCGGCAACTCCAGCCCCTCAAGCAGCAGCTCAGTTCGGCCACCGCTCCCCAGGTGGAACAGCAACTGCTCAATCTGCTGCGCCAGGGCCATCGCCATGAGGATCTCACCAATCTGTTGGGTCTGGCGGCCCTGCTGCAGGAGCGCCGGGACGATGCCGAGCGCTGGTTCCGCGAGACGCTCACCATCAACCCCCGCCACTACCGCTCCCTGGTGAACCTCGGAGGCCTCTGCCTCAGCGCTTCGCGGCCCGAAGAGGCGATTCAGCTGCTCTCCCGCGCCATCGAGCTGGTTAATCCGCAGGCTCCGGAGGCCCTGGCGGCCCTCACCAACCTGTCGCTGGCCCATCAGCAGCTGGGGCGCCCGATGGATGCGGCCCAACTGGCCCTGCGCATCTTTCGCATCAAGCCCGACCACCTCCGCCCCGAAAGCCTGGCCGCCGCCTCCCAGACCCTCGAGGAGATGGGTGACGACCAGGCCGCCATCGAACTGCTCCAATACCTGCGCGGCCGCGGAGCCGGCCCCGAGCTGATCCGGCGCCTGGCCCAGCTTCTCGAGCGCAGGGGTGACTTCCAGGAGGCCGCCATGGTCTACCGCGATCTGCTGGCCAATCCGGGGGCAGCCACGACGCAGCCATGAGCGATCAGAATCTGCCACCGGCGGTTCGAACCCTCAGTGACACCCTTCCCCTGCCCGGTTTCGACCTGATCCGTGAGTTGGCGGCGGTCGAACTGCTGGAGGGCTACCTGCAGCGCCAGCTGCTCGAGGGGCTCTGCGATCGGGTGGTGGGCGCACCCGTGACGACAGGCGGTGAAGATGACAGCGCAGCCCTGCTGGCCTATGCCAGGCGCCAGGGGTTTGATTCCTTCGACGCTCTCGATGGCTGGCGCGAGAGCCGCGGCCTTGGCCTCGACCAGCTGGAGCGTCTGGTGAGCTTCGAGACTCGGCTGCAGCAGGCCACCGAGAAGCTCTGGTCTGGAGAGGTCTCCTCGCTGTTCCTCGAGAAGCGGGCCGAGTTCGACCAGGTGGTGATGAGTGTGGTGCGCATCGACGACGCCGACCTGGCCACCGAACTCTTCTTTCAGCTGCAGGAGGGGGAGCTCAGTTTCCCCGAGCTGGTGGAGAACTATGCCCAGGGGCTGGATCGCACCAACCGCGGCATCGTCGGGCCGATCCGCGTGCAGCAGCTCAACCCGCTGCTGGCCAAGGTGGTGCGCCGCTATCGTCCCGGCGTGCTCATCCCCCCCCTCGACATCAGCGGCCGTGTGCATCTGATGCGAGTGGAGTCGCTGCAGCCGGCCCAGCTGGATGGCCCCCTGCAGGACCAGCTGCTGATCCGCCTGCGCAACCAGTGGCTCAATCTGCAGCTTGTGCGCCTGCGGGAACGCATCCTTGAGGCCGGTGACGACGTTCCCCTGGCCGTCGAGGTGCTGACCCCATGACCAACGGCAGCCTGGCCCAGATCCTGGCCCGCACTCCTCTGCTTCAGGGGTGTCCGCCCGCCTTCCTCGCCGCCCTCGCCGAGCAGTGCCGGATCGTGCAGCTGCCCATGGGGCAGCCGTTCCAGCGGGCCGGCCAGCTGCCGCCGGGAGCCGCCCTGCTGCTGGAAGGTCGCCTGCGCCGCCTGCTCTCCAAGCCGGGTTCGGCCCCCTGGAACCTGGGCTTCGTCGAGCCGGGCGAGTGGGTGAGCTGGACGGCCCTCTGGCGCGCCGAGCCGGAGGTCACCCTGACGGCCTCCAAGCCCAGTGCCCTGCTGCTGGTGCCGGCGGATGTGGCCCTGGCGGCCCTGCAGCGGGAGCCCAGCCTGCGGGCGGCCCTGGCCAGCCCCAGCTTCGAGGAGGTGGCCGTGCTGATGGCCGCCCAGTGGGAGCACCAGGGGCTGCAGCAGCAGGACCCCCTGCCGCGTCTGCGCCAGCTGCAGCGTGAGAGCCGTCTGCTCAGCCCCGAGGAGGAGCTGCCGGAGGGCCATCTGCTGATCTACAGCGGCCCCCGCCAGCCCGGCGGCCTGCAGCCGGGAGAGCGCCTGGCACCGGGATCCAGCCAGTCGCGTCAGCCCATCGATGGCCTGCCCGCCCGGGTGCTGGCGGTTCCCGAAGGGGCCCTGGCGGCCCCCCTGCCCACCGAGGTGGAGCCTGACGCCACCGGTGCCGCCGCCCTCACTGTCCGCAAGGCCACCGCCCTCGTGGGCACGCCCTTGGAGGCGGAGCCGCTCGAGGATCACCCCGACCACCAGGCCGCGAGCGACCCGGACATCGCCTTCAGCGCCCGGGCCACCAGCGCGGGCAGCCGGGTCGACCAGGCGCTGGCCTGCATTCTGCATCTCACCGCCTCCCGCCGGATCTCTTTCTCCGAAGAGCTGGTGCGCCGCAACCTTCAGGATGTGGAGGTGCGCCTCGGGGCCCTCAAGCTGCCCCAGGTTGGCCTGCAGCTCGAAGCCCTGGGCTTCGAGACCCGGCCCCTGCGCGCCCGCCCCTGGGACCTGGCGCGGATGGAGCCCCCGGCGCTGCTCGACATCGATGGCGCCCTGGTGCTGATGCTGGCCGCCAGCCGCGGCGCCGTGCTGATCGGCGACCCGCGCCAGGGCCTGCGCCGCTACGGGCTGCGCCAGTTGGAGCAGCGCTTCCCCGAGGGTCTCGATCTGCTCGTGATCCGCCAGGGACGCCTGGAACGAGAGAGCACCAAGTTCGGCCTGGAGTGGTTCCTGCCCGCCTTCCTGCGCTACCCCAACCTGCTCACGCTCACGCTGCTCACAGGCTTCGTGGCCAAGATGCTCGAAGCAGTGTTCCCCCTGGGGGTGCTGCTGCTCCTCAACGAGGTCGTCTCCAAAAACAACCAATCGCTGCTGCTGCCCCTCACCTTGATTCTGGTGGTGGCGGCCGTCGCCGCCGCCCTGCTCAGCGGTGTGCGCGCCCTGATCACCGCCGATCTCTCCGATCGGGTCGACGTGCGCCTGGGCTCCACCGTGGTGGAACATCTGCTGCGCTTGCCGCTGCCCTACTTCGAGCTTCGTCCCGTCGGCCAGATCTACTACAACATCAACCAGCTCTATCAGATCCGCCAGTTTCTGGTCGAGCAGATGCTGGGTGTGGGCCTGGATGTGGCCTTCAGCGTGGTGTTCCTGATCGTCCTGCTGGCCATCAACCCCACCCTAACCCTGATCATTCTCGTGATGGTGCCGATCCTGGCGCTGCTGAACATCACCACCACCCCGATCCTGCTGCGTCTGATCCATCAGAGCACGATGTATGCCTCCTCGGCGGGCTCCTATCTCGTTGAAGTTCTCGGCGGCATGCGCACCGTCAAGAGCCAGAACTTCGAGGTGGAGGCGCGCTGGGAGTGGCTCGATCGCTATCGCCGTTACACCAACGCCCGTTTCCGCATCACCCAGCTCAGCAGCCTCACGCGCGAAACCGCCCAGCTTGTGAGCCATCTGATCGAGATTGTCGTCTTCGTGGTGGGGGCGAACCTCATCCTGGCCAACCAGCTCAGCATCGGTGCCCTGATCGCCATCCGCCTGCTCTCCGGCCAGCTGGTCTCACCCCTGATCAAGCTCTCCTCGCTTTGGCAATCCTTCCAGGAGATGCGCAACTCGATGGGCTGCATCGGTGACGTGATGAATGCCATTCCCGAAGTGGGCGAGGAGGATCTCCAGGCCCTGCCCCTGCCGCCGATCCGCGGTGACCTGCGCTTCGAAGGGGTCAGTTTCCGCTACGGCGATCGCGGTCCGCTGCTGCTCGATGAGCTCGATCTGCACATCGAGGCCGGCCAGCTGGTGGGCATCGTCGGCCTCAGCGGCAGCGGCAAGAGCACCCTGGTGCAGATGATCGATCGCCTCTACAACCCCAAGGGTGGCCACATCTATCTCGATGGCTACGACATCCATAAGGTGCAGCTCGCCAGCCTGCGCCGCCGCATCGGCTACGTGCCCCAGGAGAGTCTGCTGTTCGGCGGCACCGTGCTCGACAACATCCGCCTCAACAACCCCGACGCCGACATGGAGGCGGTGATCGCTGCCGCCAAGGTGGCGGCGGCCCACGAGTTCATCCTCCAGCTCGCCAACGGCTACGCCACCCCGCTTGGGGA
The DNA here is from genome assembly GCA_943369485.1 of Synechococcus sp. UW140. Lineage (GTDB taxonomy): Bacteria > Cyanobacteriota > Cyanobacteriia > PCC-6307 > Cyanobiaceae > ATX-6F1. The sequence continues at coordinate 100,063 of CALRNH020000007.1, read as the reverse complement.
GCGGGGGTCCGGCCTCAGCGGCGGTCAGCGTCAGCGCATCTGCCTGGCCCGCACGGTGCTCCAGGATCCCTCCTTCCTGATCCTCGATGAGGCCACTTCCGCCCTTGACGCCGACACCGAGCAGCAGGTCTGCACCAACCTCTCCCACGCCTTCACATCCAGCACGGTGCTGTTCATCACCCACCGGCTCACCACCTTGGTCAACGCCGATCGGATCGTCTTCATGGAAAAGGGCCACATCATCGAAGACGGCAGCCACCGGGAGCTGCTGCGCGCCGGTGGTGCCTATGCGACTCTCTACGCCCAGCAGACCAGCAGCCGCGGGGGAACCTGAGCCATGGCCACCGAACCCCGTCGCTGGAACCCGTTCGCCAGGCTCAACCGGCCGAAATCCCAGGCGCTGTCAAACCGGGGCACCGATCGCACCAGCCTGGCGCGGCCAATGGATCTGCGCCTGGAGAGCCGCCCCACCCCCATGTTCCCCATGGTGCTGGGTGGCTCCGTGGCGGTCCTGGTGATCACCGCCCTCGGGGCGGCGGCCATCGTCAAGGTGGATCAGATCGTGAGTGTGCAGGGAACCTTGAAGACCATTCGCTCCACCCAGGACATCAAACCCGACCAACCCGGCGTGGTCACCGATGTGCTGGTCAAGGAAGGGCAGCTGGTGGAAAAGGATGCCCCCCTGGTCACCCTGGACACCACCATCCTCAAGGGGCGCCAGCAGGCCCTGCTCACTCAGAGACAGCAGATCGGCACCAGCAGCCTGGCGGAGGTGGAACGCCTCAGGGGCTCCCTGGCCCAGCTCGATTCCACCGAGATCGGCCTGCGCAGCCAGATCGCCATCAACCGGCAGCAGCTCGAATCCCTGCGGGCTCTGGAGCGCCAGGGGGCCGCCTCCCGTTTCCAGCTGCTCGATTACGAAAAAACCGAAGCCCAGCTGGAGGCCCAGCTGCGCCAGAACAACGACGAACGCATCAAGTTGCGGGCTGAATCCCAGCAGAAGCAGGCTGAGCTGGCCCGCTCCCAGGCCGAGAACAAGGCCAACACCGTGGAGAACACCGAGCGTCTGCAGCGCGTGGTGCTGCGCGCCCCCGTGGCCGGCACGATCCTCAACATCAAGGCCAAGGGAAGCCTGGTGGTGGGGGCCGGAGAGGTGCTGCTGCAGCTGGTGCCCAGCGACAGCCTGCGGGCTGAAGCCTTCGTGAGCAACCAGGATCTGGCCTTCGTGCGCACGGGTCAGAGCGCTGACATCGCTCTTGCGGCCTACGATCGCAGCAAGTACGGCACCATCGGCGGCACCGTGAGCACCATCGGCACCGATGCCCTGCCCCCCGATGGCACCTACAAGTTCACCCGCTTCCCCATCGGCCTCAAGCTGGCGCGCCAGTACGTGGAATCGCAGGGCAAGCGCTACCCCCTCCAGGCGGGCATGGCGATCAGCGCTGACCTGCGCCTGGAGAAGCGCACCGTGCTTGATCTGTTCATGAGCGCCATGTTGCGCAACGCCGACGTCGTCCGCACCATCCGCTGAGGCCCCCCCGTGCGGGTGCTCCTGATCCACCAGAACTTCCCTGGCCAGTTCCGCCACCTCGCCCCTGCCCTCGCCGCCGCCGGCCATCAGGTGGTGGCCATCGGTAACCGCGCTGACCGGCCCGCCCCGCCGGGGGTGCGTCTGCTCAACGCCGGCGGCAACGTGGGGGATGAGCTGCGCCAGCCCAGCGCCGAAGCCCGTTGCCAGCAGCAGTTTGCCCAGGGTCGCCGGGTGGCCCGCCAACTCCAGCGCCTGGCGGAGGAGGGCTGGTGCCCCGAGGTGGTGGTGGGCCATCCCTTCTGGGGTGATCTGCTCTTCCTTGACGACGTCTTCCCCGCGGTGCCCCTGGTGGCCTTGATGGAGATGGATCTGCTGGGGCTGCCGCAGCCGGAGGGGACCTCCAGGGCCGCCGGGCCGGGTCTGCTGCAGTGGACCACCCTGCAGGCGGCCCGGCGCATGGCCGCCGGCCTCACCGCCACCCGTTTCCAGCGGAGCACCTTCCCCCCCTGGCTGCAGAGTCGCATCGCCGTGATCCATGAGGGCGTCGACCTGGAGTACTGCCGCCCAGCGACCGTGAGCAGCCTGCGGCTGCCCGATGGCAGGCTGGTGCTGGGCGGTGAGCCGCTGATCACTTACGCCTGCCGCAGCCTTGAACCCCTGCGCGGCTTCTCCACCGTTCTGCACGCCTTGCCGGCGGTGCTGGAGCGGCATCCCACCGTGCAGGTGGTGGTCTGTGGCGAGGATCGCTGCTCCTATGGCCCCGCCCCAGCCGACGGCAGCTGGCAGCGGCAGCTGCTGGCGGAGCTGGGGGATCGCCTCGACCGCAGCCGCGTGCACTTCGTGGGCCTGCTCCCCCACGCCGCCCTGCTGGATCTGTTCAGGCTGAGCTGGGCCCACGTCTACCTCACGGCCCCCTACGTGCTCAGTTGGAGCCTGCTGGAGGCGATGGCCTGCGGCGCCCTGGTGGTGGGTTCACGCACGGCGCCTGTGCAGGAGGTGATCAACCACGGAGTTGAAGGGCTGCTGGTGCCGTTCGATCAGCCCCAGGAACTGGCCGCCACCCTGCTTCGGGTGCTGCAGCAGCCCGCGGCCTGTGCCGATCTGCGCCTCGGGGCCCGTCGCCGCATCGGCCGCGACTTCGATCACCGCGCCTGCCTGGCCCGCCAGATCGAGCTGATCAGCGCCGTGGCACGCGGCATGGACCCCCTGATCGACCCCCTGCCGGCTGCCGAGGGAACCGCCCATGGCTGAGATCGATCCACGGCAGATCTGGTGGGAGCAAGCCCGCTCGGCCCTGGCCGAACAGAACTGGCCCCTGCTGGAGGGCAGCCTGCTGCGTCTGCTGGAGGCGGTGCCGGGCCATCCCGAATTCCTGGATCTGCTGGGCCATGCCCTGCTGATGCAGGGTCATTACGCCCGCTGCCGCGACGTGCTCGAGCATGCCCTGCGCTGCGGCAGCACCAGCTTCTGGACGCCCCACAAACTCGGCGATGCCCACCGCGGCCTCCAGCGGGCCGCCGCCGCCATCCCCGCCTATGAGCAGGCCCTGCAATCGGGCAGTGACAGCCCGATCACCGTGCGCAACCTGCTGGAGGTGCTCCACGGCGAGGGAGTGGCATCCGCCCTGACCCGCTTGGAAACCTTCGCCGCCGAGGCCCCAGCCCCCTGGAACTGGTCGCAGCCCCCCCCCTGGCTCCGGGGGGCCTGTGATGCCGCCACCCGCGTCCATGGCAGCGCCCTGGCCGAGTGGCTGTGCGCGCGCGGTTGCCCCGACAGCGCCGTGCGAGCGGTGGTCTGGCAGGAGAGCCTGCACCGGCTGGAACTGACCGCCACCCTGCAGTTGCTGGCCGGCAGTTCCGGGAGCCTGGAGCGGGCCCTGGCCCAGCGGCTCCAGGGCCTACTCCAGTTGTCGTAGGGCATGGTCGGCGGGTATCTCCCTGAGCAGCTCCGCCCGCCCCGGTTGGCGCAGCAGGCAGCCCAACCGTTGGCGTACCACCGCCGCCAGGGCCGCCGGTGACAGCCGTTCATGGGCGGCCGCCCGTCCCGCCAGGGCCAGGCGCCGGTGGTGGTCACCATCGAAGGCCAGCCGCCGCAGGGCCGCCGCCGCCGCGTCCAGGTCGGGTTCGGCCCAGGGCCAGCCCTCGCGGTAGTCGCCTTCGGTGCGGGCGATCGGCACCCGGCGGTAGGGCACCAGTTCAGCGCTGCCCGGCGGCATGAAGTCGAGGTTGCCGGAGTAGCCCGTGGCCACCACCGGCAGCCCCCCCGCCATGGCCTCCGCCAGGGTCAGCCCGAAACCCTCGGCCCGGTGCAGGCTCAACAGCACGTCCGCCTCGCCGTAGAGGTCATCGAGCTGGTCGAGGGGCAGATGGCCGTCGAGCACCTGGATGCGGGGGTCAGCCAGGGCCCGCTGCCGCAGTTGATCGGCTGCGTCGGGGAACTGGCGGCCGCTCGAGAGCTTCAGCACCAGCCGGGCCTGGGGCAGGTCCGCGCTCTCGCCCGGGGCGGTGGAGGTTCCCGGGGGGAAGGCCCGTTGGAACGCCTCGATCGCCCCCAGGGGGTTCTTGCGCCCGAGGGTGCTCCAGAAATCGAAGGCGAACAGCACTGTGAACGGTGTGATGCGTTCGCGCCGCGGCTGGGCCAGGCGCCGCTGGGCCAGACGGTCGGCCCGCCCCCAGTCGATCAGGTGCGGCAGGGCCGACACGGGCACCGGACTGCGCAGGGCCAGGGCCTGGGCCGTGAACGTGGAGGGGCACCACAGCTGGTCGAGGCCGGCGAAGCCGAATTCCCAGCCGCTGGGGAAGGCCTCCAGTTCCCAGGCCCAGTAGCCGATCCGCAGCGGCGCCTTCAGCTCCAGGAGGGCTGCCAGCCCATCGGTCTGGCGCAGCACGTTGGGATTGGTGTGCAGCAGATCGATCGCCGCCGGTGCCAGCTCGACCGGGTCCGGAACGGGCTGATCATTCACGTGGGTGGCCAGGGGCAGATCCCGCCACTGCACCTGCAACCCCGCTGCCTCCAGGGCCCGGGCGGTGCAGCGGGCTCCCTCCCCGAGCCCGAAGCCCCCGCTCAGGTGACCCCATAGGTTGACGGTGAGCGTGATCGGCGGACCTCGCGCTCAGGCGATCATGGCATCGGTGCCCTGGGGTGTTGCGTGGTGCCTGATCTGCCCAACACCGCTGACCACTGGTACCGCCAGGGATCCGCGGCCCTGGATCGGGACGACCTGGAGCAGGCCGCCGCGACCCTGTGGCAGTGCCTGGCTCTGGATGCCAGCCATGCCAGTGCCCTGCACCTGCTCGGCAAGGTGCGCCTCCGTCAGGGTCAGCAGGAGGCGGCCCTGGCCCTGCAGCTGGGCAGTTGGCGCCAGGATCCTTCCCTGGGCTGGAACGCCTTCGCTGCCGCCGAGCTGCTGGGTCGTCAGGGGCGCTGGGGCGAGGCGGCAGCCGCCTACCGCGCTGCCCGCCAGGCCCTTCCCTCGGACACCTGGATTGATGCCCTGCAGCAGGAGGCGGAAGGCCTGGGGGTGTTCGGCGGCGAGCGGTTGGCGGCGGGGCTCTCCGGCGCGGCCTACCGCATCTGGTGCCGGGGTTTTGAGCCCCCGTTGCCGCGCCCTAACGCCCCCCTCGGCGCCCTCGATGCTTGGCAGATCGACCGCGCCGCCGATGCCGTGCTGCGGCCCGGGGCCCAGGAGTGGCTGGCCGCCTGGCTGGCGGCCCACCCCTTCGATTCCGATCAAGGCGCCGATCTGCTCTACCCCGACGAGGACCGGCTGGACCCGGACGGCCAGCGTCGCGACCCGTGGTTCAAGCCGGGCTGGGTGCCCGAGAGCTTCTGGAGCACCCCCTGGCTGGAGAGCTGCGCTTTTTGGCGTCGGGACTGGCTGCGGCAGCAGGGCCTGACGCCACCGCCCCCCGGCGCCGAGCCCCTGGAGCGCTGGCGCTGGCAGCTGGCGGCCCTGGAGCGAAGCCCCCGCATCGCCCCCCTCGATGCCGTGCTGGTGCACCGCCGGTCCACCACCCCCACCGACTTAACCACCACTGACTCAACCCCCACAGCCACCGCAGCCGCTGCGGCGCTGCTCGCGGATCATCTCCGTCTCCTCGGCGAGGGGGCCGTCGCCGTCGAGTCTCAGCCAACGGGCGGCTTCCGCCTCAGCTGGGCTGTCCCCCGCTCCTGCCGGCTGAGCGTGGTGGTGCTCACCCGCGATCGCCCCGATCTGCTGGAGCGTTGCCTGGCAAGCGTCGACGCCTTCAAAGGGGATCTGGAGCTGGAGTGGCTGGTGGTGGACAACGGCTCCCGCCTGGAGGCCACCGCCTCCCTGCTGGACCACTGGCGCCAGCGCCCCGGCAGCCACTTCCGCGTTCTGCCCCTGGATCAGCCGTTCAACTGGAGCCTGCTCAACAACCGGGCCGCCCGGGAGGCCCGCGGTGAGCTCCTGCTGTTCCTCAACAACGATGTGGAGGCCCGGTCGGCTGACCCCGGCTGGCTGCGGACCATGGCCGCCCAGGCTCTGCGCCCCGCCATTGGCTGCGTGGGTGCCCGTCTGCTCTACCCCAATGGCACGATCCAGCACGCCGGCCTGTCACCCCCCATGGGCCGGGGTTGCGAGCACCCCTACAGGGGCCTGCCTGCCGGCACCACGGTCCACCGGGGCCGTTCCGGCTTCCTCAGCGGCTGGTCGGCGGTCACCGGCGCCTGCCTCATGGTGCGCCGTCCGCTCTGGCAGGAGGTAGGCGGCTTCGATCCCGTCCTCCCGGTGGAGGGCAACGATGTGGATTTCTGTCTGCGGTTGGGCCGCTCCGGCTACCGCCACGTGGTTTGCCCCGAGGCCACCCTGGTGCACCATGAGGCGGCCAGCCGACCCACCACTGCCAGCGCCACCTGGGCGCCGGCCCAGTCGCTGCTGATGCGCCGCTGGCCCGGGGCCATGGCCAGCGCCAGCCCCTGGTGGCCTGCTGCCGCGGCCCTCGACAGCACCGACGGCCGCCCCAGGGAACTGGGGGGACGGGGCTGGAGCTAGCCGAGGTTGCCGCGACCCTCCAGGAGGTCCAGGAACAGCCGAAACTCCTCCACCACCATCGCCAGTTCGTCGATGGTGTCGAGACGCTCATCAGGAGCAAGGGGCGCCCGCTCAGGCCAGAGGCTGGCGGCAGCGGCCCGCCGTTCGGCCAGGTGGGCCTGCTCTTCCACCCCCTCCAGGGTGCGGCGGAACATCTCGGCGCCGCCTGGGTCCTGGGCCTCCTGCAGGGCCAGGGCCCGCTGCAGCGACACCTTGGCGGCGGCCATGTCCCCCTGGGCCAGTTGCAGTTGACCGATCTCGAACCAGCACCAGGGGAATCCAGGCGCCAGTGCCGCACAGCGCTGCTGGGCAGCGAGGGCCTCCACCCGCCGTCCCATGCGCGCCAGGGTGCGACCGTGAATGTGGTGGCTGTAGGGAAAATCGGCACGGCCCTGCACCGCCCTGGTGCTCAGGGCAAGGGCCTGGCGCAGATCCCCCAGCTCCAGGCAGGCCTTGCCCGCCAGGTAGCTGACGTGCGCCTCAAGGGGTGACCCCCGTGGCAGCCGCGGCAGCTGTTCCAGCATGATCTGCTGGAGTTCCTGCCAATTCCCTTCCTCCTCCAGCAGACTGCCGAGGGTTCGCAGCAGCGATTCATCCCCGGGCAGGGCCCTGAGCCCTTCCACCAGAGTCTCTTTCTGCACGGTGTGCCACGGAAGGCGGCCCCATTGTCCAGCGAACCGCCGGCAGGTGACAACCAAGGTGATGCCCCCAGATCAGCCCCTCCTGTCGCTGAGCGGTCCGTCCTCTGACGATGGTCCCCCGCCGTTTGACGCCCTCGGGCCTTCCCTTGGTTTCTGGATCTACGGGTTGCCGGGCAGTCGCCTCGGCCTTCGCCGCTCCGCCGGTGCCCCTGCCCTGGAATCCCTGGCCCTCGGCGCCCATGACGGCGAGGACTGGCGCGCCTGGATCTTCTACGGGCCTCCCGATCAAGCCCTGGCTGAATTGGCCGATCAGGGCTCATCGCCGGAGCCAGCAGTCGGGGCGCTGATGGCCTGGCAGCAGACCATGGAGCTGGCGGTGCAGGTCAAACGCCAGGGCCGCCAGCGGCTGCAGCTGGTGAATCTCGGCCACTCCACCCCTGCCCTGGAGGAGGCCCTCGGCCGGGAGCTGCCCGAGCTTGAGCAGAACGTGCGTCGCCACCGCTCTTCACGGGTCAGCAACCTGCCGGAGGATGTGCTGCGGGCCACAACCCATGCCCTGCTGCAGCTTCGTCCCTCCCTGCTCAATGCCTATCTCGATCTTGAGAGCTGGGCCGACCGCTTCGGCCGCGATGGCGACGGCGCGCTCTGGCGCCAGAGCTTCGATGGTGGCGAGCTGCTCGAGGCCCTGCGCCGCTGGGACGTCCACCACGGGGCACTCGGAGCCAGGGACATACGCCTGGTGGATCTGGAGCGCCAGCTGAGCCGCGACAGGGAAGAGCGCGACCTGCTGCTGGCCCATCTCAACCAGCTGGAGGTGGAGCTGGACCATTACGTGGCCGAGCACGAGCGCCTGGCGGATCTGGTGGGCAGCGTCGAGGCCCAGATGCAGCGGGCCCGACGCATGCTCCAGCTGCAGAAGAATGCCACCGCAGTACGGGCCACGGGCGGAGGCGGCTGATTGGCAAGCGACGGCGCCTCCGGCCTCTGGGTCGATCTGGACTGGCTGCTGGGACTTCCCTTGGAGGGGCCGGCACTGACCATCCTCTGGGAAGCGGTGCGCGACCAGCTGGTCGCTGACTCCGGCCCCTGCGCTGAATCCGAGGCGGTGCGGGCGGCCCTGGAGCGGGCCTTGGTCCATCAGGACCTGTTGACCGTGCGCCAGCAGTGCGTCGGCGGGGACTGGTTTGGGGGACTGGAACGGCTGGAGGCGCTGCTGGAGGATCCGAGCCTTCAGGTTGCGTCTGCAGAGCTCACGGCACGTGTGCTGGCGGAAGTGATGGTCGAGCTGCACCATTGCCTCCTTGATCTGGAGGCTCCTCCCTGTCCGTTCGATGGGGATCAGCGGGCGGACCTGCTGTGGTGGGCCCATCAACTCCTGGCCCGCCTGGAACCCCTGCCGGGGCCAAGGCCTTCGCGGCTGCCGGTTGTGATCGAGCAGATCAGCCGCTACGGCGCCCTCGCCTGGATGGAGCGGGAAGGCCGCCCGGCCCGGCTGCGCGCCGTGGAGCTGCTGGTGCGGCTGTGCACGGTCAACCCTGAGGCTCGACCTTGGGGCCTGCTCGCCATCCGGGAGCGGCTGTCGGCCGAGGTCCAGGATCAGGTCTGTTCCGGTGAGCTGGCCGATCCGGAGGGGCTCGAGCTTCTGCTGAGCTGGTGCGAGGCCCTGGGGGACCTCGATCCCCCCGGGGACCCAGCCCAGGAGGCCCTGCGCCAGGCACTGCTCCGGGGCCGGCTCAGCCTGGATCTGCTTCGCGGCGGGGGGGGCTGAGCCATGGGCGCGGCCGTGTGGCTGGACCTGGAGTGTTTGATGGCGCTCCCCCTCGATCCGGTGGCCCGCGCCACCCTCTGGAGGGAGCTGCTGACCCTGGTCCCCGTCGGAGGGGAGCGGGCCGGTCAGGATCAGCTGTGCGATGCCCTGGAGCTGCGTTTGCTGGAGCATGAACTGGACCGCTGCCGCAACCTCGGCCACAGCGGCGAGTGGCTGGAGGCGTTGCAGCGGCTGGACGCCCTTCTGCCCCAGCTGGAGCAGGGGAGAGCAACGGACGCCCCGGATGTGCTGCTCGATCTGATCACGGGGATCCACCAGGCGATCGTGCGGGAGGAACGCCCCATCGCCACCGATGAACGGGCCGAACTGCTGTGGCAGGCCCACCGTTGGCTCCTGCGGGGCGGTGCGCTCGAGCTGCCGCCCCACGACTGGCTGAGTCCAATCCGCGAGCAGATCTGCCGTTTCGGAGCCCTTGCCTGGCTCGACCAGACCCAGGCGATCGAAGCGCCGGAACTCCAGGCCATCGCCCGCCACCGGGCCCAGGGGCTGCTCATCGACCTGGCCTCCTTCTGGAACCCCTGCCCCGACTGGATCTCCCACTACCTGCTCCAGGGGCTGCGCTCGGCCTGCGAGCCGGCCAACCGATCGTTCCATCCCCCAGGCGAACGGGTGGGCTGGGCCCAGGCCCTGGCCCGCCTCGCCCCGGAGGCGGCCGAGCGGGTGCGGTTGGAGGCCCTTCTGGGGCCCGCCCTGGCGGCGATTGAGGTGGGCCGGGTGTTGCGGCTGTCAGCGTTCTCGCCCCCTTCAGCTGTGGCCTGAAGGCGAAACCTGACGGCGGCCGGCTCAGGCCAGCAGCCGCGCCAGGCTGGCCTCGACCACGTCGCTGAGCAGCTCCTCGAGGTCGCCCTCGCTGGCACCGAACTTACGGGCCTGCAGGAGCTCGAGCGCCGCCTGCTGCTGGGCCTGCAAGCGCAGGGCGGGGGATCCCTCCACCTGCAGCAGATCGCTGGCCCGGGCCAGGGCCTCGGCGCAGGCCCGTGGATCGCTGCCCAAGCTCACGGTCTCGCTCAAGGGATGGCTCAAGGGATCGCTACCTGGACCAGTTGAGCGTAGGGGTGCCACTGGGCGCCGTTCCCTATTTGCGGATCCAGTCGGTCACGCCCGTGGGCCGATCGATCAGTTCGATGCCGTGGCGGCGCAGCTGATCGCGCAGGCCATCGGCGCTGGTGTAATCCCTGGCGGCCTTGGCCGTGCGGCGTTGGTCGATCAGGGACTGGATCTCGGCCTCCGTGGGCCCTCCGGCGGGCTCAGCCCCTGGGGCGGTGCCGGCTTCGGCTACCAGGCCGAGCACGCTGGCCAGTTCGACCAGGAGCCGCCATCGGGGGCCCAGCTCCCGATCGCCGGGGTTGGGTGGATCCCCGTGCTCCAGCCGATGCGCCAGCGAGCGCAACGGCCGGGCCAGCTCGAACAGCACCGCCAGGGCGCTGGAGGTGTTGAGGTCGTCGTCGAGGGCGGCGATGAAGGCCTCGCGCTGGCGCTGGAGCTCAGGGCTGAGCTCGGGGTCGGCTGCGCTCCCCCAGCCCAGGGAGTCGGCGCCGCCGGAGCGCCCCACCGCCAGGGCGGCGCCCAGGCCCTTCCAGCCGCTGGCGGCGGACTCGAGGGCCACGGGGCCGAAATCCAGTGGTTTGCGGTAGTGGGCCTGGAGCACGAACAGCCGCAGGGTCATCGCGCTGACGCCACTGGCGAGCAGGGCGCGGATGGTGGTGAAGTTGCCGAGTGATTTGCTCATCTTCTGGCCGCCCACGTTGACCATGCCGTTGTGCAGCCAGAGACGGGCCAGGGGCTGGCCGGTGGCGGCCTCCGACTGGGCGATCTCGTTCTCGTGGTGGGGAAAGATCAGATCGGCGCCGCCCAGGTGGATGTCGATCGATTCGCCGAGTTCCTCACGCACCATTGCCGAGCATTCGATGTGCCAGCCGGGCCGCCCCGGACCCCAGGGGGAGGGGAAGCTGGGTTCGCCTGCTTTGGCGCCTTTCCAGAGGGCGAAATCGAAGGGGTGCTGCTTGCGCGCCTCCTCGGCTCCGCTGACGCGGCCGGAGGCATTGTCCTGTTGGGCGTCGAGGTCGCGGCCGGAGAGCTTGCCGTAGCCCGACGCCTTGGTGACGGCGAAGTAGACGTCGCCATCGGCGGAGTAGGCCGCCCCCTTGGCCTCCAGTTCGCCGATCAGCGCGCGGATGCCATCCAGGCAACGGGTCGCCCGGGGCATGCGATCCGGCGGCAGGATGTTCAGGGCGGCCATGTCGGCCTTGAAGGCGGCGATGTTGCGCTCGCTCACCGCCTCCATTGAGCTGCCTTCCTCGGCGGCGCGCTGGAGGATCTTGTCGTCGATGTCGGTGACGTTCTGGACGAAGGTGACGGCGTAGCCACTCCAGATCAGATAGCGACGCAGCACATCCCAGACGATGTAGCTGCGGGCGTGGCCCAGGTGGCAGAGGTCGTAGACGGTGACCCCGCAGCAGTAGATCGAGACCTGGCCGGGCACCCGCGGCTCGAAGACCTCAGCGCGCCGGGTCAGGGTGTTGGTGAGCCGCAGGGTCAAGGCATGGGTCGGTCGATGGCTGCAAACTAAGGCCTGGCCCAAAGCCAAGACAGCACCTATGGTGCGGCGGATTGATCGATCCTCAGATCGCGCCGCCGTCACCCCGTTGGGCCAGCCCAAGCACCGCCTGCCGTTGGCCCTGGCCCTGAGCCTTGCGGCCGGTTGGGGTCTTGGGGCCACGGCGGCAGAGGCCAAGGAGTTGGTGTGGGAGTTGGAGCCTTCGGCGACCCCTGCGCCCGCTCTGATGGCTACACCAATGGCTGGTACATCCTCCGCCACGGCCCCTTCCCCAACAGCTTCCTCCCCAACAGCCCTGGTCTGGATCCTCGACACCGAACCGGTGGCCGAGTTGCCTGGACTCAGCGGTCCTCCGATGGCCAGCGACGGTCCGGCCAGCCCTGGATCGTCCTCCAGCCCAACGAAGCCACCGGCGACGATGCAACCTGAGGTGCTGGTGGGGGTTCCCCTGCAGCAGCCCTATGCCCCTCCGAACCTGGGGGGCGGCGTACCCACGGCCTACGTTGCCAATTGGGGCGATTACTTCATCAGTGCGTCGGGGGCCACACCAGGCAATTTGCGTGCAGGCCAGCCTGACGGCTCGGTCAACATGGGGGTCGGCTTTGGTGATGCCAACCGGTTGATCGGGGTTGAACTGGACTGGAACATTGGCAGCGTTCGCAATTTCAATGCCAACGGCAGCTTTGACATCAGCGCCAATCGCATTCTGATCAATCAATCCAAATTGCAGGTGGTGTTGGCTGGCGGTGTTCAGAGCCTCTATAGCTATGGCAATGAGACCAAGCCGCCGGTGAATGGCTATGGGGTGGTGACGGTCGCCACCCCCTTGAGGGCACTGAACCCCTATTTCAACCAGGTGCTGCAGATCAGTGCGGGGATTGGTGGCAATAATTTCACACCACTCAACGCGGATTTTGAAGGCCCGACCACGGGCTACTTCGCAGCCCTGGGGGTCGAGATCACCAGCAATGTGGGGCTTTCCGTCGGGGTGAGCGGCCGTGGAACGAACCTGAATCTCTCTTTTGTCCCAAGCCGCAACCTACCGATCACGATCAACCTGCTGGGGGTCGATTTGTTCAGCAATTCACCCTATGGCACCGTCGGGGTGCTGAGTGTGAGTTGGGGAGACAACTTCCGTACGGCGCTCTTTTAACCGAACGGGCGATAGGGGCCATCTGGTTTAAGCGGCCTTAGATTGAAGATCGTTGAGGGGTCGTCGTCGTGAATTCCCGAATCCCTGGATTGCAACTGGCCCTGGCGGGCGCCTTGGGGGCTCCGCTGCTGGTGGGCCTGTGGATCTCTCCTGCGGCGGCCCAGAGCAACAACCCCTCCACAGGCAGAACAGCTCAGAATGCGGGAAACAACACCACCAGCGGTGGCGTGCGTTTTCAGCCCCCCTTTGGCGACGGCCAGAACGCCGGAAACAACACCACAACGGGTGGCGTCCGTTTCCAGCCACCCTTTGGGAGCGGAGGCGGCGCTGGCGGAGCCCGGGGAGGCGCCCGATGACGTCGCCGTGAACCTGGCCTGATTTGGCCCCTGCTCGCATACTGGCGGGCATGACAGCAGTGCTGCAGCGTGCCCTGGCCATCGGGCTGGGGGGAACCATGGCGATGACCCATGCCCTGCTTGGGCTTTCCCCCACCTGGGCGGCTCCAGCCCCTCCAGCGGCCAAAGCCGTTCCCCTCAGCCGATCCGGAGGAGCCCTTCTCCAGCAGGACGCCTACATCCTCGGCCCAGGTGATGGCCTGCAACTCAGGTTCCTGGGCGGTGACGCCAAAGATCCCCTCTCGGGCCCCATTGAGGTGCTCAGCGATGGCACCGTGTCGTTGCCACTGTTGGGCAGTGTGCGGCTCACGGACCTCACCCTCTCCCAGGCAACCCTGTGGCTGCAGGCCCTTTACAAACGGCAGCTGCTGCGGCCCGAACTGCAACTCAGCCTGAGCCGGCCGCGGCCCCTGCGGGTGGCGCTGGTGGGGGAGGTGGAGCGTCCTGGGGTGTACACCCTCACCAACTCGGAAAGTTCCAACACCGAGGCGAAGGTCTCAATCAGCGGCCTCCCCACCCTGGTGGATGCGATCCAGAAGGCGGGTGGAGTGACGTCGGAAGCCGATCTGCGCCAGGTGATCCTGAGGCGCCGGCTGCCGGGGGAAACGGCCAGCTACCGGCGCACCAAGGTGGATCTGCTGGCCCTGGTGCGGGATGGCGACCAGGTGCAGAACCCCATCCTGTTCGATGGCGACACGATCAAGCTGATCCGGGCGGAGGAGCCTGTGATCGAGGCTTCCGAGCTGGCTGCCACCACCCTGGCCCCCAGGCAGATCACGGTGAACGTGGTGGGGGAGGTGGAGCGTCCGGGGCCGGTGCCGGTGCCGGCGAACACGCCGCTGGTGCAGGCGGTGCTGGCAGCGGGGGGGACCAAGAGCTGGCGGGCCAACATCTCGCGGGTGCAGCTGGTGCGCATCAACCGCAACGGCAGCGTCACCCGCCAGGCCTTTCCGCTCGATCTGGACGCGCCAGCATCGGCGGATCGCAATCCGCCCCTGCGCGATCGGGACACGGTGGTGGTGACCCGCAGCTCCTACGCCAAGCTCAGCGATGCGATCACGGCGGTGGGCACGCCCCTGACGGGCATCGCGAACGTGCTGACCCTGCTGCAGCTGACTCGCAACTACAACAACAACAATTGATGGCGTCAGGCTTGAGCTTTCGTATCAACTGGGTGCTGCGCGATGAGCTGGCCCTCGGGCCGGCCCCGCGCAAGCCCGAGCACTTTGGCCGAATGGAGAAGGAAGGGGTGCGGGCTGTGCTCAGCCTCTGCGACGCGCCCGAGCTCCCGATGCCGGCCGAGCTGGGGGAGCGCTTCCTCTGGGAGCGCCAGGTGCTGCCTGACCACCGCAGCGGCCGCAACCCCACCAGCGAGGAGCTGGAGGAGGCCCTGGAGGCCCTGGCACGGTTGCGGCAGGAGGCGGGCCCGGTGTACGTGCACTGCGTGGCCTCGATGGAGCGCTCACCGCTGGTGTGCCTGGCCTGGCTGATGCGGCAGCGGGGGCTCAGCCGGCTGCAGGCGCTGGACTATCTGACGCAGGTGCATCCGGGCACCAACCCGCTTCCGGGCCAGCTTGGGATCCTGCCGGCCTGAGCGGACGGAAGGGGCCGGGGGCCTATGCATCGGCGGCTACCTGCTTGACCCCTTGTGCCACCTAGGTTTTCATCGGTTTCGTGTGCCGTTTGAGCTCTGCTCATGGCCGCGCGCCTTTGGTGGAGATGGTGTGCCTGTGGGCAGGCGCGGCTGGGGCGCTGGCGGGCGTTGAGTAGTGATGAGCAGCGCAGGGGGCCTTACGCCGCTCTACCCGGATCGGTTGGTGGCACTGGCGGCCCGCCATTCCGTGGCCCCGTTCGCCAGAGGAGCTGATCCGTGGGGACCCGGAGCTCTGATGGCGCTCACCTTGGTGATCGAGCCGCGGCGGTGCTGAGGATCATCACGGCCCATCCGAAAGCTGGGGCGTTGAGAGAATCCTTGGCGTTGGCCTGCCATCTGGCTGACCCCGTCCTTGACGGCCTCGATCTCGCCCTGGCGCGCCGGGAAGCCACCCAGTTGCCCACGGCCGACCACCAGCTTCAACGCCTGGCCGAGTGGGTTCTTCCCTGATCTGAGCCTTCGCCCTTTCCTGTGACCCCCCTCCCCCTGCGGCCTGTTCGCTGGCCTGGCTCTGATCAGCTCGGCTCCTTTCCTTTCCCCTTGGGCGCAAGCGCACTTCGATGAGCGATCCCGACGCTCTGCACCACCAGCCGCCGGAGCGCGACCAGGCCAATTGAAATTCCCTTTGAAACGTCTGCCTCGAAAGCTGCTCAGCCCACTGCTGGCGCCGTTCCTGAACCAGCAGCCGGCGGCGCAGCTGTTCCGGGAAACGGCGCGCAAGCAGTGGAAGCTGCTGGCGGTGAACCTGCTCAGCAGCCTGCTGGAGAGCGCCAGCGAGGGGGCCACCTTCGGGGTGATCTTCCTGGTGGTGGAGCTGCTCTCCAACAGCCGCGCCTCCACGGCCGTCACCTGGGCAAGCAAGCCCGTGATCGCCTGGATTCCGGGGGCCCCCGAGTGGCTGGCGAGACTGCCCACCACTCCGTTGTTCCTGGGGCTGCTGGCGCTGGCGGTGCTGCTGCAGCTGATCCAGAGCCTGACGCGCTATGCGGGGCTGGTGAGCATCGGCTACTTCGCCGCCCGCTGCCGCTCCCAGGTGACGGCGCGGATCCACAGCCAGATCCTGCGCTTCAGCTACCCCTGCGCCAGCACCTACCGGGTGGGGGATCTCACCGACTATGCGGCCAGCGGACCGGAGGCGATCCGCTTCCAGATCGAGGCGGCCAGCCAGATCCTGATCACGGCGCTGCTGATCGCCATCTACCTGGCGATCCTGGTGAGCCTCTCCCCCTGGCTGTTGTTGGCGGCTGCGCTGCTCGGTGCGCTGATCGCCTCCGTGCAGCGCAGCCTGCTGCCGAAGCTGCGGGCCGGGGCCCACCGGGTGAGTGGCATCCAGGCTGAGATTGCGGCCCGGATCACCGAAGACATCCAGGGCTTGCGGCTGCTGCACAGCAGCGGCCAGCGCCAGGCAGCCGATCAGGCCCTGCGATCGCGCATGGGCGAGCTGGAGGCCAGCCTGCGGCGCCAGAGCCGGCTGATGAACGTGATCGGCCCATTCAGCAACTTCCTGCCGATCGCGGCGATCGCCGTGATGGGGGGCCTGAGCCTGTTGGTGTTCGGCTCGAAGACCTCCGGGGTGCTCCCGAGCCTGGTCACCTTTGTGCTGGCCCTGCAGCGCCTGAATGTGCGCTTCTCCAGCCTGGCGACCATGTTCAACCAGCTTGCGGACAACGCTGGCCGGATCGGGCGGCTGAACGCGATCCTCAGCCCCGGCGGCAAGGCCTTCGCCCGCGTGGGCGGCGTGCCCTTTGAGGGGCTGGAGCGGGAGATCCGCCTGGAGCAGGTGAGGCTTAGCTACGGGGGACACGGCCCCGATGCCATTGAGGGCATCGATCTGGTGATCGCCAAGGGGTCCACCGTGGCCCTGGTGGGGCCGAGTGGGGCGGGCAAGAGCTCGATCGCCGATCTGCTGGTGGGGCTCTATGAACCCAGCTGTGGCAGGGTGCTGATCGATGGGATGGATCTGCGCTCCCTGGAACTGAGCAGCTGGCAGCAACGACTGGGGGTGGTGAGCCAGGACACCTTCCTGTTCAATCTGTCGCTGGCCGGCAACATTGCCTTCGGCTGCCCCTGGGCCAGCCGCGAGCAGATCCAGGCGGCGGCGACGGTGGCCCACGCGGCGGGCTTCATCGAGGAGCTCCCCGAGGGTCTCGACACGGTGGTGGGGGAGCGCGGCTTCCGGCTCAGCGGCGGCCAGCGCCAGCGCATCGCCCTGGCACGGGCGATCCTGCGCAAGCCGGAGCTGCTGATCCTCGATGAGGCCACCAGTGCCCTCGATTCCGAGAGCGAGCGGTTGGTGCAGGATGCGCTCGAGGCGCTCGATGGCCGCATCACCAAGCTGGTGATCGCCCACCGCCTCGGCACGGTGATGCAGGCCGATCGGATCGTGGTGATGGAGGCGGGCCGGATTGTGGAGCAGGGCGGCCACAACGAACTAAGCGCCCGGGAGGGGAGCCTGTATCAGCAGCTGTGGATGAATCAGGTGGGAGCTGGGGTTGGGTAAAGGCTGTGAATCGACTGTCAAGCCTTCCCGGTGGCATTGGAGGGTGGCGCGGATGTCCCTGAGCACCGCAGCTGAGAAGACTTGACATGTGCTTGCTATGCACATGTTGCGCCATGCCAGATCGGGCCACAGATCGGGTGGCGGTGTTGATGACACCTAGGTGTGTTTTCTCACCAGGTCATTCAGCGATCAGCAGCCTCTGGAGGGACTGCTGAGGCGTGAGGCCACCGAGAGCCATGTGGCACCTATGGCCGTTATAGATCCCCAGATAGCGAGGTAGCCACCGGTTGCGTTCCTCTGATGTCTGGTAGGCGATCACGTAGGCCCATTCAGCCAGGATGGTCTTGATGAAACGCTCAGCCTTGCCGTTGGTGCGCGGGGTGTAGGGCTTGGTGCGGATTGGCTTGAGATCCAAGGCCCGGCAGGCTTTTCTCCAGGAACAGGAGCGGTAGGCGGGACCGTTGTCCGAGAGGATCCGCCGGCAGATGATCCCCTGCTCCGAGAACCAACCGACCGCACGGGCCAAGAACCCAATAGTCGTCGCCTTCTGCTCGTCTGCGAGCACCTCGACGTAGGCCAGGCGGGTGGCGTCATCGATCGCGACATGCACCTTCTCGTAGCCGGCGCCTCGGGAGGAGCCTTGACGGCGATCACCGGTGATCCGGTGTCCTACCCGCTCAAACCTGGCCAGTTGTTTGGTGTCGACATGGATCATGTCGCCGGGGCGCTCCCACTGATAGCGCCTCACTGGAACCTTGTGTTCCAGGTTCCTCAGTCGTCCCAGCCCCAGGGCGTTCATTACCCGTCCGACGGCCCTGAGGGGCGCCTGGAGGGCCCTGGAGATGCGGCGGAGCGTGCAGCGCTGGTTCCGCAAGTCCAAGGCCTGCTGCAGCTGCTGCGGATCGAGTGTCCGCCGCTGGCTGCGGCGCACACTCCGTCGATCCGCCAGTGCCGCCACGCCGCCTGTTCGGTAACGGGCCAGCCACTTGTAGGCGCTGCGCAGGCTGATACCGGCTTCCGCTGCAAGGGCCTTGAGCGGTATGCCCTCATCAAGGTGCCGACGAATCAGGCGTTCCCGACTGATGGGCGTCATTCGGGCCAATGGGTGGCTATGCATGGTGTGTGAGGTCTTGGGACGGGCGGTGACACCCCGACCCTGGCGACCTCACACCCCCTTGTCAGCTGAACAACGTGGTGGGACTACACACTTAGGCTAATGATTTACGTGAAAAGCTTCTGGCAATTCTGACATCTTCGCAATTTGGAGAGAGTGTATGGAAAGAGAATTCAGATACATTCTTTCAACCTCGTTTGATTATGACAAATTAATTTGCTCTGACGCCGGCCCCGCCTGGGCTGCAAGGCATGGCTTCCAGTGCGTGAGATTGCATGATGGCCTTCCAGGGAAAGATCAGACAGGCCATGCTTACATTGTAGACAATAGAATCCATCAATCTGAACAAGACGCTATTGCCAAGCTGATCCAACGATGTTCGGCAGTAATCATTCTAAAGATCGTAGATGACTGTTGGGAGACCATCTCGCAGCCATACTTGCAGTTTCTTTTGACGCTGCAGCCTAAATTTAATCTTTTCTTCTTATCGCCGTATTTTCCTAGAGAAATAGCGAATCTTATTGCGCGCATCCATGGCAAAGACCGAATGTTGCATCTGCCATATGCTTACATGCAGGATGATGAGATAAATGCTCATATGGCAAGCCGAAAGCGAAAAGTTGCGATTTCTGGGGCACTGTCAAAAGGTGGGTATCCGGCTAGATGGGAATTTTATATAAACTCCAGGAGAAGGCTATTCGCGTTTAACATGATTGCTTATCTTTCACACCCTGGCTATCCAGATATCGGCCTTCGAGGAAAGAGTAGCACGATCGGCACTTCTTACATTGACTGGCTCTCGCAATATATGTTTATGCTGGTTACGCCAGGCCGAATAGATTATGAGCTATTGAAATATGGAGAGTGTGCTTTGGCAGGCTGTGTCCCAGTCGGAATATTACCATCCTCTATGCCTAGTTTCTTGCCATGTATCTCAACTCCTGACCACTCATTAAAAGACGTTTTTCATATCTTAAAGAGTATATCTGTAATCGAGGCTGAGTCCATGGCTTGTGAATATCGTAAGTGGTTTAGAGAAAATCGAAATCCCACAAGACTAAAAGAGCATTTAAAGAATCAGATTAGCAGAGTGCGGATAGATTAGAGTGAACATTTTTTTCTTCTGGAAAGGCTCCATTCTTCCTCCTCATGGCATATTGTCCCTGAAGTCCTTTCTTTATTATGGCCACCAGTGTGATCTTTATTGCTATGAAGAAATCTCCAATATTCCTGAGGGTGTCAAGATTAAAGATGCTTCAATAGTGGTTCCTTGGGACGATTCGTTTTTGATTAGATCAGGTTTTGGCACGGGCTCTCCAGCTCCATTCTCGGATTGGTTTAGGTTTAACTTGTTGTTGCTTCGAGGTGGCGTCTGGAGTGACCTTGATGTAATATGTCTGAAGCCATGGAATGATCTGCCTAAGAGATTTGTGGCTACATCACTAGAGATTCCAGAAGGACCATTGCCAAATATTAATGTAATTCGATTAGATAGCAATGATGAGATAGCACGCTTGTACATAGATTTATGGAAATTTGAGCGTGACCCCTGTGACTATGCATCAGGCGTAAAGCTAATGAATAAAGCTATTGAGATTGCAGCAAATAAGCCCATTCTGATGGCGCCAAAAGTCTTTAACCCAATCAGCTACAGGAATGCCAAGTATCTTATATCCAAGCCTGAGCACGGCTACCATCCAGAGTCAATTAAGCGCTTTCTAGTAAGAGCGGAAGAAATAGGCTTGCCATTGTCGAGTGAGACTTATGGCCTCCATCTTTGGAGTGAGATGTGGAAAGCGAATGGCTGGAATCAAGATAAAAGATATCCTGCTAATACTGTATACGGATCATTGCAAAACCAGTATTTATGAGTTTTGGGCAATGTTAAAAGTATTATACTTGCTGCCTGAATATCCTCCATCATTTGGTGGGGGTATAGCAACTTTCTACAAGGCATTATTGCCCGCCTTGGCTCATTTAGGAGTAGAGGTTACCGCGATTGTTGGATCGGGATGCGCTCATGGGCCTGATCCAAGTATTTGTGATGGAGTTCGCATCTTTCCTCTTGATCAAGGCCGAGTCGCAAAGTTAAGGTCTCTTTTCCTTGATCTTGCTCTCACCCCAGATCTCGTTCGCCATCTTGCAGCGGCATGGGCAGCATGGGAGCAGGCCTCGGGCTGTGAAGGGGTTGACGTGATCGAGTGCACCGATTGGGGCTTGTTCGCCGTTCCCTGGCTACTCAAGCGCAGCAGCCCACCACTCTTGATTCGGTGCCATGGAAGTGCTGGCCAAATCGCTAACTACGAGACTCAACCTGGTTTCGCTCAGAGTGAATTTGCCTATCAATTGGTTGAGGCTGCACTGTTTCCAAGGGCTTCGGTAGTATCTACATATGGCAAGCATAATCTCAATTGGTGGCATTCTCAACTCAATAGAGATCTTCAGTATTGCCCTCCACCGTATGAAGTTGGATCAGATCTGAAGTTCAGCCCCAAGCGATCAGATCGTGGGCTGGTTGTCGGCAGGATCCAAAACTGGAAAGGTCCTGAAACCCTTTGTCGCGCACTCGATACCCTAGGTGATCAGGCTCCAACGATTGATTGGGTTGGCCGCACAGTTTTGGGGCCTAAAGGAAAAGAGACTTATAGCGAATTCCTGGGCGAATCTTTTCCTGACATTTGGGGTCTTAAGATCCTTCCGCTGCCTCCAGAGTTTCCAAGTGTTATCGCTAGACGGCAGGCAGAAGCTGGATTTGTAGTTGTTCCTTCAGATTGGGACGTGTTTAATCTCACCGCTGCGGAGGCAATGGCACAGAAGGCCGTAGTGATCTGCTCAGATGCAGCGGGTGCTTCTGATCTCATCGAGCACGGTGAGAACGGTTTTATATTTAAGGCGGGGAATGCACACCAACTTGCCGAACTGATTCAGCGTGTTCGGAATCTATCGGCAGCTGACCGATTGGAAATTGGTGTTCGGGCGAGAACAACTGTGCAGGAACAGCTAAACCCTGATCGCATCGCGTACATGGTACTGGAAGAGCTCAAGCTGGCCAAGACCTTTAGTAATCGAGTTCCAGAGGCGCCGGACTTACTCGCCCGCTATTTAACTCCCACGCCAGTGATCTCGGAGTCCAGGCTAAGCTATCTGCAGAGTTTAGATCGATTGGATCTCAAGGAGGTTCTTCGCTACGTTGTTCTTCGAACTCGAGATAGGCTTCTGCGCAGCGAAAGCAAGTGAAGACATTGGCGCTGTGCATCCCTGCCTATCAGGCAGCCAATCACTTGCCGAGGTTGTTGAAATCTGCTAAAGCCCAGGAAATCCCTTTTGATGAGGTTCTTGTCTATGACGATGCCAGTCAAGATAATACTGCAGATGTAGCTGAACGTTTTGGAGCTAAGGTATTTCGTGGGGCTGCGAACATTGGCTGTTCCGCAGGTAAAAATGCCCTGTTGCATCAGGTAGGCTCTGAGTGGATTCATTTTCATGATGCTGACGATGAGCTTCTGCCAAACTTCACTCGACTTGCTCATGGGTGGATGGCAAGGGAGAAGTGCCCGGATGTGGTTTTGTTCAACTACGAATACCGTGATGATCAGACTAAACATCTGATAGCCAGCAGTGATTTTGATGCAATGGCTCTGCAATCTGATCCCTTTCGATATGCAATTCTTAATCAGATCAATCCGTTTTGTGGGCTCTATCGTCGCTCAAGGATATTGGATGTTGGCGGTTATGACATTGATCCGGAAATCCTGTATAACGAAGATGTCGCTTTTCACTGTAAGTTAGCCAAAGCAGGGCTCTCCTTTTCCGCTGAGCGAGAAGTTTCCATCATCAACTATAGGATGCAGGGCTCTATGTCGGCGGCCAATCAGGCCAAATGTTTGAGGGCTCATGTTGAGGTTATGCGCCGTCTCGCGAGGGATACCGGTGATCGCTTCGCTACGGAGATTCAGTTAAAACTTTGGGCTGCGGCTACTTCCCTTGCTTCTCTCCAGGAGTGGTCTGACGTCGATTCAACAGTCACCCTGGCGAACAGTCTCAGTGATGGCATTCCTAAGAATCAGGGGAGGCTGTTCTCGGTTCTGTCACAAGTGCTTGGCCCCAGAAGAAGCTTTCGAGTTCGGGAGCACATGATTCGGCTATTCAAGCCACATCTTCGGCATTCGTGAGCCTGCCCCTAGTAAGCATCTGCATCCCCTGCCACAACGCTGCGCCCTATGTCGCTGAGGCGATTGAGTCGATCCTGGCCCAGAGCTGGAAGTCGATCGAGATCATCATCGTTGACGACGGATCGTCCGATGCCAGCAGAACTATACTTCATTCTTATGCTTCCTCCACGCTGTGCGTAATCCACCAAGAGAACCGTGGCCAATGCGCTGCCGCCAATCGCGCCTTGGCAGAAGCACAGGGAGAACTGATCAAGTTCTTCGATGCCGATGATCTGCTTGCACCTGAATCAATTGAGGCCCAGGTTCATCGCCTCAATGGCCTCACGGATGCGATTGCTTCAGCCCAGTGGGGGCGCTTCTACAACAACGACCTCTCAACTTTCCAGCTAAATCCCCAATCCGTTTGGCGCGATATTACTGCTCTTGATTGGCTCGTGGAGGCATGGGGGGATGCCCGTCCAATGATGCAGTGTGGCCTCTGGCTGATCCCAAGGCCAATCTTGGAGCAATCCGGTGGCTGGGATGAAAGCCTCTCTTTGATCAACGATTTCGAGTTCTTTGCCCGCGTTCTCTGCCATGCCAGCGAGGTGCTCTTTGCCCCGGAGGCCACCCTCTACTACCGTTCCGGCCTTCTTGGCAGCCTGTCGGGGCAGAAGAGCCGCAAGGCCGTGGAGTCGGCTTTCCATTCTCTACTCAAGGGTACGGGCCATCTGCTGGAGCGCCGCTCCGATTCGAAGACCCGGTTAAGCTGCGCCAATGTGCTCCAGGACTTCATCTATACCTTCTATCCCGATCACCCCGATCTGCGCGCCGTGATCCAACGGCGCATTAGCGAACTCGGTGGCAGTCATCTGGAGGTTTCCGGTGGGCCCCGCTTCCATCAGCTTCGGCGCCTAGTGGGATGGAAGGCGGCCAAGCGGCTGCAGAAGCTGAGTGGCCGTGCCTGATGCGCATTGCTCTTACCGCCGATCCGGAGCTGCCCGTTCCGCCGCTGCTCTATGGCGGCATCGAGCGCATCATTGATCTGCTCGCCCGTGAACTGAACCGGCGGGGGCATGAGGTGACCCTGTTTGCCCATCGTGATTCCGTCACAGCGGCCGAGTTGATTGCCTGGCCGGGCCGCTCGAGCCGCCCTCGCGCCGACACCCTGCAGAATGCAGTCACCCTTTTGCGGAAGGTGCGCCGGGGCCGCTTTGATCTGGTGCACTCCTTCTCCCGCGTTGCCTACCTGCTGCCCCTGTTGCCGCTGCCAATCCCCAAGCTGATGAGCTACCAGCGGGACATCAGCCGCCGCTCGATCTGCCTCGGCCATGCGCTCTCACGCGGCAGCCTGCAGTTCTCGGCCATCAGCCGCAGGATGATCGAACCCGTGGCAGATATCGGCCGCTGGCATCTGGTGCCCAACGGTGTTCCCCTGGCCTCCTATCCCTTCGTGGAGGATCCGGGGCCCTCAGCGCCCCTGGTGTTTCTTGGCCGGGTGGAGGCGATCAAGGGCCCCCACCTGGCGATCGAGGTTGCCCGCCGTGCTGGTATGCCGTTGGTGATCGCAGGGAATGTTCCACCGGAGCACCAGGGCTGGTTCGACAACCACATCGCCCCCCAGCTCGATGACTCGATCACCTACATCGGCCCGGTGGACGACCAGCAGAAGGCTCAGTTGTTGACTTCGGCCCGGGCCCTGCTGATGCCGATCCTGTGGGAGGAACCCTTTGGCATCGTGATGGCGGAAGCCATGGCCTGCGGTACGCCTGTGCTGGGTTTCGACCGCGGCGCTGTGCCCGAGGTGGTGGAGCACGGGGTGAGCGGGTTTGTGGTGGAGGATCTCGATGGGTTGGTCGCCGCTGTGGGTCGGCTAAGTGAGTTGAAGCGCTTGGCGGCTCGACGACGCGTGGAGGAGCACTATTCCGAAAAGGCTGTAGCCGACGGTTACGTGGCTGTCTATGAGGCGATGCTGTGCCACGCATCTGCCTGATCAGTCCCGGCCATCTCACCACCAACCCACGGTTGGTGAAGGAAGCCAATGCGCTGGTGGAGGCCGGCTACTCCGTTGTCGTGATCTCTGCCCGTTATCTCCCCTGGGCAGATCAGCAAGACAAGACGCAGTTGGACCCCCGTTGCCGCTGGCTGGCTCCGCTTCCCTTCGGGCCCCATGCGCCACTTTCCACACGTTTGAGGCAGGTGGTGGCCCAGAAACTATGCCGTGCCCTGTTTCTGCTGGGTGTCCGCGAGCAGGCCGTTGCGGAATGGGCGTGGCATCCCCTGGTGGCTGATCTGAAAGCCGCTGCCAGACGGATCCAGGCTGATCTCTACATCGCCCACTATCCGGCTGCCCTTCCAGCCGTGGCTCTCGCCGCCCACACCCATGGCGGCCGCTACGCCTTTGATGCTGAGGATTTCCATCTCGGCGATGTTCCCGAGGAGCCTGCCCATGACTTCCACCGGCAACACTTGCGCATGATCGAAGGCCGCTACCTGTCTGGCTGCGTGTTCACCACAGCGGCATCCCCGGGAATCGCCCGGGCCTATGCCGAGGCGTATGACATTCCGCAGCCGGTGGTGGTGCGCAACGTATTTCCCTTGGCCCATGCCCCTGAGGGCCCCACCCCACGGGGCACGGCCATGCCAGGGCCTTCTGTGTACTGGTTCTCCCAGACCATCGGCCCCGATCGCGGCCTGGAGTGTGCCGTTCGGGCCATCGCCCTGGCTGAGAGCAAGCCCCATCTCTACCTGCGGGGCTCCATCAACGATGCCTACCGCCAGCGTCTGGTGGCCTTGGCGCGGGCCGAGGTGGTGGAGGATCGGCTGCACCTGCTTCCGCCTGCCCCGCCGGAGCAGATGGAGCGGCTGGCCGCCGCCTACGACCTGGGCCTGGTGGGTGAAACCGGATCCACCCCCAACCGACGCATCGCCCTCACGAACAAGTTGTTCAGTTATGCCCTTGCAGGGGTTCCGGCTGTGATCAGTGATGTTCCTGCGCACAAGGCCTATGCCCGGGAGGCAGGCGATACTGTGAGGTTGTATTGCGTGGAGGATGCGCAGAGCATGGCGTCTGTGATTGATGGCGTGCTTTTGCATCAAGCCAGGCTTGAGGTCAGCCGATCCTGCTCGTTTGAAATCGGGCAGAGCCATCTGAATTGGGATGATGAGAAGCAAGAATTTCTCAGGCTTGTGGCAATGATCGAAGGCGTTTGATGATGAAGTCGATTCTTTCTCACGTGCTGCCTCATCAGCTGCGCCAAACTCTCAAGCGGCGAATGTTCGTCGTGCGCGACATGACGACCAGGCTTGTGAATCTCAAGCGCGCTGGTTTTGTGCCCATTGCCGCCATCGATGGTGGGGCTTATCAAGGTGATTGGGCAGCTGAGTTCTGGTCGGTGTTCCCTGGGGTTCCCGTTTGGTTGGTGGAGCCCCAGCCAGGCTGCCAGGATGGTTTGAACCGTCTGCTGACCCTGCATCCAGGGTCCAGGGTGATTCCCTCTGCCCTTTCTGCTGAACAAGGAACATCTGCATTTGTTCTTGCTGAAACCAACAGTGGCCTGTCCTCAGGTGGTCAGGATTCTGCGAATGTCATCCGGGTGCCAACGGAACGCTTGGAGGATCTGCTCATTGCTTGGGCTGGGCTTCAGCCCAATCTCTTGAAGTTGGATCTTCAAGGCCACGAATTGAAGGCACTCCAGGGAGCTGAATCCAGGATGTCTCAATTCGAAGTTGTGATTCTTGAAGTGTCGGTGTTGCGTATCGGTGATGTTCCGATTTTCCATGAGGTGAACAAATTCATGGAGGACCATGGCTTCCGTCTGTACGACTTGATTCCGCAGTACGACCGGCCCCGTGATGGGGCTCTGTGGCAAGTGGATGCCTACTTCGTTCGCCATGATTCCCCCTTGATCACTTCACGCAGTTGGGACTGACTCTAAAGACTCCTGAATGCCATTCCTATCGCGCAAGAGGCAAGTACGATTCATACTTGCTCCCCAGGTTCGATATGCCCATCACCATCAAGGGCCAGTTCACGATCCCCCAGGCCATCCGTGAGCGGTTCGGGCTTCTCCCCCACACCCCTGTCCGTTTCCGTGAACAGAAGGCCTGGTGGTGATCGAGAAGACCAGCGACGGGCCCAGCCGTGGTGAGGAGGGCCTCCGCCATCTTCGCCAGGCCCGCCTCGCACACGCTTCAGCACTGAGGTCCTGCTGACCCTCACCAGAGGTGAAAACCCTTGATGCTGCTGGTGGATGCCAACGTGGTTCTGGATGTGTTGACGGCGGACCCGCACTGTTGTACCTGGAGCGAAAAACATCTGCAGCGCTTTCTGGATGCTGGACCCGTTGCAGACAATGTGATCGTCTACGACTAAATAGGCTTTGCCATTCAGCGCATCGAGGAGGTGGTAGAGCTGCTGCCATCCCATTTCTACGACTATCGCCCCATCACCAAGGCGGCCTCTTTCCTGGCCGCCCGTGCCCATGCGGCCTATCGCGAGCGAGGCGGCCAACGACAGATGATCCTGCCGGACTTCCTTATCGGTGCCCATGCGTTGGTGGAGGGGATGCCGCTGCTCACCCGCGACCAAAACCGCTACCGTGACACCTTTCCAGGGTTAGGAGCTGATTGCCACCCAGGTGTGAATGTCAACCGCCTGGATCGGCTGCCCTCCTGATGATGACTCTCCTCCTTGCCTTTCCCAGCAGCGCCGCCGAAAGCCATCGGCAACCCGAGCTGATGAAGGTATACGCTCCTTGGCAGAATCTAATGCTTGTCTCGAATGGCGCTGAGAACTAATTAATTCATGAAGGTTTCACTTGGCAGGTCCTTTGCCTCGTATTCAAAGGTTCAGTGGATCGTTGGATCCCTGATCAGAAATCGGAGACTCCAGCTAAAGAGACAAAGGGTACGTTCTCTGGAGTATCTTGATCTTGGCTGTGGTTGGAACATTCACCCGCATGCTCTCAGCCTGGATTTCCAGTGGCACCCGGGTATTGATCTTTGTTGGGATGTGGCGGCACGAGGAATTCCTTTTGAAGATGGCACGTTTAAGGGCATCTTCAGTGAGCACTGCCTTGAGCATCATAGATTCCCGATGGCTATTCAGCTCATTCGGGAGTGCTTCCGAGTCCTGAAGCCTGAAGGAATCATTAGGCTCGTTGTCCCGGACGCTGAGTTGTATCTGCGTGCCTACGTTTCATGCTTGCAGGGAGAGAAAGTTGAATTTCCCTACCCTAATGACCAGGAGCTCGATGGCATTTGTTCACCGCTTCTTGCAGTGAATCGAATTTTTTATCAGGACCGTGAATCTCCATTTGGCCACTGCACGATGTTTGATGCTCAGTTGCTGGGGTCGCTGCTGAAAAGCGTTGGTTTTGTAGATGTCAGGACCGAGAGGTTTAGGACAGGCCGTGACATTGCCTTGCTCTTGGATACCGAGAGTCGATGGGTTGAGTCCTTTGCCATGGAGGCTAGTAAGCCCTGATGGTTCGTCGCCTCCTGATCGTCTCCCCTGTCTTCCCCCCTAGTAGCGCCGCCGACAGCCAGCGCGTTCGCATGCTGCTGCCCCACTTCGCAGCCCAGGGCATTGAGGCGGAGGTGCTGGCCGTGGATCCGGCCTGCGTGGCGGCCCCTCTCGATCCCTGGCAGGCGGACGGTCTGCCGGCCTGGGTGCCTGTCCACCGGGTGCGCGGCCGCAGCCTGCGATGGAGCTGTGTGCCCGGCCTAGGCAGCGTGGAAGCCCGCTGCCTAGGGGCCCTGGCCAGAGCCGGTGATCGCCTGCTGAGCCAGAGGCGTTTTGATTTGGTGCTGTTCTCCACCACCGCCTTCGGTTCCTTCACCCTGGGGCCCCGATGGCGCCAGCGCTTTGGTGTGCGCTTCGTGCTCGACTACCAAGACCCCTGGGTCAACGACTATTACCGCGACCATCCCGAGGTCACTCCACCCGGCGGTCGCCTCAAGTATACGATTGCCGATCGGCTCCACTGCCGCCAGGAACCTCGGGTGCTGCGGGCATGCTCCGGCCTGATCGCCGTGAGCCAGTCCTACATCGAGGATCTATATCGGCGTTACCCGTTCACGGCGAAGTTTCCCTCCCTCCAACTTCCTTTTCCAGGTGCGCCTGAAGATTTTGTACGGCTGAAGGATATCCCACGTAGCGCCCTGCCCTTTGATCCCGATGATGGCCGGATTCACTGGGTGTCGATCGGCCGCGGTGGAGCCGATCTTTCCACCGCACTTGATGGCCTGTTCCTCGCACTCAAGCGCCACGCGCCCGCCACCCTGCTACAGCGGCTACGGCTTCACTTCATTGGCACCTCCTATGCCGCCGCAGGCGCTGGTGTTCCCACCATCCTCCCCGTGGCGGAGCGCCATGGCCTCGCTCACCTGGTCAAGGAGCGCACCGATCGCCTGCCACTCTCGATCGCTCTGGCCACCCTCCAAGTAGCCGATGCTCTGCTGGTGATCGGCTCCGATGATCCTTCTTACACAGCATCGAAAGTCGTTCCCTATCTCCTGGCAAGGCGCCCTCTGCTGGCTGTGATGCATGAGTGCAGCTCAGTTGTCTCGCTTATTGAGCACTGTGGCGGAGCCATAGTGGTGACGTTTTCCACTGAGAACCAGCGTCATAAACTTGTCGAAGCGATCTCCCAAGCCTGGTTTGAGGATCGTGCCTTTGAATGTATTCAAATGATTGATGAAAATGCCTTTCTTTCTTGCACCGCAGCGGCACAGTCAGAGCAGCTGGCCGAGTTTCTCAAGGTTGTTTTCGCAAATCCTTCATGTTAAAGTATGGCTCTGGCCTTTGGATTTTCCGATTCATTGACTGCCTCTAATGCAGCACGTGAACCAGGAAGTGGCTATTTCTGATGGAATTAAACAGGTGCAGCCGCGAATTCTAGTGTTGTTTGGGAATCTTCCCTTGTGGGGCCAAGAGCGAGCCAATATCGAAACTCTTGATCTCCTCAGGAAACGCGGTGCAGATGTGATGTTTTTGATCCGAGATGAATACACACAGGGTGGCATCCAGTCCGAGTTAGCTAGGAAAGGTCTCAAGTACTCTTTTGTCTCTTATTATGGAGCAGTTCGATATCGCGTGAATCTAAGAGTATGGATTTTCAATGTTTATTCGATTTTCTGGGGCTCTCTCCAGCTGCTTGGTTGGTTGCGTCGTTTTCATGCTTCACACATTCATGTTGGATCCACGGCGTGGGTTCTCAATTTCATTCCCGCGTTGCTTCTCAGCAGAATTCCCCTGATTTTTCGAGCTGGTGACCTGCCACCAAGGCATCACTTGCTATGGCGTTTGGTTTGGCGGTTCACATGCTTTAGAGCCGCTGCATTTGTGTGTGATTCTGAGTTTGTTCGCTCCCGGCTGATTGCATTGGGCGCTCCTGCTGAGCGATGCACGGTGGCTTATGCACCGCCCCCAACTCGAGAACAGTTTATAGATGATCTTCCTAAGACGCTACTTCCTGCGAGAGATCCTGAATTAGTGACCTTTCTTTATGTTGGTCAAATCTCTTTTGAGAAGGGCGTTCATCTTATCGTTGATGCTGCTTTCGATCTGATTAAAAATGGATACAATGCTCGCCTTCTTATTGCTGGTGATCCAATATTCCGAAATCCCTTTGGCCAGGAGTTGGTTCAACGAGTAATTGATAATGGTCTGCAGAAGGGGATCCAATTTCTTGGTTATTGCGAGAATATTGATAGCCTCTATTCTGCCTCTGATGTTCACCTGGCTCCTTCAATTTGCAGCGAAGCTTATGGTTTAACGGTTGTTGAGGCCAAGCAGCATTCCTTGCCTTCCATAGTTTTCCCTTCGGGGGGCCTTGCTGAAACTGTTCTTGATGGCAATGAGGGATTTGTTTGCAATGATCAAACAGTTGAGTCTTTGAGGGCTGCAATGATTTTTTATGTTCAATCTGCTCCCGATAGAATTAGGCATGGAGCGTCTGCAAGGAGGTCTCTCGATGAGCGGTTGAAGGTCCATGGGTATGGTGATCACTGGTGGAATGTATATCAAAAATCCACTACATAGCAAGTCGCTTTTAAGTATATGAGAGTTGGCGAATCAAGGGTGATCTCTACGGTTTCTGGGTTTTCTCCAGTTCGTCCAGAAAGAGCCTGGTTGACTACTGTCTGGACGCTGAGTTCCCTGCTTGCTGTTGTTGGATTGGCCACATCAAATTCCCTTGAGTCCGCAGCTTCTGCTTTCCTGCCGGCTTTGCTGCTTCATGTTCTTTGGCGTCCTGGCGAACCTCAGATCCTTTTCTTCGCCATGTTGATGCAAGGCAGCCAGGTCATTGCACCAGTGATTGCGGCCAATCTCCAGGGCGTCACGATTAGCGAACTGGAGAGCGTCGGCACAATGCCACTAGCATTTTATTACAGCTATGCAGCAATCGTAATCATTACCTTCGCCATGGCGTTGGGCTCAAGCGGCTTGCCATTTGCAGTTGTATTACAAAATTCATTGCTTATTCGTAAGTTGAATCCGAAGAGGATGCTTTGGGCCTTTGTTCCGGCATTTCTTTTCTCAGTTATTGCAGGCCGTTTCGCCTTTGGATTGGGGGGGCTTGCCCAGCCTCTTCTGGCCTTGGGGAGTGTCCATCTTGTTCTTGCTTTTCTTGTGTTTATAGCCGCTCTTGATGAGCCAGTTTTTCGTAAGATTGCTGTATTTGTTCTTGTGCTGGAAGTGCTTTATGGATTTCTAGGATTCTTCTCGGGTTTTAAAACTATCCTCTATCTGTTGCTTGTTGTCTTGACTTCTCGGTATTCCAACCCACTGAAGCTGTTGCGGTGGAAGTTTGTCTTTCCCTTGGCATTTCTTTTAGTTTTGCTTACCTTTTGGCAGGTTGTGAAAGTTGAGTACAGAAGCTTAGCCAATCAGGGCTCCTCCAGTCAGGAGGTGAGTATAGGTTTGGAGAGGCAAGTGGATTTCTATCTTGCTTCGGCGTCACGGTTTGGCATTGAGAGCATTGGCATGGGCTTCGATTCTGGCTTGGCGCGGCTTGGCTATCTGCATTTTTTTGCCACTTCGATGACCCAGGTTCCTTCGATTATCCCTCATCAAGCTGGTCGCCTATGGGAGGAGGCCATTCAGGTGATTTTGCAGCCACGTCTGCTGTTCCCTGATAAGCCCCCGATTAATGATTCTGACCGCACTAATCAATTTTCGGGTGTTCTTGTATCGGGGGCCGATAAGGGAACATCAATCAGCATTGGCTATGTTGGGGAAAGCTTCATTGATTTCGGTTTCCCGCTGATGCTTGCCCCGGTCTCCCTCATGGGAGTTGCCTGGGGTTGGTTTTATCGTTTTCTCTGCTCGTATCCGCCCATCACTCCATTGGGATCAGGCTTTGCGACTGTACTGATCTTGGTCAATGCTATTTCTTTTGAGCAATCGAATCTCAAACTACTGCCTGGCACGATCATCTGCGTGCTGATCTTCTGGATCTTTCTCAAGTTCTACGGCCGATTAACTTGGTTGTGGTTGATCGGGGAATGACCCGCCTGGCGGTAGTGGTCAGCCATCCGATCCAGTACTACGCCCCCTGGTTCGCCCAGCTGGCCGCTTGTCCAGAGTTGGAGCTGATGGTGTTTCACCTCTGGGATTTCGGCGTTGAAGCCCGTCATGATCCGGGCTTTGGTCAGAGCCTGCAGTGGGATTTGCCCCTGCTGGAGGGCTACCTGAGCCGCTTCGTCGCCAACGTCTCCACCGACCCCGGTACCCACCACCCCGGAGGCCTCGATAATCCCTCCCTGGTGAGTGAACTGCTGGCATGGCGGCCCGATGCTGTGCTGCTGTTCGGCTACGCCTACCGCACCCACCTGCGCTTGTTGCTGGATCCGCGTCTGCGCCGAATCCCTCTGCTGCTGCGCGGCGACTCCCACAACATCGCGCGCGCCCGGGGCCTTCGCGCCGCCCTTGCGGGCCTGCTACGGCGATTGCTGTTTCGTCGATTTGAGGTGGCCTTGGCGGTGGGCCAGGCCAATACCGATTACCTGCAGGCTTCGGGATTCCCCCCCCGCAAGATCTTTCCGGCTCCTCATGCTGTGGACAATGCCCGCTTCCAGGCAGCGGCCCCGGCGGCCGGGCGCGAGGCCAGCGCCTGGCGCCGCGAGCTGGGCATCGCGTCGGCAGCACCAGTCGTGATCTTCGCCGGAAAATTTGATGCCGTAAAGCGGCCGCTTGATCTGCTGGTTGCTTTTGCCGCCCTGGAGCACCCCACAGCCGTGCTTGTTCTGGTGGGCGGAGGGGTGCTTGAAGACGAACTGCGAGTCCATGCCGCGGCGCAATTGCTTCGACGAGTGGTCTTCGTACCGTTCCAGAACCAGAACGCCATGCCCCGCGTCTATGCGCTGGCGGATCTGGTGGTGTTGCCTTCAATTTCTGAAACCTGGGGCCTGGCCCTCAATGAGGCCATGAACCTGGCCCGGCCCGTGATCGCCAGCAGCCACGTGGGCGGTGCGGCCGATCTGGTGATCCCGGGGCGCACGGGCTGGATCTTCCCGGCCGGTGATGTCGAGGCCCTGCGGGCCTGCCTGGCCGAAGCCCTGGCCGATCCGGCGCGCCTGCGGGCCATGGGCCAGGCCGCCCGGGACCACATCCAGGGCTTCTCCTACGGGGCCGCCACCACCGGCTTGCTCAACGCTTTGGAGGCGGTCGTTCCTGCGTCCAGGGCCTGTCCACCGCCTGTCGTCGATGTGATCTGCCCCGAACTGTTCGCACGGGAAGGTGGCGTGCAGATCTACGGCCGGTTGCTGATCGAGGGTCTGCTCCAGGTGCTGCCCCAGCGGGTGCGGCTGCGGGTGTTCGTGCGCAACGACCGGCCCGAGCACCGGCCGGCCCTGGTGGATCCCCGCATCGAGCTGCACCTCTGCGGTACCCGCAAGGCCTTCGTGAGCCTCGGCTGCATCCTGTTCAGCCAGCTGGGTGCCTTGTTTCGCCAGAAACCCGCCCTGCTGCTCTCCACCCACCCCAACGTCGCGCCGATTCAATGGCTGCTGGCGCGCCTGGCGGGCTGTCCGGCCTGGTCCTCGGCCCATGGCATCGATGTTTGGGAGCTGCGGCCGGGGCCGCGCCGTTGGGCGCTGCGCCGCCTGGATCGCCTCCTGCCGGTGAGCCGTTACACCCGCGATCAGCTACGGCGCCAGCTCGGTGCCCGCTGCCCGGAGCTGACGGTGCTGCCGAACACCTACGACGAACGCCGCTTCCGCCCCGGCCCACGGCCCCCGGAGCTGGTGCAGCGCTACGGGCTGGCGCCCGATCAGCCCCTGATCTTCTGCCTCACCCGCCTCAGCAGCCTCGATCGCTACAAGCATGTCCAGGCCCTGATTGAAGCGATGCCGCCCCTGCTGCAGCGCTTCCCCGACCTGCGCCTGCTGATTGGCGGCACAGGTGATGACCTGCCCCGCCTGCGGCAGCTGGTGCGCGAGCTGGGCCTGGCCGCCTCGGTGCTGCTGCCCGGCAAGATCGCCGCCGCCGAGCTGGCGGATCACCACCGTCTGGCCACGGTCTTCGCCCTCCCCAGCGAGAAAGAGGGCTTCGGGATCGTCTTCCTCGAAGCCCTCGGCTGCGGTCGCCCGGTGCTGGCCGGGAACCGGGATGGCTCGGTGGATCCCCTCGCCGATGGCCGTTTCGGCTGCCTGGTGGATCCACGCCTGCCCCTGGCACCGCCCCTGGAGGCCCTGCTGGAGAGCCGAGGCGAACCCCTCTGGCATAGCCCCGAGGCCCTCGCGGATGAGGTGGCGGGCCGCTTCGGGTTCGAGTCCTTCTGCGCCCACCTGCGCCAGCTGCTTGCATCCGTGCCGGTGCTGGGTGTGGAGGCCTGAGCCATGTGCGGTATCGCCGGCCTGCTCTCCACCCGCGCCGGCGCCCGTGACCTCGATCTGGCGGCGGCCCTCGATCGGGCCCTGGCCCACCGCGGCCCCGATGACGCCGGCCTCTGGCGGGAGGGGGGCATCACCCTGGTGCACCGCCGCCTGGCGATCCAGGACCTCTCCCCCGGTGGCCACCAGCCGATGGCGTCGGCCTGCGGCCGCTGGGTGCTGGTGTTCAACGGCGAGATCTACAACCAGCTAGAGCTGCGCCGCCAGCTGGAGGCCCTCGGCCACCGCTTCCGCTCCGGCGGCGACACCGAGGTGCTGCTGGAGATGCTGATCCGCTACGGCACAGCCGCCCTCGGCCGCCTGCGGGGCATGTACGCCTTCTGCCTCTGGGATCGTCAGCAGCGCCTGGCCCTGCTGGCCCGTGATCCCTACGGCATCAAGCCCCTCTACCTCCACCACGGGCCCGGGGGTGAGCTGCTGTTCGCCTCCGAACTGAGGGCCCTGCTGGCCAGCGGCCGGATGGAACGACGGCTCAACCCCCACGGGCTCAGCCGCTTTCTCAGCTACGGCAGCTTGCCTACCGAAGACACCTTGGTGAAGGGAGTCCAGGCGCTGCTGCCGGGCCGCCTGGGCCTCTGGCAGGACGGGCGCTGGCGCGTGCAACGCCATTGGCAGCCCAGCTATGGGCTCGAGACGCCCCTGGCCTATCCCGAGCTGGTGGCCCACACCCGAGCCGCCCTGGAGGAGAGCGTGCAGGCGCATCTGCTGGCCGATGTGCCCGTGGGGCTGTTCCTCTCCGGCGGCCTCGATTCGGCCGCCCTGCTGGCCCTCGCCGGCGGCGGGCTCACGACCCTCTCGATCGGTTTTGCCGAGAAGGCCTTCGATGAATCCCAGCGGGCGGCCGCCCTGGCGGCCCAGTTCGGTGCCCGCCATGTGGCGTTGCAGCTGGGTGCGGGGGAGGCGAGGCGCCAGTTGCCGTCGTTCCTGGAGGCGGTGGATCAGCCGAGCGTCGATGGGTTCAACACCTTCTGCGTCTCGCGGCTGGCGGCCGAGCAGGGGCTCAAGGTGGTGCTCAGCGGCCTTGGGGGCGACGAGCTCTTTGGCGGTTACCCGAGCTTCGCCAAGATTCCCAGGGCCCTGCGGTTCCATCGCTTTCTGGATGTGATGTCCCCTGCGGCGGCGATGGTGCTCGAACGCAGTGCCAAGGGCACGCACCAGCGCCTGGCCGCCGGGCTGCGCAGATCACCCTCGGTGTTGAACAGTTACGGCACCCTGAGGGGGCTGTTCGCACCGCCGGAGGTGGAGCGGCTGCTGCGGCACTGGGGGCTGCCTCCCCAGGGGGATCACCTGGCCAGCCAGGAATCGATCGAGGATCCCGAGCGCTTCCCCACCGGCGCCGATCAGATCGCCTGGCTCGAGAGCAGCGTCTACATGGGCAAGCAGCTGCTGCGGGACAGCGACGTGTTTTCGATGGCCCATGGGCTGGAGCTGCGGCTGCCGCTGGTGGATGCCGAATTGTTCCGGGCCCTGGCCGCCCAGCCGGCGGCCTCTCGCCTGGCCCGGGGCAAGCGCCTGCTGCGGGACGCCGTGCCGGAAACCCTCCCGGTGCTGGCGGGGGCCCCCAAGCAGGGGTTCAGCTTCCCCTTCCAGCGCTGGGAGCTGGGGCTGCGGCTCCCCCCCACGCCGGAGGGGCTGGATCTGGAACCCTGGGCCCGGCGCTGGGGCCTGACGGTGCTGGGCGACTGGCTGCGGCGGCACCTGGGGGTGGAGTTGGAGTTGGGATGACGAACCGAAATCAGGTCATGGATTGGATGAGGGGGCTCGCAGCCGTGTGGGTTGTGTTTTTCCATCTTAATGAGCCGATAAAATATGTTCCAAACTTTTACACAGATTTCTGCAAGCTTGGATGGATTGGCGTCCCTGCCTTCTTTGTGATTAGTGGTTGGTGTATGGCAGCAATTTCACAAAAAAAGCCGAATTTTAAGGCATTTATTATGGCGCGATTGCTACGAATCTTTCCGCCCTATTGGGCTTCACTGTTGGTCGTGGCGGTAGTCGTAGTAGGTCTTGTGTTGATGAATGGCGTTAACGATGTAACAGCCTTGCCCAAGTCAGTCTGGGCGTTCTTGGCAACTGTTTCGCTTGCTACGAGTCCAGTAACTTCTGTGCCTGGCGTCAACTGGGTGTATTGGAGTTTGAGTTTTGAAATTGCATTTTATTTATTAGTTGGACTGGGCCTGTTGTTCAGTGGTAGCCAGCAAAAGTTAGACTTGTGGATGATTTCATTGCTCGCTTTTTCTGTTGTTATTTCTGTTTTAAAGGTGAGTCCGATTTTGAATTTTTTCGTCTTCTGGTCGCGAGAGTTCTCGCTTTTTGTACTTGGCTGGTTTGGTCAGCGCCTTTTCAGTGCAGGCGCCTCAAGTGTCTTTCTCGTTTCTTGTTTATCAGGCTTGATCGCGGTGGCTTTTTCGCCTACATATGGCGTCTTGAAGGCCGTAGTGGGCCTTTCATCTGTGCTTGCATTGGGGATTGGCAGCAAGCTTTCGTGCCCATCCAGTCCTTTCCTGCAATGGCTTGGCGAAAGAAGTTATAGTATCTATCTCATCCATGTACCGGTAGGTTGTTATTTATTGCTGAAGCTTCGAAGCACTGCAATTTTAGATCATCTTCCCCTGCACCTTGGTTTCGATGTGGTTGCGGTTGCAGTAGTGGTGATTATTTCTGCACTTTTCTACTCCTTTGTTGAGTTGCCTTCCCATCGTTTTGCAATGTTGATGGCGCAAAAGATCTAGCATTTGAAGATCCTCCACCTCATCCCCTCGATCAGCCCCCGCCGTGGCGGCCCCAGCCAGGCGGTGATCGCCATGGTGGCCGCCCTGCGACAGCGGGGGGTGGAGGCCCGCCTTCTCACCACCAACGACGACGGCCCCGGCCTGCTCGATGCGATGCCGCTCGGGCAGTGGCATGAGCACCAGGGGGTGCCGGTCCTGGCCTTTGCCCGCTGGAGTCCCCCCGGGAGCCTGCTGCATCCCCTGAGGGAATTTGCGATCGCGCCGGCACTGACCCGCTGGCTCGGCCGTCATCTGAAGGAGTTCGACCTGCTCCATGTCCACGCCCTCTTCTCCTTTCCCTCCACCAGCGGCATGGCGGTGGCGCGGCGCCAGGGGCTGCCCTACGTGCTGCGCAGCATTGGCCAGCTCAATCACTGGAGCCTGGAGCAGAGCGCCGGCCGCAAACGCGCGCTGCTGCGGCTGATCGAACGCCGCAACCTGGAGGGGGCCGCCGCGCTGCATTTCACCAGTGAGGCCGAACGCCAGCAGGCCGCTGCCCTGGGGCTGAGCACCCCCTCGTTCGTGCTGCCGCTGGGGGTGGAACCCCAGCCGCCCCGCGCCATTTCCCGCGTCCCTGGCGCCGGCACCAGCTTTCTGTTCCTCTCCCGTCTCCATCCCAAGAAGCAGGTGGAGGTGCTGCTCGATTCCCTGGCGCTGCTGCTGGCCCGCCACCCGGCGGCCCCCTGGCGGCTGCAGATCGCCGGGGAAGGCGAGCCCGCCTACCTGCGCCAGCTCCAGGCCCGGGCCGAGCGGCTTGGAATCGCTGATCGCTGTCACTGGCTGGGCTTTGTGTCCGGCACGCCCAAGCAGGAGCTGCTGGCGGCCGCCGACTGGTTCGTGCTGCCCTCGGCCTCGGAGAACTTCGGCATTGCCGCCGCCGAGGCCCTGGCCGCCGGCACGCCCGTGATCCTCTCCCCGGGGGTGGCGATCGCGGATGCGGTGGCGACCGCCGGCGCCGGTGTGGTGGTGGAGGCCAACACCGAGTCCCTGGCCGGGGCATTGGAGCGGGCCCTTCAACCACCCCCTGCCGCGATGGTGGAGGCGGCGCGCCATCTGGCGGCAAACGTCTATGGCTGGGACGCCATTGCCGCCCAGTTGGAGCAGCACTACCTCGACCTTATCAACCAGTACTGATGGATCCCCTCGCGTCGATCACCCCGCTGATCCTCACCTACAACGAGGAGGCCAACATCGGCCGCACCCTGGCGGCTCTGGCCTGGGCCCAGCGGATCGTGGTGATCGACAGCGGCAGCAGCGACCGCACTCTGGAGCTGCTGGAAGCCCACCCCGAAGTGGAGGTGTTGCATCGCCCGTTCGACAGCTTTGCATGCCAGTGCAATTTCGGGTTGCAGCACATCCACACCACATGGGTGCTCAGCCTGGATGCTGATTACCAGATCACCCAGGCCTTGTGCTGCGAAATCGAAACGGTGCTCAGCCCTCCATCGCCAGAGGTGGCGGGCTATCGCATTCCCTTTCGCTACTGCGTGGCCGGCAAGCCCCTGCGCGGCACGATCCTGCCGCCTCGGATCGCCCTCTACCGCCCCGCGCAGGGCCACTACATCAACGATGGCCACGCCCACCGTTTGCAGCTCAACGGTTTTTGCGCTGAGCTGCGCCAGCCGATCCTGCACGACGATCGCAAGCCACTCGATCGATGGCTGGCGTCCCAGCAGCGCTATCTGCAGCAGGAGTGCGAGAAAATCCGCAGCACCCCCCGGCGGGAGTTGTCGCGGGCCGATCGACTGCGTAGCGGCAAGCTGCTGGCACCATTCGCCGTACTTGTGGTGTGCCTGGTGCTCAAGGGCGGCCTGCTGGATGGCTGGCGCGGCTGGTTCTATGCCCTTCAGCGCACCTACGTGGAAGTGCTGCTCAGCCTGATGCTGATTGAGGCCGACTTGAGCGTTGACCCAAGCCATGGGCCGTGACGAAAAGGCAGCGTTGCCTGCCTATGGCGACTACGGCTGGACCTTTTCCGAGCCCGACCACACCGACGCCTACCTGCTTGAGCCGATTGTCGCCATGTTGCCGCCCCTGCCCGCGGATCGCCACGGCCGGGCCCTGGATCTGGGCTGCGGCAACGGCTGGCTGAGTGCCTGGCTGGCCGCAAGGGGGTGGCAGGTGGTGGGGGTGGATCCCAGTTCCAGCGGCATCGAGCGGGCCCGCGAGAGCTACCCAGGGGTGCGCTTTGAAGTGCTGTTTGCCGGCACCGATCTGCTGGAGCGACTGGGGACGGAACCCTTCGATCTGGTGGTGAGCACCGAGGTGGTGGAGCACCTCTACGCCCCGCGCCAGTGGGCGGCTGCGGCCCACGCGGCACTGCAACCGGGCGGCACCTTCCTCTGCAGCACCCCCTACCACGGCTACCTCAAGAACCTGGTGCTGGCGGCCACGGGCCAGCTCGATGCCCATTTCACCGTGCTGTGGGAAGGGGGGCACATCAAGTTCTGGAGCCGGGCCAGCCTCGGCCGGCTGCTCACGGAAGCGGGCTTCGAGCAGCTGGTGTTCCGTGGTGCCGGGCGGCTGCCCTTGCTTTGGAAGTCGATGGTGATGGGGGGGAGGAAGGGGCTGGTGACCCCGATGAATCAGTGAAGACAGTTTCTCCAGATTGGATTGCAGCGACCAGTTGGTTGGTTTCCACCGAAGGGGCCTACCGATGAATCACGAGCCATAAACCAATTGCTTGGTTCGCTCGATCTCTTTGGCAATGACTCTGTCTTTAATCGCTCCCGCCATAACCACGTCTACGTTGGTCTGAGATAGTTTCTTTAGTTCGCTGAGAACACTGAAATGGGCGTGAACCTTCTTGCCGCGATCCATGGGCTTGAATTCGATCAGGAGATCAACGTCGCTTTCGCCTGGTAGAAGATCGTCTCCCAGGGCTGAGCCGAAAACGAACAGACGCTCAACGTCGAACTGCCCGCTAACAGAAGCAATGGCTTCTCTCTGTTGAACAACCATGGTGGTCATTGGTGCACCTCCTGAAGGCATTCAGCCACCCTCCCGCGCCAGGCGCACGGCCGACTCCTTCTCCTCGTAGCGGGCCTCCACGGCGAACACCTGGAGAGCGAACAAGTCTTCGGAGAGAACGTCTCCCGCCAACTGGGCCAGTTCGCTCAGGTCGTGGCTGCTTGGCGCAGCTCTGCTGGGCCAGGAAGCCCCAGTCTTCCTCCGGGTAGGCCGCATCCAACCCCAGCCGCAGTGTCGCCAGGTGCCGACGAACGATCTGCAGCAGCAGTTCCGCGTCCACGGCCTCCGGCCGACAGCGTCAACAGCCGGCGGCATACAGCACCTTCCCCTCCAGGGCCACATCCCCCATCACGTGCCAGCGGGAGCCGGCCATGCGCTCGGCGTCCTGCCAGCCCGTCACCAGCAGATCCAGACCCAAGGGCACCCGCCCGAGTCGCTGGCGATAGCGGCGTCAGCCATCCAGCTTCTGCTGGGGCGTGAGGGTGGGTGTGCGGGTGATCACCACCAGATCCAGATCGGAATCAGCTAGGGCCTCCACCCGGGCTCTTGAGCCAAACGCCACCACGGCCCTCACCTCCGGTTCGGCGATCAGGGCCAACAGCCCCGGGCGCAGTTGTCCCTCACCAGACCAGGGCCCAGGTCAAGCATCTCCGGCAGGGTGGTGGGATGCTCCCAGGGGAGTGTTGGATTCGCTTGGGCCGCTGCCATTGCTTCAGGCTAGATCCGCTTCAGCTGGCACTTCAACACCACTCACCCCATGCGCCAGAACCTCGCCGCCTACCGCCTGCCGCCCGATTTCTCGGTGGGGGCCCCGAGGCTGGCGCAGTTGCTCTGGTTCTGCGTGGGCAGCTCCCTGGTGGCGGCCCGCTGGCTGCCGGGTTCGGCCTGGCGGGCGCTGCTTCTGCGGGCCTTTGGGGCGCGGT
Source organism: Synechococcus sp. UW140 (assembly GCA_943369485.1). GTDB lineage: Bacteria > Cyanobacteriota > Cyanobacteriia > PCC-6307 > Cyanobiaceae > ATX-6F1. The sequence goes on along the minus strand of CALRNH020000007.1, from coordinate 58,918 downwards.
TGGGAAGCCACTGCCGCCTCAAGCCGGGCCTGCGGGTGAAGTATCCCTGGCGGCTGGTGGCGGGCCACGCCTGCTGGCTGGGGGAAGCGGTGTGGATCGACAACCTGGCCCCGGTGCGCCTGGGGGATCGGGTCTGCCTGTCCCAGGGGGCCTACCTCTGCACGGGCAACCACGACTTCCGCAGGCCATCGTTCGATCTGCTCCTGGGGCCGATCGAGCTGGGCGACGACGTCTGGATCGGGGCCCGTGCCGTGCTCGCCCCCGGCACGCGGGTGGGGGCGGCTGCGGTGGTGGCCCTGGCGGCGGTAGCCAGCGGCGAGCTGGAGCCAGGCGCGATCTATTCCGGCCACCCGGCCCGCCTGAGCGGTCACCGCTGAGCGCCACCACAACAGGTGCTCCAGAGCATTGACGCCCCGCCCAAGACGGGATGTAATGGGCTCCTCATCGGGATTTTGAGGATTCGGGCGTCCATATCATCCAGTCTGTCCATAGCACCCACTGGTCGCCTGAACCCGTGAGCAACGGTCACTCCCCACGGCCCGATGGCGGGCCCCCGTTGCCCCTGAGGGGCCTGCGCCGTCTGAGCGCTCAGTTGCGCCAGCGCTGGAGTTGGCGTTCCAGCGTCAGCCGCACCGCCCGGCTCACGGTGGTGAGCCAGTTCTTCCCCCCCGATTTCGCCGCCACTGGCCAACTGCTCGATGATCTGAGCGTGCGCCTCGCCCAGAAGGGCCTCCAGGTGCAGGTTGTCAGCGGGCAGCCCGCCTATGCCTTCCGCCAGAAGGAAGCGCCGCGGCTGGAGTTCCAGTCCAACCGCTGCATCCGCCGCACGCGGGCCTCGCGCCTGTGGCCCAGGCGCATCCGCGGCCGCGCCTTGAATGGCTTGCTCTTTTGCCTGCGCACCAGCGCCCGCCTGCTGCGCTACGCCCGCCGCGGCGACCTGATCCTCTACACCACCGAACCCGCTTGCCTGCCGGTGGTGGGCTGGCTGCTGCACCTGTTCACGCGCACCCCCTACATGGTGCTGCTCTACGACCTCTACCCCGACGTGCTGGTGGAGCTCAAGGTGCTGCCGGAGCGTCACTGGCTCACGCGGACCTGGCGTGAATTGAACCGCTGGGTGTTCGCCGAGGCCGAGGAGCTGATCGTGCTCAGTGAGTCGATGAAAGCGCGGGTGACGCGCTTCTGCCCCGAGGTGGCCGCCAAGCTGTCGGTGATTCCCAGCTGGGCGGACCCCGAGCGCATCAAGCCCCTGGCCAAGGCCGACAATCCCTTCGTGCGGGAGCACGGCCTGGAGGACTGTTTCACGGTGCTCTACTCCGGCAACCAGGGCCGCTGCCACGACCTGGTCACGCTGATGGCGGCGGCCCTGCTCCTGCGCCACGACCAGCGCATCCGTTTTCTATTCATCGGCTCCGGCCCCCAGCAGCAACGGCTCAGGGCTCTGGTCAGCGACTGGGGCTTGCTCAACTGCAGTTTCCTTCCCTATCAGGATCTGGAGGTGTTGCCCTACTCGCTCACCGCGGCCGATCTGGCGGTGGTCAGCCTGGGCATCGACGCCGAGGGGCTGGTGGCGCCCAGCAAGCTCTACGGGCACCTGGCGGCGGCGACGCCGATCGCCGCGATCACCCCGCAGGGTTCCGAATTGCAGCAGCTGGTGCGCTCCAGTGGCTGCGGCGCCTGGTTCGCCAACGGCGATGCCGATGGCCTGGCCGATTGGATCCGCCAGCTGGTCGACCATCCCGAGCAGGCCCGGCGCCATGGCCAGGCGGCCCGGGAGCTGCTGCTGGCCGAGGCCTCACCGGAGCTGGTGACCAACCAGTACATGAAGCTGATTTGCCGCCATCTGCCGTTCAAGAAGCTTGAGGCGATCGAAGACACAAGACTCTTGGATCTTGGGCGGAGAAGGGAGGCCGCTCCAAAGGAGTCTGAGGCCCTGGCCTAGGAGGTCAGGGAACCGCTGGGCCAGCGCTGAGGTTGCGGTAGCGGCGACGCAGGATCAGCACCGGGACCAGGGCCAGCAGGCCGAGGGCCGAAACCGGCGCCGGTGCGGCCACCGTGCCGGAGAGATCGGTCAGGTTCGTCTGACCCGATTGGCAGGTGCCACCCCAGGAGATGGAGTTGTTGCTCAGGCTTCCAGAGCTGGTGGCGTCCCTGCAGAAGAAGCTGTTGGACGCTGTGGTGTTGATGCCTGGTGCGTCGTAGGCGCCGGGGGTGGTGTTGGGCAGGGCCTGGGCGAAGCGGATCGCCAGGCCATCGGGGGAATTGCTGCCGTTGTTGTTGAAGAAGATGATGCGATCGCGGGCGGCGTTGATTGCCACGAAGTTGAAGGGAGAGGTGCCGCCCACCGGTTCATTGGCGGGGGCACCGAGCGAAAGCGAGCCACCGGACAGGGATGTGCCATCCCAGTTGAAGAAACCGCTGAGGGAGCCGCAGGAGGCGTTGCCGGTGTTCGTGCCATTCACCGTGCAGCTGCCGCTGGCCCCATAGGCATAGATCCCACTCACCCTGTAGGTGATGGCTTGTGCGGGAGCCGATGCGATCAGAACGCCAAGTGCGCCGCTGAGCAGCAACAGTGGCCGGCCGAGCCAGCGGGCGGAAATGGGGGCTGGCATTGCCTGGGTTTCAGCCCAATCGATGCATTTATAGAAGTTAACTCACCTCTGTTGAGGCGTCGAGTGCGGAGCATGGGCGCGAAGCATCTGGCCGTGGGCATGGATCGCCGCAGCCCTCAGGCCGCCGCCTGGCCTGCTCCAGCGCCCGGCCCCTTGGGCGCGTTTTCAGCGAAGGCCACCCGCCAGGAGTCGGGGCCGAGGATGCCATCCATCTCCAGGCCCGCGGCGCGCTGGAAGGCCTGGAGCTGCTGGTAGGCGATCGGTCCGAATTCGCCGTCATCGCCGCGGCCGGAGGGGCCGGAGGGGCCCAGGTTCCAGCCCAGCTGGATCAGGCGCCGCTGCCAGGCGAGCACATCCTGGCCGACACTCAGCGGGCTGGTGAGGCTGCGGTAGATCCCCGGCCAGGCGGGGGCGCCACTGGATTCCGGCGGGGCGCTGAGGCCATCGAAGCGGGGCCGGCCGTAGCCATGCACGTTCGCCATCGGGTGCCGATCGCGGCGCACCCGGGCGGGGAAGGGGCCGATGTTGCCGTTGATGCAGATCACCTGGCCGCTGGGTTGGATCGATTCCACCAGGCCCACATGCCAGGCATCGGAGTCGGCCGTGCCCGGGTACCAATCGAAGAACACCAGATCGCCGGGCCGAGCACCTGCTTTGGGTTCGATCCACCAGCTGCGTTCCTTGAACCAGCGCACGGCGAAGGGGCAGTAGCTGAAGCCCTTGGCGGTGGTGATCGGCAGGGGCAGGCCCGCCTGGTGGAACACATAGGAGCAGAACAGGCCGCACCATTCCGCCTGCAGGCCATACCAGGCGCCGTACTTGGTCACGTTGTTGGCGGAGGTTTCCCCGAAGCCGATCTCCCCGGCGGCGAGGCGCAGCACATCGGCGGGGGTGGTCATGGCGCAGCAGTGGGAGCGTGAACCGACGGCCGGAATCTAGGGGCTGATCTCTGTAGGATGACGACATCAGATAACGTCATCATGCGCACGATCATCGATCTGCCCCAGGAGGAGCGGCAGCAGCTGGATGCGCTCTGCAAGCAGCGCCAGATCTCCAGGGCCGAAGGCATCCGCCAGGCCCTCAAGGCCTGGCTTGAGGGCCAGCAGCCAAGCCACGGCACTGTGTTCGGGCTCTGGAGCGATCGCCCCGACGATGCTCTGGCGCTCGAGGATCAGCTGCGCCAGGAGTGGGCGGATCGGTGAACCTGCTGTTGGATTCCAATCTGCTGATTGATGTGCTGCGCGGGGAGCCAACGGCGTTGGCCTGGTTGGGCACGCAGCAGGGTTGCGCCATCAGTGTGATCACCTGGATCGAGGTGCTGGTGGGGTGTCGAGGCGAAGAGGGGGAACAGGTTCAGCCCTGGCTGGAAAGCTTTCAGCGGCTGGAGCTGACCCAGGAGATCGCGGCCGAGGCGGTTCGTTGCCGCCGGAGTTTCGGCCTCAAGGTGCCAGATGCGATCATCCTGGCCACGGCCCGCTGTCATCGCCTCACCCTGGCTACCCGCAACAGCCGTGATTTCCCTGCATCGCTTGAGGGTGTTCTGCATCCCTATGGCTTGTCACCAAGCTGACGAGTGGCGGCCAGGAGGAGCAACTCCTGCAGGGTCAGGTGCTCTGGTTGATGTCGTGGTGTTGATGTTGAAGGTGCAGGCGGACTGGCTGTGGTCTCCAGAGAAGGAGGCTGCTAGGGAGCAGCAGAGCCAGCAATCAGCTCACGAACCACAGAGCCTTGATGTCGTCTTTCTTGATCAGAATCCGTTTGCATTGACTCGATCAAAGGGAACAACGCCCTGCTCAAACGCCTCTTGGCGGTGAGCCGTTGGGATGTGGCCATCAGCGTGATCACAGAAGCGGAGCTCAGAGCAGGGGCGGCCAAGAGCAACAACCCGAAGGCAACACTGAGGCGTCTGGAATCCTTTCTCTCGCCGATTTCCATCCTCCCGTTCAACTCCGAGGACGCCAATGTCTATGCCGACGTGCGCGCCCGCCTCGAGCAACTAGGCCAACCGATCGGCCCTCTCGACACCATGATCGCCGCCCACGCCCTCAGCCGGGGCCTCACCTTGGTGACCAACAGCGGGCGGGAGTTCAAGCGCGTGCAGCAGCTCGTCATTGAGAATTGGAGGCTGATCGGGCCGGACTAAGTTGAGTCCACGACCAGCCGGGGCCTGCCGATGCGGGTCGTCAACGTGCACGAGGCCAAAGCCCAGCTCTAGCGCCTGCTCGTTGCCGCCCTTGCCGGCGAGACGATCGTGCTGGCCAAGGCGGGGCGGCCCTGGGCCCGGCTGATGCCCCTGGAGGGCCAGGCCGGTTGGCGCCGCAGCGGCGTGCTGCGGGAGCAGATGCCCTTGCCGCCTCCCGAAGTGCTGCTCGAATCCTTGCCGGAGCAGGAGCTGGCGGCGCCGGAGCGGCTCAGCCCTGCGGTGGCGGCAGCCCTGGCCGAACAGCGGGTCGAGGTGCTCGTCAGTGTCGCCAGCGCCTGGGAGATTGCCACCAAGCACCGCATCGGCAAGCTCCCCTCCTCGGCCGTGCGGCTGGAGGGCTGGCAGACCCTGCTCGATGGCCAGGGGTTTTGTCATCTGGCCATCAGCCACGGCCATGCGATCCGCGCCGGGGGCTATGGGCTGCCCTATCGCGACCCGTTTGATCGGTTACTGGCGGCCCAGGCTGAGCTGGAGCAGCTGGCCCTGGTGACGGCGGATCCGGCGTTGGTGGTGTTCCCCTGCCAGGTGCTGTGGTGAGCATCCCGGCTACCGACCCGTCACCCCCCCCCGAAGCCCATCGGTGCTGACAAGGTGCTCGCGGTGGGGCGTGGGTGGGGCGTGAGGGCAAAGCTGGTCAGGATTGGAAACTTCCGGGGCCTTCGCCTGGCCAAGCCGCTGCTGGAAGAAGCGGGCTTGCCCGATGAAGTGAACATCTTTGCGGCTTCAGGGGGTCTCACGATCACGCCTGTGGCGTCCCCAAGGCCCGGGTGGGCGGAAGCCGCGGCGGCCGTTGCCCCTGATGGTCGCTTGGATCAGCCCAGCGCCACCCGTTTCGACAATCAGGAATGGGATTGGTGAGCACGATCTCCGCTTCCCGAGGCGATGTGTTTTTCATGGCCTTGAACCCCACCCGCGCTCAAGAGATCAGAAGGGCAAGGCCCTGCGTGATCGTCTCACCCGATGAACTCAACGCCCATCTGGAATCCTTCATCGTGGCTCCTCTCGCACCGGGGGGACATCCCGATCCCTTTCGCGTCGCCTGTTCCTTCCGGGGCAAGGATGGCGATGCCGTTCCTGATCAGTTGCGAACGGTCGACAGAGCGCGCCTGGTGAAGTGATTGGGCGCGCTGCCTGCCCTCCGCTGCATCGAATTCTTGAAGTCTTGCAAGCGATGTTCTCGGTGTGAGGTCGAAGACGGTGGAAGACGGTGCCGAATGGGTCCTGGATCGAGCCAGCGGCCCCCCTGACTCACCCTTCCAGCCAGCGCCCCAGCCCCTTGCGCCAGTTCCTGAGCCGCTTGGCCAGCGGCACCCGGCTGGCCTCCGCTTCCTCGTCGCCGTTGGCGCGGGCCCCCTGGTAGTAGCTGTAGGCCGTACCGGCATCGAAGCTGCCCGCGACCCGCTCCTTGCTGGGATCGTCGTAGCCGTAGCCGTAGCCGTAGCCGTAGACATCCTTGCGCTCGCCTTTCGGCCGGCGGGCATTGGTCACGGCGCCCAGCAGCGGCACGCCCGCATCGCGGATCCTGTCCAGTGAATCCGCCGGCAGGCTCCGGTCCACCCGGTTCAGGCTCACCAGCAGCACGATGCCCTCCAGGTGCTGGGCCACCAGCGCCGAATCCGCCAGCCCCAGGGTCGGTGGCGTGTCGTAGAGGATCAGATCGAAGTCCTTGCTTTCCACCAGCTCCCGCACCAGGGTGCCCATGCGCTCGGAGCCCAGCAGCCGTGGTGGATCCGGCGGCCGCCGCCCGGCGGTGATCACGCTCCAACCCTCGTAGTTGGGTACCGGCTGCACCAGATCCCGCCAGTCGAGGCCCTCCTCCGTGAGCAGGTTGCTCAATCCCTTCAGGTTGTCGAGCCCGAGCCGGTGGTGGATCTGGGGCTGGCGCAGGTCGGCGTCCACCAGCAGCACCCGTTTGCCAAGCTCCGAGAGGGTTTTCGCCAGCAGCACGTTGAGCAGGCTTTTGCCTTCCGAGGGCACTGAGCTGGTGATCGCCACCGATCGCAGGGGGGTGTCGGTGTTGAGAAAGCGCAGGCTGGTGTAGAGGTTGCGCAGGGCCTCCTGGTAGTAGAAGCGCTGGTAGCCCCCCTGGCCATCGGCCTGCTGATCGAGTTCATTGAGCAGGAAGCGTTTCTCCCGCCGCACCCCATCGAAGAAGGTCACGTAGGGCATGTGGCCCAGCAGCGGCACCCCCAGGTCTTCGCGCACCTCCTGGGGGCTATGGAACACGTGGTCGAGCCGGTCGCGCAGCAATGCCACCCCGACCCCCGCCACCAGCCCCAGCAGCAGCCCCTGGAACAGCCCCTTGGACAGGCTCGGCTCCACCGGTGTGAGCGCCACGCTGGTGGGGGAGATCACCTTCCAGGGGGTGCTGCGCTGGGCGATCTCCAGCTGGAACTGCTCCCGGGTGCGCAGGTAGTTGGCCAGGTTGCCGTCGGCGATCTCCAGCTTCTGCTTGAGCCCATCGAACTCCCGCAGCAGCGCCGGCTGCAGCTGGAACTGGGCCCCCAGCCGCTCCAGCTGGGCCCGTGTGGTGGCTGTGGCGCCGGCGTTCTGGCGCAGGGCCGCCGTCACCGCCTCCAGCTCCTTCTGCTGCAGCTGCGGCCGCAGCTTGTCGCGGGCCGCCAGCAGGCTCACGAGCACCGGTGAGCCCGGCTGGTATTTCGAGCGCGCTTCGGCCACCTCCTGCTCGATCCGCTGCAGTTCATCCAGCAGGGCCTGGTTGGGCACATTCGCCGCCAGGGAGTTGGCCCCGGCGACGCCGCCCGTGCTGGTACCTGCCGCTCCGCCGCCCGCCCCGGAGCCGGCCCCGGAGCCGGCCCCGACACTGAAGCTGCGGGCCGTCAGCTTGCCGTTGATCACATCCCGCCGCACCTGCTCCAGCTGGCGCCGCTCTCCCCCCTGGCTCAGGAGCTGGGCCTGCAGCGTCTCCATCTGCTGGCGAAGGGCCAGGGCCTCCTCGGTGGGCTGCACCAGGCTGTTGCTTTTGCGGAACCCCTCCAGCTCCAGCTGCAGCTGGTCGCTCTTGGCCTGGAGCAGCGGCGCCTGGCGATCCAGGAAGCGCAGCCCCTCGGTGAGCCGTTCCTGGCGCTGGCTGGTGGCCCAGCTCAGGTAGGCCTTCTCCGCCAGCCGCAGGGCATCCTCCACGACCTTCTGGTCGCTGCCGCGGCCGTTCACCGCCAGCACCCCGCTGGCCACCAGCCCGTTCTTCTGCACTGCGTCCACCGGCACCAGCGACACATCAATGCTCGGCATCGCCTTCACCCCCTGCTTGACCAGGGCCCCATAGACCGGCTCCAGCACCGCCGCGCTCTCCAGAACCTTGATCAAGGTGGGCACATCGGTGCTGAAGGTGTTGCGGGCCAGGGACTCGATCGCGCCGCCGGCGTCGGCATCCCTGGATCCGCCGCCGCCGCTGCTGCTGGGCCGGTCATTGACCGGATCGGAGATCAGGAGCGTGAAGCTGCCCTGATACACCGGATCGAAATAGAGCTTGTAAAGGGTCTGCGACGCCTGGAACAGGGTCACCGCCACCACGGTGAGCAGGAACGGCCGCCGCCGTCGCCGCACCACCCGGATCAATGTGGTGAGGTTGAACCCCTCCCGGTCGGCCCTGGCCTCCCCCGGGGCCGCGCCCGGCTCCAGGGCCTGGGGGCTGGTCTCCCTCACCAGGGGCTCCGGAAGGCTGCTGCGGCTCATGGAGATGTTGTGCTGGTGGAATCGTATGGGGGGCGGCAAGCTGCGGCCGCACGCCATAGGCTGCCGCCCATGAACCCATCCCTAACGGAGCCGGGATTCAGCGGACGCCGTACCCGCAGTTTTGCCCGTCTGACGGGCTACACCCTGCTGGCGCTGTTCCTGATCAGCGCCGTGGCCGCCTTCCTGCCGCCGCCGTTCGCGCGGCCGGATCGCCTCTTCACGGTGCTGGGCGAGGTGCTGGCGGAGCGCTCCACCCTGCCGGTGCTGGCCCTGCTTCTGCTTTATGGCGGTTTCAGCGGTGCCACGGCGGCGCCGGTGTGGGAGCTGCGCCTCGCCGCCCTGCTGCGGCCGGTGCTGCGGCTGGTGGCCCTGCTCTACCTGCTGGTGGCCATCGCCGTGGTCGGCGTCGCCGGTCAGCTCCAGTTCCAGGGGGTGGCCCAGATCGACGGCCAGCTCCAGGCCAACCTCGGCGGCCTGTCGGCCCTGCGCCAGCAGGTGCGCGTCAGCGCCGATCCCCGCCAGTTGCGCCGCCTGCTGGAGCAGCAGGCCCCCCTGCGCGCCGGCCTCAGCGAGGCGGGTTCCCCCCTGGCCGACCCCCAGGCGCCCCTGGAGGCCCAGCGGGCCCGCGCCCTGCAGCTGCTCGATCGGATCGAGGCCAACCTGCGAAGCGATGACCTACGCCGCCGCGCCGATGCCGGCGGCCTCCTGTTCAAGGAACAGTTGCGGCTGGTGCTCACCTCTCTTTTGTTGGCCCTCTTCTATCTGCTGTCCAGTGTCCTCTGGCCCCACTCCCTTGGTCCCACGATCGAGCGGGCCCGGGCGGCCCAGGCCTCCCACGCCCTGGCGGATGAAGAGGCCGGTTGATCTCTGGCTGCTGCTGCTGGCGGCCCTGGCGGCCACCCAGCTCACCTTGATGGCGCGGGCCGGCACGGGGCCCGGCACCTTCACGATCGCCGCCGCCCTCGCCTGGATGGGGGGCGGCCTGCTGCTGCTGGAACGGGGCCAGGCGTTGGGGCTGCCCGCTTCGCCGCCGCGGCTGCTGCTGCCGGGGCTGGCCCTGCTGCTCTGGTGTCTGCTGGTGCTCTCCTTCGCCAGTCGCCTGTTCGATCCGCTGTTGCACCTGCTGCCCCTGGCGGCCCTGCTGGGGCTCGCCATGGTGGCCGGCGCCGGCCCCGCCGGCGGCCTCTTCCGCCAGCTCGCCCTGATCGGCCTGCTGCCCCCCGCCCAGCTGTTCAGCTATGCCCTGCTGCCCACCGGCTTCCTGGCGGGGCTGACGGCCCAGATCGCCGCCTTCCTGCTCTGGCTCGGGGGCCAGAGCGCCTTCGCCCAGGGGATCCTGATTCTGTTGCCGGGCCGGGCCCTCGAGATCGGCCCTGGCTGCACCGCCGTGATCGCCATGGGCCTGTGTCTCTCGGCCGTGGTGGTATTCGCCCTGCTGTTCCCGGTCCATTCCCTGCGCCTCAACCTGGCCCTTGCCGCCGGGGCTCTGCTGATCGCCTTCCTGGTCAATGCCATGCGGGTGGCCCTGCTTGGGGTCACGTTGATGGAGCCCGGTCCGGGGTGGTGGGAGCAGCTGCGTGGGTTCCAGTTCTGGCACGACGGCATCGGCTCCCACCTGTTTTCGCTGCTGGCCATGGGCGGTACCTGTGGCCTTTACCTGACCTCGCTTGAGTGGAAGCTGCGGCGCCAGCGGCAGCAGGAGTCCTGAGATGGCCCCCACCCCTTCCCTCGATCGCCTGCGCACCGGAGTGCTGCTGCTGCTGGGCCTCTGGGCCACGGGCCTGAGCCTTGAGAGCTGGTTCCGCCGCCCCGGCCTGCAGCGGCCGCTCCCCTTCCCGCCCCAGCTGTTCTGGGGGCGCGTGATCTACGAGCGCCGGCTCCCTGCCGCCAACCTTCAGCCCTTGCCGGATGGGCTGGAGGTGCTGGAGGCGGCCGATTACCAGGCCCCGGGCACCCCGCGCCTGGCCCTGCGCTGGCTCACCCTCACCTCCAGCGGCAGCGGCGTGAACTTCCCGCTCGAGAAGGTGGCCCCGGCGGTGCTGGGCCCCGGTGGTCGTGGCGTCTGTCAGCTGGCGGATCGACCCGGCACCACAGCACCCCTGCTGCACGACTCTGCCGAGCTCAACCGGGACCTGGCGGCCACCGCCCCGCGGGGAGTCCAGTGGTGGCTGTGGCTGGCGGGGCTGCGGCCCTACCGAAGCAACGCCTGCCTGTGGATCGGTGGAACCGCTATCGAGATCTCAACGCTCACTTCGCCTCCATCCAGTTCGGCCCCACCCCGGTCTCCACCACCAGCGGCACGCTGAGTTGCACGGCGTTTTCCATCACCGTTCGGGTGAGATCCCGCACGGCTTCGAGCACCTCGGGGGCGGCCTCCAGCACCAGTTCGTCGTGCACCTGCAGCAGCAGCCGCGCCGGCAGTTGCTGGGCGATCAGCTCATGGTGCAGCCGCACCATCGCCAGCTTGATGATGTCGGCGCTGGAGCCCTGGATCGGCGCATTGGCGGCCGCTCGCAGCTGCTGGGCCTCCATGCCGCCCCGGCGCGCCACCTCCAGCTCGATCTCCAGCGGATCCTTGCCCTTCAGCCGCCCCAGGCCGTTGGGGTCGAACTCGAACGGGCGCCGACGCCCCAGGATCGTCTCCACGTAGCCGCGGCTGAGCGCCAGCCGTTCCTGCAGCTCCAGATAGGCGAACACCTTCGGGTAGCGCTGCTTGTACTTGCTCAGGAACTCCTTGGCCTGGGCCTGGCTCAGGCTCGTTTCGCGCGCCAGCCGCTGGGCGCCCATGCCATAGATCACGCCGAAGTTGATCGTCTTGCCCAATCGCCGTTCATCGGCGTTCACCTCCTCTTTCTCCAGCAGCAGCCGGGCCGTGAGCGCGTGCACGTCGTCTCCCTTCTGGTAGGCCTCCACCAGCACTTCCTCGCCCGAGAGGTGGGTGAGGATGCGCAGCTCGATCTGGCTGTAGTCGGCGCTGATCAGGTTCCATCCCTCCTGGGGCAGGAAGGCCTTGCGGATCCGCCGGGAATAGGCCGTGCGGATGGGGATGTTCTGCAGGTTGGGGTTGCTGCTCGAAAGGCGCCCAGTGGCGGTCACCGCCTGGTTGAAATCGGTGTGCACGCGGCCGGTTTCCGGTTCCACCAGCAACGGCAGCGCATCGACATAGGTGCTCTTGAGCTTGCTGAGGATGCGGTGCTCCAGCAGCTTGGGCACCACCGGGTGGTCGCCCTCAAGCTTCTCGAGCACGGCCGCATCGGTGCTCCAGCCGGTTTTGGTCTTCCTTGATTTCTTGCGATCCAGCCCCAGGGTCTCAAACAGCAGCTCGCCCAGTTGCTTGGGGGAGGCCAGGTTGAAGGCCACGCCGGCCAGCTCCTGGGCCTCGCGCACCAGCGTCTCGAGCTGGTCCCCCAGCTCCAGGCTCAGTTCCGCCAGGTAGGCGATGTCGATGCGGATGCCCGTGGCCTCCATCAGCGCCAGCACAGGCTCCAGGGGCAATTCCACCTCAGCCAGCAGCGCCGGCAGCGCCGGCCCCAGGGCCGCCAGCTCCGCCGCCAGCACCAGCGCGAGCCGGCGGGTGAGGTGCACGTCCATGGCGCAGTACAGGGACGCCGCCTCAATCGGCACCGAGGCGAAGGTGTCTCCTTTCGCCACCAGATCCGTGAAGGCCGTGGGCACGAACCCGAACTCCCGCTCCGCCATCGCCTCCAGGCCGTGCTTGGCGTTGGCATCGCGGAGGTAATCCGCCAGCAGCGTGTCCATCACCACCCCCCCCAGGGGCAGGCCGTGGCGCAGCAGCACCAGTCGGTCGTACTTGGCGTTCTGCAGCGCCTTGGGGTGTGCGGCGCTCGCCAGCCAGGGGGCCAGGGCCGCCAACACCGTCTCCAGGGGCAGCTGCTCCGGTGCCTCGGGCGGCGCGCTGAGCAGATCGGCGGCCATCGGCGGGTGGTGGCCGATCGGGATGTAGGCCAGCGCGTCCAGGGCCTCACCCCAGCAGAGGCCGATCCCCACCAGCTCGGCCTGGAAGGGGTTCAGGGCCGTGGTCTCGGTGTCGAGGGCGATGGGGGCGGCTGGATCGCTGGCGGCCAGCAGCGTTGCCACCAGGGCGTCGAGCTGGGCGGGGCTGGAGATGATCTGCGGCCGCAGCCCCGGCAACCGCCCAGGGGCTGCCTCAGGGGCGACCCCAGGGACGGCCTCTGGCGCGGCCTGGGCTGCGGGGCCGGTTATGGCGTCGGGTGTGGCGGGTTCGACCACGGCGGCCTTGCTTGCCAGAACCTGCTCAGGCTCGGTGTGGGGGAGATGATCGGCGGAGAAGGCGCGCTCGAAGGCCCCCAGCTGCCGCACCAGGCTGTGCAGCTCCAGCTCCGTCAGCCGCCGGGCCAGGGCGCCGCCATCCACCTCCGCCAGCTCCAGCCTTGGTTCGCTCGGCAGGGGGATGTCGATCAGGATCTCGGCCAGGTGGCGCGAGAGGTAGGCGTTCGCCTTGTCGGCGCTCAGCTTGGTCTTGAGCGCCCCCTTGAGCGCCCCCTGGCTGGCCTTGTCATCGCTGAGCGCTTCGAGGGCGGCGTAGACGCCGTCGAGGTCGCCGTTCTCCTTGAGCAGGGTGATCGCCGTCTTTGGGCCCACCCCCTTCACCCCCGGGATGTTGTCGCTCGAATCGCCCGTGAGCGCCTTGAGGTCCACCACCGCTTCGGGGCTCACCCCCAGCTTGGCGATCACCCCCTCGCGCCGGATCAGCACCGGGCCGGCGGTCTTGGCGTAGGGGCCGCCGCCGCCCATGTAGAGCACGGCGATGTCGCGTTCGTCGTCGACGAGCTGGAACAGGTCGCGGTCACCGGAGAGGATCCGCACCCGCCAGCCGTCTGCGGCAGCCCGGTTGGCCAGGGTGCCGAGCACGTCATCGGCCTCGTAGCCGGGCGCCAGGCACAGGGACAGGTTCAGGGCCCCCGCCAGGATCTCCTGCAGGTTGGCCAGATCGCTGAAGAAGTGCTCCGGTGCCACGTCGCGGTGGGCCTTGTAGTTCACATCCGCCTTGTGGCGGAAGGTGGGTTCGGCCGTGTCGAAGGCGATCACCACCCCCTGGGGCGTGAGCCCCTTCACGTTCTCCAGCAGCGCCTTGAGGAAGCCGTAGGTGACGCTGGTGGCCACGCCATCGGCGGTCGCCAGGCCCCCGTCGCCCCCCTTCGCAAAGGCGTAGAAACTGCGGAAGGCCAGGGAATGGCCGTCCACCAGCAGCAGCATCGGTGCCTCGGGTTTCTGCTTCGCCGCCATCCCCGCTCCGCGCCATGACTGAACCGTCGCCACAGCCTGCCACCCCCCACCCAGCGGAGGATGGCTTGGCCCCGGCCGACTTCAGCGCCTGCGGCAGCTACCGCTGGCAGCTGCGCCGCCGCTGGGAGCCCAGCCGGCCGGAGTTGCTGTTCATCGGCCTCAACCCCTCCCGGGCCGATGGCCGCCGCGACGACCCCACCCTGCGGCGCCTGCTGGGTTTCGCCCGGCGCTGGGGCCACGGCTCGCTCACGGTGGTCAACCTGTTCGCCCGCATCAGCCCCAACCCGGCGGCCCTGGGCCGCTGCGCCGATCCGATCGGCCCCGCCAACGACGACTGGATTCGCCGGGCGCTGGCCGAGGCGCTCACCGGGCCGGCTCCCGCCAGCCTCTGGCTGGGCTGGGGCAACGGCGGCCGCTGGATGGGCCGCGATCGGCAGGTGCTGGAGCTGCTGGCCGCCGCCGGCGCCTCCCAATCCCTGCTGGTCCTGGGCCACACCGCCTCCGGCCAGCCCCGCCATCCCCTCTACGCCCCCGCCGCCTCTGTCCTTCGGCCGATGGTCCTTCGGTCGATCGTTCCGCAGCCCCTGGTTCTGGCGCAACCCCAGCAGGCTGCGGCATTCTGAGCAGGCGTTGAACCGCCGTCATGTCCAGAATCCCACGTCGCTTCGTCGTGCACCTTCTTTTCAGCGGTGGCCATCGCGAGGCGGTGAACTTCGCCACCCTCGAAGCCTTCCAGCAGTGGTACTCCGGGGTGCTCAATGCCGGCCCGCCCGAGGCCTACGTGAACGTTCCGATCAACGACCTGCAGGGTGAATACCTGGTGGTGCGTCCCAGCGCCATCGTCGGGATCCGGGTCGAGCCCCAGTTCGCTGTGAACGAGGATTGAGTCTCAGCAGCGACCGCCTCGGCCTGCTCTGGGGCCTCACCGTCTTCGCGGGCTCCGTCGCCCAGCTGCTCGGACAGATCAGCGGCCTGCCCACGGTGGTGCTGCTGCTGGCCTCAGGGCTGCTGATCGGCCGGGCCGGCTTCGATCTGGTCGATCCGGAGCTGCTGGGTGCCGGCCTCGAGCCGATCGTGGGGCTGCTGGTGAGCCTGGTGCTGTTCGATGGCGGGCTCAACCTGCGCCTGGCGGGCCGCGAGCCCCGCCAGACCCTGCTGCGGATCGTGCTGGTGCGGGGCCTGCTCGGGCTGGCGGGAAGCACGGCCCTGGCCCATCTGCTCGCTGGCCTCGACTGGCCCGTGGCCCTGGTGTTCGGGGCGATCGTGCTGGCCACCGGTCCCACGGTGATCACTCCGATGGTGCAGCAGATGCGCCTGAAGGCCCCCCTGGCCCAGGTGCTGGAGGCCGAAGGCCTCGTGCTCGAACCGTTCAGCGCCGTGCTGGCGGCCCTGCTCCTGGAGCTCGCCCTCGGTGAACTGGACAGCTGGGGGGACCTGGCCGGTGCCCTGGTCCTGCGGATGGGTGGTGGCGCCCTCGTGGGAGCCCTGGCGGGCTTCCTGCTGGCGGCCGTGCTGCAGCGTCTGCCCGCCACCGGTGAGCGCAGCGGCATGGTGCGCCTGCAGGTCACCCTCGGCGTGCTGTTCCTGCTGTTCAGCGGCGCCGAGGCCCTGTTGCCGGAGGCAGGGCTGCCGGCCGCTGTCACTGCTGGGGTGGTGGTGGGTTGGCGCCTCGACACCGAAGCCGATCAGCTCGATGTCCTGATCCGTCAGATGGCCCAGCTGGCGATCACGATGCTGTTCCCTTTGCTGGCGGCGGATGTCTCCTGGGGGGAGCTGAGCCCCCTGGGCTGGGGCGGGGTGGGCTGTGTGCTCGGGCTGATGCTGTTGCGGCTGCTGCTGGTGCAGGTGGCGGGCGTGGGTTTGCCCCTGGGCGGCCGCGAGAAGCTGCTGCTGAGCTGGATCGCGCCCCGGGGCATCGTCACCGCCGCCGTGGCCAGCCTGTTCGCCATCCGCCTCGAGGAGGCCGGGGTGCCCGGGGCCAGCCTGCTCAAGGGCCTCGTGTTTCTGACTATCCTGCTCACCGTGGGGCTGCAGGGTTTCACCGCCCCGGCCCTGGCCCGGCGCCTGGAGCTGGTGGACCTGGAACCTGAAGACGGCCCGAAGCCCTCAGAGGCTGCGCTCGAGCCGGGCGAGGTCCTCACCAATGGGGTGGAGTAGCCCCCAGGTGGCCACCAGATCGGGCCCCTGCAGGCTGCCCAGCAGGGCGGCCCGCAGACTTTTCATCAGCACCCCTTTCTTGACGCCGGCGGCGCTGGCCGCGGCCCCCAGCAGCGCCTGGGCCGCGTCAGGGCCCAAGGGCGCCTCCTTCTCGGCCTTCAGCGCCGCCAGCAGGGCCGCCAGCGCCGCTCGGGCCCCCTCCGTTTCCAGCTGGGCGCGGGCCGCCTCGTTCAGTTCCGGCCGCTCGAAGAAGGGCCTGGCCTGCTCGACGCCATCGGCCAGCAGGGTGAGCGAGGGCCCCAACAGCTCCGTGAGCTGCTCCTGCCACTCCGGATCGCTGCCGATCGCCCCACCGGTGGCCCAACCTTGCGCTTGCCAGAGGGGCAGCAGCTGGCGGCGCAGCTCGGCGGCCCCGAGGCCGTGCAGCACCTGGCCGTTGATCCAGTTCAGCTTGTCCCAGTCGAAGCGGGCCCCGGCCCGGTTCACGCGCTCGAAATCGAACACCGCCGCCGCCTGCTCCAGGGTGAAGCGCTCCCCCATGCCCTCCGGCGGCGACCAGCCCAGCAGGGTCATGTAATTGGCGAGGGCCTCGGCCGTGTAGCCCATGGCGCGAAACTCCGACACCGAGGTGACCCCATCACGCTTGGAGAGCTTGCGGCCCTCCTGGTTGAGGATCAAGGGCGTGTGGGCGAACTGCGGCAGCGCCAGGCCCAGGGCCTCGTACAGCAGGATCTGCTTGGCGGTGTTGGCGATGTGGTCCTCGCCGCGGATCACGTGGCTGATCGCCATCGCCGCGTCGTCCACCACCACCACCAGGTTGTAGAGGGGATCGCCGATGCTGCCCTCTGGCGCCCGCCGGGCGATCACCATGTCGCCGCCCAGATCGGCGCCGGCCCAGCGCATCGAGCCGCGCACCAGGTCGTGCCAATCGATCGTGGCCCCGTCGTCGATGCGGAAGCGGATCACCGCCTGGCGGCCCTCGGCGCGGAAGGCGCGTTCCTGCTCCGCGCTCAGGTCCCGGTGGCGGTTGTCGTAGCGCGGGGCCCTGTTGGCGGCGGCCTGGGCCTCGCGCATCGCGGTGAGTTCCGACTCGCTGGCGTAGCAGCGATAGGCGTGGCCGCTCTCGAGCAGCTGCGCAATGGCCTGGCGGTGGGCCTCGATCCGCGCGCTCTGGATCACCGGTTCGCCGTCCCAGGCCAGCCCAAGCCAGGCCAGGCCCTCGAGGATGTTGGTGGTGAATTCCGGCCTGGAGCGCTCCCGGTCGGTGTCCTCGATGCGCAGCAGGAACTGGCCCCCGTGGCGGCGGGCGAACAGCCAGTTGAACACCGCCGTGCGGGCGGTGCCGATGTGCAGGGTGCCGGTGGGGCTGGGGGCCAGGCGCACCCGAACAGGTCCGTCAACCGGCACGTGAGGCTCTCCATCGGGTGGGTGAACGGGACTGACGGGATTCGAACCCGCAACTTCCGCCGTGACAGGGCGGTGCTCTAACCGGTTGAACTACAGTCCCAGTCCGGCTTTTGGCCGGTCTGCGTTGCGCTGGCAACCTCGGAAGTATCCGTGATCACGGGTCCCGACGTCAACCGAGGGCCGGGGGTTCCAGTCGGTGCAGCTCGCTGAGCATGGCGTCGATGCTCTCCGGGTTCGCCACTTTGCTGGGCGTGCTCTGCAGTTCGCGGCCGATCACCACCGCGCCCAGGTGGGCGAACTGCAAGCGCATGGCGCTGAGCAGCTTCTGGCCGCCGCCACCGCTGTGGCTCGAGAGGGCCACGGGCACCCCCTGGAACAGGGCGCGGAAATCGACGCTGGTGGTGGACAGCCAGGCGATCGCGTTCACCAGGGTGGGGGGGAGGCTGCCGTTGTATTCCGGCGCGCACACCCAGAGACGCCGCTGCTGCCTCAGGGCCGCCGCCAGGTTCTCCAGGGGCTCGCCCGCTCCTGCGGCCTTGCAGGCGGGCGTGAACAGGGGCAGTTCAAGTGCCACAAGATCAATCAGCTGGGAGCCGTGGCCCAGGGCCTGGGCCCGCTCGGCCACCAGCTCCGCCAGAGCCAGATTCTGGCCGTTGCTGGCCGTGAGGATGAGCATGGGAATGCAGCAGGCTGGGCTCAGGCCTCAGGGCCGGAAACCCGCTGGCTCGATCAGCCGCACCTGGTTGCCACGGGCGGTGAATTCCCGCCCCTGGTCGCTCTGGACGACGACCCGCCCGCCTGATTTGACCCGGATCACACGGGCCCGAACCCAGCCGAGGGCGGCGGATTCGAGCACCTTGACCACATCACCGGGTTGTAGATCCAACTCCATATCCGGAACCGCGAAACTGCAGAGGGGGTAGTCGGACGCGCCGTGGAGGACTTGAACCCCCGACATCAGGTTTTGGAGACCTGCGTTCTACCAACTGAACTAACGGCGCAAGGCGAAACCCCTTGGGGCGAAACCCCTTGGGCCGCTACTGAAGAAAGAAGCGGCCTGGGTGAACGAGTGAGGAAGGCCTCAGCGATCGAAGCGCTGCTTGACACGGGTGGCCTTGCCCACCCGATCCCGCAGATAAAAGAGCTTCGCTCGACGCACCTTACCGCGCCGCTCCACCTTCACGGAAGCCACCTGGGGGCTGTGGAGCATGAACACCCGCTCCACGCCGATGCCCTGGAAGATGCGGCGCACGGTGATGGTCTCGTTGAGACCACCATGGCGCTTGGCGATCACCACGCCCTCATAGGGCTGGATGCGCTCCTTGTTGCCTTCGCTGATGCGCACCCCGACACGCACGGTGTCGCCCACGTAGATCTCCGGCAGGTCGCTCTTGAGCTGCTCGGCTTCGAAGGCGCGGATCAGGTCGTAGGCGCTCAGCTTGCCGGTCTTCACCACCACGGCCGGGGGCTCGGCCACAGCCGTGGCCGTTGGGGCGGCCGCTTCTGCTGCGGTGTCCGAGGCTTCAGCCACGGTTGCGTTCAACTCGTTTGATTCCGCTGCCATCTTCCGATTCCGTGTGCGCCTGGCCAAACAAGGATTGTACCGGCTCAGGGTTCCACTTCCTTCAGGACCGGATCTGGTGGGGCCGGATCCGGTGGGGCCGGGGCCCGGGGGGGTCGCTTGCGCCACTTCTGCACCAGCATCCCCGCCCCGGTCGCCAGCATCCACAGCAGCCCGACGCCGTTGAGCAGCACATAGACGCTCTCGAACCGGCTGCCCAGCCATTCCCCCTCGTGCAGCACCATCAGCACGTGCACCTGGTCGCGGCTCAGGCCAGCCCAGTCCTTGAGCAGGCGGTAGGCCATGCCACTGCAGACCGTGAGCAGCAGTGGCGTGAGCACCACCGGGGCGATCAGGCCATGCAGGCGGCGGAACGGCGCCGGAGATGCCATGCGGTGGCTGGTACGTCAAGCGATCCAGTGTGGCGGTTGATAACTTGAAGGACCGTCGCTGGCGTTTTCGGATGAATCTCTTCGCGGATCTGCTGGCCTCCACCAACGCTGCGGCCACCAAGGCGGCCAGTGGCGCCACCGCGGTGGGGCCACGGATCCAGAAGAGCCGCCGGGGGGTGGAGATCAAATCGGCCCGCGAGATCGAGACGATGCGCCGCGCCAGCCGCATCGTGGCCACCGTGCTGCGCGAGATCACTGAACTGGCGGCGCCGGGCCTCTCCACTTCCGATCTCGATCGCCACGCCGAGAAGCGCATCCGTGAACTGGGCGCCACCCCGAGCTTCAAGGGCTACCACGGCTTCCCCGCCAGCATCTGCGCCAGCATCAACAACGAAGTGGTGCATGGGATCCCCAGCCCCAAGCGCGTGATCAAGGACGGTGATCTGGTCAAGATCGACACCGGCGCCTATTTCGAGGGCTACCACGGCGACAGCTGCATCACCCTCTGCGTGGGGGAGGGTGTCAGCGAGGAGACCCGCCGCCTCAGCCGCGTGGCCCAGGAATCATTGATGCAGGGTCTGGCCCAGATCAAGGCCGGCAACACCCTGCTCGACATCGCCGGGGCCGTTCAAGACCACGTCGAGTCCCACGGCTATGCCGTGGTGGAGGACTACACCGGCCATGGCGTCGGCCGCAACCTGCACGAGGAGCCCTCGGTGTTCAACTTCCGCACCAAGGACCTGCCCAACATGAAACTGCGCGCCGGGATGACCCTGGCGGTGGAGCCGATCCTCAACGCCGGCTCCAAGGATTGCCGCACCCTCAAGGACCGTTGGACCGTGGTCACCGTGGATGGCTCCTATTCCGCCCAGTGGGAGCACACCATCGCCGTGACCAGCGATGGCTGCGAGATCCTCACCGATCGGGATTTCTAAGCGCCGGATTCCTTATTTGGGCCGGCTGACGACCCCGAGGTAGAGCCAGCGGCCCAGGGCGGTCAGGGGCATCGTCACGTAGGTGAGCGGATTGGGGGTGACGATGATCAGCCCCAGGCCGCGGCTGGCCTGGGCCAGCACCTGGCGGGCCACGAAACCCGCCGGCATCACCCCGATCGGATTGAGGCTGGAGCGGAACGGCCCCAGCACCAGCCGCCGGAGGCGCCAGGGGGCCCCCGGGGCATCCAGCTGGCGCAGGCTCAGCAGCTCCCCCAGCAGGCGCTTGCTGATCTCATAGAGGGGGCTGAGCGCCGGCTGCACCTCGGCTTCTGAGGTGTTCACCCAGACCTCTTTGATCGGCGCCGCCGGATCGGGCCGGCCCTGGCGTTCGCAGGTCGCCACGAACAGCTCCAGCAGCCGCCAGGCGCTCAGGGCATTCACCTCCAAGGAGCGCTCCACCGCCTCGGGGCTGCGCTCCCCATGGACGTTGATGCCGTGGTTGATCACCAGGATGTCCACCCCCTCCAGCAGCGGCGCCAGGGCGCTCTCCTGGCCGCAGCTCCAGTGCACCTGCTCCAGCGGCAGCCGCTGGCCGTCGCTGTCCCGTAGTTCCAACGGCGCCGGCGAGCTGGTCAGGGCGATGGGCTGGGCGCCCCGGCGGTGGAGCTCCAGCAGCAGAGCCCGGCCGAGGCTTCCTCCCGCTCCGCTCACCGCCACCCGCCGGCCCGCCAGGGGCAGGGCCCGGCCCTGGAGCGCCACAAGGAGATTCATCGCTGGGCCCCATCCATGGGCGAACGCCCCACAGGCTGGCAGCATGGGGCATTCTTAGAGCGCCTGCGGCGACCCACGCACGGATGGCCTCCAGCAACCCCACGGATGTGGCCACCCATGACGCCGCCCAGGTGGCGCTCTATGCCCCCTACTGCAGCGGGGTCAGCCGGGAGGATGTGCTCGATCAGGCCATCCACCTCCTTGATCAAGGCCGGGTCACCGGTCAACGGGTGCTGAAGTTCGGTACCCCGCATCTATTCGAGCTCCGCTGGCAAGCGGGCACCTCCCCCCAGGAACGCAGCAGCTGTCAGCTGAGCTTTCCCCAGCTGCCCGAAGTGCTCTACAGCTTTTCCGTTCCCACCCACCAGCTGGTGCTCTGGCTGATGGATCTGATCCAGTACCGCGACGGTGGCGCCGAACCGGATCTCCCGGAAAACTTCTGGCGCTGGCTGCTGGTCGGCGAGATTCCCCACAGTCCGGAACGCTAGATGGCCCCCACCCTTCTGATTGGTTCCTGTCACCCGTTCAGTGGCAAGTCGGCTGTGGTCCTTGGCCTGGGGCGGCAACTGGTGCAGCAGGGGCTGGCCCTGCGCTTCGGCAAACCCCTGGCCACCAGCTGCAGCCCTGATCCCGATCAGGAGTCGATCGAGCTGATCGATGATGACGTGCGCTTCGTGGGCAGCATCCTCGGCCTCGCTCCCGAGCAGTTGCTGCCCTCGCTTGAGCTGCTCGAGCCCGCCACCGCCCAGGCCCGCCTGCTGGAGGGGCGCCGCGGCTCCGGGCCGGGCTTCGAACTGCTGCAGCGGCGGCTGGGGGCCTTCAACGACGGCGTCACCTTGCTGGAGGCCGCAGGAAGCCTCAATGAAGGCCTGCTCTATGGCCTCAACCTCAGCCGCCTGGCCGAGGCCTTCGCCGCCCCCGTGGTGCTCGTTCACCGTTGGGAGGACAGCCTCAGCATCGATGCGTTGCTGGAGGCCCAGCAGCAGCTGGGGGAGCACCTGGCCGGTGTGGTGCTCAACTCCGTCAACCCCGACCAGGTGGGCGAGCTGCGCGCCGAGCTGGTGCCCGCCTTGGAAGGACTGGGGTTGCCGGTGTTCGGAGTGATGCCCCGTAGTCCGCTGCTGCGCAGCGTCACCGTCGAGGAGCTGGCGGGGCGCCTGGGGGCGAGGGTGCTGTGCTGTCGCGAGCGCCTTGATCTGCTGGTGGAAACCCTCAGCATCGGTGCGATGAACGTCAACTCGGCGATGGAATTCTTCCGTCGCCGCCGCAACATGGCCGTGGTCACCGGCGCTGACCGCACCGACATCCAGCTGGCGGCCCTGGAGGCCTCCACCCAGTGCCTGATCCTCACGGGTGCGGGAGAGCCCCTGCCGCAGCTGATTAACCGCGCCGAGGAGCTGGAGGTGCCCATCCTCAAGGTGGAGCACGACACCCTCACCACCGTGGAAGTGATCGAGCGGGCCTTCGGCCACGTGCGGCTGCACGAATCGGTCAAGGCCACCTACGCCTTTCGGCTGGTGCAGGAGCACTGCTCCTTCAGCCGATTGTTCGATCGGCTGAGGTTGCCCCAGCGGGCCTGAGGAAAGCGCTGCTAATTTCAACTCGCTGGCAGATGGCAAGCGTTGACTCGGTCCCTTGATCTACCGGCCCTCGACCGGATCGACACCCTGGCCCAGGAGCTGGCGATGCTCCAGGACACCGGCAAGCGGCGCATCGCCATCCTCGGCAGCCGTCATGTGCCGGTGGTCTCCATCCACCTGGTGGAGCTGGTGGCCCGCTCCCTCGCCCAGGAAGGACACAACCTGATCACCTCCGGCTCTTTGGGGGTCAACGCCGCCGTGATTCGCGGCGTGCTGGAGGTGGACCCCAGCCGGCTCACGGTGCTGCTGCCCCAGAGCCTGGAGCGCCAGCCCAGCGAATCCCGTGACCAATTGGAGCGGGTGCTGCACCTGGTGGAGAAGCCCGAGCACGACGAACTGCCCCTGCCGATGGCCAGCAGCCTGTGCAACCAGGAGATCATCGGCCGCTGCGACCAGCTGATCTGCTACGCCTTCCACGACAGCGAGACCCTGCTCACCAGCTGCCATGCCGCCGAGGACATGGGCAAGGTGGTGAGCCTGATGTTCTTTGACTGAGGGCGCCGCGCCCGGCCCGCTCAGGATTCCGATCAGGATTCCGAGGCCATCACCTCCAGGCAGGTGCCCACCCGGCGCATCACCACCACCTGATCGCCCGGCTCCAGTTGCCTGGGTTCATCGAGGCTTTCGGCGGCCCAGCTCTGGCCCTGCCAGCGCACCCGGCCCCGCCCCTGGGCATCGAAGGCGGCGATCACCTCGGCCCGGTCGTCGGCGGGGGCGAGGCGCTCCAGCTTCGAGGGCTGCCGGCTTGACCAGCGCCACAGCGCCGCCCCGCCCAGCAGACTGATCAGGGCAAAGACCACCACCTGCAGCGACACCGGCAGGCCCACCAGAGCCGTGAGCGCCGACACCAGCAGGGCGGCCACCGCCGCGATCACGAAGCCCCCGAATCCGGGGATGCTCACTTCGATCAGGAACAGCACCCCGGCCAACGCCAGCCAGAACAGTGGGGCCATCGGGCCAAGGGCGAATCCTGCCAGTCTGCTGTGGTTGGAGCGGCAGCGCTGCCTAGCCTGATCCCGTTGAACGCATCCGAACTCCCATGGAAGTTCTGTTTTCGCTGCCGGCGCTGGTGCTGCTGGGGTTTCTCGGGGTGGGCAGCGCCAAGATCACCAACGGCGGCCGCTCGATGCTGGTGGAACGCCTGGGCAAGTTCGATCGGGAACTCAAGCCGGGCCTCTCGCTGGTGCTGCCGGTGGTCGAACGGGTCGTCAGTAACGAGTCGCTCAAGGAGCGGGTGCTCGACATCCCCCCCCAGCAATGCATCACCAAGGACAACGTCTCGATCGAGGTGGATGCGGTGGTCTACTGGCAGCTGCTCGAGCACGCCAAGGCCTACTACGCCCTTGACAACCTGCAGTCGGCGATGGTGAATCTGGTGCTCACCCAGATCCGCTCGGAGATGGGCAAGCTCGACCTCGACCAGACCTTCTCCACCCGCTCGGAGGTGAATGAGGTGCTGCTGCATGAGCTCGATCAGGCCACCGATCCCTGGGGGGTCAAGGTCACCCGGGTGGAGATGCGCGACATCGTCCCCTCCCCCGGCGTGCAGCAGGCGATGGAGATGCAGATGAGCGCCGAACGGGAGAAGCGTGCCGCGATCCTGCGCTCCGAAGGCGAGCGGGAGTCGCAGGTGAATGCGGCCAAGGGTCGGGCTGAGGCCCTAGTGCTCGATGCCAAGGCCCAGCAGGAGGCGCTGCTGCTGGCCTCCGAGGCCCAGGCCCAGCAACAGAAGGTTCTCGCCATCGCCCGCGCCGAGGCGGCCGCCGAGCTGGCGCGCGTGATCGAGGCCCACCCAGCCGCCGCCGAGGGCCTGCGCCTGCTGCTGGCGATGGACTGGACCTCCATGGGCAAGGAGATGGCCAAGACCCCCGGCGGCAGTGTGCTGATGGTGGACCCCCAGAGTCCTGCGTCCCTGCTCACGGCGATCAGGGGGCTGCAGGAGAAGGGCTGAGGGCGGAACGAGCGCCACAGGAACGCCACGGGCCGACCGGGCTTCATCCCCCCGCGAGTGCCGCTTTGAGCCCTTCGCTGTAGAGCACCGCGGTGGCAAGCAGCCCGCCGATCCAGCAGAGGCTGCGCAGCGGGGGAGCGTTGGCCACGTAGGCGCCGTTGTAGGCGAGACGCAGCAGGGGATGGGCCCAGGCGGCGATCAGCGCCACCGGTGCGTTCACCCCGGCGACCAGGCAGAGCAGGCAGGCCGGGGCATGCAGAGTGAACGCCTCGAAGGCGTTCTGGTGCGCCCAGCTGGCCCGTTGGCCCCAGGCCGGCAGCCGCTCGAACATCGCCCGCGGTGCCGCCAGATCGGCCACGCTGAAATCGGCGCGGGCGCGGCCCAGGGCCAGCGGCACCAGGCTCAGCATCACCACGGCGCCGGCCAGCACCAGCGACCAGACGAAGGGGGCAGCGGCAGTCAGGGGCATGGCGGCAGGGAAGTGGGCGAGGTCTCTTTTCTAGGCTGGTCTCCCTTTCCACTGTCTTCAGGTCCGATGGCCGACACCTACTCCTTCGATGTGGTCTCCGATTTCGATCGCCAGGAGCTGGTCAACGCCGTCGATCAGGTGCGCCGCGAGGTGGGCCAGCGTTACGACCTCAAGGACTCCAAAACCGAGATTGACCTGGAGGAGGGCAGTCTTACGATCACCACCGCCAGCGAAATGACCCTGGAGGCGGTGGTCGATGTGCTGCGCCAGAAGGCCACGAAACGGGAGCTGTCGCTGAAGATCTTCGACTTCCAGCCCCCCGAGCCCGTGGGCGGCAACCGGGTGCAGCAGAAGGTGCTGCTGCGCAAGGGCCTCAGCCAGGAACTGGCCAAGAAGCTCAGCAAGACCGTGCGTGATCAGCTCAAGAAGGTGACCGTGGCGATCCAGGGGGACAGCCTGCGGGTCACCGGCAAGAACAAGGACGACCTGCAGCAGGCGATCGCCCTGCTGCGCAGTGAGGACCTGGAGCTGCCGCTTCAGTTCGAGAACTACCGCTGAGGCGCTGGCCGGCTGGCGGTTCTGGATCGATCGGGGTGGCACCTTCACTGAATCAGGTCGACTGTGTTGAGACGGATCAACGGGCTTCGCCGTCCCAGAGGTTGGCCTGGCTGTAGGGACTGCCAGGGATCGTCCAGTAACGGCCACTAGAGAAGCGGTGACCACGATCGAGTGCGGCCATCTCTCGCAGCTCAGATGGGTTGAGGAACAGCCGTGGAGCCGCCAGGTTGCAGGCCTGACGCGCAGGCTGCATGGATTTGGGAATCACGGCTGTCCTCTGCTGCAATCCCCAGGCCAGCAGCACCTGGGCGGCTGAGGCCTGATGGACTGAAGCGATCCTCAGGATCGTTGGGTCCTTGAGCAAATTGGGGGTCAGAAAGCCATGAAGGAGGGAGCGCGTGCCAGGCGAGCCGAGGGGGGAATAGGCGGTCACCTGTACGTCCTGGCTCTGGCAAAAGGCCATCAGCTCAGGTTGCTGCAGGTAGGGATGCCGTTCAATCTGGTTCACCTCCGGTTTCCACTCGACCCGCTCGATCAGGCGGGAAAGCTTGACCCTGCTCAAATTCGAGACCCCGATGTGTCTGCAGAGGCCGTGGCGCCGCAGGATCTCCATGGCGCTCCAGGTCTGCTCAAGGGGCAATCGTTGGAGGTCAATGAAGTCGCGACCGGATCGGGGGAAGCGGCAGCCCCGACGCAGAACCACTGGCCAGTGCACCAGGTACAGGTCCAGCCAATCCAGCTTGAGGTCCTCAAGCGTCTTCGCCAACGCTGGCGCTACATCGTCGGGGTGATGGGCGTCATTCCAGAGCTTGGAGGTGATCCAGAGCTGATCGCGGCGGACCTCACCGGCAGCGATGGCTGTTGCCAGCGCCTCACCGATCGCAGCCTCGTTGCCATAGATCGGCGAGCAGTCGAAGTGGCGGTAGCCGAGGGCAAGGGCAGAGCGCACGGCAGCTTCTATCGCTTGCGGGGAGCCTCTCCAGGTGCCCATCCCCAGGGCGGGCATCCGTCCGCCACCTCTCAACGAGAGGAAGGGCATCGCCAGTCCGGTTGAGGTGGCTTCATCCATGGCTCCCTCCAGCTCGTGTTGATCCCATGGGGTCTGACCGCCCAACCCCAAGGCCGATTGCGGCCGGGAAAGAGCTCTGTTCTGCACGTTTGTCAGCCGTCAAGGGGTGCTTCATGGCCATGGCTGATGGAACCAGGATCGAAGCAGGCTTGCCCTCTGGCACAGCGATCGATCGCAAGATCGGGCAAATGCCGATTGTTGTCCTGCTGGGAAGGCATGGGGAGTCATGCGTCGGCTCATGCCTAGATTGATGCTCTGAGAGGCCGTTGATGAATCCATCTCTCCTCGGCGCGCGATGACCTACGACGCATTGGTCATCGGGTCCGGAGCAACGGGTGGTGTCGCCGCGATGGTACTTGCGGAAGCTGGCTTGAAGGTGCTGGTTCTTGAGGCGGGGCCGGAGTTAAGCCACCGACAGATGCGGGGATGGGAGCCGCTTAACAAAGTCAGGCGTTTAGCCAACGCCACGAATGGGGCACAGTCCCTGCAGGCGAAGCATCCTGCTTACTGGGTCAATAATCCTTCTCTCTACGTCGATGAGCGCGACAATCCCTACACGACGCCTCCTGATCGACCCTTTATCTGGACGCGCGGAAGGCAGCTTGGGGGTCGGACTCTGACCTGGGCCGGTATCACCCTGCGGCTGTCAGATTTCGAGTTCAAGGCTGCTGATCGGGATGGCCACGGCCCGCGCTGGCCCATTTCCCACAGTGATCTCGCCCCTTTCTATGCACGGCTAGAGCGCCTGTTGTGCCTCCATGGAGGCCGCGATCGCCTGCGTCAACTCCCCGACGGAGATTTGCGCTCTCCCCTTCCCTGGACGAGGGGTGAGCGGCATTTTTGCGAAAGGGTCATCCGGGAACTGGATCTACCCGTCGTGCATCAGAGGGGGGTCTTTGCCCCCTCCAGACACAGGAAAGATGGCTGGCCCTGTTCGACATCCCAGGGAGGAGCATTGGCCCGAGCTCTGGCCACGGGACGGGTGACCCTGCGCACCGATGCGGTGGTGAGCCACGTGAGGCTGGATCGATCTGGTGCGCGTGCGACGGGGGCCCTGTTCATTGATCGCCGCTCCCGGGCGGAGGCACAGGTGTCTGCCTCTCTGATCGTGCTGTGCGCCTCGACGATCGAATCGGTGCGCCTTCTGCTCCACTCAAGCGAATTGCATCAGCCCGGTGGATTCGTCGATCCCTCTGGGTGCCTGGGCCATTACTTGATGGATCACACCTCCTGCTTTCGCCATGCCCTGATGCCTGCTCGTGGAGAGACGGCCATCTGCCAGGAACGTTCCGGGGC
Source organism: Synechococcus sp. UW140 (assembly GCA_943369485.1). Classification (GTDB taxonomy): domain Bacteria; phylum Cyanobacteriota; class Cyanobacteriia; order PCC-6307; family Cyanobiaceae; genus ATX-6F1. The sequence goes on along the minus strand of CALRNH020000007.1, from coordinate 30,933 downwards.
CGCAGGTTTTTTGATTCCCAACACGGTGAACCTTTCGACCGGAGGGGATGCTCCCTTCCTGAGGGGTTATGGCATCTGGGGCATGGTTCAGCGCTACCGGCCGCCCTTGCGGCGAAGCTCTGCTCACAATCATGTGTGGGGATCCCTCATCGCGCATGGAGAGATGCTGCCGGAACGCCACAACCGCATCACGTTGAATCCCCTGTTGAAGGATGCCTGGGGCCTTCCGACGGTCCTGATCGATTGCAGCTGGTCCGCCAACGAGCAGGCCATGCTTGTGTCGATGGCTCGGCGCCTTGAGCAGGTGATTGAGGTGGCCCATGGAGTCGTTCAAACTCCTCGTGCGTTCTTCCATCCGCCTTGGATCCCGCGACCCCTCAGCGATGAGTCATACCCGCCGCCTCCTGGATTCTTCATCCATGAGCTGGGCGGTGCCCGCATGGCAGCCACGGAATCTGATGGGGTCGTCAATGCATGGAATCAGTGCTGGCGCACTCCGAATCTGCTCGTGGTCGATGGGGCCTGCTGGCCTACATCCGCCTGGCAGAATCCGACCCTGACCGAGATGGCCATCACCTGGCGCGCCTGCGCCCATGCGGCCGATCAGCTCAGGCAAGGGTTCCTGTGAACATAAGCATCCCTGCAGCTTTTCGTCGGATGTGCGGAGCTTGAACGAATGGCAGGCTGGCGCTTCTGGATCGATCGGGGTGGCACCTTCACTGACCTGGTGGCCCGCAGCCCCGGTGGTGAGCTGGTGGTGCGCAAGGTGTTGTCCGCGGCCACCGGCGGGGATCCGCTGGTGGCGGCAATCCGGGAGTTGCTCGGGGTGGCGCCAGGGGCCCCCCTGACCGAGGGCGCCATCGCCGAGGTGCGTCTGGGCACCACCGTCGCCACCAATGCCCTGCTGGAGCGATCTGGCGCCCCCACCCTGCTGCTGGTGAGCCGCGGCTTCGCTGATGCCCTGCTGATCGGCGACCAGCACCGGCCCGATCTCTTCGCCCTGCGGATCGAGAAGCCCGAACAGCTGTATGGGCGGGTGCTGGAGGTGGGGGGTCGCCTGGCCGCCGACGGCAGCGAGCTGGAACCGCTCTGCCTGGATGCCGAGCTGGAGGCGGAGCTGTGCCGTGCCCACGCTGATGGCTACCACAGCCTCGCCGTGGCCCTGCTCCATGGCGCCCGCCACCCCCGCCATGAGCGTGCCCTGGGGGAGTGGCTGTGCCGCCTGGGGTTCGAGCCTGTGGCCCTCTCCCACCAGGTGAGCCCCCTGACCAAGCTGGTGCCTCGGGCCCAGACCGCTGTGCTGGAGGCCTATGTGGATCCTCCGCTTCGGCGCTATCTGGGCCAGCTTCAGGCCGCGCTGGGCCCTGGCTGCGGCCTGCGGGTGATGCAGTCGAGTGGTGGACTGATCGCGCCGGAGCAGCTGCGGGCCAAGGACACGATTCTCTCCGGCCCGGCCGGGGGCCTGGTGGGAGCCTGCAGGGTTGCGTCTGCTGTTCAGCTGGACGAACAAGGGCATGGGGCGCAGGGGTTGGCGGCGATTGTCGGATTCGACATGGGCGGCACCTCCACCGACGTGTTCCATTCCGCTGGACCTGAGCTGCCCTGGGAGCGCTGCAGTGAAACGAAGATCGCCGGCCTCACCCTGCAGGCGCCGATGCTGGCGATCCACACCGTCGCTGCAGGTGGTGGCTCCGTGGTCCATGTCGATGGCCAGCGGCTGCAGGTGGGTCCCGCCTCCGCCGGGGCCGACCCCGGGCCGGCCTGTTACCAGCGTGGTGGCCCGGCCACGGTCACCGATGCCAACCTGTTGCTGGGGCGCCTGCGGCCCGAGGCCTTTCCGGCGCTGTTCGGCCCCGGGGGCGACCGGCCCCTGGATCCAGCCGCTTCGGCGGCGCGGTTCGAGGCCCTGATTGCGCAGCTGACGGCCCCTGGGACCTCGCCACCCCAGCTGGAGCACCTGGCGGAGGGGGCCCTGGCGATCGCCGTGGCGCGCATGGCCGGCGCGATCCGACGCATCTCGATCCAGCGGGGCCATGACCTGCGCAACGCCTCCCTGGTCTGCTTTGGCGGGGCGGGTGGCCAGCACGCCTGTGCCCTGGCGGAGGTCCTGGGCATGGCCCAGGTGTTGCTCCACCCCCTGGCTGGGGTGCTCTCGGCCTATGGCATGGGCCTGGCCGAGGAGCGGGTGATCCGTGAGCGCAGCGTGTTGGAGCCCCTCGATCAAGCCTGCGTGAAGCAGTTGCACGAACTGGCGGAGCACCTCGATGGAGCGGCGCTGCCAGGCTCGTCCAGGAACGTGACCGTCTGGCTGCGGCTAAGGGGCGCTGAGCTGAGTCTGCCGGTGCCCCTGGAGTCGTTGGCGGTGATGAGACGCCACTTTCTGGAGAGCCATCAGCAGCGCTACGGCTACTCCCCTGTTGGAGTGGGCGGTCAGCCTGTGGACCTGGAGGTGGAGTGGCTGAGCGTGGAACGGGTGGCGGCCGGCTCACCCCTGGCAGATCATGCACAACAACCCGGCGGCGATCCCCAGGGCCCCGAAGGCAGCCCAGCCACGGTTCCCCTGTACATCGACGGGGCCTGGCGGCCGGCGACGCTGCTCCCCCGGGAGCGGTTGCGGGCTGGTGATCGGCTCGGCGGGCCAGCCCTGATCACCGAGGCCACCGGCACCGTGCTGGTGGCGCCGGGCTGGGGGGCCCAGGTGTTGTCGGGGGGTGAGTTGCTGCTGCGTCATGACCCCTTCGGTGATGGTCGCGCCGGGGCCCACGGGGTCGGCGCCCGCTCGGACGATCCAGTGGCAGCCGATTCAGTGATCAAGCATCCAGTGGCACCGGATCCCGTGCTCCTGGAGCTGTTCCACCACCGCTTCGCCGCCATCGCCGAGCAGATGGGGGAGCGGCTGCGCCTCACCAGCACTTCGGTGAACATCCGCGAGCGGCTCGATTTCTCCTGTGCCCTGTTTGATCGGGGCGGCGATCTGGTCGCCAACGCTCCCCACATCCCGGTGCATCTGGGCTCCATGGGGGAGAGTGTCGCCAGCCTGCTGGCTGCCGTCGCCCGCGGGGAGCGCCCGCCCCTGGCCCCAGGCGATGCGGTGGTCTCCAACGACCCCTACAACGGCGGCACCCACCTGCCCGATCTGACCGTGATCACGCCGGTGTTCGCCGGTGCCCCCGATCCCCTGTTTTTCGTGGCCAGCCGCGGTCACCACGCCGATGTGGGCGGCCTCACCCCCGGTTCCATGCCGCCAAAAAGCTGCTGCATCGAGGAGGAGGGCCTGCTGCTCGACAACGTGCCGTTTCTTGAGCAGGGCGAGTTCCGCGAGGCGATCTGGCGGCAACGGCTCGCTGCTGGAGCCTGGCCGGTGCGGAACCCTGATCAGCTGCTCGCCGATCTCCATGCCCAGGTGGCGGCCAATCGCCTTGGAGTCTCCGAGCTGGGGCGCCTGGTGGCAGACGAGGGACTCGATCGGGTGGTGGCCTACATGGATCACATCCAGGACAACGCGGCCGAGGCGGTACGCCGGGTGATCGATCGCCTGCGGGCTGGATCCTTCCGGGTGGAGCTCGATGACGGCGCCTCGATCGCCGTGGCGGTGCGGATCGACCGGGCCGCGCGCCGGGCCACGGTCGATTTCAGCGGCACCTCCCCCCAGCACCCGGGCAACCTCAACGCCCCCCTGGCGATCACCAAGGCGGTGGTGCTCTATGTGTTCCGCACCCTGGTGGGGGAAGCGATCCCACTCAATGCCGGCTGTTTTCGCCCCCTTGATCTGCTGGTGCCGGAGGGCTGCCTGCTGCGGCCCCGGCACCCCGCCGCCGTGGTGGCCGGCAATGTGGAGACCTCCCAGGCGATCGCCAATGCCCTGTATGGCGCCCTGGGGATGATGGCTGCCGCCCAGGGCACGATGAACAACCTCAGCTTCGGCAACGGCCGCTGCCAGTACTACGAGACCATCTGCGGCGGCACCGGCGCCGGGGTTGCCCCCGATGGGCTGGGCTTCGATGGCGCCGATGCGGTGCAGAGCCACATGACCAACTCTCGTCTCACCGATCCGGAGGTGCTCGAAAGCCGTTTCCCGGTGCGGCTGGAGTCGTTCCGGGTTCGCCGCGGCAGTGGTGGCCTGGGCCGGAACCGTGGAGGAGATGGCGTGGTGCGGCGGTTGCGCTTCCTGGAGCCGCTGACGGTGTCGATCCTTTCGGGGTCCCGCCGGATCGCCCCCTTCGGCCTGGCGGGTGGTGGGCCGGGGGCGCTCGGCCTCAACCGCCTCGAGCGCGCCGATGGCTCGGTGGAAGCCTTGGCGGGCAGCGCTGAGCTGGCGGTGGAGCCCGGCGATCTGCTGGAGATCGCGACCCCCGGAGGCGGCGGCTATGGCGCCTAGGTTGAAATCTCTTTCGCTCCTGGCGCTGCCTCTGCTGGCGGCCCTGGCGCTCGTTGCCGGCTGCGCCAGCGATTCCGGCGGTCCGCTGGCGGGCGGCCGCCTCGGCCTGATCCAGCAACGGGGCCGCTTGATCTGCGGCATCAACGGCCAGTTGCCGGGCTTCAGCAGCGTCGGCGCCGATGGTCGCTTCGAGGGGCTCGATGTGGAGATCTGCCGCGCCGTGGCGGCCGCCGTGCTCGGGGATCCCGCCAAGCTGGATCTCAAGCTGCTCAGCAGCAACGACCGCTTCGCCGCCGTGGCCAGTGGCGATGTGGATCTGCTCTCGCGCAACACGACGCTCAACCTCAGCCGCGATGCGCCCGGCGGCAACGCCCTGTCGTTTGCGCCGATCGTCTACTACGACGGTGGCGGTGTGCTGGCGCCGGTTTCTAGCGGCATCACACAGTTGGCGGATCTGGCCGAGCGCACGGTCTGTGTGGTGAGTGGCTCCACCAATGAAGGCGTGCTCGCCGATCGCATGGGCAGCCTGGGGCTGACCTACGTGCCGATCCGCTACCGCAACGCCGACGAGACCTTCGCCGCCTATCTCTCGGGCCGTTGTGCCGCCGTCACCAGCGATCGCTCCGGACTGGCCGCCCGTCGCACCTTGTTCCCCGATCCCGCCGCCCACCGCCTGCTCCCCGGCATCCTCAGCAAGGAGCCGATGGCCCCCGCCAGCGGCCAGGCTGATCCGGTCTGGGCCGATGCGGTGCGCTGGAGCGTTCGCGCCCTGATCGAGGCCGAGGAGTTGGGGCTGAGCCGCGCCAACCTGGCCGCGCGCACCGCCTCGGCCAGGGCCGATCCCCGCCAAGCCCGGTTGCGGCGCTTCCTGGGCCTCGAGGGCGACCTGGGCCGTCAACTTGGCCTCCCCGCCGACTTCGCCGCCCGGGCGATCGCTGCTGTGGGCAATTACGGCGAGCTGTTCGAGCGCACCCTGGGCAAGGGTTCTCCCCTGGGCCTGGAGCGTGGCCCCAACCGCCTCTGGCGCGACGGCGGTCTGCTGGTTTCACCACCCTTTCGCTGAGGCGATGCGCGAACCGCACCTAACGCGGCATGCCCCGGCCGATCGCCCCATAGCCTGAACCCACTCCAGCGCGCCCTGGCGGAACGGTTCGATGTCTTACGCGCTCAGTTTCGTTGAGATCCTGGTGGGGATCTTGCTGTTGTTCGGCGGCGGCGAGCTGTTCGTGGCGGGCTCGGTGGCCCTCTCCCTGCTGCTGGGGATCCCGCAGTTGGTGATTGGCCTGACGGTGGTGGCCCTGGGCACCAGCACCCCTGAATTGTTCGTGAGCTTGCTGGCCACCGCCCAGGGGGGCAGCGGCGGCGATGCCCTGGCGGTGAGCAACATCGTGGGCTCCAACATCTTTAACGTGCTGGTGGTGCTCGGCGCCAGCGCCGTGGTCATGCCCCTGCGGGTCAACAGCCGTCTGGTGCGCCGGGATGTGCCGTTGCTGTTCGGTGTCTCGATGGCCACCTGGGGCATGGCCTCGGGCGGGCGGCTCACCTGGATCGCCGGGCTGGCGCTGCTCTCGGGCACGGTGATCAACCTGCTCTGGGAAGTCAAGTCCGCCCGCGAGGAACCGGCTGGAGCAGCCGATGATTTCGATGGCGATGGCGCGGCATCGGCCCCGGTGGCCGCAGCCAAGCTCGCCGGTGGGCTGGTGCTGCTGGTGATCGGCTCCCAGTTGCTGGTCAAAGGGGCGACGGCCGCCGCCCTGGGTCTGGGGGTGAGCGAAACCGTGATCGGTCTGACGATCGTGGCCGCCGGCACCTCGATGCCGGAGCTGGTCACCTCCCTGGTGGCGGCCTACCGGGGCAAGGGCGACCTGGCGATCGGCAACGTGGTGGGCAGCAACCTGCTGAACCAGCTGGTGATCCTCGGCCTCTGCGCGGTGGTCTCCGGCGGCCGGGGCCTGGGGGTGGAGCAGGTGATGATCTACCGCGATTTTCCGATCATGATCGCCACCACCCTGGCCTGCCTGCCGATCTTCTGGAGCGGTGGGGTCATCACCCGCGGCGAGGGCTGGCTGCTGCTGGGGCTCTACGGCTGTTACTTGCTCGAGCAGATCCTGCTGAACAGCGTTCCCGGCGCCGTCGACGAATTCCGTCTGGTGGTGCTGGTGGCGGTGCTGCCGGCGGCGCTGCTGTTCATCACCTGGGGCGCCTTGCAGTGGCGCAAGCGCCGCCTGATCGGCGGCTGAATCACTCGGCGATCGGCTAGCGAGTCGCGCCCATTGGGATCCTTTCCCCTTTAACGCCCCAGATACGAGGCCTGCAGTCCCTCGTCATCGAGCAGGTCGGCGGCGCTGCCGCTGCGGCTCACCCGGCCCGACTCCAGCAGGTAGCCGCGGCTGGCGATCGCCAGGGCCGCCCTGGCGTTCTGCTCCACCAGCAGGATCGAGAGTCCCTGGCGGTGCAGCTCCGCGAGGATTCCCATCACCTCCGCCACCAGCTTCGGCGCCAGCCCCAGGCTGGGTTCATCCAGCATCAGCAGGGTGGGGCGGCCCATCAGGGCGCGGGCGATCGCCAGCATCTGCTGCTCGCCCCCCGAGAGGCTGCCCGCCAGTTGCTGGCGTCGCTCCGCCAGCCGCGGGAAGAGGCCGTAGCAGCGCTCCAGGTCGGTGGCGATGCCGGTGCGGTCACGGCGCAGGTAGGCCCCCAGCTCCAGGTTGGTGGCCACGCTCTGGCGGCTGAGCACCCGGCGGCCCTCCGGGCAGTGGCCGATCCCCAGGCGCACGGTGGTTTCCGTGGCCAAACCCTTCAGGGGCTTCCCGCGCCAGCGCACGGCGCCGCCGCTGGGGGCGACGAGCTGGGAGATCGCCTTCAAGGTGGTGCTCTTGCCGGCGCCGTTGGACCCCAGCAACGTCACGAGCTCGCCGCTGCTCACCTCCAGATCCACCTCCTCGAGGGCGCCAATGCGGCCGTAGCGCACGCTGAGGCGCTCCAGGGCCAGCAGCGGGGCGGCGGTGCTCATGGCGCCTCCTCGACGGCGTTCTCGACGGCGCCCCCCAGGTAGGCCTCGATCACGGCCGGATCGCGGCGCACCAGCTCTGGCGTGCCCAGGGCGATGCGCTCACCGAAATTGAGCACCGCCAGGCGATCGCAGAGGTCCATCATCAGCGGCACGTGGTGCTCGATGATCAGCACGGTGAGCTCGAAGCGCTCCCGCAGCCGCCGGATCAGGCCGCTGAGTTCGCTCTTCTCGGCCGGGTTCAGGCCGGCGGCCGGTTCATCGAGCAGCAGCAGCCGGGGGCCGGTGGCCAGGGCCCGGGCGATCTCCAGGCGCCGCTGGTTGCCGTAGGAGAGGCTGCCGGCGCTCTGCTGGGCGAGGGGCCCCAGCTCCAGCAGCTCCAGGAGCTCCAGGGCCTGCGCCTCCAGCTCCCGTTGCCGGCGCCGGAAGCTGGCGCTGCCCAGCAGCCCCGCCACCAGGGGCGTGCGGGCGCTGCCATGGAGCCCCACCAGCACGTTCTCCAGGGCGCTCAAGGGGGCGAACAGGCGCAGGTTCTGGAAGGTGCGCGCCAGCCCAAGGCGGGCGATGCGGTCGGGGCGCAGGCCGCCGATCGGCTGGCCGCGCCAGAGGATGCGGCCGCCGCTGGCGGCGGTGAGGCCGGAGATCAGGTTGAACAGGGTGGTCTTGCCGGCGCCGTTGGGACCGATCAGTCCGAAGATCTCGCCGCTGGTCACTTCCAGGCTCACCTGATCGAGGGCGCGCAGGCCGCCGAAGCGGCAGCTCAGGGCCTGGAGCTCCAGCAGGGGGGCGCTGTTCGGGGGCGGGTTGGTCTGCGCTGAGCGGCTCATGGGGCCGGTGCCTCCGCGCTGGGCTTGCGCCATGGCCAGCCCAGCCGCTGCCGCAGCCTGCGCAGCAGCTCCAGGGTGATCAGGCCCTGGGGAAACAGGATCGGTCCCAGCAGGATCACCAGCCCGTAGACCACCAGCCGCAGGTCCCCCACGGGGCGCAGCAGCTCGGGCAGGGCCGTGAGCGCCAGCCCCCCCACCACCGGCCCCAGCCAGGTGCGCGAGCCACCGAAGACCACGAAGGCCAGGCTGGTGATGCTGGCGTCGAAGCTGCCCTGGCGGGCATTCCAGGTGTTCAGGAAGTGGGCGCTGATCACCCCCGCCACCGCCGCCACCAGGGCGCTGAACAGGAAGCTCAGCAGTTTCACCCGGGCGGTGTCGATGCCCATGCAGGCGGCGGCCAACTCGTCTTCGCGGATCGCCTCCATCGCCCGGCCCAGCCGCAGCCGCTCCAGGCGGGCGCAGAGCCAGCAGACCAGGGCCAGCACCGCCAGGGTGAGCAGCAGATAGCCCAGGGGCCCCTCGAAGGGTTGCGGGATGGCGAAGATGCCGGTGGCGCCGCCGGTGAACGCCAGGTTGAGGTTGAGCACCCGCAGGATCTCGACCAGGGCGATGGTGGCGATCGCCAGGTAGATGCCGCGCAGCTTCAGCACCGGCCCGCCGATGGCCAGGGCCAGCGCGCCGGCGACCAGGGCCGCCACCACCAGCTCCAGCAGCAGCGAGGGCAGGGGGTAGAGCGCCCCTTCCCCGGCGAGGGCGCTGAAGCGGGTCGAGAGCAGGGCGGCGGTGTAGCCGCCGATGGCATAGAAGCCGGGTGTCGCCAGCGAGAGCTGGCCGCTGCGCAGGGGCAGGTACACCGAGAGCCCCAGCAGCGCCCCCAGCAGCATCTGCACCAACAGCGAAGCATCGAGGGGCATGGCGTTGTCCGCTCAGACCTTGGTGACCATGGGACGCCCCAGCAGCCCCCGGGGCCGCAGCAGCAGCACGGCGAACAGGAAGGCGTAGGCCACGGCGTCCTTGAAGCCGGAGAACTCCGCCGGCACAACGGCCTCGGCCAGCCCCACGATCAGGCCGCCGAGCACCGCCCCCGGCACACTGCCCAGCCCGCCCAGCACCAGCACCCCGAGGCCCTTGAGGCCGTAGCCGATGCCGAAGTAGGGCCCGGCGATGCTGACACTCAGCCCCACCAGTCCGCCCGCCACCCCGGCCAGAAAGCCGCTCACCGCGAAGGCCAGCTGCACCATGCGATCGCTGCTGATGCCCAGCAGCCTGGCGGTGATCGGATCTTCCGCCACCGCCTGCAGGGCCTTGCCGCCGCGGCTGCGCTCCAGCCAGAGGGTGAGCGCCACCACCACCAGCGCCGCAATGCCCATCAACAGCAGCTGCACCGTGCGCACCTGCGCCCCCCCCAGACGCAGCGCCGCCGGCAGGTTCCCGAGGGCGGACGTGGGGATCGCATAGCTCTCGGCCCCCACCAGCAGCTGCAGCAGGTTCACCAGGATCACTCCGGCCCCGAGGCTGGAGATCAGCGCCAGGAGCGGGTCGGCGCCCCGGCGGCGCAGGGGCCGGAAGGCGGCCGCCTCCACCAGCAGACTCACCGCCGCGGCCCCGACGCCGGCCAGCAGCAGCGCCACAGGAAACGGCAGGGCGAAGGGCAGGCGCAGGCCCGCCAGCAGGCCATTGGCGCCAACGCCCCCACCGATCAGCAGATAGGTGAAGTAGGCCCCGAGGGTGAACACCGCCCCGTGGGCGAAGTTGATCACCCCCAGCACCGAGAACACCAGTGTGTAACCCAGGGCGAACAGGGCGTAGACGGCGCCGCTGGAGAGACCGTTCACCAGCAGCTGCAGCACATGGTCCAAGCGCCTCCCCCCTTTCGTTCAGCAGTCAGTTCAGCAGGGCGAAGCGGCCGCTGCGGCCGCCGGGGTCCATGCGCACCTGGGCGACGAAGAACCGCTTCTGCACCACTTCCCCCTCGGGGGTGAAGCTGATCTCACCGAGCGGGGTGTCGTAGCGGCCCGAGAGCAGCTCGCTGTTGAGGGCGGCGCGCGCCGCCTTGAGGCTGAGCTTGGCCAGGGGCTGGCGGCGATCGAGGCGATCGGCCGCCTCGGTGATCACCTGCAGGGCGGTGAACGCCTGGGCCGTGAGCTGGGGCGGGATGGCGCCGCCTTTGGAGGCCTTGTAGCGGCGCACGAAATCCCTATTGGCGGGAGTGTCCAGTTCGGGGCTGTAGGCCTGGGCGATCAGGATGCCGTCGCAGTGCTGCTGGCAGATCGGGTAGATGTTCGGCGTGTTCATGCCGTTGCCGACCACGATCACGCCCCGGTAGCCCAGCTCCCTGAGCTGGCGGATCAGGTTGCCCCCGTCCACGGCCTGCAGCGAGAGCACGATCAGATCGGGCTTCAGGCGCAGGGCGGACGTGATCTGGTTCTGGAAGTCCTGGTCGTTGAGCTGGGTGCGCTGCACCGTCACAGCTGGCAAACCCTTTGCGGCCAGGGCTTTCTGGAAGATGGTGGTTTCCGAGGTGCTGTAGGCGTCGTCGTGGGCGTAGAACACCGCCGCCCGCTTGATTCCGGGGTGGAGTTCGAGCGCCTTGGCGATCGAGAGCGGCGCGATCACCGAGCTCTGGGCCGAGACGCGGCTGATGAAGTTGCCGATCTCGGGGATGCCGCTGGCGGTGTTGGAGGGGGCCACCACGGGCACGCCCCGGCGCTGGGCGATCGGATCGGCGGCGAAGGCCTGCTGGGAGAGGGTGGGGCCGACCAGGGCGATGGCGCCCCCCTCGATCAGCAGGTTGAAGGCCGAGGAGGCGGCCTGCTCGTCGCTGCCGCCGTCTTCGATGCGCAGCTGAACCGGCTTGCCGCCCGGTCCCTTGAAGCTCTCCTGGGCCAGCTGCAGGCCGATCTGCTGGTCCTGGCCGTAGACGTTGGCGTTGCCGGTCAGCGCCAGGGCCGCCCCCACCGGCAGGCCGGCGCTGAGGTTCAGGGGCTTGGTGTCAGCTCCCGGGCCGCAGCCCGTGAGCGTTGCCAGCAGGGCCACCAGGCCCAGACCACGGGCCCCGATCACGCGATCTGGGCGAAGCTGGAGCGGAAGGCGGCCAGGGTGGCGTCGATGTCGTCGTCGCTGTGGGCCAGGGAGGTGAAGCCCGCCTCGAAGGCGCTTGGTGCCAGGTAGACCCCGCGCTCCAGCATCGCGCGGTGCAGCTTGCCGAAGCGCACGGTATCGGCGGCCTTGGCCGCTTCGAAGTTGTGCACGGGCCCCTCGCAGAGGAAGAAGCCGAACATGGCACTGATCGAGCCGCCGCAGATCGGCAGGCCCACCTCGCCGGCGGCCGCCAGGATGCCCGTGATCAGCCGGCTGGTGAGGGCCTCCAGGCGCTCGTAGGTGCCGGGCTGCTGGAGCAGCTCAAGGGTGTGGATGCCGGCGGTCATCGCCAGGGGATTGCCGCTCAAGGTTCCCGCTTGGTACATCGGGCCGGCCGGGGCCACCATCGCCATGATGTCCGCCCGACCGCCGTAGGCCCCCACGGGCAGGCCGCCGCCGATCACCTTGCCGAGGGTGGTGAGGTCGGGGGTGACACCGAACTTGGCCTGGGCGCCGCCGTAGGCGATGCGGAAGCCGGTCATCACCTCATCGAACACCAGCAGGGCGCCGTGATCTTTGGTGATCTCGCGGATGCCTTCGAGAAAGCCCGGCTCGGGGGTGATGAAGCCGGCGTTGCCCACCACCGGTTCGAGGATCACACCGGCGATCTCACCGGGATTCTCGGCGAACAGCCGCTTGACGGCTTCCAGGTCGTTGTAGGGGGCGGTGAGGGTGTTGGTGGTGGTGCTGCGGGGCACGCCGGGGGAATCGGGCAGGCCGAGCGTGGCCACCCCGGAGCCCGCCTTGACCAGGAACATGTCGGCGTGGCCGTGGTAACAGCCCTCGAACTTGATCAGCTTCTCGCGCCCGGTGAAGGCCCGCATCAGCCGCAGCACCGACATGCAGGCCTCGGTGCCGGAGTTCACGAAGCGCACCATCTCCACACTGGGGACGGCATCGATCACCATCTGGGCCAGCTGGTTCTCCAGGGCGCAGGGGGCTCCGAAACTGGTGCCTTTGCCGAGGGCGTTACGCAGGGCGCCGATCACCTTCGGGTGAGCATGACCGCAGATCGCCGGCCCCCAGCTTCCGATGTAATCGATGTAGCAATTGCCGTCCACATCCCAGGCGTAGGCGCCCTTGACCCGGTCGAACACGATCGGTTGGCCGCCCACGGACTTGAAGGCGCGGACGGGGGAACTGACGCCCCCCGGCATGAGCGTCTGGGCGGCACTGAAGAGTTCCTGGGAACGGGTGGTGTTCAGGGCAGGAGCAGTCGCAGGTGCCGTAGTCAAGGCGTGTTCCGCAGACGATTGGGAGGGCAGGGCCACCGGGTGGTGACAGGCCGGAAGCCATCTTGGCCTAAAACAGTACGCACCGGTTTTCTCCGTTACCCCGTGCCGCGCCCGTGACCCCGGATTGGTCCCGCATTGAACGGCGGCTGAGGGAGCTTCTGTCGGATCGGGCGGTGGTGGCCCGGCCGCAGGAGCTGCTCACCTACGACAGCGATGGCCTCAGCCTGCACCGCCAGGCGCCGCCGCTGGTGGTGCTGCCCGAGAGCACGGAGCAGGTGGCTGCCGTGTTGAGCGCTTGTCATGAACTGGGGGTGCCGTTCGTGGCCCGGGGCAGCGGCACCGGCCTCTCGGGCGGGGCGGTGGACGAGCAGGGGGCGGTGGTGGTGGTCACCAGCCGCATGCGCAGGGTGCTGCAGGTGGATCTGGCCAACCAGAGGATCACCGTGGAGCCCGGGGTGATCAACAGCTGGGTCACCCGGGCCGTGGCCGGTGAGGGCTTCTACTACGCCCCCGATCCCTCAAGCCAGGTGGTGTGTTCCATCGGCGGCAACGTGGCCGAGAACTCCGGCGGCGTGCACTGCCTGAAGTACGGCGTCACCAGCAACCATGTGCTGGAGCTGGAGGTGGTGCTCCCCGACGGCACGATCACCCGCCTGGGCGGGCCGCTGCCGGAAATGCCCGGCCTTGATCTGCGCGGTGTGTTCATCGGCAGCGAGGGCACCTTGGGCATCGCCACCGCGATCACCCTGCGGCTGCTGCGGGCGCCCCAGTCGGTGGAGGTGCTGCTGGCGGATTTCGCCTCCATGGAGGCGGCCGGCGAGGCCGTGCGGGCGGTCACGGCCGCCGGGGTGCTGCCGGCGGGGATGGAGATCATGGACAACTTCACGCTCAACGCCGTGGATGATCTGTTCGGCGCGGATGAATACCCGCGTGATGCGGCGGCGGTGCTGCTGATCGAGCTCGACGGCCAGGCCCGGGAAGTGGCTGCCGCCGCTGCCCTGACCCGCGACCTGTGCCTCCGCTCAGGGGCCCGTTCGATCCGCCAGGCGGTGGATGCGGCTGATCGTGCCCTGCTCTGGAAAGGCCGCAAGGCGGCCTTCGCGGCGGTGGGCCGCATCACCCCCACCTACTACGTCCAGGATGGCGTCGTGCCCAGGAGCGCCCTGCCTTCGGTGCTGGCGGCGATCGATGGGCTCAGCGCCGCCTTTGGCCTGCGGGTGGCCAATGTGTTCCATGCCGGCGACGGCAACCTGCACCCGCTGATTCTCTACGACCGCCACGAGGCGGGGGTGGAGGCGAAGGTGCAGGAGCTGGGGGGGGAGATCCTGCGGCTGTGCGTCCAGGCCGGCGGCAGCATCACCGGCGAGCACGGCGTCGGCTCCGACAAGCGCTGCTACCTCGATTGGATGTTCGCCCCGGATGATCTCGCCACCATGCAGCTGGTGCGCCGCGCCTTCGACCCTGAGGGCCGCGCCAATCCGGGCAAGATCTTCCCCACCCCGAAAAGCTGCGGCGAGTCGGCCCGCCGGGCCGAGACGATCAGGCTGGAGGTCCCTGCACCGGGGCGTCCGGTGCTGGAGGTCTACTGAGGGCTTCCGGAGCGCTGCACCCCTGAGCCCGTCCTTTGATTCCCCAGCGACACCGGCGCGCCCACCAGAACAGGCACCCGCTGAGGCGGGTTAGGGAGGCGCCTCCTTCACCCCGAACGCCTCCAGCAGCTGATTGAGTCGACGCGCCAGCCCCCTCAGCTCGTGGAGCGTCTCCACCAATGGCGGATGGGCTTCACGCATCAGCGCCAGGGCTTCCTCGGTGGCCTTGCGGGCGGCGCTGCCGGTGTTGTCGATCCGTTGGGCGGTGCCTTCGTAGACCTTCAGGGTCTGGCGGGTGGTGGCGGCGGTGCGGCCCGTCTCCAGCTCCAGACGGCTGCTGAGGCGTCTGAGATCCGCCATCGTTGCCTGGAAACTGCTGATCGCGCGGGGCACGTCGCGCTCGGCGACCGAGGCCGTGCCCTCCAGGGTGCGGTTGAGCTTGAGCCGGGTGGTGCCGATTTCCGCGAGCAGCTTGGCGAGATCGGGACCCTGCTGAAAAGGAATGAGCAGATCGTTGCCGGGTGCTTCCTTCCCAGGCGGCACCACATCGGGGGTGAGGGCGATCTGGCTGGGGCCAATCAGCCCCTCCTGGTAACGCTCGGCCCGGCTGGCGGGACCGATCAGGCGTCGGTACGTCTCAGCGATGCGCAGGTCGACGGCCACCTTGCCGTCCGTGCCGAGCGCGACTTTTTCCACCCTTCCCACCCGGTAACCCGAGAGGGTGACGTTCACACCCGGCCAGATCCCACTGGCATCGGCGGTGCGGAAACGCACAGCGAAACTGCGAGACACCCAGCTCTGCTGCTGCCAGGTGGCGATCAACATCCAAGCGCCCAGCAGCAAGCCGCCCACAGGCACCGCCCAACTCAGCCCCGTACCGACCGTTTCAACCGACCAGCGAGGCCGCCAGGCGGACCTTGAAGGAGGCGTTGGATCGTTCATGGCATTCCGTTGAGGCTGGGCGGGACCACGGCGAGCCAGAACACCTCCAGTAACACCACCGAAAGCGCACAGTTCACGATCGCTGTGCTGATCAGGGCGGCCAGCTCATCGGGATGCTGGCGAGCGCGTTTCCCGATGATGTGGCAGAGGCTGGCGGACACCGCCGCGAACAGCATGGTGCGCAGGACGGCGCTGCCCACCACTTGTGGGGTCAGCGATCCCAGGAACAGGGGCAGTTGTTCCGTGAAATCGGGCCGGGGCGAGGCGAGCACGCTGGCGGTGAATGCAGCCAGGACGAAGTAAGGAAGCAGCAGCAGGGCCGCCAGCATCGCCGTGGCCACACGTGGCCCAAGGATGTGGGCGCCCGGCCGGGCCTGAATCCGTTGGGCCAGCTCCACCTTGGCTGGAACGCAGCAGCCGATCCAGATCAGGTTCACCGCCAGCGGTGCGAAGATCTGAACCGTGCTGGAGCTGGTGGTTTCCAGGGCGAACGTGCCGCCCTGGCGCAGGGGCTCGATCAGCCCGCGGGTGAGCCCGGCGCCGATGACGCCGCCCATGACCAGCGCCAGAGGTGTGGCTCTGAGCAGATCACGCCGAACCTGGAGCAAC
This sequence comes from Synechococcus sp. UW140, assembly GCA_943369485.1. Lineage (GTDB taxonomy): Bacteria > Cyanobacteriota > Cyanobacteriia > PCC-6307 > Cyanobiaceae > ATX-6F1. Next base: position 15,202 of record CALRNH020000007.1, on the reverse strand, counting down.
ATCGGCGCGGGGAAGCGGCTGGGAGCCTAGGGAAGCGACCTGGGTAGGGGCTGGAAGCGGCAGGCAGGTGGCTGCAGCAAAGCCCAATCTGTCCAATCAAAGGCACCAACCTCAGATCCAGCTCCCGCCAGGGGCACGTTCAGGGAGCGACCTTGGCAGCAGCTCCCCCAGGAGCACAGGGCAAGGGAAGCCCTTGATCCGACGGCTTCATCACCAGCAACGCCGTTCCTTTGATGGGTTGACGCAGGGGTTGGGCCGGGGGGCCGCTTGGATTGCTGGGATAGCGCTTGCCATCAAATGAGAGGACGGCATACCCGCCATGGCCGGCATCCTGACGCACGTTCACGATCAGATCGTTCCAGCCAAGATGCTTCCGTTCGGCCACGATCAGGGGTGGCCTGAACAGGGTCATTCGCGAGACCAGGGTGGGTCCTTTCGGGCCGATGCGAAAGACATAGAAGTTGCAGCCACCGGTGCCGCAGGTATACCGACCCAGAACAGTGGCGACGATCTCCGGGCTGCCGTCACCATTGAGATCAACACGGTCGTAGGCATAACGAAGGGCGCCCGCTTGAGTGCAGACCCTGTTCTGCTGTCGGACCTCAGCCTGTTTCCATTCGCTCGAGCCTGGATCGGGTCCGTGCCCTTGCCCATCATCGACCCGCACCGGAAACAGCTCACGGCGTACGGCCGCTTCCAGGCGGGGATCAGGAACGATCAGGGGCGGACGTGAGTTCAAAAGCAGCGGCTGTGGAGTCTTCTCCGTTGCGCTCCATGCGGGGCCAGAGGCTCCCCAGATCGCCAGGGGGAGGAGCAGGAGCGGCAGGGGGGAGATCGGGGAATGGATGGCGCTGGCCAAGAGTCGTTCATGTTGCTCACAGCCATTCAACTGTGATTGTTCCTGTGCTCCTGGCCGCATGGATTGATTCTCCAGATCAGAAGAAGAATTTCACGCCGGCCTCGATGCCGTTCTGATTGATGTTGTAAGCATTCTCCTGCACCTTATCGTTACTTCCCCCCAGGTGCAGGTAACGCCAGGAGAGGTTGAGCTGGGTGGAGTTGCCGATCGCATAGCCGAGGCCCACCTGGGTGTTCCAGGAGTAGTCATCGGCATTGTTCACACCGAAGCCACCGATGTCGGCGCGGGCGAAGAGCCTCAGGCGGGGAGAGAGAAACACCATCGCCTGGGTTCCCACCAGGGGCTGGGTCACGGTGCCACCGAACTCGCCGGTGCGCACGATCGTCCGCGATGGCCTCTGGAAGCCGGCCGTGCGGCCAGGACTGGTTGCCGAGACACCTCGGTTCGGGCCTTGGACCCCAGCACTCAGGGAGGGGCCCTGCACATTCAGGGTTCGGGTGGGCGTCTGGCGCTCGAAGCCGAGGCCGTACTGCATATCCACCAACCGGATCCCCGCGTAGGGAATGATCGAGAAAGTTCCCGCCCTCGCGGTTGCGGTTTCGCGATCACCGAAGCGATAGCGCAGGGCGAAGTCGTAGATACCCTGAATGTTATCCACGCTCGCGCGCACGCTGCTTTGTCCCCGGCTGGCCTCAAGGCCGCTCTCCCCGATGCCGAGGCTCACGCCACTGCGACCCCTGGACCCAAGGGTGCGTGCGAACTGCCTGCCTGCGAAGGTCTTCTCGAACTGCCGGCCGGGGACCGTTCTCCCCTCCTCGCCTTTCAACGACAGATAGCTCAAGTCGGTAAGGAAGCCGAGGCGGCCGTACTCGACGCTGCCCCGGATGAAGGCCGCTCCCGTCAGCGGTCTGAGCACCTGGCCAAGGTCCAGATCGAGGTCGGCGGTGAGGCCGCGCACCGTTGTGCTCCCGGTGGTGCGCAGCGGCGCGAAGCCGTACAGCTCAACGGTGCCGGCCCAGGGCGAGGGCTTGGGTTCGCCGGAACCAGGCTCAACCGAGGTCGGTTTCGCCTGGGCTGATTCACTCTGACCTGGTGTGTTTTGGGCTGGTTCGCTCTGGGCTGGTTCGGCGGCCATCGCGGCATGGGGAGCGATGGCCGAACCCAGGAGCCCTCCCAGCAGAACCGCACTCATCCCCAGGAACGAAAGCGGTGAAGGAACAATCGTCAGGAGGTGCTGGTGTCGGGCCATCGGTTTCAAGGCAAGGAAACAACCCACCTGATCGGGGCGCCTTCCAGAGGCAACAATCAAGTCGACAGAGCATCCCACATGGGGCCCGATTCGGCCCGCTCACTCTGGTGAGCGCCCCAGGCGCAGCACACCCGAGGGCAGCACGCCGTAGCGACGCCGAAAGTCCATGGCGAAGCCGGAAAGATCCCCGAAGCCCTGGCGGCGGGCGATGGTTGCCACCGTGTCGTCTGCGGCGGGATGGAGCAGGGCCTGCCGGGCCGCTTCGAGGCGCTGGGCCTTGAGCCATTGCATCGGGCTGCAGCCGAACCGCTCCTGGAACAGGATCTGAAGATTTCGACGGGAGTAGGTGCTGCGCCGCTCCATCTCGGTGAGGGTGATCGGGCTGCTCAGGTGGGCTCGTATCCACTCCAGAAGGTCGTTGAAGGCCTGCTCCCGCGGCTGGGGAGCCGGGAGAACAGGCCGTGGGGCTTGTCCTTTGAGCAACTCGGGAAACAGCAGCAGGGCCAGCAACCGCAGCAGCAGATCCTCGATCCCGAGAGCGGCGAAGCCTCCGGCGGCCTCCAGATCAGGGGCATCGAGCGTGGTCAGGGCCCGCCGCAGGGTGCCCAGCAGATCCCGCTCAAGGGGGTTGCGGGGGTGCACCAGCCTGGGCTGGCGAAGCCGGCGCAGGAAGGGCCTGGGTCCGTGGGCGCCTCCGGCGATCGCGGAGGCGGTGAGGGCCAGCCGCTGGGGATCCAGGTGGATCAGAACCTCCTGGAGGAAGCCGGTCCGGGCTTCGAAGGCCGCGCCGGGGAGATAGAGCAGACCCTGTTGCGGCAGGAGATCGAAGCGTTGCTGCTGGATCGTCACCCGGGCCGATCCGACGTAGGCCAGGGCGACCATGGCGAACTCGGTCTGCTCGGCCTCCAGCACCAAGGGCGCATGCACGCTGCTGGAGAGGGTGAGGCCTCCGAGCTGGAGAACAGCGTTGCGGTGGAAGAACCCCCGGCGCTCGCCCAACCGCACCAGTCCCCGCAGGGGGGTGGCGGCATGGATCCTCTCGGCCAGGGCCGTTTCATCCCTCATCACCAGGGCTCGATCGTTGAGGACCACCAGGGGAAGGCCATCCGAAGCTGCGCTTCCGCCCTGGTTGTGCGTTTCCATCGCACCAATCCTGCGGGTTTCTTCATGCTCAGCCAACAAATCTTACGAATACAGCCTCTGGAGGGTTTGGAGAATCGTTCTGAAGCCGTACGCTCACCCCCATCGACCGCCAGTCGTGAGGGAATGCCCAGAGCTGACTCATTCCTGCTGGCCCTTGTCGTGCTCATGTTGCTGCTCGCTTTGCCGGCGGCTTCCTTCGCAGCCGCCATGACTTGCCCAGGGGAGATGGTGGCAATTCCCGGCGGCCGCTTCCGGATCGGCGCCGCCGGCCAGCTTGGGGAGGAGCGGGCCGCGGCCGGGGTGCGCCTCTCCCCCTTCTGCCTCGGCGCCCATGAGGTGACGAACCGGCAGTTCGCCTCCTTCGTGGCCGTCACGGGCTATCACACGGTGGCCGAGCGCCCCCTCACGGTTGAACAGTTCCCCGATCTCTCCCCGGCCGAGCGCAAGCCGGGTTCCCTGGTGTTTGAGCCCGTGGCGGGGGATGGTTCGATCGAGGAACTCAGCTGGTGGCACTGGGTTCCTGGCGCCGATTGGCGCCACCCCCAGGGGCCGGGCAGCACGATCGCCGGCCTCGACGACCATCCCGTCGTGCAGATCGCTTTCGAGGATGCCCAGGCCTATGCCGCCTGGGCTGGAGCCGCCCTGCCCAGCGAGGCCCAGTGGGAGTTCGCCGCCCGCGGGGGCCTCAAGGATCAGGTGTTCAGCTGGGGCAACACCTGGAAGCCCGGCCAAGCCAACACCTGGCAGGGGGAGTTCCCCCGCCGCGATGCCGCAGACGACGGCCATGCCGGCACCGCCCCCGTGGGCTCCTATCCAGCCAACGGCTACGGCCTGTTCGACATGACCGGCAACGTCTGGGAGTGGACGGCGGACTGGTACCTGCCAGGTCACGATGGCCTGGCCCAGCGGCCTGACCCCGCCATCGTCAGCGAGGCCCAGAGCCTGGATCCCCGCGATCCGGGCGTGGCCAAGCACGTGATCAAGGGTGGCTCTTTCCTCTGCTCCCCCAGCTACTGCAGCCGCTACCGCCCCGCCGCCCGGGAGGCTCAGAGCCCAGACACCGGCACCTCCCATATCGGTTTCCGTCTCGCTTCCCCGCTCCTCTCCACCCATGGCTAAGCAGCGTCCCTTCCGCTCCCCGATCGTTCGCCTGGCCGTGCTGGCCCTGGTGGCGGTGCTGGTGGCCTGGCCCCTGGGGGACCTGCCCGCCCTGGCCCAGAAGATCACCGGCACACCGGGAGCCCCCAATGCCACCACCACTCTCAGCGGCAACCAGCTGCCGGCCCCGGCGCCAGCCTTCGGTGGTGTGATCAAGGACGGGTCGCTGCAGTCGAAACCCTGGTGGGCACCGCGGATCACGCCCCCCCAAAGCGCGCCCAACGTGTTGCTGATCATCACCGACGACGCCGGTTTTGGGGTGCCCAGCACCTTCGGCGGCGTGATCCCTACACCGGCCATGGACCGGGTCGCCAAGGCGGGCCTGCGCTACAACCGCATGTTCTCTACGGCGCTGTGCTCCCCCACCCGGGCCGCCTTGATCACCGGCCGCAACCACCACTCGGCCGGCTTCGGGGTGATCTCAGAGCAGTCGACGGGCTTCCCCGGCTACAACAGCATCATTGAGCGCGACAAGGCGACGATCGGCCGCCTGCTCAAGGACAACGGCTATTCCACCGCCTGGTTCGGCAAGGACCACAACGTGCCGGCCTTCCAGGCCAGCCAGAGCGGGCCCTTTGATCAGTGGCCCACCGGCATGGGCTTCGAATACTTCTACGGCTTCGTGGGCGGGGACGCCAACCAGTGGCAGCCGAACCTGTTCCGCAACACCACCCAGATCTATCCATTTGAGGGCAAGGCCCCCGGCAGCTGGAACCTGGTGACAGAGATGGCCGATGACGCCATCGACTACATGACGCGGATGCACCAGATCAACCCCAGCAAGCCGCTGTTCATCAAGTACGCCCCCGGTGCCACCCATGCGCCCCATCACCCCACCAAGGAGTGGGTGGACAAAATCCATGCGATGCATCTGTTTGATGATGGCTACGAGAAACTGAGGGAGCGCATTTTCGCGAACCAGAAGCGGCTCGGCGTGATTCCAAAAGACGCCAAGCTCGAACCCTGGCCCGCCGATGTGATCACCCCCTGGAACAAACTTACCCCTGATGCCCAGAAACTGTTCATCCGCCAGGTGGAGGTGTTCGCCGCCTACGCCGCCTACAGCGATTATGAAATCGGCCGGGTGATCCAGCAGTTCGACGATCTCGGCAAGCTCGACAACACGCTGATCGTCTACATCAATGGCGACAACGGCACCAGCGCCGAAGGCGGCCCCTTGGGCACCCCCAACGAGGTGGCTTTCTTCAATGGCCTCAACAAGTTGCCCGTTGACGTGCAGATGAAGTTCTACGACGTGTGGGGCACCGAGCAGACCTACAACCACATGTCAGCGGGCTGGAGCTGGGCCTTCGACACCCCGTTCAGCTGGTTTAAGCAAAACGCCTCCCGTCTGGGCGGAGTGAATCAGAACATGGTGGTGTCGTGGCCGGCGCGGATCAAGGACAAGGGGGGCCTGCGGGAGCAGTTCGTGCACGTGATCGACGTGGTGCCGACAATCCTCGAGGCCGCCGGTCTGAGGGCGCCCGAGGTGGTGGATGGCATCCCCCAGAAGCCGATCGAGGGTACGAGCTTCGTTTACACTTTTGACGCGAAGAATGCCAAGGCGCCCTCAAGGCACGAGCGGCAATACTTCGAGATGTTCGGTCAGTGGGCGCTCTACGACAAGGGCTGGCTGTTGAGCACCAAGGTGAACCGGGCCCCCTGGGATGCCTTCGGCCCGGCCAACCCGGATCCGCTGAACAATCAGGTGCTGGAGCTCTACGACCTCAACCGTGATTTCAGCCAGACCACTGACCTGGCGGCCCAGAACCCCCAGAAGGTGAAGGAGATGAAGGAGGCCTTCATCGCTGAAGCGAAGAAGTATCAGGTGTTCCCGCTTGATGCCTCGGTGGCGGGGCGCATCGTGGCGCCACGGCCGAACATCACCGCCGGTCGCAACACGTTCGTGTACACCCATCCGATGGTGGGGCTGCCCCAGGGCGATTCGCCTGTGCTGCTGAACACCTCCTACACCGTGACAGCTGACATCGAGGTGCCAGCCGGTGGCGCCGAGGGCATGCTGCTCACCTCGGGCGGCCGCTTCGGGGGCTACGGCTTCTACCTGAAAAACAACAAGCCGGTTTGGCTGTGGAACATGGTGGATCTGGAGCGCCTGAAGTGGGAGGGAACCGAGCCCATCACGCCTGGCAAGCACAAGGTGGAGTTCGATTTCGTCTACGACGGCAAGGGGGCGGGCACCCTGGCCTTCAACAACTTCAGCGGCGTCGGCCGACCCGGCACCGGCACCCTCAAAGTCGACGGCAAGGTGGTCGCCACCAAAACCATGCCCAAGACCCTGCCGATGATCCTGCAGTGGGATGAGAGCTTCGACGTGGGCTCCGACACCCTCACCGGCGTCAACGACGCCGACTATCAGCCGCCGTTCCGCTTCAGCGGCATACTCAACAAGCTGACGATCAAGCTCGATCGGCCCCAGTTGTCCCCTGAGGACATCAAGAGCCTCGAGGCGGCACTACGCACCAAGGCGGTCAGTGAGTGATCCTGGCTCCAGCAGTCGGTGAGCCCCAACGGTTACGACCCGTTTGTGTGGGCTTGCTGCTGCTGGCTGCCGCGCTGGTCTGGCAGGCCACCACAACCATCGCCGCCAGCGCACCGTCGCAGGGGGCATGGACGGAATCGTCGATCCTGATCGGTGGCCTGCGCCGCTGGTACCGGATCTATCGACCCGCCCATCTGCCCGAGGGCGCGGCCACGGTGGTTCTGCTGCACGGCGGCACCCAGAGCATGCGCAAGATCTTCAGCAGTCGGGCGGGGGGCACCCGCGCCTGGCTGGAGATCGCCGATCGCCACGGGGTCCTGCTGCTGGTGCCCAATGGTGTGAATCCCGCGACAGGGGACACGGCAGGCGACTGGCAGCACTGGAACGACCTGAGGCCCTCAGGGTCGGATCGCCATGCCGACGCCGACGATGTGCGCTTCATCACGGCCCTTCTCGAGCAGGTCGGCAAGACCCAGGGAACGGACCCCCGGCGTGTGTATGTCACGGGGGCATCGAATGGGGGAATGATGACCTACCGATTGTTGATCGAGGCTCCCGGACGCTTCGCCGCGGCGGCCACCTTCATCGCAGCGCTGCCTGTGGATTCGGCCCTGCTGAGTCCTCTGAAACGACCCACGCCCCTGCTGATCGCCAATGGAACCGAGGATCCCCTGGTCAGATGGGAGGGAGGGTCAGCGGCCGGGCGACCTGGGCTGCTGAGGGGCGCCGAGGCGACTCTGGACTGGTGGATCCGAGCGAACCGGGCCGATCGGAAGCATCCCGTGCGGCGTTCTTTGTCCGACAGCGATCCGCGGGATGGCTGCCGTCTGCAGGTCACCACCTACCGGGCCCTGCCGGGCGGAGCCCCGGTGCAGTTCCTGAAGATGGCCGGTGGCGGCCATGCCATGCCTTCCAGAGAGCATTCCTTGCCGGACACCCGGCTGGTCAGACGGCTGATCGGCCCCGTCTGCCGCGATGCCGAGGGGGCCGAAATGGCCTGGGACTTTCTGTCGAAGTTTCCAGGGCCCCACTGACGAACGCCTCGACCCTGCCCCGCCATGGGCAAAACCACCACCCCCTACTGGAACCCCCTGGCGATAGATCAGGCCCACCATTGGCGCTGGCTGGAGGGCCTGCAGGGGCAGCTGCAGGAGCTGATTCTCAGCGAGGATCCGGCCACCGGGGAGATCACCCGCCTCACCCGCTTCATACCCGGTGCCGACACCGCCACCTTCGGGGGCAAGGTCCACGATTTCCCCGAGGAGATCTCCGTCGTCAGCGGTCGCTTCTACGACGAGGCCTTCGGGATCTGGTTGGTGACGGGGCACTACGCCAGTCGGCCGCCCGGGGAGATGCATGGCCCGTTCCGCAGCGAGGAAGGCTGCCTGGTGCTCGATCTCTCCTTCCCCCAGCGAGGCATGGGGGGATGATCATGATTCGGGCTGGCGCAGGCTCTGGAGCTGGGTCTCCAGCTCGGCGATCCGCTCCTGCAGCGGCCGCAGCCGCCCCTCCAGCTCCGCCTCCGAGAAACGGGGCGTGATGAACTGGGGACAGTTCCAGTCGGAGGCCTCCACCCGGATGCGGAAGAGACGCTCCACCTCCCCCGCCCGGGCCACTTGGGGGCCCAGCAGCTCCACGAGTTGCGGATCGGCCTGAAGCGGCACCACCTCGGCTTCGCCGTCGATCTTGAGCCGACGGCGGGCGGGGTAATCCATCAGAAACAGGGCCACCCGCGAATCGCGGCGCAGATGGCCGGCGGTGAGCAACTGACGGTTGCCGCCGTAATCGGCAAAGCCCAGGGTGCGTTCGTCGAGCACACGCAGGAAGCCCACCGGCCCGCCGCGGTGCTGCAGGTAGGGCGCCCCCGCCTCGGTGAGACTGGCCAGATAGAAGCTGTCGCGGGCGCTGATGAAGGCGATCTCCTTGGCCCCGAGACGATCGGGCTCCGGTGAGTCCGGCACCGCATAGGTCTTCTGCCCATAGGCCCCCTGTTGGGCCTCCCCCACGGCGGGGGTGAGGTGACGATGCAGGTAGTGCTGGCTCATTTGTGCAAGCTCCGCTCAGGCGTCCAGGCCCTTCATCGGTACATAGCCCGGCTGCGCCTGGATCCGTGTGATCCAAGCGCGAACGTTGGGGTACGGCGCGAGATCGATCCCCCCATCCCCCGCCAGGGCCACGTAGGGGAACACGGCGAGGTCGGCGATGGTGGGGCGCCCCAGCTCCAGCCACTGCCGATCGGCCAGGTGCCGCTCCAGCTGATCGAGGATGAAGGCGGCCTTCTCGCTGGCCCGCTCGATCGAAATGCTGGTGACCCCGAAGAGGTGATGCAGCCTGGCGTTTTCGGGGCCCTGCCGCACCTCACCGGCGGCCGTGGAGAGCCAGCGCACCACCCGGGCCTGCTCGAGGGGCTCGGTGGGCAGCCACTGGCCATCTCCCTGGTGGGCGGCCAGGTAGAAGAGGATCGCCTGGGCGTCGGAGAGGGTGGTTCCTCCGTCTTCCAGTACGGGCACCTGACCGAAGGGATTGAGCGCCAGGAAGGCGGGCTGCTTGTGCTCGTCAGCCATCAGATCAACGCGGATCCAGTCGTAGGGGACGCCGAGCAGCTCGAGCATCAGGCGCACCTTGTAGCTGTTGCCGGAGAGTTCGTGGCCGTGGAGCTTGATCATGAGCGTGAAGGCGAGAGGAGGGGATGGACAGGAGGTCGACATGAGCAGACAGGTCTGTCCACTAATGATACGGTAGCAGACCTTTCTGTCTAGCCTCCTAGGCTGGCAACAATTCATCTGGGTCCATGTCCGAGAGCAGCGCCACCATCAGGTCCTCCGCCAAGCGGGACGCACTGCTGGACACCGCCGAAGCGCTCTTTGCCCGGCAGGGCTACCGGGCCGTGGGCATCGACACGGTGCTGGCCCAGGCTGGGGTGGCCAAGATGACCCTCTACAAGCACTTCAGGTCGAAGGAGGAACTGATCGCCGCCGTGCTGGAGCGCCGAGGCAACAGCATCGCCGCGGCGCTTGCCGAGCGGATCGCCGCCGCGCCGGCGGAGCCCAGGGCACGCCTCCTGGCGGTGTTCGACTGGCTGGATGAAGCGGTTCGCTCGCCGCAGTTCCACGGTTGCCTGTTCATCAAGGCCGCCAGCGAATACCCGGCCGCTGAGGATCTGCCGCGCCAGGCGGCGCTGGGCTTCAAGGAGGGGTGCCGAACCCTGCTGAAAGGGCTCTGCCGCGACGTGAGCTCCGATGACCCCGAGGGTCTCGCCCGTCAGCTGCAGCTGCTGCTTGAAGGCACCTTGGTGATGGCCTTCCTGCAGCGGAATCCCCAGGCCGCCGGCGATGCCCGCCTGGCTGCCGAGGCCCTGCTGGGCGCCAGGGTGAAGAACCTTCAGGAGTGCAACCCATGACCAGCTGAGGTTTTGACTCTGATCGGATGACCATTCAGCTGCCCATGGCACCGACCTCATGGAGCCGAAGAGTTCCGCGCAGCGGTGGTTCACATGGGGGTGGACAAAGACTCTGAGCTGATCCCTTCAGCAGGGATGGGGCGCCGACTGGCGCTTAGGCATCAGGAGCGTTGAAGCCGGCTGCTCAAGCCGCTTGCAGGCCCATGTACTCCACGTAGGGCTGAAAGTCGCGGTCGCTGAACAGCAGGGGCAGATTCGCCTGGATGCAGGCGGTGGCGATGATCCCGTCGATCGTTTGGCGCACGGTGATTCCCCGGCTGCGAAGGCTGCGGTAGTTCTCCGCTGCCTTGTAGGCGTTCTGGGGGCCGAGCATGCCCAGAAGAGGCATGGAGACGAACAACTGGCGGGCCGTGGCCACATCACCATCCCGGCGGAACCCCTGCAGCACCTCCACCAGGATCAGATCACCGATCGCCACAGGCGTGCTGCCCAGCAGGCCATCGAAGCGTTCCACCTCGGGTGTGCTGACCCCATTGAAGAAGTCGATCCAGACAGACGAATCCACAACAATCACGCCTGCTCCCCAGCGGCAAGAGGTTGGTCCTGGCGCAGGCTGGCCAGGTCACCCTCCCAGGGCAACCGGCCCCGCAACGCTTTGATCCGCTGCTGCTGGTCCAGCCTCACAAGGGTTCGCAGGCCAATCTCAACAGCTTCCCGCTTGGTGCGGGCGCCGCTGGCCTGCATGGCATCGCTCATGAGTTGGTCATCGATGACGATGTTCGTGCGCATGGCCCAACGGTCGTGATGTGTAGAACATAGGCACGCCATACACATGCTCGATGGATTGAGCTGGGAGGGCGCCAAGGCCCTACCGATCCATCAAGGCTGCAGTTCAATCTCTCCAGGCCGCCAGGTTTTGTTGAACCAGGGCTCCAGGGGTCCGTAGAGGCGCAGGAGCATGAACCAGCCCTTGCCGGGAATCGTCTGCACCCAGTTGTTGGTCATGCCAGCAGGGGCCTTGGGACCGAACCAGACATCCACTGAGCCGTCGGCATTGGTTTGGATGCCCTTGTCCTGGCTGCTGACACTGGGTGCCTTCTGATCCGTCTGCAGCATCGAGCGCGTCTGGTTGTCGTACACGATCACTGACCAGAAATCCTTCACCGGAATGTTGGGCGGTAGACGCAACCTATAGGTTTTACCGCCATCGAAGGGGTTGCCCTTGGCATCCAGTGAAGTCCAGGGGTACTGGGAGCCCTGGCCCACCATCTTTTCCTCCATGGCCGGCGTCACGCCGGTGGCGAAGTAATAAAAGAACGCCGCTCCATCCAGGTTGGCCACACCAGGGGAGACTTCAAACCTGTAGCCACCAAAGAACGGCAGACGCCAGGAGCTGTTGGGGTAGAAGAAAGCTTCTGGAGTGCGGATCTTGAAGGCGAGGGTCCGTGCCGTCACCGCACCGATGTTGGCAGCATCGCTCAAAATCTTCTTCATGCGCTCGTCGGGGTTGAAGGGCTTGCCCTTGACGATGCCGATCGAGGCGAACAGGCCCAGGGTGGTGGGGTCGGAACCGGTGGATGGTTCTTCCTGAATCACCTGATTCAGCAATGCCCAGAAGGAGTAATCACCCGGGGCGACGAAGTTCGCCGGCAGCCCGGAGGCATTGGCGAACTTGATTGTCGGCGGGTTGGCCGCATCGGAGAGCTGGTAGATCTTCAGATTCTTCTTGACCGACTCCACCCCTGGCTTGGGGGAACCGTCCACCAGGAAGGAGCGGAAGGGCATCCAGTTGCCGTAGGTTTTTGGACGAACGACGAAATAGCCCTTGGGAATCTCGCCCGTGTAGCCCGGCGGCAGGATCAGATACTTGCCGCCCTTCCCCTTGTCGGGACCGGTGATGCCGACATCCGTCACCCAGCGGTACCAGAAGTCATCGATGGCCCCCAGCACCTTGGGTGGGATTTCAACCACCAGGGGCCCTTTCCTGGTATCGATCCAGATGAAGCTGTAGACCGTGTTGTCGTTGGCGGTGAGTTCCACCGTCTTTGGATCAACCAGGGTCTCCCAGATCACGTTGGTGGTGTTGACGGGGCCGAACCTGCGCAGGGAATCGCGCATGCCGGCCTGGTTGACGATCGGGATGGCCAGCAGATAGGCCTGCAGGGCTCGGGATCGATCCAGGTTGTCGTAGATCTTCTCGACGGTATCCGGCTTGGGGAAACCGTCGATCAGGTTCAGGGTGCCGATCGAGGTGTCGAGCCGGTCGGGCGTGGCCACCCCCGGCGCGATCGGCGTCGTCATCCTGAAGGTCTGGGTCTGGGCTGAGGCCGTTGTGGCCACGTTCGCCATAAGGGCGGCGACAGCCATGCTGGTGCGCAGGTGACGAAATGACTTCATCTCGAGGACTATTGGATCTTGGGAGACAGTGATTTGCATTCTATCTCAAGCTGCATTGCTGTCTTTGTGGAATTGCGGTTCGGAGGCAATTGTAATAGTGGTCGAGCACGTAGCTCATGGTCTCCATTGACATGTAATCATGCCACTAAAACCTTTCTAAATATGCTCAAATATACGCTTTTTCTGCTGGCCTTCGCCCTCGCCCCTGCGGCCATCGGCAGCCCCACTCCCACGCGCCTTGTCAAGGCAGCTGAGCCATCACGCCTCCCAGCGGACTGGCATCAGCCCTTGACGCTTGCGAAGGAGTCAGCCCCTGTGCTTACCGCCCAGGCGGAGCCCCAGGGCGATGCTGCTAGGCCAGCGGCGCCGAGTGGCGGCCCCAGCGAGGCGGAGAAAGCAGCAGCCCTCGCCAAGGAGGCCCAGAACCCGATCGCCAACCTGATCAGCCTTCCCTTTCAGAACAACACCAACTTCGGCTACGGGCCGAAGGGGCAGCGCACCCAGAATGTGCTCAACATTCAACCGGTGATTCCGGTCCCCCTCAGCAAGGATCTGTTGTTGGTGACCCGAACGATCATTCCCTACATCTATCAACCCACGTCGGCCTCCGGTAGAGAAGGTGAGTTTGGACTGGGCGACATCAATCCAGCGTTCTTTTTTGTCCCACGTACAAAGAGCAGCATCACCTGGGGAGTCGGTCCCACCTTCGTCCTGCCAACGGCTACCCAACCGTTCACCGGCCAGGGCAAATGGAGCGCTGGCCCAACAGGTGTCGTCCTGGTCACCACAAAGCACGCTGTGTTCGGCGCTCTGGCCAACAATGTCTGGTCCTTCGCTGGATCAAGCGATCGCCAGTCGGTCAACCAGCTTCTGATCCAGCCGTTCTTCAACTACAACTTTTCCAAGGGCTGGTACCTCACGTCATCTCCGATCATCACCTCCAATTGGCAAGCTGAGAATGGTGACGACCAATGGACCGTGCCGATCGGGGGTGGCTTTGGCCGGGTGTTCGCGATCGGCGAGCAGAAAGTGAATGCATCGCTCCAGGCCTTCTGGAATGTGGTCAAGCCAGACGGAGCAGGCGATTGGACCCTGCGGGCGCAGTTCCAGTTCCTGTTTCCCCGCTGAGTTTGGTAGCTCAACAGATGGAAAAGCCTGAAATCTGGCCTTGATCGAAGATCTCAACCGCTCCGTGATCAGCCTGCTGGCGTTGATCAATCCGGTGATCTGCGCCGTGATGCTGTTACAGCGCACGCCGGGGGCCTGCTGATCAGTGCCGTCATCGGTCCCCAGATGCTGCAGCGGTTGAGGATCTTCCTGGATGTGTTCCAGATCGTTGGCGGTGTGGTGATCACGATGATCGGCTACGGCATGTTCGCCCCCAGTCCAACGCCAGCGGCGCTGGTTGAGGAGAAAGGCGAAAGCGAAGACCCCTCCTCCCTCGATCCGATCGTAATGTTCGCCGCCAGCCCCGCTACCATCTCCACCGTGCTGGCGCTGTCGGTGATGCATGGGCCGGATCAGGGCCGGATCGTTTCCATCGCTGCGGTGCTGATCGCCCTGGCGATCACGGCCCTGGTGATGGCGGTGATGGTTCTGCGCCCCGGCTCATCGGCAAGCCGCAACTCCTCCCTGATCAGCCGCGTTCTCGGCTTGATCCTGATCGCCATGGAGCCACAGCTCGCGCTGACCAACCTGCGCGATTTCTTCAGGGCCGCTGCCTGAGCCAGGTTTCGGCTGAGCCAGGCCTCATTCGTTGACCATCGAGGCCTTCACTTCGACAGAGCCATCGCCGCACTGCACGAGGCGCCCGGTGGGATTGGCCACCAGCGTTCCGAGCACAAGCTGAGGGTCGGCAGGACGGATCTGGCCCGGCTGAAGGTTCATGCAGATGATCGTGGTGATCTTGGGGTTCTGCTTGGGGGTGAGAAAGGCCGCTCCTACGTAGGCATTGAGCTGGCCCACCTTGGCCCCCTGGGCCGGGATCACGTAGCTGTAGGCCGCTTCCGTGGTGGTGCGCACGGCGTAGTCGAAGGATGCCGGCAGGGTGATACCGAAATCCTGCTGGATGTTGGAGACGGTGGCACGAAAGGCCCCATTCTTCTGGTAGTAGGTGCGCTGGCCTTCCATCATTTGTGCCACGGCTCTGAGCGCGGCCTTCTGATCTGGATTCGCCGGTAGCTGTGCGTTGGCAGGCAGGCCAGCCACCTTGCCGAAACCCAGCAAAAGGACGGAGATCGCCAATGACCGCAACATGGTCTGAAGGAAGGCAGGGAGCATGAACGGCCTCTGTTGACGGGTGGCAATCCGGCGAAGTTACCAGGAGGAAGGCTCCGTCACGGCCCTTCCTAGGAGGCTGCTGAAAAACCAACCAAGCCGCGTGAGAATGGCCCAACGGCACTGAGCGGATGCGCGGCCAGCAGGAGCGGACCGGTCCTCTGTTCTCCTACGTCTCCACTGAGGATCGAATCCCCAAGGGCCATCCCCTGCGGCAGG
>CALRNH020000006.1:0-192493 GCA_943369485.1 Synechococcus sp. UW140 | reverse complement strand
ATCCGGGCCGCCGAAGACCCTGAATTCGAAACCTTCTACACCAAGAACATCTTGCTGAACGAAGGTCTGCGTGCCTGGATGGCACCGGCTGACCAGCCGCACGAAAACTTCATCTTCCCCGAAGAGGTTCTGCCCCGTGGTAACGCTCTCTAATCCCAACCTGGTGTCGGTCGGGGGCATGGACCTCGACTCCACCGGGTACGCCTGGTGGGCGGGTAACGCCCGCCTGATCAACCTCTCGGGTCGCCTGCTCGGCGCCCATGTGGCCCACGCCGGCCTCATGGTCTTCTGGGCCGGGGCGATGATGCTGTTCGAAGTGAGTCACTTCAGCTTCGACAAGCCCATGTACGAACAGGGCTTCATCTGCATGCCCCACGTGGCCACCCTCGGCTACGGCGTTGGTCCAGGTGGTGAGGTCACCGACCTCTATCCGTTCTTCGTGGTGGGTGTCCTGCACCTGATCAGTTCCGCGGTACTCGGTGTCGGCGGTTTGTACCACGCCCTGCGTGGCCCCGAGATCCTGGAGAACTACTCCTCGTTCTTCTCCCAGGACTGGCGCGACAAGAACCAGATGACCAACATCATTGGCTACCACCTCATCCTGCTTGGAGTGGGTGCGCTGCTTCTGGTGTTCAAGGCCATGTTCTTCGGCGGTGTCTACGACACCTGGGCACCGGGTGGCGGGGATGTGCGCCTGATCACCAACCCCACCCTCAGCCCGGCGGTGATCTTCGGCTATCTCACCCGCGCGCCATTTGGTGGTGAGGGTTGGATCATCGGGGTGAACTCGATGGAAGACATCATTGGCGGCCACATCTGGATTGGCCTGATCTGCATCTTCGGTGGCATCTGGCACGTGATCACCAAGCCTTTCGGTTGGGTGCGACGTGCCTTCATCTGGAATGGTGAGGCCTACCTGAGCTACAGCCTCGGCGCTTTGAGCTTCATGAGCTTCATCGCCAGTTCCTACATCTGGTTCAACAACACCGCCTACCCTTCGGAGTTCTACGGCCCCACCAATGCCGAGTCCTCCCAGGCCCAGAGCTTCACCTTCCTCGTGCGTGACCAACGCCTGGGCGCCAACATCGGTTCCGCCATGGGCCCCACGGGCCTGGGCAAGTACCTGATGCGCTCCCCCACCGGTGAGATCATCTTTGGCGGTGAAACCATGCGCTTCTGGGATTTCAGAGGCCCCTGGCTGGAGCCCCTGCGCGGCCCCAACGGCCTCAGCCTCGACAAGCTCCAGAACGACATTCAGCCCTGGCAGGTGCGCCGGGCGGCTGAATACATGACCCATGCCCCCAACGCCTCAATCAACTCCGTGGGTGGGGTGATCACTGAGCCCAACTCGGTGAACTTCGTGAACATCCGCCAGTGGCTGGCTGCAACCCAGTTCATCCTGGCCTTCTTCTTCCTGGTGGGTCACCTCTGGCATGCGGGCCGCGCCCGCGCTGCCGCCGCCGGCTTCGAGAAAGGGATCGACCGTCAGGCCGAGCCCACTCTGGCCATGCCTGATCTCGACTGAGATCCAGCCCAGTCGCGGGCCTCCCGAGCCAGCACAACCCAGACCCCTGCTCCGGCAGGGGTTTTTTTATGGCGTCCCACCGCCCTGCGCCGCCAACGAAAGCATGGTCACCGCCTGTCATGGCTCACTGCACGACAGACCGATTTCGGTTGCATCGGATCGATCAAGGGCCGTTACGGTCCTATTGACCACTGGATCAACCCCGACTGTCGATGTTCTGAAAGATGCTGAGCATTGACAGCAGATACGAGTTCAAGTTCCGTCAACATCCGAAACGACCCCTAGCTTTCAAGTAGACACCGTGTCACCAGCGATCACAATGAAAACACCATTTGCTTCACATCAAGTCTTGCGATTAGCTGCAGGGTTGCTCTCAGCCGCCAGCGCCACTGTGGCGGTGCCCGTGATGACGCAGCCAGCTTTCTCCAAGACTGACATCGTATTTTTTCCAAGTGCGGGCATCCTCTGTGATCGCAGCACTCGCATCTGCTACGACCGTTCCGGCCTTTCGCTGGCCAGGACTCGCAGGGAGTTTGGCACAGCGGCCGAGCGAAATCTGCAGCGCAAGCTCAACAGAGGATTGAACCCGCGTGAGTTCCAACTGAGCACAGGCGAAGTCTGCGATCTGCGGGTACAGACCTGCTGGGACGATGGCTGGGGCAGAACCAACGTGAGCAATCGCCTCAATCGCGTGCTGTTCAGCTCGAATAATGGCTGGAATAACAACAATGGCCCTGGCTGGAATAACAACAACGGCTGGAATAACAATAATGGCTGGAACAACAACAACAGCAATGGGGTCGGCTGGGGTGCTCAGACCAACCGCGATCTGAGCTACTGCGAGCTCAGCCAAGGGGGTCGGACCCTCTTCAACGGCAACTGCGATCTGCTCCAGCGCCCGACGGTCAACGGCAATTCCTATCTGGTGGATTTCCGCGATGGGCGCCGCTACACCTTCTACAACCGTCAGAACCAACTGGTGATGAGCGACGCTTCCGGTACCTGGCCCGTGGCCTACACCAACACGAACAACGGGATGGTCCTCCGTTGGGGTGATCTGCAACTGCTGGCCCGCCAGAACGGAGCCGTCTATCAGTCGCCCGTCGTGAATCCCACCGGGCAGGTTCTGCAGAATCTGTTCAACAGCCTGTTCCGCTGAGCCAGCGCCGTAACAGGGGCAGGCTCAGACCGATCACGTTGCTGAAGCAACCCTCGATCCGCTCCACGTACAGACCGCCGCGGCCCTCCAGCGCAAAGCCCCCGGCGCAGTGGAGCGGTTCGCCGCTGGCCACGTAGGCGCTGATCTCGTCAGCCACCAGCGGAGCGAACAGCACCCGGGTTGTCACCGTGGCCAGCAACGGGGCCCCGCCCGGGCGTGGCAGATCAGGGCGCAGACGATCAGGCCGCAGCAGGCAGTGACCGGTGTGCAGCTCCCCCCAGCGGCCGACCATTCGGCTCCAGCGATCTTCTGCTTCGGCGGCATCGCGGGGCTTGCCGTAGACCTCACCCTCGAACTCCAGCACCGAATCGCAGCCCAGCACCGGAAGCGACCCGGCCTCCCCAGCCATGCCCTCCTCCAGGGCTGCCACCGCCTCCGCCTTGGCCATCGCCAACAACCGCACGAGTTGGGCGGGTTCAGCCGCCTCGATCGCCTCCTCATCGACACCGCTCACCCGCACCCGGTGCGGGATGGAGGCCTGCTCCAGCAGGCGGCGGCGGGCTGGGGAGGCAGAGGCCAGCAGCAACATCGTCGGCGGTTGGGCAGAGGTGGCCCTGAGAATGGCAGCAGTTGGCCGGCCCGTCCCGGTTCCCCCGCTTGAGCCAGATCCCCACGCCCGTCGATCCGCCCGCGGCGGCCCCCTTCCCTGCGTTGATCGACGGCGATGGGCGCTCCCAGGCACGGGCCTGGCGGGCCATGGGCTGCCTGCCCTTCCGGAGGGCCCTCTACGAGCGGCTGGCCGCAGGGGGCGTGAGCGCCGAGCTGCTCAGAGCCGAGGGGGCCGTGCCGCACTTGCTTCAGCGGTCACTGAGCCGTCGTGAGGCGGAGGAGCATCTGGCCTGGCTGATTCGCCTGGGACTGATCCGCTGGGAGGTGGATGGCCAGGGCCTCACCGACCGGGTGCGGCTCACCCCCATGGGCCGGCAGTTGCTGCGTCAGCGGCCTGGAGAAATCCCCAGCGCCGGTCCCCTGGCCCGACTGCGCGACGCCCTGAGGCGCCACTGGCCCCTGTGAGTGCTCCCACAACGGAATCTTCCGCTGCCGGTCCCACTCCATTGATGGTGCTGGGCACCAGCAGCGGCGCCGGGAAATCGCTGATGACCGCGGCCCTCTGCCGGGTGCTGCGTCGCCGGGGCGAAACCCCCCTGCCCTTCAAGGGACAGAACATGAGCCTTAACGCCTGGGTGGACCAGGGCGGCGGCGAGATGGCCTACTCCCAGGCGCTGCAGGCCTGGGCCGCCGGACTGCAACCCCAGGTGGCCATGAACCCGGTGCTGCTCAAGCCCCAGGGCGACAGCACCAGCGAGGTGATCCACCTGGGGCGCTCCGTGGGGGTGACCCGGGCCGAGCACTACTACCGCGACTGGTTCAGGCCGGGCTGGGCCGCGATCCGCCAGGGCCTGAGCGATCTGCAGGCCAGCCATCCGGGCGGTCGTCTGGTGCTGGAGGGGGCAGGTAGCCCCGTGGAGGTGAATCTGCAGCCCCGGGATCTCACCAACCTGCGCCTGGCCCAGTTCCTGCGGGCCCGCTGCCTGCTGGTGGCTGACATCGAGCGCGGGGGAGTCTTTGCCCAGATCGTGGGCACCCTGGCGCTGCTGCGGCCGGTGGAGCGGCCGCTGATCCGGGGCCTGCTGATCAACCGCTTCCGCGGCCGGCGGGAGCTCTTCGATGAGGGCCGCCGCTGGTTGGAACGTGAAACGGGCCTGCCGGTGCTGGGGGTGATGCCCTGGCTCGATGAACTCTTCCCTCCTGAAGATTCCCTTGACCTGCTGGAACGCCAGGCGCGCAAACCCGAGGCAGAGCTGGAGATCGCGGTGCTGCGACTGCCCTCGATCAGCAATTTCTCCGATCTTGATCCCCTGGAGGCCGAGCCATCGCTGCGGTTGCGCTGGATCCGGCCCGGCGATCCCCTGGGCCGCCCCGACGCGGTGCTGCTGATCGGCAGCAAGCAGACCCTGGGGGATCTCGAAGCGCTCAAGGCCGCAGGCCTGGGCCCGCAGCTGAAGGCTTATCTGGCCGAAGGGGGCCATGTGTTCGGTCTCTGCGGCGGCATGCAGATGCTCGGCAGCGAACTGCTGGACCCCGATGGCCTCGAGGGGGGAGCGGCGGGCCCAGGGGCGGAGACGGGCCTCGATCTGCTGCCACTGCGCACCCGTTTCGGTGCCATCAAAACCCTGCGCCAGCAGCGCGGAGCGGCCCTGTGGCCGCCGGGGCCGCCCCTGGAGCTGGAGGGGTTCGAGCTGCACCGGGGGCAGACCGAGCCGCTGACGGGCGCACCGGATCAGCTGAGACCCCTGGCGGCGAGCGCGGGCCTTGGCTGGTGGCTGCCCGTCGGCGATCGGGGCGGGCTGGTGGCCGGGGCCTATCTGCACGGGGTGTTCGAAGCGGGACCCTGGCGGCGGCGCTGGCTGAACCGGCTGCGCGAGCGACGCCAGCTCCCCCCGCTGAGCGAGCGGCAGCCCCACCACGGCCGCCAGCTGGAGGCCCTGCTGGATCGGCTCGCCGACGCCTTCGAAGCGCACGTGGATCTGGGGCCCCTGCTGGGCCCGCCTTAGGCTCTACTTCGGCCGCGACGTTGACGCAGGCCATAGGAAACCAGCAGCGCGAGCAAACAAACGCCCCCCAGGCCCAGGTAGGAGCTGATGATTGCCCCGGGGCTCCAGCCGGCGGCCAGCAGGGTGTTCATGTCGCCGAAGTTTTCGCCACCCCAGAGGCTGCCCAGCGGCAGCGGCCGCTCCCCAGCGGCGATGCTGCGCCAGTCGAGAAAGGCCGCCCAGTAGGCCATGCTGCCCCCCACGGCGGCCGGAAACCGCAACTGCTCCCAGCGGAAGTAGGCGGGGGCGGTGAACAGGCTGCCGACCATCAGCACGGTGGGCAGCAGGAACTCACCGGCGACCCCGCCCCAAGCGAGCCATGGCTCGTAGCGGTCGGCATCCAGGCTGAGGCTCGCCACAACCTGGGCCAAGACCAGACCGACGGCCAGCAGGGCCGTGAATGCCTTGCGCTCCCGCCAGGCCATCGTCAGCAGCACCAGTTCAAGGAACAGCACCAGCACCATCACCACAGGGGAGCGCTCCTGGGAGGTGCTGGTCCAGCCGATCGGCAGGGGCAGGGCCCTGCGACCGCTCAGCCAGGCCACCAGGGCATGGCCGAATTCGTGAAACCAGATCCGTACGCCGACCAGCAGGTTCGTCAGCGGAGCAACGACCTGGACCCCGAGGGCGAAGAGAGTGACGGCCGGCAACAGATAGCGGCGCAGGGTGCGCGGTTCGCCGGGATCTCCCCACTGCCAGGCCAGCATCCCAGGCCCCGACTCCACGGAGAAGGGGGCTGCCGCGACTTCCCCCTCCGTCAATTCGGCCCTGGGAATCCGGGCCAGGACCCGACCGTCCTCCCCCACCAGCACGAAGCTGAGGGAGCTCAGACGGCTCAGGCTGAGCGAAGGAGCCACAGCCCCCCGAGCCCGCCGGCCGGCCCGGCGCACGGCCCGCTCGAAGAGGTCCTGGGGAACGGGCGCCTCAGACACGGGCGATGGCACGTTTGCGTCGATGATGCGTCATCTGGGCAGGCAGGCAACGGCCATGGAGGAGCGCCCCAACGGAGAGGGCTTCAGCGGCAAGGGCTTCAGCGGCAAACTGTGCACCATCGAGGTGATCTGGCCAGGAGGCTCCCGGGGTCCGGTGCAGGTGGGTCGCGATTGGCTACCGGTAGCAGCCGAGGCCGGCCTGACCATCCCCACCGGTTGCCTGGTGGGCAGCTGCGGAGCCTGCGAGATCGAAGTCAATGGCCGCATCGTGCGGGCCTGCATCGCCACCGTTCCGTCATCCCGCAGCGGACGGCTTGAGGTGGCACTGGCCGCCGATCCCCACTGGTGAGCCCACACGAGCCAGGAGCTCAGCGCTGGATCAGTCCGCCCCCCAGCAAGCGCTCGCCTTCGTAGAACACAGCCGCCTGGCCCGGGGTGATCGAGAACTGGGGTTCACGGAACTCCAGCATCCAGCGGCCCTCTCCGGTGGGGGTGAGTCGGGCGAGCTCCGGGGCACTGCGGTAGCGCACCTGCACCTCCACCTCCAGAGTCTCGCCTGGAGCCTCGATCGACACCCAGTTGAGCTCGGCGAGCTGGCATGAGGAGCGGGCCGCCTCGGCCCGGGGGGCCACCACCACACGGTTGAGCGCCCCATCGAGGCGCACCACGTGCAAGGGCTCACTCCATGCCACCCCCAGCCCCTTGCGCTGGCCGATGGTGAAGTGTTCGATGCCGTCGTGGCTACCGAGCACGGTGCCGTCTGACAGCACGATCTCCCCGGGGCGCGGCGGCAGATAGGCATCCAGAAACGCCTTCATCGAGCCGTGGTGGTCCGCCAGGCAAAGGTCCTGGCTCTCGGGCTTGGCGGCGGTGCGCAGGCCGTAGCGCTCGGCCTCGGCGCGGGTGTCGGCCTTGGTCAGCTCACCAAGCGGGAACACCAGAGCGGAGAGCACCTCCTGGGACAGGCCGTAGAGGAAATAGCTCTGATCCTTGTGGCCATCGAGGCCACGCAGCAGCTGGGTGCGGCCGTTGGCGGCCTGCTCGGCCGGACGTGTACGGGCGTAATGGCCGGTGGCAAGGCGGCCGATGCCCAGCTCGGCCCTGGCCCAGGACAGCATCGGGGCGAATTTCACCTCCCGGTTGCAGCGGGAACAGGGCAAGGGGGTCACCCCCTCGCCGTAACCCGCCACAAGGAAATCAACGATCTGCTCGCGGAAGCGCTCGCGGGAATCGACCACATGGTGGGGCACCCCCAGCTGCTCACAGAGGCCGGCGGCGTCCACCAGACCTTCGGCGCAGCAGGCCCCCTTGCCGCTCATCAGCCAGAGGGTGAGGCCCTCCACCTGCCAGCCCGCCTGCACCAGCAGGGCGGCGGTGAGGGAGCTGTCCACTCCGCCAGAGAGACCCACCGCCACACGGTGCTCCCCGGACCAGGCGGCCAGGCGCGCCAAGGCCTCAGCTCCGGCCAGGGTGGCGGCGGGGCGGGGGAACCCCGTCGGCAAAGAAGCGGTGGTCAAATCAAAGCGCTGGGAACTTCCATCATGGAACCGGGACCTGTCCCCTGTCTTGAGCTCTCCCTACATGCGTGCGCCCCACCCCCCATGGCCCCGGCGGGATGCCGCCCACCTGCTGGTGAGCTCGGCCCAGATGGCGGCGATCGAGGCGGAACTGTTCGCCCATGGGTTGCCGGTGGAAGCGCTGATGGAAAAGGCGGCCCTGGCCATCAGTGCAGCGCTGCAGTCCACTCCCTCCCGACTGAAGCGGGGGGTGACCGTGCTGGTGGGCCCCGGCCATAACGGCGGAGACGCCCTGGTGGTGGCCCGGGAGCTGCACCTGGCGGGGCTGCCGGTAGGAATCTGGAGCCCGTTCGAGCACCACAAGCCACTCACCGCTCAACACCTGGAGCATGCCCTCTGGCTGGGGATCACCCGGTTTGAGGCCGCTCCCGATCCGGCCGAAGACAGCCTTTGGATCGATGGCCTGTTCGGCATCGCTCAGAGCCGGCCACTGGAGCGGGCGCTCGAGGTGCTGCTGGAGCAGCGTCAGCGCCTGCGGCCCGGCCGCCTGGTGGCCATCGACGTACCAAGTGGCCTCTGCGCCGAGCGCGGAAGACTCCTGGGCCGCGTCGCCGCCTGCGCCCACACCACCTACACCCTCGGACTGATCAAGCAGGGATTGGTGCAGGACGCTGCCCTGGCCTGGGTTGGTGAACTGCGACGCCTCGATCTGGGACTGCCGAAGCGGCTGCTCGATGCGCTGCCGCCCGAGCAGCCCCTGGCCCTGATGGCCGCCGACCGGCGCCGGGCCCCGGCCCCCCAGCCAACGCCGGAGCAGGCCAAGTACGGGCGTGGACGACTGCTGCTGGTGTGCGGCAGCGATCGCTACCGCGGCGCTGCCCAGCTGGCTCTGCTGGGGGCCAGCGCCAGCGGCTGCGGCAGCCTCCGGGCCGCCCTGCCCGAGGTGGTGGCCTCAGGGCTCTGGGCCGTGCAGCCCCATGTGGTGGTGGATCGCGCCCTGGTCTGCCCTCGCAACGGCAGCCTGCAGCTCAGTGCCCTGGGGAAGCCCGGCGCCCTGGAGCGCCTCGATGCGGTGCTGCTTGGGCCCGGGATCGGTGCCACGCCAGCCTCCAGCCCAGGGACCGAAGTCGTCGATGCCGAGATCACCGCTGGCTCCAGCACCGCAGACGGGGGAGTCGTCGGGGAAGCCCCGGCATCCGAGCAGCAGGCCTGGGAAGCCCTTCAGGCCTTTTCCGGCCTGTTGGTGCTGGATGCCGATGGCCTCAACCGGCTGGCCGAGCGAACCAACGGGGTCGCAGCCCATTGGCTCAAGGACCGGCTGGGGCCCACCTGGCTCACCCCCCACGGGGGCGAGTTCGCCCGGCTGTTCCCCGAGCTGGCCGAGCTGCCGCCCCTGGAGGCCGCCGCCGCCGCCGCCGCCGCCAGCGGCGCCACGGTGCTGCTCAAGGGGGCACGCACGGTGGTGGCCAGCCCCCAAGGACACCGCTGGCAACTGATCGAGGCTGAGACCGCCTGCGCCCGCGCCGGCCTGGGAGATGTGCTCGCTGGCTACGCGGCCGGCCGGGGAGCCATGGCGATCGCAAGCCATTGGATTGGTTCAGGTGGCCCTGCGGCTGGAAATGAAGCGGGTGCCGGTGATGAGGCTGGCGGCGAAGAGGCCCTGCCAACCATGAGCTCCCTGCTGGCGGCGAGTGCCCTTGAGCACGCTCAGGCCGGGATCGAGAGCGCCCGGGAGGGGGGAGCAGGTGCGGCCACGCCGATGGCCGTTGCCGCTGCATTGAGCCACGGACGCAAGGAGGAACTCCTCCCGAGCTGATGCGCCGATCAAGGGCCGCCGCCCACCTGTGCCCAGCGCAAAGGATGTGTGGTTTTACACGTATAAAGCTGAAGGGTTGTTGACATAACAGCTGCTAACCGCAAGTTCATACGAGATTCCTTGCATCTAAGGGCCCAGGGTTCATGACAACCTCCAGCCTCCAGGCCAGCGGCAGCCGCCGGAGAGGCAGTGACCCGATCAGCTGGTATCTGGCGACGATCGGCCGTGTACCGCTGTTGACCCCGGCCGAAGAAATCGAACTTGGCAATCAGGTGCAATCGATGATGCGCCTGATCGAAGACGGGAACCTCGAGGGCCTCACTGATCAACAGAAAAAGACGATCAAGGTGGGGCGGCGCTCCAAGGATCGAATGATGAAGGCCAATCTTCGTCTCGTCGTCAGCGTGGCGAAGAAATACCAGGGCAAGGGTCTTGAACTTCTTGATCTCATCCAGGAGGGATCTCTGGGCCTTGAGAGGGCGGTCGAAAAGTTCGATCCCACTCGGGGCTACAAGTTCTCCACCTATGCCTTCTGGTGGATCCGCCAGAGCATGACCCGGGCGATTGCCTGCCAATCCCGCACGATTCGCCTGCCGGTGCACCTCAGCGAACGGCTCAGCGCCATCCGCAAGGTGAGCCTGGAACTGGCCCACAAATTGGGGGCGATGCCGAGCCGCCAGGAAATCGCCGAAGCCATGGTGATCCCCATCGATGAACTTGATTCCCTCCTGCGCCAATCACTGACCACCTCCAGCCTGGATGCCCCCGTCAACGGTGAGGAGGGGCGCAGTTTTCTCGGGGATCTGATCGCCGACCCCAGCCAAGACGAACCGCTCGACCAGGTGGAGCGGGGCATGCATCATGAGCAGCTGGGGCGCTGGCTCACCGCCCTGACCGACCAGGAGAGGCAAGTGCTGGAGTTGCGTTTCGGGCTTGACAGCCAGGAACGCCACACCCTGGCCGAGATCGGCCGGATGTTGGAGGTATCCCGCGAACGGGTACGGCAGGTGGAACTCAAGGCCCTGCGCAAACTGCGCAACCTCACCCGCCGCCAAAGCGTCGAACTCTGATCGCTTGCTGCGATCGGCTGCTTTGATCGGCGGCTTCGACCAACTGCCGCGGGCGAACGGGTGAAGCGGCCTCAGTCTTCGGCCCAGATGTAGCGGGTGAGCTCGGAGGGGTCGGGCTCAGGGGCCGCCAAAGCAAAGCTGACCGCATCGGCCACTTCGGCATCGATCTCCTTCTCGATCGCCTTGAGCTCCTCGGCACTGGCGAGATCGTGCTCCTGCAGGTGAGCGCCCAGGGCCTTGATCGGATCGCGTTCGGCCCAGAAGGCCTTCTCGGCCTCGCTGCGCAGTTCGTCCGGGTCGGCCAGGGAGTGGCCGCGGAAGCGGTAGGTGAGGCACTCCAGCACGGTGGGGCCTTCGCCGGCGCGGGCCCGCTCGATCGCCCGCTGGGCCGCGGCCCGCACCGCCAGCACATCCATGCCATCCACTTCCTCACCGGCCATGCCGAAGGCGGCGGCCTTGCGCCAGATCTCCGGATCGCTGGTGGCCCGGTCGTGGGCCATCCCGATCGCCCACTTGTTGTTCTCGACCACGAACAGGATCGGCAGTTTCCAGAGGGCCGCCATGTTCAGACATTCGAAGAATTGCCCGTTGTTGCAGGTGCCATCGCCGAAGAAAGCGGCTGTCACCGCGTCGCTGGAGGCATCCCCAAGGGCGTCACGCTTGTAGCGACTGGTGAAGGCGGCGCCGAGGGCCACCGGAATGCCCTCGCCTATGAAGGCATAGCCACCGAGCAGATGATGCTCCTTGGAGAACAGGTGCATGGAACCGCCACGCCCCTTGCTGCAGCCTGTGGCCTTGCCGAACAGCTCACTCATCACCTCCCGGGCTGGCACACCGGCACTCAAGGCATGCACGTGATCGCGATAGGTGCTGCAGAACCAGTCGTGCTGGGCCTTCATCGCCTTGATCACGCCCGTGCTCACGGCCTCCTGGCCGTTGTAGAGATGCACGAAGCCAAACATCTTGCCGCGGTAGTACATCTCGGCGCACTTGTCCTCGAAGCGTCGCCCCAGGGTCATGTCGCGGTAGAGCACCAGCCCATCCCCGCGGCTGACACTGGTGGGGCCGGCGGGATAGAGCGCCGCCAGACGCTCCGCATGGCTGCCGGCGGCCGCAGCGGAACCCGCCGTACCTGTGGCTCCGCCGACCTGAACCGGGGCAACGATCTCCTGGGTCATGGCGGAGGAGGCTGATCGGGTGAGGCTGACTGTACGGGGTCCGTCCGCATTTGGCGGTCAAAACCACTGACACTGCCTACAGTCGCGTGCCACCTGTGCCCCGCGGTTGGAACTGCCGATCGACCATTTCCGCCTTCTCGGTGTCAGCCCGGCCGCGGACGCACAGACCGTGCTGCACACCTTGAAGCTGCGGCTCGATCGCCCCCCCGACCAGGGCTTCACCCAGGAGACCCTTCAGGCCAGGGCTGAGCTGTTGCGCAACAGTGCCGATCTGCTCAGCGACGCTGAGCGACGGGCCCGCTATGAGTCCGAGCTCACCAACCTGTCGGTCGCGGAGGCCTCCGTGGTGCCGGGGCTGGAGGTGCCCCCCTCCAGGGAGGTGGCGGGCCTGCTGTTGCTGCTGGAGGCCGGCCAGGGGGTGGAAACCTTCGAAGCCGCCCGCCGGGGCCTTAACCCGCCCCAGGCCCCGGCCCTGGGCAGCAGCCGTGAAGCCGACCTGACCCTGCTGGCGGCCCTTGCCTGCCAGGCCAGCGCCGAGGATTACCGCAAGGAACGCCGCTACGAGGCCGCCGCTCAGACCCTGCAGCTGGGGCTGCAGCTGCTGCAGCGCATGGGTCAGCTGCCCGCCTCCCGGCAAGCGATCGAACGCAGCCTGACGGCCCTGCTGCCCTACCGGATCCTCGATCTCCTCAGCCGTGATCTGGCCGCCGTGGCCGAGCGCCAGGAGGGCCTCCAACTCCTGGAGCAACTGGTGCAGCAACGGGGTGGACTCGACGGCCTGGGGGACCCCGACTTCAACGCCGAGGAGTTCCAGGCCTTTTTCAAACAGATTCGCCAGTTCCTGACCGTGCAGGAGCAGGTGGATCTGTTCAGCCACTGGGCGGTGCCGTCCTCTCCCACCGCTGGTTTCCTGGCCAGCTACGCCCTCACCGCCTCCGGTTTCAGCCAACGCAAACCGGAACGGATCGCCGCCGCCCGCGAGCGCCTGGCCGCCGGCGGGCAGAGTGGCATGGAGCCCTATCTGGCTTGCCTCTCGCTGCTGCTGGGCCAGGTGGAGACCGCCCAGATCCTGTTTGCCAAGGGGGCCAGCGAGGAGCTGCGTCACTGGGCCGCCGAGCAGGGGGAGGAACCCCTCTCCGGTCTCTGCGCCTACTGCATCGACTGGCTCGATCGTGAGGTGTTGCCCGGCTACCGCGACATCGAAGTGGAGGTGGATCTGGAGGCCTGGTTCGCGGATCGGGACGTGCAGCTGTATGTCGAGCGAGAGGACCGCAAACAGTTCCGCAGCGGCGAGGGGGGAGCAGCCGCCGGCGGCTTCGCTGAGGCCCCCAACATCCTGGCGGACTGGTCGCCGGCGATCTCAGGGCTCGGCAGCGGTGAAGATGCTGCCGTGGCCCGCACGGCTCCGGAGCAAGGGACCGAGGAGGACGAGCTCGAGGACGAACTGGACTGGCCGTCATGGCCCCAGTGGCAGTGGCCCCAGTGGTCGTGGCCCCAGTGGGGCCGACCGCTCCAGGCGATCAGCGCCTGGCGCCCTCCCGATCTGCGCCTGCCGCCAATGAAGCGGCCGGCCTTCAGCCGGGCCTCGTTGAACTGGCCGGAGCTTCCCCCCTGGGGCCGCCCCGCCGCCTTGACCCTGCTGGCCTTGGGCGTGGCCGCCGGTGGCTTGGCCCTGCTGCGCCAGCGGCTGAGCGCCGGTACGCCCGAGGCCAGACCCCCCTCCAGCTTGATCTCGCCGCCGCTGGCCCAGCCCGCTCCCCAGCCCGCACCCCTGGCCCCACCCCCCAGCGCGAAGCCCGTCCCTCCCTTGCCAGCCAGCCTGCCCCTGGTGAGCGACGCGCCCACTCCTGAGGAATTGCAGGCCCTGCTGGAGGCCTGGCTGAAGGCCAAGTCCTCCCTCCTTGCCGGGGGCAGCGCCGATCTGCCCCTCGACCAACTCGCGCGCGCTCCCCAGGTGGAGCAGCTCAGGCGCCAGCGCCGCGCGGATGAAGCGGAAGGCCTCACCCAGACGATCGACTCCAGCGTGCGTCGCTTCACGGTCACCAGCCGCTCAGCCAACCGGATCGAAGCAGAGGTGGAACTGAGCTACAGCGATGAGCTGCGCAACCGCCAGGGCAAGGTGCTGGTGCGAACTCCCCAGGGCAGCCGATCGAATAGGTATGTGTTCGGCCGTGACGGCAAGACCTGGAAGCTGGTCTACTTCCGCCCCTTGGCCTGATCCGACACCAAATTCTTCGCCCATGTTCGACGAACTCTCCCAACGTTTCGAGGAGGCGGTCAAAGGCCTCAGGGGCCAGGCCACGATCACCGAATCGAACGTGGACGGGGCCCTCAAGGAGGTGCGCAGGGCCCTGCTGGAGGCCGACGTCAGCCTGGCGGTGGTCAAGGAGTTCATCGCCGATGTGCGCACCCGGGCCCTGGGCGCCGAAGTGGTGCGCGGCATCAATCCCGACCAGAAGTTCATCCAGCTGGTGCATGAGGCCCTGGTGGAGGTGATGGGCGGCGCCAATGCCCCCCTGGCCCAGGCTGAGACCGCCCCCACGGTGGTGTTGATGGCGGGCCTCCAGGGCGCCGGCAAGACCACCGCCACCGCCAAGCTGGGGCTTCACCTCAAGGAACAGGGCCGCCGCACCCTGCTGGTGGCCGCCGACGTCTACCGGCCTGCCGCCATCGACCAACTGCAGACCCTCGGCGGCCAGATCGGCGTGGAGGTGTTCAGCCTCGGCACAGGGGCCAAGCCGGAGGAGATCGCCGCCGCCGGTGTGGCCAAGGGCCGCGCCGAGGGCTTCGACACGGTGATCGTGGACACGGCCGGCCGACTCCAGATCGATACGGCGATGATGGAGGAGATGGTGCGCATCCGCAGCGCCGTGGCCCCCGACGAGGTGCTGCTGGTGGTGGATTCGATGATCGGCCAGGAAGCGGCTGATCTCACCCGCGCCTTCCACGAGCAGGTGGGGCTCACCGGAGCGGTGCTCACCAAGCTTGATGGCGACAGCCGCGGCGGCGCCGCCCTCTCGATCCGCAAGGTGAGCGGCGCGCCGATCAAGTTCATCGGCACCGGCGAGAAGGTCGAAGCGCTGCAGCCCTTCCACCCCGAGCGGATGGCCAGCCGCATCCTCGGCATGGGCGATGTGCTCACCCTCGTGGAGAAGGCCACCAAGGAGGTGGAACTGGCGGATGTGGCGCGCATGCAGCAGAAGCTGCAGGAGGCCACCTTCGACTTCTCCGATTTCGTTCAGCAGATGCGCCTGATCAAGCGCATGGGCTCACTCGGGGGCCTGATGAAGATGATCCCGGGCATGAACAAGATCGACGACGGCATGCTCAAGCAGGGGGAAGCCCAGCTCAAGAAGATTGAGGCGATGATCGGCTCGATGACCGCCGCCGAACGTCAACAGCCGGAATTGCTGGCGGCCCAGCCATCCAGGCGACGGCGCATCGCCGCCGGCAGTGGCCACACCCCCGCCGACGTGGACAAGGTGCTCGCCGATTTTCAGAAAATGCGCGGCTTCATGCAGCAGATGAGCCGTGGCGGTCTGGGTGGGGGCCTGCCGGGGATGGGCGGTGGCTTCCCGGGAATGCCCGGAGGGTTCCCCGGAATGGGCGGCGGCCTGCCAGGGCTGGGGGGATTTCCAGGCCAGCCGGGGGCGCCCGCCCGGGGCGGCGCCGCGCCACGCACCCCCAAACCGGCCAAGAAACGCAAGGGTTTCGGGCAGCTCTGAGGCGGTCAGGCCGCAGGGTATCGTTGACGTTTGGCGCGTGATTTCACCGCCGTTTCCTCCTCCAGCAAGCAAGGCAAGGCCACGATGATCAAGCTCCGCCTGAAGCGGTTTGGCAAGAAGCGGGAAGCGAGCTTCCGCCTGGTGGCCACCAACAGCACCTCCCGCCGCGACGGACGTCCCCTTGAGGAGCTGGGCTACTACAACCCCCGCACCGACGAGACCCGGCTCAACACCGAGGCAATCCGTGTGCGCCTGGGGCAGGGCGCCCAACCCACCGACACCGTGCGCACCCTTCTGGAGAAGGCCGGGCTGGTGGAGAAAACCATCCGTCATGCCGAAACCGTCGGAAAGCTGAAGCAGGCCGAGGCCCGCGACGCCGCTGCCAAGGCTGCGGCCAAGGACGCCGCAGCAGCCAAGGCCGCTGAGACGGCTGCAGCGGCAGCGGCCGAAGCCAAAGCCGCTGAAGCGGCTGCTGCCGCCAGCGAAGCTGAGCCAGCCGCCACAGAAGCCTGACCAGCCCCCCCATGGCTGGGGCCGACGGCCTCTCCGCCTTCCGTCTTGACCTGAGCGACGGGGGGGCGGCCCTGGCGCTGGCGGGTGAGGCCGAAGCCACCCTGCACCGCATCGCCGCTCTCACCGGCGCCAGCCTGGTGTTGCGCGGGCTCACCCTGGTGATCCAGGGGCGACCTTCTCAACTCGAGCGCGCCGCCGCCCTGGTGGAGTTGCTGCGTCCCCTCTGGCAGGAAGGCCAGGCCGTCAGCGCCGTCGATCTGCAAACCGCCCTCGCTGCCCTCGACACCGGCCGCGGCCAGGAGCACCAACAACTGGGCCAACAGGTGCTGGCCCGCAGTCAGAGCGGCCGGCTGCTGCGCCCCCGTACCCTCAACCAGAAGGCCTACGTCGAGGCGATGGAACGCCACGACCTCACCTTGGCCCTCGGACCCGCCGGCACCGGCAAAACCTTCCTGGCCACGGTGCAGGCCGTGCGACTGCTCACGGAGCGCAAGGTGGAGCGCCTGGTGCTCACCCGCCCGGCGGTGGAGGCGGGTGAGCGGCTTGGTTTTCTGCCCGGGGATCTGCAACAGAAGGTGGATCCTTACCTGAGGCCGCTCTATGACGCCCTCCACACCCTGCTCGGGAGCGAGCGCACGGCCGCCCTGCTGGAGAAAGGGGTGATCGAGGTGGCGCCTTTGGCCTACATGCGCGGCCGCACCCTCGCCGATGCCTTCGTCATCCTCGATGAGGCCCAGAACACCACACCGGCCCAGATGCGCATGGTGCTCACCCGCCTGGGGGAGAACTCGCGCATGGTGGTCACCGGCGATCCCACCCAGAGCGACCTGCCGCCCCAGCAGCCCTGCGGTCTGATCGAGGCGGCCGAGGTACTCGAGGGGGTGGAGGGGGTGGCGATCTGCCGGCTCAGCGCCGCCGACGTGGTGCGCCATCCCCTCGTTCAGCGCCTGGTGCAGGCCTATGCCGAGCGGGACCGTCGCCGCAGTCGGGCTTTATAGGGAGAACCACACCCCACCCCCCTGTCTGCACTGGCAGGATGGACTGGTTCGAACCCTCTGGTGAGCCATGCCGGCCAGCAGCAATTTTCAGCAAGCCATCCGCGAGGCCCAGAGCAGCGCGTTGGTCGGTCCAAATGTGGTGAACAAGGCCCTGCCCTACGTGGGCGGCGGCATGGTGCTCACCGCCGGCGGTGTGGCCGGGGGCCTGGCCCTGCTGGCCACGAGCCCGGCCCTGTTCCAGCCACTGTTCTGGGTAGCCCTGATCGGCAACTTCATCCTCTTCTTCGTGGCCCAGAACGTGGCCCTGAAGGGGAACAGCGGCACGGCCCTGCCCCTTCTCACCCTCTACAGCCTGCTGACAGGCTTCACCCTCAGTGGCATTGTCGCCCTGGCCATCGGCACCGCCGGTATCGGTGCCATCGGCGTGGCGGCCCTGGCTACCGGCATCACCTTCGTGATCGCCTCATTCCTGGGCCGGCGCATGAGCGACAGCGTCGGGCAATCGCTCAGCGCCGTGGTGGGCCTGGGAATCCTCGGCCTGCTGATCGCCATGGTGGTGCAGGTGGTGGGCGGCATCTTCGTGCCCGGCTTCGGGGGCGGCGGCATGGAGCTGCTGATCGCCGGCTTCGGCACGGTGCTGTTCGTGGGAGCGGCGTTCGTCGACTTCTACACGATGCCCCGCACCTACAGCGACGACCAGTACCTGGCCGGCGCCCTGGGCATGTACCTCACCTACATCAACCTGTTCATCTTCATCCTGCGGCTGATCATTGCCCTCAACGGCGGTGGCCGCCGCGAATGAAGCCGCTGATCCATTCCTTTCAGGCGCCCCCTAGTTGGGGCGCTTTTTCATGGCCTGGTGCCGTGGGGCGGCTGGAGCCTCCGCCCACCCGAAGCCGTCACTCCGCCACCGCATCGATCGCCGCCGCGATGGCGGCTTTCTGGTCTCCGTCGTAGCCCCAACGCTCCAGGAAAGCCACGTCATCGCCGCTGCCTGCGGTGGCTGCCAGCAGGCGCTCCAGTCGCCCCTTCACCGCCCCAGGCTCCAGCAGCCGCAGCAGCTCCGTGCAGCGGACCTGCACCCGCTTCGATCCAGCCTGCTGGGCGGGGTCGCCCGTGCGGCCGTGATGCACTGCCATGGCGGTGCTCATCGCCAGGTTGCGGGCCGTGAGGTCCACCACCAGTTCCCCGGCGCCGCGCAGGCTCAGCACCAGGGGTTCCGGCAGCCGGTCCAGCAGCGGGCTGTCACCAGCCAGGGCCACCACGAAGAAGCCCCGGGCGCCATCGAGGCTGGCCACCAGCTCCCCCACCCGATCGGCGAGCACCTCATCACTGAGCTCGCCCCGCTCCCAGATCGCCAGCCACTGGCCGGCGATCTCCATCGCCTGGGGGAAGCTCGGCAGGGCGGGGGCTGTTGTATCGGTCATCGGGCCATTGGACTGGCAGTGTGAAGGCTATGGAGTTCCACGATCAACTGCCCGAAGCGTTCGCGGCGGGATCCTTCCCCAGCAGCCCCCCCGGCTTCCGCTCCGGCTTCGTGGCCCTGATCGGCCGGCCGAACGTGGGCAAATCCACTCTGCTCAACCAGCTGGTGGGCGAGAAGGTGGCGATCACCTCGCCCGTGGCCCAGACCACCCGCAACCGCCTGCGGGCCATCCTCACCACCCCCAGCGCCCAGATGGTGCTGCTGGACACCCCGGGGATCCACAAGCCCCACCACCTGCTGGGCGAACGCCTGGTGCAGAGCGCCCGGGGCGCCATCGGTGAGGTGGACGTGGTGCTGCTGCTCGTGGATGGCAGCGAACCGGCAGGCCGTGGTGACGACTTCATCGTTGAGCTGCTGCGCCAGGCCCGCGCACCGGTGCACCTGGCCCTCAACAAGCTCGACCTGGTGGAGCCGGAGCGGGCCGAGGCCCTGATGGAGAGCTACCGGGATCTCTTGGCGGGGCGGAGGGATTTCGCAACGCCGCAGCAAAGGCCCCCCCTGAGCTGGCCCCTGCACCCCGTGAGTGCCCTTACCGGCGCAGGCACGGACACCCTGGTGGCGGCCCTGGCGGCCGAGCTTCCCCTCGGCCCCCACCTCTACCCCGCCGATGCGGTCAGCGACCAGCCGGAGCAGTTGCTGCTCTCGGAGCTGATCCGCGAGCAGGTGCTGCACCACACCCGCGAGGAGGTGCCCCACTCGGTGGCGGTGAGCATTGATCGCATCGTCGACGACGGCCCCCGCACCGCCGTGCTGGCCACGGTGCTGGTGGAGCGCTCCAGCCAGAAGGGGATCCTGATCGGCAAGGGCGGCGCCATGCTCAAGACCATCGGCAGCGGCGCCCGGCTGCAGATGCAGAAGGTGTTCGACGGCCCGGTCTATCTGGAACTGTTCGTGAAGGTGGTGCCGAACTGGCGCCGCAACCCGGCGCGACTGGCGGAGCTGGGCTATCGCGGCGACGGTTAAGCGCTCCAGGCCAGCCCGGCCAGCGACTGAGAGGATGGGGCCAGCTCACAGCCTCGCCCTTCCCCCTTGACCGACAGCAGCGCTCCGTTTCCGCCCAAGGATCTGGCGGGCTTTCTGACGTTCTGCGCCGGCGAATGGATGAGCCTGCGCAGCCGCTTCGCCCTGGCCAGGGGCGGCGATGACAGCTGGCACGCCAGCGAGCGCGGCGAGCTGCGGGTGGAGTGGCAGGCCGGCGCCTGCGAAGGTGATCTCGGCGCTCTGACATTCACCCCCAAGGGCCAGCCAGCACGCCATCTGCGCTTTCAGTCCGATGGCTGCTTTCAGAGTGGCTACCTCCAGCGTGACGCTGGCCTCCAGGCGGGGACCAGCGCCGACGCCACCGACCAGCGCGGCACCTGGGAGCTCTGGCCCGACGGCAGCCTCGAGCTGGTGGTGCAGCAGGGCGAGCGGGAGCTGCGCGAGCGGATCTGGTTCACCAAGCCCAACCTGCGCCTGCGCAGCACCGTGGAGCGGTTCGCCGATGGGCGCCCCAGCGACGCCAGCTTCAGCTCCGAAATCCGCCGCGTCGCGCGCCCCCCTGCCCAGGAGGCATGAGCGGCCTCAGGCTCGATGTGGTCAGCCTGGCCCCCGAGGCCTTCGCACCCCTGCGCAGCCTCGGTGTGATCGGCCGGGCCTTTGCCGCAGGCATCGCCGAGCTGCACACCCACAACCCCCGTGATTTCGCAACAGACCGCTACCACAAGGTGGACGATGAGCCCTACGGCGGCGGCGCCGGCATGGTGCTCAAGCCTGAACCCGTGTACGCGGCGGTGGAGTCGATTCCTGTGCTGCCGCGGCGGCGGATGTTGCTGATGAGCCCCCAGGGCCGACCCCTGCAGCAGGCCGACCTGCAACGCTGGGCCACCGACCACGACCAGCTGGTGCTGCTCTGCGGCCACTACGAGGGCTTCGATGAGCGCATCCGCTCCCTGGCCGATGAGGAGGTCTCGATCGGGGACTTCGTGCTCACCGGCGGCGAGCTGCCGGCGATGGTGGTGATCAACGGGGTCGTGCGGCTGCTGCCGGGCACCGTGGGCACCGCGCAGTCCCTGGAGCAGGAAAGCCACAGCGCCCTGTTGCTGGAGCATCCCCACTACACGCGCCCCGCCAGCTTCCGGGGGCAGGAGGTGCCCCAGGTGCTGCGCAGCGGCGACCACGGCGCCATCGCCCGCTGGCGCTTTGAGCAGCAGCAGCAACGCACCGCCGAGCGGCGCCCCGACCTCCATGCCCGCTGGCTGGAGCAGCAGGGGCTGAAAGACTGAGCCGAAGCGAACCGCGAACGACCCCATGCAGCTGCGTATCGGTAACGGATACGACATCCACCGGCTGGTGCCGGGTCGGCCGCTGATCCTGGGGGGGGTGCGGCTGGAGCACCCCGATGGCCTTGGGCTCGATGGTCACAGCGACGCCGACGTGCTGGTGCACGCCCTGATCGATGCCCTGCTGGGGGCCCTCAGCCTCGGGGACATCGGCCTGCACTTTCCCCCCGACGACCCGCGCTGGAAGGGAGCTGACAGCCTGAAGCTGCTGGAGCAGGTGATCGCCCTGGTGCGGGAGCGGGGCTGGCAGGTGACGAATCTCGATACGGTGGTGGTGGCCGAGCGCCCGAAACTCAAGCCCCACATCGCGGCCATGCGCAGCGCCATTGCCATCGCCCTTGGGGTGGAGCCCGAGCAGGTGGGGATCAAAGCCACCACCAACGAACGGCTCGGTCCCACGGGCCGCGAAGAGGGCATTGCCTGCCACGCTGTCGCGCTCCTGCACAAACCCTGATCCCCATGGCCAGAGCGCGGCCCCGCCTTCCTTCTGCCTCATCGTGGCTCCCTCTCGGCCTGGCTGGGCTGCTGGCCGCCCTGGTGGCGCTTCCCCTGGCGCTGCTTCAACCCCAACCCGTGGCCGCCAGCGGCCCCAGGGCTCTGCAGATCGAGCAGGCGCAAGCGATCGAAACCCTGCGCCTGCGGGTGCCCGCCGCGGCGCGGCCCTGCTGGCTCCAGGCCGAAGCTTCCAGCTGGGAACCCTGGCTCGCCCAGCAGCGCGGTTACCGCGGCCGCCAGCTGTTCTGGGATCGGGAGCGGCAGGAAGGGGTGCTGCTGATCGGCTGGGCCAGCCGCAGCGACTGGAAAGCGATCCCTGCCGCCAGCCTCGATCGCGTGCAGGAGCGCTTCGAAACTGCCGCCCGCCAATGCCTGGGGGCGGACGATCCCGCCGGCGGTCAACCCGCCAGCCGTGGGGAGCCCACCAACCCTTTCCCGATCGTTTCGAGCGCTGAGCTGGTGCCCGAGCGGCTCGAGGAGCCCGCCACCAGGGCGTTGCCATGACGCTCACCCGGGGGCACGGTCATGAAGGGCGCGGGGCCCTTGAGGGTCTCGATGGCACGATCGAGGGTCTGGTGCAGCTTGACCTGGACCGCCGCCAGCGGCTGGGCATGGCCGAGGCGATCTGGGGGGCCCACAAGAGCGCCGAACAGATCGCCGCCATCCTCGGGCGCCTTGAACAGCTGGGCCAGTCAGCCCTGGTGACCCGGGTGGATCCGGCCAAGGCGGCAGCGGTGCTGGAGCTGGCCCCCGCCAGTCGCCATCACCCCCAGAGCCGCTGCCTCACCCAGGGGCCCCTGGAGGAACCGTCGGGGCCGCCCGCCGTGACGATCCTGACCGGCGGCACCAGCGACCTGGTGGTGGCCGAGGAGGCCGCCCTGGCCCTGACCTGCTCCGGAGTGGCCAGCACCCTGCTGGTGGATGTGGGCGTGGCCGGGCTGCACCGGCTGCTGGGTCGCTTGGAGCAGTTGCGACGCGCCAGGGTGCTGATCGCCTGCGCCGGCATGGAGGGGGCCTTGCCCACGGTGCTGGCGGGGCTGGTGCCCCAGCCGGTGATCGCCGTGCCGGTGTCGGTGGGCTATGGGGTGAGTGAAGGGGGCCATGCGGCCCTGCAGGGGATGCTCGCCAGCTGCGCACCGGGGTTGCTCGTGGTGAACATCGACAACGGCTACGGGGCCGCCATGGCGGCCCTGCGCATGCTCAGAGGGACGCCTCAGGGGGGCTCAGAGCAGGCGCTCTAAGCAGGAGGAGCGGCTGGGGGGAAGTTCCAGCAGTGTCTCCACCCAGCGGCGCATGGACAGGGGCAGCAGACCCAGTTCGTAGCGATGGAGAGCCTCAACCAGCACCGGTGTGTTCACCCATTGGACCGGTCGCGAGGCCATCCCTGGAGGCTGGAACTGGAGCGCAGTGTGCGGCTCGTCGCACCCTCCCGCAAGGGGCTCAGAGGTGCTGGAGCTGGGGGTAGGCGGTGAGCAGTTCCTCGGTGCTGAGCACTTCACCCTCTCCCTCCGGCTGCCAGATCACTTCCAGCGCAAGCAGATCGGCCGAGGGCACCGAACCGAGCACCCGCAGGGCCTCGCGCAGCTCATCAGCGCTGGTCACGGCCTTGAGCGGAATGCGCCCCCGGCTGGCCACCAGCAGCGTGATGGCGATGAAATCACTGGTGGCATCAGCATTGCCGACCACCGTGGTGGGGGAGTTCTGACGCTGGCCGGAGACGTTGGAGGTGACCTCGCTGCGCAACTTGCTGCGCTCGGTCATCGACAGGCGGTTGAAGGTGGACTCGGCGGCGGCAAAGGCCACCTGGCCCAGTTCTCCGTTGGCGTAGACCCAGAGATCGGGCTGACGCAGCATGGCCAAAGTGGTGTCCTGAAGGACCCTCTGCAGGCCACCGCTGGAGCCGGTGTCGGCACTGCCCGCCAGGCGGCGCAGATCCTGCTGAAGCTCCCGGGCCGAGGCCAGCAGGCCCACCTGCAGCTGGGCGATCGACACCGGACCATCGCGGCGGGGGGCTTCGATGGCTCCGCCATCGCCTCCCATCAGGGCTCCGGAGCCCCCGCGCAGGGCGTTGGCGATCACGCCCACGATCGCCATCAGGATCAGAAAGCCGAACAGGCCACCGCCACCGAAGCCGAAGATCGGGATCAGGAAGGGGAAACCGATGCCACCCCCGTACCCCCCGCCATAGCCACCCCGGTAACCACCTCCTCCACCGCCATAGCTGCGGGGCATCGAGGGGGCCGAGCGGAAGCTGCCGCCACCGATGCGTCCGCCGCTGGCCGCCTGGGAGGGCGCCGGTGCCGCCAGCAGCAGTCCGAGCAGAAAGACCGGCACGAGCAGGGTGCCGCAGAGACGACGGAGGATCAGGAAACGCCGTGAAGGGGACAACGCTGTCACCTGAAGGATGAGCAAGACTCTAGAAACCCCCCTCCAACAATGGTGACCACCTCGAGCCCATCGGCTTCCCGTACCGGCTGATCCGGCCAGAGGGAGCGCGAGAGGATCGCACCATTGAACTCGACCACCACCAGCCGCGGCTCGTAGCCGAAGTGGCGCAGGGCCGCCTCCAGATCCAGGCCCGCGGGGCAGGAACGGCCTTCGCCGTTCAGCACCACCGCGATCGTTTCCGGTCCGCTCATGCCAGAGCCTCCAGCAGCTCCCGGCTGGCCTGGGCAGGGTCGGCGGCCTCTGTGATCGCCCGCACCACGGCCACCCGCTGGGCCCCCGCCGCCAGCACCTCAGCCAGGGTGCCCAGTTCGATGCCGCCGATGGCGAAGAAGGGAATCGGCGATTCGCTCGCCGCCTGGCTCACGTAGGCAAGTCCGACGGGCTCCCGACCCGGTTTGGTGGGAGTGGCGTTGACCGGCCCCACCCCCACGTAGTCGCAGCCGTCGGCCACCGCCTGGTGCAGCTGGGCCAGCTCACCGGTGCTGCGGCCGATCAGGCGCTCCGGCCCCAGCAGCTGGCGGGCCACGGCGGGCGGCAGATCCCCCTGGCCCAGATGCACCCCGTCGGCATCGAGCGCCAGGGCCAGGTCGACACGGTCATTGACGATGAACAGGGCCCCGTGTCGGGCACAGAGCTGGCGCAGAGCGCGTGCCTGCCGCCAACGCTCGCCATCGGCTGCGTCCTTGCTGCGGTACTGCACCAGGCGCACCCCCGCCTCCAGGGCGGCGGCCACGGTGGCCTCCAGACGGGGCGAGGGGCTGGTGATCAGGTAGAGCCGGCACTGGGCAAGTTGCTTCCGCCGCTCGTGGCCGCCCTGGCTGGCCCTGAGCACGGCCAGCTCCAGGTCATAGAGGGCGTAGCGCCCGGAGGCGGCCTGGCGGGCCAGTTCGGGTGCCTCACTGCGCCCGAATTCCTCGAGCACCCGCAGGGCCTCCTGCACCCGAGCGCAGTTGGCCGCCACCACCTGGGAGGGTGCCCGCCGCGACTCCTGGGCGGGATGGCCCAGGCCGGCGGCCGGATCAGAGGCGGTGTGACGCGCCTGCTTGAAGCGGTCCTCATGCAGCAGCCCCAGCCGCTGGCGCAGGTCCTTGGTGCGGGCCACCAGATCGTCGCGGCCCAGGCCGAAGCGGCACCAGTCCTCGATCACCCGCAGGCCCTCCCGAGCCCGGTCCAGGTTGGCGTCCA
Organism: Synechococcus sp. UW140; assembly: GCA_943369485.1. Classification (GTDB taxonomy): domain Bacteria; phylum Cyanobacteriota; class Cyanobacteriia; order PCC-6307; family Cyanobiaceae; genus ATX-6F1. The sequence goes on along the minus strand of CALRNH020000006.1, from coordinate 167,471 downwards.
GCAACCGGGCGATCGCCGATCGGCCCGCCTCAGCTGGCCGATCGGCCGAGCGGCCGGCATTGAGAGGTTCCTGGGGCGAAGACTCCATCGACTTGGTGTTGGAGATGGCGAAGCGGGCGGATGGGGCTGCCTAGGGTGGCGCGAGTATGAGCGGTCAGGCAGCCATGGCTCAGGGAGAAGCGGAAAACCCGATGCTGGTGCTGATCTCAGGGATTCTGCTGCTGGGGGGCATCGGTGCCTTCATCGTCTGGGGTCTCACCAACGCCTACCCCGCCGCCTGAACCGAGGCCAACACTCGCCGGGGCCCCACGGGCGCCGGTGAGCTCACGGGCCTGCTGGGCGTCACGGGCGATCTGGGCACTGAGGGCTTCCAGGTCGGAAAAGCGCTGCTGACGGCGCAGCAGGGCCAGCGGTTCGACCACCAGTTCACGGCCCTCCAGCTCCAACTGACGATCGAGCAGGTGCACCTCCACCGCCGAGGGGGCCATGGGGTCCACGGTGGGCTGGGGACCGAGGTTCATCACCGCCGCCAGCGGCGGCCCGTCATCCAGCTGCGCGAATGCGGCATAGACCCCCTCCAGGGGCAGAAACTTGCGGCCGTCCACCTGCAGGTTGGCCGTGGGCCAGCCGATCTCCCGGCCCAGGCCGCGGCCCCGCACCACCCGGCCACTGAAGCGGTAGGGCCGCTCCAGCAGCCGCGTGGCCTCCTCCAGATCACCCATGGCCAGGGCCTTGCGGATGCGGCTGCTGCTGAAACGCTCGCCGTTGTCCTGGAGCATCGGCAGCACCCGCACGTCGATTCCGTGGCGGGCACCGAGGGCCGCCAGCTCAGCGGTATCGCCGCAGCGGCCGGCACCGAAGCGGAAGTTCTCCCCCACAGCCACCACCCGGGCCTGCAGCTGACCCACCAGCACCTGCTCCACGAAGGCGGCCGGACTCAAGGCCGCCAGGGCGCGATCGAACGGCACCAGCACCAGTTGCTCGATGCCCAGCGGTTCCAGCAGGCGGAGCTTCTCCACCGGCAGGTCCAGGCGCAGCCGGGTGTCGCCGTAGAGCACCTCCCGGGGGTGGGGCCAGAAGCTGGCCACGGTTTTCACCGGAGGAGGCCCTTCCTGGGTCTCTGTCTGCGGCCCTTCCTGGGTCGGCCGCCAGTTGGTGACCGCCTCGATCACCCGCCGGTGGCCCCGGTGCAGTCCGTCGAAGCTGCCGAGGGCCACCGCCGTGGGCCGACGGGCCTCCTGGGGCGATCGCAGCGGTATCAAATCAGGGGGGTGTTCCTCGCCCGATCGATCCTCCCATGGCAAGTTTGAGACACTGACTCCCCGACGCCCCGCCCCATCCCCATGGCCGATCGCCTGGATCTGCTTCAGATCTCCGCCGCCCTGCGGCGCGTGGGCTGGGTGCGCTTCTGGATTCAGCTTGCCCTGGGGATCGTGGTGGTGGGGGTGCTGATCTTCAACAACATCGGCGGTCAGATGGCGGCCAATTCCTCCCGGGCCCTGGGGCTGGGCCCGGGGCTCTCACTCACCACGATTTCGTTCTTCGTGCTGCTCTGGAGCCTCTGGCAGGGCTGGCTGGTGGTGCTCTGCGGCCGCGCCCTGGCCAGCCCCGCCCACCCCTCGAAAGGCGAAACGGCCCGGCTGATCAAGCGGGGACTGCTGGCGGATCTGATCGGTCTCACCCTGGCGGCGGTGGGCTACCAGGCCCTGGCCGGCAGCCTGTTCGTGCAGGCCTCCCAGCAGGTGCCGGGCTTCTTCGGCGCCCAGATGCAGGGGGTACCCGGCGCCGGCGGCCGGGTGGTGGGGCTGCCGATCACCTCGATCGAAATGCTCGCGGTGCTCAGCAACACCCAGGTGCTGTTCGCCCACCTGCTGGGGCTGATCATCAGCCTCTGGCTGCTGCAGCGGGTCTACCGACCCCGCTGAAGGCCCGGTCCCGGCAGGGGCCCGGAACCATCAGCGGAGAACCCCTCGGGCAGGGCCGGCAAGGCCTCCAGGCCTCCTCTCCAGAACAGCTCCGGCTGCAGCGGCGTGAGGGCCGCCCCGCCAGCGTGCACCTGGGCCACATCCGTGGGCCAGTCGTGGGGACCGGCGCCGGCCGACTCCAGATCATTCACCACCTCCCCCGCCAGCCAGTAGTAGGTGCGGCCGCGGGGGTCGCTGCGGCGGTCGAACTGGTCGACGTAACGGCGCACCCCCGGACGACACCAGCGCAGCGGCGCGATCGCGCCCTCCGGCAGGGCCGGAACATTGAGGTTGAGCAGCAAACCCTCAGGCCAGCCCCCCGCCAACACCTGCTCGCTCACGTCCAGGGCCAGGCGTGCGGCGGGCTCGAACTGGCGCCACTGAAAGCAGGCACTGCTCACCGCCAGGGCAGGCAGCCCGTCGAGGCTGCCCTCCATGGCCGCCGAGACAGTGCCGGAATAAAACACATCGGTACCCAGGTTGGGGCCGTGGTTGATGCCCGAGAGCACCAGATCCGGCGGCTCCTCCAGCAGGCTGGACAGTGCGAGCTTGACGCAGTCGGAGGGGGTGCCGCTGCAGGCCCAGGCCCGCACCCCGGGGGCGAACAGCTCGTCGGCCCGCTCCGCCCGCAACGGCGTCTGCAGGGTGAGCCCATGGCCGGTGGCGGAGCGTTCCTGGTCGGGGCAGACCACCGTGACCCGATGCCCCCGGGAGGCCGCCTCGGCCGCCAGGGCGCGGAGGCCATCGGCGAAGACCCCGTCATCGTTGCTGATCAGGATCCGCAGGGGGCCCATGGGCACGTCCGTGAGACGCGCAAACTAGGCCGCCCCATGGGTGCCTCCCGGTGCTCCAGACGTCGCTGCCTAGAGTTGCGCCCCCCGTTGCCCCGCCGTGAGCGCCATTTTGAGCCTGCAGGCGCTCACTGAGCAGCTGGAGCAGCTGGAGGCCCAGGCCAGCGCCGAGATCGCCGCCGCGGCCACTCCCGCCGCGCTCGAAGCCCTGCGGGTGGCCCTGCTGGGCAAGAAAGGCCGCCTCTCCGGGGTGCTCGGCGCCATGGGGCGGCTGCCCGCCGACGAGCGCCCGCTGGTGGGCCAACGGGCCAACGTGCTCAAGGAACTGGTGCAGGCGCAACTGGGGGAGCGGCTGGCGGGGATGAAAGCGGCGGCCCTGGCCGAGAAACTCGAACGCGAGCGGCTGGATGTGACCGCCCCCAGCACCTACACCCCGGTGGGGCACCGCCACCCCCTGATCACCACCACCGAGGAGATCGTCGACATCTTCTGCGGCCTGGGCTACCGGGTGGAGGAGGGCCCGGAGATCGAAACCGACCACTACAACTTCACCGCCCTCAACATCCCGCCACACCACCCGGCGCGGGACATGCAGGACACCTTCTACCTCTCGGAGCACGAACTGCTGCGCACCCACACCTCGCCGGTGCAGATCCGCCATCTGGAGAAGAACCCACCGCCGGTGCGGATCGTGGCGCCGGGGCGCGTCTACCGGCGTGATGCGGTCGATGCCACCCATTCGCCGGTGTTCCACCAGGTGGAGCTGCTGGCGATCGACGAGGGCCTGGATTTCAGCCACCTGCGGGGCACGGTGACCGCCTTCCTGCAGGCCTTCTTCGGCGACCTTCCGGTGCGCTTCCGGGCCAGCTATTTCCCCTTCACCGAGCCTTCGGCCGAGGTGGATGTGCAGTGGCGGGGGCGCTGGCTGGAGGTGATGGGCTGCGGCATGGTTGATCCGGCGGTGCTGGAGGGCCTGGGGCTCGATCCGGAGCGCTGGAGCGGCTTCGCCGCCGGCCTGGGGGTGGAGCGGTTCGCCATGGTGCGCCACGGCATCGACGACATCCGCCGGCTGTTCAGCAGCGACCTGCGCTTCCTCGAACAGTTCTGAAGGTCTCCTCCGTAGGTCATTCCATAAACTTGGTTCACCCTCGCTCCCGATCGGTGCCCTGCGTCGGACTGATCGTGAACGACGGCAAGGATCTGGCCGTCAGCACCGCCGATGCGATCGAGCGCCGGTTGGTGGGGGCGGGCTATGGGGTGCTGCGGGCCAGCAGCTCCGGCGGCATGGTGGGCTTTGCCAACCCCGACCAGCACCTGCGCAACCTCGGCTACAGCGCCTGCGTGCCCAGCGATTTCCACGCCGAAATGGCCCTGGCGGTGGTGTTGGGGGGGGACGGCACGGTGCTTTCGGCCGCCCGCCAGACCGCCCCGATCGGCCTGCCGATTCTCACGATCAACACGGGCCACCTGGGCTTTCTGGCCGAGGCTTACCTCAACGAACTCGACACGGTGCTCGAGCAGCTGATCGCCGGCCGCTGGACGGTGGAGGACCGCAGCATGCTGGTGGTGAGCGTGATGCGGGGCGAGCAGCGTCGCTGGGAGGTGCTCTGCCTCAACGAGATGGCCCTGCACCGGGAGCCGCTCACGAGCATGTGTCACTTCGAGATCGCCATCGGCCGCCATGCTCCGGTGGACATCGCCGCCGACGGCGTGATCCTCTCCACCCCCACCGGCTCCACCGCCTACGCCCTCAGCGCCGGCGGGCCGGTGATCACCCCGGATTGCCCCGTTCTGCAGCTCACACCGATCGCCCCCCACTCCCTGGCCTCGCGGGCCCTGGTGTTCAGCGATCGGGAGCCGGTGACGGTGTTTCCGGCCACGCCCGAGCGGCTGATGATGGTGGTGGATGGCAGCGCCGGTTGCTATGTGTGGCCGGAAGATCGCGTGCTGATCCGCCGCAGCGACCATCCCGCCCGGTTCATCCGGCTGCAGGACCATGAGTTCTTCCAGGTGTTGCGCAACAAGCTGGGCTGGGGGCTGCCCCACGTGGCCAAACCAGGCACCGGCCAGCAGGCCCCATGACCCGGGTGCTGCTGCTGGGACCCAGCTCCCATCCGCTCGCCTCGCGCCTCGGAGCCTCGGGCTATGAGCCGTTCTGCCTGAGCCTCGAGGATCTCGCCCTGCCCCAGCAACGCGCCCGGCTGGTGGCTGCGCCCCCGGCTCTTGTGGTGCTGGCGGCGGAGACCAGGTCGGCCATCGCCGTGCTGCGCCAGGACCTGCCCGGGGTGCCGCTGCTGCTGGACATCGGCAGCGACGGGGTCGACGCCCGTTCCAGCTGCCTCAGCGCCGGGGCCGATGATTTCTGGCTCTCGGGCGCCCCCCCCAGCGACCTGCTGCTGCGGCTGCGGCTGCATACGCGGGTGATGGACCGCCAGAGCGGCGGCTCACCGCTGCTGCGGCTGGCGGACCTGAGCATCGACCCAGGCAACCGCACGGTCTGGCGCGGTCAGCGCCAGGTGGCCCTGACCGCCAGGGAATACGGCCTGCTGTTGCACCTGCTTGAGCACCGGGGCCAGATCCTGAGCCGCGAGCAGATCCTGGCGGCGGCATGGAAAGGACAACAGGGAGTTGCCAGCAATGTGGTGGAGGTCTACGTGCGTTACCTGCGCCAGAAGCTCGAAGAAGGCGGCGAGCGGCGACTGCTGCACACGGTGCGGGGGCGCGGGTACAGCCTCAGTGACGGGCTCCCCGACCTGGGGGGCCCCAGCCAGCAGCCCCCCGAAGCATGAGCCTCAGCATCGCCCTCACGGCCCTGATCGCCGCCACCCCCGCAGCCCCGAAAGCCGCTCAGGCCCCCATCAAGCCCGTCATCAGGCCCAGCGCGAGCCGGCCAGCACCGAGTCAGCCAGCGCCGACCCGGCCAAGACCGGCGGCTGAATCGGTGGGGCCGCCCCAGTACCTCCCCATCGAGGCCGAATGGTGCCTGCCGCCACTCACCACCGCCACGGGCGGCCCGGCGGCCCCCCGCTGCCTTCAGCTCGAGGTGCCGCGCAGCCCGCGCCAGTACGCCTGGGGGCTGATGCAGCGGCCGCCCCTGGCGCCCCTGCGCGGGATGTGGTTCCGCTTCGAGCCCGCCGAGGCCGTGAGCTTCTGGATGCACCGCACCCCCTCCCCCCTCGACATGGTGTTCGTGGAGGGGGAGCGGGTGGTGGCGATCGAGGCGGAGGCGACCCCCTGCCCCCGGCTGCCCTGCCGGAGCTACGGCCCGGAGCAGAAGGTGGACGGGGTGGTGGAACTGGCCGCAGGCCAGGCGGCCGCCCTGGGGCTGACCCCCGGCAGTCCGGCGCCGATCCGCTGGCTGAACGGCCTCAAGCCGGCGCCACTGAAGCAGGGGATCGGCGCCCCTTGAGCACCAGCACGGGGTTGAGCGGGGCCAGGCGGGTGCCCTCTGCCAGTGGTGCCCCGCGCCAGGCCTGAAGCTGGCTCACCGCCACCACCAGGCCGGCACGCTCCAGCAGCGGCCGCAGCTCCGCGAGAGCTTCGAGGGTGGCCAGGGGCAGCACCACCAGCCCCCCCGGGCGCAGGCGCTCCAGCACGGCCGAGAGGATCGCGGCGCGGCCCTGGCCACCGCCGCCGATCAGCACCCGATCCGGGTCGGGAAGGGGGGCCAGGGCTTCAGGAGCGGCCCCCTCCAGGATCCCCGACGGGGTCACTCCGAGGCGCCGGGCGTTGGCGGCGATCAACTCCGCCGAGCCACTCCGGCGCTCCAGCGCCCAAAGCCCCAGCTCCGGCCGCAGCCGCAGGGCCTCCAGACCGACGCTGCCCACGCCGGCGCCCAGGTCCCAGAGCACCCCCTGGGCGGGCAGCTCCAGATCCGCCAGCAGCTGGATGCGCACCTCCCGCTTGGTCATCAGCCCCGGCCGGTCGCTTTGCTGCAGCCAAAGGCCATCGTCGAGCCCGAACAGGGGCAGGGAAGCGGGCTCAGGCTCGGCGGGTGCTTCGGCGATCAGCAGCACCAGATGCAGGGGGTCGAGATCGACGGGCAGGGGTTGCCCCGGGGCCAGCCGCTGCACGCGCTCAGCCGGGTGGCCCAGGCGTTCGCAGAGCCAGAAGGCATAGGCCGCCGCCAATCCTGAGGCGGCAAGGATCCGGCGCACCTCCTCGGCGCCGCCACGGCCGGGGTCGGTGAGCACCGCCAGGGCCGATGGTCGTTTCTGCAGCGCCGCCGCCAGGGGTTCCGGATCACGGCCGTGCAGGCTGATCCAGCTGGCGTCCTGCCAGGGGCGGCCCAGGCGGGCGAAGGCGAGCTGCAGGGAGCTGGGGGCGGGGTGAAAGCGCAGGGCGCCGGCGCCCAGGTGCTGCACCAGCAGCCGGCCGATGCCGAACCAGAGGGGATCGCCGCTGGCCAGCACGACAGCTGGCAGCCCTGCCGCCAGGGCCGACCCCAGGGGGGCCATCAGTTCGGCGGGCCGGTCACTGGCAAGCAGCCCGGGCAGGGGGCGGCTCAGGCGAGCCGCTTCTGTTTCCCGAAGCCACCAGGCCTCAACGCCCGCCAGCAGCCGCTCGGGCGCCGCCACCAGTTCCGCCTGCCCAAGCAGCTCCAGGGCCGGGGCCGCCAGGGCTTCCACGCCGCCGGCATCGGTGCCCAGCACGTCGATCCAGCTCTTGGTCGGGCGGCTGGGCTGCCGCTGGGATTCCACCGCTGCTCGCTGCCGCCGTTCGAACCATGATGCTCAACCCCAACCCCCACTCCCATGGGCGAACGCCGCCAACGGATCCATGAACTGGTGATCGCCCTGCTGGGCCAGCAGGGGGAGCGGGAGCTGCTGGCGGCCGATGGCGGCGATCCGGGCGCCTGGCTGGAGCGCAACCGACGGGTGGTGCAGCACTACCAGGCCCTGGTGCGCTCGGCCGTCACCCTCGATGCCCTGATCGACCAGGAGGTGTGCAGCGAAGCGGAGAACCCCCGAGCCCCCGGCGGCGCCCGCCTCTGACAAGCTGGGCCCACCTCCGGCTCTGCCATGGCGCGCCTCGGCCTCTCTGCCCTCCACGAGCTGCTGCGGGGCAAGGGCTCCGGCCAGGGCGGCCCGGGTTGGCAGGCCCCCGCCGCCAGCTGGCAGCGGCCCCTGGGGCTGGGCTGGGAGAAGCCCTACACCGTTCGCTACGCCAGCAACCTCGACGACGGCCCGAACCACGGCGCGCCCCTCGGTGGCTTCGGGGCGGGCTGCTTCGGCCGCGGCCCCGACGGCGCCTTCAACCTCTGGCATCTCGATGGCGGTGAGCACTGGTTCGGATCCCTGCCGGACTGCCAGTTCGCCCTGTTTGAAAAAAGCGGCAGCGGCTCCCGGGCCCACGCCCTGGCCACCGCCCCGGAACGCGACGACTCCCGCCCCGAGGCCACGGGCACCCCCCTCCCCGCCTGGAGCTGGTACCCCGCCAGCACCCCGGAACGCAGCACCGGCACCTACGCCGCCCGCTATCCCCTGAGCTGGTTCCGCTACGAGAGCGTGTTCCAGGCGGCGGTGGGCTGTGAGGCGTTCAGCCCGATTCTTCCTGGCGACTACCAACGCAGCAGCTACCCGGTGGCGGTCTTCCGCTGGAGCCTGAGCAATCCCAGCGATCAGCCCCTGGAGCTCTCGCTGCTGCTCAGTTGGCGCAACACCAGCGGCTGGTTCACGAACACCGACCCCAGCGCCACCGTCACGTTCCGCGATGACGGCAGCCCCGAGCACAACTACGTGCCCGCCATCGGGTCCACCGACGGCCAGCACAACCGCTGGGTGGAGGCCCCCGGCCTCAAGGGGCTGCTGCTGGAGGGGGCCCGCAGCGAACCGCTGGCCGAGGGCCAGGGCCAGTGGTGCCTGGCGGTGCCTGACGACCTCGAGGGGGTCGAGGTGCTGCGCTGCAGCCGCTGGGACCCCTCGGGGGATGGCGCCGAGCTCTGGGAGAGCTTTGCCCGCGATGGCTCGATCCCCGACCGCGACGATGAACGCACCAGCGCCGCGAACGAACCCGCGAGTGCCGCCATCGCCCTGCGTTTCACCCTGGCGCCAGGGGCCAGCCTTGAGCTGCCACTGGTGATCAGCTGGGATCTGCCCGTGACGGCCTTCGCCACCGGCACGCGTGCCCTGCGCCGCTACACCGATTTTTTTGGCGCGGGCGGACGCCAGGCCACGGCCATCGCAGCAGAAGCCCTGCTCGACTGGCGCCAGTGGCGCGAGCAGATCGAGACCTGGCAGGCGCCGGTGCTGGAACGGGCCGATCTGCCCGAAGCGCTGCGCATGGCCCTGCTCAACGAGCTCTACGACCTCTCCAGCGGCGGCAGCCTCTGGACCGCCGCCAGCCCCACCGATCCCGTGGGCCGCTTCGGGGTGCTCGAATGCCTCGATTACGCCTGGTATGAAAGCCTCGACGTGCGGCTCTACGGCTCCTTCGCCCTGCTGCAGCTGTGGCCGGAGCTCGACAAGGCGGTGCTACGTGATTTCGCCCGCGCCATCCCCGCCGCCGATCCCACGCCGCGGCCGATCGGCTGGTACTTCACCCAGGGCCGCGGCCGGGTGGAAGCGGCACGAAAGGTGGCCGGCGCCACCCCCCACGACCTTGGGGCCCCCAACGAGCGGCCCTTCGACGCGACCAACTACACCGCCTATCAAGACTGCAACCTCTGGAAAGACCTGGCCTCCGACTTCGTGCTCCAGGTGTGGAGGTCCTTCACCCTCGCGCCCACGGGCGAGGACCTGCGCTTCTTGGCCGACTGCTGGCCGGCGGCGGTGCAGGCCCTGCGCTACCTGAAAAGCTTCGATGCCAACAACGACGGCCTGCCTGACAACGGCGGCGCCCCTGACCAGACCTTCGATGACTGGCCCCTGGAGGGGGTGAGCGCCTACTGCGGTGCCCTCTGGATCGCCGCCCTGGAGGCGGCCCTGGCCATGGGCCAGCGGCTGCAGCTGGAGCTGGGGCTCGACACCTCTGCGCAGCAGCGGGAGTTCGGGGGCTGGTTGGAGCAGTCCCGGGCCAACTTCGATCAGCTGCTCTGGAACGGCGAGTACTACCGCATCGATGCCTGCAGCGGCACGCCGGTGGTGATGGCCGACCAGCTCTGCGGTGATTTCTATGCCCGCCTGCTGGGGCTGCCACCCGTGGTCGCCGAGGCGCGGGCGCGATCGGCCCTGGGCGCCATCAAGGAAGCCTGCTTCGAGGGCTTCGAGGGGGGCCGGCTGGGGGTGGCCAACGGCCTGCGGCGCGACGGCACGCCTCTGGATCCCAATGGCACCCACCCCCTTGAGGTGTGGACCGGCATCAACTTCGGGCTCGCCGCCTATTACCGGCTGCTGGACGAGACGGGCACCGCCCTTTCGATCACCGGCGCCGTGGTCGAGCAGGTGTACGCCGGCGGTCTGCAGTTCCGCACCCCGGAAGCGATCACGGCCGTGGGCACCTTTCGGGCCTGCCACTACCTTCGGGCGATGGCGATCTGGGCCCTCTGGGCCACCCACACCGGCTGGGAGCCGATCCCCGGCGCAGCGCGGCGGCCCTGAACCGATGGAACCCTGGCTGAGCAGGCAACTGGTCGCGGTGGTGCTCGCACTCGCGCTTGGGGCCGCAGGGCTGGTGGGGGTGACAACAGGCCCTGCGCCCGCGCTGGCCCATGCGATCGAGCGCAGCCTCGAGAGCCTCCGCGACCTCGACGACCAGAGCTGGCAGCTGGTGGCCTACCACCAGGGCCCCGACAGCGGGCCCATGCGTCTGCGGCTGGTCGGCTTCCCAGGCAAACTGCGGCTGGAGCACCCCATGCCGCTGCAGGTACGCTCCGGTCCGTTCCGCTGGAGCCTGGACGACCTCACCCTGGAAAACCCCCAGCTGGCGACCGATGGCCGCTCGGCCGTCGCCGAATTCGATCTGGAGCCTTTGCTGGCGGATCTGCGCCAGAACCGGCCCCTGCGCCTGAGGCTCCCCGGTGCCATCGATGAGCTGGCTGTGCCGCCCTACCTGGTCAAGCAGTGGCGCGAGCTGGCCAAGGATGACCCGTGAGCAAGGCGGACCCCTGGCACGACTGGATGGGCCGGGCCCTCGAGCTGGCGGCCCTCTCTGAGGGGCGCACCAGCCCCAACCCCCTGGTCGGAGCGGTGGTGCTCGATCCACGCGGCCAGCTGGTGGGGGAAGGCTTCCATGCCGCCGCCGGGCTGCCCCATGCGGAAGTGGGGGCCCTGGCCCAGGCTGGAGCACGGGCCCGGGGCGGCACCCTGGTGGTGACCCTGGAGCCCTGCGCGCACCACGGCCGTACCCCCCCCTGCACTGAGGCGGTGATCGCCGCCGGGGTGGCGAGGGTGGTGGTGGCCATGGCCGATCCCGACCCGCGGGTGGCCGGCCGCGGCCTGGCCCAGCTGCGCTCGGCGGGGATCGAGGTGATCGAGGCGGTGCGCGAGGCGCAGGCCCGCTCCCTCAACAGGCCCTTCCTCCATCGCCTGGCCACGGGCCGCCCCTGGGGGATCCTCAAGTGGGCGATGAGCCTGGATGGCCGCACGGCCTTGCCCAACGGCGAGAGCCAGTGGATCAGCGGCCCTGCGGCCCGAACCTGGGTGCACCGTCTGCGGGCCCGCTGTGATGCGGTGATCGTGGGGGGCGGCACCGTGCGCACCGACGACCCCCTGCTCACCTCCCGGGGCCAGCGCCGGCCGGAGCCCCTTCGGGTGGTGCTCAGCCGCAGTCTGGATCTGCCCGATCAGGCGCAGCTCTGGGACCAGAGCGTGGCCCCCAGCCTTGTAGCCCATGGACTTGAAGCCCCGGCGAAGAGGCGCGCCCTGCTGGACCGCCTGGGGGTCGAGCGACTGGAACTCCCCGCCTGCGAGCCGCACGCCCTGCTGGAGGCCCTGGCGGCGCGCGGATGCAACAGGGTTCTGTGGGAATGCGGGCCGGAGCTGGCCGCCGCCGCCCTGCGCCATGGCTGTGTGCAGCAGCTGGCCGCCGTGGTGGCCCCGAAGCTGCTGGGGGGCCTAGCGGCCCGAACCCCCCTGGGGGATCTGGGCCTGGAGCGGATCGAGTCGGCCCCGCCGCTGCTGGGAGAGCGGATCGGGAGGCTTGGGGACGATCTGATCTGGGAGCTGGCGGTCAGGGACTACGAGGAGGGGAAGGACTGTTCGATTCCGCCGCTTCCGCTGCATCCTCCTCCGCCTCCTGAAGGGTGAAGCGGCTGATCAGCACACCCATCACCACCGCCAGGTAAAAAGAGCCGATCACGGCGACCATCACGCTGGTGAACTGGGCCGCCCTGGTCACCGGCAGCACATCGCCGTAGCCGGTGGTGGTGAGGGTGACGAAGGCGAAGTAGTTGAGCCGGGCGAAGTCCAGTTGCCAGACCATCTGGGGATCCAGGCGACCCAGCTGACGGGGCGCCAGCATGTGGCCCCCTTGGTTGTGGACACTGGTGAAGCTGCCGGGCTCCACCGTCTCAAGGACGCCCATCAGCAGCCCCGCCGCCAGACCGAGCATCAGAAAGCCGGCGGCGGCCCCCATCAGCACCCGGTCATTCACCTCCTTCTCAACGCCAAGCAACCGCACCAGTCGGCCGGCGCTCCAGCCCACGAACAGGGTCCACAGCACCAGCACAGGCACCCCCGTGACAGACAGGGACAGGGGGGTGAGCCACCAGAGCAGCTGGGCCACCAGGGCCCCGATCCCCAGGGCCCGGTAGCTGCGATCGTGGCCGACGCTTGAGTGCGGCACCGTCCCTGGTTGGCCCAGGTGCTTCACCAGAGCCGCCACAAGAAGCACCTGCACGACGATCCCAAGCGCTTTCAGGCTCATGGGCAGGGTGAAGGTCACCAGGCTGAGCAGACAGATCAGCAGCAGCTGCCCATAAAAGCGGTGGCGGCGGCGGCGGAGTCCCTCTCTGGTCAGATCGCCTGAGCGGGCCATGGGCGTCGATCCCGCTGACATGCCATCCAATCATGGGGGCTCAGAGCCGTAACTCCCCTTGCCCAGCCACGGAGGCCACCTCCCAGCAGGAGGGATCCCAGCCCGCCAGCAACGGTTCAAGGGCCCTCAGCTCCGGGCCGTCACAGGGGGCCATCCAGGCCTGCTCCAGCCCATCGGGCACCACCACCGGCATCCGGTTGTGCAGGGGTGCGACCAGGGCGTTCGGGGCGGTGGTGAGCACGCAGCAGCTCTCAAGCTCACTGCCATCGGCGCCGATCCAGCGCTCCCACAGGCCCCCCAGCCAGAAGGGGGCGCCATCGCGGCGACGGATCAGGCGCGAGCGTTCGTAGAAGCCATCGGCGGGCAACAGGCAACGCCGGTGACGCCAGGCCCCACGGAAGCTGGGTTTCTCGGCCACCGTTTCGGAACGGGCATGGATCGGCCTGGTGGCGGCGGAGGGATCTTTGGCCCAGTCCGGGAGCAGACCCCAGAGCATCAGGGCCACCTCCTGGCGGCCGTGCTCCTGGCGCAGGGCCAGCAGAGGTTCACCCGGGCGCACCTGGGGCCGGGGGGCGTAGTACCGGGCCAGCCCCGGAGGCAACGGCGCCCCCAGCTTCGGCTCCAGAACCGAAAGCGGTGTCGTCAAGCAAAAACGGCCGCACATGGGCGCTTGCAAGGAGCGGTGAACGTTCGGTTCTCTCACCCCGGCCCAGGACCGAGGCGTCGAACGCACGACCTAGCTTGGACCCCACGCGCGCACTGCCCCGATGGCCATCCGCCAGGACGACAACAAGCCGAACCGGCGTCTCGGCATCATCAACCTGGTGCTGATCGGTTTCGGGGTGCTGTTGCTGTTCAGCAGCTTCCTGCCCAACCAGCAGGCCCAGGTGCCGCGGGTGCCCTACTCCCTGTTCATCAATCAGGTGGACGACGGTGCCGTCAAGCGCGCCTACATCACCCAGGACCAGATTCGCTACGAGCTCTCCAATCCCGGCGAAGGGGAAGCACCGGTGCTGGCCACCACGCCAATCTTCGACATGGAGCTGCCCAAGCGGCTGGAGGCCAAGGGTGTGGAGTTCGCCGCCGCCCCACCGAAGCGTCCCAGCTTTTTCACCACCTTGCTGAGCTGGGTGGTGCCACCGCTGATCTTCATCGTGGTGCTTCAGTTCTTCGCCCGCCGGGCCATGGGCGGCGGCGGCGCCCAGGGCGCGCTGAGCTTCACCAAATCCAAGGCCAAGGTCTACGTGCCCGATGAGGAATCACGCGTCACCTTTGCCGATGTGGCTGGCGTGGATGAGGCCAAGACCGAACTCAACGAGATCGTCGATTTCCTCAAGACCCCCGAGCGCTACGCCGCCATCGGCGCGCGCATTCCCAAAGGTGTGCTGCTGGTGGGTCCTCCGGGAACAGGCAAGACCCTGCTGGCCAAGGCCGTGGCCGGGGAAGCGAGCGTGGCCTTCTTCATCATCTCCGGCTCGGAGTTCGTGGAGCTGTTCGTCGGAGCCGGCGCCGCCCGCGTCCGCGATCTGTTCGAAGAGGCTAAGAAAAAAGCACCCTGCATCATCTTCATCGACGAACTCGATGCGATCGGCAAGAGCCGCTCGGGCTCGATGGGTGTTGTGGGCGGCAACGACGAGCGGGAGCAGACCCTCAACCAGCTGCTCACCGAGATGGACGGCTTCACCGGCCAGGACAAACCAGTGATCGTGCTGGCCGCCACCAACCAGCCCGAAACCCTTGATGCCGCCCTGCTCCGCCCCGGCCGCTTCGACCGCCAGGTGCTGGTGGACCGCCCCGACCTCTCGGGCCGCAAGAAGATCCTCGACATCTACGCCAAGAAAGTGAAGCTGGCCGCCAGCATCGACATCGACAAGATCGCCCAGGCCACCAGTGGTTTCGCCGGCGCCGACCTTGCCAACCTGGTGAACGAAGCGGCCCTGCTGGCGGCCCGGGCCTACCGAACCGAAGTGGAGCAAGCCGACCTCAACGAGGCGATCGAGCGCGTGGTGGCGGGCCTGGAGAAGAAGAGCCGCGTGCTCCAGGACGACGAGAAGCGCGTCGTGGCTTACCACGAGGTGGGCCACGCGATCGTCGGGCACCTGATGCCGGGCGGCAGCAAGGTGGCCAAGATTTCGATCGTGCCCCGGGGCATGAGCGCCCTGGGCTACACCCTGCAGCTCCCCACCGAGGAGCGCTTCTTGAATTCCAAGGAGGACCTCGAAGGCCAGATCGCCACCCTGCTGGGGGGCCGCAGCGCCGAGGAGGTCGTCTTCGGTGAGGTCACCACAGGTGCCTCCAATGACCTGCAACGGGCCACCGACATCGCCGAGCAGATGGTCGGCACCTACGGCATGAGCGACACCCTCGGCCCGCTGGCCTACGACAAGCAGGGGGGCAACCGCTTCCTGGGAGGCGGCAACAACCCACGCCGCTCGGTCAGTGATGCCACGGCCCAGGCCATCGATCGTGAGGTGCGCGGCTTGGTGGACCGCGCCCACGACCGGGCCCTGGCGATCCTCCAGGGCAACCGCGAGCTGCTGGAGACCATCGCCGGCAGGATCCTCGAAAAAGAGGTGATCGAGGGCGATGAGCTCAAGGAGCTGCTCTCTACGAGCACCCTGCCTGCGGCGGCCGTCCTGGGGGACCCTTTGCCTGCAGGGGTCTGAAGAGGCCTTGATGAAGGGTCCATGACGGAGAGGCCTTGACGCTGGGCCTTGACGGAGGGGCCCCCGATCCCGGATAAGGGTTCTTTGAGATGGGGATATGAGCCCTCAGCTCGCCAGCCTTTGGCCCAGCCTCACCGCCCTGCGGGGCCAGGACCTCCTCTCCTCCGCCGATCTCAGCCGGGATCAGACCTTCGCGCTGCTCCAGCTCGCCGCCGAACTGAAAAGCGGTGAGCGGACCGTCGATCTGCGCGGCAAAACGCTCGGATTGATCTTCACCAAGGCCTCCACCCGCACCCGGGTGAGCTTCACCGTGGCCATGGCCCGCCTGGGCGGCCAGACGGTGGACCTCAACCCGAGCCTCACCCAGGTGGGACGCGGCGAACCGGTGGCCGACACGGCCCGGGTGCTCAGCCGCTATGTGGATGCCCTGGCGATCCGCACCTTCGCTCAGCAGGAACTCGCGGAGTACGCCCACTGGGCCTCGATTCCGGTGATCAATGCCCTCACCGACCTGGAGCACCCTTGCCAGGCCCTGGCTGATCTGCTCACGATGCAGGAGGCCTTCGGCCCCAGCGAAGGCCATGGGGATCTCACCCTGGCCTACGTGGGCGACGGCAACAACGTTGCCCATTCGCTCCTGCTCACTGGCGCCCTGCTGGGGGTGAACGTGCGCATCGGCTGCCCGTCGGGCTTCGAGCCCGACGCCGCCGTGGTGGAGCGGGCCCGCTCCCTGGCGGCGGGCCACAGCGCCATCGAGGTGACCCACGATCCTGTCGTGGCTGTGCGCGGCGCCCAGGCGCTCTACACCGATGTGTGGGCGTCGATGGGTCAGGAGGAGGAGCAGACCCAGCGGGAGGCGGCCTTCCAGGGCTTCTGCCTGGATGAGGCACTGCTGGCGGAGGCCGATGCCCGGGCGATCGTGCTCCACTGCCTGCCGGCGCACCGGGGCGAGGAGATCAGCGCCGGGGTGATCGAGGGCAGTGCCAGCCGGGTGTTCGATCAGGCCGAGAACCGGCTGCATGTGCAGCAGGCGCTGCTGGCGGTGCTGCTGGGCGGCCTTTGAGTGGCCTCTAAGCGTTCTTAGGGCGGCCTCAGAGCGGCCGGCCGGTCTGTTGGCGGACAGAGATGGCGAGGCCAGGACTGGACAAAGGCCCGGGGCGGTGCGAGAAAGGGCTGACTGGTTCATCTGTATTGCCGGTGCCCACCCAGCACGCCAACCATCTCGCCACTGACCTCAGCCACCAAGGGGCCCAGGAGCTCACCAGCGCCCAGCGGGAGCTCTATGACTGGCTGGCCGAGTTCATCGGCCTGCACCGCCACAGCCCCTCGATCCGCCAGATGATGGAGGCCATGGGGCTGCGCTCTCCGGCGCCGATCCAGAGCCGCCTTCGGCACCTGCAGCAGAAGGGCTGGATCACCTGGCAGGAGGGCCAGGCGCGCACCCTGCAGTTGCTGGGTGCGCGCCTGGCCCCGGGGATCCCGGTGCTGGGGACCGTGGCCGCCGGTGGCCTGGTGGAGCCCTATGACGACCTCCAGGAACGGCTGGATCTCTCGCCGGTGCTGGAAACCCGGGGCCTGTTCGCGCTCACCGTCAACGGCGACAGCATGGTCGACGCCCACATTGACCATGGCGATGTGGTGTTGATGGAACCCGTGAACGAGCCCAGCCGCCTCAAGGCGGGAACGATCGTGAGCGCCCTGGTTCCCGGCAGCGGCACCACCCTCAAGCATTTCCACCCCGAGGGGGCCACGGTGCGGCTGGAGGCGGCCAACCCCGCCTATGCGCCCATCGTGCTGCCGGCCGACCAGGTGAGCATCCAAGGGAAGCTGGTGGCCGTGTGGCGCCAGGTGTGAGCACCCCATCGGGTAAGCTCTCATCTGGCAAAACGCCGGTGCCCAACGCACCTGCGAGGCGTCACCTGGGGCCATAGCTCAGCTGGTAGAGCACCTGCATGGCATGCAGGGGGTCAGCGGTTCGAATCCGCTTGGCTCCATCGGGTTTCACTGAATCAACCGGATTCCTGGGCGCAGAGATGAGCGCAGGGGTTCGGTTTTTTTGTATTTCAACGACGCTCATCGATCAGCGCCATACGGGTGATCGTCCTCAACTCCAGCGGCTCTCTCCAGCCGCTGCCTGCAGCAACTGGTGGGGCCTGGTGGAAGCAGGCCTGTGACGGCTCAGCTGGGCTGAAGGCTCCTCGGGGTAACCCCAGGAGACGCAAAGGCCCTGGACACGCGAGCAGAATCAGGGCCATGAAACTCCACGCCGATCTTTCCGAGCGGGTGGTGCTCGACACCACGGCATTGCCCTGGACGCCCTCGCCGATGACGGGCGTGGAGCGGCGAATGCTCGATCGCAGCGGTGGCGAGGTGGCGCGGGCCACCTCGATCGTGCGCTATGCACCCGGCAGCCGCTTCGAGCGCCACAGCCATGGCGGCGGTGAGGAGATCCTGGTGCTGGAGGGCACCTTCTCCGACGAGGAGGGCGAGTATCCGGCGGGAACCTACCTCCGCAACCCAGTCGGCAGCAGCCATGCTCCGTTCAGCGCGCTGGGCTGCACGATCCTCGTGAAATTGCAGCAGATGCACCCAGCTGATCAGCAGGTCATCGCGATCGATACGCGCACGGCGACCTGGCTGCCGGGACTGGTGGCCGGCCTTGAGGTGATGCCGCTTCATGCCTTTGGCTCTGAGCACGTAGCGCTGGTGCGCTGGGCGCCTGGCGCGGTGTTCCATCCCCACGGTCATCCCGGCGGCGAGGAGATCCTTGTGCTGGAGGGAGTCTTCCAGGACGAGCACGGCCGCTATACCGCAGGCAGCTGGCTGCGCCATCCCCACGGCAGCCAGCACCGGCCCTGGAGTGAGGCGGGTTGCACGATCTGGGTGAAGACCGGGCACCTGCCGGCACCCCTGGGCCCAGGTCAGCCGTCCAGGGCTGGCAGGGGCCCAAGCGGGCAGTGAACGCCTGATCGCGGAGGGCACACCACCGCAGGCCGCCTCCCGTGGAAGCCTTCAGCGCTCGGCCACTCCATGTCCGCATGAGCTGCCAGATCTTCCGCCTCCATGGCGGAAGATCTGGCCTCCCCGTGCTCAGCCGGCAGACCCATCAGGGATGGCGGGCCCAGGCCAGAATGGGCTGATGGACCATCCTCTGGTGATTCTTGTCCCCTGGGCCGTCTTCGCTGGGGCCGTGGGTCTGAAGGTCCTGCGGGTCTTCTGGATCTTGCAGAGGCGCTCTGGGGCCTCTGCCCTGGATGTTGAACGGTTCAGAGCAAGCCTGGATCGGAACTGGGCGAAGGGGCGACCGGCGGCGTGATGCAGCATCTGAACTGGGGCTACTGACAGCTGGCTCTGGTTGCCCTGGCCTTTGGGGGGCTTCAGATCTGGTGGATCGGCAGCACGCTGAGGAAACGGGACCTGGCCCGACCCATGGGCCAAGGGGAGTTCCTCAAGTCGCTGGAGCGAATCTGGTCGAACGATCAGACACCCTCTGATCGATTGGATCGAAGCTGGAAGGCGCGAAGAGGACCGTGCTGGCCAGCCCCGCAACGGGCGAAAACGTCCAGCGACGGCATCGATACTAGGATTGTAAAGATTTTATAAGGGCCGATGTTCAGAGCCATCTTTGGTTTTCTCTTTGCGGCACTGACATTCGTCCAGGTTCCCCAATGGGACAACGACTGGACCAAATGCTCTGTGTCAGTTCCCGACACGGCCTGCCACTGGTATGTGGTGAATCCAGACAACACCTTCGGCAAGGGCTTCAGTTGGATGACTGCTCCAAAATTTGACTTTGAAGCACTTCAAGATATCGCCGCTCAGCATGAAATCACGGTGGCACAGGGATATCAAACAACCGTTGAGCTCATGAATGCAACGACGGACGTTAAATATGGCGATAATTACTGATTAAACAACGCCTCTGCTCTGACATTTCCATCAACAGAAGCGCCAAAAGTTCTCTGGTTTCAAGAATTCCCTGGGCATGCCGAAGACTATGCCGCCACTGATACCTACCCCTCCTTCAATGGCTCGTTTGATGTCAGCGACTGAGCGGACCGATGGCGGTTGTTGAGGCAGCGATCTGAGCAGTAGCGCACCTCATCCCAGACATCCTTCCATTTCTTGCGCCATTGAAAGGGTCGTCCGCAGACCGGGCAGACCTTGGTGGGCCGAACAGCGCGATGGGGCATCTGAAAAGGCCGACCCTCCGGGGCCATGATCCACGGTCACGACACAAATCGCAATACAATTACGGTGGTCATCGAGCGGGTCCTGGACGGGTCCGCTTTTTTTTTGGATTGAATCAGCGGCGCCCAGGCCGGTCAGAGCCCACCGCTTCCGACGCCCACTGCTTCCGACGCCCACTGCTCTCAGCACCCAGGGAACCAACGTTCAGCCAAACCATCAGAACGATCAGAGCAGAGACGTCAGTCCGCCGGCTCAGCTGTCCGCCTGCTCAGCCACCCATCTCGTCGGAGCCTTTGAGCGATCCGGTGATGGGGCCGGCCTGGCGTCAGCTGAGGAAAGGATCGAGGAAGCTGAGCGGCCTGGCCATGGTTTCCGAGAATCCGAGAATGCCGCGGTCCCGGTGGCTGTACAGAAGCGTGTCGTCGGCCTCCAGCAGGAAGGTGCCGCCCCGCTGGGTGAGGAAGTCGTCGCATGGCACGTAGGTGCGCCAGTGGCCCAGCACTTCTCCCATGTTGCGCAGCCGCACCGTGGCCAGCTCAAAAGGGCGCTGAAAGCCAGAGCCGCCGACCCTGGCGAAGAATGAACCCTTGATCGGCGGCAGGGGGCCCGCCTGGATCGTCTCGTCGTCGGCGATGCGCTGGGGAGCGCTGCGATCGCCCGTGTAGCCCCGCAGCACCTCGGCCAGGGTGCCCGGTGAGCCGATGCCAGCGCACATCAACAGCAGGCTCGGCCAGGGCCCACCGATCTGCCGCAGGCCTTCGTAGAGCCCCAGGGCCCGATGCAGGTGGGGGTCAGGATCCACCAGGAGTCGTTCAGGCGGAAAGCCGGTGAAGGCGCAGAACCGCTGGCGGCCCGCCTCATCACCAAGACCGATCGCCAGCACGGCGATGCCGGCCGCCTCCAGCTGCGGCCATGCCGCCACCAGGGCCTGGGCGTACTCGAGGCTGTCGAAATCGCCCAGCTGGCTCAGCAGCAGCACCAGCCGGCGGCGACCCCGTCCCATCCCGTCCACCTCCGCCAGCCGCGCCAGCAGCGCAGCGTCTGCAACAGGCCGGGCCTGGGCACCGGCTGGATCAACACCAACTGGATCAACACCGACCGGATCAGGACCAACTGGATCAGCGCCAGCGGGATGGGTGGTGGGATCGGCGCTGGACACGGGGGTCGGGGCGGCCATGGAGCGACCATCGTGGCGCGCTCGAGGAAGACGTCTGCGGGAGCGATCGGCAACCCCAGTGATCTGAGCGTCTCGATCGAGCGCGACGCGGCGCCGGCTGTGATCCGACAGCCTGGACATCGCCATGAGAACGCTGGTTGCTCCTCGATCCCACCACCCTTCGGCCCCTGCCGATCACGCCAGCTGTGATTGGAGTGCTCGAGACCCTCTCCTTCCTGCGCGATCCGGAATTCGCCCGCTCCCGCTTCGAGCGCTACGGAGATGTGTACGGCACCACCCTTCTGGGGCAGCGCACCGTGTTCATCCGGGGTGAGAGGGCCATCAGCGACCTGTTCGCCCGGGGGGATGCCGTCGCTGGCTGGTGGCCGGACAGTGTGCGAACGCTGCTGGGGCCCCTGTCGCTGGCCAACCGCAACGTTGCCGATCACAAAGCCCGTCGTCGGGTGGTGGGCCAGCTGTTCGCCTCCGCTGCCCTGAAGCGGTACAGCCCGGCGATCGTGGCGCTGGTTGATGGCTTCTCAGAGGACCTGCTCGGCGAGGAACCGCCCGTGGCCCTGGTGCCCAAGCTGAGGCACTTCGCCTTCAGCGTGATCGCCAGCACGGTCCTGGGGCTGGATCCCGTCGATCGCGAGGCCCTGTTCGTGGATTTCGAAACCTGGTGCCAGGGCCTGTTCTCCCTCCCGTTCGCCCTGCCCGGCAGCCCCTACGCTAGGGCTCTTCAGGCCCGCCAACGCCTGCTGCGACGCCTGGGCGCCGTGCTCGAGAAGGCCCAGGGCGCCGCTGCCGCCGGAGTGCCCCTCGCCGCCGGTGGGCTCGATCTGCTGGCCGGTGGCCTTGACGAAGCCGGCCTTCCTCTGGGTGACGACGACGTGGCGGAGCAACTCCTGCTGCTGCTGTTCGCCGGCTACGAAACCACCGCTTCCTCGCTGAGTTGCCTGCTGCTGACCCTGCTGCAACATCCAGCCGAGCTGGCCTGGCTGCAGCAGGAGCTTGACGGCTTGCCCTGGCCTCCAGCGAAGGAAGAGGCCCTGCGCGCCTACGACGCCCTCCGGGCCCCACGTCTCGATGCGGTGGTGAAAGAAGTGATGCGGTTGACCCCGCCGGTGGGGGGCTTCTTCCGCCGGACCCTGGAGCCGATTGCCCTGGCGGATGTGCTGGTTCCAGCCGATCGGGTGGTGCAGGTGAGCATCAGCGCCAGCCATCGCTATGGAAGCGGGAACGAGGATCTGGAGGTCTTCCGGCCGCAGCGTCACCTGGACGGTGACAGCAGCGTCACGTTGCTGCCCTTCGGAGGCGGGGAGCGGGTCTGCCTGGGCAAGGCGCTGGCCGAGCTGGAGATCCGCCTGCTCTCAGTGGGGCTGCTCAAACAGCTCACATTGGCGCTGGAGCCGGATCAGGACCTGACCCTCAGCGTCATTCCCAGCCCTTCATCGAAGGCTGGCCTTCTGGTCCGTCCGAGGTGCCGTGCCACGGTTCCCGATCGCGTTGGGGCGGAGTGAACGATGGCCGAATCTGCGCGGAATGAGCGCTCAACAGAATGGTTGGATCCCAGAGGCACGGTGAATGGGCGCTGAGGCACCCGATGCCGGAACGACCCGGCACATCCTGCTCACCGGTGGCAGCTCTGGCATCGGCTTTGAGGCGGCGGCCCTGCTGCTCCAGGCCGGTCACCGCCTGACCCTGCCCTGCCGGGATGACGCCACCGCCGCGGGCCTGCGCGGGCGCCTGAGCGGCCAGTTCCAGACCCCCGTCTGCGATCTGGCCGATCTGGGCAGCCTCGAGCGCTGCATGGCATCGCTGCTGGCGGAAGGCGCGCCGATCGACTCGCTGGTGCTCAACGCCGGCCTGCAGTACAGCGGCTCGGACGAGCCCCGCTGGTCAGCCCAGGGCTTTGAACTCACGATCGCGGTGAACCACCTGGCCCACCAGGCTCTGCTGCAGCGGCTGCTGCCCCTGCTGCTGCGGAGCACGGCACCGCGGCTGGTGATCACGGCCTCGGAAGTGCACGACCCCAGCAGCGCCGGTGGGAAGGTGGGCCCAGCGGCGGGCCTGGGTGATCTTGCGGGGCTGCGCCACGGCCCTGGGGCGCTGATGCTGGATGGCAGCGCCAGCTTCAATGCCGAGAAGGCCTACAAGGACAGCAAGCTCTGCAACCTGCTGATGGCGCGGGAGCTGGAGCGGCGGTTGCGGGAGCAGGGCACGCCCATGCCGGTGCTCGCCTGGAGCCCGGGGCTGGTGATCCCGCGCAGTGATGGCGGCTTCTTCCGCTACAGCCGCAGCCAGAACCCCGTGGCTCAGGCCCTGTTCGCCCTGGTCGCCCGCGACCTGCTTCGGCTCACCGAAACGCCCCGGAGGGCTGGCGCCCTGCTGGCCGGCCTGGCGACCGCATCAGCGCCGGCACCCAGTGGTTTCCAGTACTGGAGCAACCGGGTGCTGGGCCCAGGTCGGCGGCGCTTCGAAGCCAGCGAACCCAGCGCCGAGGCCTGCTCGGACCACCTGGCCCGGCAGCTCTGGGAGCTCAGCGCCCAGCAGCTGGGGCTGGCGCCAGAGGAGGGCTTCGCTCAGCAGCAGTCCATCGGCTGAATCCTTCGGCCGTCCCAGGCCAGCCCGATCTTCCTGACTGGGGCGCAGTTGTCACATGCATTTGCATTCCGCAATCTTCTGTTACAATTCACTCATCTCAGAAGGAGCCCCCATGGCCCAAGCCACCGCCACCGCCCCCAACGCCCTTGATCGCGCCTCCATCCGCGGCGCCACCGTCACCACCGAAGACGGCGGTCGCCTGAACGCCTTCGCCACCGAACCCCGCATGGAAGTGGTGAGTGCCGAGAGCGGCTGGGGCTTCCATGAGCGCGCCGAGAAGCTGAACGGCCGCATGGCCATGCTCGGCTTCATTGCCCTGCTGGCGACTGAATTTGCCCTCGGCGGCGAAGCCTTCACCCGCGGCCTGCTGGGCCTGGGCTGAATCCTCGGGGTGAGTTTGACAACCAACCAATCACCAGACATCGCCATGCAAGATTCCCTTTCGCTCACCAGAGCCTTCGCCGTCGAAGCTCACTCAAGGGCCATCGACAGCTGCAACGAACTTGAAGACCTCCGCAAGGTGGCCAAATCACTGCTGAGGGCATGGCAGCTCCAAGCCATGTTCAGTGAAATGTACGGAGCACAGGCGCTAGGAATTCAGCGCCCTTGAACACTCAGTTGCCTGGAGCCTTTCAATCCCCGCATGGTGATTGAAAGGCTTTTTTGATCTGGGGTTTCGCTCGGGTTCAGCTTTGATTCGGTTTTGGTTCAGTGATCAATCTCCTGATTAATCAAACCGTGAGATGTTTCCAACCAACTTGTTGTATGACAGCCCCTCGATGCTTGAGCTGACTGAAATGTTGGTGAGCAGTGGCCGCATCCAACCCATTGATCCTGTCCCAAGCAGCCCAACGTGATCCAACAATGGCTTCTCTGTTCAGGCCGACCCTTCTGCACCATGAACAGGTTGAGTCGAATGTCAATCGACTGAGCATCTGCTGAGCTGGATGGGCCGCCGATCCAGCCATGGTTATCGCTTTCAGCCAGCTCGTGTCGATCGCATTCCTGATGGTTGGGGAGTGATCAACTGGGGCTGAGCCTGGCGGCTGGTGGCAGGTAGTTGGTGGAAAAGGCCAGTCATCAAGCCACGCGCGATCTGAACTTAGTTCTTGGCGAAGTCATTCAGAACTCTTCACGACACCTTCCGCGCAGAATCGCTGATTGGATTAGCATGGGTACCGGCAGAAGAATCCCTGATGGATCTGCAAACCTTTCCATACATGAATCTTGATTCGTTCCTCTGACAGGCACTTCAATCCAGCTGTGACCGTCAGGGTTGATTGATCAGCTGAATCATCACTCCGCGGACGAAGACACCTCGAAGACTCCCACTGCCCTTGATCGCGCCTCCATCCGCGGCGGCGCCGTCACCACCGAAGATGTTGGTCGGCTGAATGCCTTCGCCACCGAACCACCCATGGAATTGGTGAGTGCCGAGAGCGGCTGGGGCCTCCATGAACGGGCCGAAAAGCTCAACGGCCGCCTGGCCATGCTGGGCTTCATCGCTCTGATGATCACCGACTACGCCCGAGGCGGTGAGACTTTCACCGGCAGCCTATTGGGAATCGTCTGAACAAGCTGCCAGTCCGGCGCCTGGGGGCACCAGAGAGTTTGTGGCGGGCCCTGATTGATTCAATGCCATGGCCCCCGTGAAGCGATGTCAAGGGGGCCAGCCCCCTCCGATCACCGTTCCCTTGGGGCGCAGCTGGATCTGGAGACCTGGGATCTTCAGCGAGCTCTCCCAGGCGGCGGCGTAACCAGCTGAGATCTGCTCCGGACCGATGCTCGCTGCTTCGTTCCAAGGCCGGATCAACCCCCGTGCCCTGTCCCTGGCCAACATCACCCGTGAGCGGCCGGCCATCGGCTCGCCGATCGGCGATTTGCCCGTGCTGGCGAGGACGGCCCGTGGCGTAACAAGCCCTGTCTTGCGGATCGGCCACCTAGCGGTTTTGAGCATCTTCTTCACGCTGCTGGCGGCCTGCTGCCAGGGGCCATCGGCGTTCAGCCGCTGGTGCATGGCCTCAAGGCCTGCGTCCCCGAGTTCGCCGGAGCAGAAGGAACGATAACGCTGGCGAGAGAAACACTGGCCGTGGATCAACGCGGCCCAGTTGACGCGCATTCCGGCGCTCCGGCGCCGAGCGCGGAGCAGTGGTGGGCCGTCTACGACGACAAGGCGCATGTCCAGGACCCGACCCAGGAGAAGCCAGGCACTGAGGCCTACATCGTTGCCCAGGAGGGCCTGATGCGCCGCTTTGAGGATGGTTTCCTCGAGCCCGGCGCCGTGGCGCTCAGCGGCGAGACGGCCTTCGTGGAGTGGACGATGGGGCTGAAGATCAAGAGGATCGAGTTCGTCAATTCCGGAACCACTCGCCTGCGCCTCGGTGCCGAGGGAAAGATCGAGGAGCATCGTGACGACTTTGATGTCGTTGGCCCCACCTTTGAGCCGGTGCCGGTGGTGGGTGGCTCCGTGGCTGGCTTTACCGGAGCTTCGTGTCTTGAGTTCACGGGAGGGTCGGCCACAACACAATCGGCAACACAACTTCATCTAAAAGTGTGTTTGTTGTTCTCCACATCCGGCCTTCCACCGTCACGGATGGGCAAGCATTGTCAGTAGAACGAACAGCCGGGAGGTCCCCATCGTGCTGCACACCATCCCGTTGCTTGCCGCCACCTGTCTGCTGGGATTCGCGGTACTGCAATTTCTGTTCAGCTCCGGTTCGTAGGAATCGTCTGGTGCCAGGTGCCCGAACCATTGGGCAATGAACGACTTTATGTGGTTTTGTCTCAAACAGTCGATCCGGCTGCGCTATCGGGCTCCCTGCATTCCCTCTGATTCCTTCCAACGAACACTGGAGCTTCAGCGACCTGGCGACTGGTTGATCCTTGACGCCCGCACGGCTGCCGAATTCAAGCTGAGCGGCCGCCCCGGCGTGGTGCGTCTCGCGCAGGTGGGGGAGACGGCGATCCCTGGTCCGCAGGACCAAGCCTGCAAGGAGCAGCCGATCGTGGTGTGCTGTTCGGTCGGGTTGCGCAGCACGGCCGTGGTGAACCAGCTCCGGCTGACTGACCCCCATCTGGCTCGAATCGCACCTTGGCGATGAGATTGATGAAGCGGCTCAGGTCGTCTTCCAATGGCTCATCCACCCGCTCCGACGTGTAGGCCTCGTGGCGCAGCTGCGAACAACCCACCGAGGCGCGGACGATCGCGAAGTGAAGGAGGGGATCACCGCTGATCTGGCGCAGCACCCTGTTCTCGATCTGCTCCAGACTGAATGCACAGGGGCGAGGCGATGCACACGCCGCTGGAAGAAGCGCAGGAAAGCGATCCAGTTCGGCAGGCCTATCCACGTGGGGTGAATCGAGGCGATGGGATAGGCAAAGAGCACCGCCTGAAGAGGCCTCAAACCGTGGGCCAGCAAGCTCTAAGGAAGCTGGAAATCCTCTGGGCCAAAGTGGCGATTGTGCTGGCAGTCAGAGCGGTTTTCCATACTGACACAGAAGCGGAACGGATCTATCAATGAATCAGAGGTCTCGGCCAGGGCGGTTCTAACCAGTTCCCTGCAACCGGCCCGAGGGCGCCCGACACGGGGCGCCCTTTCCATGGGTTGGAGGTCCGCCGATGCGACCATCGTGATCAATCAGTTCTCGGACAGACTCACCTGAATGCGTTGAGGCCAAAGGTGTGCGATCAGCCGTGATAGGACTCAAGATCGCCCGGTCGGCGTAACATCTTGTCCACTTCATCGAGATGCAGTTCCTCCAGCACGATCATCTCCCTTGCGTACTCCTCCATCAGCACAGAATGTGCCTCGGCAAGGGCTAGAAGCTCGTAATAAGCCTTGAGCGCCTCTTTTTCGTGCTCCAGACTCTCTCTCAGGATGTCGCCGATGTCGTGCTTCTGGGTCTCCAGAAGTGAACCGATCTGAAGGGATGGATGCCCTCCCAGCAGCGTCACCATCTCACCGGCTTTGTGGGCATGAACCAGCCCCTCCTCAGCGTTACTCTTGAGCCAGGCCACGATTGGAATGCGGTTGTAGCCGTACACCATCAGTGCGTAGTGGGTGTATTTCACCACCCCAGCCAGCTCAAGCTCAAGGATGTGATTAAGCGCCTTGATCATCGCCTCCTTGGCCGTGGCTTCGATCGGCTGCATGGTTCGTCCCCCCTTGCTCTTAAGCGATGTTTCATGAACCCTACTAGGCACCCAAGGTGGTCAGAGCTTGCGCTTCACAACGCCATCTCGCCCCGCTCAAGCAGCTGACACGGCTGATCACCACAAGCAGCCGGTCTTCATGAAGACGACCTGGCGCATGCGATCTCCCATCGCCACCATGTCCACCAGGGTGTTCGGGGCGGCTTGTCATGGCTGCCATCGCAAAGGGGAGAGCGGCAGGAGCAGCCGCAGCCGCACACCAGCACGGTGCCAGGCTCCGCCCGCAGAACCTCACGGGCGATCAGGCCGGTGCCGAGGTGGGCGCCGTCGCAGATCCAGCCATGGCGGCTGCGGCCGCTGCTGCAGAGATTAGGAGCGGCCAGCGGGCAGGCCCAGGGCCTGCGGGCCTGCAGCGGAGAAGCTGGGCTCTGGCGTCACCGCAGGGCGCTCCGATCAGCGCCTGATCCCAGTCTTCCAGAGGCGGATCCCGTTGGGCATGCTGCCTTTACGCCGTCACCCCCCGCGATGCCCTTGCCCTCGCAACCGATCGTGATCCTCGGCGGCTTCCTGATCAGCCCCGAGGCCTACGTCCCGATGGCCACGCAGCTTGGGCAGCTGAGCGGGCAACCGGTTCAGGTGGTCGCGGTAGGCAAGGCCGAATGGCTGCTCACCGTGTTCGCCTTCGCCTGGGCGCGGATCCTCGATCGGGTGGCAGCGGCCGTGGCCGACCTGGCCCAGCACTCCCCCACAGGCCGGGTGACGCTGATCGGCCACATCTCCGGTGGAATCATGCTGCGGCTGTTTCTCGATGACGCTCCGTTCCAGGGCCGGTGCTACGACGGCAAAGCCCTGAGCGGCGCGCTGGTGATGCTGGGAAGCCCCCACACGGCGCTCAAGGCCACGCTGCTGCGCCGGATGGTGCAGCAGCGCCTGCAGGGATCGGCGTTCGCTGATCAGGTGAGTTACGTCTCGGTGGCGGGCGATCTGGGTCTGCCGAGCGCCACCCCCATGGCCCGGCGTCTGGCGCCGACGGCCTACCGCAACAGCACCGGCGATGCCAACGACCGCGGCGACGGGCTGGTGCCGGTGGCCTCGGCCCTGCTGGAGGGGTCAACCGCCGTGGTGCTGCCGGGGGTGGCCCACGGCGGAGCCTTCGGGGAGAGCTGGTACGGCACCCCGGCGGTGGTGGAGCGCTGGTGGCCGCTGGCTGAGGGGGCCGTGGCGAACAACCCCAAGCCGTTATGAACGCTGAGCCGCGCAGCAACGGAAGCGAGGCAAGCCAATCAAGCCCCTTGCGCCGCAGCAACCAGAGCAGCATCGAAAGCGCAACGATCAGGCCGATGCCGGCGTTCCAGATCAGCAAGGGACGCTCGGACCGTCGCTGCAGCCCGGGTGGCAGTCGCTCACTCCAGCGCTGCAGCACCAGGGCGCCGATGACCAGCACCACCACGGGGAGTCCAACGGCCGGCAGCCGATTCCGCGCCACGCCCCCCGCACGGCCCAGGAATCACCGCATCAACCTCCCGCCAGGCATGGGTAGGCATCTGCGATGAATCGCAACCATGGATCGATCAGCCTGAGCGTTCAAGGCTGAACGGATCCGATGGGGCGCCAGCCCAGCGGCCGGCGCTGGCGCCTGGGGCTGGTGACCCGCAGGAGCTCGATCTCGAGCCGGGGCGCCGGAGAATGGCCAGTGGTTGATCAGTAGGCGGTCCAGGGGACGGCATTGCAGCCCATCAGCCAGCCTGGAAACGCCAGCGAAAGCTTTGAGCCATCGAGACTTTCCGAGCCGCGACCGGATCGTCAGCGCCGGCGACCCCACGCCAACCGGCCCCACGCCACCGAGCGGCTCGACGCCCCCAGCCGCTGGCCAAGCAGAGGCGCTTCGATCCTTATGGCCCTCGATGGCAGCGCTGAACACGCTCCATCAGCTTTACGAGCCTTTACAATATCTTCAAGTTTCGCAACCATCCTGTTTCCCATGGCCTCCTCTCCCCCCGCTCCCCGCTTCGGTTTCGTTGCCTTCGCTGAGACCTGGAATGGCCGTCTGGCCATGCTCGGCTTCGTGATCGGGCTCGGGACCGAGCTCCTCACGGGTCAGAGCATCCTTGCCCAGATCGGCCTCGGCTGATTCAGTCCCGCCGACTCCCCGAGATCGGCGAAGATCTCTCCACCCGGCCCGAATGCTGCAGCGGTAACGCCTCAGGACCATGGAGCATCCACTCGTTTTTGTTCTGGCGCCCCAGGACGCTCTTCCCGGTGACAAGGTCACCTGGGAGGAGCTTCTGGCCGCTCAACTCCTGGGGGTGGGTCATGGCTCGGCCCTGCGCATGTTCAGCGTTCCCACGGATGTCGATCGCAGCCTCGACGCCCTGGTGGCTTCGGGCCATGCCAACGGCCATGGAGATGATCCCTTCAGAGGGCTGGTTCCAGCTCCAGAATCAGGGGCTTTCGAGCAGCGTCAACTGATCTGTGATGCCGTGATCCCCCATTTCGACACCACCACCCTCTGGCTTGGGGCCTATGAACTCCAAGGTTCGCTCGGGGTTGATCCGAGCCAGGAACAAACTTCCCCAATCGCGATTGATCAGATCACCTGCCTCGATCACGTTTCACTGAGGGAGATCACCCATGAAAGTTGCTGGTTCTATCCCACAGACAACGGCGACTATCTCTGCTGGGAGAATCAGCGCAGACTCCAATTGAAGCCTGGCTTTCCCGTTGAGGGTGATCAGGTGAAGAATCCCATTGCCTACGACCGGGGTGACCTGCGCCTGCTCTGGTCACTCATGGCCAATGATCAGGAACTCACCTGTGTCGGCCTCACCTACCAGCGACGCCGGATTGAATGGCCCATAGCGTTGACTGAATCTGAGCCATCCGTCACCTGGACGTCATTCAGCGTCGACGACATGGGCGATGAGATTTATCGCGAACACACGAGCATCACCGTATCCGCCGAAGACCTGGCCTGACTCAGGACGGCAACTCATAGAGCTGCTCCAGCCGTTCGCGGCCGAGGTCGACGTAGAGCACCTCTTCCCCTGGAGCGGGCGCTTCGGGGTGGCGTTGACGGGGAGCCGGGCTGCGGGAGGCGCCGCGAAGGTTCTGGGTCATCAAGGCGAAGGCTCCACCGGCGATCACGGCGAAACTGACCATGTAGACGATGGGGAAGAGGGCTTCAAGCATGGGACCAGAGCTTTCCCCAAACCTAATGTAAAGGAATGTGAACCGCGACCACGGGCAGCCCCGGGCTGCGGTTCAGTTCGCTCTCTTTTCGGCAACAACGGCGAAGAAAGGATCCCCTTGCCCCCCAATCCAACCCAAAGGGCCCTCGGCCCGGGTGCCTTCGGCGATCAGCCGGGGGGAAGGCCAGCCCTGGGCTTGGAGCACCCGGCTCACGTAGGCCAGGTGATCCTGATCGCTGCCATCGGTCCAGACACGCGGGGCCTTCTGGACGAACATCCGGTTCGAGAAGGCCACGATCGTCTGACCGCCGGGGCGCACGATCCGGAGCAGCTCAGCGGCCAGGTGTTCGGGCTGCTGCAGATACTGCCAGCCAGCCGCGATCAGCACAGCATCCACGCTGGCCTCCTCCAGGGGCAGCCGTTGGCTGAGGTTGAGGTTCTGCACCCAGTGGCGATCCAGGCGTGGGTTGGCCGCCAGCTCGGCTGGATTGAGCCCATGGCCGATCACCTCCTGGTAGTTGACGTCCTCAGGCAGGTGACTCACCCAGCTGCTCATCAGGTCGAGCACCACGGCACCTGGGGGAATCCGCTCCCGGTAGAGGGTCGACAGCCGCTGGCGGAAGGCACCGTCGAGATGATGCACGAAACGGGGCTCGGCGTAGAAGACGGCATCGTCGGAGCGATCCAGCTTGCGGCGTTCGATTTCATCAAGCACAAGGACCACCATCAGCGCATGCCATCAGTTCTCAACGCCATGGTGGCGAGCCACAGCACCCTCGGTGACGATCGTGGGAACCCCGGCTCACCCGGGCCTCAGGTGGTGAACCATCCAGGCAGCGGGGCGGTGATCACGGCAGCACAGGAGCGATCAGCTACCGATCACCGACCGGCCTCGTTGGCGTTCCCATCGTCATCATCTCCACGTTGAACGACGTGCGGGTCGCCATCAGCCACCCCGCCCCTGTGACCATCGACGACCACAACCTGATGATCGATGACGCAGCCCCGATGAAGGACACCGACCTGGTCTCCCAGCAGAGATAGTCGCCGCTGTCATCGGCGCTCCAGTGCCCGCACCAGCAGCGCCCCAGCCAGCAGCAGCAGCAACGGAGCGTCACCCCAGCGGTCATAGGCGGTGAAGGCGCGGCGCGGCTGAAGTTCCATCACGCCGGTGCGGGCGCGGCCGGGGGCCAGGCGCGAGCGCACCCGGCCCTGGGCATCCACCACCAGCGAGGGGCCGGTGTTGGCCGAACTCACCAGCCAGCGGCCTGTTTCGATCGCCCGCAGACGGGCCAGGGCAACGAACTGCTCCTGCAGCTGGGCGGGGTAGGGATCCAGGTTGGCGCTGGCCAGCAGCCAGCCGGCGCCGCCCCGAACGGCGCCGGCCAAGGCGGCTCCATCGCTGAGCTCGTAGCAGATCGCCACCCCAACCGCCCCAACGGGGTTGGCGCCCTCAGCCGCCAGCAGACGCGAAGGAGACCCCGACGTGACGCCACCCACGGCCGAGAGCCCCGCCCAACGCCACCAGCCAGCGAACGGCACCCACTCCCCGAGGGGCACCAGGCGGTGCTTGTCCACCCAGTGCTCGGGTAGCCGCTCGCCCGGGGAGAAGCGCAGCAGGCTGCTGCGCAGCTGCGAGCCGGCGTAGCGGAAACCCCCGCCCAGCACCACCGAGCCGGCCGGCAGCGGCAGGGGTTCTCCCGGGGGCAGGGCCCCCTCGGGCAGCAGCAGGGCATCGGCGCGGCGCTGGGCGGCTTCCTTCTGGGCCATGGCCAGAAGATCCAGGAGCCGCTGTTGCTGGCTGACCCGAAATTTCTCGCGCGTGGGGATGGCCGGCTGGAGCACCAAGAGCCGCAACGAAGGCAGGGCCCCACCCCCTGCCGCACCCCCGGCAGCAGCCAGCGCCAGTGCCCCAACCAGGTGCAGCATCAGCGCCAGCGCCACCAGCAGCGCCCAGCGCCGCCGCGCTGAGCCCTCCCGGCCCAGGACGACCCGCGCCAGGGCCCAAGCGATCAGCAACTGGGCGCTCGCCACCAGGGCGCTCCCCCCCAGGGCCGCCAGCCCCGCCAGGGCCGGATCACCCGGCAGCGCCGATCCCCCCAGGCCAATCCAGAACAGGGGACCTTTCGCCAACAGCGTCTCGCCCAGCCCCCAGAGCAGCGCGCCGATCAGGGCCGTGCTGAAGCGCTCCACCCCGAACCACCCGAAAAGCCAGCGCCAGAGGCCCACCAGCAGCCCCCCCAACAGGCCAAGGGCAATCCACAGCCCGCTCACGAGCGGCAGGCTCAGGGGTCCAGGTACCCCTACCCAATCCAGCGGGTGCAACCAAAGCAGCCAACGATGGGAGGCCAGCACCGCCCCCAGGCCCCAGAGAAACCCCAGCAGGAACGGCCGCGGCCGATGACCCTGGGGTATGGCCCACAGGGGCACCAACGCCAGCCAGAGCAGCGGCGGAGACCCCAGAGGCGGCAGGGCCACACCGGCCAGGAACCCTGCCCCCAGGGCGGTGAGCCCCCACACGTGCCGGTCATTGCCCATCGCCAGGGAGGCTAGGAAGCGTCAGGGTCAAGAAGGGTTGGTCATCCCCCACAACCACCCACCTAACGGCCATGGATCGCGACAACGTTCTCCAGCAACTGCTGCTGCGGGGCCTGGGAACCACCTCCCTGGTGGCGGAGCGCCTGCGGCAGGTCACCCAGGATTGGGTCAGCAGCGGAAGGCTGGACCCCTCCCAGGCCGCCACCCTGGTGGAGGCGGTGCTGACGGGGCTGCGGGGGGAGGACCCCGACGTGCAACGGCAGGTGGAGCGCGACCTGGAGCGCAACCTCGACCACTTCCTCCAGGACGTGGGCCTGGCCCGCCAGAAGGAGGTGGATGAGCTGCGGGGCCGCATCGACCGGCTGGAGCAGCTCCTGCGCAGCCGCCCGGAGCTGCGAGAGATCCCGGATTGATCGGCTCCATGAGCTGACTGGCAGAATCGGCCCCACCTGCAACGGGCCCCGGCCATGCGCGACATCCTGATCAGTTCCGGCGTCTGCATGGTCTGCCTGCTGCTCGCCCTCGTGAGCCAGCTGGTGGCCCCCACGGCTGTCAACGCCAGTGCCATGAATCCTGTTGTCCAGGGGAATGGTGATCTCCAGCAGGCCGTCGTCCGCACCTCCACGGCCCCACTCAGCACTGGCGCCACTGCTCAACCGGCCCTGGCTCAACCGGCCCTGGGCCGCTTCGAGCTCGATCCCAACGACCCCAACCCCACTCTGTTCGCCATGGCCCCTGAACCCAGCTCCGGCCCCAGCCCCGAGAATGTGTCCGACCTCGCCCAGGCCGGTGCCCTCGGCGGCGACCTCACCGCCCCCAAGGAGCGCGTCACCCCCAGCGGCCTGCGGATCACCGAGCTGGTGCTGGGCACCGGCGCTGAGGCCGTGGCGGGTCAGACGGTCAAGGTGAACTACACCGGCAGCCTGACCAGCGGCAAGGTGTTCGACAGCACGGATGGACGCGGCCCCTTCTCCTTCCCCCTGGGAGCCGGCCGGGTGATCCAAGGCTGGGACGAGGGCGTCGCCGGCATGAAGGTGGGCGGCAAACGCAAGCTGGTGATCCCGCCCGATCTGGGCTACGGCTCCCGCGGGGCCGGCGGCGTCATCCCCCCCGACGCCACCTTGATCTTCGAGGTGGAACTGCTGGGGGTAGGCGGCTGATCGCACCCGCCGGCGTCTCCCGCACCACCACCGGGGCCCAAACCACCTCGGTACAGTGGTCTTTCAACCCGGAACGGTTCCGATTTCATGGCTCACACGCTGCCCGCGCTGCCCTACGGCCTCGATGCGCTCGAGCCCCATATCTCCCGCCAGACCCTGGAGTTCCACCACGGCAAGCACCATGCGGCTTACGTGACCAACCTCAACAAGCTGTTGGAAGGCACCGACCTCGAAGCCAAGAGCCTCGAGGAGGTGATCCTGGCGGTGGCCGGTGATGCCACCAAGGCGGGAATCTTCAACAACGCTGCCCAGGTCTGGAACCACACCTTCTACTGGCAGAGCATCAAGCCCGGCGGTGGCGGCGTGCCCACCGGCGCCTTGGCCGAGAAGATCGCCGCTGACTTCGGCAGCTTCGAGGAATTCGCCACCCAGTTCAAGGCGGCCGGCGCTACCCAGTTCGGCAGCGGCTGGGCCTGGCTCGTGCTTGATGGGGACACCTTGAAGATCACCAAAACCGCCAACGCCGATCTGCCCCTGGCCCATGGCCAGAAGGCCCTGCTCACCATGGATGTCTGGGAGCACGCCTACTACCTCGACTACCAGAACCGCCGCCCTGACTACATGACCACCTTCCTCGACAAGCTGGTGAACTGGGAGTTCGTGGCCGCCAATCTGGCCTCCGCCTGATCAAGGCCTCACACCTCTGCGCTCGTCACTGAGCCGTGCCAGCCCCCACTGACCCCGGGGGCTTTTCCATGCCCAAAGCAAAGCTAGTCTGGTCAGACAAACCAGACCAGGCATCCATGTCCGCCTCCCGGCCGCACGCCGACACACCTGCGCTCAACAGGACCGCCGCTGTGAGGACCGTGAATGTGCAGGAGGCCAAAACCCATCTCTCGGCCCTGCTGGCGCGGGTGGCCAGCGGTGAGCGAATCCTTCTGGCCCGCAATGGCAAACCCTGCGCCCAGCTGATTCCTCTCGACCCCGAACCACGGCGCCAATTGGGCTTCATGCGAGGTTCGGTGGACGAGAGCTTCTTCGATCCCCTGCCGGAGGACGAACTTCAGAGCTGGGGCGGATGAGGCTGCTGCTTGATACCCACGTGCTGCTGTGGGCTGTTCTTGAACCCCACAAACTCTCGCCCCAACTACGCGAGACCCTGGAGGACAGCCGCCACGAGCTGCTGGTGAGTACCGCCAGCGCCTGGGAAATCGCCACCAAATGGCGGTTGGGCAAACTGGCCCATGCCGCCTCGGTCGTGTACAACTACCACCAGGCGATCCATGGCCTGGCCGCCACCGAACTGGCGATCAGCGGCGAGGCAGCCCTGCGCGCTGGCCTCTGGCCGGTGGACCACAGGGATCCGTTTGACCGGATCCTGGCTGCCCAGGCAGCGTTGCAGGAGCTGGTCCTCGCGACGACCGATCCAGCGTTCAGCCTGTTTGCGGGGGTGGAGCGGCTGAGTTGAGCACCCCCTCCGGCGGGATCCACATCGCATCGCCATAGGAGAAGAAGCGGTAGCCCCGTTCGATCGCCTCGCCATAGAGAGCGAGCAGCCGCTGGCGGCCCAGCAGCGCGCTCACCAGCAGCAGCAGCGAGGAGCGGGGCAGGTGGAAGTTGGTGAGCAGCCCCTGCACCACCTGGAAGCGGAAGCCAGGCTGGATCACCAGATTCACAGGACCGATGAAGGGGGCCAGCGTGCCGCCAGAGAGGGCCGCCACCCCTTCGAGGGCCCGCACGCTGGTGGTGCCGATGGCGATCACCCGATGGCCACCGCTGCGGGCCCGCTGGACAGCTTCCACCACTTCGGGGCCCACTTCGACCCACTCGTCATGGAGCTCCAGGCCCGTGAGATCCTCCTGCTCCACCGGGCGGAAGGTGCCGAGGCCCACGTGCAGCGTGATCCGGGCGATCGTCACCCCCCGGTCGGCCAGGACCGCCAGCAGCTCATCGCTGAGGTGCAGGCCCGCCGTGGGGGCGGCCACCGCCCCGGGCCTTTGGGCATAACGGGTCTGGTAACGGCTCCGGTCGGACTCGTCGTGCTCGTGGATATAGGGCGGCAGCGGCACGGTGCCGTAGCGCGCCAGCAGCCCCTCGATCCGCTCGGCGCTGGTGCACTCGCTCGGAAAGCGGATCACCCGGCCGCCGCTGGCCTCGTCGATGGCCTCCACGGTCAGATCGAGGGCCGGCTGATCTGGGCCCTCCAGCTGGAGCACATCGCCAGGCCTCAGGCGCTTGGCCGGCCGGGCCAGGCAGAGCCAGCAGCTGTCCTCGCCCTCCCCGCTGGCCGTTCGCTGCCGGGGTTGCAGCACCAGCAGCTCCACAGAACCGCCCGAGGCGCGACGTGCCGTCAGCCGTGCCTGGAGCACACGGGTGTCGTTGACCACCAGCAGATCGCCGCGGCTCAGCTCGTGCTGCAGGTCCCAGATGGTCAGGTGACGGGCCCCGGGAGCCGGGGCTCCTGGTGGCTCCACCGCCAGCAGGCGGGCAGCGTGGCGGGGCTCCATCGGCCGCTGGGCGATCGCGCTCTCCGGCAGCTCGAACACGTAGCTGGAGAGCCTTAGGTCCGGATCGTCCAGACCCATGGGGTCAGAGGGCCAGGCTCTCGGGATCGGTCTCGATCAGGCGGGCCAGATCCTGGAGGAAGGCGGCCCCGTGGGTGCCATAGATCACCCGGTGGTCGGCGGTGAGGTTCACCTGCATCTGCCGCTTCACAGAAATGGAGCCATCCTTGCCGGCCACCACCGTGGGCCGGGAGGCGGCCACCGCCAGGATCGCTCCGGTGCCCGGCGGCAGGATCGCATCGAAGCGGTCGACGCCGAACATTCCCAGGTTGGAGAGCGTGAAGGTGCCGGTGCTGTACTCCTCGGGCTTGAGCTGCTTGGAGCGGGAGCGGGCCACCAGATCGGCCCAGTTGCGGGAGAGGGTGTAGAGGTCGGTGCGATCGGCCTGGGCCAGCACCGGCGTGATCAGACCGCCGTCGTCCATGGCCACGGCCACGGCCACGTTGACCGCCGCCGGATAGGCGATGCCGGCGTCGCTGTAGGCGGCGTTCACCTGCGGATGGCGGGCCAGGGTGACTCCCACCGCCTTGGCCAGCAGGGCGGTCATGGTGACGCCCTTGGGCTTCACCTGCTTGTAGAGGGCGTCGAGCTTGTCGGTGGTGATCGTGTAGCCCACCCGGAACACGGGTACCTGCAGGCTGGCCAGCATGTTGCGGTTGACCGCCTGCTGCAGGGTGTTGAAGGCCACCGTCTCGCCGGGGGCCCCGAAGCTCTGGCCGGCCGGGGCGGGGGCTGCGGCAGCGCCATTGGAGCCGGGAGCGGCCGGGGCGGCCGACACGGCGGGGGCGCTGCCTTCGGCCACCCGGGGCACGCTCGGGGCCTTTCCGGCGGCCAGCTCCACGTCTTCGGCCTGAACACGGCCGCCGGGGCCACTGCCCCGCAGACCCGCCAGGTCGACCCCCAGCTGGCTCGCCAGCTTGCGGGCCCGGGGAGTGGCAACGAGACGGCCGTCGCCATAGGCGGGCGCAGACACGGCAGGGGAGCCCACAGGTGCGGCAACGGCCTCAGGCGCCGCTACGGGAGCCGCTGCAACAGGAGCCGACGGGGCCGTGGCAGGCGCCGCCACAGGGGCCGCAGCTGCCGCTGGAGCAGCAGGAGCGCTGGCAGCTACAGCCGCGATCTCCGCTTCGGTCTCGACGATCAGACCGATGGTTTCTCCAACTGGGGCGGTACCGCCGGCGGGCAGCAGCACCGTGGCCAGAAAGCCCTCCTCAAACGACTCGACATCCATGTCGGCCTTGTCGGATTCGACCACCAGGACCGATTCTCCCCGGGCCACAGGGTCGCCGGGTTTCTTCAGCCACTCCACGATCTTGCCCTCCGTCATCGTGGAACTGAGGGCAGGCATGAAGATTTCGTGGGTCGCCAACGCTTGATCCCGCACGGGTGGTGTGCGCGATTTTACGGGTGCGTCATGGCGCGATCAGCTCAGAGCTGACCTTCAATCGCCTCGACGATGCCGTCACGCACCACCAGTGCCACCTGCAGCTTCTCGACCAGGTTGTCGCCCACCTTCACCTTGGTGCTGCTCTCCAGCTGACCCTGCTCGACGATCTGCTCGAACTCAAGCTCCTGCACCTGACGCTGCTGCTCCAGCAGGGTGCGCTTCTGCTCCTCCAGCTCGGCCCGCTTGGCAGCCACCTGCTGGTGCACGGAATTGACCTGCTCGCCGACCCGGGGGTCGAGGGGGTTGGCACTCTGGCGACGGATCTCATCGATCAGCTGCTGACCCTCCTGCTCCAGCTGGGAGAGCTGGGCATCGCTGTTGGCGACGGCGGCGCTGAGTTCGCGCTCGGCATCCTCCTTCCAGCGGGGGGTCACCACCGCCCGCACCGTGACCGTGCGCTTGATCGTGAGCGATGAACCGTCCGACATGGGTGCTGATCAACAAGCTCACAGGCTGTCAGCCGAGCTGCCTGGGGTCAATCGCCTGCGGGGGCGGTGAACCGCCCAACGGTCTCAACGCCCGTAAAGGGCCTCGATCGCCGCCCGGTCGCGTACGCCGATGCGGTCGCGGCGCTGCTTGAGGGTCTGAGTGAGCAGACCGTTCTCGAGGGTGAAGGGCTCCACAAGGGCCACACCGCCGAGGCGCTCATCGGGCCTGGAGCCGGGTCGGGCCGCCAGCAGCCGGTTGAACTCCCCCTTCAGCGCCCGTAACAAGGCCGGATCGGACGGCTCAGCCAGCTTCCCCCTGAAGGCAGCCATAGGTTCGGCGCGGGGGACCACCAGGGCCCCCAGCAGGCGCTCGTCCTGGCCCACCACCAGCACCTGCTCCACCAGGGGGCTGGCGGCCAGGGCCTCCTCCAGGGGACCGGGCTCGATGTTCTCGCCGCTGCTGAGCACGATCGTGTCCTTGGCCCGGCCGGTGAGCACCAGGGACCCGTCGGGAATCAGCAGGCCCAGGTCTCCTGTGTCGAACCAGCCCTCGGCGTCGATGGCGGCGGCGCTCGCCTCGGGTTTGTTGAAATAGCCCGCCATCACCTGGGGGCCCTTGGCCAGCACCAGCCCCCGCTCTCCCCAGCCCAGGGGCGAGCGGCTCTCAGGGTCGACGATCCGGATGGAGGTCCCGGGCAGGGGGCGACCGGAGCTGCCGCGGCGGTTGGCCCAGGGGCGCCGGCAGGTGAGCACCGGGCTGGTTTCGGTGAGGCCGTAGCCCACCAGCAACTCGATCCCGATCACCTCGAAGAAGCCATCCACGTGGGGGGCCAGGGCACCGCCGCCGCTGATCGCGGTGCGCAGGGCGCCGCCCGCCAGCTGCTGGCGCACCTTGGGCCAGAACAGCGCCGCCGCCAGCCGCTGCAACGGCCAGGTGAGCGCCGTCAGGGCCGCCCCCTGGAGCCGGGCCAGGGGGGGTTCGGGGGTGAGGGTGAGATCGAGCGCCTGTCGGCGGGCGGTGCAATGGAGCCGGCCCGCAGCCAGGGCAGCTTTGAGCAGCTTCTGGCGCAGCGGGGGCATGGCGGCGAGGGCCTCCTCGAAACCCGAAAGCAGCGCCTCCCACAGCCTCGGCACGCTGATCAGGTAGCTGGGGCGCACCCGTTGCAGGTCGGGGCGCAACTGCTTGAGGGTGGTGTAGGTCTGATGGCAGCCGCAGGCCAGCAGCAGGTATTCGGCTGTGCGTTCGTAGGCATGCCAGATCGGCAGCACGCTCACCACCCGATCCCCGGGCGACGGGTTCACCGCCACCCCGAGGGTGCGGATCTGGTGCAGCAGGTTGGCGTGGCTGAGGGGCACCCCCTTGGGGGCCCCGGTGGTGCCTGAGGTGTAGAGCAGCGTGGCCAGACGCTCGGAATCGGCCGGAGGAGAAGGCGGCAGCGGGGCGGTCGCCCCCAGTTCCTGGAACGCCGCCCAATCAAGGCAGGGCCAGGGGGCGGCAGCGGGCGACTCCCCCTCCAGCACCACGACGAAGCGCAGCCCGGCCAGGGCGGGCTGGTCGAACTGGTCAGGCTGGCCGGACTGGCCGGAGCCGAGCTTCGCCAGCAGGGCCGCCGACTCCACCACCAGGGCCACGGAGCCGGAGTCCTTCAAGATGTAGAGCAGCTCGTCGATGGGCGCCGCGC
Source organism: Synechococcus sp. UW140 (assembly GCA_943369485.1). Lineage (GTDB taxonomy): Bacteria > Cyanobacteriota > Cyanobacteriia > PCC-6307 > Cyanobiaceae > ATX-6F1. The sequence goes on along the minus strand of CALRNH020000006.1, from coordinate 127,024 downwards.
TGCCGCGCACCGCATCGGCGGCACCCGCACGCATCAGCCCCTGGTCGGACACCAGCCAGCGGGGGCCGTTCTCAGCGAACAGGGCGACGCGGTCTCCAGGCAGCAGGCCAAGGGCCGCAAATGCCGCAGCGGCCCGCTCGATCGATCCATTCAGCTGCCGGTAGGTGAGCTGCTCGGGATGGCGACCGTGGGGGGCATCGAGGGCGGGGGCATCGCCGTAGAGCCGCTCCAACACGCCCCAGAGCTGTTCAAGGCCGCTGAGCTGGCTCCAGTCGGTACGGCCGGTCAGGGCACGGCGGTCATCGGCATCGGCCTGCCAGTGGATTTCGGCGTTCACCGGCCGTCCTGCGGGGGGTGACCTTCTTTTACAACCCCTCCAGGACTTCGGTGGCGGAGGGTGGGCGCAAGCTCAGGTGAAAGCGCCGGGCCGCCGCCGACTTCACAAGCGGCTGCACCGCGGCCACTGTCAGCCCTGGCCGCCAGTCGCTAAGGCGCCCCACAGGCCGATCGGCGAGGCCGCAGGGCAGGATCCGCCCGAACCCCTCCAACGCACAATCGACGTTCAGGGCCAGGCCGTGCTGGCTGATCCAACGCTTCGCCCCCACGCCGATCGCCGCCAGTTTGCGCCCTTCCAGCCAGACCCCGGTGAGCCCGGCGATCCGCTCGCCCTTCAAGCCCAGCTCTGAGAGCACCTCGATCACCAGCCCCTCCAGGTCACGCAGGTAGAGGTGCAGATCGGCGCCATGGCGCCGCAGGTCAAGCACGGGGTAGAGCACCAGCTGGCCCGGCAGGTGGTGGGTCACCTCGCCCCCGCGGTCGATGCGATACAGGGGCAGGGGCGCATCGAGCGGATCGAAGCCCAGGAACGCCTCACTGGCGCCGCGGCCCAGGGTGTAGCAGGGGGGGTGCTGGAGCAGCAGCAGGGCCTCAGGCGCCAGCGGATCCTCCAGCTGCCGTTGCTGCAGCTGCCGCTGCCAGGCCCAGGCGCGCGCGTAGGGCACCGGATCCGGCGGTTCAAAACAGATTGCGTCGAGCGTGGGGTCCATCGGAGATCGCTCTTAGCGTTGGGGGGCCCCAACCTCAGAGGGAGTGTTGGCATGAAGCTTCTGATCCACGGTCGCAACCTGGAGGTCACCTCCGCGATCCGCGACTACACCGAAGACAAGCTCAGCCGGGCGATCGGCCATTTCAACGGGCTGGTCAAGGAAGCCGACGTGCACCTCTCGGTGGCCCGCAACCCACGGGTCCCCCAGCAGACCGCCGAAGTCACGGTGTTCGCCAACGGCGTGGTGATCCGCGCCCAGGAACGCAGCGAGAACCTCTACGCCAGCATCGACATGGTGGCGAACAAACTCAGCCGCCAGCTGCGCCGCTACAAAGAGCGCCTGCACGGTCACCACCACGCCCCCAGCACCGAGGAGCTGCTGGAGGAGTTGCCGATCGAGGGCGACCTCACCAAGGGCCGTGTGGCCGAGCTTCCGGTGCCGGCCGTGCGGCGTAAATACTTCGCCATGCCGGCGATGTCGATCGAAGACGCCCTGCACCAACTGGAGTTGATCGACCACGACTTCTACCTCTTCCGTGATGCGGCCAGCGGCACGATTCAGGTGGTCTACAGGCGCAACCACGGCGGCTACGGGGTGATCCAGCCGCGAGAATCCTGATCCTGCAGCGCCCGGTCCGGGCGCACCCCCGCCGTGGCCCGCGACCGACCCGACCTCGCCCCCCTGATCGACCACTCCCTGCTGGACCCTCACCAGGGCCACGAGGCGATCGAGCGCACCTGCGATGAGGCCCGCCATTTCGGTTTTGCCGGCGTGTGCGTGGCCTCCCGCTGGCTGCCCCTGGCCCGGGAGCGGCTGGGGGCCGCCACCCCAGTGAAGCTGGTGTCCGTGGTGGGTTTTCCCTTCGGCGCCATCCCCGCCGAGATCAAGCAGCGGGAAGCGGAATGGGCGGCCGCCCAGGGGGCCGATGAACTCGATGTGGTGCCCGATTTCGGGGCCCTGGCCGACGGCAACGCGTCGGCTGTGTGCGAAGAGCTGGCGGAAATCGTGGCCCTGGGGCTGCCGGTGAAGGTGATTTTGGAGGCGGGTCGCCACGACGCTGAAACCCTGGCCCTGCTGGTGGAGGTGGCGATCGACGCCGGCGCCGCCTTCCTCAAGACCGGCAGCGGCTTCGGCCCGCCGGCCAGCGTGGAGCAGGTGCAGCACCTGCGCCAGCTGGCGCGGGGCCGGGCGGCCGTGAAGGCCTCCGGCGGCATCGCCGATGTGGAGCAGGCGATCGCACTGGTGGAGGCGGGGGCGAGCCGGCTGGGCACCAGCCGCGGGGTGGCGCTGATGCAGGCGCTGCGCCGGGGCCCCATCCAGCCGGACGCCTGAAGCGATGGAACCATCGCCATGAGCCCCGAGCGAATCCTGGAGGGGCTGTCGCTCAAGTGCGGGGCCCTGGGCGAGAACGACCGGCTCCTGACCCTGCTCAGCGCCGAGGAAGGACTGGTGCGCCTGGCGGTGCCCGGAGCCCGGAGGCCGAAAAGCAGCCTGGCGGCGGCCGTCCCCCTGGTGCTGCTGCGGCTGCAGGTGGGCGGAGGCCGCGGTCTGGCCCGGGTGCGGCAACTGACGGTGGCGCGCAGCTACGCCAACCTGGCGGGGCGCCTGGAGGCCCTCGCCGCTGCCCAGTCCCTGGCGGAGCTGGCCCTGCAGCTGTTGCCCAGTGGCGAGGGAGTGCCCGGCGCCCTCGACGACCTGCTGATGCACCTGGGCCGGCTCGAGGCGGTCGTGAGCGAACGGCTCGACCACCTCGAAGCCCTGGCGATCAGCGTCCAGGCCCATGTGCACCTGCTGGCCCTGGGGGGCTATGCCCTCCCCCTGCAGCGCTGCGCCCGCAGTGGCGCCGCCCTGGAGCCCCCCCTGGGCGACTGGAGCTGGCGCTGCAGCCTGGTACCCAGTGAAGGCCTGGTGATCGGGGCCGTGGCCGGCGCCCTGCTGGTGCTCAACGCCTCCGAGCTGGCCCTGCTGCAGCGCCTCACCCGGCCGGCCCTGCCACGCACCCGGAGCGGCGAGCTGATGGGTCCCGAGGCGGTCTGGCTGCGGTTGCTGCAGGCGGTGGAGCTCTGGTGCGGCGAGCACCTGGACCGGCGCAGCCGCTCCCTGGGTCTCCTGCGGGGCTGCTTCGCTCTGGAACACCCTCGCCCAACGGGCGCTGGGCGATCATGAACGCACGACCGACCAAGCCTTGAGCGCTCTCCCCCCGACCGGTGCCACTCCCTCTTCCGAACCGGGGGAGGGCCAACAAACAGCCGGCCTGCAGGCGGTGCTCGCCCTCCCGGAGTTCCGGCGCCTGTGGTACGGCCAGGTGTTGTCCCAGCTGGCGGACAAGTTCTACATCGTCTTGATGGTGTTCCTGATCGCCCAGTACTGGGTGACAGACACACCTTTGAGCAGCGGCGCCTTGGCCGAGGCGGCCACGGTGTTGCGCATGGACCTGGAAACCCGGGCCCAGATGATCACCCTGCTCGCCACGGGGATCTACGTCGCCAACACGGTGCCGGCGATGGTGTTCGGCCTGGTGGCGGGGGTCTGGGCCGACCGCTGGCCCAAGCGCAGCGTGATGGTCGCCTCCAACGGCTTGCGGGCCGGCCTCACCCTGCTGGTACCCCTCTGCCTGATCGATGGCCCCCACTGGCTGGGCTTGAGCTGGGGCTACTGGGGCCTGGTGGCGATCACCTTCCTGCAGTCGGTGCTCAGCCAGTTCTTCGCCCCGGCCGAGCAGGCAGCGATCCCGTTGCTGGTGCCCCAGCCCCAGCTGCTGGCGGCCAATTCGCTCTACCAGGCCTCAAGCATGGGCGCCACGATCGTCGGTTTTGCCCTCGGAGATCCCCTGCTGCGCCTGCTGCGCAACCTGCTGGCCCATGTCGGCCTGCACAACGGGGAATTCCTGCTGCTCCCCCTCTGCTACGGCCTTGCGGCCCTGGTGCTCAGCACGATTCAACTGGAGGAGCGGCCCCGCCCAGCCAGCACCACCAGCGTCTGGAGCGAGATCGGCGAAGGTTTCCAAGTGCTGCGCGAACGCGCCAGCGTGCGCAACGCCATCCTCCAGCTGGTGTTGCTCTACAGCCTGCTGGCCGCCCTCTACGTGCTGGCGATCAGCCTGGCCTCCTCGATCGAGAGCCTCGGTCCCACCCAGTTCGGGGTGTTGCTGGCGATGAGCGGCGTGGGGCTGGCCCTGGGGGCCCTAACGGTGGCTCAGCTGGGCCACGGACTGAGCCGCCGTCGCCTTGCTGCTGCCGGTCTGGGCACCATCGCCTTCTCCCTGGTGCTGCTCGGTCAGGTGCGCGGCAATCTGGTGATCACCCTGGTGCTCTGCGGTGTGCTGGGGGTGGGGGCGGCGATGCTGGCGATTCCGGCCCAGACCACGATCCAGGAAGACACCCCGGAAAGCCTGCGGGGCAAGGTGTTCGGCCTGCAGAACAACATGATCAACATCGCCTTGAGCCTGCCGCTGGTGCTGGCGGGGGCGGTGGTGAGCCGCTACGGACTGCTGCCGGTGCTCTGGGCCCTGGCCGCCCTGGCCCTGGTGGCCGCCCTGCTGGAGCGTCCATGGGAGCGCTGCTAGCGTTTTCTCTGGAATGAAGCGCGGCCCCGGTGGCTCACATTGCCTGGCTAGGCAAGAAATCTCCCTTCTGCGGCAACGTCACCTACGGCCTCAGCACCACCCACGCCCTGCGCCAGCGGGGCCACCAGATCAGCTTCATCCACTTCGACACCTCGGCCGCCCAGCAACTCAAGGGGCTCGGTCAATTCGGACATCTGGCGGATCCGCTGATCCATTGGGCCCCGACAGCCCCGGAACCCGGCGAATCCCCCGAGGTGGCCCTGCCTTACCTGGTCAAATCCCAGGTGTACACGATCCCCTCCCCGGGAGCCCAGCGGGAATTCCGCGAATCGCTCGAGCGCCTGCGGCCCGATGTGGTGCATGCCAGCCTCACGCTTTCGCCCCTGGACTTCCGCCTGCCTGACCTCTGCCAGCAGCTCGGACTGCCCCTGGTGGCCACCTTCCACCCCGCCTTCGACGCCGGCCTGCGCAACCTCACGGCCGGCACCCAGCAGCTCACCTACCAGCTCTATGCGCCCACCCTGGCCCGCTGCGACCGGGTGATCGTGTTCTCCGATCTGCAGGCCGAGGTGCTCGCCCGGCTGGGGGTGAAGGACGATCGGCTGGCGGTCATTCCCAACGGCGTCGACGTCGACGCCTGGTGCCCCTCCGCGCTCGGCCCCAGTCCGGCGCTGGCGGAGCTGCGCCAGCGGCTGGGGGATCGGCGCCTGTTCCTCTACATGGGGCGGATTTCCACCGAAAAAAACGTGGAGGCTCTGATCCGCGCCTGGCGGCTGGTGCAACCGGCGGGCTGCCGGCTGGTGATCGTGGGCGACGGCCCCCTGCGCAACGGCCTCCAGGCCAGCGCTGATGGGGACGACCTGCTCTGGTGGGGCTACGAGCCGGATCTTGACCGCCGCATTGCCCTGCTGCAGCAGGCCGAGGTGTTCCTGCTTCCCTCACTGGTGGAGGGGCTCTCGCTGGCGCTGCTGGAGGCGATGGCCAGCGGCACCGCCTGCGTGGCCACCGATGCGGGCGCCGATGGGGAGGTGCTGGAAGGGGGGGCCGGCATCGTGATCAGCACCCAGGGGGTCACCACCCAGCTGCGCACCCTGCTGCCGGTGCTGCGGGACCAGCCCGTGCTCACGGCCGAACTGGGCCGGCGCGGCCGGGAACGGGTGCTGGAGCGCTACACCTTGACAAGCAACATCGATGCCCTTGAGCAGCTCTACGCCGAGCTGGTGCCCAGGGAAGTCGTGTCCGCCTGATCCGGCTCCAGCTCGCGGGCGCTGGTGATCACACGGAAGCTGGTGAGCTCATGGCTGCCGAAGGAGTGCAGGATTGGCACATCGGCGGCATCGCGGCCTCGCCCCACCAGCACCCGGCCGATGCGGGGCTGGTTGGTGCGCGCATCGAACGTGAACCAGCACCCCCCCAGGTAGGCCTCGAACCAGCCCGAGTCATCGATCGGCTCAGGCCCCACCTCCACACCGGTGTAGCCCATGTAGCCGGTGCAGTAGCGGGCGGGGATGTTGAGTGCGCGGCAAAAGGCCACCGCCAGATGGGCGAAATCACGGCACACGCCCCGGCCCTCGCGCAGGGCCTCGGTGGCGGTCTTGGTGGAGCTGGCGGCCGATTCGTCGAAGATCAGCCGGCGATGGACCCAGTCGCAGATGGCCTGGACCCGCTCCCAGCGAGGCGGGGTGCCCCCGAACAGCGACCAGGCCATGGGGGCCAGCAGATCGCTTTCGCCATAGCGACTGGCACGCAGGTAGAGGTAGCAGAGCTCCGGCAGCTCCTCCACGGGCACCTGGGCGGCCCCTGGCTCCACGGGCTCCTGCAACCCGGAGTCGCGGACCTGCGCCCGCAGCTGGATCGTGCTCGTGCCAGCGGGCGCCACCAGGCACCAGAAGCGGTTGCCCTCGTCGCCCAGCACAAAGCTCCCCGCGCTCAAGGGTTCTGAACTGATGAGCTCAAAGCCGATCAGTTCCAGCATCAACGGATCACGGCAATCCGCTCATTCCGGCAGCTGGTGCCGGCGGAGAGGGCCCGCTGGGGTGTCATCACCCGGGCTTGGTCACCCCTGATGCTGCCGGAGGGTCGGATGCCTGGTGTGAGCAGGTGAAGGGTTGGGGATGGGCCGCGCGCAGGGCCATCACATCGGCCGTGCATGGGCAAGCAGGAACAGCGTGTCATCGTTGGGGTCGAAGCCCGCCCTGAGCCTGTCGTTGACAGCCTGGAATGCGCGCGAAGTCCGGTGCTGACGACCGACAGCACTCGTGTCGAATTGCCCTGTGGGATCGTTTGATTACTGCAGGTCCCCATCGTTCACTGGATGTCATTCGCAGCATTCATGAAGCAGACCTCAGCAATCAATCGATAGGAAGATACTGATCGGGCGCACAGTTCAGGCTGGTATTTCGCCACAGGGTCGGCTGCCCGGCACTTCAACAACGGCGGATGCAACAGTGAACATCAGGGGGCTCCATGGTTGAAACAAGCGGTCAGGGCTTACCCGACCTGACGATCTGCGACCGGGAACCGATCACGCGATTGGACCGGATCCAATCCTTCGGCTTCCTGCTCGCCATCTCCAATGACTGGACGATCGAGCGCGCTTCGGCGAACACCCTGTCGATGCTCGGGCTCGCGGCCGACGCGCTGATTGGCAAGCCGCTCGACACGGTCATCGACGTGCACGCCCTGCACGAAATCCGCAATCGGCTCACCCTCCAGCGGGCGAGATCGAGCGTGCGGCTTTACGGCATCGGCCTCGTCAGCCCGGAGAAGCGCTTCGACCTCAGCCTGCATTACAGCGACGACCTTTTGGTGCTGGAAGGTGAGCCATCGCCGCCGCAGGACCACTCGGAAGTCGCATCGATGGTCCTCGCCATGATCGAGCGGTTGAAGCGGACCAAGACCCTCGCCGAGTTCCACCGTGACGCCGCGCGCCAGGTGCGCGCCATTACCGGCTTCGAGCGCGTCATGATTTACTGCTTTGCCGACAACGGTGATGGCGACGTCATCGCGGAATCGATCCGTTCGGACTTCGAGAGCTTCCTTGGCCTGCGCTATCCGGCGTCGGACATTCCGGGGCAGGCACGGCCGCTGTACCTCGCCAATCCGTTTCGGATCATCGCCGACGTCCACGCCGAAACCGTTCCGATGCTGCCGCTGCGCGCTGGCCCCGAGCACGCGCTGGACATGACGCAGGCGGTCACGCGCGCGGTGTCGCCGGTACACATCGAATATCTGACCAACATGGGTGTCGGCGCTTCGCTGTCGATCTCAATCATCCTCGAAGGCAGGCTGTGGGGCCTGATCGCCTGCCATCACACCACGGCGAGCTGCCCGAGCTTTGTGATGCGCACCGCCGCTGAACTGTTCGGCCACATGTATTCGATGTCGCTCGAAAGCCGGCTGCGAGGCGATGCTGCGCTCGGCGAGCGCAAGGCCCGCGATTTCAGCGACCGCATGATGACGGCGATCGCCGATAACGAATCGCTGCTGATGAACGCCGAATGGATCCGCGATATGGTCAGCGGCGTGATCGATTGCGACGGTGTCGCGATTTTCCTGGCCGACACGATCACGCTCAATGGCGCGACGCCGCCCGAAGGCGAGGTTGCCGCGATCGCCCGCCATCTCGACTCGGCTTCGCCGACCGGGATCTTCGATTGCAATCAGTTGTCGTTGATCGCACCGGGTTGTGCGACAAGCACCGATCGCGCCGCAGGAATGCTGGCGATCCCGGTGTCGCGGACCCCCCGCGACTACATCATGCTGTTTCGGCGCGAATTGCTCAAACAGGTGCGCTGGAGTGGCGATCCGGCCAAAGCCCTGGTCGAGACCGAGAACGGAATGCGGCTGTCGCCGCGCAAGAGCTTCGCCGCCTTCACCGAAATGGTGCGTGGCACGGCCCAGCCTTTTACAGAGGCTGACCGAAGTGTCGCCGAGGCGATCCGGATTGCAATCATCGAAGTCATTTTGCGCTACTCCGAAGCAGCGAGCGACGAACGCCGGCAGGCGAGCGAGCGGAGCGATTTGTTGATCGCCGAACTCAATCATCGGGTGCGCAACATCCTGACGCTCGTTCGCGGATTGATCGCGCGGACAGGACAAAACGCGACCGGCGTTGCCGAATACAAGACAAAGCTCAACGGCCGCATCCAGACGCTGGCTCGGGCTCATGATTATTTGACCAGCAATTCCTGGGGACCGGGGTCATTGCTGGCGCTGCTCGAAGACGAGGTGAATGTCTATCGACGCGACGGGCACGAGGCACTGATTGTCGAAGGGCCGCCGGTCCAGCTCCAGCCAACCGCGGTTTCAACGATGGCACTCGTCATCCACGAACTCGTGACCAACAGCGCCAAGTATGGGGCATTGTCGACCTTCGGGTCGGTTCATGTCGCGCTGGAAGTTTCAGGCGACGGCGGGCTCGTCGTTCGCTGGCGCGAACGTGGTGGGCCGCCGGTGGAGGCACCAGTGCGCCGCGGGTTCGGTTCTGTCGTCATCGAACGGACGGTGCCATTCGATCTGCAGGGCACCGCCGAGGTTCGCTATGTGCTGACGGGGCTCGAGGCAGATTTCACGCTGCCGGCGAAACACGTCCACTTCGATGAGAAGGAAGCGCCCGTTACCGCGAAAGCTGCGCTATCCAAGGATGCGCCTGTCGATGTGCCGGCGGCGAGCAACGATGTACTCGCTGGATTGAGCGTCTTGCTTCTCGAAGACAGCCTGATCATCGCACTCGAAACGGAGGACATGCTGTATGCCCTCGGCGCCAAGCAGGTGACGACGGCGTCGACAATCGCCGAAGCGGGTGGTGCGATCGCGGCAACGCAGCTCGATCTTGCGGTACTGGACATCAACATTGCTGGACAAACCAGCTTCGACTTCGCGCAGCGCCTTCGAAAGGCTGGCGTGCCTTACATCTTTGCCTCGGGTTATGGCAACCGGGTCCCGCTCAATGGTGAAGAGGCAGGCACCGTCATTCTGCAAAAGCCGATCGAGCTCGCTGATCTGCGCCAGGCCATCCTGATGAAGATCGAGAGCAGGGTTGGCTAACTGCAAAGGCCGCGTTCGGGAGATTGGCGGATAGCGATCATTTGCGCTGGGCGCAAAGCTGGCTGGTCGTTATCTGCTGGATGAGCGGCGGCTTCCGGCACAAGCAGAACTGCCAAGCTCAACGACAAACGACCGTCTTTGGGACGCTATCGGTCGCGTCGACTTGACTCGCGTGAACCGCGGCGATCTCGCCATCGGCGCTCGAAACCAACCGGACGTGGTTCGACCCCATATCGGCCGTTTCGTTGAAGGGCCCAGGGTCGACGGCCCGCGGTCGCAAGCGGCACTTCACCCGTTGAACTGCAACAGCTGCGGGCGTGGCCAGCGCGACTTCGCCAACGAGTCTTTACCAACGTGCCAGTTGTCGACAACCATATCCAGGCATCCAACATGTCGGCAGCGCCAAATTCGATGTTGGTGCTGAGTAAGATCGGGGTCAGCAAAGAACTCCATGGCGCCGGTGATCAGGTCCAACCGCGGAGACTGCCAGAAACGTTGACGCCGGCTTTCTCGATCAGGGTTGCCTGGGCGATGTTGCCGTTAGCCTCCATCGCCAGGCTGTCGAGATCGGTTTTGGTCAACCATGTGATGACGAACCCCCCGGGGACGGCAGCACAAACTTTCATGCAAGGCGTGCACGCTGATGACCGTGTTGAGCACCGATCGTTCCGTCGTCAACATCGTCCGTGCATGGCCGGTGATGGGCATCAGATCAGCCCCAGCGTCAACGGATCACGGCAATCCGCTCATTCTGGCGGCTGCAGATCCTGGCAACAGGCGGCAAAGGCGGCCGCCGGATCGGAAGCCGCACTGATCGGCCGACCGATCACCAGTCGGCTGGCGCCGGCGGCGATCGCCCGCTGGGGAGTCATCACCCGGGCTTGATCCCCCCTGGTGCTGCCTGCGGGACGGATGCCTGGTGTGACCAGGGTGAAGGGTTGGGGATGGGCCGCGCGCAGGGCCGACACCTCCTGGGGGGAGCACACCGCCCCGCCGAGGCCGGCCGCTGCGGCCAGGGCTGCCAAGCGGCTGACATGGGCCGCCAGGGGTTCAGCCACCTGCAGTTCAGCCGCGAAGCGGGCGGGATCCCAGCTGGTGAGCACCGTGACCGCCAGCAGCGTGGGGGCCGACAGCCCTCCGGCGCGTGATCCCTCCAAGGCCCCCGTCTGAGCAGCCGAGAGGGCCTCCGAGCCTGCGCAGGCCTGCACGGTGATCAACTCCGCCCCCAGCCCGGCGGCGCTGCGGCAGGCCCCGGCCATGGTGGCGGGGATGTCGTGGAATTTGAGATCGAGGAACACCCGCAGGCCGCGCTCGCGCAGCTGAAGCACCACATCAGGGCCGGCGGCGCAGAACAGCTCCAGACCCACCTTCACCCAGCGCAGCTCGGGGATGGCGCCGACCAGGTCCAGGGCGCTGGCGGCATCCGGGCGATCCAGGGCCAGGATGATCCGCTCGGCGGGATCAGGGGGGGCGCTCATCGGGCCACCAGGCGCCGGAAGGTCTTCTTGCCGAGCTGCAACACCTTGCCCTCCAGCGCCGACCCATCACTGAATTCCTGGTTGGGATCAACCAGCTTTTCGCCGTCGAGCTTCACACCGCCCCCCAGGATCGCGCGCCGGGCCTCGCTGCTGCTGACGCAGAGCCCGAGGGCGCTGAGCAGATAGAAGGCCTTGGCGGGGAAGTTCACCGTTGCCAGCGACACCTCCTGCACCCCGGCATCGGCCACACCACCACCGCCGGCCCCCGCCACCAACCGCCCGGCATCGGCCTGGGCCGCAAGGGCCGCCGCCTCCCCGTGCAGGCCGGCGGTGATCGCCAGGGCCAGGGCCTTCTGCCGCTCCCGTGGGTTCTGCGGCAACGCGGCCAGATCGAGGTCGGTGAGCAGGGTCAGGTAGGCCTCCGAAACGGCATCGGGCAGCTTCTCGAGCTTGGAGTACATCGAGAGCGGATCTTCCCGGAGCCCCACGGTGTTGCCGAGGCTCTTGCTCATCTTCTGCACCCCATCAAGCCCCGGCAGGATCGGCAGCAGCAGGGCGAACTGGGGCCGCTGGCCATGGTGGCGCTGCAGGTCGCGGCCCATCGCCACGTTGAACTTCTGATCCGTGCCCCCCAGTTCCAGATCGGAGCGGACCGCCACCGAGTCGTAGCCCTGCAGGAGGGGATAGAGAAACTCGTGCAAAGCGATCGGCGTGCCACTGCCGTAGCGCTTGGAAAAATCCTCCTTGGCCAGCATCTGGCCCACGGTGCTCGTGGCCAGCAGGTCGATCACCACCGGCAGATCCAGCCCCGCCAGCCACGCGCTGTTACGCCGCACCTCCAACCGGCCAGGCGTCTCGAAATCCAGCAGCGACCTTTCCTTGGGCTGGCCCTGCCCCAGCTGGGCCAGATAGGTGGTGGCATTGGCCTCCACGTCCTCGGCCGAGAGCTGCACCCGGGTGACGCTCTTGCCGGTGGGGTCGCCGATGCGGGCGGTGAAGTCACCGATGATCAGCACCGCCGTATGGCCCGCGTCCTGGAAGGCCCGCAGCTTCCGGAACAGGATCGAGTGACCCAGGTGGATGTCGGAGCCGGTCGGGTCAATGCCCAGCTTGACCCTCAGGGGCCGACCCTCCCGCTGCGCCTCCGCCAGCCGGGCGCCCAGGCGCTGGTCGGGGTGGTCCAGCTCGCCGGCGGGGAACAGATCCGCCAGGCCACGCTCCAGCCAGCCCGGCAACGCCTCACCACCCCCCGCAGGGACTCCAGCGCCTCCAACAGCCATGCCTGCCCTGCGATGGGCGGATCGTAGGCAGCCACGCTTCGCCAGCCGATGGCGGCTCAACCTTCAGAGGCTCGCCTCCAGCTCCCGACGCATCCGCTCCAGGGTCAGGTTCATCTGGGCGAACATCCCATCGGGGGTGAGCCCGAACTGGCCCAGCTGGGTGCGCAACTGCTCCACCGTGAGCTTGGCCTGGAAATCCTCTGAGAGCTCGAAGCGTTTCATGAACACGCGATAGCGCTCCATCAGCTCCTCCATCCGCTCGATGAACAGTTTTTTGCCCTCCCGGTCGAACTTCCCGTACTCGCCACCGAGCTCCATCAGCTGCTGGTAATCGCTGAACAGCCGTTGGGCCTCCCCCTGGACGATCTCCGAATCGAAAAATGCCATCGAACAGGCAGGCCCCAGCAGCAACTCCGATTGTGATCGGCGTGATCACCCCTGGGGAGTACGGATAGACGTATCCGGGGACCAACAACAGAATGGGCCATGGATTTCACGCCCCGACTGGTGGCGTTGCGTGAAACGCACGCCCAGCTGAACGCCCTTCTCGCAGGCCGCAAGGTGCTGGCCTGCTTCGGCAATCGCAGCACGCTCAGCATCTTGCTGGCCAATCCCCATCGGCCGGAGTTGGTGGGAGGTGCCACCACCGAACGGGAAGGCCTTGTCCTGGTGGAACGCCACCGGCCGACCTTGCTGATCACCAGCGACCGCCTTGAACAGGGCTGCGGCATCCAGCTGGCCATCGGCGCCAAGGAACGGCACCCGGACTCCCTGGTGCTGCTGCTGCTCGCCGATGTCCGCCGCCGGCCCCTGCTGCGCCGGGCCGTGGAGGCCGGCTGCGATGGCCTCTGCCTGGAGAAGCGCATGGGCCTGGGCACGATGGCCGACGCGATCCGGGCCCTGCCGGGCGGCGGCCTCTACATCGATCAGGAGCTGCGGGACCTGCTGCGCGAGAGCCACCGCGGCGCGGGCCCTGAGCTGCTGGACCTGCCCACCGCCCGGGAGCTGGAGGTGCTGGAGCTGATGGTGAAGGGCTACACCAACCTTGAAATCGCCCAGACACTGGTGGTCTCAGAGCAAACCATCAAAACCCACATCAGCAACCTGCTGCTCAAGCTCCAGGCCCGCAACCGGGCCCACGCCGTGGCACTGGCGCTCTGCCGCGACCTGGTGAACTGGCCGAATCCCTGAGGGTTGCCGGCCCTGACAGCGTCATGACATGAGTGGCATGACAGAAGTGGCGCTGCCGCTAACTTCCACCCAGTTCAGCGCGATCCCACGCCCCATGGCCAAGGGCCACTGGTTGGATCCCATCGCCCGCCGTCTGCTGGAGGCCACGGGCCAGCTGCCGGCGGAACGCGGCCGCAGCCATGGCGCTGGAGAAGGGCCCGCCGCCGCTGGGGATTCTCCAGAGGCTGAGGCCGAGCGGATCGAGCGCGAGTTGCTGGCCCTGAAACTGCGCCAGAACCCCGCCCTGCGCCTGCGCAGCTTCGAGGAGGTCGCCCATGCCGCCGCCCTGGGCTGGCATCTCGATGTGAACAGGGCCACCGCCGCCGACTGGCTGCGCTTGCCGGGCTGCACCCCACGCCAGGTGGACCTGCTGCTGCGCCTTCAAGCGGGCGGCGTGCAACTGAGCGGGCCCGAGGATCTGCAACGGTTGCTGGAGCTGCCGGAGCCTGTGCTGCGGGGCTGGCAGCCGCTGCTGCGCTTCAGCTGGTACGCCGATCCGCCCAAGGCGGGCCCGCCCCCGCTGGACCTCAACCAGGCCAGCGGCGAACAGCTGGAGCGGCGCCTGGGCCTCTCCGGAGAGCGGAACCAACGGCTGCTGCGGGAGCGCCAGCGGGGGGGCTTCCTGGATCTGGCCGATCTGCAGCAGCGGCTGCAATTGCCCGCCGATGTGGTCGAGGAGCTGATCGGCAAGGTCCGCTTCGGCACCGGGCCGGTGGGGCCCAGCCTGCCCAGACCTGAAGCGGGCGGCCGCTGAAATGGCTCGCCAGGGGGATCTGTTCGGCCCGCAGGCCCCCATCTCCCTGGGGAACACCCCCGCCGCCCCGGAGCTGCCGCTGTTGCGCCACCAACTGGAGCAGTGGCAGCAGCGGCTGATCACCTTCCAGCGCCCCCTGTTCGAGGCCGCCAGCGCTTCAGGCCCACCAGGGCCGGCCCAGGCCGATCTGTTCGCCCACGCAGGCGGGAGCTGCGCGAAGCTGGCCGCCGCGTTCGCGCCCCTGGCCCTCACCCCCCAGAGCCTGCAGTTCTGGCGCTGGCCGGAGCGGCCCCAGCGGGGGGCCGCCCTCTATGTGGTGATCGATCAGCCGCCCCATCTGACCTCCCCCTTGCTGCTGTACGTCGGCGAAACGGGCCGCGCCGAGCAGCGCTGGAAAGGGGAGCACGACTGCAAGGACTACCTGGCCGCCTACGGCGAGGCAACCGCCAGCGCAGGGCTCACGGGCCGCCTGAGCATCCGCTTCTGGTTCGATGTGCCCAAGGCCGTACGGCCCCGGCGGGAGCTGGAGCAGGCCCTGATCCAGCTCTGGCAGCCGCCCTTCAACAAGGAAACCCGCCGGCGCTGGGCGACCCCCTTCCACGCCGAACCAGCTTGAGCGAAGCACCCTGAGCGCAGCGGTGCCTAAGGAAGCACTGGCTACGATCGCGGCGTCCGATCTGGCCCAACGATGGAGTTTCGCTGCACCCCCGCCGATGTCAGCAGCTGGGCCAGCAGCGGGGACGGTGACACCCTGGCGGTTGGTCTGTTCAGCGGTGATGACGGCACCACCCTTGAGGCCCTGGAGGCCCGCTTCGGCCCAGGGCTGAAGGAGCGGCTGGAGCAACGCCGCTTCAAGGCCAAGCTGGGTGACGTGGTCAGCTTCGACTGGCTGGGAGGTCGCCCCAGCACACTGCTGCTGGTGGGGCTGGGGGAGGCCGAAACCTTCGATCTGGGCGGCCTGAGGCGGGCCGCCGCTACCGCTGCCAAGGCGGCCCTGGCAGCCGGCGCCAAAGACCTGGGCCTGGCGCTGCCGCTCACGGGACCAGAGCCAGCGGCGGCGGCCAGCGCCATCGCCTGCGCCGTGCGCCTGAGCCTTTTTGTTGACCAGCGCTTCAAGAGTGAGGCTGAGCCCCGCTCCCTGCCCGAGCGGGTGAGCCTGCTGGGCTTCGATGCCGTCCACGATGCTGCCCTGGCAGCGGTGGGGGCCACCTGCGCCGGCGTGGAACTGGCCCGGGAGTTGGTGGCGGCCCCCCCCAATGTGGTCACCCCCCAGGCCCTGGCGGACACCGCCGCCGCCATCGCACAGGACTTCGACCTGGAGCTCAAGGTGCTGGAGCGCGCCGACTGCGAGGCCCTGGGCATGGGCGCCTACCTGGCGGTGAGCCGGGCCTCAAGCCTGCCGCCGAAGTTCATCCACCTCACCTACCGCCCAAGCGGAGAAGTGCGCCGCCGGGTGGCCCTGGTGGGCAAGGGGCTCACCTTCGATTCCGGTGGCTACAACCTCAAAACGGCGGGCTCCCAGATCGAGATGATGAAGTACGACATGGGCGGCAGCGCCGCCGTGCTCGGGGCAGCGCGGGCGATCGCCGAACTGAAGCCAGACGGGATCGAGGTGCACGTGATCGTGGCCGCCTGCGAAAACATGATCAGCGGCGACGCCCTTCACCCCGGGGACATCGTCACCGCCTCCAACGGCAAGACGATCGAGGTCAACAACACCGACGCCGAGGGCCGGCTCACCCTGGCGGACGCCCTGGTCTATGCCGGCAAGCTGGAGCTCGACGCCGTGGTCGACCTGGCCACCCTCACCGGCGCCGTCGTGATCGCCCTGGGGGAGGAAATCGCTGGGCTCTGGAGTCCCAGCGACAGCCTGGCCGATTCCCTGGTGAAAGCCGGCCGCGAATGCGGCGAGAGCTTCTGGCGCCTGCCCCTGCAGGCCTCCTACAAGGAAGGGCTCAAGAGCCCCGTGGCCGACCTCAAGAACACCGGCCCGCGGCCCGGGGGGTCAATCACGGCCGCCCTGTTCCTGCAGGAGTTCGTGCGGCCGGATCTGGCCTGGGCCCACCTGGACATCGCCGGCACCGTCTGGAGCGACAAGGGCCGGGGGCTCGATCCAGCCGGGGCCACGGGATTCGGGGTGCGCACCCTGGTGAACTGGGTGGCGAACGGAGGCCCGGCTTAGGTTGGGCTGCGCTGACGCCTGACCCAAGCCATGGCCGTTCAGAAACTGCGTTGGTACCTTCGCGCCCAGTCAGGAGTGCTGCTGCTACCCCTGGGGCTTTGCCTGTTCGGAGAAGCGGTGGTGCGCAAGACCCAGCAGGCGCTTGGCCAGCCCCACGGCCCCTGGTTCTGGTACGGCACCCTCAGCCTGATCTGCGTGACCGCCGGCGTGGGTCTGATGATCGAAAGTGGCCTTCTACGCGGCTATCCCCGCAACCCCAGCTGAAGCCCGTCCTCGCTCCCCGAGATGGCTCTCCTGCGACCCGGCGGGTGATTCCAGGGCGTGGATCTGCCAGCGGGCGCGATCGCTGCAGGAGGCCAGCAGGCGATCGAGATCATCAGCAGCCTGCTTGGGGCTTTCGTATGGACCCACATGGCGGGTCATCAGGCCTTCCTTGATCGTCAGCAGATACATCGCCAACGGCGCTTGCGCTGAAATCACATTAAGGACATCAGGGCTCAATGGTCTAGGCAAAAGGACTGATCGCGCTCCAAGAGGAGAACCCATCGGCGGGGACGTTCGTCACCTTGTTATCCAGCTATGGAGAGGCTGCCCCCCCCGATCGTCACTTCGCCGGTGCACCCCAGGGCATGGCTGTTCGAGCCCTGGCCCCCCAGAGCTGGTCTAGACGCCTGTCACGACCGCAGGACCAGCGGTAGTAGTTGTATCTGAGGGAGTTGCGTTCAGCGAAGTTCTGGTGATACTCCTCGGCGGGCCAAAATGCCGCAGCGGGGCGAATCTGCAGCTTCAACGCCGCAGGAGGGCGTCTCAATTCGCGCCCCGCGGCAAGCAGGCTGGCGCGGGCCTGCTCCGCCTGGCTGGCTCCGCTGGTGAAGATCACCGGGCGGTAGGAATCGCCGCGGTCGCAGAACTGCCCTGCCCCATCGAGGGCGTCCACGTTGCGCCAGTAACTGCGCAGCAGGGTGGGATAACTGAGACGGGCCGGATCGAAACGCACCTTGACGCTTTCCTGGTGACCGGTACCCCCTGCCGACACCTGGGCGTAGCTGGGCTTGCTCCCCGGACCACCGCTGTAGCCGCTGACCGCCTCCAGCACCCCAGGCAAACCCTCCAGGTCGTGCTCCAGGCACCAGAAGCAGCCACCGGCGAACACCGCCTCCTCGATCGCCGCCTGGGCAGGCGCCGCCAGAGCCAGCAACAGCACCAGAGCCAGGGCGAGGGGGCGAAGGATCAGGGCGGATGCTGGTCCCATTCAGACAGCCGAGATGGAGGGCAGAGCAGAGGCGGGCAACTGGTCGAGGATCGCCGCCGCCGCCCGCTGGGTGACCCCCGTTTCCCCGAGGGCCGTCCGCAATCGACCGTAGCCAGCGAGGATGCGCTGGCGCGCCGGTCCTTCTTCCAGCAGCGGCGCCGCCTCGGCTTCGATGGCTTCAGCCGTGAGGCGTTCCTGCAGGAGTTCCGGCACCAGACGCTCATTGAGCACCAGGTTGACCGGGGAAATGTGGGGCACCGCGAAGCGCAGCAGATGGCGTGCGACGAAGGCCGTGGGCCGGCTGACCCGGTAACCCACCACCTGCGGGACCCCACGCAGGGCCAGCTCCAGATTCACCGTGCCGGATTTGGTCAGGGCCAGGTCGGTCGCCGCGTAGAGCACGGGCCGCAGACGGTTCGCCTCCGCGGCCGGCACCACCGTGGCATCAAGTCCCACGGCCGCCACGGCCCGTTTCAGGGGGCCCTCAAAGCCCGCCAGACCCGCCGGCACGATCACTCGCAGGTGCGGAAAGCAGCGCTGCAGCCTGGCCGCCGCCGCCACCAACGGGGGCAGCAGGTAACGCAGCTCCTGGGCTCGGGAAGCGGGCGAGACCAGCAGCAGGCGCTGGTCGCCTGTCAGTCCCAGCTGGCGCCGGGCGTCCTCACGGCTGGGTTGATTCTCCAGGGTGTCGAGCAGGGGGTGGCCCACCCAGCTCACCCGGGCGCCCTGGGCGGCGTAGAAGCGGGCCTCCTCGGGGAAGATCGCCAGGATCCTGTCGGTGAAGGCGATCAGGTGGGTGGTGCTGCCCTCGCCAAAACGCCAGGCCCATTCCTGGGGGGCGATGTAGTAGATGATCGGCAGGTCGGGGTTGAGGCGCTTGAGCCGGCGGCCCAGGTTGACGTTGGCGCCGACGTAGTCGATCAGCACCAGGCCATCGGGGGGGTGATCCCTCAACCAGCGGCCCACCCTTCGCTGCAGCCGCAGGGTGGGAAGCACGAGCGGCAGCACTTCCCAGAGGCCGATGGATCCCATCGAGGCGGTGTTGGCCAGGAGTTGGGCGCCGGCCCGCTCCATGCGCTCACCCCCCAGGGCCACAATCTCCAGAGGCTGGCCCCGCCGCCGGGCCTCCCTGTGGAGCGCTTCGATCAGCAAGCCGCCCTGGAGGTCCCCGGACACCTCACCGGTGCTGATCAGCAGTCGACTCATGAACGCTGGGCAGGCAAGGGGCCCCGGCGGCCGGGCTGGATCGACGACTCCAGGAAGGCACACAACTCCTCGGCGGCGGGCAACAGTTCGAGCGCGCGCACCTGCCGCAGGGCTTCGGCCAGCACCCATTCGCCCCGGTAGATCATGTTCCAGACCTCCTGCAGCTGGCGCAGCTGCTCGCCGCCGTCCTGGCGATCAAGGCCGCTGCGCTTGAGGCCCACGCGGTTGAGCCCCCGCAACCGGCCAGGGTGGCCCTCGACGATCGCAAACGGTGGGATGTCCCGGTCGATGCGGCTCATGCCACCGACCATCGCCAACGTGCCGATGTGCACGAACTGGTGGATGCCGAGCACCCCGCCGATCACCGCCCGATCGCCGATCAGCACATGGCCGGCGATGGCGACGTTGTTGGCCACCACGATGCGGTCGCCCAGCTGGCAGTTGTGGCCGAGGTGGCTGTAGGCCATCAGCAGATTTCCGCTGCCAATCCGGGTCTGCTCCCCTTCGGCGGTGGCGCGGTTGATCGTGACGCACTCGCGAATGGCGTTGTCGTCCCCGATCACCACCTCGGTGGGGGCGCCGTTGTACTTGAGATCCTGGGGTTCCAGGCCGATGCAGGCCCCAGGGAAGATCCTGTTGCCCTTGCCCATGCGCACGTGGCCATCGATCACCACGTGGGGGCCGAGGGTGCTTCCGGCGCCGATCACCACATCGGGACCGATCACCGTGTAGGGGCCCACCACCACGCCGGCCTCCAGCTCGGCGCGGGGGTCGACCACCGCGGTGGGATGAATGCTCACCTGAACTGCCGAGGACGTCATCGTCTTATTGCATCAGAGAGAACATCAATTCCCCGGCGCAGACCAGGTCACCATCGACGGTGGCCTCGGCGTGCACTTTGCCAAAGCGCTTGCGCTTGAGGCTGAGCAACTCACAACTGATCCGCAGCTGATCGCCCGGCACCACCGGCCGGCGGAAACGGACCCCATCGATGCCGGCGAACACGAACAGCCCTTTCTCGAACTCAGGCATCTGGATCACGATCAGCCCCCCCACCTGGGCCATGGCCTCCACGATCAACACCCCCGGCATCAGCGGCCGCCCAGGGAAATGGCCCTGGAACTGGGGCTCGTTGAGCGTCACGTTCTTGATCGCGACCGCCCGCTTGCCGGGTTCATGCTCGATCACCCGGTCCACCAAGGCGAAGGGGAAGCGATGGGGCAGCAGGGAGAGAATCTGCTCACTGGTGAGGATCGGGGCGCCGGCGGGGGACAGGGACAAGGGAGTCAGAAGGGGCGGAACTGGGCAGCAAGGGCCGCGGCCATGGACGTGTGAAGCCCATGGGACCCGCGGTAGGCGAACACCTGGGCCTGGGGAAGGCCCACCAGTGCCAGGTCCCCCAGCAGGTCCAGAAGCTTATGGCGCACCGGTTCGTCAGCAAAGCGCAGGGGCGGATTGATCCAGTGGTCCCCGTCGCAGACCAAGGCATTGTCCAGGGCCCCGCCCTGGATCAAGCCGGCGGAACGCAACTGCTCGATCTGCTCGCGGAAGCCGAAGGTGCGGGCCGGCGCCAGCTCCGCTACGAAACTTTCGGGGCTGAGGTCGAGGCTGAACAGCTGGCGGCCGATCGCGGCCTGGGGGTACTCCACGGCGGCCGCCAGGCGCACCTGGTCGCTGGGGATGGCGGTGAGGAAACCCAGACCCTGATGCACACAGATCGGCGCCTCCAGGACCTGCAGAGGTTCCCGATCCCCCAACACATGCAGCCCTGCCTCAGCGATCGCTTCCACCCAGCCCTGGGCCGAACCATCCAGCAGGGGCACCTCCTCCCCCTCCACCCACACCTCCACATGGGTCAGGCCTGTACCCACCAGGGCCGCCAGAAGATGCTCCACGGTGGCCAGCCGCTGCTGGTCCACCTGCAGGGCCGTGCAGAGCCGCGTGTCCTTGACCTGATTGGGGTGCAGCCGATTCAGGCCTTTGGAGCCCTTCCCCAGGGCCCCCAGCCAGAAACCGGGCCGCTCGCAGGGCTCCAGGCGCACCCGGGTGCTGGCGCCGCTGTGCAACCCCACGCCAGCTCGCTCCACAGGTCCCCGCAGCGTCCAGGCCTGCTGGTAGGACTCAGGCCAGACGCCCACTAGAACTTCCAGCCCACACCCAGGTTGAAACGCCAGTTGCTGGTGAAGTCCTGGCTGGCCACCTCCAGGCGCAGGGGGCCCACCGGCGTGGTCACGATCAGACCGGTGCCCACCGAGAATCCCTGACCGGGTTTGCCCAGCAGTTCACCGGGGTTGCCAGGCACGTTCTTCTGGCTGCCGAAGGCGGTACCGCCATCCAGGAAGAGTTCGCCGCTGATGATGCTGAACAGGGGGAAGCGGTACTCGATCGTGGCTTCGCCGAAGTTGCGCCCGACCCCGAGATTACAGTCGTAGAAGCCCCGCACGGAGTTGGAGCCACCCAGACAGAAGGCCTCGTAAGGAGGCAGCTGACCGATGTTGGCGCCAGCGGTGACCTGGAAAGCCAGGGCCTGTTTGCAATCAGCGGTCTCACCTCGTTTGGGCCGGCAGCCCTTGTAGAACCTGAGCCAGTTGACCGGGATGTAGTGGGTGTAGCTGCCGCGCAGGCGGTTGAAGGTGGGTGAGTTAGCGCCAACGCTCACGAACTGCTCAGTGCCCAGGCTCAGGAAGTTGCCGGAGGTGGGGTTACGGGCGTCGTTGAGGGTGTTGCGCGTGGCCGCCAGGCGGATGCCCACCAACTGGTTCGAGGCCGCGCAGTTGTAGGCGATGCAGATGACGTTGTTGACATTGGTGGTGCCGCCGTTGAACGACGACGTGACCCCGTAGCGCATGGAGTCGCCCGCGAAGTTGATCGGGCGTACCTCCTGGGCATTCAGGCCGACAACAACCGTCCAGGGGGCCTTCTTGAAGGGATCGCCACCATTGAGAGGCCTGATCAGCTGAAGGCTGCCGCCGAAGCGCTGAATGGCGATGGAATTGTTATCAAGGGCAAACCAGTTGTTGTTATCCCCCAGAGCGCCATTCGCCCGCTGAGCCTGCTGTACGTTGGAATAGGTCTTGCCAGCCAAGTTGTTGTCGCTGAAGATATTGTTCGCGATGGCCGTGGATGGTGCCTGGTAGAAATTCGTAGAGACATCAGAAACGGTGTTGAAGTTGCCGTTGTCCTGACTCTGGAAAATCTGGGGAACATCACGGCTGAGAAACACCCGTGCCCGGAAGGCGGTGCGGAAGCGGTCCCCCTTGATCCAGGGGTCGGTGAAGGAAATATCCGCCAGTCCGCCGTACTGGCCGTAGGTGAAGTTGAGGGAAGTGTCCCAGGCACGGCCGGCCAGGTTGCTGTCCTGGAGCTGGATCTGGCCGAACACCCCTTGGCTCTGGCTATAGCCCAGGCCACCGGAGAGGGAGCCGGTGGATTGCTCGACGATGCCGAGAACGATCACCACCTCGCCGGGCTTGGCGGGCACCGGCTTGAGGGTCACCTTGACGTCACCGAACAGGCCGGTGGCGTAGAGGCGCTTGATGTCCTCCTCGAGCTGGCGGCGGTTGAACACCTCGCCGGGCTTGATCGAGATCTCCCGGCTCACCACCCAGGGCTTGGTCTTGCCCTTGATCGGCTGACCCTTTTCGTTGGTGGTCGATCCTTCCTTGTTGAGGAACTGCACCTCGACGCCGCTGACCGAACCCTCCCGCACCTGCAACTCCACCACCCCCTCGGGGCTCACCCGGTTCGGACCGGTGACACGGGCGAGCGAATAACCCTTGTCGGAGTACCAGCGCTGCAGCTCCTGCATCCGGTTCTGGAGCGCGTTGAGGTTGAGGGTCTTGCCGTAGTCGGCGGCGAAGGTGTCCTTGATCACACTGGCCGGCAGCTTGGCCTTGACCGGATCGATCTCGACCTTCTGCAGCACTGGGTTCGGGGCCACGGTGACCACCAGCTTCACGCCCAGGGCGCTGTCGGTGGGCTGGATGCGGACATCGGAGAACCAGCCGGTGGCGTAGACCGCCGAAAGATCGTTCTGCAGCTCGCTGCGGCTCACGCGGGTGCCGGGGCGGCTGGCCATGGCCTCGTAGACGGCCCGCTCCAGTCGCTCACGCTCTGGGTGGCCATCAAGCCCCTTGACCGCCACCTCGCTGATCAGCACGCGCGGCTCAGTGGCGCTGGGGGTGAAGGTCTCAGCGGAAGGAGGCCCCGCCGGGCTGGGGCCAGGGCCCTGATCCGTCTGCTGGGACTGGGGCGGTGCTGGCTGAGGAGAACCGGACTGCCCAGTGGCCGGAGACTGGGGCGCGGCAGGTTCCAACTGGGCCGGCTGAGCCTTGGGGGCGGCGGGTTGCGTCTTGGGGGCGGCTGGGGCCTCGGTGCCGGCCGGCTGCTGAGCCTCGGCCCGGCCCGGGGCGAGCAGTCCCATCAGAGCCAGGGAAGCGGCCGTCAGTGGAACGACGGCGGCGAAGCCCTTGGACCCGCGGAACCGAAGGGTGCGGTTCATGCTGACGCGGGAGACGGCCATGGGGTTCGGGCGCAAGGCGGCCGAGGCCGCAAAGTGCGCTGACCTTACTGGTAGATGCGGGCCTGCGGACAGGCCCCTTGGACCCGTTTGAAGACTTCCCCGTAGGCCTCGATCACACCCCCGAGATCCTGGCGAAATCGATCCTTGTCCAGGATGCGGTCCTGGTTGTCCGCCACATCAAGGTCCCAGAGCCGACAGGTGTCGGGGCTGATCTCATCGGCCACCACCAACTCGCCCCCGTTGGTGAAGCCCAGTTCGATCTTGAAATCCACCAGCAGCAGGCCAATGGCGGCGAAGAACGGCTGCAGCGCACCATTCACCCTGCGGGCCAGATCCTCGATCGCGGCACGCTGATCGGCGCTGACCAGGCCCAGCCAGGCCAGGCGGGCCTCGGTGAGCAGGGGATCGCCATAGGAGTCGTCTTTGTAATAGAGATCCAGCAGGGGCGGATCGAGGGGGGTGCCCGCGGCGATCGGCAGCTGCTTGCAGAGCGATCCGGCGGCCACGTTGCGGATCACCACCTCGATCGGCACGATTCGCACCGGCCGCACCACCATCCAGCTGGGGTTGAGCAGTCCCAGGTAGTGAGTGGGGATCCCGGCGGCCTCAAGGCGCTCGAACAGCAGGGCGGATATGCGGCAGTTCAGCGTTCCCTTGCCCTCCAACTGGGCCTTTTTGAGGGCATTGAAGGCGGTGGCATCGTCCTTGAACTCGACCGCAAGACGTTCGGAATCGGCGCTGCGGTAGACGCGTTTGGCCTTGCCCTCATAGAGCAGCGGGCCGAGTTCGATCGTCGTCATGGCGGGGGGGCGGCGTGGCCGCCGGTGTCACGGGGGGAGCGGAGCCTGCGCTCGAGGGCGCGACTGCGCGCGGTCACGGTGGGATCCTGGCGCCGCAGCAGCCATTCGCCATAGGCGTCATCGATGCGCTGGCTCAGGCGCAGATGCCGGGCCAGCGCCCTGGCCGGATCACCGCCGCCACTCTGCGCCTGGAGCCGCTGTTGCTCCAGCAGCTCCGAGGCCAGCCCCCAGGCGCCGGCGGCGGCAGCCTGGTCGAGGGCCGCTTCGATCATCCGGTCGCGCTCCTGCAGTGGCAGCGAGGCCATGAGCTGGGCCGCCCTGGCCAGACGCTCGGCGGCGATCGTGCCCGGAAGCCGACCCGCCAACAGCACCCGCGCCGCCTGCTCGTTCTCCCCCAGGATCTGCAGATGCTCAGCGAGAGCATCGAGGGCAGGGCGGGTGGCCAGGGTGCCGTCCTCCCTCAACAACAACGGCAGCGCCACGGTTTCAAGGCTGGCCAGGTTGCCGGCTGCCAGCCGGGTCAGGGCCTCGGCGGCGCGGCGGTGCTGCAGGGCAGCGCTGGCCCCGCGCCACACCTGAATCAGCCACTGGTCTCGCTCGGAGCCGGCCCCTGGCCCGTAGCGGTCAAGCACCAGCAGGGAGGTTTCCGGTGCCTTGCAGCTCAGCAGGGCATTGGCATTGGCCAGCACCACAGCGAAGGGTTGGGGGACCGGCCGCACCACCAGCAGGCGGTCCCGCAGCAGGCGCAGGCGCTCGGCCCGATCGAAGCGGGCCGCGTCCTGGCAGGCCTGCTCCAGATCGGCCAGTCCACCGCCCTTCAGCACGGCCAGAAAGGCCGGCTCGGCCATCGCCTCGACGGGTAGAGGTGCGGCGGGCAGGGGCAGGGGCAGGGGGGAGGCCGTGGCCCCGGAAGTGGCAGACAAGGCCGCCAGGACTGCCAGCGCCCACCTGAGGCCTCGGGCTCCTCCTGGCCGGAGCCTCAGGGCGACCTTGCGCATCGGCATGTAAAGAGGGGAATGCACAGCGGCTGGCCACCGGGCCACAACCTAAGGGAGCCGCGACACACCCTCCTTGGCCCCCCCGCCCGGTCCCATGACCTCCCCAGAGACCTCCCCCCGCACGAACCTCGCCGCGTCGACCCAGGCAATGGATGCCCCCGGGGCAAGCCGGGTGCTGGTGATCGGCTCGGGCGGCCGTGAGAACGCCCTGGCCTGGGCCCTGGCCCGTTGCCATGGGGTGGAGCGGGTGTGGGTGGCGCCCGGCAACGGCGGCACCGCCGAGCTGCCGGGCTGCGAGGTCCTGGCTCTGGCGGAAACCGATGGCGACGGCCTGCTGGCGGCCGCGCTTGAGCGCCACATCGATCTGGTGGTCGTCGGTCCGGAGGGTCCCCTGGCGGCCGGCCTGGCCGATCAGTTGCGCGCCGGCGGTCTGGCGGTGTTCGGACCGGGCGCCGATGGGGCGCGCCTGGAGGCCAGCAAACAGTGGGCCAAGGCGCTGATGCTGGAGGCGGGGGTGCCCACGGCGCTCCACTGGGCGGCCGCCAGCCGCGAGCAGGCCCTGGAGGTGCTGGAACATCACCCCCAGCCCCTGGTGGTGAAGGCCGATGGCCTGGCCGCCGGCAAGGGGGTCACCGTGGCTGAAACCCTGGGCGAAACCCGCGCCGCGATCGAGGAGGTGTTCGCCGGCCGCTTCGGGGCCGCCGGCGCCTCCCTGGTGCTGGAGGAACGACTCAGGGGACCTGAGGTGTCAGTGTTCGCCCTCACCGATGGCCAGGGCATGGTGCTGTTGCCCCCGGCCCAGGACCACAAGCGCATCGGCGAAGGGGACACCGGCCCCAACACCGGCGGCATGGGGGCCTACGCGCCGGCGCCCCTGCTTGACGCGGCTGGGCTGGAGCAGGTGCGCCGGACGGTGCTGGAGCCCACCCTGGCGGCCCTGCGAGAGCGCGGCATCGACTACCGGGGGGTGATCTACGCCGGGCTGATGCTCACTGCGGATGGCCCCAAGGTGATCGAGTTCAACTGCCGCTTCGGCGATCCGGAATGCGAGACGCTGATGCCCCTGCTGGGACCTGAACTGGCGGCGGTGCTGCTCGCCTGCGCCCGGGGCGATCTGGGCCAGGCCCCGGAGCTGACCATCGCCCCCCGTTGCAGCGCCTGCGTGATCGCGGCCGCCGCGGGCTACCCGGGGGAGGTGCGCCAGGGCGATGCGATCACCAGCACGCTGGAGGCCTCCGGGCAGCTGCAACTGTTCCATGCCGGCAGCCGCCGGGCGGCGGACGGCGTCTGTCGCACGGCCGGCGGCAGGGTGCTGGCGGTGGTAGCCCAGGCTGAGGACTTCGACGTGGCCTTCGCTGCGGCTTACGAGGGTTTATCCCAGGTGCACTTTGAGGGCATCACCTTCCGGCGGGACATCGGCCACCAGGTGCGTCGCCCCTAGGCTGGATGGCTCCCTCAGGCTCCGGCCGCTTGACCGCCGACCCGCACACCCCTACCCCAGGGTCCACGGACAACCGTGCGACGGACTCCGGTTCCACTGACTACGGTGCCACCGACTCGATCGAGCCTGCTGACTCGGCTGGTGATGGGCCGGTTGGTGATGAGCTTGCGGGAGCTGGCCTGGACGGCGATCCCCAGGACGGATCTTCCCCCGCCGGCGGAGCGAATGACCTGAGCTGGAGGCCGCCTCCGCCGGCGGCCGAAACTGGTCTGAATTGGCGCCAACGACTGGGCCGCTGGTGGGCCGAATTCAGCCTGCAGACCAAACTGCTGGCAGTGGCCACCCTGGTGGTGAGCCTGATGATGACCGGCATCACGTTTTTTGCCCTCAACAGCATCCAGACGGATGCCCGCTTGAGCGACACCCGCTTCGCCCGCGACCTGGGGCTGCTGCTCTCAGCCAACGTCACTCCACTGGTGGCCGAGGGCAACGACAGGGAACTGGCGGCGGTGGCCGAGCGCTTCTGGCGCACCACCCGCAGCCTCCGCTACATCTTCTTCGCCGACCCCGAGGGGGTGATCTACCTGGGGATCCCGATCAGCGGTACCAGCAGCAGCAGCGAGTTGCTGCTCAGCCGCCGGCTTGAGTTGCCCGCCGAGCTCAAGCGCCGCCCCCAGAACCCCCTGGTGCGCCAGCACCTCACCCCCGATGGGGAAGTCACTGACGTGTTCCTGTCGCTGGTGAGCGAAGGGCGCGACCTGGGGGTGCTGGCCCTGGGGATCAACCCCAACGAAACCACCCTCGCCAGCGCCGCCCTCACCCGTGAGGTGACCGTGGCGGTGTTCATCTCGATCTGGGTGCTGGTGATCCTGGGGGCGGTGTTCAATGCCCTGACGATCACCCGTCCCGTCAAGGAACTGCTGCTGGGGGTGCGCGCCATCGCGGGAGGCGATTTCGCCGCCCGCATCGGCCTGCCGATGGGCGGGGAGCTCGGTGAGCTGCTGGATGGCTTCAACCTGATGGCCTCGCAGCTTCAGTCGTACGACGAGGCCAACATTGAGGAATTGACGGCGGCCCAGGTCAAGCAGCAATCCCTGATCGCCACCATGGCCGATGGGGCAGTGCTGCTCGATGCCGAAGGCCAGATCGTGCTGGTGAACCCCACCGCCCGGCGTTTGTTCCGCTGGGAGGGCCGCAACCTGGAGGGGCGCGAACTCACCGGTGAACTGCCGGAAAGGCTGGCGATCGAGTTGCAGGTCCCCCTGGAGACCCTGCTCAGCGGCGCCAAGGACAGCAGCGACGTGCGCTGCAGCTTTGGAGATCCAGCCCGCACCCTGCGCATCGTGCTCCAGTCGGTGCGCGACGCCAGCGGCGAGAGCCTCAAGGGCATCGCCGTGACGATCCAGGACCTCACCCGCGAGGTGGAGCTGAACGCGGCCCAGAGCCGCTTCATCAGCAACGTGTCCCATGAGCTGCGCACGCCGCTGTTCAACATCAAGAGCTACGTGGAAACCCTCCACGACCTCGGAGATCAGCTCACCGAGCAGGAAAAGAAGGAATTCCTGGCGATCGCCAACGATGAGACCGACCGGCTTACGCGTCTGGTCAACGACGTGCTTGACCTCTCTCGCCTGGAATCAGAGCGGGTCTGGACCTTCGAGCCCATGGAACTGCGGCCGGCGATCGAGCAGACCCTGCGCACCTACAAGCTCAACGCCGATGAGAAGGGGGTGAGCCTGGATCTGGAGGTGGATGCCCAGCTCCCGCTGGTGCGCGGCAACTGGGATCTGCTCCTGCAGGTGTTCGACAACCTGCTGGGCAACGCCCTGAAGTTCACCGCCCCCGGTGGTCGGGTCGAGCTGCGGGCCTACCCCTGGCCCGACACCTGCAGCCTGGATCCCGGTGCCCCCAAGGCCCACGACGATCAACGTCCGTCCTGTGCCCTCACCTCCCCCCTGCCGCGGTTGCGGGTCGAGGTGTCCGACAGCGGCAGCGGCATCTCCATGGAAGATCAAGAGCGCGTCTTCGAGCGTTTCTACCGGGTGGAGAACGCCGTCCACACCGAAGCAGGCACTGGCCTGGGGCTCTCCATCGTGTGCGGCATCCTTGAGAAGCACGGCAGCCGCATTCAGATCGCCAGCGAGCTGGGGGTCGGCACCACCTTCTGGTTCGATCTGCCCCTTGAGCAGGCCGATGGAGACGAGCTGCGCCTGGACGCCGAACGGCGCAGCCAGCCCATGGGCGGCGTGGTCCTGGTCTGATGCCGGCCAGACCGGGGCCGTTGGTTGACGTTGGGGTGACCTGCAGGGGAAGATCTTTGTTTGTCTCTGCCGCGCTGTGGCCAGGCCCAATGACGGCGGTTCTTGAATCAGTCGGTTTTTGAACCAGATCGAACCCGTCAGCCTGTCCACGCCCCCCTTGCCCATGAGTTCCTCCCCCGACGCCGCTGCCGCCAACGCTCCGAATGGCACCTACGCCATCGTCGAGACCTCCGGCAGCCAGTTCTGGCTCCAGCCCAACCGCTACTACGACCTTGATCGGATCGATGCCGAGGTCGATGACACGGTGACCCTGGAAAACGTGCTCCTGGTCAAGGGGGCCGCCGGAGCCACCCTCGGCCGCCCCTACGTGGAGGGGGCCAGCATCGAGCTCAAGGTGCTGGAGCACCGCCGCGGGCCGAAGATCATCGTCTACAAGATGCGCCCCAAGAAAAAGACGCGTCGCAAGAACGGTCACCGCCAGGAACTCACCCGCGTTCTGGTGGAATCGATCACCGTGGCCGGCAAGGCCCTCGCCTGAGCCCCCGGGCTTTACCTTCCCCACCCTTCACCCCTGAAACCATGGCCCACAAGAAAGGCACAGGCTCCACCCGCAACGGCCGCGACTCCAACAGCAAGCGCCTGGGCGTGAAGCGCTACGGCGGCGAAACCGTGACCGCCGGCTCGATCATCATTCGCCAGCGCGGCACCTCCGTGCTCCCCGGCCTCAATGTGGGTCGCGGCAGCGATGACACCCTCTTCGCCCTGGTGGACGGCATCGTCAGCTTCGATTCCATCACCCGCAATCTGCGCAACCGCAAGCGCGTCAACGTGGGCTGAGGCGTTCGCCGCTGGGGCTGGTCAGCCCATGGTTGGCCCATTGCCTGACCATCACCACCAAGCCCACCAGCGTCAAACCGACCACCAGCAGATGGATCACCGTGGGGTGCTCCACCGTTTTGATGATCTCCAACGGCAGTGTGCAGGCCAGCAGCAGGGCCAGCAGAGCCTCCCCCCAGCGCTGACCACGCCAGGTGGCCAGCGCTGCTACCAGCACCACCAGCCCGTAGCCACCGGCCAATGCGGCGGTGATCCGCAGGCCCTGGCTACCCAGATCAAGGCCCTTGAGGGTGAGGGCCAGCAGCAACTGGCGATCGGCCTGGCCCCACTGCTCAGCCAGAAGGGCCAGCCCGTCGTAGTGGCGGTAGCCGTAGGCGGCCAGCAGCGAAACCGCCAGCAGCAGCGCTGAGACGATCAACTTTTTGGCCACGATCAGACGCAGGAGCCAGTTCGAGCGCTCCATCTCAGGCCGCCAGCCGGTAAGCGCGGGTGGTGATCAAGAAGGGGTGAAACACCTCCAGAAAACGGCCCTGCAGGGTGCGGAAGAACCGCTCCACGAGCTCGGGATCATCGATGTGGAAGGGAAACTCCCCTGAGAAGCCCTTGAAGAAGTACCAATTGAGCAGGGCGATGGCGGCCGGGTCCATGCGGCGCTCGAAAATCTCCAGCTGAGCCGCGGGATCAGCGAGGTGCTCCAGCACATCCAGGCAGACCACGGTGTCGAACCGCGCCGGCAGGGCGGGATCCTCCAGGTCGCGGAAGCAGTGCAGCTTGTCCGCCAGGCCGAAGGCCTGGGCCCGCTCGGCCACGAAGGCGCGGTTATGGGGATTGAGATCGACGAACCACACCCGCTCCACCTGGGGCAGCACCGCTGCCGCCAGGGCATGGGTGCCGATACCACCGCCGAAATCAAGCACCTGACCACGGGCGAAGCGCTCCTGCAGGCGCAGGGTGTCGGCGATGTAGGGGGCGCTGCCCAGGTGCCAGGCCGCCAGTTCGAGCAGGTGGCCGGTGCCCACCTCCTGCTCGTAAAAGGCCGTGACCTCGGCTGGATCGAAGGCCCCGGGGTGCAGGGCCGCCAGGTCGGCGGTGCTGGTGGGCAGGCGCCGCTCCAGATCCTGGGGGCTCAGCTCCAGATGGGCCGCCAACTGATGCTTCAGGTCAAAGCCATCGGCAACGAACCGCTTCAGATCCAGATCTGCTGCCACCACCGCGAAAGTCTTCTCCCAGTCGTTCACCGTAGATCGCCCCCCAGCACCGTCCCCAGTTCAGCGCCAAGTTCAGCCCCGGCACCGGGGACCTCCAGCCAGCGCCGCAACCAGGCCACCAGCCAATAGAACGGCAGGGTGTCCAGCAGGGCGGCCACCAGCTTGAACAGGTAGCCGCTGACGATGAACGAGCCCAACTGGGGCAGCACCGGCTGGGCCTCGTCCACCGGCAGCACATGGGCGGCGTAATGGCTGATCAACACCACGGCGCTGGTGTCCACCAGCTGGCTCACCAGGGTGGAGCCGTTGTTGCGCAACCACAGGGCCTTGCCGCCGCTGAGGCGCTTCCAGAAATGAAACAGGCGCACGTCGGTGAACTGGGCGGCCAGGTAGGCCACCATCGAGGCCCCCACGGCCCCGAAGGCCAGCCGACGCACCTCGAAGAAGGTGCTGCCGTCGCTGCCGGGGAGCCCTGGAAGCACACCACCCAACCAGAGAATCACCACGATCCAGCCGTTCAGCAGCAACCCCACCCAAACCAGCTGACCTGCCTTCTGCTCCCCCCAGATCTCACTGATCAGGTCGGTGCACAGAAACGTCACCGGGTAGGGCAAGGCCCCCACGGCCACCACCACCGGCCAGCCGCCGATCGAACCAAGGCTGAGGAAACGGGTCAGGCCGAGGATATTGAGCATCCCCATGGTGCCCAGGAAGATTCCGGCCAGCACCAGAAAGGCCAGGTCACGACGGTTGGTGAGCGTCACTGATTCCCGAAGCGGGGTACGGCTCCCCATAGGGTGGCGGGCCGACTCCCACCTGGCCCGCCGTGGCGCCCCCCAGCCCCGAGAATCACTGCGGCTTCCTGGTGTTGGACAAGCCCGCCGGGCTCACCTCCCACGACTGTGTGGCTCGGGTGCGCCGCGCCTACGGCCTCAACCGCGTGGGCCATGGAGGCACCCTCGATCCGGCCGTCACCGGAGTGCTTCCGATCGCCCTGGGGCCCGCCACGCGGCTGCTGCCCTACCTCGAGGGAACCAAGGCCTACCGGGGGGTGATCCAGCTGGGGCTGTCGACCTGCAGCGACGATCTGAGCGGTGAGCTGATCGAGCGACGTCCGGTGCCACCACTGGGCGTGGCGAACCTGGAGGCCGCCCTGGCCCCCTTCCGAGGGGCGATCCTGCAGCGTCCACCTCAGGTGTCGGCCGTGCACGTGGGGGGAGAGCGAGCCCATGTACGTGCCCGGCGAGGCGAAACCATGGAGCTTGAGCCTCGAACCGTGACGATCGAACACCTGCAGCTGCTGAACTGGCGAGCGGAATCGGGCCAACTGGAGCTCGAGGTGCGCTGCTCAGCCGGCACCTACATCCGATCTCTGGCCAGGGATCTGGGGGAGCAGCTGGGTTGCGGCGCCGCCCTGGCCCAGTTGCGGCGCACCGAAGCCCTTGGGTTCGATCTGAGCGCCTGTGTGCCCCTGGAGGCACTCGATCGAACACCCCGCCCGCCCCTGATCGATCCGCTCAGCGCCCTGGCGCACCTGCCGCTGCAGCGTCTCGAGGCGTCCGACCATCAAAGCTGGTGTTGTGGACGCACCATCGCCAGCGCGATCAGCCTGGCGAACGATCAGGCGGTGGTGGTGACGAACCCCGACGGCCAGTGGGTTGGCATCGCCCGCGCCGACGGTGCCGGCCTGCTCCAACCGAAACTGGTGCTGGGCGCGCAGGGTTGAGATGGCCGGACACAGCAAGTGGTCCCAGATCAAGCGCACCAAGGCGGTGGTCGACGCCAAGCGCGGTGCCGTGTTCACCCGCCTGGGACGGGAGATCAGTGTGGCGGCCCGCGCCGGCGGGGATCCTGTCGGCAACTTCCAACTGCGCACGGCGATCGAAAAGGCCCGTTCCGCCGGGATGCCCAGCGCCAACATCGACCGGGCGATCGCCAAAGGTTCCGGCCGGGGTGACGCCGGCAGCAATGCCCTGGAGGCGATCCGCTACGAGGGCTACGGCCCGGGCGGGGTGGCCGTGCTGGTGGAAGTCTTCAGCGACAACCGCAACCGCACGGCGGCGGAACTGCGCCTGGCCTTCAGCAAGCACGGCGGCAACCTGGGGGAGAACGGCTGCGTCAGCTACCTGTTCGACCTGCGTGGAGTGGTGCGGCTGGGCGGCGATGACCTCAACGAGGAGGCTCTGCTGGAGAGCCTGATGGAGCAGGAACTGATCAGCTACGAGTTCGATGGCGACGGGGCCGAGGTGTTCTGTGCACCCGGCCAGCTGGAGGGGTTGCAGGCGGCCCTGACGGCCGCAGGCTGGAGCCCCAGCGGCTGCGAGTTGCAGTGGCAATCCCATACCCCCTGCCACCTCGACGATCTGGAGACCCTGCGGGCCACTCTGCGGCTGCTGGAGGCCCTCGAAGCACTTGAAGATGTTCGCAGCGTCAGTTCGAACCTGGAGGCCACCGACGCCCTGCTGGAGGCCGCCAGCGTCTAACCCCCCAATGCCGCCCGGTCGGCGATCACCAGCAGATTGGGATGCTCCAGCAGCCAGCTGGCGGGCAG
Source organism: Synechococcus sp. UW140 (assembly GCA_943369485.1). Taxonomy (GTDB): domain Bacteria; phylum Cyanobacteriota; class Cyanobacteriia; order PCC-6307; family Cyanobiaceae; genus ATX-6F1. The sequence continues at coordinate 93,364 of CALRNH020000006.1, read as the reverse complement.
CGCCGCCTGGGGAGGCCCCTCGAGCACCCGCCCCAGGATCGAGGCCTTCGAGGCCCCGGTGACCACCAGCAGCAGGCTCCTGGCCGCCAGGATCTCAGCCAGGCCCACGGTGATCGCCCGCTCCGGCACCCGCTCCGGATCGCCACCGAAAGCACCGGCGTTCTGACGCCGGGTCGCCGCGCTCAGGCGCACGCAACGGGTCGTGACCTGAGGCCCGCAGGGGGGCTCGTTGAAGCCCACGTGGCCGTTCTCCCCCAGCCCGAGCAGCTGCAGACCCAGGCCACCGGCGGCGGCGATGGCAGCGCCGTAGCGACGGGCCTCGGCCTCGGGATCAGGGGCGCCGCCGTTCGGCACACGCAGCCGGGCGGGGGAAAGGCCCATGGGCTTCCCCAGGTTCCGGACCATGGCGGCGTGAAAGGAGGCCGGATGGTCCTCAGCAAGGCCGATGTAATCATCCAGATTGAAGCTGCTCCAGCCCTCCAGTAGGCGCCCCCGAGCAACCGGGTCGAGGGCCTCCAGGCGCCGGCGCAGGGCGGCATAGACCGGCTCCATCGTGCGTCCGGTGGCCAGCCCCAAGGGGCGCCGCCCAGCGGAGGTGAGGGCCTCGAACAGCCGGTCAACCACCCGCTCGGCCACTGCCTGGGCGTCGGCTTCCACCAGCAGGCGGTCCGGGGGAAGCGGCATGGGGCTGGGCCGTGCGGGGCGAACAAGGGAGGGAGGTGATGAAGCGGCTCAAGCCAAAGGGCCCGCGCAAGGGTGCGACGTCGTCGGACGAACAACGCAGCCTCAGCCCTCAGGGCTCGCGGTTGGCGATCACCGTCGGGAGGCGGAACACGGCGGCCGCACGGCTGGGGGCAGGGCGGCCGGCACTGGCAGGCAGGGCGCTCAGCTGGGCCACGCTCTCGCGAAACGGTCCCACCTCAACGCCCCGGTAGAAGTGGCGCAGGATCGCCTCGAAGCCTTCTCCGCGGCGGGCCAGGCCGAAGGCACCCCACTGGCTCATGCCCACCCCATGGCCGAAGCCGCGGCCGATCGCCACCAGGCCGGTGATCGGAGCAGCGGCAGGAGCGAACACGTCCGGCAACGGTGGCGGACCAGGCAGCGGAGCGCCGCTGGCGGAATCCACTGCCAGCGGCCGCTCGTTGACCAGAGGCTGCGGCCGCCAGGGCCTGCGCGAGACCGCCAGGGGCCACCGGGCGCCGACCGCGCCCGCCTGAGCCCCGAGGCCCTGGGGATCCGCCCCCAGGTCCTCGGGGCCCAAGGGCTCGAAGCGCACCGTGGTGCTCCTTAGACCGAGACGGCGGCGTAGCTCGGCCCCGCTCAGCAACAGCTGGCCGCGGGGACCCAGCACCCGTGCCTGGCGCACCCGGCCGGTGCTGGAACTGGAGAGCACCTCGATGCGACTGGCCCCTCCGATCTCGGCAAAGGCCCGCTGCAGTTGCTCCGGTGGCAGCGGCTGTCGCCAGACCCGCACGGGGCTTTGCTCGTCGAAATCGCTCACGCTCACCAGGTAAGGGAGCTGGCGGGACCAGAGCTCGCCACTGTTCTCGGTGCTGCCACCGCTGCTGCTGTGGAAGACGGCGTTGATCAGAGCCTGGCGGTAGGTGATCACCAGGGAGCGGGTGCCCCGAACCGCCTCCCAGGTGGAAGGGGTTTCCGCCTCGACCCCCTTGTAGGCCTGGCTGGCCACAGTGGCCCGCAGATCAAAGAGGGCCTCGGGCTTGCGCTGCTGCAGGGCGTAGGTGCGAGCCGCCACGGCCTGGGCCCGCAGGGCCTCCAGGGGCCAGCTGGCGGGCATTTCGCTGCCCACCACGCTGGGAAGATAGGTCTCGACGCCCAGGTGGTTGATCAGCTGAAGCTGGGAGGCCCCCGGCAGCACCTGGAGCCGGCCGCGGTAGCGGCGGTTCTCCACCGCCAGGGCGCCATCGTCGCCCGCCTGGTTCAGGGGCTCGATCCAGAGTTCATTCACGACCACGGCCCGCATCAGCCCCTGGGCCTCCACCTGGGCCGCCCTCAGCCGCAGGGTGAGGGGTTGACCGGCGGCGGTCTCCGCCAGCACCGTGCCGCGTCCGTCCCGCAGACGCAGGCCACCAGCCAGACCACTCACGGTGGCGGCGGAGCTCTCCAGCAGCAGCACGCGCACCTGCGGTTCAGCTGGCTGGGCCCGGCCCTCCCTGGGCAGCAGCAGTGACAGACCCAGCGCCGCCGCTGTGACCAGAGGCAGGCGGCGCCAGAGGGCTTGGGGCAGGGAAAGCGTGCGTGGCATCGAAGCCCGCAGGGGGAGTCGAAGGGCGGCGCCATTGTGGCCGCCGCCTTGGCCATGCGCCAGTGCCCGCCACGACGTCAACGGGAACAAGGGCCTACCAGGCGTGACAGCATGCAGCTGGAATCATCCTGGGCGTGCAGATCACCTTCCTAGGCACGAGTTCGGGCGTACCGACCCGTGCCCGCAACGTTTCGGCTGTTGCCCTGCGCCTGCCCCAGCGTTCCGAGCTCTGGCTGTTCGATTGCGGCGAAGGCACGCAACACCAGTTCCTGCGCAGCGACCTACGGGTGTCGCAGCTGCGCCGGATCTTCATCACCCACATGCATGGCGACCATGTCTTCGGCCTGCCGGGCCTGCTGGCCAGCCTGGGGATGGCGGGCAGCTGCCCTGGGGTGGATCTCTACGGCCCCGAGCCCCTGCGCGAGTACCTCGATGGGGTGCTGCGCACCTCCTCCACGCGCATCGGCTATCCCCTGCGCGTGCACCGGGTGGAGGCGGCGGCCCGCAGCGGCGACCCCCTGCTCGAAGACGACGACCTGGTGGTGCGCTGCACACCGTTGAACCACCGGGTGCCCGCCTTCGCCTACCGCATCGATCAAAAACCCCTGGCAGGCCGTTTCGACATCGAGCGGGCCCGGGAACTGGGAATTCCCCCGGGACCGATCTATGCCGAACTGAAGCAGGGACGCCGCCTGCACCTGGAGGATGGGCGCCTGGTCGATGGCCGCACCCTCTGCGGACCGCCGCGGCCTGGTCGCAGCGTTGTGTACTGCACCGACACGGTGTTCTCTGAAGCGGCGGTGGCGCTGGCTCGCGGCGCCGACCTGCTCATCCACGAATCCACCTTCGCCCACCAAGAAGCGGAGATGGCCTATCAGCGCCAGCACTCCACCAGCACCATGGCCGCCCAGACGGCTGCCGAGGCGGGGGTGGGCCAGTTGGTGCTCACCCACCTCAGTCCCCGCTACGCCCCCGGCAATTCACTCACCCCCGACGACCTGCTCGAGGAGGCCCGGGCGATCTTCCCCAACACCGTGCTCGCCAAGGATTTCATGAGCCTTGAGGTGTCTCCCTCCGGGGGTTGAGCCAGGCCGGCAAAGCACCTGTGGCTGCAACACTTCGTGATTCCGCCCCGGCAGACACTCCGCCCGTGATACAAGGGCTCTGGTGTGGTGCCACCGCCATTTTGCCAGCTCCCTTCATGGCTTCTTTCCTCTCCTCAGCGCTCCGGGCCGCGGCCAGAATCCTGTTGGTTCTGCCACTGGCGCTCCTGGTCTGTTTCGGTGGTCCAGTGGCCGCGGCCAATTGGGATGCCGCCACCTTGACGGTGCCCGGCAGCCCCGACGGCAGCCTGGTCAGCTTCAGCGAGCAGGAGGTCAAGGAGGGCCGCAAGCTCTTCAACCAAAGCTGCGGCACCTGCCACGCCGGCGGCATCACCAAGACCAACCAGAACGTGGGCCTCGACCCGGAAACCCTGGCCCTGGCCACCCCTCCTCGTGATTCCGTCGACGCCCTTGTCGACTACATCAAGGACCCCACCTCCTACGACGGGGAATACAGCATCTCCGAAATCCACCCCAGCCTGCGCAGCAAGGACATTTTCGTGAAGATGCGCGACCTTGACGACAAAGACCTGCGCCTGATCGCTGGTTACATCCTGGTGGCCCCAAAGGTGCAAGGCATCCAGTGGGGCGGCGGCAAGATCTACTTCTGATTGAGCCCCCGCTGTTCATCAGGCGCTCAAACCTCCTCTGCCCAAGCCGCGGCGGTGTCCGCGGCTTTTTCATGGCGCTTGCTGTACCACCACTCCTGAAGCTCGCGATCAAGCCGCTGGGCGAACAGGGTCAGGATCGTGCGCGTGGGGCGTGAACCAGGCTGCAGCAGTTCCACGGCGTAGGAGGGGCAGCGGCGGGCCGCCAGGTCGGCCACGAAGCGTCGACCGATTCGGCGCCAGCTGGGCTCCTTGCTTCGCCAGGCCAGACGGCAGCAGGGCCAGGGCAGCTCCTCGCGATCGAACAGTCGGCAGCAGGGGCCGAGCACCCTGAAGCTGTATTGCCCCCCCGGGCTGGTATGGATGCTGCCGGGTTCCAGCAGCTCCTGCACCAGTGAGGGTCGGGACCCTGAGGAAACCTCAGCCAAGGCGGCACAGGGGAAAGAGAGCGACAAAAAAGCCACCCGGAAGGGTGGCGACGTTGAACGCAGGGTTCAAGGACGGGAGGGGCCCCATCGGTAGCCCCCCCCGGAGAGCTCAGTAGAGCTCTTCTTCGGTGTGGGTCTTGATGGTGACGTCGGAGGTGGGGTAAGCCACGCAGGTCAGCACGAAACCGGCTTCGATCTGGTCGTCGTCCAGGAAGCTCTGATCCGACTGGTCCACGGTGCCGGCGGTGAGCTTGCCAGCGCAGGTGGAACAGGCGCCCGCGCGACAGGAGTAGGGGAGGTCGATTCCCTGCTCTTCAGCAGCGTCGAGGATGTACTGGTCGTCGGGGACCTCAATCGTCTTGTTGAGACCCTCGCTCTCGTTGACGAGGGTGACCTTGTAAGAAGCCATGGAAGGGGTTAGGGCTCACAGGCGCCTGGTGGGATCCGGGCCTGTAGGACCGCACCTTCCTACATCCAGATGGGGCCGATCCCGCCAATTCAGCCGGGCTGGCCAGAGAAGCCCAATCAAAGCGAGAGCACAGATCAGCGTGCCTTATGCAACATGGGTGGACGGGGCTCCGGCAGCCCGCAGCTCCAGCAGCCCCCACGGGCCCTGGGCCCCAACCAGTTCCGCCCGCCATCCGCTGGCCGCCAACGCCTCGCGCAGCCCCTCCACCTGCTCCAGCAGCAGGCCACTGAGGAAGCCCACCCCGGCAGGTGCCAGCACCTCGATGAACTGGGGCGCCAGGGCCTCGATCACCGGCGCCAGGATGTTGCAGAGCAGCAGATCGGCTGGGCGCCCAGCGAGCAACTCCGCCAGCACCTCCACCGAGCCCTGGCCCACCTGGAGCCGTTCCCCAGGGCACTGCGGCCCTCGGCCCTGATCAAGGCCATTGAGGGCGGCGTTCTCCCCCGTGGCGCGCACCGCCAGGGAATCGGTATCGCTGGCGGCCAGGGAGGCCGCCCCCAGGCGCAGAGCCCCGAGGCCGAGGATGCCGCTGCCACAACCCAGATCCGCCACCCGCAGCCCCGCGAGCGTCCCTCCCCGCGCCCGCGCCACTGTTTCGAGCGCCTCCAGGCAGAGGCGGGTGGTGGGGTGGCTTCCTGTGCCGAAGGCACTGCCTGGATCAAGGCGGATCACCAGGCGGTCCCGGTGTTCCTCGGGCAGATCCAGCCAGGCCGGAAGGATCAGGAAACGCTCCCCCACCGGATCCGGCTGCCAATGCTGCTTCCAGCTGAGGCTCCAGTCCTCGTCGCTCTGGTGACACCAGTGCAGGGGCGGCAGAGCCTGGCCAAAGGTTTCGGCCAGAGGCGTCAGTGCCACCGCCAGGCGAGCGCGCTCCGCTTCGGACCAGTCGACCTCAGGCAACCAGGCCACCAGCTGGTGAGCGGCGGGATCGTCAGGGAGCGATCGAATCGCCACGCGAACGATCCCCAGCTGCGGCAGTTTCCACAGCAGCGACTCCTCCAGTTCAGCCGGTGCCGCCATCTCCAGTCGCCACCAGCCCTGAGCCGCCATCGCCGCGGCCCTCAGAGGGTGACGGGGTGGGCGTCCTGGATGCCGTCGATGGCCACGACGGTGGCCAGCAGGCTGGGGGGGATGGGGTCATCAAGGCACAGCACCATCAGGGCATCTCCACGCACGACCCGGCGACCCACCTGCATGGAGGCGATGTTGACGTTGTGCTCACCGAGCACCGAACCCAGCTTGCCGATGATGCCGGGCACGTCCCGGTGACGGGTGAAGAGCATGTGGTCGCTGGGGGCCACATTCACCGGGAACTCGTCGATGGTGGTGATGCGCAGGTCGCCGTCGGCGAACACAGCTCCGGTGACGGTGTGCTGGCCGTTGGCGCCGCGGGCGCTGAGCTGCAGGGAGCCCCCGGCGAAATCACGGCTGGCCTCATCCTTGACCTCCAGCACGTGGATGCCGCGCTCCTTGGCTTCAAGCGAGGCATTCACGTAATTGATGCTGTCGCCCAGGGCGGTGGAAAGCAGGCCCTTGAGAGCAGCAATCACCAGCGGCTGGGAGGGATGGCTGGCGAACGCTCCCTGCAGGCGCACTTCCAGCTCTCTGATCTGGCCGCCGGAGAGTTGGCTGATCAGCTGGCCCAGGGTCTCGGCCAACTGCAGGTGGGGCTTGAGTCGCTCCATCACCTCGGCATTCAGTCCGGGGATGTTGACGGCACTGCGGGCCGGATGCCCCAGCAGCACGTCGCGGATCTGCTCGGCCACGTCGATCGCCACATTTTCCTGGGCCTCTTCGGTGGAGGCACCGAGGTGCGGTGTGAGGATCAGGCGCTCGCCGACGCTGCGCAGGGGCGAATCGGCCTCCAGGGGCTCCTTGGCATAGACATCCAAAGCGGCACCGGCGATCACGCCGGTCTTCACCGCCTCAGCCAGGGCCGCCTCGTCGACGATGCCGCCGCGGGCACAGTTCACCAGCCGGGCGGTGGGCTTCATCGTGCGCAGCAACTCTGCGTTCACGAGGTTCTCGGTGTCGGGGGTACGGGGCAGGTGCAGGGTGATGTAGTCGGCTTCGGCGAACAGTTCCGGCAGAGGCAGCAGCCGCACCTGAATCTGCTGGGCCCGTTCGGCGGTGATGAACGGGTCGTAGGCCAGCACTTCCATGCCCAGGGCCTTGGCCACCCGAGCCACGTGGGAGCCGATCTTGCCCAGGCCCACCACCCCCAGCTTCTTCTTGTAAAGCTCGTTGCCCACGTAGGTCTTGCGATCCCAGCCACCGGCGATCGTGCTGGCGTGGGCCTGGGGCACGTGGCGTGAGAGCGCCAGCATCAGCGCCAGGGCCTGCTCGGCGGCGGCGATCGTGTTCCCCTCAGGGGAGTTGACGACGATCACACCGCGGCGGGTGGCGGCGGGCACATCGACGTTGTCGACGCCGACTCCGGCCCGGCCGATGATGCGCAGCTTGCCTGCGGCTTCGATGATCTCGGCGGTCACCTGGGTGCCCGAGCGGATCATCAGCGCGTCGTAGTCGCCGATGATCGCCTTGAGTTGCTCCGGCGACAGACCGGTGCGCACATCCACCTCGGCCACCTCAGAGAGGATGTCGATCCCCATTTGATCGATCGGGTCGGAAACGAGAACCTTCGTCATGAACCAGCTGGGCGCCGCCGGTGGTGAAGTGTAGTGAGCGGTCCGGGCGCGCCCTGTGGCCAGGGAGAATCAGTCGGTACGCAGGGTTGATGTGGGGAACTGTGTGGTGGCGGTGCTGGCGGATCGCCGCCAGTTGCACCGGCTCAAGGAGCGGCTCGCCGAGCTGAACCCTCCCCCCAGCGCGCTGGTGATGATCGGCGACCAGGAAACCGACGTGTTGACGGTGCCACGGCTCAACCCCGCCATCGGCCGCCGCCTGCGTCAGCGCAGCATGGCCCGCTGGCTGATTCCCTTCGGCTTCTTCGCGGGCCTCACCTTCACCCAGATCACCGACCTGCAGACCTTTGCCTTCCTCGGCCCCTGGGGCGAACCGCTCACGGGCGGCCTGCTGGGGATGGCCTCCGGCTGGATGGGCAGCTTCGCCGCCGCCGCCAGCATCGTGCCCGAGGACGACGACCGCATCCGCAGCCTGCGCAACCGTCTCAACGAAGGCAACTGGCTGCTGTTGGTGGAGACCCCCCGCGGCGTCGAGATTCCCTTGACCGTGCTGCAGAAGGCCGGGGCCCAGGCGGTGGTGACCCTGGCAGAAACCTGATGTTGCCCCGCCAGAGCCTGCTGGAAGGGTGCCGCGCGCCCACTGACCTCGGGGCCTTGATCGATCGGGCCGAGGAGGCCCTGCGCACCTGGCAGCCCCGCTGGAGCCCATTCGTGGCGGCGGCCGTGGCCGAGGAAGCCGAGGAGCGCCTGGGGCAGCTCAGTGAACTGGCCCTGACGGTTCGCGGCGGCTGGCCCCAGGCCGAACGGAAACGACTCTGCTTCAACCGCCCCAGCGGCGAGGGGAAGGGGGTGGAGGGGATCGAGGGAGAAGCAGAGATCCCTGTCCCGATCGTCGCTCTGGAGCTGGCCGGCAACTTTCTGTTCGATCCCGCCGGCGTCAGCGATTTCCGCAGCGCCCTGCTGAGCGCCGGCGCCGGGCCGGGGGACCTGGGGGATCTCTGGGTCCGCGGCGATCGGGGCGCCCAGCTGCTGGCGACCCCTGAGCTCGCCCAACGGCTGCTGGAACACCCGATGGAGGGCCCACTGCTAGTGCGCACGGTGCCGGTCCAGATCGAGCTTCTGAGCATCGAGCAGTTGCAGTTCCCCAGCCGGCGGGCTCCCCGGCGACTCAGCAGCGTGGAGGCCTCCTGCCGGCTCGATGCGGTGGCCTCGGCAGGGTTCGGGCTTTCGCGCAGCCGCATGGTGGCGCTGATCCGCTCCGGGGCGGTGCGCCTCAACTGGGCGGAGGTGAGCAGCCCCAGCCGGGAGCTGGTGGCGGGCGATCGCATCCAGCTTGAGAACCGGGGCGACCTGACGATCGAGGCGGTGGAGCCCACCAAACGCGAGCGCTGGCGGCTGGTGATGGTGCGCCACTGATCGGGTGATCAAGCCGATGGGGCCCTGGGCTTGGCGCGAGGGGGCACGAGCGGGGCGGCTGCTAAGTTTTCGAGGCTTGGGCTCAGGCCAAGGGGGCGATTAGCTCAGAGGTAGAGCACTACCTTGACACGGTAGGAGTCACTGGTTCGATTCCAGTATCGCCCATTCGTTATTATTTATAAAGCCTTAAAATGATCACGGCGGATCTACCTTTCACCGTTGTGATTGGCCTCGGCCGCTCGGGCATCGGCGCCGCCCGCCTGCTTTGCGCAACAGGCGAGAGGGTGAGGCTGATCGAATCCAAAGGCGCCCACGAGCAGCAGCGCCTGGCCGCCCAGCTGGAGGCCGAGGGAATTCACGTGCGCCTGAACACCCCCCTGGCGATCAAGGCGTTCCGCTGGCCGGGGGGACGGGCGGTCAAGGTGGTGGTCAGCCCGGGCATCCGCTGGGACCATCCCACCCTGGTGGAGCTCCGTCAGGAGGGTGTGGAGGTGATCGGCGAGATGGCGGTGGCCTGGGGGGCTGCCCTCTCCACGGTTCCCTGGATCGGCATCACCGGCACCAACGGCAAGACCACCGTCACCCATCTGGTGAGCCATCTGCTGGGGGCCGCGGGGCTGGATGCGCCCATGTGCGGCAACGTCGGCCGCTCGGCCGCCGAGCTGGCCCTGCAGCGCCGCGCCCAGGGGCAACCCCCTCCTGATTGGCTGGTGGTGGAACTGAGCAGTTATCAGATTGAGGCGGCGGCCTGTCTCCGCCCCCGCATCGGCCTCTGGACCACCCTCACCCCGGACCACCTGGAGCGCCACGGCAGCCTGGAGGCCTACCGCGCCATCAAGCGCTCCATGCTCGAGCGCTCCACTCTGCGCCTGCTCAACGGCGATGACCCCGACCTGGCCGAGCGGGCCACCAGCTGGGATGACCCCAGCTGCGTTCGCTGGATCACGGCGGGGCCGCGCGGTGGTCTGCCGGCAGGTCTCGATCCGCTGCTCTGGATCGAGGACGACCAGGTCAACGCCGCCTGCGGGCCCCTCTTCCCCGCCGAGGCCCTGGCGATGCCTGGAGCCCACAACCGACAGAACATGCTGCTGGCGACCGCCGTCGGAATGGAGCTGGGCCTGGCGCCCGAGCAGATGGAACAGGCCTTCCGCTCCTTCCCCGGGGTACCGCACCGCCTGGAATTCATTCGGGAGCTGGGTGGCATCAGCTACTTCAACGACAGCAAGGCCACCAACTTCGATGCCGCCGAGGTGGCCGTCAAAGCCCTGGCCAAGCCCGTGGTGGTTCTCGCCGGAGGGGAGGCGAAGCAGGGTGATCCCAGCGGCTGGATCGAGCAGCTCAAGCGCCACGCCCCCGCCGTGGTGCTTTACGGGGCTTCCGCCGAACCCTTCGAGCACTTACTCGTGGGTCACGGCTATGGGGGTGAGGTGCTGAGGCTCGCTGGCCTCAGCGAGGCGGTGCCAAGGGCTCAGGCCTTGGCCGAACGGTTGGGGCCCTCGGCGGTGCTGCTCTCACCGGCCTGCGCCAGCTTCGATCAGTACAGCGATTTCGAGGCCCGCGGCGAGCATTTCCGCCAGCTGGTCTCAGATCTCTGAGGGATCCCCAAGGCGCCGACTCACCAGGTACTGCTGGATGAAGATGGCCGCCAGGGGCCCCGTCACGATCAGCGGCACCAGGCAGAACAGGGCCGAGATCAGCACCAGCAAACCGGCGAGAAGCTCGTAACCCACCAGGCCCCAGCCGTAGCCGCTGTTGAACAGATCGCGGAAACAGGCCAGGAAGGCCGGCCAGATCGGTTCCTCGCTGGTGAACACCCGGCGGATGTAGATCGGGGTGATGATCGCCACGATCAGTCCAGGCACCAGACAGGCCAAGAGGCCGACCCCCGTGGCCACCGACACCAGCAGACCCGCCAGCACATAGCGCCAGAAGTTCTTGCGCAGCAGCGCCAGACCGCTGTTGAAATCAGGGTGCTGGCCGGTGGCGTAGTAGATCGCGGGGAAGGCCGCGATCAGCACCCCCAAGAGGCTCACCAGCACCTGATAGACGACCTGGAACGGGAAATTCAGCAACGCCTGCACCCCTTCGGCCCAGCTTGATCCACTGTCCTGGAGCAAGCCACCGGTGAGCACCTGGGCGAGAACGGTGGTCAGCGCCGTGATCAGACCGAACACCAGCGCAAGGCCAAGGATGACCAGCTGGGTGAGTACGTAGGCCTGCCAGTTGGCCTTGTAGAGGTTCCAGGCTGATTGCAGCGTGGGCTCAGATGAGCTCTTGGGGCCCGCAGGCGGTTCCTGGTCCGGGGTGCTGATCATGGAGGACTGGAGGACGAACCAATGGGCCCTGTTTAGTCGCCTTCGCCGCTCCAGCCAACAACCTCGACACAATGGGCTCTCCAGAGGCACTCTCTAGAAGCGATCCATAGACTCGCCCCTCACCCCCAAGCGATGCCCAGCAAGCGATGGCCTTCTGGCTGATGAAGAGCGAACCGGAGGTCTACGGTCTCGCCCATTTGGAGAAGGAAGGCACCACCCTCTGGGATGGAATCCGCAACTACCAGGCGCGCAACTTCATGCGCGCCATGGCGGTGGGCGACCAGGCCTTTTTCTACCACTCCAACACCCAACCACCGGGGATCGTCGGGTTGATGGAGGTGATCGAGACCCAGCTGGTGGACCCCAGCCAGTTCGATCGGGGCTCGAAGTACTTCGATCCGGCCTCCAAACCCGAAACCCCGCGCTGGGACTGCGTACGCCTGCGCTACAAGCGCAGCTTCGGACGGCTTCTGAGTCTTGATGAACTGCGGGAACAGTTCAGCGTGGAAGAGCTGACCGTGGTGCGCCGGGGCAACCGGCTCTCGATCCTGCCGGTGCCTCAGGCCGCGGCGGAGCGGATCTTCGCGCTGTTGGAAGAGCCCACCGGAGGCGCTTGACCATCCCCTTGCCTCAGCGGCGGAACATGTTGGCCAGGTAGCAACGGGTCACCTCCCTGCTCTGCACACCGTTCTGCACCAGAAACCCCGCCAGGGCGGCCTGGAACAGCCGGTACTGATCCCAGTTGGGGTGGGCGTCAATGAACCCGCGCATCGACACCAGCAACGCCTCGGGCACCTCGGCCCGCAGGCTGACCATGGCCGCCACCACATCCGAGGAAACAGTCTCAGCCTCTGAAGGCAGCTCCACCCCACAGGCCCCTGCGCCCTTGGTCGCCCCCTTGATCAACGCCGCGCTCGCCTGGTTGGGGGACGTCGGGTTCATTCAGCCTCTGCGTACGGGCACCAGTTCCCCACACCGCCGCAGCCGCGTCAAATCAGCTCCGGCGGCGTCGATCCCTGGCGTCCAAGGCTGAGATCCCTGAACTGGCAGGCACTTTTGGTAACGCCCCGGAAGTCGTCCCCTGGCTTGGAGTGGCCCGTAACGGATGTCAAGGGGACGACCAAGATCGCGGCGGTTCTCCCCAGGTTGCTGACGGGGCAGGCGGTCCACGCCCCAGAGCCTGTGGAAAATCGGTGCAAAACCGAGGCCGCTTGTGGGAGAACTCCCGGCCAGTCGCTCCGATCAGGAGTGCTGATCGACCGCCAAATCGGTTGGCTGATCTCACCAGCCGGCGCCCATCGGCACATTCAGGGCGTTGCCCACAGCCCCAGCTCAGGCTGCTGATCGAGGGCTGTGGGCAACTGCTCGAGGGCCAGGGCGAGGGCGGCGCTGGCCCCCAGGCCCCAACTGACCTCCAGGGCACGCTGGCCTGGTGCGGGGGTGAGCACGATCCGCAGCCGCCAGCTGTGGCGGTCCCCCGCGAGCAACAGCCACCAGGGGCCGCTCTCCAGCTCCAGCTCGATCGTCTCCTCCGCCATCAGCTGACCGGCGAGGTCTCCGTGCTGGGCCACCAGGGATCCGAGGGCCAGGCGCAGCCCCGCCGCCTCAACGCCGGTGAGCTCCACGGCCCAACCCTCGCCACCGATCAGCACGGAAAAGGGCTGGCGCCGGGGATCGAATCCCAGACGCCAGCCCTCCCCTTCCCATTGCTGGGAGTCCAGGCCCTCAGCCGGGCAGAAGGTCCGGCTGGTCCTGCTCATCGCTGAGTTCAACGATCGCCCGCTGGACGGGCTTGATCATCGAATCCTCCAACAGACCATCGAAATCATCGAACCGGCGCTGCTTGGCGCGGAAGGCGATCTTCACGGTCGTGAGATAGCGGTTGCTGGACTGACGGATCAGGCTCTCGGCCCGCTGGGCCAGCTCCTTGGGACTGACATCGTTGCCGATGAACATGAAAAACCTATCAATCTGATAACTCTAGGGGAGGACCCTGAGGACCCAGTGGCGCCCTGCGACCGATAGAACGGAAGGCTCCCGCCCGCCCTGCCCCTGCCATGACCCAGGACGGCACCCTGGCGATCGACATGGGCAGCACCACCACCGTGGTGGCTTTCCAGGCCGGGGACGGAACCCCGGGCCGGCTGCTGGAGATCCCTCCTTACAGCTGCAGCGATCCGGCGGTGATCCCCAGCCTGCTCTGGTTCAGTGGGCCCCAGGACCGCCGGCCCCTGATCGGCCGCCAGGTGCTCGAAGCCGGCCCCAGCGCCACGGACAGCCCCCTGTTGTGGAGGGATTTCAAGCGCCGCATCGGCGCCTCCGGCGAGGACCGGCCTGAAGCGCAGGGCCCCCTGTCAGCAGAGCGGGTCGGGGGGCTGCTGCTGGAGAGGATCTGGAATCAGCTCCCAGAGGGACTGCAGCCCCGGCGTCTGGTGCTCACCGCACCGATCGACAGCTACCGCCGCTACCGCCAGTGGTTGCAGCAGGCCACCGCCGACCTGCCGGTGGAGGAGATCGCCCTTGTGGACGAACCCACGGCGGCAGCGATCGGCGCCGGGCTGCCCCCCGGCAGCCGCGTGCTGGTGGTGGACCTGGGGGGCGGCACGATCGATCTCTCGCTGGTGGCCCTGGAGGGGGGAGAGGGCAAGGCGGCACCGATTGCGCAGCTCCTGCGCTTCGGAGGGCTGCGCCTTGATGACAGCCGCCAAGCCCTGCGCTGCGCCCGGGTCGTGGGCAAGGCCGGCCTCGCTTTGGGAGGACGGGACATCGACCGCTGGATCGCTGCCGCGCTGGTGCCGGAGGCCACCCCCATCGGCAGCCTTCTGGAGGCGGCCGAACAACTCAAATGCGCCCTCTCAAGCGCCCCCCAGGCCGCGGTGAGCTGGTTGCCGGCGGCGGCGACGACGCCCAGGGCCCTGAGGCTGGAGCGCCATGACCTTGAAAACCTCCTGCGGGAGCGGGGTTTGCTGAGCGCCCTCGATCAGTTGCTGGACGCCGTGCTGGCGGCCGGGCGGGCGGAGGGTCTGGATCTGGAACACATCGACGCGGTGCTGCCCGTGGGCGGCAGCAGCCGCATCCCCTTGATCCGGCAATGGCTCAGCAAGCGCTGCCCGGGCGTGCCCTTGCGGGATGAGCGCCCGATCGAGGCCGTGGCCCTGGGGGCCCTCGCGCTCACCCCCGGCGTCCAGGTCAAAGACGTGCTGGCCCGGGGGGTCTCCCTGCGCTGCTGGGACCGGCGAAGCTTTGAGCACCGCTGGCATCCCCTCTTCCTCGCAGGCCAGAGCTGGCCCACGGGCCGGCCGCTGGAGATGGTGCTGGCCTGCAGCCGTGATGGGCAGGCCGAACTGGAGCTCGCCCTGGGGGAGCCCCGCAACGATCAGCGTGCTGAGGTGGTGTTCATCGACGGTCTGCCCCAGCTGCGCAGCCGACCGGCGGGGGCCCCCGCCGTGGAGCCCTGGGCTGGCCCCACCGTGCAGCTCGCACTGGATCCACCGGGGCTGCAAGGGGTCGACCGGTTACGGCTCCGATTCAGCATCGATGCGTCGGGCCAGTTGGTGCTCGACAGTGAAGATCTGACCACCGGAGAGCGCTCCGAGCCCATGGCCCTAGGAGTGGTGCGCTGATTCATACGGGCCTGTCCCATCACTGAGCCCTGATCAAGGGACGACAGCCGCTCTGCCCCTCCACACTGGTGCGGGGGGCCGGCGGATCCCTAGAACGGAACGACGCTCCTCACCTTCTTCGCCTTGGCCATCCGCCGGCACAGGCTTCCACGCTTCTGGCTCGCGCTCACCCTTGGGCTCGTGAGCGGAACGGTCCTGGCGGCCCACTGGTGGGAAACCCAGTTGCCTGATCGCCTGGAGCGGGCGGCCCGTTCAGGAAAAATCGACGATTGCCTTCGCTATAGCGAACAGCTGGCAGCCCTGCGCTGGCTTGGGGATCGCGCCCCCCAGGAACAGGGCCAGTGCCGTCGCCTCAAGGCCGAAACCCTCTGGCGCTCAGAGCGCTGGCGCGAGGCCCTGAGGCTGCAGCTGCAACTCGTGAACTCCGACGCGGGCAGCCCCGATGACCAGCGGCAGCTGCTGGCCTGGCAACAGCATCTGCAGCGGGCGGCCCTGGCCCGCTACCGCCAGGGGGACCTGCGCGGCGCCCTGGCCCTGCTGGCGCCGATGAACGAAGACCACCGCCCCGATGGCGGCGCCCTGGGGGACAACCTCAAGGAGGAATGGGCCCGTAACCGGCTGCAGCTGGAGCGCAGCCGCAAGTTGGTGGGCGCCAAGCGCTGGTGGGAGGCCCTCGATGCCCTCAACCGCATCGACCACCCCTGGTGGAAGCAACGCTCGCTCGAGCTGCGTCAGCAGGTGACCAAGGGCCTGCTGACCATCAAGGCCAAGGAAGATGCCCACCACAGCCACGAAAGCGGTCTGCCCACCACCGTGCCCATGGAACAGCTGGATGCCGCCGTGCGCCGCCACATCGCCCAGGGCATGGACGATTTCAAGGCCTTCAAACAGGCCTGCCGTGAACTCGGGGGGAAAGTGGTGGAATCGGGTCCCGAGAGCGCCTGCCAGCGCTGAAGCCACCGGTCGTCACTTCAGGGCGGCCCATGACAGGATGTCGCCTGAGCGCGATCAGCCGATGCAACCGGGAGATCAGGTCAAGGTCAGCACCGAGGTGATCGTCTACACCCACCCCGAGCACCGCGGCGAACCCTTCGATCTCCAGGGCCAGGTGGGCCAGGTGCATCAGGTGCTGAGCGACTGGAAAGGGCGACCGATCAGCCCGACGTTGCCCGTGATCGTGGCCTTCGGCAAATTCCGCGCCCATTTCCGCGACGACGAGCTCACCCCCTTGACCTGAACACTCAGGGTTTGAGCAGGAACACACCCTCTTCGCCATCGATGGCCTCAAGGCAAAGGGCAATGCTCTCCTGACGGCTGGTGGGCACCACACGACCGCAGAAGTCAGGCTGGATCGGCAGTTCGCGGTGACCCCGGTCCACCATCACCAGAAGGAACACCCGCTGGGGCCGCCCCCATTCCTGCAGGGCCTCCAGGGCCGCCCTCACCGTGCGCCCGGTGAAGATCACGTCGTCGACGAGCACCACCTGCCGCCCATCGAGACCACCGGGCAGGGAGGTGGCCTCCACCAGTCGGGTGCCGATGCGTTCGAGATCGTCGCGATGGAAGGTGGGATCGAGGCTGCCCCTGTCGATCGGGTGGCCACAGATCAGCTCCAGCTCAGCCGCCAGTTCCTGGGCCAGGGCGACGCCGCGGGTGGGGATGCCCAGCAACAGCAGATGCCGGCTGTCGGCCACGCCCTCCAACACCTGGGAGGCCAGCCGTTTGAGGGTGCGCCGCAGATCGGCGGCCGAAAGGATCTCCAAGCGCTGCAACGGGGCGCCAGGGGCGGGGATGGAGGAGGACCGTGCCATGGGCCTTCTCGGCGAAGCCCCATCGTATGGAACCTGCTGGTCTCGCCGCATCCCGAAAAGCTGACGCTGGGGTCCCTGCAACCCTTGAAGTCCTGGGGAAGGCTGTAAATTTGAGTTGATTCGGCATCACGACAGAAAGCGTCACAAATCAAAAGCGTCACAAGTTGCGGGTGCGACCGATTTCTTCCTCCGACTCCCATCCAAAGCTGCGGGAGCCTGTCTTCCCAGCTTTCCCTGGTTCCACGACCTCAGCCCCCACGGCCCCTGTGGTTCTGGCGATCCTGGATGGCTGGGGCTACTCCCACGAGAGCGCCCACAACGCCATCCGATCCGCGGAAACTCCGGTCATGGATGCCCTTTGGCATGCCTACCCCCATACGTTGATCCAGGCCAGCGGCGCCGATGTGGGCCTCCCTGACGATCAGATGGGCAACTCGGAGGTGGGCCACCTGACGATCGGTTCAGGCCGCATCATCCGCCAGGAGTTGGTGCGGATCGGCCAGGAGGTGAGTTCCGGCAGCATCGACCACAACCCCGCCCTCAACGCCCTGGCCGAACGGCTCCGCGCCAGCGGCCGCACCCTGCACCTGTTAGGGCTCTGCTCCGATGGGGGCGTCCACAGCCATCTCGACCACCTGGGTGGTCTGCTGCGCTGGGCGGCTGGAGCCGATCTCCACAAGGTATGCATCCATGTGATCACCGACGGACGCGATACCGCCACCTTGAGCGCCCCCCAGTTCATCCAGCGCATCGACGAGCAGATCGAAGCCAGTGGCGTGGGCGCCATCACCACCCTCTGCGGCCGTTACTGGGCCATGGACCGGGACAACCGCTGGGAGCGCACCGAAAAGGCCTACCGCCTCTACACCGAACCCGGTGAGATCAGTGGCCTCGGGGCCCAAGCGGCCATCGAAGCGTCCTATGCGGCCGGCATCACCGATGAATTCCTCGAGCCCGTGCGTCTCGCCCCAGGGGCCTTCGCCGATGGTGATGGTCTGGTGTGTTTCAACTTCCGCCCCGACCGTGTCCGTCAGTTGATCCGAGCACTGGTGCTCAGCGACTTCACCAGCTTCGCCCGCGAGCAGCATCCTGAGCTCGATGTGGTCACCTTCACCCAATACGCCCTCGAGCTGCCCGTGGCCGTGGTCTTCCCCCCCGAATCCCTCGATGGGCTGCTGGGTCAAGTGGTCTCCGAACACGGTCTACGGCAGTTGCGCACGGCGGAAACCGAGAAATACCCCCACGTCACCTATTTCCTCAACGGCGGCATCGAAAAGCCATTCCCCGGCGAAGACCGCCATCTGGTGCCCTCCCCCCGGGTCGCCACCTACGACCTCGCCCCCGCCATGTCGGCTGAGCAACTCACCGACGACTGCATCACGGCCATCAACAAGGGGATCTATGCCCTGGTGGTGATCAACTACGCCAACCCCGACATGGTGGGCCATACCGGCCTGATGGTCCCCACGCTCGAGGCGATCGCCACGGTCGATCACTGCGTTGGAAGGCTGATGGAGGCCACCAACCGGACCGGTGGCACCCTGCTGATCACCGCAGACCACGGCAATGCCGAAGTGATGGAGAGCCCCGACGGGCGCCCCTGGACGGCCCACACCACCAACCCGGTGCCGGTGATCCTGGTGGAGGGAGAAAAGCGCAAGCTGCCCGGCCACGGCAACGATCTTCGCCTGCGCGAAGGGGCTGGGCTGGCTGACATCGCCCCAACCCTGCTGGAGATCCTGGGCCTGCCCCAGCCCGCCAACATGACCGGTCATTCCCTCATCGAACCGCTGGGGGCCAGCAAACGCAGCGAGGTCCTCGCCCAGGGCCTGCCGGTCTGACCCCTAGGCTGATTCGATGCTT
The DNA here is from genome assembly GCA_943369485.1 of Synechococcus sp. UW140. Taxonomy (GTDB): domain Bacteria; phylum Cyanobacteriota; class Cyanobacteriia; order PCC-6307; family Cyanobiaceae; genus ATX-6F1. Next base: position 74,817 of record CALRNH020000006.1, on the reverse strand, counting down.
AAAACCGTCATCACCTGGATCTGGTCCGCCAGCGGTGTGCTGCTGATCATCAGTGTCTTGCTGCACAGCCCCAAGGGCGATGGCATGGGTGGTCTGGCCAGCAGTGGCGGCTCCATGTTCAGCAGTGCCCGCAGCGCAGAAACCACCCTCAACCGCATCACCTGGTCACTGCTGGCCACCTTCCTTGGTCTGGCGGTCGCGATCAGCGCCGGCTGGTTTCGTTGAAAGCCGCCGTTCGAATGCCAAGGCGCCGCCTGCTGGCCAGTTTCGCCGCCTTGCTCTCCCCCCTCCTGGGGGCTCGCCGGGCTGAGGCGTCAACGCCAGCTGGGGAAGCCGCCTGGCAACTGAGTGAGGCCGAGTGGCGGCGCCGGCTCAGCCCAGCCGCCTTTGAGGTGCTTCGCCGTGAGGGAACCGAGCGACCCTTCAGCAGCCCGCTGAACCAGGAGAAACGCGTCGGCACCTTCGTCTGCGCCGGCTGCCGGCTGCCCTTGTTCAGCTCGAAGACCAAATTCGACAGCGGCACCGGATGGCCCAGCTTCTGGCAACCGCTGCCCACCGCCATCGCCACGCGCACCGACTTCAAGCTCCTCTTCCCCCGCACGGAATACCACTGCCGGCGCTGTGGCGGTAACCAGGGTCATGTCTTCGAGGACGGCCCAAGACCCACCGGTAAGCGCTACTGCAACAACGGGGTGGCCCTCAGCTTCAAACCCGACTGAGACCGTCCCGACGGGGGGCGATTCATTCCTCAGACAGAAAGCCGCCCCCCTCGGAGGATTGACCTCTGCGCCGCTGGCAACGCTGGCTGAGCTGGTGCTGGCGGAACGTCCACGGGTTGCCGCGCACCACCTGGTCGCAGATCTCACAAACTTTGGTCGGCACCAGGGGCTTCCAGTCTCCGGGACGGGGCCCAAGGCGCTCACGACTGGCTGGATCGATGGATCGACCCTGTTGATAACGGCTGAGGCCCGGACCGGTGCTGACGAAACCGGTTTCCAGACAACGAAACAAAAGTTTCTGCCCAGAGATGGTCAGCTTGGGGCGCAGAGGCTTGGGAGACACGTCGTGGGGATCCTTCACCAAGTTCCACCATCCTCTCCGAACGCCGGTCAAAACATGCAGGAACCAGGCCAATCAACTCTGGCCGCCTCGCAGGAACCTTCATGGCCTACTCAGCCACAGGACATGTGAATCAACCCACGGGGCTCAGGCAAGCTGATGGACTCGAGGCATCTTCCAGCCAAGAAAGCGCATGGGCTTGCCGATCACTTCTCCATGCCTCGATCGCCTAGGTCCGCAGGGACGAAAACAGGCGGACTTGCATCAATCCAGGGATCTCAGCCAGCTCCAGCAGCCCGCCCAAGCCCTGATGAAAACAGGGTTTTTGAACGGAGCTTCACCCATGGAGCCCACAGGAGTCGCGTTGAAACGGCAAGGCCACATCCGACGGGCAGGGGTCGATCAGAGCTGGCCGTGGCCAGCGCATGTACCCTCCATCAACGCTCCAGCGCACGCACATGACAGCCGTCACGTTCAAGCACCAAGCAAGATTGTGTCTAGGCACAGAACTCGACAATCAATGCAGCTTATTTACATCATAAGATTTACAACAATAACATCGAGTCAAGTGATTGACCCCTGACTGACATTTTCAGCCAGTTGAAGCTCACCCCTGAACGTTTCTGGCAACCATGAAAAAGGGGCGGAAGGTTTCCCCTCCGCCCCCGATGATTGCAGCGGCAGCGCAAGCTCCCGCCCCCAGGCAATCAGTAGTCGAAGTCGCCGCCCATGCCGCCGCCGCCGGCGGGTGCTGCTTCCTTCTTCTCGGGCAGGTCGGCCACGATGCACTCGGTGGTGAGCACCATGCCAGCGATCGAGGCGGCGTTCTGCAGGCCCGAACGGGTCACCTTGGCAGGGTCCACGATGCCGGCGGCCAGCATGTCGACGTACTCGCCGGTGGCGGCGTTGTATCCCTCGTTAAAGGGCATGCCCTTGACGTGCTCAGCCACGACGGCGCCATTGACTCCGGCATTCTGAGCGATCCGCATCAGCGGAGCGGTGAGCGCGGACGCCACGATGGTGGCGCCGATCAGTTCCTCGCCAGAGAGATTGGCAGCCGCCCACTCTTCGAGAGCCGGGGCCAGGTGGGCCAGGGTGGTGCCACCGCCAGGAACGATGCCTTCCTCAACGGCCGCCTTGGTGGCGTTGATGGCGTCTTCCAGGCGCAGTTTCTTGTCCTTCATCTCGGTCTCGGTGGCGGCGCCCACCTTGACCACGGCCACACCGCCGCTCAGTTTGGCCAGACGCTCCTGCAGCTTCTCCTTGTCATAGGAGGAGTCGGTTTCGTCCATCTGCTTGCGGATCTGCTCGCAGCGGGCCTTCACCGCCGCCTCGTTGCCTTCGGCGACGATCGTGGTGGTGTCCTTGTTGATGGTGATGCGGCGGGCGGTGCCCAGCATCTCCAGCTTGGTGTTCTCCAGCTTCAGGCCAGCGTCCTCGGTGATCAGCTGACCGTTGGTGAGAACGGCGATGTCTTCGAGCATGGCCTTGCGGCGGTCACCGAAGCCGGGAGCCTTGACGGCCGCGACGTTGAGCACGCCGCGAAGACGGTTGACCACCAGGGTGGCCAGGGCTTCCTTCTCGATGTCCTCGGCGATGATCAGCAGGGGCTTGCCGGTGCGGGCGATCTGCTCGAGCACGGGCACCAGATCCTGCACCAGCCCGATCTTCTTGTCGGTGAGCAGGATGTAGGGCTCGTCGAGCACAGCCTCCATGCGCTCGGTGTCGGTGGCGAAATAGGGCGAGATGTAGCCCTTGTCGAAGCGCATGCCTTCGGTGACCTCCAGTTCGGTGGTCATCGACTTCCCTTCTTCCAGGGAAATCACACCTTCCTTGCCGACTTTGTCCATCGCATCGGCGATCATGCGGCCCACTTCTTCGTCGTTGCCGGCGGAGATGGTGCCCACCTGGGCGATGGCGTTGGAATCGGAGATCGGCTTGGCGTGCTCCTCGATCTTCTTGACGAGGAAGTCGGCGGCCTTGTCGATGCCCTTCTTGAGGGTGATGGCGTTGGCGCCGGCGGCCACGTTGCGCAGACCAGCCTTGACCATGGCGTGGGCCAGGACGGTGGCGGTGGTGGTGCCATCGCCAGCGGCGTCGTTGGTCTTGGAGGCCGCCTGACGAATCAGGGCCACACCGGTGTTCTCGATGTGATCTTCGAGTTCGATCTCCTTGGCGATCGTGACGCCGTCATTGATGATCTGGGGTGCGCCGAACTTCTTTTCGAGCACCACGTTGCGGCCCTTGGGACCGAGGGTGACGGCGACGGCTTCGGCGAGAATGTCGATGCCGCGTTCGAGGGCCCGGCGGGCTTGCTCGTTATAGATAATTCGCTTGGCCATGGAAGGCGATGTCCGTTCGGTGAAGGGGTTGATTGAGGAAGAGGCTCAGGCTGTCCGAAACGCGGCTGGGCGTTGCGGGCAAGGGCCGACCGAGCGCTCGGATGATCCGTGAGTGATCAGTGAGTGATCAGTTGACGATCGCGAGGATGTCCTTTTCGGACAGGAGCACAAACTCGTCGGTGCCGAGTTTGATATCCGTGCCGGCGTACTTGCTGTAGAGGACCTTGTCGCCGATGCTCACTTCAGGAGCCTGACGACTGCCGTCTTCATTGCGCTTGCCGGGGCCCACCTGGACCACTTCACCCACTTGGGGCTTTTCCTTGGCGGTGTCGGGCAGAAGGATGCCGCCGGCGGTCTTCTCCTCCGACTCGGACACCTTGATGAAAATGCGATCTCCGAGCGGTTTGACCGTGGAGACGCTGAGAGAAACAGCAGCCATGAATAGGTTCGAGAGCAACAGTTAGGGCGCGATCAACGCCACGGGGCGACCGAGTTAGCACTCAGCCGGCTCGAGTGCCAACCTAGGCTGCTGCCTTGAGGCCGAGCAAGGACTCAGGCGTGCGGGTGACCGAACCACGGCGGGCGATCGGCCCCTTGAAGACCCCGCCACGGCCGTCGCAGCTTGCGCGACAGCAGCCAGCTACGGCAAGCCCAAGTGGTAAGGTTGCCCCGCTCCAGTGGGCGTGTTCCCCGCTGCGCGCCTCCTCAGAAAACTTCCTTACCCATGGCTGCTGCTGCCCCCGCCAAGAAAGGCGTCACCACCGGTTCCAAGGGAATCGTCCGTCAGGTGATCGGCCCGGTTCTGGATGTGGAATTCCCCGCCGGCAAGCTGCCCAGGATTTTCAACGCCCTGCGGATCGAAGCCAAGAATTCCGCCGGTCAGCAGGTCGCTCTCACCGCAGAAGTCCAGCAGCTCCTGGGCGATCACCGGGTGCGCGCCGTGGCCATGAGCACCACCGATGGACTGGTGCGAGGCATGGAAGCCCTCGACACGGGTGCGCCGATCTCCGTGCCCGTTGGTGAAGCCACCCTGGGCCGCATCTTCAACGTGCTCGGTGAACCGGTTGATGAGCGCGGTCCGGTGGCCACCACCCTGACCGCCTCGATCCACCGTGACGCACCCAAGCTCACCGAGCTGGAAACCAAGCCCCAGGTCTTCGAAACGGGCATCAAGGTGATCGACCTGCTCGCCCCCTACCGCCAGGGAGGCAAGGTGGGTCTGTTCGGTGGCGCCGGTGTGGGCAAGACCGTGCTGATCCAGGAACTGATCAACAACATCGCCAAGGAGCACGGCGGAGTGTCCGTCTTCGCTGGCGTGGGCGAACGCACCCGTGAGGGCAACGACCTCTACGAGGAGTTCAAGGAATCCGGAGTGATCAACCCCGATGACCTCTCCAAATCGAAGGTGGCACTCTGCTACGGCCAGATGAACGAGCCCCCGGGCGCCCGCATGCGCGTCGGGCTGTCGGCGCTCACCATGGCCGAGCACTTCCGTGATGTGAACAAGCAGGACGTGCTGCTCTTCGTCGACAACATCTTCCGCTTCGTGCAAGCCGGTTCTGAAGTCTCCGCCCTGCTGGGTCGCATGCCATCAGCCGTGGGCTACCAGCCCACCCTGGGCACCGACGTGGGCATGCTCCAGGAGCGGATCACCTCCACCCTGGAAGGATCCATCACCTCCATCCAGGCGGTCTACGTCCCTGCCGACGACCTCACCGACCCGGCGCCCGCCACCACCTTCGCCCACCTGGACGCCACCACCGTTCTCAGTCGCGGATTGGCCTCCAAGGGCATCTACCCGGCCGTGGATCCCCTCGATTCCACCAGCACCATGCTCCAGCCGGCGATTGTGGGCGATGAGCACTACCGCACCGCCCGCAACGTGCAGTCCACCCTGCAGCGCTACAAGGAACTGCAGGACATCATTGCGATCCTCGGTCTGGACGAACTCTCCGAAGACGACCGCCGCACGGTGGATCGGGCCCGCAAGATCGAGAAGTTCCTCTCCCAACCCTTCTTCGTGGCAGAGATCTTCACCGGCCAGTCCGGGGAATACGTGAAGCTCGAAGACACCATCAAGGGCTTTAACTTGATCCTCGCTGGTGAACTCGACGATCTGCCCGAAGCGGCCTTCTATCTGGTGGGCAACATCGACCAGGTGCGTGCCAAGGCGGCCAAGATTCTCGCCGAAGCGAAGGCCTGATCCATGGCACTGACTCTTCGCGTACTGTCCCCCGACCGAAGCCTCTTTGATGGCAGCGCCGATGAGGTGATCCTGCCCAGCACAACAGGTCAACTGGGCATCCTCCCCGGGCACATCTCTCTGCTCACCGCCCTCGATGTGGGTGTTTTGCGGTTGCGGGAATCAGGCGGCTGGAAGGCGATCGCCCTGCTCGGCGGTTTCGCCGAAGTGGAGTCCGACCAGGTCACGGTGCTCGTGAACGGCGCCGAACTCGGCTCCGCCATTGACCCTGCCGCCGCCCAGCAGGATCTTGAGAAGGCTGAGCTGGCTGCCAGCGGCTTTGAAGGTCAACCCCCCAGCACCAAGAAATTGAAGGCGCTCCAGGAGCTCTCCCGCGCCCGGGCCAGGCTCCAGGCCACACGCGCCTCGCTGCTCTGATCCGGCAGTTCGGCCCCTGGCGAAGAGCCCCTCAGATCCCGTCGCCCTGAACCGTGAAAGGTTCATGCAGGATTGGGAACGAAGGCAGCCCTTGGTGGCTGAGCACCGGCACCTCTCCAGTTCAGCCGGCCAAGGAGTTGGACGGCCCCACTGCGGCCATCGCTTCCAGCTTGTTTCCCATGGGGAGCGGGCGGCTGGCGGACTGAGCGCGCTAATGCACGCGTCAAATGTCCATGCCTGGCGTGGAGGGCTCAGGATCAATGGCGCTGAATGGACGGAGCGGAGCACACAACTCTGAGACGTTCGGCCGGCTTTCGGGAGCGTTCAGGTGGGTGGAGGCGAAGCGGCAGGTCCAGGGTGAATCGAGCACCTGCTCCGACGGGGAGGGCCCCAGCACAGCCCGACTAGACCTGGTCAGATACCGGGAAACACCCATCAAAAAAGCGCCCCAGAAGGGGCGCGATCAGATGACTTGGAAGGCAACGGAGCCGGAGATCTCAGGCGGTCCCGCAGAAGGTTACATCGGGGAACTTGAGCTTGGCCTGATCAAGGGACTTACCCTTTCCCTCCTCCTGCCAGTAGTTGATCACTTCGGTGGCCTTGTTGAGAATCTCGACCCGCTCGTTGTCGGTGATCCAGCTTTTGCCCTCAATCTCGCCCTTGAGGGTTTCCCAGGCATCTTCCCGGGGCCAGAAGAAATAGGCCGTCAGGGGACTGGGACCGCCACCGACGATTTGATCCACGGCCAGGGCGACGTTGTCGGGGAGCCAGAGAATCTTGAGCAGGAAGCGGCCCTCATCGGCCTTGGGGGTGCGGCCGGAGGGAACGCCGTTTTCATCGAGGGTGGCCGTGGCCAGGGCGGCACTGGCACCGCGCAGCACCGGACGGCCCTCGGTGGTGTCGTCGTCGGGGAAGCCAGCCTCAGGAATGGCCGCGCTCACAGCGACGCTCTCAGGGCCCGTCATGGTTTCTGCGCTCAAGATTAGGGATCAAAGAACTAACCTACCAGCCCCAGGAGCACCATTTCTGAGCCCCCGAGCCATCCTGCTGTTCGACATCGATGGGGTCATCCGGGACGTGAGCGGCAGCTACCGCCGCGCCCTGGTGGAAACGGTGCACCACTTCGGCGGCTGGCGGCCGAGCGTTGAGAGCATCGACGCCCTCAAGGGCGAAGGGCTCTGGAACAACGACTGGGAGGCCAGCCTGGAAATTCTGCGCCGGGGCGCGCTGGCGGACCTGCCGGCCTTCAAGGACCTGGTGGAGGTGTTCAGCGGCTTCTACTTCGGCGGCGACCCGGAGGGCGATCCCTCCCTCTGGCGGGGGTTCATCCGCAGCGAGCCTCTGCTGGTGAAACCCGGTTTCTTCGCTGAACTCACCGACGCCGGGTTCGCCTGGGGATTCGTGAGCGGTGCTGAGCCCCCCTCGGCCCGCTTCGTGCTGAAAGATCGCCTGGGGCTCAGTGACCCGCCCCTGATCGCCATGGGGGATGCCCCAGACAAGCCCGATCCCACAGGGCTCCTGCGGCTCGCGGAGCGGCTGGCGGGCCGGCCCCTGGGCCCCGGCTCCCCCCCGATCGCCTACCTGGGTGACACCGTCGCCGATGTGCTGACGGTGGGCCAGGCTCGCCAGAGCCAACCGGGTCAGGCGCTGTTCAGCCTGGCGGTGGCCCCCCCCCATCTCCATGGCGATGCCCCCGCACGGCACCGCTACGAGGAGGCCCTGCGTGCCGCAGGTGCCGACCGCTTGCTTGGCCGCACCTCGGATCTGAAGTCAGACCAGCTGCTCACCTGGCTGGAGCCCTGAGAGCTTCCAGATGCAGAAAGCCAGCCCAATCAGCCAGCCCAAGCCGTCATCCCAAACCCTCAGCGCTCCATCGCCGCCACGGCCTTGAGGGCCGCCGCCGTGAGCACCTCGTGGCCCTGGGCCGTCACAGCCACATCATCTTCGATGCGGATGCCGATGCCCTTCCAGCGTTCAGCGATGGCCGGCTGTCCTTCGGGCACCGGTAAGCGGTCGCTCACGTAGATCCCCGGCTCCACCGTCAGCACCATGCCCTCCTCGAGCGGCACCGGATGCTCCCCGAGCCGATAGGCGCCCACGTCGTGCACATCGAGCCCAAGCCAGTGGCCGGTGCGGTGCATGTAGAGGTGCCGGTAGGCCCCCTGCTCGATCACCCCGTCCACCGAGCCGTTCAGAAGCCCCAGCTCCAGCAAACCCTCCACCAACACCCGCACGGCGGTGTCGTGCACCTGCTCGGCGTCAGCTCCCGGCGCGACTCGCTCGATCGCGGCCAGCTGGGCCGCCAGCACCAGCTCGTAGAGGTCCCGCTGCTCGGGGCTGAAACGGCCGTCGATCGGGAAGCTGCGGGTGATGTCGCCGTTGTAGTAATCACCCAGACTGCAGCCGGCATCGATCAGCAGCAGATCGCCGGCCGCCAAGGTGGAACTGTTGCTGGTGTAGTGGAGGACGCAGGCGTTGTCGCCCCCGGCCACAATCGACCCGTAGGCGGGGCCCCGCGCGCCCTGCTCGAGAAAATGCTGCTCAATCACCGCCTGCACCTGACGCTCGCCCAGCCCAGGGCGGGTCACCCTGCGCGCCAACTCGTGGGCTTCGGCGGAAATCCGCGCCGCCTCCCGCAGCCGCTCCAGCTCCGCAGGGCTTTTGCGCAGCCGCAGCCCGTGCAGGATCGGGCAGGGGGCCACCAGGCCCAGGGCCGCCTGGCCGCTGCGGGGGGCCCGATCGAGCTGCTGGCCCCAGGCCTTGAGCACCAGCGGCTCCACCTCCGGATGACGGCCCACCCGAAAGGCGATGCCCTCGGCCCCGATCAGGTAGGGACCGAGACGATCCGGCAACTCGGCCAGGGGATGGGCCAGGTCGGCGCCGAAGCGCTCCACCGCCCCCTCGCATCCCCAGCGAAAGCCATTCCAGACCTCGGCCGCCGGCTCCTTGGGCTGCACGAACAGCACGAACGGGTTCTCGGCTCGATGGGGCAGGAAAAGGGCCACCGCCCCGGGTTCATCGAAGCCGGTGAGATACCAGAAATCACTGTTCTGGCGAAAGGCATGCTCCACATCGGCATGGTGGGTGACCAGCGGCGAAGCCGGGATCACGGCCGCCACCCCGCCCAACTTCTCGAGAAAACGGGAGCGGCGCTGCAGGAACTCGGCTGGGTCAGTCACCATGGGGGCAGCAGGGATGGACAGCGGGAAGATGGCACGGCCGATTAAATGAGAGTGTCAGATCTCCAGCTCAGCTGTGACAGACCCCAGCCTCGGATTCAGGACCGCATGACCCAACGGCCATGAACGAACTCATCGGCCTGGTGGGTCTGGTGATGGTGATTCTGGTGGGTTCGGCCGTCTGCTCCGGTGTGGAGGCGGCAATCCTCACCGTGAACCCCCTGAGGGTGCACGAACTGGCCGGGCGGCCCAACCCGCCCCGGGGGGCCCGTTCCCTGCAGTTGCTCAAGAACCGGCTCGGCCGCGCCCTGGCGGTGCTGGTGATCGCCAACAACGCTTTCAACATCTTCGGCAGCCTGATGCTCGGCAGCTATGCCGGTTGGTTGTTCCATCACCAGGGCATCGACGGCATCGCCCTACCGCTGTTTTCGGTGGGCCTCACGGTGCTGGTGATCCTGCTGGGAGAGATCCTCCCCAAGGCTGTCGGCAGCAGCATGGCCCTGCCCCTGTCCCTGGCCAGCGCGGCCTCCGTGGCGTTGCTGCTGCGGCTGATGCTGCCCCTGGTGGTGTTGCTGGAATGGCTGATGCCGGCGATCACGGCCGAGAACGAACTGGCCACCGACGAAGAAGAGATTCGTCTGCTGGCACGACTGGGTTCCCAGAAGGGCCAGATTGAGGCCGACGAGGCCGCCATGATCGGCAAGGTGTTCCAGCTCAACGACCTGACCGCAAGGGATCTGATGGTGCCCCGGGTGGCGGCCCCCACCCTGGCGGGCCATGCCGAACTGGCCGATCTACGGGACAACCTGCTCGGCAACACGGCCGCCTGGTGGGTGGTGCTGGGGGAGGAAGTGGACGAAGTCCTTGGGGTCGCGAGCCGCGAGCATCTGCTGTCTGCGTTGCTCACGGGTCAGGGAGGCTCCAGCGTTGCCAGCCACACCGAACAGGTGGAATTCGTGCCGGAGATGATCCGCGCCGACAGGCTGTTGACCGCCTTCAGGCGCAGCAACCACTCCGTGCGGGTCGTAGTCGATGAATTCGGCGCCTTCGTCGGTCTGATCGGCGCCGATGCGGTGCTGGCGGTGCTGGCCGGCTGGTGGCGGCCGCGCTCGGCGGCCGCGGCGGAAACCCCATGACCGCCGTCCCCCCCAGCCCCGAACGCTGCACCGCTCTGCTGGAGCGATGGCGCCCGGAGCTCAGGCTCTCGCCCCGGGAACGCTCGGTGTTGGGGCCTGAGCTGACCGCCCTGGACGCCCAGTTGGAGCGCCTGCGCCAAAGGCGCCTGCGGGTGGCCGTGTTCGGCCGGGTGGGGGTGGGCAAATCCAGCTTGCTCAATGCCCTGCTGGGGGAGAAGCATTTCGCCACTGACGTGGCCCACGGCTGCACCCGCCGTCAGGAGCACGCCCCCTGGAAGCAGGCGATCACTGGGCTGGAGCGGGTGGAGCTTGTGGACACCCCCGGGATCGATGAGATCGCCGCCAGTGGTCGCGGGCGGTTGGCGGCCCGGGTGGCCCTGGGTGCCGATCTGGTGCTGTTCGTGCTCGATGGCGACCTGACGGTCCCCGAGTTGGAGGCCCTTGAGGCCCTGCTCCGGGGCGGCACCCCCCTGATGCTCGTGCTCAACCGCAGTGACTGCTGGCCCGCCGATGAGCTGAGCCACCTGGAGGCAAGCATCCGCCGTCGACTGCCGACGTCAGCGGCCGGCCTGGAGTTGGTGACGGTGGCCGCCGCCCCCCGCCGCGCCACCCTGCTGGCGGATGGCCGGGTGCGCAGCGAGCCGGAGCCAGCCCGGATCGAACCACTGCAACAGCAGCTCACCGCCCTGCTGCGGCGCAGTGGCCTGTTGCTGTTGGCGCTCAACAGCCTGCGGGCCGCGGACCGCTTCAGCCAGCGCCTGCACCACTGGCGGCTGGGCCACGGCCGTGAGGCGGCCCGGGGCCTGATCGGCCGCTTCGCCGCCCTCAAGGCGACCAGCGTCGCGGCCAACCCACTGGTGCTCCTGGATGTGGCCGGTGCCCTGGCCCTGGACACCACCTTGGTGGTACAGCTCTGCCGTCTGTATGGATTGCAGCTCGATGGCCCCCAGGCGCGGCTGATGCTGGGGCGGATCTCGGCCCAGAGCGCCTTGCTGGGGGGCACGCAGCTGGGCATTCAGCTGCTGCTGGGGGGTCTGCGTCAGTTGCTGGTGCTGGCGGCCCCCCTCAGCGGCGGGTTGAGCCTGGCGCCGGCGGCGCCGGTGGCGCTGGCCCAGGTGGCCCTGGCGGTGGTCGCCACCCGGCGCACCGGGCGCCTGGCCGCCCGCGAGTTGCTGCGTGGCGCCCAGGTGGGGGCCGCGCGGCCCGGCGCCCTGCTGCGCCGTCTGGCCCGCCAGGACCCTGAGGTGCAACGCTGGCTGGTGCAGTGGCAGTCGCTGGAGACCGCCCCACCGCTGCAGGCGTTGCTGCCATGAGCGATCCGATCGGCTCCCATGACCCGCCGGCCGTGGCCCTGTTCGGCACCAGTGCCGACCCTCCCAGCCTTGGTCACCGGGCGCTGCTCGAGGGTCTCACCCACCATTACCCGTTGGTGGCCACCTACGCCAGCGACAATCCGTTCAAGCACCACGGGGCGCCACTGGCGGTTCGCTCGGCGTTGCTGGAGGCCCTTGTGAAGGGTCTGGCCAATCCACGCCTGATCCTCGACCCGGCACTCAGCAGCCCGCGGGCGATCGAAAGCCTTCGCGCGGCCCAGCGGCGCTGGCCAGGGGCCCAACTGGTGTTCGTTCTCGGCAGCGACCTGGTGGATCAGCTGCCGCACTGGTACGACGCCTCCGGCATCCTGGCCGCCTGCCGACTGGCGGTTGTGCCCCGCCAGGGCTGGCCCCTGGGACCCGAACAGCTGCAACCCCTGATGGAGCTGGGGGCCAACCTCGAGGTGCTGCCCCTGGAGATCCCAGCTGCCGCCAGCTCCCAGATCCGCGAACAGCCCGATCCAGCCTTGATCCCAGACGAGCTCTGGCCGGTGCTGCGGAACCACAATCTCTACGGCCTGGGCAGCACGGTCTGCGGTGGCCCTCCAGCCGGCTGCCCCCTGCGCTGATGCGGCTCGCCCTGGCCCAGATCAATCCGCTGGTGGGCGATCTGCGTGGCAACACCGAGCGGCTGGCCCAGCGCTGCCTCGAGGCTGCCGATGCCGGCGCCGATCTGGTGGTGGCCCCCGAACTGGCCCTCTGGGGCTACCCGCCCCGGGACCTGCTGCTGCGCCCATCGCTGCAGCGTGAACAGGACAACATGCTCGGGGAGCTGGCGCGCCGATTGCCGCCTGGGCTGAGCCTGGTGCTGGGAGTGAGCGAATCGCTGCCGGGGGGCCAGCAGCCTGGCCTGTACAACGCCGCCGCCCTGGTGCAGGCGGGCCAGTGGCGGATCGTGGCCCGCAAGCGCCTGCTACCCAGCTATGACGTCTTCGATGAGCGGCGCTACTTCCGCAGCTCCGACCAGCCCGCCCTGCTGGAGCTGCCCATCGGCGGTCGCCGCTGGCGAATGGGGCTCACCATCTGCGAAGACCTCTGGGTGGAGGAAACCCTGGCGATCCCACGGCTGGCCGGTCCCGACCCGATCGCCGAGCTGATTCCACTGCACCCTGAGCTGCTGATCAATCTCTCGGCCTCACCCTTCGGCCAGGGCAAGGCGGCCCTGCGCCACCAGCTGGCCCAGGCGGCGGCGGCGCGGCTGGGCTGCCCGGTGGTCTATGTCAACCAGGTGGGGGGCAACGACGAGCTGGTGTTCGACGGCGCCAGCTTCGTGATCGACGCCGGCGGCAGCGTGCGGCTACAGCTGGCCTGCGCCGAGGAAGACCTGGGCGTCTGGAGCTGCGACCTTGGCGAGGCCGCTCAAGCGCTCCAGTCCAGCGCTGCCGCTGCCCTGCCCTCGGCGATGGAGCAGCTGTTCCGGGTGCTGGTGCTGGGGCTGCGGGACTACGCCCGCAAATGCGGCTTCCAACGGGCGCTGCTGGGGTTGAGCGGCGGCATCGATTCGGCCCTGGTGGCCACCCTGGCCGTGGCCGCCCTTGGCCCGGAGCGGGTCCAGGCCCTGCTGATGCCCTCCCCCTACAGCTCAGCCGGGTCGATCAGCGACGCCCTGGCCCTGGCGGGCAACCTGGGGATCGCCCACCACACGGTGGGGATCGCACCGCTGATGGAGCAATTCGCTTCAAGCCTGGAAGGCCCCCTGGCTGGGCCCCCCAGGGGCCTGGCGGCTGAGAACCTGCAGTCCAGGATCAGGGGCACCCTGCTGATGGCCCTGGCCAACCAGCAGGGCCAACTGCTGCTCTCCACCGGCAACAAGTCGGAGCTGGCCGTGGGTTACTGCACTCTCTACGGCGACATGAACGGCGGCCTGGCCGTGATCGGCGATCTCTACAAAAGCACCGTCTTCGCGCTCTGCGCCTGGCTCGACGCCCCTGAATCCGGTCCCTGCCGGCAACGGGTCGGCCTGGCGGCCGAAGGCCCCTTGATCGGCGAGGCCATCCGAGAGAAGCCCCCCAGCGCCGAACTCAGCCCTGACCAGAAAGACAGCGATTCCCTGCCTGACTACACCGTGCTCGATCCCATGCTCGCGGCCTACATCGAAGAGCTGCGCAGCCCGGAGGAGTTGATCGAGGCGGGCACCGACCCTGCGTTGGCCCAGAGGGTGCAGCGGCTGCTGAGGCGAGCGGAATTCAAACGCCGTCAGGCCCCGCCGCTGCTGAAGGTGAGCCGCCGGGCCTTCGGAACGGGCTGGCGGATGCCGATCGCCGCCGTCGACTGACACGCGACCACCGATGTTGGCGATTGGCCGGCCGAGTCGCCAATCTGGTAGCAGCTTCTCAACCCCATGTCAGCCTCCGGCCCGGCGGCTCCGATCGCCAGCATCGGTGTTCCCTCCGAAATCAAGCGGGACGAACAGCGGGTGGCTCTGACACCCGATGGAGTCAGGGAACTGGTGTCCCATGGCCTGGAGGTGCGCATCCAGCACGGAGCCGGCACCGGCGCCGGCATCAGCGACGAGGACTTCGCCGCCGTCGGGGCCCGGCTGGTGGACCGCCAGGAGGCCTGGGCCGCCCACCTGGTGGTCAAGGTGAAGGAGCCCCAGGTGGAGGAGTTCCCTTTCCTGCGCAGTGACCTCGTCCTGTTCACGTACCTCCACCTGGCCGCCTATCCCGAGGTGGGCCAGGCCCTGCTTGAGGCGGGCACCACGGGCGTGGCCTACGAAACGGTGCAACTGGAGAACGGCAGCCTGCCCTTGCTGGCCCCGATGAGCGAGATCGCCGGACGGCTGGCGGCCCAGGTTGGGGCCCACCTGCTGGAGAAGCCCCATGGCGGCCGAGGTGTGCTGATGGGTGGCTGCACCGGCGTCAGGCCGGCCCGGGTGGTGGTGCTGGGGGCCGGCACCGTGGGCTGGCATGCGGCCCGGGTGGCTGCGGCCATGGATGCCGAAGTGCTGCTGCTCGATCACTCTCCCCAGCGGTTGCGCAACCTGGAATCCGACCGCCGCGGCCGCCTGGTGAGCCTGGTGAGCAGCCGGGGCCTGGTGGAGCGGCTGGTGCCGTCGGCCGATCTGCTCATCGGCGCGGTGCTGACTCCGGGCGGACGGGCCCCGAGCCTCGTCGACGAGGAGTTGGTGAGCCAGATGCGGACGGGGTCGGTGATCGTCGACGTGGCCATCGATCAGGGGGGCTGCATCGCCACCAGCCGGGAAACCACCCACACCGATCCAGTGGTGACCATCCACGGGGTGCAGCACTACGCCGTCGGCAACATGCCCGGCGCTGTGCCCCACACCTCCACCGAAGCCCTGGTCAGCGTCACCCTGCCTTACATCCTCGGCATCGCTGGCCGGGGCCTTGTTGAGGCGATCACCGAGCGGCCCGAGCTGATGTCGGGGTTGAACACGATCCATGGAGATGTCTGCCATCCCGGGGTGGCCAAGGCACTTGGGTTGCCCACCCGTCATCCCATGGCCTGTCTGCGCTGAGCTGGCTGGATCAGCCCAGGGGCCGCAGGGGTCGCCTAAGGGCCTCAGGAGCGAGGCCCTCCCTCAGGGCCAGAACCAAGCCTGCCGCCTCCGCATAGCTGACCGACGGCAGCACGGTCACCCCCAGTGCTTCGGCGTTGACCGCCAACAGCGATGGGTTGCCGGCCACGGCGATCACTGGAACGCCCCGGTCCAGGGCCGCCAGCACCGCCTCGCCCCCCAGGGCGCCCGCGGGGGCCACCACGGCACCGACCTGGTCGCCCAGGAGGGCTCCGGCCGGCGGGGCGGGGCGACCAGGGGCCATCGGCCAGAGGTTCGGGGCTCTCGACAGGCCCACCAGGACACAGGGCAGGAAGGTGGTGCCGATTTCCTCGGCCGCCGCCCGCGGATCCAGGCTGGGATCCAGGGGAAGGGGCTCCAGGGCCGGAGCATGGGCACAGGGCAGCGCCAGATGTTTCCCGAGCAGGTGGCTGATCACGGCCTCGGCACCGGCCAGGGCATCGACTCCGTTTCCCCCGCGGTAGGCGGCCAGGGCCTCGCTGGAAGGGATCTCGGGGAAGCGGGTCACCACCGCGATTGCCGTGGCTCCCGCCGCCTTGAGGCGCTCGGCTGCTGCCAGCAAGGCCCCAGGCCGGCCCAGGCTCCCCCAACTGCTGCCGCTGGGGCCCGCGCTCAGGCTGACCTCCAGGGGCTCGTCGGTGGACATCACCGGGCCGATGGTCAGTCCAAGCGTGCTTCGGCAGGCGTCGATCACCTGCAGGTGCCGCAGCCGCAGGTCGTCCTCGATGGCCGCATCCAGCAAGACCCCCACCCGTTGGCTGCGAACCGGCACCAACGCCAGCTCAGTGGCCATGAAACGGTCGAGGGCCCAGCCCTCCACGTAATGGATGCGCGGGTCACTCCAGTAGAGCGCCGCGCCATTCATGACATTGGGATGGGTGATCAGGCAGCCGCTCGCCGCCGCCAGCAGCCGGGCGCTGGGCAGACCGTCGCCGGCGTACCCCCCGATCTGGCAACCGATGCCGGTGGGAATCAGCATCACCGTCGGTAGTGGTGGCAAGGCGCTCACCGCAGCACCACCGCCTCCAGCCGTGCCCTTCGTCCACCATCCGCCCCAACTTCGACGGCCGTGAGCGCCCAGCGTAGGGGTTCGCCATGGGGCAGCAGGGCGGCCAGCACCTGGGGCCTCAGGGGCCCAGGTCCCAGCGCGAACCAGAGCTCCAGGCTCTCCAGCGTCACTTCTGGAATTGACCGAACTGGGCCTCGTAGAGCGCATCCTCCTGGGCCGCCAAGAGCCTGAGATCGCTCAGAGGTGTGGAGACGCAGAGCAGGGCGTAACCCTTCACCTGCAGCTCCTGCCTGACACCCATGGCGTCGGGCTGGTGCACCTGGCCCTCCTGCAGCAAGGCCGCGCAGGTGGTGCAGACCCCCGAGCAGCAGGAGCTGGGCAGAGGCACCCCGGCGGCCTCCGCGGCCGCCAGCACGGTCTGGTCACTGCGGCAGGGGAACCGGTGCTCCGCGCCATGAAGCATGGCGATCACGGTGAAGGTGTCACTCATGGGGTTGCCTGGGGCGCCTGATCAGAGCACAACCTGCCCATCTTCCTGGACGACGGGACGCCACTGGCTTGGATGGGGCGCCAGGTACTCCGCTGAGGACCCACCTGTTTCGGATCCGGCGGGAGCGGTGAGCACGAAATCGAAACTGATCGAGAAACGGCGATCTTCGCCGTGGTTGCCGGCCACAGCGTGGTCGATTGCCGCCGGGAACAGCACCACCAGCCCCGCCCTTGGGGCCACCTCCGCCCAGGGGGCATTGAGGTCACCTGCGTGCTGAATCGGCCCGCCATGGCCCACCGCCAGCCCCGGCACCAACTCATTGACCTGACGGGGCGGGAAAAGCCGCAGGGAACCACTATCACCGCTGCCATCGCCATTGAGGTAGACCACCGCACTCAGATGGGCGTTGGGGTGGTGATGGCGTCCCACCCCCTGGCCCGGCTCGCTGATCACCGGCCAGCAGCGTTGCAGATGCAGGCCAACTTGATCCAGGCCAAAACCCAGCCGTTCCAGGTAGGCCAGAGTCAGCTGCTCCACCTGACGGCAGAGGCCTGAAAAGCTGGGGTGAGCGTGCAGCTGAGCGACCCCATGGAGATCGCCCGTCCAGGCGCAGTCTGGATCCGGGTTACCAACGGCTTCGCCCCGCAGTGCCAGAACGTCCTGGAGCATCACCGCCAGATCAAGCGGATCAAGCCGCAGCTGAGCACTGCCCAGGGCCAGCGGAAACAGGGGCGAGACCACCAACCCCGGGGCCTCAGGCAGCCTGAGGGGCCGCGGTGGGGAGCCATCCATCGAGGACACCTAGGAAACAGCCGGCCCAAAGACCGGCTGAAGCCAAGGATCAAAGCCTCCCAAGAGGTGGCTCAGATCAGCCCATCCCAGCGGAGCCACCCACCACCTCGAGGATTTCCTGAGTGATGGCCGCCTGGCGAGCCTTGTTGTAATCGAGGGTCAAGGTCTTAGCCAAGGCCTTGGCGTTGTCGCTGGCGTTGTTCATGGCCGTCATCCGGCTGGCCAGCTCACTGGCGGCCGCCTCCTGGAGCGAACGAAGCAACTGGTTCTGCAGATAGAGCGGCAGCAACGCATTGAGCAGCTGCGCCGGGCTCTGCTCAAACACGAAGGACGAGGGCAGGACCGGTTGTGTGTTATCAGGAGCCGTGCCCACCTCGACCTGCAGACGACCTTCGCGGGTGGTGAGGCGGAAGATCTCGTCGTCGGGGCTGGCGATTCCCTGGGGATCGAGGGGCAGCAAGGTCTGAGAAACGGGGTTGGAGCTCACCAGATTGATGAACTTGGTGTAAATGATCTCCACCCGGTCGGTGCTCTCAGAGAGGAACTCCGCCAACACTTCATCAGCGATGCCCCTGGCCTCATCGGCGTTGGGCACCTGCTCAAGACCGGTGAAGGTGGCCCGGATCGGATAGGAGCGGTTCTGGAAGTAGGTGATCGCCTTGCGGCCGATCAGGACCAGATCGACCGTGAAGCCCTGGTTCTTGAGCTCGGCAAAGCGGAGCTCGGTGCGCTTGATGATGTTGGCGTTGTAGCCACCACAGAGCCCCCGATCGGCCGTGACCACCAGCAGGGTGATCATGGAGACCGGGCGGTTCTGCAACAAGGGCACATCGGCCCCCTCTCCGCTCAGGTTCGCCTGGAGATTTTCCAGGACCCGAGCGAGCCGGTCGGCGAAGGGTCGGCTGCGCAGCACCTGATCCTGGGCTCGACGCACCTTGGCTGCGGCCACCAGGCGCATGGCCTCGGTGATCTTGCGGGTGTTCTTGACCGAACTGATCCGGTCACGGATTTCCTTGAGGTTCGCCATTGGATGGGGGTGCTCAGGCGACGGCCAGAAGGCTGGCCTTGACTTCGTTGATGGCGGTCTTGAGCACAGCTTCAGACTCCTCGCTCAGCTGCTTCTCGCGCTGAATGGTTTCGATGTAGTTGGCACAATTGGTCTTGAGGTATTCGCGCAGTTCACGAACGAACAGCGCCACCTGCTCCACAGGCACCTCGTCGATCAGACCCTTGACTCCGGCGTAGACCACAGCGACCTGTTCGGCCAGCAACAGGGGGCTGAACTGGGGCTGCTTGAGCAGCTCCCGGAGGCGCTTGCCGCGGCCCAGTTGCTTCTGGGTGGCGGCATCGAGATCGGAGGCGAACTGAGAGAAGGCGGCCAGCTCATCGAACTGGGCCAGTTCCAGTTTGAGGGTGCCGGCAATCTTCTTGATCGCTTTGGTCTGGGCGGCGCCGCCCACCCGGCTCACCGAGATGCCCACGTTGATGGCGGGACGCAGACCGGAGTTGAACAGGTCGGAACTGAGGAAAATCTGACCATCGGTGATCGAGATCACGTTGGTGGGGATGTAGGCCGAGACGTCACCGGCCTGGGTCTCAATGATCGGCAGGGCGGTCATGCTGCCCTTGCCCATGGCGTCGGAGAGCTTGGCGGCACGCTCCAGCAGGCGGCTGTGGCAATAGAAGACGTCGCCGGGGTAGGCCTCACGGCCGGGGGGGCGACGCAGCAGCAGCGACATCTGGCGGTAAGCCTGGGCCTGCTTGGTGAGGTCGTCGTAAACGATCAGCGTGGCCTTGCCCTTGTACATGAAGTACTCGGCGATGGCGGCGCCGGTGTAGGGGGCCAGGTATTGAAGAGCGGCCGCTTCCGAGGCGCTGGCGAACACCACCACGGTGTAATCGAGGGCGCCGCGCTCCCGGAGCACTTCAACCACGTTGGCCACCGAGGCTGATTTCTGGCCAATGGCCACGTAGACGCAGACGACATCCTCACCCTTCTGGTTGAGGATCGTGTCAATCGCAATGGCGGTCTTGCCGGTCTGGCGGTCGCCGATGATCAGCTCGCGCTGGCCGCGACCGATGGGGATCATGGCGTCGATGGCCGTGATGCCGGTCTGCATCGGTTCATGAACCGACTTGCGCTGGATGATGCCCGGCGCCATCGACTCGATCAGACGGCTCTCCGTGGAGGCAATCTCGCCCTTGCCGTCGATCGGCAAGCCAAGGGGGTTCACCACGCGTCCCAGCAGAGCATCGCCAACGGGCACCGAAGCAATCCGGCCGGAGGCCTTCACGGTGCTGCCCTCCTGGATACCCCGGCCCTCGCCCATCAGCACCACGCCGACGTTGTCGTCCTCGAGGTTGAGGGCGATCCCCTCGGTGCCGTCCTCGAACTCCACCAATTCACCGGACATCACCTTTTCCAGGCCGTAGACCCGGGCGATGCCATCACCGATCTGGAGCACCGTTCCGACGTTGCTGACCGAAACTGACTTGTCATAGTCAGCGATCTGCTGCTTGAGGATGGCGCTGATCTCGTCGGGTCGGATGGAAACCATGGTGGGAAGTCCCCTGGGGGGAAGGCGGTGGGGGAAAGGAGGGGTGGGGGAAAGGTTGGGTCAGGGGGTGGGGGTGGCTAGCTCACCCGAGCCAGCTCCAAACCGAGTCGACGAACCTGGCCGGAGAGGCTGGCGTCAATCACCTGGGAGCCGAGGCTGATGATGAAGCCACCGATGAGTGCGGGGTCCACCAGGAGCTTGATCTCCACCTTGTCGGTGCCGGCGACCGCCTGCACCTTCTCTCTGAGCTGAGCCTGCTGGCCATCCGAGAGGGGTGTGGCGGAGGTGACGGTGGCCAGGGCGATCTGGCGCTGTTCCCGGTAGAGCTCCAGCAGACGCTCCAGGACAGCGTCCAACACACCGATGCGTGAGCGGTCGGTGAGCAGCTTGAGCAGGTTGAGGAAAGAAGGTGTGAGCTGATCGGAAAACAGCTTGACCAGCACATCCTTCTTGGCCTCAACTTCGATCACAGGCGAGGACAGGGCCTCCCCGAGGCTGGGAGTTTCGTGCCAGAGGGCGAGAAGCTCCTTCGCCTGGGCCATCACCTCATCGGTTTCCCCACGCTGGTCAGCCACCTGCAAGAAGGCTTCGGCGTAAGGGGTGGTGATGGAGTTGAGCAGTGGCATCAGGAGACCCCCAGGTTGGCGATGGACTGATCGATGAGCCGAGCCTGGGCCCCCTGATCGAGTTGAGAAGGCAGTGAGGCCAGAGCTTTGTCAATCGCCAGCCTGGCCGCTTCGCGGCGCAGCAAGGTGGTCACCCTGGCCGCCTCTGAACTGAGGTCCGTGGCGGCACCCTGCTTCATGCGGGCCATCTCCTCCACGGTGCGCAGTTCGCTCTCCAGCCGAATCGCCTGGGCCCGGGATCGACCGTCGACAAGGATCTTGGCCGCTTTCTGCTGGGCATCGGCGAGGGCCTGCTGAGCTTCCACGAGCAGAGTCGCGGCTTCAGCCAGACGTTTCTCGGCATCGTTGAGATCGGAGAGGATCGCGCTGCGGCGACGCTCCAGGATCGCGCCCAGAAAACCGGGCAAAAACTTCCAAAGGCCTGCGATCACGATCGCCAGGTTGATGATGTTGGTCTCAAACGGATCGAGGTTGAAACCAAAGCCTCCGTGGCTGGCCAGCAGAGGGGCAACGAAGGTGATCATTGGGCAGCCAGCAGACGTTGAACGATGAGATCGCCGAGCTGATCGGCGTCAAGAAGGATCTGCCCCATCGCGGTTTCCCGCTGAGTGTCGATCTCTCGACGAGCCTTTTCCCGACTGGCATTGGAATCGGCCATCGCAGCCGCCAGGGCATCGCGATAGAGGCGGTCGGTTTCCTCTTCCGCCGCAAGGATCAGCTTCTGGGCTTCCTGGCGGGCCTCCTTGAGCTGAGTCTTGAGATCAGCCTCGAGCCGTTGGGCCTGGGCAAGCTTCTGCTTGGATTCAGCGCGACTGGTGGCGATGTAGCCCTCGCGCTCCTCGACCGCCCGGCCGATGGGACGGAAGAACAGGGCATTGAGAATGAAGGTGAGGAGCACCACCTGCACCGCCATCAGCGGCAGGGTGGCATCGAGGTCGAAGAGACCCCCCTCCGGTGCACCGGCTGCGGCAAGCAGGAGCCAGCTGGTCATGGGGCAGGAGCGCTGAAGAGATCAGGACGGTGGAAAAAAGGGAGCGACGGGCCGAAGCGTGGGATGGGACGCTCCGGCAGGCCTTTCCCGCTGGACGTGATCAGTTGGCGAAGGGGTTCGCGAACAGCAGGACCAGGGCGACCACCAGGCCATAGATGGTGAGCGACTCCATGAAGGCCAGGGAGAGCAGCAGCGTGCCGCGAATCTTGCCTTCGGCTTCGGGTTGGCGGGCAATGCCTTCAACGGCGCCGCCTGCAGCGGTGCCCTGACCAATGCCGGGGCCGATGGAGCCCAGGCCGACGGCCAGACCGGCTGCCACAACAGACGCAGCGGAAGTAATCGAATCCATGTTGGGGAAGAGATGTGGGGCGCCGATGCAGCGCGGAATGAACCTGGGATGGAAGGTGGCGCTTGGGCATTTCCTGGGGTTGACCTTGGAAATGGGCCCGGATCGAGCCGGACCTGCGCGCAGGAGATCTAGCAGACCGAGGGACCGGCCGCCTTGGGATCAGGCGTGGGACTCGTGGACGGCCTCACCGATGTAGTAGGCGGCGAGAGTGGCAAAGATCAGCGCCTGGATGGCGCTTGTGAAAAGCCCCAGGAACATCACGGGCAGCGGAACGATGAGAGGGACAAGAAATGCGAGCACAGCCACAACAAGTTCGTCGGCAAGGATGTTGCCGAACAAACGGAAAGACAGGGAGAGAGGCTTGGTGAAATCCTCGACGATCTTGAATGGCAACATGATCGGCGTGGGCTCCACGTAGTACTCAAAGTATCGGAAACCCTTACGACTAAGACCCGCATAGAAGTATGCAAGGGAAACCAGCAGCGCCAAGGCAATGGTGGTGTTGATGTCTGCGGTGGGAGCACCCAGTTCACCACTTGGCAGGTGAATGAGCTTCCAGGGGATCAAGGCACCTCCCCAATTGCTGACGAAGATGAACAAGAAAAGAGTGCCAATGAAAGGCAACCAATCTCTGTAGGCTTTTTCTCCAATATAATCTCGCGCAATATCACGAATGTAGGCCCAGAGATACTCGAGAAGGTTCTGGAGACCGCGGGGATCGCGCTCCAACTTGCGTGATCCGATCACCACAACGGTCAGCAGGGCTCCGATCACGACCCAAGAGCTCAGGAAGATCTGCCCGTGGATTTTGAAGTTGCCCAGGTGCCAGTAGAGGTGTTGTCCAACCTCCAGGGCGGCGAAAGGAAGATTGAGTGGCAAGGGAACCATCGGGCTGAACATTCGGTGTCGCTCAAGCGACGGATGGAGTGGAGGAGGCGGGGCTGAAACTCGGGCTGATCAGCGCTGGGATGAGCCAACCCTGGCATCGAGCAGCCCTTGGATCAGAAGGGCTGGCTTGTAGAGCAGGAAACCGATCAAGGCAGGAAGGAGATCCAGCTGGGGGATCCTGGTGGAGGAGATGACGAGCACCACAGGCACCAGAAGTTGGACCTTTCCAACCGACCTGGCTCCGTTGCCGAGCTTGTCGACACTGCGGGAAAGAAGTCTGAGGTAGAGAAGCCCGGCGAGGGCTCCGACCAGAAGACTGCCCGCGGTGGAGAGGTCAAAGGCCAGGGCCGCGATCGGTACCGCCGCAGCGGAAGCGATCAAGGTGGCCTGGATCAGGCGCCGCTTGAGCCGCGCGTAATCGGCCATGTCGTCGTCGATGTCCGAACCCGCCCCGGTGAGGGGGAGCGATTCGGCCATGGCCACCTCCGCAGGGGAGGAGGTCACCACCGGTTCAGGCTTCAACCCTGGGTCAGATCCTGCTTCCAGCGCGAGTTCCGACCCCTGGGTGGAGAGCAACTCGAGGTGTTGATCAGGGCTGGCCAACAAGGGCGCCGATGCTCTGAAAAGGCGAGCGGAATTTATCACGCAGCCTCTTCAGCTCAGGGTCTTAGCAGCAACAACTGCCGGCTCACGAGCTCCCGTGCCACGGCGGCCAGACGCTCCGGGGCCCAACCCAGCCCGAGGGCGCCCAAGGGCGTGTCCGTTCCGGCCCCATCGATCGCCTGCATCAAGGCGACCCCTTCAGGCTCAAGGTTGATGGGCTCGAGATCAGGACCGAGCAGGCTGGAACCAGGCCAGCCCCAGAGGCAGGGGTTGCGCTGAGCGCGGGCCGCAAGCACCGCCTGATCCCTGCTCCAGTCGGCCGCCGCCAGCTGCCCCTGGCTGAGGAAGAACTCGAAATGGCTGATGTCGGGGTCGAGCGCCTCCACAAGGTGCCATTGCTCCAGCTCCGTCAGGGCCCGGGCCCGTTCCAGAAGCTCCCCCGCCAGCAGGCGGGCGGGATCCCAGACCTGGGGATTGGAGAAGCCGGCGAACTGCAGCTCGGCGGCGGCCACGAAATCGAACAGGCGATCGAGGTTGTAGCTGCTCTCCTGGGGATGCAGATACATGTCGGCGAAGTTGGCGTCAGCGGCCGTGTCCAGGGCCCAGCGCTGTTCGTGATGACGGCGCAGACGGTTCCGCTCCGGCAGGCTCGCTAGCAGTTCGCGGCCCAGGCGCAGACCCTCACCATCCGCCCCGGCGCCCACCAGCTCCAGGGCCCGCTGGGTGCGGTGGATCTCCCAGCGGCCCCCATCGGCATATAGAAAGAGATGCAGCAGCCCCCCCTGACGCAACACCTCAGCCAAGGCCCTGAGCCCCGCCTGGGGCTGCTTGAGGTGATGGAGGACGCCAACGGAATTGATGTAATCGAACGGGCCTTCGCCCGCCAGGTCCAGCAGGCTGCGCTGCTCGATCCGCACCGAGGCCCGCCCGGCGGCACCCGAGCGGCGCAACCGTTCACGGGCCACCTCGAGGGTGCCGGGGCTGATGTCCACCGCCAGGATCTCAGCGCCCGGATTGAGGTGGGCCAGGTAGTCGGTGCTGACACCGGTGCCGCAGCCCGCGTCCAGGATCCGCAGCGGTTCGGGCCATTCCGGCACGGCACCGGTGCAGACGCCATAGGCGCAGGGCACACACCATCGCCAGTTGTACCCAGGCGGAGGGCCGTCCTGGAGGGGGTCACCCGGGTAGGGAAAGCGGTCATAAAAGGCGCTCACCACAGGAGTGGCGGCATCGGTGGATCCCTCGGACATGGATGGGGAGGGCGGCGGAACGCTGGGCGCTGACCAGGGGAGCTTTTCACGGGGCAGCGGGCCCAGGGAACCCCAGGGCCAAAGGGCTGCAAACATTTGTTCATCGCCCCCCGATCGGCCCCAGGGCCAGCCGTAACGTTCCTTGGCCAGGCCCGCTCTCGTTCATGACCGTGACCGCCAGCAGCGGCAGCCCGAGGGTTTCACCCCAGCTGTTTGACACCCTGCCGCTCTCCAGCGTCCGTCAGGCGGAGCAAGAGGACCGCTTTCCCGATCTCGGCGAGCTCGGCAACCTCAGCACCTTCTTCCAGAGCGGCCTCGTACGTGTTCAGGTGGCCAGACGTTTGTCCGCCAACGCCGATGGGATTGTTGGCCGCGCGGCGAACCGCATCTTCTCCGGCGGTACCCCGCTCTCCTATCTCGACGGACCGCTGACCCCGGAGTCCCCACGCAGCGCTGAGGCCACCCCCTTGGCGGCTGATCAGGTGGCCTTTGCCGCCTCGGTCGCCACTGTCGCCCAGGGCAGCGCCACCAAGGGCTTCCTGGGCAGGGTTCTCGGGGGTCTCCAGGCCGATGCGGATGTGCGCGTCGTGCTTCCCACGGGCTTCAGCCCGATCAGCGTTGCCCTCTACGGCACGGAGCGGATGCGTAAATCCGTGCGCGACATGGCCTGGTTCCTGCGATATGTGGGCTATGCCGTGATGGCTGGCGACCCCAGCATCCTGGCGGTGAACACCCGCGGCCTTCGGGATGTGCTCGAAAAGGGATGCTCCCTGGCGGCCACCAACGTGGCCCTGCAGGAAATGCGTGCCGCCGCCGCTGAGTTGTTCAGCGGCGAGCCTGAAGCCCGGTCCCTGGTGATCGAGGCCTTCAACGTTCTGATCAAGGAACTCGACGTTCCCACCCCCTCCTCCCGCCAGCGCCTCGGCAGCCCGGAAAACCAGGGTCTGCAGCTGCCTGCGATCTACGCGCTGGCCGCCCAGGGCAAGGCTCCCCGCTACAACATCAAGCCCGGCCAGACCGGAGCCCAGAAAGCCGAGGTGATCCGTGCTGCCTACAGGCAGGTGTTCGAGCGCGACATCGTCAAGGGCTACAGCCAGGTGGTGAGCCCAGTGGAGGCCACCCAGGTGCGCCAGGGACAGATCTCGATGCGCGAGTTCATCCGCTCCCTTGGCCACAGCAAGGAGTACCGCCTGCAGTTCTACGGGCGCTTCTCCAACAGCCGCGCCGTCGAGCTGGCCTTCCGACACTTCCTCGGCCGAGGCATCAGCTCCCGGGAGGAGTTCACCCGTTACTTCGACATCGTCAGCGCCCAGGGCCTCAAGGGTCTTGTCGACGCTCTGATCAACACCCAGGAGTACGCCCGGGTGTTCGGGGAAGAAACCGTTCCCTTCCTGCGCGATCTCGGCGAGGAAGCCCAGGAGAGCGCCGGCTGGGGCTCCAACCGCAAGCTGTTCAATTTCAGCGCGCCCTTCGAAGGGGCACCGCAATACGTCACCCTCTACGCCTCCTACCGCCAGCCCTACGCCGATCAACACGCCTACGGCGGCGGCAACGACCCCCTCGCCCTCAACTACGGAGCCATCTTCCCCTCGGGCACGGCATCGGTTGCCACCCGTCCAGCCCCGATCGGTTACGACAACCGGCGCATCCTGATCGGCAACGGCATCGCCCAGCCGGGGCAGATGGACAGCCCTCAATTCCGCAAGGCCAAGCCCCGCCGGGTAGGGCCGAAGCTGGTGCGCCTCCAGCAGATCTCCACAGGGGGCTCCTCGGTACCGCGCCGTGGTGGACAACCCAGCGTGCGTACGACCGAATCGAGCACCCGATCCGTGATCGACGCTGTTTACGTTCAGGTGCTGGGCACGGCCGGCTATGCCGGGGAGCGCCTGAAGGTGGAGGAAATCAAGCTCGAGAATGGCGACATCTGCCTGCGAAACTTCATCCGTGAGGTGGCTCGCTCAGCGGCTTTCCGCCGCCGCTACTGGAACGGCCTCTACATCACCAAGGCAATCGAAATTATTCACCGCAGGCTGCTGGGTCGCCCCACGTTCGGCCGCTGGGAAATCGACGCCTACTTCGACACAGCTGCACGCAAGGGTTTTTACGGGTTGGTGGATGCGATCCTCGACAGCCCCGAGTACAGCGAAAGCTTCGGTGAGGACACCGTTCCCTACGAGCGCTTCATCACCGCGAACGATCTCAACGCGCGCCGGGTTCCCGCCCTCAAACGGCCCTTCAACGCCGGCGCCTATGCGGACACTCGGCCGGTCAAGCGGCCGAATGTGACCACCCAACAGGGCATCGTCAACAGCTCAGAGACCACCCAGCGCAACCTTCCCGACCGCCAGCGGGTGGTGCTGCGAGGTTGGAGCGCCACCATCAGCGGCAGCGAGACCGCCGCTGTTGTGGATGCCCCCAGGGGTCCCGAAAGCCTGCGCCAGAACCCTGCCCCAACCCGCCGCTGGAGCTCCGCCCGCTGGCAGCCCAACCAAGGGGGCGCGCCGGTCTGGTCTTCCTCGCCGGGGCGTTCCATCGCCCCCTACACCCCAGCCCCCACGGCCTTGACGTCCGTTGGAGGCGCCAACTGGAAGGCCCTAATTGGCAGCAGCCGCGGCTTTGTCTCCAGCGAACAACCAGTCTCGGCGATGGCCAAGGCCCTGCGTCCTGGCAAGCCCCAGGGGCTGACCCGCCGACGCAGCCTCCCCGAGCCCGTGCGGCTGTCAAGGTTCCCCGGCGAAGCTGAGCTGCAGAGTGTGCTCCGCAACGTCTACCGCCAACTCCTCAACCGTGAGGTGCTGGCCTCAGAACGCCTCGGCGACTCCGAATCACAGCTGCGTGATGGCCACCTTTCTGTGTCGGAGTTTGTGGCCGTCCTGGCCTCCAGCGATCTGTTCCAGCAGCGGCTGAACCGACTGGCCCCGCTGCGGGCCGCAACGGCGGCCTACCTGGCTCTGCTGGGGCGGGCCGCCCAGGCCGGCGAAGTGAGCGCGTTCCTTGCCACCCGGGCCAACTTGGGCCAACAGCGAGCCCTCGAAGCCCTCGTCAACAGCGACGAGTACGCCACAAGCTTCGGCCGCGACACGGTGCCTTTCCTGCGCGGCCTCGACACCCAGGACGGCCTGCCACTCACCACGGTGAACCGCACCGCCAGTCTCTACGGCGGCAACGCCGCTCTCAACCCACCCACCAAAGGCGCGATCTGAGCGCCCTGGCCCTGACCCCCCTGAGCCGCTGAGGGCTTCCAACACACCAGGCGCCTGGTCCCAAGCTCGGGCTTTGTCCTCCAACACGGGTGTTGGAGGCTCAATCTGACGCGGACAGCACGACGAAGAGGTCGGGTTGAGCGATCAAATGATTAACATTTGCAGCGGAGACCACGTATCAACAACTCCCGCGAAAGCCATTGCGCGCAAAGGGTTTTCAAAAAACGTTCCGCCGTGAAGAACTGTTACCGGAGGCCGAGTCAGGACAGCGGCCTGCCGCAGAATGATTCGGCGATCAGTTGATCTGATTTGCCGCCTGGCCGACCCGCAGCCCAACGGCACCGCCTCCCGAGGCAGCGCCGTTGAGCCACGCAGAAGCCGCTCCTCCACGCCAGGCCTCCTTTCGGAAGCCCCAGTCATGGAGCACAGGCATCCACCCCTTACCCACCGGCTATCGGTCTCCTTCACGGCGACCGCTTGTTTCGAGGCAGAACTGCATGAGCATCGTCTCCAACTCGATCATCAACGCGGATGCTGAAGCCCGCTACCTCAGCCCCGGCGAACTCGACCAGATCAAGTCTTTCGTCTCCGGCGGTCAACGCCGACTGCGGGTGGCTCGAGTCCTGAGCGAAAGCCGGGAACGTCTCGTCAAGCAGGCAGGCGGCGCCCTCTTCCAGAAGCGTCCTGACCTGATCTCTCCGGGAGGCAATGCCTACGGCGAAGAGATGACGGCCTCCTGCCTCCGCGACATCGACTACTACCTGCGCCTGGTGACCTACGGGATCGTGGCCGGCGATGTCACTCCCATTGAGGAGATCGGCATTATCGGGGCCCGCGAGATGTATCGCGCTCTCGGCACCCCACTCGAAGCCATGGCAGAAGTCGTGCGCGAACTGAAATTCGCCTCAAGCTCGCTGCTCACTGGAGCCGACGCTGAAGAAGCTGGCTTCTTCTTCGATTACGTCATCGGCGCCCTTTCCTGAGGCTGCCTTCTCTTCCCCACCGCCGCTTCCTCAGACCTATGCAAGACGCGATCACCAACGTCATCAACCTTTCTGACGTTCAGGGTCTCTACCTCGACGACTCCTCCATCGGTCGCCTTGAGCAGTACTTCGCCAGTGGTGAGCTACGGGTGCGCGCTGCCGCCACCGTTTCCGCCAACGCCTCGGCCATCATCAAAGACGCCGTCGCAAAAACGCTGCTCTACACGGACATCACCCGTCCGGGCGGCAACATGTACACCACCCGTCGCTATGCCGCTTGCATCCGCGACCTCGACTACTACCTCCGCTACGCCACCTACGCCATGCTGGCGGGTGACTCTTCGATCCTCGATGAGCGCGTGCTCAATGGCCTCAAGGAGACCTACAACTCCTTAGGGGTGCCCATCGGCGCCACGGTGCAGTCGATTCAGGCCATCAAGGAATCGGCCGCCGCGCTGGTTGGTCCTGAAGCCGGGCGCGAACTGGGCGTCTACCTCGACTACATCAGTTCCGGCCTGGGCAACTGATCCCACAACGGTCTACCCCGCGAGGATCAACCCATGCGTCTGTTCAAGATCACGGCCTGCATTCCCTGTCCTGAAAAGGCTCGGACCCAGCGCGAGCTGCAAAACACCTACTTCACGAAGTGGGTGCCGTACCAAAGTTGGTTCGCTGAGCAACAGCGCATCATGAAGCAGGGTGGAAAGATTCTGAAGGTTGAACTCGTCTCTGGTCGACGTCAGATCAACGTCGGTAACTGAGTCCATCGCTCAGCTCAGCTCTTTTCATGCAAGCTCGGCACTGGCCGGGCTTTTTTTTGTCCGTACACTCGGGAGTGAGCGGCTTGTGTCCAGCTGACGATGAAGCTTTCCTGAGCCCATGGCCTTGCCCGGCATCGCGACCCGCCCCCCCAGCTCGATCCCGAGCCCAGAGGTCTCCGCAAAAAGACTCCTGCCGCTTCCCTTCGCCCTCTGGCCCGCCGAGGCGAGGCTCCTGCTGGGCTTAGTGGCCCTCTGGAGCCTGCTCGGAATCCTGATCCTGACGTCAGCCAGCTGGTGGGTGGCCGAGCGGGAGATGGGCGACGCCGCCTATTACCTCAAACGTCAGCTGCTCTGGCTGGCGGCGAGCTGGGGGCTGCTGCTTCTGGCCCTGCGGGTGAATATCCGCCGTTGGTCCAAGCTGGCCGGCCCCGCCCTGTTGCTGGGGGGGCTCATGGTGGCCGCCACCCTGGTGGCAGGCAGCACCGTGAACGGTGCCAGCCGTTGGCTGGTGGTCGGCCCGATCCAGCTCCAACCTTCGGAGCTCGTCAAGCCCTTCGTGGTCTTGCAGGGGGCTGCCCTGTTTGCCCATTGGAAGCGCATCGCCTTAGACCAGAAGCTGCTCTGGCTGGGGGTGTTCGGCGCCCTGATCCTGCTGATCCTCAAGCAACCCAACCTGAGCACAGCCGCCCTGACGGGCCTGCTGCTCTGGCTGATGGCCCTGGCCTCCGGCCTCAACCTGGGCGCCCTGCTGGCCACGGCCCTCGGTGGGGGGCTGGTGGGGATCAGCAGCATCTTGATCAACACCTACCAGCGGGTCCGGGTGACCTCGTTCCTGAATCCCTGGAAGGATGCCCAGGGGGACGGCTACCAGCTGGTGCAAAGCCTTCTGGCCATCGGCTCCGGCGGCCCCCTGGGCGAGGGTTTCGGCCTCTCCACCCAGAAACTTCAATACCTGCCCATCCAGTCCACGGATTTCATCTTCGCGGTGTTCGCCGAGGAGTTCGGCTACATCGGCTCGGTGATGCTGCTGCTGTTCCTGCTGTTGTTCGGCTTCGTGGGGCTCCGGGTGGCTCTGAGCTGCCGCAGCAACCAGCAGCGGCTGATCGCCATCGGCTGCACCACCCTGCTGGTGGGCCAGTCGATTCTGAACATCGCCGTGGCCAGCGGAGCGATGCCCACCACCGGATTGCCGCTGCCCCTGATCAGCTACGGCGGCAATTCGCTGCTCGCCAGCCTGCTCACCGCCGGTCTGCTGATTCGCTGCTCACTGGAATCGGCGGGGGTTGATCCAGGCCGACCCCGGCGACGGAGACAGGGGGTCGCCCCGATAGGGTGACACCTGCACCAGGCCCCCATGACCAGCCTTGGTCTCTCACTCGCCGATCAGCTGGCCGATCTGGCTCGCTGGACTGAACAGTTTTTACGCGCCTCACTGTCGGCACCCGGTCCGATCACCCTGGCGATCGTCTTTGCCGGAGGGCTGCTCACCAGCCTTGGCCCCTGCTCCCTGGGGCTGCTGCCCGTGACCCTGGCGTATCTGGCCGGCTTCAGCGACCGGCAGCGGCGGCCCTGGGTGCGCAGCCTCAGTTTTGCGCTCGGGATCGTCGTCTCGCTGGTACTGCTGGGGCTGGCCAGCGGTCTTCTCGGTCTGTTCTACGGGCGTGTCCCGGGTCTGATTTCCGTGCTGGTGGCGGCCCTGGCCCTGGTGATGGGCCTCAACCTGCTGGGACTGGTGAAGTTCCGTCTACCTAACGGTCCCGACCCAGATCGCTGGCGCCAGAAGGTGCCCGCGCCCCTGGCTCCCCTGGCGGCGGGCCTGGCCTTCGGCCTGGCGGCCTCCCCTTGCACCACGCCGGTGCTGGCGGTGCTGCTGGCCTGGATGGCCCAGAACGGCACGCCCCTGGTGGGCATGGTGCTGCTGGCCTGCTTCAGCCTGGGGCAGGTGCTGCCCCTGCTGCTGGCGGGAACCCTGGCGGCCAGCTTGCCGCGCCTGCTGGCCCTGCGCTCAGTCGGACGCTGGGTTCCAGCGATCAGTGGCGTCGTGTTGGTGCTCACCGGCGGCCTCACCCTGCTGGCCCAGTTGCCATGACCTCTGCCACGCCTGCCTTGGCCGCACCACTGCTGAGCGCCCTCGGGCGAGTGGCCACGTGGATTTCAGATCTGCGTCTGGCCATCGTGCTGCTGCTGGTGGTGGCGATTGCCAGCGGGCTGGGCACCGCGATCCCCCAGCAGGAAAGCAGCGAGTTCTATCACCGCCTCTACGACGAAACCCCCTGGCTGGGGTTCGTGCACGGGGACGGGATCCTGGCGCTCCAGCTCGATCACCTGTATTCCAGTGACTGGTTCCTGGCGTTGCTGGGCTGGCTCGGGCTGTCCCTGGTGCTGTGCAGCTGGCGCCGCCAGTGGCCGGCGCTGCGCGCCGCCCTGCGCTGGGTCGACTACAGCTCCCCGCGCCAGCTCAGCAAGCTCAGCGTGGCGGAGAGCGTTGCCTCCCTTGACCCCCAGGCGGATCTCGATCGCCTCGGGGGCCTGCTCACGGCCCGCGGCTGGCGGGTTCAGAGCCAGGCAGGCCGACTTGCGGCCCGGCGGGGCGTGGCCGGCCGGGTGGGCCCACTGCTGGTGCATGCGGGGCTGGTGGTGCTGCTTGTGGGGTCGGCCTGGGGAGCCTTGGGAGGCCAACGGGTGGAGCGTTTTCTGGCCCCGGGCCACGAGCTCGAATTGCTGGATCGCCGCGGCCAGGGTCAGTTGACCTTGGTGCTGGAGCAGTTCGGCATCGACCGCGACCCGGCAGGGCGACCGGAGCAGTTCCGCTCGCGCTTGCTGCTCAAAAACCCCGCCCAGGCCAGAACCCCTGCGGTCGAGCAACGCAGTGAGATCAGCGTCAACCACCCCCTGCGCCACCAGGGGATGACCATCTACCAGGCGGATTGGGCCTTGGCGACGATCACGCTGCAACTGGGCAAAAGCCCGCTGCTGGAGCTTCCGCTGCAGAGCTTCCCGCAACTCGGAAACCAGATCTGGGGGTTGGTGCTGCCCACCCGCCCCGACGGCACAGATCCCGTGCTGCTGAGCGTGACCAACGAGGCCGGACCGGTGGAGATCTACGCCAGCGACGCCAGCCTGCTGGGCCGGCTCATCCCCGGCGGCGAGCCCCTGGAGGTGAACGGTCTGCCCCTACGGGTGGCCTCGATCCTGCCCGCCAGTGGCCTGCTGCTCAAGCGCGATCCGGGGGTGCCGCTGGTCTACGCCGGCTTCGCCATTGCGCTTGTTGGTTGCGGCCTCAGCCTGGTGGCCACACGCCAGTTGTGGGCGATCGCAGAGGACGGGCGCCAGCGCCTGCATGTGGGGGGGCTCTGCAACCGCAACCTCACCGCCTTCGCCAGCGAACTGCCGCAGCTGCTGGGCGCCTTGCAACAGCCTCATCCCAGCTGACGGGTGCCCTGGCTGACCCGGACCACGGTGTGCACGTTGCCGCGGGGGTTGAAATCAGCCTCGAGTTGGATCCAGCCCGGTTGGGCAGCCGCCACCAGATCATCGAGGATGCGGTTGACCACCTCCTCGTGGGAGATGGCGCGGTCGCGCCAGCTGTTCACATAGAGCTTGAGCGCCTTGAGCTCAAGCACCCGGGGGCCCGGCTCATAGATCAAGCGCAGCACGGCGAAATCGGGGTAGCCCGAGAACGGGCAAAGGCAGGTGAACTCAGGCAGGGTGATCGACACCTCGTAGGGACGGCCCGTGGACGGGTTGTCGAAACAGATCAGCTGGGCCCGCTCAATCTCCCGTTGGCCATAGAGCGGCGTGGTCGTGAACGCGCTGGAGAGGGTGGCTGTGGAGGGAGCTGGGGCAGCCATCGATCGGCGGGAGCTTGTCAGGTTCACCATGCTACGAAACGGCCGATTCTTTACAACGATCCCAAAAGAAATCAGCCGATGGTCCGCAGTGGACATCCCAACAGCCTTAGAAAGAGGAGGGCCCCTTGCGAATCCCTGCCTGCCCATCGCGTTCAAGGAGCCGTCGCCGGGCCTCGCGACTGGTCGGCGCTCAACGGCGTAGCCAGTAGCAATGGATACACCGCACGTCCATCACCTACGGCCTAATGGCAGAAGTCCATTGTTGAAATGGCTGGGCATCCGCCGAACTCCTCTGCCAGGACGCCTCTCTCCCCTCCCTCTCAGGCGCCGTCCTGGGAGATACCCCCTGAAATGAATCCCAGGATCCATGAAAAAAGTTGAGGCCATCATCCGTCCGTTCAAGCTTGAGGACGTCAAACTCGCCCTAGTGAATGCCGGCATCGTCGGCATGACTGTGAGCGAAGTTCGTGGATTCGGGCGTCAAAAGGGCCAAGTCGAGCGTTATCGCGGATCAGAATTCACAGTCGAATTTCTACAGAAACTCAAGCTTGAGGTCGTCGTCGACGATGACCGTGTCGACACTGTGATTACGTCCATTCAAGATGCAGCCCGCACGGGTGAAATCGGCGATGGCAAGATTTTCATCACCAACATCGAATCGGTGATCCGCATCCGCACCGGCGACAAGGACAGCAGCGCGATCTGAGCCCCCTTCTCCCTGGGGGGGTTGCCTTGATAGCCATTCAGCCCAAGGGCTGGTCGGCCTCCCTGGTGGCCAGCGTGCTGGCCACCAGATTTTTTATGGCACTTCCATCCAAGGGAACTGATGCCTGCTCCGGGTTCGCAATCCCGGGCTCTGATCCAACGGGTTCAAAACTCCCGTCCCGCATCCAGAGCAGGTACTCGTGGTTGCCCGCCGGACCAGTGATTGGTGAGGCCACCAGCCCCGCTGCGCGCCAACCCAGCCGGAGCGCTGCCGCGATCACCGCTTCGATCGCATCGACGTGGGCCTGGGGATCGCGCACCACGCCGCCTTTGCCCACCCGGGCGCGCCCCACCTCGAATTGGGGTTTGACCAGAAGCACGGCCTCCTGCCCCTTGGGCTCCATCAACCCGATCAGGGCGGGCAGCACCAGGGCCAGGGAAATGAACGACACATCCGCCACCGCCAGATCCGGGCGGGGATCATCCGGCCCATAGAGCTGCTCGGGCTGCAGGTGGCGCAAGTTGGTGCGCTCCTTGAGCACCAGGCGCGGATCGGTGCGCAGGCTCCAGGCCGTCTGGCCATAGCCGACATCGATGCCATAGATCCGCTGGGCGCCCCGCTGCAGCAGGCAGTCCGTGAAGCCACCGGTGGAGATGCCCCCATCGAGGCAGATGCGTCCCTCCACCTGGATCGGGAACGCCTCGAGGGCGCGCACCAGCTTCTCGCCACCGCGGGAGACGAAGCGCGGTGGCTGGCTCACCTGAAGCTCCAGCTCCAATGCCACCTCCATGCCGGGTTTGTCGAGCACCCGATCGCCGGCGCGCACCCGGCCGGCACGAATCAACTGCTGGGCCTGCTGGCGGCTATCAACCAGACCCAGGCTCAGCAGATGCAGATCCAGCCGGCGTTTTCGGGCCATCTCGTCATCCAACCACAGCCGAAACAGAACAAAACCCGCAGGGAGTGCCCCAGGTGCCCAACCGCTTCGTGCAGCTGGGCAACCACCTCAATCGGGCCCGATCGGCCTGCCCCATACATTGGGTGCGATGTCGCCACGCGCTGGCCCTTGATCGAGCGTTACACCTTGCCCGAAATGGGGCGCCTCTGGAGCGAGCAGGCCAAGTTCCAGAGCTGGCTGGATGTGGAGATCGCCGCCACGGCCGCCCAGACCGAACTGGGGCGGGTGCCGGCCGAAGCCCTGTCGGAGATCAGGGCCAAGGCGGCCTTCGAGGTGGAGCGGATCGAGGCGATCGAGGCGGAGGTGCGCCACGACGTGATCGCCTTCCTCACCAATGTCAACGAGCATGTGGGCGAGGCTGGCCGCTACCTCCACGTGGGCATGACCAGCTCGGATGTGCTGGACACCGGCCTGGCCCTGCAGCTCAAGGCCTCGGTGGCCCTGCTGCGCAACGAGCTGGACGCCCTGGCCGAAGCCCTGCGGGAGCTGGCCCGGGCCCACAAGGGCACGGTGATGATCGGCCGCTCCCATGCCATCCATGGGGAACCGATCACCTTCGGCTTCAAAGTGGCGGGCTGGCTGGCGGAGACCGAACGCAACCGGGAGCGCCTGGAGCGGCTGGAAACCGTGGTGGCGGTGGGCCAGATCAGCGGGGCCATGGGCACCTACGCCAACACCGATCCCCAGGTGGAGGCACTCACCTGCGCCGCCCTGGGCCTGGCTCCCGACACCGCCAGCACCCAGGTGATCTCCCGCGATCGCCACGCCGAATACGTGCAGACCCTGGCGCTGGTGGGGGCGACCCTTGAGCGGATCTCCACCGAAATCCGCAACCTGCAGCGCACCGACGTGCTCGAGGTGGAGGAGAACTTCGCCAAGGGCCAGAAGGGCAGCTCGGCGATGCCTCACAAGCGCAATCCGATCCGCAGCGAGCGCATCTCGGGTCTGGCGCGCGTGCTGCGCAGCTACACGGTGGCGGCGCTTGAGAATGTGGCCCTCTGGCATGAGCGAGACATCAGCCACAGTTCGGTGGAGCGCATGATGCTGCCCGACTGCTCGGTGACCCTGCACTTCATGCTGCGGGAGATGACTGCGGTGATCAAGGGTCTGGGGGTCTACCCCGAAAACATGGAGCGCAACCTCAACGTCTATGGCGGTGTGGTGTTCAGCCAGCGGGTGCTGCTGGCGCTCGTGGAGAGCGGCCTCAACCGCGAAGAGGCCTACCGGATCGTGCAGGGCCATGCCCACAGCGCCTGGAACACCAGCGGTGGCAACTTCCGCGCCAACCTGGAGGCCGATCCGGCCGTCACAGCGCGCCTGAGCGCCGAGCAGCTGGGGGATTGTTTCGCCACCGATCTGCACCGGGCAAACCTGAATGTGATCTGGGAGCGGTTGGCGATCTGATCGCTCAGGCCGCCCGTTCCGTGAGGTTCACTTCGCTAGCGCTGGCTTCAGAACCACCGATCACGGTGGCGTCATCGCCTGCGCCCTGGGGCACCGAGGCTGGAAGGGTTGCCTGTTCCGCTGCAGGAGTGTTCGGCGGCGGCACGGCCTTGGCCGTGGCCGGATTCAGCCCCGCACCCACGGGGCTGAGCAGATCAAGCGGCTCGCAGACCGGGAAGCGGTTGATCGCCTTGAGGGCCAGGCGGGCCTTGACGCGCAGCTGCTCGCTGAGGGCCTCGCCGTAGGGGATCTGGGCCAGCAGATCCACGGTGCGGCGCATGATCCGGACCACATCACCCTCATCGAGGGATGTGCCCGCGATCAGGTCGTTCCAGCTGGTGCCCTTGGCCCAGGCATGCACCAGCCCCATCAGTTCCGGCTCGTACCAGAGGGGCATCACCACGGCGGCCCGCTCCTGCTGGCGCAGCAGCTCCCGGCGGATGCCTCCCAGGTCATGCAGGGCCTCCTCGGCAGCGGGCGGGGTGTTGAAGGCACTCCAGAGATCGGGGCGGTTCACCTCGGTGGAGATGGCCTCCAGGACCGCCGCCAGCTCGGCGGGCTCCAGATCATCGAGGTGGCCACTCATCAGGGCCAGCCCTAGCCAGAGCTCGTTGTCGCCCCGGAGGGAAGCCACGGTGCGACCGATGTCGCTGGGCTCGAGATCATCCAGACAGCCGAAGAAACGCAGGATCTCGATCAGGGCCAGAAAGGTGTCCCAGTGGCGGTTGGAGCGGTGATGAAGCAGGCGCTGGCGTTCGCTGATCTCCTCCTCCAGTTCCCCCATGCGCCGATGCTGCTTCTTGATCTGCTTGCGGTCGCCTGTGCTGTGGGCGGGATGGCGTTCGAGCGCCTGCTCCAGTTCGTGCACCAGCAGGGCCTGGGCCCTCACTTCCCCGGCCAGGTCGTACTGGGGGGTGGCCATGTCGTGGCGGCGGGCCATGGAGCCCACCGCCAGGGCCAGCCCACCGCTGGCCTGGTCGCCATGGCGCAACTCACCGGGGTGGTGAAGCTCGGGGGCGGGCACGTCGCGCACCTGCAGGCAGCTGAGCTCGGCATGGAGGCTCACCACCGCATGGCAGGGCACCAGGATCCAGACGTTCTCATCGGTGAGGCAGAGCAGCAGCGGGAACTGACCACTGCCCACCACCTTGGCCACGATCACCGCCGGTGTGACACGGCCCTTGAGCTGGGGCGCCTTGAGGCTGACCAGGGTGCCCTCACTGGCAAAACGCAGGGCGAGGGTGAGCTCATGGGCCAGGGTTTCCTCTGCCTGCTGCTGCAGGATCCGCAGGATGCGCCGCTCCTCCCGCAGACGGCTCCGCTCCTTTTCATAGGCCTCGAAGTCGTCCCAGGGCACATCGGCGACACGGCCCGAAAGACCTTCCAGTTGCTGGCGCAGCTCGCTGATGTGGCGCTCGTCGTCGGCCAGATCGAGGGTGGCCAGGTAGCGGCCGAAGCTGCGCTCCACCAGTTCCTTGGCCTTGGGCAGCTCGTAGCGCTGCAGCAGGTTGAGCACCATGCCGTAGCTGGGGGTGAACTGGCTCACGAGCGGATCGGCGGGGCTGGTGGCCAGCTCCCCCGCTTCGCGCACCCCTTCAAAGCGGCTCTGCACCGTCACCACGTAGCCCTGGGTGTCGAGCCCGCGGCGGCCGGCCCGGCCCGCCATCTGCAGGAACTCACTGCCCATCAGGGGCCGGTGGCCGCGATCGGTGCGCTTGGAGAGGGCAGAAATCACCGTGCTGCGCGCGGGCATGTTGATCCCGGCCGCCAGGGTTTCGGTGGCGAAGACCACCTTCACCAGCCCCTGCTGGAACAATTCCTCGATCAGTTCCTTCCAGGCGGGGAGCACGCCGGCGTGGTGGGCGGCGATGCCGCGCAGCAGGGCGTCATCGTGACCCCCTTCGCGCACGGCCTCGGGGGTGGAAGCCACGAAGGCCTGCAGCCGCGCCCGTACCTTCGCCTGTTCGTCGTTGCTCAGCAGGTTGAGGCGGCCCAGGTCGCGCACAGCCTTGTCGCATCCACGACGGCTGAAGATGAAGTAGATGGCCGGCAGCATGTCGCGCTCGGCCATCTGGGCCACCACGAAGGGCAACGGCGCCGCCTCCGGCTGGGGCGGCCTGGGGGTCTTGGTGCCGCGGCGGTGGGTGGTTTTCGGAGGCCGCCAGGTCTTGCAGTTGGGGTGCAGCCCGGTGCCCGCATCGTTGAGCAGGGGGTGCAGCCCCTTGGCGCTGCAGAAGCTGAAGGCCAGGGGCACCGGCCGGAAATCACTCAGCACCAGCCGGGTGGGCCCGTGCACCTTGTCGATCCAGTCGGTGAGCTGACCGGCGTTGGCCACGGTGGCCGAGAGGGCGACCAGCTGCACGGTCGACGGGCAGTGGATGATCGATTCCTCCCAGACCGTACCCCGCTGGGAGTCATTCATGTAGTGGCACTCATCGAGCACCACCGCCTCCACATCGGCGAGGGGATCGTCGCCGCGTTCCACCTCCGCGTAGAGCATGTTGCGGAAGATCTCGGTGGTCATCACCACCACCTTCGCCTCCCGGTTCACGCTCAGATCACCGGTCATCAGACCGACGTTCTCCGCCCCGAACTGCTCGCGGAAATCGCGCAGCTTCTGGTTCGAGAGGGCCTTGAGAGGCGTGGTGTAGAACACCTTCTGGCCGTGGGCCAGGGCCCGGTAGATCGCGTACTCGCCCACCAGGGTCTTTCCCGAGCCCGTGGGGGCGCTCACCACCACCGAATGCCCCTGGTTGAGCGCGTCGATCGCCTCCAGCTGAAACTGATCCAGCGGAAACGGGAACAGCTCCTCCAGGGGCGGAACGTCGGAGCTGGCGGTCGGCATCAGGGAATCCTATTGGCCAGACTGCGCCCACCCCGGGCCCTGCTCCATCCCTTGGCCGCCGACCCCCTCGATTCCCTGCGCCGCTCCCTGGAGCGCCTGCCGATCGGCCGCCGGCGCGTGCTGCGTGCGTTCCAGCCCACCGCGCCTGGGGGCCTGCGGCCGGAGGGGCCCCGTGCCAGCCCGCTGCTTGATCTGGCCAGCAATGACTACCTGGGCCTGAGCCAGCACCCTTCCCTGCAGAAGGCCGCCTGCGCCGCCATCAGCCGCGATGGGGTGGGGGCGGGGGCCTCGCGCCTGGTGAGCGGCAGCCGGCCGGTGCACGGGGAGCTCGAGACGCGGCTGGCCGCCTGGCTGGGGCGCGAGCGGGTGCTGCTCTTTCCCAGCGGCTTCCAGGCCAACATCGCTGCGGTAGCGGCCCTGGCCGATCGCCATAGCCTGGTGCTCGCCGACCGGCTGATCCACCACTCCCTGCTGGTGGGGGTGCAGGCCTCCGGCGCCCAGCTGCGCCGCTTCGCCCACAACAACCTGGCCGATCTGGAGCGGCACCTGGCCGAGGTCAGGGCCGCCTCCAGCGAGCGGCGCCTGGTGGTGCTCAGCGAGAGCCTGTTCAGCATGGAGGGCAGCAGCCCCGATCTGCCGGCGCTGACGGCCCTTTGCCAGCGCCATTCGGCCCTGCTGTTGATCGATGAGGCCCATGCCCTGGGCCTGCTGGGCCCCGGCGGGCGCGGCCTGGCCCATGGGTTGGAGGGGGTGCATCTGGTGAGCGGTACCTTCGGCAAGGCCTTCGGCAGCGGCGGTGCCTTCCTGGCCAGCGGCGATCTGCTCGGCGACTGGCTGCTGCAGCGCTCCGGCGCCTTCCGTTACTCCACCGCCCTGGCCCCGCCCCTGGCGGCGGCAGCCCTGGCCGCCCTTGATCTGCTGGAGGAGAGCCCCGACCTTGGGTCCAGGTTGCTGGAGCGTGGCCTGCGCTGGCGGGCGTCCCTTACATCGGCGGGCTGGCCGCCTCTGGCGGGACGCGGTCCGATCCTGCCCCTGCTCGTGGGCGACGATGAGCGGTGCCTCGAACTGCAGCGCCATCTGGAGGTCGAGGGCCTGCTGAGCGTGGCGATCCGTCCACCCACGGTGCCAGAGGGCTCGGCCCGGCTGCGGCTGGTGCTGCGCAGCGACCTGCCGGCGGGAACCCTGGAACGGCTGCTGGAGGCCCTCGCCCGATGGCATTGACTCCACCAGCCCCTGGGGCCCTGCAGCTGCTGGCCATGCACGGCTGGGGGGGCGATCACCGCGCCTGGGCCCCCTGGGCCATAGCCGCCGGGCGGCGCGGCTGGTCACTCCAGCTTGGGGAGCGGGGCTACGGCCGTCAGACACCGCTGGTGCCGCAGTGGTCGGGCACGGGCCGCCGCGCCCTGCTGGTCCATTCGCTCGGGATTCATCTGGTGCCGTCGCCGGTGCTGGCAGCCGCTGAAGCGGTGGTCCTGCTGGCGAGCTTTGGGCGCTTCGTGCCCCCAGGCGCCCCCGGGCGGCGCAGCCAAATCGCTCTGGAGGCCATGGCCAGGCGCCTGCGCAACGGCGACAGCGATGGCCTGCTCAGGGATTTCCTGGCCCAGGCCGCCTCCCCCGACCCCGAGGCACTCCTACCCGCCGGGCCCCGGGAGGATGGGGTGCCCCCCATCGGCGACGATCGCCTGCTCGCCGACCTCGATCTGCTGAGCCGTGTCACCGCCCTGCCCGAGAGCTTCCCGGCCGAGGCGGCCGTGCTGGTGGTGGAGGCAGGCGACGATCGGATCGTGGCCCCCGAGAGCCGTCGCCTGCTGGTGGAGGCCCTGCCCAGGGCCAGCCACTGGACCCTGGAGGGTGCCGGCCACAGCCTGCTGCGGGCCGATCTGCTCACTCCAGTGCTGAACTGGCTGGGGGAGACGCTTCCCCCGGGGGGCTGCCGCCATGGTTGATCTGCTCACGAAGCCCGGCGGCAGCCCCCATCAGCCGACGGAACCGTTCCCACTGAAGGTGCGCCGCCGCTTCGCCCGCACCGCCCCACGCTACGAGCAGTTCGCCCTGCTGCAGAGGGCTGTGGCCTGGCGCCTGGGCCGCCTCAGCCGCGACCTGCCTCTGCCGGAGGGGCCCTCGGCCGATCTGGGGGCGGGCAGTGGCCTGCTGGCCAGGGCCCTGGAGGCCCAGCGCCCTGGGCTCACCATGCTGCGCCTCGACCACTGCGCCGAGCTGCTGCGGCAGGGCGAGCGACCCGCCCGAGCGGGAGCTGACCTCGCCCCACCGCCTCCATCCCTGCTCTGGGATCTCAACGGAGGTCTGCCGGGTGAGCTGGACGGTGCGGCCCTGCTGGCCTCCAGTTTCGCCCTTCACTGGCTGGAGGAGCCTGGGGCGCGGCTGGATCAGTGGTGCCGGGCGCTCAAACCCGGAGGCTGGCTGGTGCTGGCGGTGCCCACCGAGGGCAGTTTTCGCCAGTGGCGGCAGGCGGCCCAGGCGGCGAATGTGCCCTGCAGCGCCCTGCCCCTGCCCGAGGCCCAGGCGTTGCAAGCGATCGCGAATCTCCGGCTGGAGCTGCTGGTCAACCGGAGGCTGCTGTTCAGCCGCCAGGCCCCCAGCGCCCTGGCCTTCCTGCGCGAGCTCAAGGGACTCGGGGCCGGCGCCAGCCGCGTGCAACCTCTCTCGGCCGGGGAAATGCGGGCCCTGGAGACCCACTGGCCCACCCAGGGAGATGTGAAGGTGCTCAGTTGGGAGGTGCAGATCCTGGTGGGGCAGCGGGTCGGGGGAGCCCCATGAAGCCGATCGAGCGGCTGGTGGTCTGCGGCACCGACACCGATGTGGGCAAGACCGTGGTCAGTGCCCTGCTGGTCCAGGGGCTGGGGGCCACCTACTGGAAACCCGTGCAATGCGGCCTGGAGGGGGGCGGCGACAGCGACCGGGTGCGGGAGCTGCTGGGGTTGTCCACGGATCGGGTGCTGCCTGAGGCCTACCGCCTCAAGGCCCCTGTCTCGCCCCATTGGGCCGCCGAACAGGAAGGACGGCGCATCGAAGCGGAGCAATTGGCACTGCCCGAGGTGCTTGGTCCGCTGGTGGTGGAGACGGCCGGAGGGCTGCTGGTGCCCCTGCGACTCGACTGGATGCAGATCGATCAGCTGCGCCTCTGGAACCTGCCGGTGCTGCTGGTGGCCCGCAGCGGCCTGGGCACCTTGAACCACACCCTGCTCTCCGTGGAGGCCCTTCGCCAAAGGGAGATTCCCCTGCTCGGGATCGTGCTCAACGGGCCACCCCACCCCAACAACGCCGCCACCTTGAACACCCTGGCGGGGGCGCCGGTGCTGGCCCAGCTGCCCACCCTTGAGCGCCTCGATCGGGAGTCACTGGCAGCGCAATGGCGGACCAGCGCCCTGGGCCAAGGCCTGCAGGCTGGCCCTAACCTGCCCCCATGAGCAAGACCCACCTGCTGGTGACCGGGGCCCTGTTCACCCTGTGCGCCGCCATCCTGGTGCTGTTCACCGACATAGAGGTCGGGGTCTACCGCTGGTTCAGCTGCGGCCCCCTGGCCACAGGCAACGAACAGCGCTCCAGGGTGTGTCAGTAGAACCCAGCCCAACCTTGCCCCCGCAGCGCTGGCATCCCCACCTCTGGCACCCCACCACCCAGGTGGCCAGTGCCGATCCACCCCTGCGAGCCGTGCGCGGCCGGGGCGCCCTTCTTGAGCTGGACGACGGCCGCCAGTTGATCGACGCGATCAGCAGCTGGTGGGTGACCCTGCACGGCCACGCCGAACCCTCCATCGCCGCGGCCGTGGCGGCCCAGGCCACGGAACTTGAGCAGGTGATCTTCGCCAACTTCCGGCACCCCCCCGCCGAACAGCTGGCGGAGGCCCTCAGCGCCCGCAGCGGCCTGGAGCGCCTGTTCTTCTCCGACAACGGCTCCACCGCCGTGGAGGTGGCCCTCAAGATCGCCTGGCAGTGGTGGCGCAACCAGGGGCAGCCCAGGCGGCAACTGATTGCCTTCGAGGGGGCTTACCACGGCGACAC
This sequence comes from Synechococcus sp. UW140, assembly GCA_943369485.1. Lineage (GTDB taxonomy): Bacteria > Cyanobacteriota > Cyanobacteriia > PCC-6307 > Cyanobiaceae > ATX-6F1. Next base: position 31,239 of record CALRNH020000006.1, on the reverse strand, counting down.
CGTGGGGGCGATGGCCCTGGGGGCCCGCTCCCTGTTCACGGCGCCCTTCGATGCGCTGCTGTTCGAGGTGGCTCGCGCCCCCTGGCCGGCCACCTGGTGGGGGGATGAAGGGATGGAGCAGCGCGAGCGTCTGGCCCTGGAGCACCTGGAGCGGCTGCTGGAGACCCCCACTGCGGCCGTGATCCTGGAGCCCCTGGTGCAGGGGGCCGCTGGCATGGCCATGGTGCGGGAATCCTTCCTGCGCGAGGTGGAGCGGCGCGTGCGCGCCACCGGCGCCCTGCTGATCGCCGATGAGGTGCTCACGGGCTTCGGGCGCACCGGCGCTCTGTTCGCGAGCCAGCGCTCTGGCATCAGGCCCGACCTGATCACCCTCTCCAAGGGGCTGACCGGAGGCTTCCTGCCCATGGGGGTCACCTTGGCCAGCGAGGCGCTGCACGCAGGCTTCGTGGGCGCCAGCGAGCGCACCTTCCTGCACGGTCACAGCTTCACCGCCAATCCACTCGGCTGCGCCGCCGCCCTGGCCAGCCTGGCGCTGCTCGAGGCCAGCCCGGAACGTTTCGAGGGCTTCGAGGCCCGTCACAGACCCCACCTGGAGATCCTGGCCCAGTGTCCCCAGGTGCGCTTTCCGCGCCTGATCGGCACGATCGCCGCCATTGATCTGGTGGTGGAGAACCCCGGCTACCTCAATCCCGCCGGCCGGGTCGTACAGCGCCGGGCCCTGGCCGAAGGGGTGTTTCTGAGGCCCCTGGGCCAGGTGATCTACCTGCTGCCGCCCCTCTGCATCGATGACACCCAGCTGGAGCACTGCTACGGCAGCATCGGCCGGGCTCTTGAGGCGCTCTAGCCGCTAAGGCCCTGCCAGGATCGCCGCTTCGGCATCGGCCCGCGAGAGCCCGTAGGGAAACCGGCGCTCGCTGATCTGACCCTGCTGCTGCCAGCGCACCGTCAGGGACTCCACCTCCAGCTCGATGCTGGCGCTCCACTGGGGCTGATGCAGATCCCAGAGGCAGGGGTTCTGCCGCTGCTGGCTGCCCCCCAACTCCCGCAGCCAGCCCTCAAGCGCCGGCAGCGGGTGCTTGTAGAGAGGCGTCTGGGGTGTGGGGAGTGTGGGCATTCCCGGAGCTCACGCCTGGCTGTGATCCACTCTGCACCGCAGCGGCCCCGGGGAGGAGCTCTCCCGGGGCCGCTGCGCTGAGGATCCGGTTCGAAGCAGCTGCTTCCCCCCACCAGCTGGGTTGACGCACCAGTTCCGTGCCCTGCACCCAGGCCATCCCCACCCCCAGCATCAGGCTGGCCGAGAGGGCCAATCCGAGCAGCAGCAGGGCAAACCACTCGCCACTGGAGAACGCCCGGCGTACGGGCCGGAGCCTCGGTTCACTGCGGCGTAGCAAGGGCACCGGCGCGGGCCTCGGTGGGGCGGGGGGACGCAGGAGGTCGTCGTAGGCCTGACGCCGGGCCGGATCGCTGAGGGTGGTGTAGGCCTCCTGCAACAGGCGGAAGCACTCGCTGGCCTCGGCGGCGGGCAGGCTGGTGGTGTCGGGGTGGTAAAGCTTGCTCAGGCTTCGGAACGCCCGCCGCAGCTCCTCCACCGAAGCGCTCTGGGGCAGCTGCAGCAACTCGTAGTGGGTCTGTCGCGTGGGTTCTCCGCCAGCCACCAGCGAACGACCGGGTATGCGGGATCCTAGAGAGAACGACTGTCCCCGTCCGAGCGGATGCCCGCCGATTCCGGTACTCCCTTCCCCGGCGCCAGCGAGCCCGCGGCTGGGCTCTGGCAGGCCCTGGGCTGGACTCCGGATCCGCAGCAGCTGAACCTGTTTCAGCAGTTGCAACAGCAGCTGCGCGACTGGAACGGCCGCCTCAACCTCACCCGTCTGGTGGAGGGCGACGATTACTGGATCTCCCAGGTGTTCGACAGCCTCTGGCCGCTCCAGGAGCTGCTGAGCGACCCCATGGCGGCACCCGATTGCATCGACGTGGGCACCGGCGGCGGCTTCCCCGGCCTTGCGGTGGCGATCGCCCTGCCCAGGGCCCGCCTCACCCTTGTGGATTCGGTCGGGCGCAAGACTGAGGCGGTGCGGGCGATGACCGCCGCCCTGGGGTTGGCGGAGCGGGTGACGCTGCGCTGCGAGCGGGTGGAGCGCACAGGCCAGGAACGGGCCTGCCGAGGCCATTTCGATCTGGCCATGGCCCGGGCGGTCGCCACCGCCCCGGTGGTGGCGGAATACCTGCTCCCCCTGCTGCGGACCCAGGGTCGGGCCCTGCTCTACCGGGGCCAATGGAGCGCCGGCGACGCCGAGGCGCTGGATCGGGCCCTGACACCGCTGAGTGGCCGGCTGGAGCGGTTGGAGCGGCGGGATCTACCAGGGGATCGCGGCGTGCGCCATGCCCTCACCCTGGTGGCGACGGGCCCCTGTCCGCGCCTCTACCCCCGACCGGTGGGAGTTCCCGCCAAGCAACCGCTGGGTTCGATCGGCTGAGGCCCCCCGAGGCTCGCCATCAATCGCTCGCCATCAGGCGCTGCACCGCCTGCCCCCCCACCCGCGCGCGCAGGCGCCGCAGCAGGGGCGGGATCCGCTCGGCCCAGGGGCTGCCGCCCAGCACCGCGTGCAACTGGGCCTCGCTCACCTCACCATCGAGGGCGTCGGCATTGGCCCCGGGGAACCAGTGGCCTCCCTGGCCCAGGAGGCCGTAACGGGCGCGGACGAAACCCTCAAGATCCCAGGCCTCCAAAAGGTTGTGCAGCCAGAGCAACGCCGGCAGATTGAGCTCGCCAGGGGTGTGCTCCCAGGCGGGCAATCCCTCCTCCCAGCTGGCCAACCAGTCGGATCCCAATGCCTGCTGGCGCGCCCGCTCCAGCCGCTCGAGAATCGGCGGCAGCAGCTCGGCCGCACGCGGCAACAGGGCCACCGCCTCCAGATGGCGATCGAGATCCTGCGGGCACGCGGCCCCCACGCTGATCGTGTGGATGCCCTCGGCCGCCAGGCAGAACAGGTCGTTGAAAACAATCGGATGCAGCGGGGCGCAAAGCTCCAGCAGCCGGTCGGAGGGAGTGTGCAGGTGGCCGCCCTTGTCGGTGGGGCTGATCACGAACACCCCCATGTCATGGGCGATGGCGGACTCGATCGCCGGGAGGTTGTCCTGGCGAATGAAGTACCAATGAAGGTTGACGTAATCGAAGGCGTCTGTGGCGATCGCCTCCAGGATCAGGGCCAAGGGGGCGTGGGTGGAGAAGCCCAGATGGCCGATGCGGCCTCGCTCCTGCCAGCGGTGCACCACCTCCAGGCAACCGCCCGGTCGCAGGGTCTGCTCCAGATGCTCCGGCAGGTTGAGGCCATGGATGGTGAGCAGATCGAGCCGCTCCACCCCCAGCCGCTCGAAGCTGACCGTCAGTTCCGCCTCAAAGGCGGCCGCATCCGCCTGGGCCGACAGCTTGCTTTGCAGGATGCGGCGAGGGTCGGGCACATCGGGCAGCAACGAACCGAGCTGGCGCTCAGAGCTGCCGTAGCCACGCGCGGTTTCGATGTGGTGACAACCGCTGGCCACGGCCTTCTCGAGGGTGGCCCGCAGGTTCGCCTGGCTCTCAGCGCCGATCGCCTCGGGAGCCAGATCGCTCCAGCTCTGCTGAAAGCGCATGCCCCCAAGCGAGAGCAGAGGCATCGCCAGCTCCGTGCGGCCGAAGCGACGCGTGGGCATCCCTGGGACGGCACTCATGGCCGCGCCGCATGGGAGCGGGGCAGGGTGCGCTTGAACCTGGCGCCGGCGGGGAGGCCCAAGGGCTGGAGCTCCTGACCGCGCAGGCCCTCGTTGAGGCCATCGAGCTCCTCGTAGGCCACCCAATGGATGCAATCCACGGGACAGGTTTCGATGGCCTCCTGGATCGTCTCAGTGCTGTCGCCGTCCTGGCGCAGGGCCCGGGAGCGGCCCCAGTCGGGCTCGACCATGAAGGTGTTGCTGGCCACGTGAGCGCAGTAGCGGCAACCGATGCAGACCGCCTCATCCACCCATACGGCCTTCTGGCGCAGGGCGCCTCCCAGAAGGGGTTCACGACCCGTGGGTTCAAGGCTTGGGGCGGCCGCCGCCGAGAAGGCCAGGGCGGGATCGGACACGTGGCTCAGCCGTCCCAGCGGGTGACCACCAACTCGATGCTGCCGTCGGTGTGCTGGGTCTGCTCACTCACTTGGAAGCCCTCCTGGGTGGAGGCGGCCAGGATCGAGCGCAAGGCATAACGCTGGGTGAGCTGGGCCAGGAAGCGCTCCACGGGCACCTGCTGCTTCCAGAGATCAAGATCGGTGACCAGCTCAAAACTGCCGCTGACCTCGTTCCAACGGAAACCGATGTCACCGCCCTCACCCTGGGGCAGGGTCAGATCGGCGACCACCGTCTGGCCGCGGTAGCCACGCACGGGCCGCTGGCCTTCGCTGGGGTCGTGGCCGAGGTCCCGGAGAGCCTCCACCAGCGCTTGGCGATCGCGGAGCTCGGTCTTGACGGTGCTGAAATGCGACATCAGACGACGGGATCAAGGGGTAGTGGCTGAGCTGGCCTGGACGGCCTCGACCGGCATGGTCTGGGCGAGGTAGGCGTCCGACGTGCTGCGGCGCTGCTGCACCGTGCCGAGCCGAGCCTCGATGCGCTCGGTGAGCTGCTCACAGCCATCGCCGCGTACGCCCTGCACCAATTCCTCCACACGACCATCAGGCCGGATGCGAAAGCGAATGGTGGACTGGGCCATCCCGGTTGCCGGAAGGTGTGCAGAAATCTAGCCGGATTGGATCGCTGGCGGGCTCAACTGAACAGCCCGTCCTCGATCAGGGTCTGCAACCGCTCCAGCACCAGGGGCTCCTCCAGCTGCTCGAGAGCCACCCGCGCCTCGTCTCGCACGGTGGGATCACCATCGCCCAGCAGGGTCGCCACCATTGCCTCCACCAGCTCCTGCTGCCGAGGTTCCACCAGATCGCCGTACAGCCGCCCGAGCGACCAGGCACTGTTGCTGCGCACCACCGGTTCACTGTCGATGCGCAGGCTGAGCAGCAGCTGGCCGGCGGCCTGGTCGGCCTTGGCCAGGCCCGTGGCCCCCACATCCGCCAGGGAGCTGGCGGCCCAGAGCCGCACCGCCGCCACATCGGTCTGCAGGGCTCGGATCAGCGGCCCAAGCACCGGGGCATCGGGATAGTTGCCCAGGCTCCAGGCCACGGCCTTGCGCACATAGCCGTTGCTGTCGTTCTGGAGCAGGGCCAGCAGGGGCGCCGTCGCCAGGGGGTCGGGGTTGCGCCCGAGGGCGTAGACGGCGCTCATGCGTTCGATCGGGCAACTGGCCTCCAGCAGGGGCAGCAGCACCTGGGTCGCGCGCGGATCCCGGTGTTCGCAGAAGATGCGCAGGCCCTGAACCCGCTCGGCGTGGTCGCCCTTCAGCAGTTGCAGGCCCAGGTCGCACTCGGCGGCCACATCGATCTGGTCATCATCGAGTGCATCGAGCTCATCGAGGGGATCGCCGAGCAACTCCTTCGCCAGCTCAGTGGCCAGCATCTCGGGGTCCAGCGCCAGCTCGGGCGGGCTGATCGAGAAGGGCTGCGTCGGGAAGGGCGGCGTTGAATCCGTCATGGCCCCGATCGTAAAAGCCCGTCGTCAGAAAGGCCCTCATCACCCTCCCAGCGTTCAGGCCTGTGGGGACCTAGGCGATCGGCGCCGGAGCGGCCATGTCACTGGGCAGCCAGATGCGGGCACTGACGGCGAGCAGGGCCAGGCCGAACAGCAGCACGATCACGGCGGGTAACAGGGTGGAGCGAAGAAATTTCAAAAGAGGGGCCGGGCAGCAGGGATCTGGTGTCAGTCATTCTGGCGCGTGGCCGCAGCCCGGGGCCCCAGCAGGCACCACACCTAGGGTGCCAGCACGCACAACCGCGACTCCCCATGGCAGAGCCGGCCCATTCCCGTTCAGAGCCGGGAGGGTGGAGGCGTCTGGGGGCGGTCAGCGCCCTCGGCTTCTCCAGCGGGGCTCCTAACAGCGGCCTCGCGGAGATCCTGCCAATCTGGCTGGCCAGGCATCAGGTGCCAGTGGAGCTGATCGGCCTGCTGCCGCTCGCCGGCCTTCCCTATGCCATCAAGTTCCTGTGGGCGCCGCTGCTGGATCGTTGGCCGATCCCCTGGCTGGATCGCCGCCGCGGCTGGATCGCCCTGCTCCAACTGCTGCTGGGGCTGACGATCGCCGCCATGGCCCTGCTGCGGCCGAGCACTGATCCGCGGACCCTGGCGGCGATCGGGCTGGTGGCCCTCGCCGTGGCGCTGCTGAGCGCCACCCAGGACATCGTCATCGATGCGTACCGCACCGACCTGCTGCCGGATCAGGAGCGCGGGGCGGGGGCGGCCGCCAACTCGCTGGGTTTCCGTGGTGGCACCCTGGTTCTGGGCAGCGGCGCCCTTCTGATCGCCGGCGGCGCCGGCTACCCACTGGCCTTCCTGGCGGCCGGGGTTCTGATGCTGCTGCTCGTGCCCTGCACCCTGGCGGCGCCGAAGCTGGTCCCCCTGCATGATCCGGTGCACAGCCTGCGCCAGGCGGTGGTGGGGCCGGTGCGCGAGTTCCTCGCCCGCACGGGTGGACGACGGGCCGTGCAAGTGCTGGCCCTGGTGCTGTTCTACCGCCTGCCCGATGGTCTGCTGGCACCGATGAGCGGCCCCTTTCTGGTGGCGGAGGGGCTCAAGGAAGGACAGATCGGCCTGATCAAGTCGGCTCTGGGCATCCTGGCCACGATGGTGGGAGTGATCCTGGGGGGGGCCCTGTTCAGCCGGCTGGGGATGAACCGCAGCCTCTGGGTCTTCGGGATCGCGGGAGCCGCTGGGAATCTCGCCTACTGGCTGGTGGCCCGCGGCACCCCCTCGCTGCAGGGGGTGGCCGCCGCGGTGCTGCTGGAGAACCTCTCCAGCGGCCTGGTGGGCACAGCCTTCGTGGCCCTGCTGATGAGCCTGTGCAATCCGCGCTACTCCGCGACCCAGTACGCCGTGTTTTCAGGGGTGTACGCCATCAGCAGCAAGGTGCTCGCCGCGCCCTCGGGACTGCTGGTGAAGCTGGTGGGCTGGGAGCACTTCTTCCTGCTAACCGCCGCTGCGGCCGTACCGGCTTTTCTGCTGATGACGATCGTCACCCCTTGGCACGAGGCCGGGGCCCGCGGCGCCTTCGATCCAGCCCACGATCAGACTTGACGCCGGCGTGGGGCGGGAAAGCACAGGCCGATCAACCCCTTCTTCGCGTGCGCAGTGCCTTGTCCGCACCCGTTCGATCCAGCCGGCCGGCTCCTCAGGCCTGGCCGCCCCCCTGCAGCCGCCTTCGCAACTGCCCGCAGGCCGCATCGGCATCGAGGCCGCGACTGGCGCGCACGCTCACGGCCACATGCCGGCGCTCAAGCACGGCCTTGAACGCCTGCACCCGCTGCGGCGATGGCCGCTGAAACTCTTCCTCCTCGATCGGGTTGTAGGCGATCAGGTTCACATGGCTCTGGAAGCCCCGCAGCCGCTGGGCCAGGGCATCGGCATGGCGGGGCTGGTCGTTGACGCCTCCGAGCAGGATGTATTCGAAGCTCACCCGTCGACCGGTGATCGCCACGTAGCGGCGGCAGTCCTCCAGCAAGGTCTCGATCGGATAGGCCCGAGCGGTGGGAATCAGTTCCTCCCGCAGGGCCTGGTCCGGAGCATGGAGACTCACCGCGAGGGTGAACTGGGCCCGCCCCAGGACCGCCAGTGCCCGCTCGGCCAATTGGGGCAGGGCCCCGGGCATGCCCACGGTGCTGATCGTGATCTGGCGCTGGGCCATGCCCAGATCCCGGCACAGAGACTGCACCGCCCCCAGGACGGCCTCGACATTGAGCAGCGGCTCGCCCATGCCCATGAACACCACATGGCTGGGGCGCTGATCCATCACCTCGCGCACGCTCAGCACCTGATCGACGATCTCGTGCACCGCCAGGGAGCGCTGCAGTCCCTGTTTGCCGGTGGCGCAGAAGCGGCAGGCCATGGGGCAGCCCACCTGGCTGCTGACGCAGACCGTGAGCCGATCATCGGCGGGGATGCCCACGGTCTCGAGGCTGAGGCCGTCAGCGGTGGCGAGCAGCAGCTTGGTGGTGCCATCGCGGGCGACGCTGCGCTGCAGTTCACTGGAGCGGCCGATCAGCCCAGAACCAGCGTGCAGGCGATCTGGCCCGCACTCCAGATCCCGTTCGCGCTTGGCAAGGTGCTCACGCCAGGTCTTCGGCAGCACCGTGATCGCCTCCAGGCTTCGCGCTCCCTTGGCGTAGATCCAATCGTGCAGCTGGCGGCCACGGAAGGCGGGCTGGCCCTCGGCCAACGCCCAGGCTTCAAGCGCTTCCGGCCCCAGACCAAGTAGATGGGGCAGCGCGCCTTTAGCCGGCCCAGGGGGCCCGCTCAGGGCCATGCCAACAGACCGTGGCCGAGGCTGTACTCCACAGCCAGCAAAGCGATGAAACCGAGCATCGCCAGCCGACCGTTGAGCCGCTCGGTGTGGGTATGGAAGCCGAAACGGGGCAAGCGGCGCGTGGGAACGCGCGTCGGTACGGGCAGGATCATCGGCGCTGAACGGATCGAACAAAGTGAAGGCCGCTCACTCCATTGAAGCGAACGGCCAGGGATGAACGCGGATGGGGGTTGGAGCTCACTCCTCGCTGAGCAGCCCTTCCTCCTGGAGCCCTTCGATCGCCTCGGGATCGGCAATCAGCTCCTCTTCGAGGCCCTCATCCACGGCGGGGCGGGCAAAGGCGGCGAAGCTGCTGGCCGTGGCTTCGATGCCATGGCGGCTGCGGGTGGCCTCAAGATCCTCGTCGGAGGGGTCGTCGAGCACCGCCTGGGAGGCCACCGAGGGGGCCGCTGGGATCTCGACGGTGTAATCCGGCCGCAGGTTCTGGATGCGGCGGTAGCCCGATGAATCCTCATCGAGGATGTCGGGGTGGGGGCCCGCCTCGGCCCGCAGCTCCTCTTCGAAGCCGCTGAAACCGGTACCGGCGGGAATCAGGCGACCGATGATCACGTTCTCCTTGAGACCCCGCAGCCAGTCGCTCTTGCCCTCGATCGCCGCCTCGGTCAGCACCCGGGTGGTTTCCTGGAACGAAGCCGCCGAGATGAAGCTGTCGGTGTTGAGCGAGGCCTTGGTGATGCCCAGCAGCACAGGGGTGAACTCGGCGGGAGCACCGCCGGTGATCGCCATGGCGCCATTGACCTGCTCCACCTGACGCAACTCGATCAGCTCGCCGGGCAACAGGGTGGTGTCGCCCGCATCCTCGATGCGCACCTTGCTGGTCATCTGGCGCACGATCACCTCGATGTGCTTGTCATCAATGGTGACGCCCTGGGATTTGTAGACGTTCTGCACCTCCTGCACCAGGCGGAACTGCAGATGGGAGATCGCCACCTGGGCCGCGTCGAGGGCCGGGTTGCGCGAGCGCAGATCCTCGAAGTAGCAATCGAGCAGCTCATGGGGGTTGACCGGGCCATCGGTGAGAAACTCACCGGCGGTGACCTGCTGGCCATCGCTGACCATCACGTTGCGACCGAGCAGGATCGGGTAATCAGTGATCATGTCGTCCTGCTCAATCACCGAAACGGTGACCGAGTCGTCGTCGTCACCGAGCTTGATCTGCACCGTGCCGGCCTTGCGGCAGAGGATCGCTGATTCCCGCGGACGGCGAGCCTCCAGCAGCTCTTCGATCCGGGGCAGACCCTGCACGATGTCACCAGTCTTCTGGCGCTCGAACACGAGCAGGGCGAGGGCATCACCGCGCTGCACCAGCTCTCCGTCGCGCACATGCAGCACCGAGTCAGGCGAGACCATGTAGGGGCGGCCCAAGCGCAGGGTGACCGCGTGGCCGTCGATGGCCTCCACTTCGCCGCAGTGGCCGGCCAGGACACCGGGGGCGATTTCATCTCCGTCAACGACCCGCTGGCCGAGGCTGACAGCGGGCTTGGCTGAGCCCAGTTCGATGGGCTTGGTGTCGCCGGCGCGCTCCACGATCAGCCGGCGGATCGGTTCGCCCTCAACAAGATCGGGCAGCTGCACGACCCCATCCTCCTTGCAGAGAATCTGGGTGGTGGCCACCACATCACCGCTCTTGACGGCGATGCCGTCTTCCACCTGCAGCTCCGTGTGGGTGGAGCCGTGGCTGGCGTCGGAGAGGGTGTCACGGCGCACCAGAAGCGATTCCAGGATCACCAGCTGCAGCCGTTCGATCGTTTTGGCGCGCTTGTCGGGCACCGATTCCACGTCCACCGTCATCTGGGGAGTGGTGTCGTGGGTTTCCAGGATCAGCTGGGTGCGCAGCAACTCGATGCTGTCCACGGACTTGATCAGTTCCCCGTCCTTGTAGGTGAGGCGCTGCACGGCCTTGAGGCCCAGCGTTGGGCCGCCGTTCTGTTTGATGGTGGCCAACTCAGGCAAGTGAGCCTCATCGGGAATGGCGTATTCCTCCACCGGCCGCAACAGCAGCGCGCCGCCTTCGGTGGTGTCAACCGCCTCGACGAACAGCATCGCCTCGGCCTTGAGACCTGGGGCGATTTCGTCGCCTGGATTGACCATCTTGCCGTCACCGCCATAGCGGGAGAGCACTTTGCTGTCGGAGATCAGATGAAGCTGACCGGAGCGGACGATGATCTCCCGCAGGATGTCGTTCTTCTGGGTGACCGTGACGATGCCGGCTGTCTGGCTGAAGATGTCCTTGACCACTTCGGTGCCGGCCTCGATCCACTGGCCGTCGTCGATCATCAACAGGGAGATGTCTTTGTTGATCTCATGGGTTTCCTGGGGGATCCACAGCAGGGTGCCGCCCTTGTTCACCTCGTAGCCATTCTTGGCGGAGCGGGCCTTTTTGATCGAGAGCCCGGGCGCGAACTTGACCATGCCGCCGGTGCTGGTGCGGAAGCGATCGTCGGCGAGCTCGGCGATCACCTCGCCACCGCTGATCTTGCTGCCCGGCCGGGTCTTGAGCAGGTAGCGGATGCTGTCCTTGCCCTCGAGGTGCCAGGTCTCTCCGGAGTGGGTGGATTCACCCAGCAACTTGCAATCCTTGAGGGTGAGGCTGGCGGTGACGATCTGCACCTCCCTTGAATCACCGGTGGACTCCCGCAGGCGCACGGCACCGCCGTACTCACTCACCAGGCGGCTCTCGGCGAGCACATCGCCGGTCTTGACCGGTTGGGTGCCAGGCACCACAGGCTGGGCGTTGGGAGGAAGGTTGTAGACATCGCCACTGAGCACCCAGAGGCGCCCGAGCCGCTGGGCCTTGAGGGTGATGTTGCCCTGCCGGTCGGTGACCTCCCTGGGCTGGATCACCTCCTCGTAGCGCACCTGGCCGGCGAGGTCGCAGATCACATCCTTACTGGCCTTTTCGACGCTTTTCTTGGTGGTGGCACCGGCGGAGATCTGGGCCAGGATCGTGTCAGCGGGCAGGGTCTGACCGTCGGCGACGAACAGGATGGAACCGCTGGTGATGTCCAGCTTCTGCACCTTGCCCTTGCCGGTGGGCTTGACCTGCAGGGTGAAATCGTGACCGTCGGCGATCTGGGCCTCCACACCATGGGGGGTGCGGAAGGGACGCACCCTTGCCTTGCTGCCGAATTCGATCGTGCCCTCCACCAGGGAGCGCACCACGCCACTTTCGGCCGTGGACACACCACCGGTGTGGAAGGTGCGCATGGTGAGCTGGGTGCCCGGCTCACCGATGGACTGGGCGGCGACGATGCCGACGGCTTCGCCGAGATCGACCAGTTGGTTGTGGGCCAGGGCCCAGCCGTAGCACTTGCGGCAGACCGAACGGGCAGCTTCGCAGGTGAGTGGCGAGCGCACTTTCACGGTGCGCACGCCGGCGGCCTCGATGCGGCGGGAGAGGGGCGGATCGATCTCGCCGTCGCGGGGCACCAGGACCTCGCCGTTGGGCTCCAGCACAGGCTCGGCCGCCAAGCGCCCCACCAGCTTGGCGGCGTACTTGCCCTTGTCGTCGGCATCGATGGGGATGCAGCGGGTGGTGCCGCAGTCGTCCTCGCGCACGATCACGTCCTGGGCGACGTCCACCAGGCGGCGGGTGAGGTAACCGGAATCAGCCGTGCGCAGGGCGGTATCGACGAGGCCCTTGCGTGCTCCGTACGAAGAGATCACGTACTCGGTGACCGTGAGGCCCTCACGGAAATTGGTGCGGATCGGAAGGTCGATGATCTCCCCCTGGGGGTTGGCCATCAGGCCACGCATGCCCACCAGCTGACGCACCTGGGACATGTTCCCCCGGGCGCCGGAGTTGGCCATCATCCACACCGAATTGAGCGGATCGTTCTCGTTGAAGTTCCTGCGCACGGCCTCCACAAGCCGTTCGTTGGTTTCGGTCCAGGTATCGATCACCTTGGTGTGGCGCTCCACCTCGGTGATTTCCCCCAGCCGGTAGCGCTCCTCGGTGGCCGTGATCTGCTCCTCTGCTTCCCGCAGCAGCGCCGGCTTGTCGCTGGGGATGCGCAGGTCGTCGACGGAAATCGACACCGCCGCCTGGGTGGCGTAATGGAAGCCGAGATCCTTGAGCTCATCGGCCATTGAGGCGGTGGCCGCCGTGCCGTGGTTCTTGTACGCCCAGGCCACCAGGTTGCGCAGGGCCTTCTTGTCGATCACCCGGTTGCGGAACGGAGGAGCCGCCTTGCTGAGCGGCGCGGAGGCACCCAACACCGGGGCTTCCACGACCGGCTCGATGGCCTTGGCGGCCTTTCTGGACGTCTTCTTGGCGGGGGTGGTGGTCATGACTGGACGCGGAGGGGGAAGCGGATGGAGCAGGCGTTGAGGATTCGGGTCAGCCCGGAGCTCAGGTGGCGGCCACGGCGGAAATGATCGTGTTGTTCATGACCACTCGTCCCACGGTGGTGAGCAGGTAGCGGCTGATCAGGGCGCCGTCTTCGTCAAAGCGGTCGCGGCGATACCTCCACTGTTCGATGCGGGTGCCATCGCTGAGGGTCTCCTCCTTGATCGGTGCATCGCCTTCGTCGTCGTCGTCGACCTCACCGCTGAACCGCACCCAAACCCAATCGTGCAGAACGAGGTGCTTCTCATCGAAGGCGCTGATCACATCGCTCAGGCCGGCGAAGGTGAGGCGGCGGTCACCGAAGGCAGGTTTGCTGGCGCCGGGCTCCACAGCCGTGAGGTAGTAGGAACCAAGCACCATGTCCTGGGACGGCGTAATGATCGGCTCGCCGGTGGCGGGCGAGAGAATGTTGTTGCTGGCCAGCATCAGCATGCGGGCCTCGGTCTGGGCCTCAATCGCCAGGGGCACGTGCACAGCCATCTGGTCACCGTCGAAGTCGGCGTTGAAGGCCGGACAGACCAGTGGATGCAGCTGGATGGCCCGGCCGTCCACCAATTTGGGTTCGAACGCCTGAATGCCGAGGCGGTGCAGGGTAGGCGCCCGGTTCAAAAGAATCGGGTGACCCTCGATCACCTCCTGGAGCACCTGCATCACCTCATCGTCAGCGCGCTGGATCAGTTTCTTGGCGGCCTTGATGTTGTTGACGATGTTCTGACGGATCAGGCGATGGATCACGAACGGCTGGAACAGCTCGATTGCCATCTCCTTGGGCAGACCGCACTGGTGCATCTTGAGCTTGGGACCCACCACGATCACGGAACGACCAGAGTAGTCGACCCGCTTGCCCAGAAGGTTCTGGCGGAAGCGGCCCTGCTTGCCCTCAATGATGTCGCTGAGTGATTTGAGCGGACGGTTGTTGGCGCCCACCACGGTGCGGCCGCGGCGACCGTTGTCGATCAGGGCATCGACGGCTTCCTGCAGCATCCGCTTTTCGTTGCGGACGATGATTTCTGGAGCGAGGATTTCCTGGAGCCGCGCCAGACGGTTGTTGCGGTTGATCACCCGCCGGTAGAGATCATTCAGATCGCTGGTGGCGAAGCGGCCACCATCAAGCTGCACCATCGGGCGCAGGTCGGGGGGGATCACCGGGATCACATCCAGCACCATCCACTCGGGCTTGGCCCCAGTGGCGATGAAGTTGTCGATCACGCGCAGACGTTTGATCAGTTTGGCCCGCTTCTGGCCCTTGCTGCCACTGATCTCCTCGCGCAGTTGTTCGGCGATTTCGGGAAGGTTGAGGTCGTCGAGCAACCGCTTGAGCGCCTCGGCGCCAATGCCCACCTCAGGCTCATTCTCGATTTCGGAATCCTCGGCGTAGATCTGGTCCTCGATCTCCAGCCACTCGTCTTCGGTGAGCAGCTGCTTGTAGGTGAGATCTTTGTGGTCGCCTTTCTCGAGCACCACGTAGCAGTTGAAGTAGACGATCTGCTCAACATCCCTCAGAGGCATGTCAAGCAGGATCGCCACGTAGCTGGGGATCCCCTTGAGGTACCAGACATGGGACACCGGGGCGGCGAGCTTGATGAAGCCCATCCGGTGGCGCCGCACCCGGCTCTCAGTGACCTCCACTCCGCAGCGTTCACAGACGATGCCCCTGTGGCGCACACGCTTGTACTTGCCGCAGTGGCATTCCCAGTCCTTGGAGGGACCGAAGATCTTCTCGCAGAAGAGCCCGTCCATCTCGGGCTTGAGGGTGCGGTAGTTGATGGTTTCCGGCTTGGTCACCTCGCCCACCACCTGACCGTTGGGCAGGGTGCGCTGCCCCCACTGCATGATCCGCTCGGGCGAGGCGAGCGTGATCTTGACGTAATCGAAGTGGTTCTCGATGCGTGAATTGCTGTTGGTCATGGCCGGAGAGCGCGCGGAATTAGGACGTATCAGTGGGATCCAGGGGAAGGGGCGCCAGGCACCCTCCCCGATCAGTCAGGGATCAGTCGTCATCGAAATCTGCGACACCGAGCGATTCGTAGGTGGGGCGGTTCGGGGTGCTGCGACGGGGATTGACGTCCTGCATCAGATCGACCTCCTCACCAGCGTCGGTGTAGACCGCGATGTCGAGGCCCAGGGACTGCAGCTCGCGCATCAGCACCTTGAACGACTCCGGTGTGCCGGGACGGGGGATGGGCTTGCCCTTGACGATCGCGTTGAGTGCTTCGTTGCGGCCCTGCATGTCGTCGGATTTGACCGTGAGCAGTTCCTGAAGGGTGTAGGCGGCGCCGTAGGCCTCCAGGGCCCAGACCTCCATCTCCCCAAGCCGCTGACCGCCCTGCTGGGCCTTGCCACCCAGGGGCTGCTGGGTGACCAAGGAGTAGGGGCCGGTGGAGCGGGCGTGGATCTTGTCGTCGACAAGGTGCACCAGCTTGAGGATGTGGGCGTAGCCCACCGTGACCGGTTGATCGAACGGTTCGCCGGTCCGTCCATCGACCAGTTGGATCTTGCCGGGGTTGTCGGGGTTGTAGACCCAGTCTTTTCCAGGTTGATTGCGGGCGGCCTCAAGGAACGCCTGCACGGTTTCCTTGGATTTTTCGGCGCCGTGCATCTCATCGAACGGCACCACCTTCACCCGGGCATTGAGGTGAGAGGCGGCCCAGCCCATCAGGCACTCGAACACCTGGCCCACATTCATCCGACTGGGAACGCCCAGGGGATTGAGCACGATGTCGATCGGGGTGCCATCGGGCAGGTAGGGCATGTCTTCGCGGGGAAGAATGCGGCTGATGATGCCCTTGTTGCCGTGGCGGCCGGCCATCTTGTCGCCGACCTGGATCTTGCGCCGCTGGGCCACGTAGACCCGCACCACCATGTTCGCGCCCGGGGGTAGTTCATCGCCCTGTTCGCGGGTGTAGATCCGCACGTCGACGACCCGGCCGCGCTCGGTGCTCGGCACCCGCAGGGAGTTGTCGCGCACGTCGCGGGCCTTCTCACCGAAGATGGCGCGCAGCAGCTTCTCTTCCGGGGGCTGATCGGATTCGCCCTTCGGCGTCACCTTGCCCACGAGGATGTCGCCCGACTCGACGTAGGCGCCGATGCGGATGATGCCCATCTCATCGAGGTGGCCCAGGCTCTCCTCGGCCACGTTGGGAATTTCCCGGGTGATCTCCTCGGGGCCAAGTTTGGTCTGACGGGCCTCGATCTCGTACTTCTCGATGTGCACCGAGGTGTAGAGGTCATCCTGGACGAGGCGCTCGCTCACCAGGATCGCGTCTTCGTAGTTGTAACCCTCCCAGGGCATGTAGGCGATCAGCACGTTCTGGCCAAGGGCGATTTCACCGCCTTCACAGGCGGATCCATCGGCCAGCACCTGACCGGCGATCACCGGATCGCCCTGCTTGACGATCGGGCGCTGGTTCAAGCAGGTGTCCTGGTTGGAGCGCTGGTACTTCTGCAGGTGGTGGATGTGATCCAACCCCTGCTCATCACGGATCACGATCGCGGTGGCATCCACAAACGTGACCGTGCCGTTGACGGTGGTGATCGGCACCATGCCCGAGTCGCGAGCCACCTGGGTTTCCAGGCCCGTTCCCACCAGGGGCCGCTCGGGGCGCAGCAGCGGCACCGCCTGGCGCTGCATGTTCGAACCCATCAGGGCGCGGTTGGCGTCGTCGTGCTCGAGGAAGGGGATCAAGGAGGTGGCCACCGAGATCACCTGCACCGGTGAAAGCTGGACGTAGTCCACCTGTTCAGGGGGCACTTTCTCAAAGTCCTGGCGATAGCGCACGGGCACCAGCTCGGAGGTGATCCGGCTGGTGGAGTCGGTGGGCACATCACCCGGTGCGACGCGGCACTCGTCCTCGAGGTCGGCGGAAAGGTAGATCGGATCGCCCTGCTTGATGACGATCCCGTCTTCGACCCGCCAGAAGGGGGTTTCGATGAAGCCGTACTCGTTGACCCGGGCGTGGGTGGCGAGCGAACCGATCAGACCGGCGTTGGGGCCCTCAGGTGTCTCGATCGGGCAGATGCGGCCGTAGTGGGAGGGATGGATGTCGCGCACGGCGAAACCAGCCCGCTCCCGGGTGAGGCCGCCTGGGCCGAGGGCGCTGATGCGGCGCTTGTGGGTCAGTTCGGCCAGGGGATTCGTCTGATCCATGAACTGGCTGAGCTGGCTGGAGCCGAAGAACTCCTTGATCGCCGCCACCAGGGGTTTGGGATTCACCAACTGGGCCGGGGTGAGCGATTCGGTCTCACCAACGGTCATCCGCTCCTTGATGATCCGCTCCAGGCGGTTCAGGCCCACCCGCACCTGGTTCTGAAGCAATTCGCCCACCGAGCGCACGCGGCGATTGCCGAGGTGGTCGATGTCATCGAGGCTGGCGCCGCCGACATCGAGTTCGAGGTTGATCAGATAATCGATCGTCGAGAGCACGTCCTCGGCGGTGAGGGTGCGCACCGCGTCGGGAATGGTCAGGCGCAGCTTCTTGTTGATCTTGTAGCGGCCCACGCGGCCGAGGTCGTAGCGCTTGGGATCAAAGAAGCGGCTGTGCAGCAGTTGTTGGCCTCCGCTCACCGAGGGCGGTTCACCCGGACGCAGCTTCTTGTAGAGCTCCAGGAGGGCCTGTTCCTCCGAGGAGATGCCCTCGTCGTTAGCGGCCTCGATCGACTTGCGGTAGTACTCGGGGTGCCTCAGCTTGTCGAGCACGTCGTTGTCAGACAGGCCGATGGCCCGCATCAACACATGGGCGTTGATCTTTCGGGTTTTATCGACCCTCACGTGAAGCAGATCGTTCTTGTCGGTCTCGAACTTCAGCCAGGCGCCCCGGTTGGGGATCAGGCTGGCGTTGAAGGTCTTGCGGCCGTTCTTGTCTTGGTCGTCCTTGAAATAGACACCTGGACTGCGCACGATCTGGTTCACGATCACGCGCTCGGCACCGTTGATGATGAAGGTGCCGCGCTCGGTCATCAAGGGCAGTTCGCCTATGAACACCTCCTGCTCTTTGATCTCACCGGTCTCCTTGTTGACAAGGCGGCAGGTGACATACATCTGCGAGGCGAAGGTGGCATCACGCCGCTTGGCCTCTTCCACATCGTGGCGAGGGCGTTTGAGGCGGTATTCGCTGCCGATGAAGTGCAGCTCAAGCTTGCCGGTGTAATCGGTGATGGGCGAGAAGCTCTCGAGCTCCTCAATCAGCCCCTTTTCCAGGAACCATTTGAAGCTTGCCCGCTGCACCTCAACCAGATCGGGGAGATATGTAGCGGTCTTGGCGACCTGGATCGCGCTACTCATGCGGGGTCCTGCAGGAACGGGTTCAAAGGGGGTTTGGCTTGGAGCTCCCACGCGAACAGCCGCCCCCGCTAAGGGACGGCTGATGCGCGGCGATGCCTAGAGAGCTCGGATCAGGACTGCCGACGACGACAATGCACCGGTGATGGTGGTGGACGCTTTCGGGAGGCAGGAGCACGATCGAATGACGATTTCGCTGCCAAGCCAATAAATCATCATACACTGGCCACCGGCAGATTGAAGAGTCTGAGGGCGTTGGCCGTACTGGTGCGGGCCACCTGATCAAGGCTTTCGCCTCGCAGCTCAGCCATCCGCGCCGCCACGGAAACCACGAAGGCCGGCTCGTTGCGTTTGCCCCGCCGTGGCACCGGGGCCAGGAATGGGCAATCGGTCTCGATCAGATAACGCTCCGCGGGAACCAGGCGGGCGCAGACGTGGGTGTCTTCCGCTTTGGAGAAGGTGACCGTACCGCTGAAGCTGATGAACAGGCCCAGCTCCAGAAAGCCCTCCATCTCCTCGGGGGTGCCGCCCCAGCAATGCATCACACCCCGAGGGCAGGTGCCGTCTGCGCGCCTGCGGCGCAACAGCTCGAGCATGGCCGAGGCCGCGTCGCGGCAGTGGATGATCACCGGCAGATCCAACTCCACGGCCAGATCCAACTGGGGACCAAGCACCGCCAGCTGCTGCTCGAGGTTGGTGTCGCGATAGAGATCCAGCCCAAGCTCTCCGATGGCCACCACCCGTTGGTCATCGAGGGCCGCCTGGCGCAGCACCTGCGCTGTGTCGTCCTTCCAGTGCTGGGTGTCTAGCGGGTGAACCCCCACCGAATAGCGGAGTTCGGGGAAGCGATCCGCCAGGGCCCGGATCGCTGGAATTTCTGCTGGCTCAACACAGGCATGGAGCAAGGCCGCCACACCCGCCTCGCGCCAGCGCTGGGCCACCGCCTCCAGGTCTTCGTCAAACTGGCGAAAAACGATGTGGCAATGGCTGTCGACGAGCAACGCTTGGGCCAGCTGAGCCTTGGGTTGTTCGCCCGACTGGGCCGCCATGGGCTCAGGCCTGGGCAGCGGCAGGCTCGATGGCCTGCTTGACCACCGCGCTCAGACGAGATTTGTGGTTGGCCCCGGTGTTGCGATGCAGCACACCCACCTTGACCGCCTTGTCGATCTTGCTGAAGGCCGCCTTGAGGCTGGTCTGCACGGCCTCCTTGGCGGTGGCACCGGGCTCCTGGCTGTAGGCGCCTGCGGCCGTGATTGTGCGCTTGATCAGCGTGCGCACGGCGGATTTGTAGGTGCGGTTCTGAAGCCGGTTGCGCTCGGCGACCAGGATGCGCTTCTTCGAAGAGGTGTTATTGGCCACAGGCGGTTTGGCGCTGACGGTGCAAAAGAAGATCTTACCGCCCGCTCCTCCCCCTCCCCCCCGTGGATCTAGCCTTGCTTACTGCTCATTCGCTGAGGGGGCCGTGGCCGCCAGCTCCCTGATCCCTTCCGCACCCTCCGCCGGTCCCCTGGCGATCACTCGCCTCGACGATCAGGAGGCAGCCGCCACCCGGCTTGAGGTGATCGCCCAGCGCACCACTGGCAGCCAGAGCCAGGAGGCGGCGCGCCGAGTCGAGGCGATTCTCGAGCAGGTGCGCACTGGTGGCGACGCCGCTCTGCTGGAGCTCAGCGAGCGTTTCGATGGAATCAGCCCCGATCCCCTGCGCATTCCTGCCGAAACGATCCAGCGGGCCTGGGAGGCCTGCCCGGAGGATCTGCAATCTGCCCTGGGCCTGGCCCACCGGCGCATCCTCGATTTCCACCAGCGCCAGAAGCCCCGAGACCTGGAGGTCAAAGGTGTTCACGGGGAGCGCTTGGGGCGCCGCTGGCGGGCGGTGGAGCGAGCTGGCATTTATGTGCCCGGGGGGCGTGCCTCCTACCCCAGCACCGTCTTGATGAATGCCGTGCCCGCCAAGGTGGCTGGGGTCAAACGGCTGGTGATGGTGACCCCACCCGGGCCTGAGGGCCGGGTCAACGGCACCGTGCTGGCGGCAGCCCATTTGGCCGGCGTCGAGGAGATCTACCGGGTGGGGGGGGCCCAGGCCATCGCCGCCCTGGCCTACGGCACCGAATCGGTGCCCAGGGTGGATGTGATCAGCGGCCCGGGCAACCTCTACGTCACCCTGGCCAAAAAAGCCGTCTACGGCACGGTGGGGATCGATTCGCTGGCGGGTCCCAGCGAGGTGCTGGTAATCGCTGACCAGAGCGCCCGCGCCGACCAGGTGGCCGCCGACCTGCTGGCCCAGGCGGAACACGATCCCCTGGCGGCGGCCATCCTGCTCACCACCAGCCAGGTTCTGGCCGAAGCCGTTCCTTCGGCGCTCGCTGAACAACTGCAGGGCCATCCACGCGCTGAGCTCTGCCGGGCCGCCCTCAACGACTGGGGGCTGATTGTGCTCTGCCCGTCGCTGGAGGCTGCGGCCCAGCTCAGCGACCGCTTCGCCCCCGAACATCTGGAACTGCTGGTGGAACGCCCTGAACCCCTGGCGGGCCGCATCCAGCACGCCGGCGCCATCTTTCTGGGGGCCTGGAGCCCGGAGGCAGTCGGGGACTACCTGGCCGGCCCCAACCACACCTTGCCCACCGCTGGTACGGCCCGCTTCGCCGGGGCCCTGAGCGTGGAAACCTTCCTGCGCCACACCAGCCTGATCCAGTTCAACCGCCAGGCGCTGGAAGCGACTGGCGGAGCCGTGATCGCCCTGGCCGAAAGCGAGGGGCTCCACAGCCACGCTGAATCCGTGCGACGTCGACTGGACTGAGGCCCTTGAGGTCGGGACCTTAGCGGCGGACCAGATCCCGCACCCCAGGCACACCGTCGACCAGATCACCGACCAGCACCTGGTTGGTGAGGTTTACGAACAGACCGTTTTCAAGCACACCGGGCAGGTTGTTGATCGTGGCCTCCAGGGCCAGCGGATCGGGGATGCCGCTGGCGAAGCGCACATCCAGCACCAGGTTGCCCTGGTCGGTGACCACAGGGCCCGCCTTGCGCACGGCCATGCGCAGTTCAGCGTTGCCGCCCAGCTCAGCCAGTTCCCCCTGCACCTGCCGCCACGCGCCGGGGAGCACCTCCACGGGCAGGAGGAAGGCCAGATTGAGGCGCTCCACAAGCTTGGAGGCATCCACCACCACTACAAAGCGTTCGGCCCGACGGGCCACCAACTTCTCCTGCACATGGCAGGCGCCGCCTCCCTTGATCAGCTGGAAGGCGGGATCCACCTCGTCGGCACCGTCGATGGCCAGGTCGATGCGATCAATCGCATTGAGGCTCTTAAGCGGGATGCCCAGCTCGGCCGCCAGCACCTCCCCTTGAAACGAGGTGGTGACGCCGGTGATGTCGCGCAGCTCGCCCCTCTGCAGCTTCGCTCCCAATTCCTTGATCATCAGCGCGGCGGTGGAGCCGGAACCCAGCCCCAGCACCATGCCGTCCTCGATCTGCTCCACGGCCGCACGGGCCACCGCCGCCTTCATGCGGTCCTGGAAATCAGACATCACGCCGTTTCATGGGGCCCGTGACCGTAGCAAGGGCATCCAGAGACACCTGGACAACATCCCTGTCCAGCAGCTCGGCAGGCCAGTTGGACGCCTCGAGGCGGTGTCGTTGAGGAGGCCGGCAGCCCCTGCTGAGAACTGGCCTCAGCCGGCCTGGGGCAGCGCTGCCGGCCGGATCGAAAGCTTCAGTTCGGTTTCACCTCGGATCACCGTCAGGGGGAGTCCCACCCCCACTTTCGACGCCTCCACCGCCAGCAGCAGGGCGGCTGGATCGCCGATCGGCCGATCGGCCACCGCCACCACCAGATCCCCGCGGCGCAATCCAGCCGCCTCGGCCGGGCTGTCCTGCAGCACCCTCTGGACCAGCGCTCCATCCCGCTCCGGCAACCGCAGCAGCGCATTGGGGTCCTCGTTGTTGGAGCGGGCGCGGCGGGCCGTGAGTGGCACCAGCTGCAGCCCCAGATAGGGATGCACCACGGCGCTGCCGGTGCTCAGCTGCTGGGCCACCCCCTTGGCCAGGTTGATCGGGATCGCGAAACCCAGTCCAGCGCCTGGACCGGCCCGCACCAGCGTGTTGATGCCGATCACCTCGCCGACGGCGTTGATCAACGGACCACCGGAATTGCCAGGGTTGATGGCAGCGTCGGTCTGGATCAGTTCGAGCCGCTTATCGGAAAAGCCCAGACTGTTGATGTTGCGGTGGAGGCTGCTGACGATGCCCAGGGTGACCGTGCGCTCCAGGCCGTAGGGATTGCCCAGGGCGATGGCCCAATCGCCAACGTCCAGGGCCTCGGAATCCCCGAGGGGTGCCGCCTGAAGGCCCTCCATCGCGGGAATGCGAACCACCGCCAGATCAGTGACCTGATCGGCGCCCAACACGGTGCCATCGAGCTGGCGGCCGTCGGCAAGGGTCACCTGCACCGCCTCGGCCCGGTCCACCACGTGGGCATTGGTGAGCACCAGCCCATGGGCGTCGATCACCACCCCGGAGCCCTGGCCCAGTTCCCGGGAGCCACCGGAAGGATCACCGAAGAAATCCCTCAGCAGCGGGTCGCTGAAGCCCGGATCGAAGCTGGCCTGGGGCACCGTGCGTTCGGTGTCGATGCGGACCACCGCCGGACCCACCTGGCGCACGGCCGCCGCCACGAAACTATGGCCACCTGGCAGCGGGTCGGGGCTGGTGATCGATGCAGCAGCGCTCCGACCAGGGCCGTTCAAAGCGCGGCCGTTCAAGGCAGGGCCGTTCAGTTCGCTGGCGGCGGCTGGTGGCACCAGGAGGGGCCCGCCCAGCAGCTGAATCAGCAGCAGGCTCAGCAGCAGAGCCCGGCCCCAGGCCCGGGAAGGATCGTTGCGCATGACAGGACGCTAGGCAAAGGTCACCTTCAGCCGTCAGCATCGGTGAATGGCTTTAAGTTGCCGCAACCCGATCAGCCCCCCATGGCCGTGATCCCCCCCGGCGCGCGCATGCGCTGCAGCCTTTGCCAAGTGGAGATTCTGGGCATGGTGGGCGGGAACGATCAGGTGCTGTTCAGCCTGGGGCCGCCGGCCAGCCGGGCCAAACTCTGGGCTCGGGTCTGCCAATTCCTCAAGTCTCCGGAGCAATGCGGCCAGTGCCTCAACCAGAATCCCGCCCAGCGGGGGGACGTGGCCGCCAGCGACTACTACGCCGAGCCCCCCTCCATCGATCTGAGCACCCCTTGATCACGTAGGTTGTCATCGTGCCCGGCGGGCATCACCTTTTTGTGTGGGCTTCGGTCCGCACCAGGGGCAGGTCACTGCAGCAGCCGGTCGGGCCGCCCGACCCGCCTCGTTCTTCCCTTGCCCCATCCGCTCCACGACGATCTCGAAGTCCTGGCCCGCCCATTGGCGGCCGAGGCTGGGTTCGATCTTTGCGGCCTGGAGGTGCAGACCCATCGGGTGCCCATGACCGTGCTGGTGCAACTGCGGCCAGCCGGTGGCGGCGACGTCAGCCTCGACGACTGCGCCCGCTTCAGCGGCCTGTTGGGCGAGGCGCTGGAAAGCTCGAATCTGCTCGATCAGCCCTATGTGCTCGAGGTCAGCAGCCCCGGGGTTCCCGAGGAGCTGCGTGACGACCGGGATTTCCGCAGCTTCCGCGGCTTCCCCGTCGTCGTGACCGTACGCGATTCTGAAGGCAGCGAACACCCCCGTGAGGGCCTGCTGCTGGAGCGCGACGAGCAGGCTGTTCACCTCAATGTCCGCGGTCGCCGCAGCCGCATCGCCCGCTCCGAGGTGATCGCGGTCCGCCTCAGCTCCTCTGGCGTTGGCTGACGCCCCCGCCCCAACCGTTCGATACCCCCTTTCCCCCCTGACCCGATGGCGCTCGTTCTTCTCCCCGGTCTGCAGAATCTGATCGAGGACATCAGCGAAGAAAAGAAGTTGTCCAGCGATGTGGTGGAGGCTGCCCTGCGCGAGGCCCTGCTCAAGGGCTACGAGCGTTACCGGCGCACCCTCTACCTGGGCATCAGCGAAGACCCCTTCGAAGAAGATTATTTCAGCAACTTCGACGTCGCCCTCGACCTCGATGAGGAGGGCTACCGCGTGCTGGCGAGCAAGATCATCGTCGAGGAGGTGGAGAGCGAAGACCATCAGATCGCTCTGGCCGAAGTGCAGCAGGTGGCTGAGGACGCCCAGATCGGCGACACGGTGGTGCTTGATGTCACCCCGGAAAAAGACGACTTCGGGCGCATGGCCGCCTCCACCACCAAGCAGGTGCTGGCCCAGAAGCTGAGGGATCAGCAGCGCCGCATGATCCAGGAGGAATTCGCAGACCTGGAGGATCCCGTGCTCACCGCCCGGGTGATCCGTTTCGAGCGCCAGTCGATCATCATGGCCGTGAGTTCGGGTCTGGGTCGGCCGGAAGTGGAAGCGGAGCTTCCCCGCCGCGACCAGCTTCCAAACGACAACTATCGCGCCAACGCCACCTTCAAGGTCTTCCTCAAGGAAGTGAGCGAGGTGGCGCGCCGGGGGCCCCAGTTGTTCATCAGCCGTGCCAATGCTGGCCTGGTGGTTTATCTGTTCGAGAACGAGGTGCCCGAGATTCAGGAGGGTTCGGTGCGCATCGTGGCGGTGGCGCGCGAAGCCAATCCCCCCTCCCGCTCCGTGGGGCCCCGCACCAAGGTGGCGGTCGACAGCGTCGAGCGGGAGGTGGATCCGGTGGGGGCCTGCATCGGCGCCCGTGGCTCGCGGATCCAACAGGTGGTCAACGAACTGCGCGGCGAAAAGATCGACGTGATCCGCTGGTCCGCCGATCCCGCCCAGTACCTGGCCAACTCCCTCAGCCCGGCGCGGGTGGAGATGGTGCGTCTGGTGGATCCAGCCGGACACCACGCCCATGTGCTCGTGCCCCCCGACCAACTCAGCCTGGCCATCGGCCGTGAGGGTCAGAACGTGCGCCTGGCGGCCCGGCTCACCGGGTGGAAGATCGACATCAAGAACGCCGCCGAGTACGACCAGGGAACCGAAGACGCGCGGGTGGCCGAGCTGATTGCCCTGCGCGAAGAGGAGGAGGCCCTGCAGGCGGAGGCGGAAGCGCGGCTGGCGGCCGAGCAGGCGATCCGCTCCGAAGAAGACGCACGGCTGCGGGAGCTCTACCCCCTGCCGGAAGATGAGGAGGAGGGCTACGAGGAGGGCGACGGGGCCTACGCCGAAGAGCCGCTCGAGCAGGCAGTTGCTGAGGCCGAGACCGAAGTCAGCCCTGAAACACTCACCGAGCCCATCAGCGGGGACGAGGCCCGGTGAGCGCCGACCCCACCCTGCGGCGCTGTGTGGCCTGCCGGGAGTTGCTGGATCGCCAGCAACTCTGGCGGGTCATCCGACTCGCCGCGGGGGGCCTGGCGCTGGATACGGGCATGGGCCGATCGGCCTATCTCTGTCCGAATGCGGCGTGCCTGGAGGAAGCCAGGCGGCGGAAACGGTTGCAACGGGCGCTGCGGTGCCAGGTTGCCGATTCCATCTACGCCAGCCTCGGCCAGCGACTCGACACCAACCCTGTCGCGGTCTCTGAGGCAAGATGATCAGTGGCCTTACTGCGCGTGAGGCCCGGTGGCATCCGTTGCCCCGACCAATTGGAGCACTTAATGACCAGCAGCGGCAAAGTCAGGATTTACGAGCTGTCCCGGGACCTGGGCCTGGAAAACAGGGACGTGCTCGATGCCGCCGAAAAGCTTTCGATCGCCGCCCGGAGCCACAGCAGCTCCATCAGCGATGACGAGGCGGTGCGCATCCGCAATCTGATCCGAGGGGGGGCGATGTCCGCCCCGCGAACGGGATCCGTTGGTGCAGGCGAACCTCCCAAGGCGATCCTCTCCGTTCAGAAGGCCGCCCCAGCCCAGGCGGTCAGCGGCCCCAACGCGACGGCAACCCCTTCCACACCGCTGGCACCGGTGGCGAAGCCCAAGCCTCCGCTGGTGTTGGCCTCCCCCACCTCCCGCACGGCCACGGCCGCGCCGGTGGTGAATCCCCCCCCGGCGGCCCCGAGCCGGCCGGCCCCACCGGCCCGCCCGGCGGCACCGGCCCCATCAGCGGCTCCCGGTCCGACCGCAGCTACACCGGCAGCCCCCTTGAGCCGCAAACCGGACATCCGCAAACCGGAGCTTCGCACCCAGGAGCCAAGGGCTCAAGAGATTCGCAAGCCCGAGATCCGCAAGAGTGAACCGCCGGTGGTGCGTCCCGCCACCAGCCCCAAGCCGGCACCTCCCGCCGCCAGCGCGCCGATGCCCCGGCCGGCCCCCACCTCCCCGCGGCCAAGCCCGCCCTCCTCCCGCCCGGCAGCGCCCCAGCGGCCTGGCGCCCCGGCCCGCCCCACCCCCGTGGGTGCGGGCAAACCGCAGGTGGTCGGCCGTAGTCAGCCTGGTCAAGGTGGCGGCGCCAGCATGAGTGGCAGCCAGGGCAGTGGCATCAGCCAGCGCCCTGCGCCCCCGGCGGGCCGACAGCCACTGGGCCAACGCCCCAGCCCAGCCCCCCAGCGCCCCGTGGCCCCCGGTGGCGCCCCCCGCCCCGCACCGGGTCGTCCCGGTGCCCCCGGTCGGCCGCAGCCCAGCCCCCTGGAACTGGTGGGCAAACCGATCCGCCGCGATGCGGCGGGCCCCGCCAACGGCACCAGGGCAGACGCCCCGATCAGGGCAGGCATGCCCCAGGGCATGCGCAAACCGGTGGCCCCTGGCGAGTTGATGCAACTGCAGAAGCCAGGCAGCCGTCCGGTGGCCGCCCCACCCCGTCGCCCAGGCAGTGGCGAACCTGGCTTCCCCGGCGAAGCCGCGCCGCCGCGGCCCGCAGGCGTGGCGCCGGCGGCGGCGCCCAAGCGCCCTGGCTTCCGCACACCCCAGGCCCCTGGCAAAGCCCGACGTCCGGATTGGGATGACAGCGCCAAGCTCGAGGCCCTGCGCAGCAAGTCGCCCCAGAAGCTGCGCACCAAGGTGCACATCATCGGCGAGAACGACGATGCGCTCACCGCCGAAACCGGCGGCTTCGCCGGCGAGCAGGAAGCCCTGGTGCTCCAGGCCAGCCTGGCCCGGCCGGCCAAACCCCGCAGCAAGGCAGCCGCCGCCGCCAAACCAACGGTGGCGGTGCGCAAGCGCAAGAAGGAAACCACGCGTCAGCGCCAGCGCCGCCGCGCCATGGAACTGCGGGCGGCCCGCGAGGCCAAGGCTGTGCGGCCCGACATGCTGATCGTGCCGGAGGGCAACCTCACGGTGCAGGAGCTGGCCGATCGCCTCGGAGTCGAGAGCTCCGAGATCATCAAGTCGCTGTTCTTCAAGGGCATCAGCGCCACCGTCACCCAGACCCTCGATCTCTCCACGATCGAGACCGTGGCTGAGGAGTTCGGCGTCCCGGTGCTCGAAGACGACGTCCAGGAAGCCGCCAAGAAGACGGTCGAAATGATCGAGGACAGCGACCTCGCCCACCTGATCCGCCGGCCACCGGTGGTCACGGTGATGGGTCACGTCGACCACGGCAAGACCAGCCTGCTGGACGCCATCCGCAAGACCCGCGTTGCCGCGGGGGAAGCCGGTGGGATCACCCAGCACATCGGCGCCTACCAGGTGGTGGTGCCCCACAGCGGCGAACAGCGCAAGATCACCTTCCTCGACACCCCTGGCCACGAGGCGTTCACCGCCATGCGCGCCCGGGGCACCAAGGTCACCGACGTGGCTGTTCTCGTGGTGGCCGCCGACGACGGCGTTCGCCCCCAGACCCTCGAGGCGATCAGCCACGCCCGCGCCGCCGAGGTGCCGATCGTGGTCGCGATCAACAAGATCGACAAGGAGGGTGCCTCACCCGAGCGGGTGATGCAGGAGCTCTCCGGCCTCGAGCTGGTGGCAGAAGACTGGGGTGGCAACACCGTGATGGTGCCGGTGAGCGCCCTCAAGGGCGAGAACATCGACAAGCTGCTTGAGATGATCCTGTTGGTCACCGAGGTCGAAGACCTGCAGGCCAACCCCGACCGGATGGCCAAGGGCACCGTGATCGAGGCCCACCTCGACAAAGCCAAGGGCCCGGTGGCCACGCTGCTGATCCAGAACGGCACCCTGCGGGCAGGCGACGTCCTGGCGGCCGGTCCCGTGCTCGGCAAGGTGCGCGCCATGGTCGACGACACCGGCAAACGCCTGAAGGAGGCCGGCCCCTCCTTCGCCGTGGAAGCCCTTGGCTTCAGCGAAGTGCCCACCGCCGGCGACGAGTTCGAGGTCTACCCCGACGAGAAGACCGCTCGCTCGGTGGTGGGTGAACGGGCCACAGACGCCCGGGCCACTCGCCTCGCCCAGCAGATGGCCTCCCGCCGGGTGTCACTCACCTCCATGTCAGGTCAGGTGAACGAAGGGGAGCTCAAGGAGCTCAACTTGATCCTCAAAGCAGACGTGCAGGGCAGCGTCGAGGCGATCCTCGGGTCGCTCGAGCAATTGCCCAAGGACGAGGTGCAGGTTCGGGTGCTGCTCTCCGCCCCGGGCGAGATCACCGAAACCGACGTGGATCTGGCGGCCGCCTCGGGCGCCGTGATCGTGGGCTTCAACACCTCGATGGCGCCGGGTGCCAAGCGGGCCGCCGACGCCACCGGCGTCGATGTGCGCGACTACGACGTCATCTACAAGCTGCTCGAGGACATCCAGCTGGCGATGGAGGGTCTGCTGGAGCCCGAGCTGGTGGAGGAGCCCCTGGGCGAAGCCGAGGTGCGTGTCGTGTTCAACATCGGCAAGAGCGCCGTGGCCGGCTGCTACGTCACCACCGGCAAGCTGCAGCGCAACGCCAAGGTGCGTGTTCACCGCGGCAAGGAGATCGTCTACCAGGGCGACCTCGACTCCCTGCGCCGCAACAAGGACGACGTCAAGGAGGTGGCCACGGGCTTCGAATGCGGCATCGGCTGCGATCGCTTCGCCAACTGGCAGGAGGGCGACAGGGTGGAGGCCTACAAGCTCGTCACCCAGCGCCGCACCCTCAGCAGCTGACGTGACCCCCCGGAGCGAAGCGCTGCTCTGGATCCAGTTGCTGGGCCTGGCGGCCCTGCCCCTGGAGCTTCTGCTGTTGCTGGTCCTGTTTGCCGGGGCCGATCCGGGGCCGGTGCCTGCCCTCGAGCGCTTGCTGGTCTGGGGACTGGGCGCCCTGCTGCCGGCGGTGCTGCTCTGGAAACGGCCTCCGGATCTGTGGTCGCTGCTGCTGGTGCAGGTGCCGCTGCGGGGGCGCCGGCCGCTGCAGCAGCGGCTCAGTGCCCTGCAAGCGGGGCTGGGGCTCCAGCTCTCCAGGGCCGCGGGGGTCGCCCTGCTGCTTCCCCTCACCTGGTGGGCCGATCAGCAGGCGGGCCTCGCCACCGGCCTTTCGCCCTTCGGTGCCAGTGGCCGGCTGGTGGTGTTGTTGTTGAGCGTGCCGCTGCTGGCGCTGATGCTGTGGCAATGGCAGCAGCTGGTGCAGGCCCTGCGTCTGCTCACGCTCGATCAGGCCAGGGTCGACGGGGCCACCCCCCTGACCCTGGCCCAGCTGGAGCAGAGCCGGCTGAGCCTGGGGCTGCCCTTGTTGTTGTTTGATCCCCTGCGCCTCGACCCCCCTGCGCCAAGGGTGAACCGGCCCGATCCCGCTCAGGCCGAGCAGCCAGAGCCGGGCGATGCCAGCGGCGATTCGAGCCCTGAAGGTCCGGACCAGGGCGAGTTCCCAGAAGAACCACCCTCCCGTGCCGCTGATGCCCCTGAGGAACCCGACGGACGACCAGCCACTGGGGAAGGTTCCAGTGAAAACCTCGACGTGCCCTCTGACGCTCCGGGACTCGAATCCACATCCGAATGATCTGAAAACGCGCGGGCGAGCGAAGCCCTGGGGCCAAGCACACTCGAACCAAGCGCCCAGCAGACCCCTGATCCTGCCGCTGCATCAGCGAGGGCTGAATCGACCCTCAGCCCAGACATCGAGCTCAGCCATGTTTGTGAGCCAGCTGAACTTGAGGCCAGCGATGGCGAGGCCGCTGAGAACCAGACCGCCCAAGTCGATGCATCCTCAGCCCAGAGCGCGGATGGGGCCGAGGCTTCCGGGCTCACCGAAACCGCCATCACCTCCAGCTCTCAGCCCGAGACCGAGGCCATCCAAAGGGCGGATCAAGAAACCGAGAGGTAGTCACCCGAGCCGGAGCGATCAAGTCCCTGGGCTGAGGCCAGAACCAATCCCCCACGGCAAGGCACGGGCGAAGCGCTCAGGGACGTTCCTTCTCCTTGTCCTGAGCTCGATCGCGCCAGAGGAGCAGGCCGAACAGGCCGAGGGCGCCCACCTGGATGCCCAGATCGGAGAGGGCCACCTCTCCGCCCGCGCTGGCCCGCAGGGCCATGGTGGCCAGGCCAACGGCCGCGGAGGCGCTGAAGGCCAGCCACAGGGCGCGCCGCAGCCCACGCCAGGGCGTGCGTGCCTCCTGCAGCAGCCGCTCACGCAGGTCTGGATCCAAGGGTGCCCGGGGTCCTGGTGCCACGGCTGGGGCCTGGGGGAAGCGATCTCCGAATGCTAGTTTCAAGGCGATGCCGGTGTAGCTCAGTGGTAGAGCAACTGATTCGTAATCAGTAGGTCGTCGGTTCAAGTCCGATCACCGGCTTTTTGAATCCTTCTGCATCAAGTCAACAGCCTTACCTTCACTTGAATAACTTCATTCAGGTGATCATTTCTAAAGATCGTCAGGACAACCTCCGCCAGCCACGACCCAAGGGTCTGATTCGACTTCGAGGTGCGATCAGCCTCCACCGACTTGACCAGCAAGACAAACCGTCAGCCAACAGCACAACCAGTGGCCCCGCGCCTCTGAGAGCTATCCCATCGGGCCCCATGGGCGGTGGCCGAATGAGGCCAGTCTGAACAACGTTCAGGCCATGCCAGCGAGCCCATGAAAAAGCCCCCTCCTTGGAGGGGGCAACGATTCAACTGATGGAGACCGCTGTGCGACTCAACCGATCGCCGGGGCGGTCAGGGCCACAGGGGTGGCCGTGGCAGCCGCCAGATCGAGCGGGAAGTTGTGAGCGTTGCGCTCGTGCATCACTTCCATGCCCAGACCAGCGCGGTTCACCACATCAGCCCAGGTGTTGATCACGCGGCCTTGGCCATCGAGGATCGACTGGTTGAAGTT
>CALRNH020000005.1:0-192593 GCA_943369485.1 Synechococcus sp. UW140 | reverse complement strand
ACCAGCTTGTCAATAAAGGTCCCTAAGGGACTGGTCACGCCCACGAACACATTGCTGGCGCCGCCGCTGGCGAAGTTCACCCCGGTGATGGCGCCGCGGGTGTCAAAGGCCGAAAAACGATGGAACAGGTTGCGGCCCGCCGCCGTGCCACCGCCCACCTGGCACAGGCCCGCGCCGCAGCTGCCGCCCACCGAGCCGTTCACCGCCGTGCCCAGGCCCAGGGCACCGCCGGTGGCGCTCACCTCGCCAGCGATCACTGGAGCGCCGGCCAGAAGCGCCGCAAGGCCGATCGCAAGGCCGGAGATCCTGGGGCTCGATCGGAGCAACAACCGGTAACCGGTGGGCAGGTTGCTCAGCAGCACTGGATGCTTTCAAGTCAAGCGTTTCTTGAGATTACGTCTAAGTGGCACAAACCAACAGCCGGAATTGGACCATACTTGAACTGTTTCAGTAGCAAAGAAGACGTTTCAAGGTCCGCTTCGCGCTTTGAGAGCGAGTCGGGACCCTTTATCACGGTTGCAGCGGAAGGGATTGGAGCAACGTCAGTTGGCGGTCTGAGAATTGGCCTTGAATCACTCCTCTTGTCCCTGCCATGGGTGGCAGCGCTGCCGGGCCCCGCGCCTCTCCCTTCTGACAGGGCTGCCAGTGACCCCCCGGGGCTGACCTAATCTCAGCTTTCATGCGCCCAGCGGAAGGCGACTGCGATGGAGTCCCTCAACGCACCTACCCCAGACGCTCCGGAGCGAGATTCGCGGCACCCGTTGCTGCTGGCGGCTGTGTTGGTCTGGATGAGTGTCGATCTGATCGGTGATGGGATCCTGGCCACCCTTGAGCTGTTGGGGGCCCGCACGCCCAGTGCCACCCCCAGCCGCAACCGGCAGGTGACTCCCTCCTGATGCCCTTCGACGCGATCGTCGTGGGCTCCGGCGCCACCGGTGGGGTGGCGGCCATGGTGCTGGCCCAGGCCGGGCTGCGGGTGCTCGTGCTCGAAGCGGGCCCCGACCTGAGCGTCGAGCGGGCCCTGGGCTCCGAACCGCTCAACACGCTGCGGCGTCTGGTGAGGCTCACCAGCGGGGTCCAGAAGCTGCAGGTCAGCCACCCCGGCTACTGGAAGGCCAACCCGGAGTTGTTCGTCAACGAGGTCGAGAACCCCTACGGCACCCCGGCCGAGCGGCCCTTTCTCTGGACCCGGGGTCGCCAGGTGGGCGGCAAGAGCCTCACCTGGGGCGGCATCACCCTGCGCCTGTCCGATCTGGAGTTCAAGGCGGGGGAGCGTGATGGCCATGGCCCCAGCTGGCCCATCGGCCACGATGACCTGGCGCCTTACTACTCACGCCTGGAGAGACTTTTGGCGGTTCGCGGGGGGCTTGATGGCTTGCCCCAGTTACCCGATGGCGATTACGGTCCGCCCTTGCCCTTCACCCCAGCCGAGGAGCATCTGCGGGCCTCGATCGGGAGTGAGCTGGGGCTCCCCTTGATTCACTCCCGTGGCTTTGCCCTGCACCGCGGCGGTGCCCGCGCCGGCTGGCCGGCCTCCAGCTCCCAGGGGGGCTGCCTGGGGCGGGCACGGGCCACGGGCCGTGTGAGCGTGCGCAGCAATGCGGTGGTGAGCCATGTGGAGCTGGATCCCACCGGATCCCGCGCCGAGGCTGTGGTCTACGTCGACCGCTTGAGCCGCACACGCCACCGTGAAGCGGCAGCGTTGGTGGTGCTCTGCGCCTCGACGATCGAGAGCGTGCGGCTGCTGCTGGCCTCCAGCGAGGCCCAGCGCGCCGGTGGCCTGGTCGATCCCTCTGGCGGTCTCGGCCATGGCCTGATGGATCACATTTCCAGCAGCCGTTTCTTTTGCCTTCCCGATCAGCGCGCCCCCGCCCAGGCTCACGAGCTTTCAGGGGCGGGCAGTGTGTTTCTTCCGAACACCGTGAACCTGGTGGAGGGAGAGGGGCGGCCGTTCCTGCGTGGTTATGGCCTCTGGGGCGCCGTGCAGCGCTTCGATCCCCCAGGCCTGCTCAAGCGTCGCCGCAGCGAGGCCGTGGGTTTCCTGATCGGCCATGGGGAGATGCTGAACGATCCCCGTAACCATGTGCGGCTGGACACCTCCCGCACCGATGCCTGGGACCTGCCGACCGCCTCCATCGATTGCGCCTGGGGAGCCAACGAGCAGAGGATGGTGGCGCACATGCACCGGCGCATGCAAGCGGTGGTCGCGGCCGCCGGCGGCGAGATTCGCCCCCTGGAAGACCTGTTCCTGATGCCCCTGATCGAGCCGTTGCTGCGCCGCAGCATCGCCCTGGCGCCAGAGGCCCCGCCCCCCGGTTATTACATCCATGAACTCGGGGGCGCGCCGATGGCCGCTCGGGAAAGCGAGGGAGTCGTTGACCCCTGGAACCGTTGCTGGCGGGCGCCCAATCTGCTGGTGGTGGATGGGGCATGCTGGCCCAGCGCCGGCTGGCAGAGTCCGACGCTCACGGAGATGGCGATCACCTGGAGGGCCTGCGAACGGGCCGCTGCGGATCTGCGCAGCGATGAGCCGAGGGCTCTGTGAGCGCTTCGAGACCCAACGTCACCAGTGGTGTCGATGACCACAGTTCCCATGGGCGACAAGTCGGACAATCTTCAGGCGACCTTCAACGGGTCGGGCAAGGGAGATCCAAAGCGGGAGGTTGAACTCCCGCTTTTTTTGTCCCTGCCGATTGGACTGAGGCACCCCTTCTTCAAGCGCCTGCAGTCTGATCGGGGCGGTGACTGGATCGGCGCCCTGGAAAAATCCTGCGTTGGTCGAGCCTGCGGTGACCTCAGGGCTGGCCCTGGCGCCGGAAAAGCCCGTGCAGGTAGTGCTGGGCCACGTTTCGATCGGTGCAGCCGTTCTGGAACAGGAACCCGGCCAGGGCTGAGGTCATCACTCGGTATTGATCCCAGTGGGGGTGGGCCTGAATGAAGTCCCGCATCCCAACGAACAGGGCCTCGGGAACCTCGGCCTCCAGGCTGACGCTGGCGGCGTCCTGAACGGGGGGCTTGTCGGCCGTCTCGCGGGCGATGCAACGGGACAGATGATCTCGTTCCTGGTCCCTTGGCGCCTGCTCCATCCCATCAACCCCGCCAACGCCGTCCAAGATCTGCCGTCCATAACGTCCCCCTAAGAAAGCCATAACAGGCCCCGGGGCGTCAAAGCGGAGGTCTCTTGCGAGCGCACGTCGCATCAAGATGAGATGGCTTGCTGCGCAAGCGAACTGCGCCGCGTCGGCGGAGGGAGCTGTGGACCCATGGTGCTGGCGCGTGGCTGTCAAGTTCCGTTGGTGCCAAACTGGGAAATCCCCAACGGCCTTGGCCCAGCAACCCTTCAGCTGCCCTGAACTGTGGAAAAACCCGGGTTGAGCTGGGGAAAACAGGCGAAGCCTGGGGAAACCGTTGATTCATAGGCAGGACTGATCGACGCTGTGTCCATTGAGACGCGGGCGAGATCGAGACAGTCGGCTGGGCCGCGTTCGCATCGTTGCCAGCGCTCGCCAGCGCCGGCCATGGGGCCGAGCGGGCTGTTCAGGACAGCGGTTCCTGCTCAGGAGTGGCCGTCTTCAGGCTGCGGGGGCCGAGCGGGTGATCGGCATGGGGGTAGGGCGGGTGGTGGTGGCCGTGGGCTTGCACGGATTCATGGCTGTTGTCATGCCCATGGCTGTGCTCATGCCCATGGCTGTGGCCCGCCATCGGGATCGGAACGCCGTCGCTCTGGCAGGCGCCGGTGCACTCGTTCTCGCAGAGATCGCAGGCTTCACAGAGCCCTTCCACGTGGTGGTGATGGCTTTCCTGGGGCGCACCCACCTCGCGCTCGAAGCCGAGCACCTGGGCCCGGTATTTGCACAGGGAGCAGTTCATGTTGGTGTCACCCCGCACCACCTCCTCCACCCGTTCGATGAAGGTGTCGATCACCAGCGGGTGATCCCCCAGGTAGTCGACCGGCAGGAAGTCCACATCGGGATGGTCGGCCGCCACGCGTTCGCTGTGCTGGCGAATGCGGCTCACCAGCACGCCAGAGAACAGGAAGTAGGGAAAGACCAGGATGCGGCGGTAGCCCAAACGCACCACGTGGCGCAGGCCCGGTTCCACCAGCGGGAAGGTGACGCCGGAATAGAGCGTTTCACCCCAGCCGAAGCCGAAGCCCTCCACCAGCATCCGCGTCACCTTGGCGACATTGGAGTTGGCGTCTGGATCGGAGGAGCCGCGCCCGACCACCACCAGCAGGGTGTCGTGCAGGGGGATCGCTCCGTCAGGGCCGATCGGGGCACGATCGAGGGCTTCACGGATGCGCGCCCCGGCCGCCTGGATCATCTTGAGGTCGATGCCCAGTTCGCGGCCGTAGTCGATCTGCAGCCCCGTCTCGGCGGCGTAGGTGTTGAGCACCGAAGGGATGTCGTTCTTGGCATGGCCTGCGGCGAACAACATGCCCGGCACCGCCAGCACCCGGCCCACCCCTTGCTGCCGCAGGCGCTCCAAGCCCTCGCGCAGAATCGGCCGGGCGAACTCCAGGTAGCCATATTCGACCGGGATCTGGGGCAGCTGGCGGCGCAGGCCCTCGGCCAGCTGGGCGAATTCGGCCACCGCCAGGCGGTTGCGGCTGCCATGGCCGCAGATCATCACGCCGATCGGGGCACCGCCCAGCTCGGAGCCGGAGAGGGTGGACAACGCCTGCTGCGCGGGGGTCGAAACCATGGGGAGGCCGTGTTACGGCGAACCTATCGCTTCACCAAGGCTGGAGGGGCCCACCGGCACCACCCACCCAACCAAAAATGCTCAATGTTTCGTTACATTGACCTTGCAGTTCCGTCACGCGACCGAGGGCAACCGACTCGGCTCCTTTGAGCAGCTCCAGTGTGTCCAGCTGTTCATCGTCCGCGCCGCCCAGCTCGGGTTGGTGATCGGCGTGGCCAGCGAAGCGCGGGGATCCTGCGCCAGATCGGCCCGGGCGCTCGGCTGTCCCAGGGCTGATCACAGCGGCCGGGTCTTTCAGTCGGGTTGAGTCCCTGAGCAGCAATCCATCCAGTCGCTCCAATCGCCGGTAGGACTGAGGCTCAAATGGTGCGATCGCCCATCACCGCTCTCCCCTATCTGCTCTGGGGGGCTCTGCCCCTGCTTGTGGACGCCTTGGCCCCCCCTGGCGCTGAGGCCTGGGTGCTGCTGGCGGTGGTGGTCTGGGCCCTGGGGCTCTCCTGGCGCGGGGAGGTCGCTCAGCCCCTGGCGGCGCGGCGATCGGCGGTCGTGGTGCTGGCCCTGCTGGGGCTGCGCTATCTGTTCTGGCGCCTCAGCTCCACCCTCAACCTGGCCACAGCGGAAGCCTCTGGGCTGAGTCTGCTGATGCTGGTGGCGGAGCTGGTGCTGCTGACCAATGGCTTCCTGCAGCTGGGCCTCACCTGGTTTCCCCATCGGCCGGTAGTCGAGGCGAACGCTCTGCCACCGGCGGGGCCAGCGGAGCCCACCTGGCCGAGCGTGGATGTGCTCGTTCCCAGCTATGGCGAGCCGCCGGAGCTGATCGAGCGTTGCCTGCGTGGTTGCCAGGCGATCGACTACCCCCACCACCGGGTCTGGCTGCTGGATGACAGCGGCCGGCCGGAGCTGGAGCGGCTGTGCACGCGCCTCGGTTGCCGATACCTGAGCCGCTCCGGCAGGAGCCATGCCAAGGCGGGCAACCTCAACCATGCTCTGGGGTTCGCCGATGGCGAGCTGGTGGTGGTGTTCGATGCCGATGTGGTGCCCCAGGAGCCGTTCCTGCGGCGCACGGTGGGGCTGTTCGCCGATGCGGCCGTGGGCTTCGTGCAGACCCCCCAGTCGTACATGACGGCGGATCCGGTGATGCGCAACCTGCGCCTGGAGCGTTGGCTGATGCCCGATGAGGAGAGCTTCTACCGCTGGATCGAGCCCACCCGCGCGGCGGTGGGGGCGGTGGTCTGCGCCGGCACCTCCTTCGTGGTGCGCCGTTCGGCCCTGGAGGCGGTGGGCCGCTTCGAGACCGGCACCGCCTCGGAGGATCTGGCCACCGGCATCCGGATCACCGCCGCGGGCTACCGCAACCTCTATCTCAACGAAAAGCTCAGCGCCGGACTGGCCCCGCTGACGGCGGCGGCGATGGCGCGTCAGCGCAGCCGCTGGGCCAGCGGCACCTTGCAGACCCTGCGCACCGGCGCCAGCCCGCTCACGATCCCCGGCTTGAGCCCGCTGCAGCGAATCGCCTACCTGGAGGGGATCCAGCACTGGTTCAACGTGATCCCCCAGCTGCTGCTGCTGATGATGCCCCTGAGCCTGGGGCTGCTGGGGGTGGTGCCCGTCAAGCTGACCGCCGGTGGGTTGCTGGGGATCGCCCTGCCGTTCTATCTGGGCCAGTTGCTGTTGCTGGGCTGGTTCAGCCGTGGCTCCCGTTCGGCCCTGATGCCGGAGCTCTACCGCTGGATCTTCCTGATGCCGATCGCCGCGGCGGTGGTGGCCACCGCCTTTGGCCAGCCCAAGCGCTTCCATGTCACCCCCAAGGCGCTGGTCCCAGGCCGCGGTTCCCGGCCTGAGCCCTGGCTGGTCATGCCCCTGCTGGCGCTGCTGGCGGTGCAACTGCTCAACCTGGTGCATCTGGTGATCGGCCCCGATCCGGCCCGCTCCCTGGCCGCCCCGGCACTGACCCCCGCCGGCCAGGCCCTGGGTCTGGTGTGGTCAGGTTTGAGCGTGCTGCTGCTGCTGCTGGCCCTGCGCACCTGCTGGGATCGCTTGCCTGAGAGCGCGGCCCCCTGGTTCGCCCGCGACCAGGGCGTGAGCCTGAGCGATGGGGCCAGCAGCTGGGCGGCCCGGCTCCGGGCGGTCGGGGAGGAGGGGGCCGAACTGTGGCTTGAATCCTGTGCCACGCCTCCAGGGCCAGGGGCGATTCTCGACCTGGTGGGGCTCATCCCTGAGGCGACCCGGTTGGCGCTCCGGGTGGAGCGGCTCGATCCCGCCACTCGCCGTGGCGTGCGGTTGGGGGGGCGGTGGCAGGACCTGGAGGGCGAAAGCCGCGAAGCTCTGCAACGGGAGCTCTACCGCCGCTGGGGCCTCTGGCCCACCCGCCAGGCGCCGTTCGAGCCGAGGGCCCTGCTGGCGGCGGTCCTGCGGCTGGTGTCACCCCTGGGGGGCGGGGGCTGGTTCCGGCGCAGCCTGCTGCCTCAGAACCACCGATCCGGATGGGTGCCAGCGCCAGGTCAGGGCGGCATGCTCCCGTTAATCTGACCTACTGCACGGTTTCGAGCCGGGTTCGGGCCGAGCCGCAGGCCAGGCTCCTGGTCAGCAGGTTCCAACGCGCAGCAGGAGGGGAGCAGCCTTTGTCCGAGGACCGAACCAATGACCAGCCCTCGGACGACCCGCGGGAGCTGGAGGCGTTGCAGCGGGAACTCGATGAGGCGCGGGCGCAACTGGCGGACCTGGAGGGTCTGCTGGGGGAACTGCCGCAGATGTTCGAGCGCAAGTTCGAGCAACGCCTGGAGCCCTTGCTTGATCAGCAGCGGCTGATCGCGGAGGAAAATCAACGGCTGCTGGACCAGGTTCACCATGTCCTGGGCAGCGGCGAACCCCCCGGCGGCCGCCCGGCCCTTCCCGCCGCCGGGGGGACAGCCCCCGCCCAGATTGAGTTGCCGCCGCGCCCATCAGGGTCGCCGACTGCCCAGGGCTCGCCAGTGGTGCCACCACGGAAATCTGCCCCCCCCAAGGCACCGGCCACCGGCCAGAGCGCCTCCCCAGGCGCGGTTCAGCCTTCGCTTACCCCTCGGGTTGACCCACCTGAGGTACCGGAGGGCCCAGGAGGCGAGCAGGTGATCACCGTGCGCCACTGGGTGCTGCCCCACTGGCTGCCCCAGGGGTTTTCCGTGGCTCGCCTGCGCCGGGGAGCGGGCCTGCTGGGCCTTTCAGTGGTGGTGGCGCTGCTGGCGGCCGCGGCGGTGGTGGGCCTTCAGCGACAGAGGTCCCAGACGGCTTCGCCTCCGGTGGACGCCGAGTCCACCACCAGTCGAGACCCATCGGCCCCAGCCAGCAGCGAACCATCCCCCCAGGTGGTGTTCACTCCCAGGGGGGTGAGCTGGCTGGATGTGCTCGATGCCGAGGGCAAGCGTTTGTTCGTGGGGGAGCTCAAGGGAGAGCGCCGCTTTCAGCTCGGAGCGGGTCTCAAGGTGATGGCCGGCCGCCCAGATCTGGTCACGGTGCAGGTCACGGGGGCGCCACCCCGGGTGCTGGGGCGGATCGAGCAGGTCACCTGGCTGCCGATCAAGACGCCGTAGGGGCCTTAGCCAGGAAGGTCTCACCGCTCGGGGCACTTACGTGCAGGTTCTGGAGCCCCTGGGGCTCCCAGCGCCTGAGCGCCTCCGGAGGCAGGTGCAGCACCACTCCGGTTCGGCCATCAACCGCTGTGACCGGCAGGGGGGGATCCCGGTGGGCGATCGGCTCGCTCAGAAACACAGGCGTGCTGCCCCAGTCCGCGAAGGGCACCAGCGCCCGGCCGGCCACTTGGGGCGCCTGACCCAGGTAGGTCCAGGCGCGGGTGCCGTCATCGAGCAGCCACCGCTGGCGCTGGTAGAGCACCGGCGCATCCTCAAGTACATCCAGGAGCCGCAGACCCGCCCCATCCACTGCGAACAGCTCGCCATGGATCAGTCCATCTCCGGCGACGGCCATGGGGTAGGGCCCCAGGTCATAGAGACAGGCACCGCCGAGGCGCCGCCGCCCCAGAAAGGCGGCACCGCGCAGCCAGTGGTGGTTGCCCTGGCCGCGTTTGAGGGTGCCGTAGACGAAGACCGGATCCATGCACGTGGGGCAGGAGGCTCTTCACCCCCAGGGAGCCCATTGGCCAGGCATGGGAGCGCAGCTAGGTTGAGTTTCTCTGTTGCTCCCCACGATCGCAACGTGTCCCATCCCCTTCCCCCGCTGCCGCTGGTGCTGCTGGTGCTCATCGGGTGGGGTGCTCCGCTTCAGGCCCAGACCCTGATGGACCTCACCACCGCCGGGGCGGCCCAGGGAGCCCTCAATGCCACGGCCACGCCCCAGTACGCCGGCGCCCTCAGCGCCGCCCGCGCGGCCGTCAACGGCAGCCAGCCGTCGTTCTTCTCACCCGCTGGATTCCAAGGCAGCTCGGCCAACGGAGCGGGGAGCGCCGCCGCTCCAGTGGCTGCCGCGCCGCCCCTGGGCACCCCGCTGGCTCAGGTGAATGGCCGCCTGATCGATACCTGCTCCAGTGGACAACTTTGCCTCAGCCAGATCCGCTCGGCCATGGGAATGCACTGAGCTCCAGCGGCAGACGGGTGAGGGCAAACAGGCTGCCGGCGCTGCCACGGCAGAGGCGCAGCTCCTGATCCAGCACAGTGACATCGAGCCAGGCGGGAAAGCTCTGGCGCACGGTTCGCTGCAGATCCAGTCGCCGGCCACCGAGGCGGGGACCGCTCCAACCGCCCTGCTCGAAGCGCACACTCACCCGTTGGGGACCGATCGGCTCGATCGCGGCCAAAGCCGTGATCTGCCCCAGGCCGGCCAGCCCGCTCAGCCTCAAGACATTCAAGGCGCGGCCATGGGCGGGGTCGAGCACCTGCAGGCTCTGGGCCCACGGTCCCAGGAGCCGTTCGGGCCTTGGCCCGCTGCTCCAACGCAGTTCCCAGACTCCCTCCAACTGATCGAACTGCCGTTCGAGGTCAGCCGGTTGCTCCCGCTCCAGGGCCTCGATCAGGCCAAGGATGGAACCGCCCGGGGCCTGTCCGGGGCGTTGCAGGGCGATGAGCAGCTGGCTGCGGACGCTTGGTTCAGGGTTCATGGCGATGATCCTGGCAAGGTTGGCGCCAACAGTGCCAGCCAGGTGTTGCCAGAGTTCAGGTCATCCGCTTCGAGCCTGTGACGACTCCCAGCCAAGACGACACCCTTGCGGCCTCCTCGGCCTGGGTGGCGGCCCTGTTGAACGTGATGCCGGGCCTTGGCACCGGTTACATCTACCAACGCCGCTGGAAGGCCTACTGGATCACCTCGGCCGTGACCAGCACCTGGTTTGTGCTCGGTGCGGTGCTGGGCCAGGGGGCCGAAGGGTTGGCCGAGCAGCAGAATCAGTTGATCGGCCTCGGGGGCTTGCTGGTGGTGGCCGCCGTGACGGCCACGGAGGCGGTTCTGGCGGTAAGGGGGTTGCACAAGGGTGAGAACGCCGATCAGCCTTGAGGGGCTGAGGCCCTGGGGAACCGATGGCGGGTGATCTGAAATTGAGCGAAACGCTGACGATTCCAGCCCGGGAGCTGGCCTGGCGCTTCTCGCGCTCCTCGGGACCGGGGGGGCAGGGGGTGAACACCACCGATTCGCGGGTGGAGCTGGTGTTTGCCCTGGAGGCGTCTGAGGCCCTGCCAAGGGCGCTCCAGCAGCGGGCGCTGCAGCGCCTGGCGGGCCGTTTGCAGGGGGGCACCGTGGTGATCACCGTCAGTGAGGAGCGTTCCCAATGGCTCAATCGGCAGGCTGCCCTGCGGCGTCTGCAGGAGCTGCTGCGCTGGGCGATCAGCCCACCACCGCCGCCGCGCCGGCCCACTCGACCCTCCAGAGGTTCGGTGGAGCAACGGCTGCTGGCCAAGCGGCTCAGGGCTCGGATCAAGGGCAACCGGGGGCTGGCCAGGCGGCCTGAGGAGGGGGATTAGAGGTAGGCGTCCAGGAACGTTCCCAGTGTGAGCGTCCTGGAGAACACCGTGCCCATCAGCGACGATGAGGGGCCGTGCGCGACCCAGCAGACCTCCGCCTCCAACTCAAGTTCAGCGTGGCTGTAGCTGTGCTGAAGCACCAGCCGCCCAATGGTGTTTTCTGCGATCTTGACGTCATGGTTGAACTGGAGGCCGGCGCCGGTAGGGCTGATGTCCCAGAGGCGACCCTTGGTCGATGTTCCGTCGGGGCTGTAGAAGGTGGCATCCACCCTCGCCATGGTGGCCGGCAGGCGCTGCCGTCTCGGGCGCGGGGGAGAATCCGGGGTTTCCCAGGCTTCGGCCAAGGTGATCTAAGGAATAAGTCAAGGACACGATCCGCCTTTTGGGCGCACCGGTCAATCCGATGGCCGAAGTTAAGCCAAGCCAGAGGGTTTGAATAGCCCCGCTCCGGGGGGACACTCAGCTTGTCAACCAGTTCCAGCGCTGCACCAACGAGGGGTGGCCAAGGCATCACTGCTGCATGAGCGGTTCTTCTGGGGGCCCTTCGCCCAGCAGTTCCACGATCCAGGGGGCTGGGATGCGCTGGATTTCGCCGGTGTCGATGTCGATCACGTGGGCGAAGGACTGGGCGGCCCGGTGACCGCGGTCGAGACCGCTGACGCGGCCGATGAACCAGGGCCGCCCGGCCATGGCCACCACCGCCAGGTGGCCGGGGCGGGCATCTCGGAAGCGCTGGGGCCGGGCCTTGCGCAACGGCTCGACGGCGGGGTCGATCTGTCCAGGATTGAGGGGCCCGGGGCGGAGTGCCCTGGGGGCGAGCGGCCTGGGACTGATCGGCTTGGAGCTGGGTTGCTTGGAGCTGGTCGGCGGGGTGCCGAGCCGGGCGGCAGGGAGGGGCACGGCGCGGGGGAGGCCGCCATTGAGAAGCGCGGGCGCCATCGGGAACGGGTGAACGCTGCTCGCAGAATAGTACGATTGTACTGATGGTGCCACTCCCTGTCGGGCTGGCCCTTCAGGGGCTGGCGGCCCTGGTGACTCCGGCCTTGGTTGCTTCGGCCTGGTGGCTGCGGTGCGGGGAGTGGGTGTTCCGCTGGCTCAGCTGGGGGGCGGCTGGGGGCTCAGCCCTGGGGCGGCTCCTCCGGTGGATCCCCGGGGGGCTTGAGCCGTCCGTAGAGCCAGAGCCCCAAGGGCCCCCAGGCCAGGGTCCAGATCACGAAGGTGGTGGCGGTGCCCAGCTGGCCGGTTTCGAGCGAATAGACCCCAGCCTGGATCAGCCCCGCGTCGATCAGGGAGCCGCCGGTGCCCCAGATCAGGGCCCAGGCCAGCAGCAGGGTGATGCGTTGAAGGGTGGGGCTCATCGGGCGGAGGGGGTGAGGCGGCAGCGCAGCACGGCCAGGGCCTCATCGGGCAGACCCAGGAAGCGATCGAGCCAGGCCTCGCCGCTGGGTG
This sequence comes from Synechococcus sp. UW140, assembly GCA_943369485.1. Lineage (GTDB taxonomy): Bacteria > Cyanobacteriota > Cyanobacteriia > PCC-6307 > Cyanobiaceae > ATX-6F1. The sequence continues at coordinate 180,495 of CALRNH020000005.1, read as the reverse complement.
GAATCATCGCCACACCGACCAGCAGGGCGGAGCCGTCGGCCGCAAGGGGCGCTCCGCAGGTGTTGTGGCGGCGGCTGCGCACGGCTCCGGAGCTGAGCTGCGCGTCGACCTGCAGGGGCGGGGCGTGATAGAGCGAGCCGATGCTGAAGTGGAAGCGCGCCTGGAAGCGCAGCGCCAGCGCGCCCGTGGCCGAATCGAGGCTGCCGGCCAGCTGCTCGGCTTCGATGGAGATCGAAAGCCCTGGCGGCAGGGGCAGGCCCAGGAACCGCGTGGTGCGCCGGTTCAGGGGCGGGATCGGCAGGGCCATGGGGTCGAACTCCAACGCCTGCAGGCCCGCCTGATCGGCCGGCCCCAGTTTGCCAAGGCCGCCGCCGCCTCGGGCGTCGTAGCGGAAACGCGGGTAGGCGCCGATCACCAGGCCGCAGCCCTCGCCGGTGGAGAGCCGCAGGACGCTCATCCCTGGCGCAGGCCCTGTGGATGAGGTCAAGGGCGCAGCCGACCGACGCAACGGGGCGAACCTACCCAGGCTCTGCAGTCGTTGGGCGGAAGGGACATCTCAGCCTCCTGGAAGCCGTGCTGGAGTGGAAGGAAGTCGGAAGGATCGGGCCATGACTGCAGCTGGACAAGGAGCGCTGGGCCGTGACCCCAACCTGCTCAACATCCTCTCCTGCGTGGCCTGGTCCGATGGGGAGCTCTCGGCCGAAGAAAAAGATCTCCTGGTGCAACTGGGAGCCGATGAGGTTGCTGCCAGCGATGCCCACGGTCTGGAAACACTCGATACCCTCATCCCCCGACTCGATTCCGATGACGACCGGCAGCTGGCAGTGAAGCTGGCCTACCAGGTGATTCGCATCAGTCGCCGGCCTGGCGAGACCTCCAGCATCAATGCCCAGGAGAAGGTGGCCTACCGGCGGTTGATCGACGGTCTGGGTCTGGAGGAAACGCAGATCCAGGAGGCCGAATGGGCCGCGGAGCAGGACCTGGCCGGTCATACGAGCCTGCTCGGGTTTCTGGCCAGTCGCTTTCAGGGGCTCTGAGCGAGCGCTGGAGCCGCCTTCCTGTGGCGGTGATCCTGCGGTTTTCAGCCTCGCTCGAGATCAGCCAAGAAGCTGGTGCATCGTGCCCTGGGCGGCTGCCGCTCTGGCCCATCGTTTCTAGGTTGCGAACCAAGCCCTGTGTGGCACCTGGTGATGCCCAGCCCTTCTGTGACTGCTGTGCGCCACCTCGCCATCGTTGCCCATGACGGCGATGGCCATTCCGCGTGTGCTGAGGCCAGCCGGTCCTTCAGTCATCTGCTCGTCTGCAGCACGGCTCCGCTCAATGCCGAAAACGCTTATCAGGAATTTCTCAGGCCCACCGATCGGCGGCGGGCTGGCCTGCCCGACCAGACCGAGAGCGGCCTCGATGGCTTCCGCCGCAAACTCACGGCCTTCCTCCGGGAGCGCAAGGACGCTCAGACCCCGGCCGTTGATCTGAAGCTCAAGCTGGTGCTCAACATCCACGGCTACAGCACGCCACTGCCCAGCGTGCGAGACAACGCCTACGCGATCACTCAGGCGCAGTTCGAGCAGGCCGCCCAGGCGGCGGCACCCCAGGGCGGGTACGGCGACTTCGTGCTGTTCATCGACTATGCGTGGCCCTCGGAGGCGGCCCTCAGCCTGGACCTGCTGCGCTCACTGCCTGGGGCCATTCCGATCCCGCTGTGGGCGCTGGCGGGTCTGGCGGCGCTTGTGGCGTTCAGTTCCCGTGGCCCGGGCGCCATGCTCGGTGTGGGGCTGATGGGCCTGATCGCCGGACTGCTGCTGCTTCGGTTCGTCGCCTACTTCCGCGACCGTGAGCGGGCGGCGGCCATCGGCGTCTACGACGCCGTGGAACTGCTGCGCTGGATGCATGTGATCTACGCCGATGCGATCGAAGACGTGTATGGCATCGGCGTTGAAACGATCGCCAGGCAATTGAGCGAGCGGGCGAACGTGAATGAGCAGGCTGAGCGCCCTGCGTCCGGTTTGATTGAGGTCAGCTTGTTGGCCCACAGCATGGGCGCGTTCGTTGCCACCCAGACCGTCCGCACGCTCTCAGATGTCTTCGACCCCGCAGCGATCGAGCGCTGGAAGCGGATCGATGCCCAGAACGGCCCCTTTGCTCCCAGCGACCGCGGCACCGATGACTCCGACCCCGCCCTGGGCCGCATCGGTGAACTCTTCCAGCTGCGCCGGTTGGTGCTGGCCTCCCCTGACATCCCGATCTGGGCCCTCACCAGTGGCCGCTCCAATCCGCTGTCATCCTCGCTGCGCCGCTTTGAGGAGGTGTTCCTGTTCAGCAACGACGCCGACATCGTGCTGAGGCTGGCCTCCACGGTTGCGAACTCGTTCGTGACCCCGGCCCGCAGCCGGCAAGGCGGCTACCGGCTGGGGAACCTGGTGCCGCTCGATCGGGCCGGGTTATCACCTGGTGTCGTCCAGGCGCTGGGGCTGAATCAGGTGGGCCTGAACGGGCTCGGCGGCGGCCTCAGCCTGCGGGACGCCCCCTTCAACACCACCGCCCTGGTGGGACGGCTGACTCTGGTGGACTGCACCGACTACCAGGACACCAGGGCAGACTCCAACGGCACCGAGGTGAAGCGCCGGCTCAGTGCCTTCATGGCAAAGCACCATGGGAGCCGAGTTCTCAACTACGTCGTCACCGCTTTGGTGCACGCGGCGAGCACGATCGGATGGGGCGGCCTTGATTCCCACGGCGGTTACTTCCGGGGTCCGTTCTGCCTGAATCTGATGTATTCGCTGCTCCTCTACGGCAGCGAAGACACCCAGCAGCATGCCCTCCCGGGATTTGAGCAGCGGCTCCAGGAAAAGCAGATCCGCTGGAGCCCGCTCCTGGGAATCCATGCACCCACTCCCCCTGCACCACCGGCGGCGGACGGCCCGCCCTGAGGCGCTCATCCCTGGCGCAGGCCCTCCAGCGCGCCTCGGCCCTGGAGCTCGGCGAAGGCGTCGTAGCCGCCGATCAGCTTCCCATCGATGAACAGCTGGGGGAGGGGCACGGGGGCGGCGGGTTCGATCACCCGGTAGGGAATGCCCAGGGTGCGCAACATGCGCAGGGCCCGCGCGCTGTAGGGGCACCCCGAGAGCACGGCGATCTCCACCCGCGGCCCGCCAAGGGGGGCCGCCGCCGCCTCAGCCGCTACCGCCTCAACAGCCACCGCCACAGCCGTTGCCGACGGGAGTGGGCCGGCCAGCAGGCCCACGAGCAGGTCGGCTCCCTTGTGCACCAGTGTGCCCGGTTCGATGTGGCCGCCCCACACCTGGCACTCCGGATCGGAGACGCTCAGGTGCAGGTGCACTCCCTTGGGATCGAGGGTGCCCTGGAGGGTGATGATCTCCAGCTCGCCCCGGAGGAGGGTGGGGGCCTGGGCGCCCGGGCACTGGAAGGCGGCCTGGGAGAGGTTGCCCACCACACCGAGAACGAAGCCGCTGGCCTGTTCCTGCCGCGCCAGCTGCTCGAGGGCATGGCGCACATCGGTGCCCGGGCCGAGCTGGAGGGGAACGGAGCGCATCGGGGTGCATGGGGCCTGGATGGGGCCAGGTTATGTGGGGGTGGGCGCCGCTCCTGTGCGGAGAGCCCCACCGGAGCGGCGCCGGCCCGTTCAATCTGCTTACGGTTCGGGTCGTTTCCTGCGAGCCGGAGCGGATGGCACCGGAACGCTTCTTTCTCGAACTCGAGCCCCCCGCCCCTGGGCTGGCAGACGTCCCCCACGTGGTGGTGGTGGGCGGCGGTTTCGCCGGCCTGCGGGTGTGCCAGGCCCTGGCCGGCCAGAACGTGCGCGTCACCCTGATCGACAAGCGCAACTTCAACCTGTTTCAGCCGCTGCTCTACCAGGTGGCCTCGGGTCTGGTGTCCGCCGCGGACGTGGCCTCCCCCCTGCGCCAGATGGTGGGCCAGGCCCGCAACGTGCAGGTGCTGCTGGGGGAGGTGGTGGACCTCGACCTGGAGCGGCGAGAGGTGGTGTTCAACGATCAGCGCTACGGCTACGACCACCTGGTGCTCGCCAGTGGGTCCGGGACGGCCTACTTCGGCCATGAGGAGTGGCGCCCCCTGGCGCCGCCGATGAAGATCCTCGAGCACGCCCAGGAGATCCGCCGGCGGCTGCTGATGGCCATGGAGGAGGCCGAGCAGAGCACCGATCGGGAGCGGCGCCGTTTTCTGCTCTCGGTGGTGGTGGTGGGGGCCGGCCCGGCGGGCTGCGAACTGGCCGGATCCCTGGTGGAGCTGATGCGCTCCGCGATCCGTCGCGACTTCAAGCAACTCAAGGAGCAGGACTGCCAGGTGGTGCTGGTGGATGCGGTGGACCGGGTGCTGCCGGCGATGCATCCCAGCCTTTCAGCGGCGGCGGCGGCCTACCTGCGCGCCAACGGCGTCGAGGTGCGGCTGAACACGATGGTGGGGGCGATTGAGCCCGGCACCGTGCGGCTCAAGCCCTCCGGCGCGAACCAGGGCAGCGCCGGTGAGGCGACCCCCGAACTGCTGCATGCCGCCACCATCTGCTGGACCGCTGGTGTCCGCGCTTCGCGGCTGGGCAAGTTGCTGGCGGAGCGCAGCGGTTGTGCCACCGACCGGGGCGGGCGGGTGCTGGTGGAACCGGATTTCTCGATTCCCGGCCACCCGGAGGTGCGGGTGCTGGGGGATCTCTGCTGCTACCGCCACACCGCCGACGGGGCGCCCCTGCCGGGCATGGCAGGCCCCGCGGTCCAGATGGGCGCCTGGGTCGCCAGGGATCTGCTCAACGGTTACACAGGACGCGCCAGCGTCGCGTTCCGCTGGAACGACCTCGGCACGATGGCGGTGATCGGGCCGCTCTATGCGGTGGCCGACCTGCGCGGGCTGCGGCTCACCGGCCTGGCCGGCTGGCTGCTCTGGGGGGTGGCCCACCTGGCCTTCATCCCCGACACCGAAAACCGCATCACCCTGCTCAGCCGCTGGTTGTGGCAGATCGCCACCCGCCAGCGCCGGGCCCTGCTGATCACCGGCAGACCCGACCAGCACCTGGGGGTGGATGTGGGACTGGAGCGGGCAAGGTCCAGTGGGCAAGGTGAGCCCGAGGCGGTGGTACTGGGGGGCTGAGGGCGGCCAGTGGGAGGCGTTGGAGGGCCTTACCAAGGCAGCACCTCGCCGTTGGCATGCCAGAAGGTGCCCGAGCTCTCCAGGCTGAGCGCATCGATGCGTTCCAGCAGGCCCTGAACCGCCTGCGCAGGGCTGATGCCCTGGCCGCTGAAGCCGGTCATGCGTGTGCTGACCAGCCCGGGGTGAAGGAGGGCGACGGCGATCCCACGGGGCTTGAGGTCGATCGCCAGCGACTTGCCGGCCATGCAAAGCGCCACCTTCGACATCCGGTAGCCATAGGCGCCACCGGAGCTGTTGTCGGCGATTGAGCCCATGCGGCTGGTCATCAGGATCAGCTTGGAGCCTGGAGGCAGCTGGTTCAGCAGGGCACGGCTGAGCCGCAGGGGGCCGAGGGCGTTCACCTCGAACTGGCGCCGCAGGCTCTCGAGATCCAGATCCTCCAGGCTGGTGCGCTCCAGGATGCCGGCGTTGTGGATCAGGCCGTCGATCGGCAGGCCGTCGAGCTGTTCCACCAGGCCGGCGATGGCGTCATCGGAGCTGATGTCGACCCCCGTGATGGTCCGCACCCCGAGGGCGTCGAGGTCTGATGAGGTGCTGCGGCAGGCCGCAATCACGGTGTCACCCCGGGCCTTCAGCTGGCGGCAGTACTCGGTGCCGATGCCCCGGTTCGCGCCGGTGATCAGGTAGGTGGCCATGGCATTGAAGAGAGAGAGGGATCCCTGCACCTTCTCACCCCCCACCTGGCGCCGGCCTTTCGGCGGCACCTGTGGGGCGGGCGTTCATTGGGTTCATGCACGGTGCCCAGGGGGCTGCTTGATCGAAATGAATCCCGGCCGCTCCTCGATCAAGGCGCTGCAGGTGGGAGCCCTCTGGCGCACCACCTCCTCGGCGATGCGCTCCAGAATCTCCTCCCGCCGCCCGGCCGCCCAGGGGAGGCGGGCGTTCCATTCGCTGCTCTCGCCGATCCAGATGGACGCAACGGTGTCGCCGCCGCCGAATTCCCAGTGAAAGGAGAGGCTGTCGGTCCCTTCGTGATAGTCGACAGAGCCGCTCCGCCCGCTCTCGCGGATTTCCACCCGCCAGGCACCGGGTTGCTTCTTGCTCACCGGCTGGCCGGCTCGAGGATGCGATGGGAGGGAACCTCATCAAGGGCCATCAAACGACGCTCCACAGTGGTTCCATTCGCCTTCAGCCAGGCCGCCATGGCATCTCCCGCCTTGCGCCCATAGAGGCGGTGGCTGTAGATCACCGCGGTGCCGCGGCCGTCGGCCATCCTCAACCGGGCGAAGACGGCCTCGATGTAGTCGCGAACCGGGAAGAGGACCACGATCAGGTGCTCGGCGGGCCTGACAGCGGTGCGGGGAATCGAATCGGTGCGGAGCACCACGGCCTTGTTCTGCTTGTAGTTGACCAGAACACGGTTGGCAACATCCGCCAGCCCTTCACCATCGCTGACCCCTGGGTAGGTGTTGATGGTGACCATGTCCGTCCAGCGGCTCAGGTCTTCCTGGCCAGGTGGTGTGAACTCGTGCTGGTGCTTCGACGACCAGCGATGAACAAAGGTCTGATCGGCAAACTTCAGCACCACAGGGGAGGCCGGTGGGCCGCCTGCCGCGTGCGCGGCGATCGGCCCAGCGATCAACAGCACGGCGGTCCATCGAATCAAGCCACGGATCTTGGGCATGGCATTTAGGGCAGGAATCCACCCTGGGAATCCTGGAAGACGATCTGCAGAAACACTGGCTGGATTCGGGCGCCTTGGGCCACAGAGGGCAGCCGCTTGGTGTGTTGTGCAGCTCCAGGTCATTTTCGCTGAGATGGATGGAGCACAAGCGCTCGAAATCGAGCGGCCCTGAATTCCCACAGCGGAACTGAGCCTGAGTTCAGCTTTCGATCTCCTGCTCCAGCAGTCCCCGCTCGGTGGTGTAGGTCAACCCGTCGCTGGCCAGGTGGTGGTTGCGGGCGAAGCTGCGGGCAAAGGCACGCTTGCGGGCCAGACCCACGGTGGGGGAGCTGGCGCTGAGGGCCCAGCGGCGGCGGCGGCTGTTGCGCGCGGCGATGCGGCGGTTGTGCCACCTGTTGAAGGGCAGCCGCAGCAGCGGGATCACGATCAGCAGCAGGGAGTAGCCGATGGCAAACCAGGCCAGGCCCGCCAACAGGGGAGGGGTGGGCCTGATCAGATCGAACAGCATCGGCGAGAGCACCAACAGCGTGCCGCTGAGCGCGGCGTAGGCCCAGCGGATCTTCGAGCCCGCTCGGCTGAAGACATGGCGCTGCTCCCGCAGGGGCGGTGAAGGGGCCTCCAGTGCTTTGGCAGGGGAACGGCTGGCGCGAGCCTTCGTGAGCTCGGCGTGCACCTGGAGGCTGGGGAAGTGATAAGCAAGATCTCCCTGCTCACTCACCTCCGGCCGGCCATCGAAGCGGAGCAGCACCGGCAGCATCGCGGCATCGGCGATCTCGCTGGCGCGCTCCCTGTCGACGGGCCTGGCGGGAAGATCGAGCAGGGGGGCCAGATCCTCGGCGATCACGGCACCGCCCCGGTGGCTGAGAAAGCAGCCGATGCGGCTCCAGCGCCGCTGCTCGAGCTGGCGATTGGGATCGCCATCGCCGAACAGCACGGAGAACACCGATTCCAGAAAGCGAGTGATCTGTTGCTGAGATTGATCAGGCTTGGCAGCCCGCAATTCCCTGTGGCCTGGAGGTTCGATGCGCAGAGAGGCGATGCACTGGCCCAGCAGCTGGAGGCCGTCCAGCAGCAGTCCCCCCACCGCTTCAACGCCATCATCGGAGTGCAGCAGTTGCACCAGCCCTACCACCAGCAAGATGAGGGTGACGAGCAGCACCAGCAGCACCAGCACGCTGCCGATGCTGAGGCGGATCAGTCGGAAGAGCTGACGCCCCAGCCAGGCGAGTGCGGCCTCGAGGCGCAGCCGAAAGGAGCGGGCCAGCAGGCGCCGGCGCAGGTGGCGGGGGAAGCGGTAGGCCACGGTGCCGTCGTTGCCGACTCTCAGATCCGCACCGGAGGCCACCGCCAGGGCGAGCAACTCGCGCTCCACCAGCTCCAGGGGAGCACCGGTGCGGGCAGCTGCCTCTCCGGCGGTGAGCGTGCCTCCCCGTTCCCCCAGCAACCTCAGCAGGGGGCGCTCAGCGGCAGAGCGAGGGGTCATCGAGGCCGTGGCAATCAAGGAAGTAACCAAGCACCAGCATCGCCGCCATCACGGCAAAGAGCCCACAGGCGATGCTGAAGATGCGGGCTTCGCCAGCCCGCCGCAGGCTCCGGCAGAACACGGTGCTGCCGAGCACAGCCCCGGTCCCGCAGACGAGGCTGAGCATCAGGACGAGATGGACCAGCTGGCCGATGTGGAGGCCGGCGGAAAAGGAAGGGGCGTTCTCCGAAACGGGTGAGGGGATGTAGGCGCTGCCCCGCGCCAGCCCATGGGGAAGGGAGACGAAGGGGGAGGCGGCCAGGGCCAGGCCGGCGAGCAGGGCGCCCTGCCGCGCCTGCGTGGTGGTGTCCCCCCGGGCACGGACGGCATCGATGGCGGTGCCGCTGAGCGCACCAATGAACCCGGAGAGCAAGTACACCAGCACCAGCTGGACCAGCAGTCTAAGGAGCAGATAGCCGAGGAATTCCGTGTAGGTCATGCCTGCTGGACCAACTGCCTGGGCGGGCTGATCGGATCGTCGATCCGCTGAGCCCAAGACGTGACATTAATGCGCGGGTCATTCAGCGGCCAGGCCCATTTCTGCCCATGGGGTCGTAGAGGTATTGGGCGTCACGGTCGGGATCAACGCTGATGCTCACACCCTGGAAAAGAAACCTGGTGCTTGTGATGTTGGCCCCACTCATAGCAGGCTGTGACAAGTTCCTGAAGCCGGAGCCTTTCCTTCTGGGCTGCCAGCTGGAGGGTGGATTGTCGAAGGCCGTTCGCGTCATTCCCCGCGAGGCCGAAGTGCAGGAACTGGATCCACGAACGTTGGACAAGATCAACACATTCAAGTCGGATCCCAACCCGGATCCTGATGCAAAGGGTCTGGTTGATGAGATCAGCGTGAGCATCTCTCCCCGGGAGGTCCGCTGGGAGGTTAAGCGGTATCGGCCGCAGATGGAATGGGAGAGCCATAGCGTGGACCTGGAACATCTCACCTATACCAGCGAGACCGGTTCCTTTACTGATCTCGAACCCAGCGCACTGACGATGAAAGGAACCTGTCAGAGGCTTGAAGAGCGTCAATCCGAGTCAACCAGCGGCTGAGGCTTCGTCCAGGTTGGTCAGTGTTTCTTCCCTTCCATCCACGCCATGGCGACCACCGCCGAGGCGATCGCTCCGACTTCTCCACCTACGGGATCGGGATCGTGCTCTCGGGCCCCTGCCAGAGAAAGGTGTTGAAGGATCTGTCGCCGAGCTGGCTCCGGTACCTGAGGGTGTTCTCGCTGGAGAGACTCACCACGGCGCCGAGCCGATTGGCCAGCCTGAGGCACTGCTGGAACTGCTTGGCGCTGTAGCACTGCACATCGAGCTGGTTGCAGCCCGCCGTGGGAACCAGGCTGGCCTGAAACGGCTGGATGCTGCAGAAGATGGGTTTGGGGTACAGCCGACGCAGCAGGTAGAAGTCCTCCAGGGAGTAGTTGGCGAAGAAGTGATCGTCCACCTGGATCCCGTCGCCGTGGCGGGCTTCCTGCACCAGATCGCTGATCCCCAGGGCCCGGTACTGGGGGGACTGCACCCACACCACGGGCAGCAGTCCCTGGCGCCGCGCCGCCTGGGCCGTCTCCCTCTGCATCAGGTCCGACACCTTGCGGACGTCGAGGAACACCACCTTGAAGTCATTGCCACGGATCTCGGCCATGACCCCGTTCAGCGACTGCCTGGAGGCGTAGTACCAGATCTGGGGCTGCGACAGCCAGGTGCCGTTGGGGGCCGCCTGCACCGCTGCCGCGCTCAAGGTCAGGCCCACGGTCAGGCCCGCGGCCAGGGAGCGGCACCCCGCAACGCCCAGCTCTCTCATGCAGCTCAGAAGCATCGAACCGGACCCCGGACGCAGCGAAACGGGCAGACCCAACCCATGCCCCTGGGGTCGGTTCAGTGTGCCGTGCCCCGCCGACCCACCGATGGGGTCCGCTTCGCCAGGATGGGGCCTTCAGCCTCAGGGCCCTGCCCAGGCCGCTCAAAGCCCCGAGAGACCCGTGACGACCACAGTTCCGACAGCCGCTCCGACCACAGTGCAAACCGCCACGTTCGCGGAGTTTGCCCAACGGGCCGACTATTCGCTGCTGGATTGCCTGCAGGCGGATCCCCAGGCCACCGGCGATGGCCACGATCACCGGCCCCGCCAGGTGTTCTCCGGTCATTACGTGCCGGTGTCGCCAACCCCGCTTCCAGCCCCGGAGCTCGTGACGTACAGCCGAACCCTCTTTGGCGAGCTGGGCCTGAGCGATGCGCTGGCCCACGACGAGTCGTTCCGCCGTCTGTTTTCCGGCGACATCAGCGTGGCCACAGAGCCGATGCGCCCGTTCGGCTGGGCCACCGGTTATGCCCTCTCGATCTACGGCACCGAGTACATCCAGCAGTGCCCGTTCGGAACAGGAAACGGCTACGGCGATGGCCGGGCCATTTCCGTGTTCGAAGGTGTCTTCAACGGAAGGCGCTGGGAGATGCAGCTGAAAGGCGGTGGCCCGACGCCCTACTGCCGTGGCGCCGATGGACGCGCCGTGCTTCGCTCCAGCGTGCGTGAGTTTCTGGCGCAGGAGTTCATGCACGCCCTGGGGGTTCCCACCTCACGCTCGCTGACCCTCTTGATGTCGCGAGCGGAAACCGTGCGCAGGCCCTGGTACTCCCCGAACTCCCGGTCGTTCGATCCCGACATCCTGGTGGACAACCCGGCGGCGATCACCACACGGGTGGCGCCATCGTTTCTGCGGGTGGGACAGCTGGAGCTGTTCGCCCGTCGCGCCCGCAGCGGCGCCCATCCGGAGGCGCTGAATGAGCTGCGGATGATCGTGGCGCACCTGATCGAGCGCAACTACCGGCCGGAGATTGATCCGAGCCTGGAGTTCAGCGATCAGGTGGTGGAGCTGGCGGAGTTGTTCCGCGGACGGCTCACCGCCCTGATGGCGAACTGGATCCGCGTGGGCTACTGCCAGGGCAATTTCAACAGCGACAACTGCGCGGCCGGTGGCTACACCCTCGACTACGGCCCCTTCGGCTTCTGCGAATTGTTCGATCCCCGCTTTCAGCCCTGGACCGGCGGCGGCGAGCATTTCTGCTTCTTCAACCAACCGGCGGCGGCCGAGGTCAACTACCAGATGTTCTGGGCTTCCCTCCGGCTGCTGCTCGAGGACAACACAGAGGCCCTGGCGCGGCTCGATCAGATCCGGGAGGGCTTCGCAGGAGCGATGCAGCAGGAGCTCGAGGCGATGTGGGCCAGCAAGCTCGGCCTGAGCCACTACGACGCCGCGCTGGTGGATGAACTGCTGGAGCTGATGGTGCTCTCCAAGGTTGACTACACGATCTTTTTCCGCCGGCTGTCGGACATCCCCGAGCAGGTCTCGGCCCTGAAGGAGAGCTTCTATCTGCCGAGCTCAGAGCAGCTCGATGCGCAATGGACGCAGTGGCTGCAACGGTGGCGGGATCAGGTCACCAGCAGCGGTGACCCCCGCGAGACCTCCGCTGCGATGAAACGCGTCAACCCGAACGTCACCTGGCGCGAATGGCTGATCGCCCCCGCCTATGAACAGGCGGCGCAAGGTGAGTTCAGAGCGATCCAGGAGTTGCAGGAGGTGTTCAGCCATCCCTACGACGAACTCTCACCTGAGCTAGAGGCGACGTATGACCGTCTGAAGCCCAGGGAATTCTTCAATGCTGGAGGCGTGTCCCACTACAGCTGTTCGTCCTGAAGGGCGCTCAGGGCAGCACCCGCTCGGCCAGCTGCTGCAAGCGACGATCCATGCTGATCAAGGTGGCGGCTTCCCGCCGGGCGAGCGCCAGATAGAGGCAGTCGTAGACCGGGTGATTGTGATGGCAGGCCAGGGCAAGGGCCTCGGCCTGCAGGTGGCGATCGGGTTCCACCCGATCCACCAGATCGCTGGCATCGGCCAGCAACTGCTGGGGATCGAGATCAGCCAACTTCCTGGCGCGGTGCAGTTTCCAGAGGGTGTTGGCCACCTCGCTGAGCATCAGTTCCGGGGCCATCACCAGGGCCGCCTCTTGGATCTGCTCCGCCACGGCAGCAGCGGCGGGATCACCAAGAATCAGCCGCACGGCAGCCGAGGCATCGAGAACGCAGGCGAGGGCCATCAGCGCTCGCGGTCGGCGCGGATCAGCGCTTCCGGTGTCTGATCTCCGGCCAGCGCTGTGGCCAGGGGCCCGCGCCGGGCGATGCGATCGAGCACCAGGCGGCGACGCTCGCGCGCATCATCGCCGGCGATGGCCTCGAGATCCACCAGCGCCTGCTGGCTGATGCTGCGCTTGTGGGCCTGGGCGCGGTGCTGCAGCAACCGGTGCAGCGGCTCAGGCAGGTCGCGGATCTGCAGGGATGGCATGGCTGCGCCAGTCGTGAAACCAGGCTACTCGCGGCGCATGCGATTTGCATGCATCGTGAGTAGCCTCGGTGACGCTTGCGCAGGGTGATGAACAGCAGGTCGGTGGCGCTGCTCTGGAGAGCGAGCACGCCTTCGCGGTAGCTGGCGGCATCAGCTCTCATTGAGGATCGCATCGATCTGGCGACGGATCTCTGCAAAGCGCTGATAGGCCATCCAGACCTCTTCAAGATCCACCTGGTCGTAGGCGTGAATCAGGACATCTCGCATCCCTGCCATGGCCCGCCAGGGCAGATCGGGGTGAAGCAGACGCAACTCAGGTCTGAGGCGTTTGGTGGCCTCGCCGAGAATCTCGAGACAACGGATCACGGCATCCTGGAGGTAATCCTTGGCGAAGAACGTTTCTTCGCTGTCAATCGGGTAGCCGAGAGCCCGATCCAGCACGCCACGGATATCGACAAGAACCTGGCGATCTCTTGCGTCCATCACAGGGAGATGGCTTCGGCTTCCACAGTGGCCTTGAGATCGGGCTTGAGGTTGCGGCGGCGAATCAGATCCACCCGGGTGAGGAGCAGATCCTCCAGAGCCGATTTCAGTTCGACACGGTCGAACAGGCTGGCGCCGGCCGGAAGGTCCACGAGCAGATCCACATCGCTGCTGGGCGAAGCCTGATCCCGCGCCACGGATCCGAACACCGCAGGATTGCTGGCGCCATGGCGGGCAAGCAGCTCATGGAGCTGGGGGGCCAGTTGCTGCAGCTCGGCAAGACGCATGGGCGCTCCAGGCCTGTCGTGCGGTGTGAGATTTGATCCGACGCTAAACCGCCACCGCCAGCTCCGGGTAGAAGCCCCCCGGAATCGCCCTGTGCATCCGCCAACGGATCGCCATAGGCCGCTCGCCCTCGTGGCTCACGTAATCCGCGAACCCCAGGCACAGAAACGGCAGCGTCACCCCGCCACGCTTGTTCTCCTCCCGAACCATCAACAGCACCCGGCTGCCCCGCTCGGCGTGGTGGATGTATCTCTGCCCGGTGGGTGAGGCTTCCCGGGTGAGGCTCTGGCTCTCCCAGTGGAACTCCCACGGGGAGATGGCGTAGTCGTTGTAGCGGGTGGTGGGGGAGAAGAGACGCTCGGACTTCTTGAGGGTGATGAAGAAGACGTCGCACTGGGTGGCTTCATCGAAGAAGACTCCCTCCCGGCCTGGGAACGGGCGGGCCTCGTTCAACAACCCAAAGGCGGCGAACACCTCGGCGCGGGAATAGCGGCCGTGGAGTTTCAGGGGAATGGGGGGCGGATCGGCGCGGTCCCAGGCGATGGGGCTCACAAGGCGGTCGGTGCGCTCGTGCAGCAGATCGAACAGCTCCACCAGCTCGGCGCGGAGGTCGGCGGCAGCCCAGAGCCGGACGAGGGCCTCGGCCAGGGGCAGGTGCTGCCGGCCGCTGCCCCAGAGCTGGGCCATCAGCATGCGCCAGCTGCGCTCGGTGGCGGGATCGAAGCCCGCCGGATCGGGCGCCATGGGTCGCCGCAGCTGATCCGCCAGCCAGTGCAACCGCTCGGGGTCGTCCAGATGTAGCAAACCGCCAGCGATCCCCCGCCCCAGCCGCTTTTCATCGTCGCTGGGCTCCCCTGAGGCCGCCCCGGCTACCCAACCCAGCTCCCGCTGCAGCAACGCCCACGACCCCGCCACCTTGTAAAACTCCCCCAGCTCCATCCCGAGCCCTTCCAGCAATTTCGCCAGCGAACCGCGCCCGAGGCGGCGGGCTTCTCTGAGCAACTCGGGCCGCCGGCTGGGCAGCGACTCCCGCAGGTTGGTCAGCACCCTCTCGCTGGACACCCGATCGAGCTGCAGGCTGCAGCCGGCCGGCAGGAAGGGAAACCCGTCTTTGATCTGCTGTTCCAGCTGGTCGCGCGTGCCGCCGAGCAGGGCGCGGTAGCGCAGGTCGAAGCGGAAGTTCCGGTGGGCCTGGCCGATGAAGTCCAAGACCGTGAGGCAACTCTTGGACGGGTGCAGGCGCAGACCGCGGCCGAGCTGCTGCAGGAACACGATCGCGCTCTCGGTGGGGCGCAGGAACAGCACCGTGTCGATCTCGGGGATGTCGAGGCCTTCGTTGAACAGATCCACCGTGAACAGGATCTGCAGCTCGCCGGAGCGCAGGCGGCGGATCTGCTCGGCGCGCTGCTCCCGGGGGCTGGAGGCATCAAGGGCAGCGGCGCGCAGGCCGGCGGCCACGAACTTGCGGGCCATCCAATGGGCGTGCTCCACGCTCACGCAGAAGCCCAGGGCCCGCATCGCCGCCAGGTTGGTGATCTTGTCTGCCAGTTCGCGCAGGATCAGGCGCAGGCGGGCGTCGTCGGCGGTGTAGAGGTTGGAGAGGGCTTCTGTGGCGTAGCCGTTGCGGCGCCATTCGATCCGCGACAGGTCGGTGCCGTCGTGGAGGCCGAAGTAGTGGAACGGGCACAACAGGCCCTGCTCCAAGGCGCTCCAGAGACGCAGCTCAGCAGCGATGCGGCCGTCAAACCAATGGAGGATGTCCTCGCCGCCGGTGCGCTCAGGGGTGGCGGTGAGGCCCAGCAGCAGGACGGGCGCCAGGTGGCGCAGCCAGCGCTCGTAGCTGGCGGATGCGGCGTGGTGGAACTCATCGACGATCACCACGGCGAACGTGTCCGGCGCCAGGTCCGCCGGATCCAGCCCAGCGAGCGACTGCACCGAGGCGAACACATGGCGCCACTGGCTGGGGCGCTGGCCATCCACCAGCAGCTCGCCGAAGGAGCCATCGCGCAGCACCTGGCGGAAGGTGGCGAGGCTCTGCTGCAGGATTTCGCGCCGGTGGGCCACGAACAGCAGGCTCGGGTGACCCGGACCGGCCTGGCGGGCGTAATCGAGGGCGGCGATCACGGTTTTGCCCGTGCCGGTGGCGGCCACCACCAGGTTGCGCCAGCGGCCATGGAGGCTGCGCTCGGCCGACAGCTTGTCGAGGATCTCCTGCTGGTAGGCGTAGGGGCGGATGTCGAAGAAGCTCAGCGGGGTGGCGTCCGCCGCTGAATCCCCCGCCGACTCCTCGCGCACGGCCCGATCAAAGCGGGCCTGCTCCAGTTCGCTGGCCCGGTAGGGCTCGAACTCGCCCTCCTCCCAGTAGCTCTCAAAGGCGGCCTGGAACTTGGACAGGATGCCCTCGTTGTCGTGGGCGGAGAGGCGCACGTTCCACTCCAGGCCGTCGTGCAAGGCGGCAGTGGAGAGGTTGGAGGAGCCGATGTAGGCGGTGGAGGCAGGGGGTGAGCCCGCGAGGCCAGGCCGATGGAACAGCCAGGCTTTGGCGTGCAGGCGGGTGCGGCGGGTGTCGTAGCTGACGCGCACCTCGGCACCGTGGGCCACCAGCCAATCGAGGGCGCGACGGTCGGTGGCGCCCAGGTAAACGGTGGTGAGCACCCGCAGCTGGCGGCGGGGCTGGGCCTGCAGAAACGCAGACAGCGCCGGCTGAAGCAGGCGTAGGCCGCTCCACTTGATGAAGGCGCAGAGCAGGTCGATCCGCTGGGCGGAGGGGATTTCGTGGATCAGCGCCTGCCCCACCGACGGTTCGCCGCTGGCGTTCACCAGCAGGGTGCTGTCGGCCAGGGGGATGAACGGGCGGATGGTTTCGGCCTGGCCAGGCAGGAGCGCCGTGGACCGGATCTCCGAGAGAAGCCGGGCAGAGGGGTGCAGCTGGTCGGCCGATGAGATGGCGCGGGGTGCCTGGCTCTGGAGCAGGCCCACCAGTTGGTTCACCAGTTCCAGCTGGTGCTCAGGGGTGGCGCCACCGCTCAGGTGCTCCAGGGCAATGCGGGCCAGACCCGCCAGGTGCCGGGCCAACAGGCGCGGGGCTTCCTGGGGATCTAGGCCGTCGGTTTCGACAAGGGTTGCTTGCAGGTCGCGTAACTGCTGCTCCAGACCCTCGGTGAGGAGTTGCTGGTAGATGCCGGGGGGTGGGGCCTGGTCGGGCATGGGGTGGCCAGGCGCTTGGGCAGCGGGTATTGCCGTGGATCGCCAGCCAGGGATTGGACTGGGTTATGGCGATGTTATGAGGATCCGGATAAGGTGTCAGCCAGCATTGACGACCAAGTCCGGATGCCTGCTCCACCAAGGGATCAGCTCAGTGATGCCAAGTTCGTTCTGCCCCCTATGCGGAAGGAAGTGAGATATGAGGAGTGGCTTCATACGAAACCTCTCAATCTAGCAGTTCAGCAGATTGTGCAACCTTAACATTAGCGTCATTTGAGAGTGAAATCTGGTATGCCGTCACAAGCATTATAAAATCATTTAAGTCTTTGTGGGCAGAAGCTTGCAAGACACTGTGGATTCAAATTGCGGCTTTGCGACATCTTGAGAATGACCTCCGCGGCCGGTATGGACAAATTGATTCTTCAATGGTGCTGACCGACTATATCTACGCACCTGAGTGTAATGGGCGCATCGATGACTCTACGAAGGACTTTGTCCTCCTCAATGCTAATAGTTACATTGAATATGATGTAACACTTCGGCTGGTGCTGTTGTCAGCAGCATTTGAAACATATTTTTCTGAATTCTTGGACTCATACTTGAAAGGCCGAGCAAAATATTATGCCTCAGGTGCCAGGACAGCGCAGGGCAATAAGCTGTGGGGCGATGTGATGAAAGTTCGAGGTCTGAGTGAGCGAGTTCAGGAATTTTCTAATCTGGCAAATGCAAAAATAAAGAAGGTCAGTCCAGATCTCACCCAGCTTAGGGATGTATACCTTATTAGAAATGTCATTGCCCATGACGGGGGTGTATGTGATGCCTTTAGCGCAGGTGAGATAAAATGCATAAAGGTTGAAACCGGCACAAGAATTTCGTTGACACCGATAGAGCTGGTTGGCCAGCTTGCTCCAGCATGTATTCGCATAGCGGAGAGTCTGGACGCAAAGTTAATCACCCGCGGTGCTATATAGATACAAGTGTACCCAGTGACTCTCGTCGGACACTGCAATAAACATGTTTCCGCTGGCATTTGCGCTTCACTAGATTCTTCCGCATATTCATGCCGTTAAAGCATGCGGAGTGCAGGCGGTAGCTTCCAATAAATATATATATCTACGAAGATTTAAAGCTACAAGCCAGAATCAAAATTCATGCTATGGTCATTCGCAAGAATGCAAACAGATTCCGATGCCGTTCAACACAGGAAAGCGAGTTTCCGCATCTTATGAGACGCCAGAAGCACTGTTTCGGGACCGAAGAAATCGATCGGTTCAAGGTCTGCTTTCTCATCAGTCAGATATCCTGCGTCGATATCAAGAAGAGGCAATTGATAAACTTAATGTTGCAATTGAGCTTCCAACTGGTAGCGGCAAGACTCTTGTTGGCCTGCTTATTGCGGAATATAGAAGAATTACAAGAAGAGAGCGAGCTTTATACTTGTGCCCAACCAAGCAACTTGTACAGCAAGTTTGCCATCAGTCCTTGCAAAAATATGGAATTAATGCCACCCCATTTATTGGAAAGATATCAAGTTATGATCCATCGGCTAAAGCTGCGTTCCTAAGTGCAGATACGATTGCAGTAGCACCGTACAGCGCTCTTTTCAACACCAATCCATTTTTTTCAAGTCCTCAGCTGATAATACTAGATGATGCACATGCTTCTGAAAACTACATAGCCTCTAATTGGTCCGTGAGTATCTCGCGAGCCAAGGATGCACATATTTACAATCAGCTTACAGGAATTATTGTTCGCCATATGCCAACAATTGAGATGAAAAGATTTCAGGCTGTCTCTGAGGATAAATTTAAGTGGGTCGAGGTGATGCCAGGTCACCTTCAGTCAACAGCTTTGGCTGAAATTATCGAGTTTCTTAATGAGAATATCAAGAGAGATTCTAATCTGTTCTACCCATGGAGCTTAATTCAATCATTCTTGCATGCCTGCCAAATTTATATCAGTTATACAAGCATTTTGATCCGGCCGCTGATTCCACCTTCCTTTTCTCATGTTCCTTTTGCAAACGCCGTGCAAAGAGTTTACATGTCAGCAACTCTTGGCCTCGCGGGTGACCTAGAAAGAATTACTGGAGTTGAGTCCTTTTGCCGGCTACCTATTCCCCAAGGGTGGGATAAGCAGGGTATTGGACGCAGATTCTTTATGCTTCCCGAGTTAAGTATAGATCCCAGCCAATTGGATCTATTCGTACAGACACTTACAGAGCAAGCTGGTAGAGCTCTGATACTAACCCCGGACAATAATAGAGTCGAGAAGTGGAAAAAGATCTTTGAGAACAAAATAATCTTTACAGCTTCTGAGATGGAAAGTTCAATTGATGCTTTTATTAACTCGCCAAGTGCGATTGGAATTCTTGCTAATAGATATGATGGGCTTGATTTTCTTGATAATGCGTGCAGACTTCTGATCCTAGATGGGCTTCCAAAAGCCGCCAATCTGCAGGAAGCATTCCAGATCACAAGAATGATGGCAGGAAATCTCTTCAAAGATAGGATTAGGACAAGAATTGTTCAGGCTGTTGGCAGATGCACAAGAAGTGCAACAGACTATGCTGCGGTAGTGGTTATTGGCGAAGATTTCTTTGACTGGCTTGTGGTTAGCGAGAAGCAAAGGCTTTTTCACCCAGAGCTGCAGGGGGAGCTTCAGTTTGGTATTCAACAACGAGAAGTGGCTAGAAGTATTAAAGATTATTCCGAGAATCTTGCAATCTTTCTTCAGCATGGCGATGAGTGGAACAGCGTGGATTCCTGCATCCTTGAGATGCGCGATGAAGCCGAGCAAGCTCCTATCCCAGGACAAGAAAAGCTGCTCTTGAGTGCACGTGAGGAGATCCGTTTTATGTATAGCTTATGGCATGCAGACTACCGCAGGGCTATAGAGCTAGCCGAAGCCATTGCCGATATCCTCTCGGGCAATGACCTTAAAGGGTTGCGAGGGCAGTGGTATTATCAAGCTGCGATTTGTGCAGATAGATTTGTGCATGAGTACTCCGCAAGTGATTTTCTACAAAAGACTATTGATCTATATAGCCGTGCCTTGGCATGCCTGCCAGCATTATCATGGCTTCGTTCACGTATCCATGATCTGTCCAGTCGGTCTGAGATTGAGGTAAGTACTGAAGATTCATGTCCATTCCTTGAAGCAAATCTCGAGAGAATGGAGAATGTCTTTCATTCCAGAGGATACACAACTCTACGAAAGTTTGAAAGAGATGTCAGGAATGTTTCTGATGGCCTTCAATCCATTGATAGCGCAACGTTTGAGGAAGCTCATCGGCTACTTGGTGAGCTACTAGGGTTTCAATCCGAGAATTCCAGCGGGAACGCGGCTCCAGACCCTTGGTGGATATCTACAGATGAACTTTGTATAGTGTTTGAAGACAAAAGTGACTCAAAGCCTGAAAATGCTGTCTCAGTGGCCCACACTCGGCAGGCCGTTTCTCACCCGAATTGGATTCGTGACAATGTACCCCTAAAATCATCTGCAGAAATTCATTATTCATTGATTACGACCCAAAAAAAGATCCATAGAGACGTCCCTACATATGCCGACGGTATTGGTTATTGGCAAATTGATGACTTTATTGAATTTTCCAATGAAGTATTCGAGGTCCTTAGGGCCTGTAGGGCAAGCTTTACTGGCGTCGGGGATACAGCATGGAGAGACGCTGCACGCGATCACCTAAGATTAAAGTCGCTAGACCCAATGTCTATAATTCGAAGAGCCACAAGCATCAAGTTAAAAGATGTGGAAGTCGAATGAGGCTGTATTCTGAAATTTGCTGAGTGAATGCTGTTGCGGAGTTAACAGTGAAGTATACCGGTTGCATCTGGTGCAGTATTGCCATGTAAGTCCAGAGGGCGTGGCTTGAAACTATTGGTTTAGGCACATAGATGCTGCCCGCCAATCCCCTGAAGTGTTAGTACAGCAAGTGATTCCCCTCAAATCTGGCTTGTAGTAGCTCAAGTCGATTCATAAGCTTTTGGAGCTTTTGCTCTTTCCTCTTTTTGACACTGGGTGGTCCGTCAAAATGGCTCATCTCATTGCCCAAGAGATAATCAACGAAGTCTTTGGGCTCGCAAGGTTTTGCGCCCATCCACTTGTGGAAGTTTCGATGAATACTGCTGCTGATGGCGATCAAGTTTTCTTCGTAGGCTGCCAGGTCGGGGCGTGAGCTGGCATCGAACAGATGATGCGCCTCCAGTTCAACTGGATGCTGATCGGAGGCTGACGGTTTGTGGCCGGAGACGGCACAGCCAGATCCATCTTTTCGAAGTGCCCTCTGCCGAACCTTATCCTTCGCGGCCTTCACCCTTGCTTCGTGGCTCTCTAGCAGCTTTCGCTGGACCTCAAAGCACTCTTCCGCCACATCGGAAACGGCTTTCACCCATGCCTTTCGTGCCTTGGTGATCCGGCCTTTATCCCTCATCGTCTTCGCCAGACGCACAATGCCTCTCTGGCTCCAGTGGCGCTGTTCTTTGCCCTCAAAGCTATCAAAATGTACACCGATCTCTAAACCTTCAGCACCTTCTAGGCCAGAGCTCTCTTCCTGAATTCTTGTAATGGTGCCAGCCATCCCTTTGCCATTGGTGCCCAGCACCCTGACAGCAGAGCGCTGCTCCAGAAAAACCAGATCACCTCGGATCTGGATGGTGCTTCGATCTTGGGTGACTTGAATGATGCGCCGTTTGACGAGTGTGCGTGTCACCCGCGCGCGATGCTGGGTGAAGAACTCATAAATCTTGGCCAGGATGCTCCCACCTTCTTTCTCCTCCAGGTACTTTGCCAGGGCCATCACGCCTTCTTCGTAAAAGCGGCGGCTGCGAGCTTGGCCAGGTTCGTATTCAAAGAATTCACCTTCGATTAACTCCCATTCATCATCAGCATGGGCATCAAAGAACTGGCAGATGCCGTTGAGCTTCTTGGGGCTGATGCCAAGAATTCTGGCTGTCTCCTGAAAGGAGAAGGCATCACGTGATCGGTTGGATGTCGTCGTCATCAGCTTGTTTACAGGAAGGCGAGGAGGGAGTCACGCATTTTCTGGAGCCGCTCCATGACGCGCGGATCGCCGCCAACATCGGGATGGTGTTCCTTGGCAAGCCTGCGGAAGGCCTCTTTGATGTCCTCGGCGCTGGCTGTTGATGGATCAAGTGAGAACACATGCCACGGTCTGAAATTCTCTAAGACATCGATGCCGTTAATGGATGTCTTGCCAGTTTTGGCCCGCTCGCTATGGGGAACTCCAACCCACTCCCGATAGAGCTTGAGCCAATCAGCCTTTGTTTTCAGATCAAATGTGCGGCCCGCCATCGCGAGGTTGAACTCACTTGACTTGCGCAGCTCCGTGGCGTTCTTGCTGCCAAACACCTTGCACACTGCCGTTTTGAGCTCAGTCAGCGTGAGAACAGGTTCAGGAAACGGTTTTCCGTTGATGAACTCTGCGAACGCCAACAGGCTGTTGGTATCAGGAGCCCCAGCCGAGAGGATCTCATCGATCCTTGCCAAGACCGCTGGCCGATCGAGCTTCTTGCGCGCTGGCGTCTTGGTGGCCACGGCTCAGTAGTGCTGTTTGCCCTTGATAACCCCCCGAACGCCTCCGCGGGGGGAATCGTCATCACCTGTTCGCCTGGGAATCAGGTGCCAGTGGGCATGAAACACCGTCTGCCCCGCCGCCTCGCCTGAGTTCAGCCCCCCTCTTGCGTTATGCAAACCAGCCCAGCCGCTGATCGTGGCGTACTGGGCACTGAGCTGCTCCCGCCGCAGCTTCAGCAGCTCCACCACGGCGTTCCACTCCGGCTGGTGCAGCTCCAGCCCGTCGGCCCCATGACGGCGCGGGATCACCAGGCTGTGCCCCTCGCTCACCGGGTAGGCGTCGGCGATGCAGAGCGCCAGCTCGTTCTCCAGCAGCACCCGGCCGCTGACCTCCAGCGCGCAGAACACACAGCCTGCTTCACGGTGGTCGTAGCTGGCCTGCACGCCGCGGAAGTCGGTGTTGTCGGTGTCGCGCTTGCCGGCGTTGCAGCGGAAGCAGAGCGATTGCAGGTTGCTGATGTCATCGGAGCCGCCCTGGTTCCTGGGGATGATGTGGTCCACCTCCAGGGCGCGCTGGTGCTCGTGCGCACCGCAGCATTCGCAGCGGCCCCTGGCGCGGGTGAGGACTCTGTATTTCACCGAGCCGCTGATGGGGGTGCGGTGGCGGCTGCGGTGGGCAAACACCTCGTCTCCGCGCTGCTCGCGGAAGGCGTCGAGGCGCTGGCGGCACAGCTGCTGCAGCTCATCGCGCTCAGTCTCGCTCAGCTCGTCGCCGCCGATCAGGCTGTACGCGCCGTTGCCGTAGGCGGTGATGCCGTTGCCGGTGAGCACCTTGCTCACCATCCGCTGCCCAGGATCCGCCGGGCCACGTCCTGCGCCGGGGCTGGAGCATGAGGGCATCCTGGCTGGGGTGAGACGGGGGTGGCACTTGTGGAGGAGAAGCCCCGGCGATCACCCTGGCCCACGAATGCTCCCCCATGCAGACCACGCACTCGTTGAAGAAGCCAAGATCTGCGACTACCTGCTCTCAGACACGCATCCAGTCGGTCGCTTCAAGGCCAGGGTATTTCGTTCACTCGGCTACACCGTTGAATCCTGGACACGTCTTCGTGATGATCTGCTCCACCATGGCCAGACTGGGAAAGTTCAACGGATCGAGAGGAGCGCCTATGGGATGAAAGTAGTCATCAGTGCTACGTTGAAAGGCCCTGAGGGATCAGCCAGACCATTCAGAACGGTCTGGCTGATCCCCGATCATTCCAGGAAGCCAAGGCTCGTCACCGCATTTCCGGAGTAAGTCATGTTCGTCTTGCACCAGACAGTTGCTCTCATTCACGACATACCTGATGCTGGTCTGCAGTTGGGCGATCTCGGTGCTGTCGTAGCTATACACGACCCTGCAAACTACGAGGTTGAGTTTGTTGCCGCTTCGGGACGCACTCAATCGCTGTTGACGCTTTCAAGCAGCAGCCTCCGAGCGATTGGTGATCAGGATCTGATCGCGGTTCGTTCGCTTGCTACTGCCAAGCATTGAGTTTCGGACGTGCTCAGCGATCCCAACCATCCGCCCGGTGATGAGCTCCAGCGCGCAGAACACACAGCCTGCTTCGCGGTGGCCGTAGCTGGCCTGCACACCGCGGAAGCAGAGCGCCTGCATGTTGGTGATGGCATCGGAGCCGTCCTGTTTTCGCCGAGCCGCTGATCGGGCTGCGGTGGGCAAACACCTCCTCGCCGCGCTGCTCGCGAAAGGCATCGTGACGCTGGCGGCAGAGCTCCAGCAGCGCGTCGCGCTCGCCATCGCTCAACGCGTCGCCGCCGATCAGGCTGTCGTGGCCATCGCCATAGGCGGTGATGCCGTTGAAGGTGAACCCGGCCCACCATGCGCTTCCCAGGATCCGCCGGGCCACGTCCTGCGCTGGGGCGGGGCTGCGGCGGCCCAGGAGTTCCATGAGCATCAGGGGTTGGTCGATGAGGCTCATGCGCATGCCTTCGGCGAAGAACGCGCGTAGGCGAAGGAAGGCAGCGGAGGGGCTGGAGGCCATGGAGCGATGCAGGCGGCTGCGGGGCGACCGGGCCAGGTTTGGTTTTGGGCGGCCCGGCAGGCGATCGCCCCTGCTGGGATCCCCTCTGGCGTGGGCGCGTGGCGGCTGCAGCCAACCTGGTTCCAGGTGTGGCTGTGCCGCCCCAGTCTCCGACCCGTGCTCTCGTCCGTGGCGTGGAAAAGGGCCCGTCGTTGTGAGGGTGGACGGCAGGCAGACGGGAGAGAACCGGGATCCAACAGCCTGTCCCGAGGACGGGGGCTTTCTGATTCGGAGATGCCCCAGAGAGCCGAAAAGGTATAGAATAAGCGCCCTGTGGAGTTCGCGTTCGATCCGGTCAAGAGTGATTCCAACCTTGCCAAGCACGGCATTGACTTCCTTGCTGCCCAGCAGCTCTGGAACGATTCGGAGCTCCTGGAGGTTCCGGCCCGCACCACCGGAGAACCAAGATTTCTAGTGATCGGCAGGATCGGCCTCAAGCACTGGTCGGCCGTGATCACCTATCGCGACCGGTGCATCCGATTGATTTCCGTTCGGCGGTCCAGACCCGAAGAGGTGGAGCTCTATGAACAGTTCTGATTTCGATCAACGTTTTGATGCTGGCGAGTCCGTGCTCGAGGCCCTCGACCTCGGCGGTGCCCGTCGCCGTCGACTGGAGCAGAAACGCGTCAATGTCGACATCCCCGTGTGGATGATCGACCAGCTCGATCGTGAGGCCAGCCGGCTCGGTGTCACCCGTCAGTCGATCATCAAGGTTTGGCTGGCGGAGCGGCTGGAGCAGCGGACGTCTACTTGAACCCCGAGCTGTGACTTCTATCCAGAAGGATGAGGCCGCACCCAGATGGGATCCAGCAGCCGCAGCGCTTTACGCGCTCCAGGCCATGGTTTGCGCCGGTCAGATGTGCCCCAACGTGATGCCCCTGTCGATAGGCACCATGAACATGCGGATAGACACCGTCTACCCAGAGGGGCTAGGGTGGCTTGAGGCCTGCTGTTCATCCGTGGCTGCCACCCCTCGCCTCAGCTGGAATCTGCGGGTCACGCCCGACGATCAGGCGCTGATTGATCGCGCGGTCCGTACCTCCGGGCTCACCCGAACCGACTTCGTTCTGCAGGCGGCCCGCAACGCCGCCCGTGAACTGCTGGTGCAGCAGGCCTGGCAGGCCGTTTCGCCCGGGCACTTTGACCAGTTTCTCCGCCAGCTCGATGCTCCGCCCAGCCCCACGGATCGCCTGCAGCGCACCATGACGGCACCGAGGCCCTGGCAACGCTGATGGATCTGCTGGCGCCCCAGCCGCTGGCGCAGCACCACAGCACCGTCAGCTTTGACTGCGGTGACTCCAGCCTCGACCACTGGCTCCAGCAGCGTGCCCTGGCCAACCAGCAAAGCGGTGCGACCCGAAGCTTCGTGGTGTGCAACGGCGACGGCATCGTCAAGGCGACTGTGGCTCTGGCCTCCGGGGCGGTGGCCGTGGCCTCAGCCCCTGGGCGTTTCAGGCGCAATAGGCCCGATCCCATTCCAGTCGTGGTGTTGGCGCGGTTGGCGGTCTGTCGCAGTGTCCAGGGACACGGCATCGCTCGCGCCCTGCTCGCCGATGCGTTCGAACGGGTGCTGCAGGCCAGCACACAGATCGGCGTGCGAGGCATCGTGGTTCATGCCGCCTCCGCGGAAGCCCGCAGCTTCTATCTCCACATGGGCTTTGATCCCTCACCCATCGACCCCGACACCCTGCTGATTCGTCTCTCCGATGTGGCGGTCACCTTGCCGTTCTGATCTGTGCGGCGCAGGGTGTCGCTGGCCTGAAGCTTGCTGAGGTCGTCGGAGCCGCACTGGTCTTACCGCTGCGCGGAAGGCTGTGCATTGGGGATGATGGGTGCCACCTCCAGGGCCCGCTGATGCTCGTGCGCGCAGCAGCATTCGCAGCGGCCCCGGGCGCATCGGTGAACCCGGTAGTTCACCGAGCCGCCGATCAGGCTGTTGGCGCCGTTGCCGTAGGCGGTGATGCCGTTGCCGGTGAGCACCTTGCCCACCATCGGCTGCCCAGGATCCGCCGGGCCACGTCCTGCGCTGGGGCGGGGCTGGCTGTTGCCTGGCAAATCAGTGGCCGAGCAGCTCCAGCAGCATGAGCGGCTGATCGATGGGTCTCATGCGCATCCGCTCGGCGATGAACGCGCGCAGGCGCTTGTAGGTGGCGGAGCGGGGCGGGGCCATGGGGGCATCCTGGCTGGGGTGTTAAGGGGGTGGCACTTGTGGAGGGGAAGCCCTGCCGCGATGCCATGCGCTTGCCTGTCCCCTCAGCCAGGCCGATGGCCCTAATGTGTGGGCACCTCACGGCGAGGTCACACATGGCCACGAATCTGGCTCTCGATCAGGACCTGCTTGATCACGCGTTCCGTGTGAGCGGTGAGCCCACCAAGAAGGCCGCCGTGACCCGAGCCCTTCAGGAGTTCATCGCGCGCCGGGAGCAGCGACAGGTTGCCGAGCTCTTCGGCAAGCTTGAGTGGGACCCCGGCTACGACTACAAGGCCGAACGGGAACGCCAGCGGTGAGCCTGCTGGTCGACACCTCGGTCTGGTCGCTGGCCTTTCGCCGTGATGGCCAGCCCGGCGTGCCTGAGGTGGTCGCCCTCCGTGCCGCTCTCCAGGGTGCCGAGCAGGTTTTCACCACGGGATTGGTGCTCCAGGAGGTCCTCCAGGGTTTTGCCGGCCCCAAAAACCGAGAGCAGCTCGTGGAGCGCCTTTCCGCCCTCGCTTTCCTCCAGCCTGACAAGCAGGACCACATGGCAGCAGCCGAAATCCGCAATGTCTGCCGCCGCCGAGGGATCCAGATCGGCACCATCGATGCCCTGCTTGTTCAACTCTGCCAGCGCTACGAGCTGACGCTGCTGACAACCGACAAGGACTTTCAGGCAGCCTCTCAGCAGGTGGAGTTCCGGTTGTGGGGAACGGCGTGAGGGGGGCGTGGGATCAGCGTCATAACAGAACTGAACGGCGTAGACGGCGAGCTGAGCGAGCGGCTGCAAGTCGGCCGTGGCCACTCCCTCCGCAGCAAGCAGCAACAGCAGACGGCGCAGGTCATGGGTGAGCGGCGGATCGCTGCCCAGGTGCAGCAACCACGCTTTCAATGCCTTCTCAACGGCTTGCTGCAGTCAGAAACCCCAGGCCCCTTCGCGAAAGACGGTCGGGTCGGAGGAAGCCTGAGCGCTCTCCAGATCGACGGCGGCGATGCGCAGCAGACCTTCCGCTTCAGAGAGCGCCATGCAGGAGACGTCCTTCCCGGTAGGCCCTGCCAATCACGTGGCTCCGCCAGTCCTGGCGCTCCTCGCATTCGCTGCGGGAGCAAAGCAGCAGATCGAGCGACACATCCGCCTGGGCCAGCCGACCCCACAGATCGTTCAGCACCCTGAAACGGTGATGCTGCGCCAGCCAGTCATCCGGGGCGGTGATCAGCAGATCGATATCGGAATCCGGTCCACCGGTGCCGCGAGCCCTGGAGCCAAACAGCCGCACCTGCGCCCCGGGGATGACGCCTTGGATCACCCAGGCCATGGCCTGGAGCCGTTCCTCGATCGGGGGCGCTGATGCCGTGCTCATCGCCCCATTGTGAAGCCACCCGCCAGGCGATGCCGCCGCGTTGGGGTTGGTGGGCTGATGTGTCAGCCCACTTCTGATCGGCAGGCAGGTTTTGGGCGGCCCGTCAGGCCATTGCCCCTGCTGGGATGCCATCTGGCAAAGGGCATGTAGCGGCTGCAGCCCACCCGGCTCTGGGTGTGGGGGTGCCGCCCCAGTCCCTCTCCCACTTCGCAGCAGCTCGCGGAGGTGGAGACCCCTCCCGTTGGCGCAGGAGATGCCAGTGTGGCTCTCGCCAATCCTCCACCAGAGCGACCTGGAGCCAGGACAGCTGCAAGGATGCAGTCCAGAATGGGGCCATGGCTGCTCCTTCGACCCAGGAAAACTCCCTCTCCCAGCGGCTGAAGGCCGCCCGTGAGCAGGTGCTGGCCGTGGCTCGCCGCCATGGGGCCTGCAACCTGCGGATCTATGGCTCGGTGGCCCGTGGCCAGGATCGGCCCGGCAGCGACCTTGACCTACTAGTGGATCTGGAGCAGGGCTGTTCCCTGCTGGAGGTGATCGCCCTGCGGCAGGAACTGGAAGCTCTCTTGAATTGTCAAGTGGATCTAGCGGAAGCACATCAGTTGCATCCTTTGATTCGGGATCAGATCATTGCGCAAGCCACGGCATTGTGAGCAAGGACCTCCTTTACCTCGCCAGCATTACCGAAGCCCTTGGGCGCATCAATCTCTACACCTCGGAAGGCCGCTCAGCCTTTCTTGCTTCCACGCTTGTGCAGGATGGAGTGGTTCGTAACTTGATCGTGATCGGTGAGGCCGTGAAGAATCTGTCGGTGGATCTTCGCGAGTCCGAGCCGTCCACTCCTTGGAAGTCCATCGCCGGCATGCGAGATGTGCTTATTCATGATTATTTGCGTGTGAATCTGGAGCAGGTCTGGGAAACCGTGGCGCGTGATCTTCCTCCCCTTGGTCTCACCGTTCGCTCGCTGATTGAGCGGCAGAGCAATGGCTGAACACCAGAGCCACCATCGCCTACCGCCCAGGAGACCGACCATGAACCCCCTTGATCACGACGAGCAGGAGATCCTGGAAGCCTTCGAAGCGGGCGCGCTCCGTTCGGTGGCTACGGCTGCCGAGCGCTCCCGCCTCGAAGCCTCCGCAAGGTCAACGGCCACCAAGGATCAGCGCATCAATAGTCGCCTCACCAGCGAGGATCTGGGCGCCTTGCGCGCCCGAGCGCTGCAGGAGGGCATTCCCTACCAGACCCTGATCAGCAGTGTCCTTCACAAGTACGTGAGCGGCAGGCTTCTCGATCGCCCCTGAGCGTGTGGAGCTTCGTGGCTTTGGGCGGCCCGTCAGGCCGTCGCCTCTGCTGGGATCCCTTCTGGCGTGGGCGTGCTCCAGCTGCAGCCAACCCGGCTCCGGGTGTGGGTGTGCCGCCCCAGTCCCTTTGTCCAGACATGGGCAGCATCCCGCCCATCACGGCAAGACAGCCCCTTCCGGGCGAGCGCAGCTGCCGCCCCTGATCCGCCTCCAGATGGACCTTTGAGGGCAGGACCGTGCTACGGATCCATGAATCGCTCGGCTTGCGATAGAGCCGCGGCACGCAGCAGTGGAGGTACGCCTGCTTCCTCCGAGGGCGCCATAGGGTTTCCAGCGATGGTCCCTTTTTTTCGACCCGGCAGACCGATCCCCGGAGCCATGAGCGATCCCTGCCCGCTGCAGGAGGCTGAAGCTACCTGCCATCACCTCGCCGGCGTGGTGTTCCCCTGGGATCTCACCCGCTCCCTTGAGCTGGCCCTGCTCAAGACCTTCTGCGTGCCCTCGATTTCCGCTCTGCTGGATCGCACCGGTGAGTTCGCCCAGCGGCCGCGCAAGCGCTACGACGACACCGGCCTGATGGTGGCCGAACTGCTGCGTCATGGGGTCGACAGCGAGGCGGGTGCGGCGGTGATCGAGCGGATGAACCGCATCCACGGCCACTACGCCATCGGCAACGACGACTTCCTCTACGTGCTCTCCACCTTTGTGGCCGAGCCGATCCGCTGGCTGAGTCGTTACGGCTGGCGGGGCCTCACTGACCTGGAGCAGGAGCACCTGTTCCGCTTCTGGCAGGCGGTGGGGCAGCGGATGGGGATCAGCGCCATCCCGGGCAGCCTGGTGGAGCTGATGGCACTCAACGAGCAGGTGGAAGGGCAGGTGTTCGCCCTGGCCCCCAGCAACCGCCGCGTCGCCGACGCCACCCTGGCCATGCTGCTGGCCGACTGGCCCGCCCCCCTGAGGCCGACGCTGCACCGGGTGCTGGCCGCCCTGCTCGATCGCCAGACGGCGGGCAGCCTGGGCTGGCCCGTGGCGCCCGGCTGGTTGCAGCAGCTGGTGCTCGCCGCCCTGCGCCTGCGCAGCCACGTCGCCGCCGCAGTTGCCTCGCTGAGCCGGGGGCTGGGGCGGCAACCCCGGGCGCGGTTCTATTCGCAGCGGCCCACCCGCAGCTATGGCGCCAACTTCCGGCTCGAACAACTGGGCCCGGCGCCCCTGCTGCCGCACCTCAACCCGCCCAGGCGTTCAGGCCTGCCCGCCGATGACGGTGCGGCCGCCACCGGATCCGCAGCGCCTCCTGGCTGATCCTCCCCGCACAGGCCCCCTGCGAGTGGCGCCCGATCGGCCGCCTGAGACAATCCACAACCGCCTACCCCCCAGGGAAAGACATGGCCGTTCTTGGGAGAGAGGCGATCCTGCAGGCAATGGAATCGGGTGCGATCGGGGTCACGCCCTTCGATCCCGAGCGGCTCGGCCCCGCCTCGCTCGACCTCACCCTCGCCCCCACCGTTCGCGTGTTCCGCAAGGTGCACCAGGTGGTCGACGTGCAGGAGCACAGCGACTACCGGGAGCTCACCGAGAAGATCCAGGTGCCCGAGGGCGAGCACATCCTGATCATGCCCGGTGAGACCGTGCTGGGCATCACCCGCGAGCGCCTGCGCCTGGGGCCTGGTCTGTGCGGCTGGCTGGAGGGCCGCAGCCGTTTCGCGCGCCTGGGCCTGATGGTGCACATCAGCGCCCCGTTCATGGGGCCGGGGATCGACAGCCAGCAGGTGCTGGAGATGAGCAACTTCGGCCCCGCTCCCCTGGCGGTCCATCCCGGCACCGCGATCTGCCAGTTCGTGTTCCAGAAGCTGCAGGGCAGCGAGAGCTACGCCGGCCGCTTCGCCGGCCAGACGGAAGACTCCTTCTGACCCACCCACGCGCAGCAGTGGCACCCGATCGATGGGCGGGGCATCGCGATGCAGGCCTGCTGCCTGTGGAAGGCATGACGCTTCCCACCACACCATCCCTACTGGTGCCAGGCGGTCGTGGTGCAGGGCGCGATGCCGGTGGCTACGACTTCGTGGAGCCCGGCGACACCCCTACCGAAACCGCCGTGGCCGTCACCCTGCTGCTGGTGATCGGGGTTTGGTAGCGGCTGCGGTGGCCGAAGCCGCAGGCTTCTCAACAAACAAACAACCCACCTCCTCGCCGCGCTGCTCGCGGAAGGCGACAAGGCGCTGGCGGCACAGCAGCTGCAGCTCGTCGCGCTCGGCATCGCTCAGTTCGTCACCGCCGATCAGGCTGTAGGCGCCGTTGCCGTAGGTGGTGATGCCGTTGCCGGTGAGCACCCGGCCCACCATGCGCTTCCCAGGATTCGGCGGGCCACGTCCTGCGCCGGGGCCGGGCTGGCTGTTGCTTGGCTAATCAGTGGCCCAGCAACTCCAACCACTGCGCGGAAGCCTTCGGCTACAGCATCAGCGGTTGATCGATGGGGCTCATGCGCGTCCGCTCGGCGATGAACGCGCGCAGGCGCAGGAAGGCAGCAGAGGGGCTGGAGGCCATGGAGTGATGGTGGCGGCTGCCGGGCAATAGGGCCAGGTTTGGTGTTGGGCGGCCCGTCAGGCCATCGCCCCTGCTGGGATCCCTTCTGGCAATGGGCATGTAGCGGCTGCAGCCAACCCGGCTCCGGGTGTTGGTGTGCCGCCCCAGCACTCCATCCACCCTCCCGCCCACCAGCTTTCTGCTGCTAGGTCTGGTTTTCCCCGCGGTCGCCTGAGCCCATGGCCACCCTTGCCCGGCTCCGCCCCGTGCCACGCCTCCGCACCCGGCTCTCCCGTTCGCTGCTGGCCCCCGCCCTGGCCCTGGCCACCACCCTCACCCCCTTGGCCGCCCTGGCGAACACGGTCAATGGGGAGATCACCTTCACCCCCTACAGGGGCGATCTGGGCCAGGCCAAGGAGCGGCCCACCCTGCCGGGCCGCGTTGAGGTGGAGCTCAACGGGGTGCCCCTGCTCGACGACCCCCTGGAGGCCAGGAAGGCCCTGGTCATGGGCCTTGGCGGTGCCGCGCCCGAGCTCTCGCCGGCCTTCTGGCTGCAGCTGCGGGGGCTGCAGCCGGTGCTGCGCCGGGGCCCCAACCTCCTGCAGTTGCGCTTCACGCCGATCGACGCCCAGGTTCGCTACCGCAGCCAGTTCCGCTGGGCCGTGGTGAGCGACCAGACCACCACCTCCACCACGCCCCAGGGATCCACCCTGTCCACGAACCTGGGCGCCGAAGGGGGGGAGGTGCGCGACAGCCAGGGGCCCGTGTCGTTCACCTACCGCTTCGAGGCTCCCTATGCGCGCGCCGAGAGCTGGCACGACGATCCACCGATCCGCAGCCTGGAGCAGTCCGACCGTGCCGCGATCCTGGCGCTGCTGGCCCACCGCGTCGCCCTGCTCTCGCCCGACTTCTCCGGCGCCTATCAACGCTTCGCCACCCAGCCAACCGATCGGGGCTTTGCGTTCCACGTGGACGCCATGCGCAAAAACCGCTGCCTGGAGCGGGGCTATGCCGCAGGCGCCCGGGTGGCGGCACCCCCACCGGCCGACGTTCGCCTGATCACCACCGACAGCCCCGTGGTGGTGGCCCGCTCCGTTGGCACCAGCCTGTTCCGCCCTGCCAACCTGCCGGGCACCCAGGCGCGCCTGGCCGCCCTGCCCCAGGACGTGGGCTTCTGCTTTGAGCTGGCCTCCAGAGTTCTGTTTCCCCCGCGGCTCCTGCTGGTGAAGGGGAGGGATGGGCAATGGAAAACGTTGGATTGAGCCTCAGTTGGCCGTCTCCACGGCGTTCTGCAATGGATGGACAGGCCCGCCCGCTGATTCGGCATCGCTTCAGCAGGTTCGCCATCCAACCCCGGGTCTCACCTCAGGTCGTTGATCAGCACGATGCGGTAGCGGGCTTTGCCGGCGCGGAGGTGATCGAGAGCTTCATTGACCTTCGAGAGGGGGAAGAACTCCGTGGTGGGTGAGATGCCGTGGCGGCAGCTGAAGTGCAGCATCTTGTCGGTGGTGGACGGGCTGCCGAGGGGCGACCCGGAGAGGCTTTTCTGCCCGAGAATCAGCGGGAAAGCGGCCAGGGCGATCGGCTCGGGAACGGCCCCCACGGTGTGCAGGCGCCCCTTGGGTTTGAGGGCGGCGATGTAGGTGTTCCAGTCGAGGTTGGCGTTGGTGGTGTTGAGGATGAAGTCGAAGCTGCTGGCCGCACCGGCCAGTTCTTCGGCGTTGCGGGAGTTCAAGGTGCGATGGGCGCCGAGTTGGAGCGCTTCCTCCCGTTTCGAGTCGCTGGTGGTGAAGGCGGTGACGTCGCATCCCCAGGCCCTTAGAAACTTCAGGGCCATGTGACCGAGGCCGCCGATGCCGATCACCGCCACGCTGTCGGTGGGTTGGATGCCCAACTCCACGATCGGGTTGAACACGGTGATGCCGCCGCAGAGCAGAGGGCCGGCTTTCTTGTCGTCAAGGCCTTCCGGCAGGGGGGCCACCCAGGTCCAGTCGGCCCGCACCCGCGTCGCGAAGCCGCCGTGGCGACCAACAATGGTGGCTTCGGCCTTGAGGCAGAGGTTCTGGTTGCCGGAGAGGCATGGTTCGCAGGCACCGCAACTGCCAGAAAACCAGCCCAGCCCCACCCGATCGCCGATGCTCAGACGCTTCGTGTGCTCCCCGAGGGCGACCACCCGCCCGATCACTTCGTGGCCGGGAACAAACGGATAGGCGGTCATGCCCCACTCGTTGTCGAGCATGGAGAGATCGCTATGGCAGATGCCGCAGCTCTCAACGGCGATCTCCACCTCTTCGCTGCCGAGCGGGCCGGGGGTGTAGCTAAAGGGTTCGAGTGGTTGTCCGGCGCCGTGGGCGGCGAGGGCCTGGATCGGTGCGGTCATGGAATCTGCGGGCTAGGGATGGATCTGCTGATCTCAACGAATGGTTGGCCGTTCCCATGGATGGGCCGGCTCCGAGGCCCCAAGGGGTTGACCTTGCCGATCGGGCGGCCCTCCCAATCCTAGGCAAAGCGGTCCATCCCATCTCCGCACCGCGATGACCCCCGTGCCGGTGCCCGCCCCCAATCCAAAGGCTGCTCGCCATCGCCCTCACGCCTCTGAATCAAGTGCCAATGGGCAGGAAACACCGACTCCCCCGCCTGATCGTCAGCGGGCGGCGGCCCGCAGGATCCAACCGGAGCAGGTGATGGCGATTGTGGGGCAGATCCTTGGCTTGGTGCTCTGAGCGAATGATCACCTGACCAAGCGCATCAGAAGATCCACAGCGTCTTCTTCTTGCAGTAGCCCGCCCCGATGTTCATCCATCCCGAGAGACAGGGTTTGCCGTAGGTGGGCCTCACCTCGTAATAGATGGGTGAATTACAATGTTGCTTCAGGTCATTCACATAACCAAGCGGACACTGATCTTGACCCGGGAGTTTGGGAATCCGCTTCTGGGCCAGTGCCGGGCCTGCGCTCAGCAGCGGAAAGGCCAACAGCACAGCGGCCAGAGCGAGGGGGAGCGTCTGCACTGGGTCAACAATCAGCTAATTCAACCCTAGGAGTGTGTCGCCTGTTCGCCGCTTTCCGGCCAGGCGGTGGACGTTTGCCCGCTTGGGAAGCTCTCATCAGGACTTGTTCAGTTTCTGGGGTCCAGGTCAGCTGGATGACCTGAGGGCCATCGTGGGCCAGATTCTTGGATATAAGCGTTGAGCAGACGGAGAGCGCGAAAGCGATCGGTGCTGGCGTTGATAGCATTGAGCTCAGTGTGAGCAGGAGCAAGTCGATGGCCACCCTCACGATCCGCAACCTCGAAGACAGCATCAAGACCCAGCTACGCATCCAGGCCGCCCGCCATGGCCGCTCCATGGAGGAAGAGGCGCGCACGATCCTCAAAGAAGCCGTTGCGGTTAGCGAGCCCGGTTCTGCTGTGCAGGGCTTGGGCAGCCAGATCCATGCCCATTTCGCCCGGTTGGGAGGGGTGGAGATGGAGCTGCCTGATCGTCATTCCATCCCCCAGCCGCCGGCCTTCACGGAGGCGGCGGAGTGATCGTGCTTGATACCAACGTGATCTCGGAGTTGATGCGCCCCACGCCCACTCCCCAGGTTCTGGCCTGGGCCGATCGGCTCGATCCAGGCGCCGTCGCCATCACCGCCATGAACGAAGCCGAGATCCGCCATGGCCTGTCCCGGCTGCCGGAGGGTCGCCGCAAGCAGTCGCTGCAGCAGAGCTGGGAGGAGCTGCTGGCCGAGCTGTTCAGTGGACGGGTGTGGCCTTTCACCAGCGAGGCGGCGCATTGGTACGGCGAACTGTTGAGCCGGCGCGATCGGTTGGCGTGCCCGATGGCCACCGCCGATGCGGTGATCGCCGCCACCGCCTTGGCCCATGGTGCTCAGCTGGCCACCCGGGACGGTGCCGATTTTGCCGAGGTCGGCCTGGAGCTGATCAACCCCTGGCGCCTGTCATGACCCACCCCTCCCTACCGCCGATCGCTGGCGACGAAGCCGAGATCCTCGCCCTCATGCAGCAGGCCGGCCCCGCGTTTGCGCCGCACTCCAATCTCAACCTGGAGCAGATCCGCTCAGGCTTTGCCTGCGCCCTGCACATGCACCAGCCCACGATTCCGGCCGGGGCCAATGGCGAGCTGATGTCGCATCTGCAATACATGTTTGAGCACCCCGGCGAGGGCGATAACCACAACGCCGAAGCGTTTGCCCAGTGCTACAAGCGCCTCGCGGAGATCCTCCCCCAGCTGATTCGTGATGGCTGCAATCCCCGGATCATGCTGGATTACTCGGGCAACCTGCTCTGGGGCTTTGAGCAGATGGGCCGCTACGACATCCTCGATGCCCTGAAGTCGCTCGCCTGCGATCCCAGCCTGCAGCCCCACGTGGAATGGCTCGGCACCTTCTGGAGCCATGCCGTGGCTCCCTCCACGCCCATCCCCGATCTCAAGCTGCAGATCCTGGCCTGGCAACACCATTTCGCGGCCCTCTTCGGCCCTGAGGCCCTGCAACGGGTGAAGGGATTCTCTCCGCCTGAGATGCACCTGCCCAACCACCCCGACACCCTCTATGCCTTCGTGAAGGCCCTCCGCGATTGCGGCTACCGCTGGCTGCTGGTGCAGGAGCACAGCGTGGAGAACCTCGATGGTTCAGGCCTCAGTCAGGAGCAGAAATACCGCCCCAACCAGCTCGTGGCACGCAGCTCCAGCGGCGAGGAGGTGTCGATCACGGCCTTGATCAAAACCCAGGGTTCCGATACCAAGCTGGTGGGACAGATGCAGCCCTGCTACGAAGCCCTCGGGCTGGAACGGCAAGCGCTGGGAGAAACAATGATCCCTTCGCTCGTGTCACAGATTGCCGATGGTGAAAATGGCGGCGTGATGATGAATGAATTCCCGTCCGCCTTCATCCAGGCCCATCAGAAAATTGCCTCTTTGGGCAGGGATGCGGGCAACGATTCAGGCACCGTGGCGATCAATGGCACCGAGTATCTGGAGTTGCTGGAAGCCGCCGGATTCAGCCCCGCTGACTACCCGACGATTCAGGCCGTGCAGCAACACAAGCTGTGGCGACAGGTTGGTTGCCCACCCACCCCGGAAGCCACCGAAGCCGCGATCGCCGCCCTCCAGGCCAGTGATCCCCAGTTCTCGATGGCGGGTGCCTCCTGGACCAACGATCTCAGCTGGGTGGAGGGCTACGGCAACGTGCTGGAGCCGATGAACCAGTTCAGCGCCCGGTTCCACCAGGTGTTTGATCCCCTGGTGGCTGAGGATCCCGCCATCACCAAATCCCCGCGCTACCAGGAAGCCCTGCTCCACCTGCTGCTGCTGGAAACCAGCTGCTTCCGCTACTGGGGCCAGGGAGCCTGGACCGCCTACGCCAGCGAGATCCACCGGCGCGGGGAAGCGGTGATCGCTTAGTCAGCTTCCGGTCGGTGGCATCTCGTTCTCTGCGGCACTCGGCGCCTCTGAAGCGGGTGGATCAGCCTCCCGCTGGTCCTTGCAGGTGGAGCAGAGCACATGTCCCTTCTGCTCGAGATAGAGGCGCATCGAGCGTTCAATCCGAACGCCACAACCTGAACAGGCAAACAGTGGGCTCATCGGTGGCAGGATTCATCCATGGGGCCTGCGGAGGCGCGCTTCCGGTGCAGTCTCCTGCATGGTTGATCACCGTCGGGAGCTAAGGGGTGTCACGGCCCCGGTCAGGGGCGTTGCCCCGCTTGCTGGTCCTGCATCGACTGGCGGTGGGCCTGTTTCGTCTCCTGGATCGCCAGGCGGCGGATCTCGAGGATCTGGCCGATCTCGCGGGCGAAGCTGGGCTGGCGATCGATCATCTGATTGACCACCGCCGCTGGGAGCTTCATCACTTCAAGATCATTGCTGGCGGCGATGGTCACGACGCTGGGTTCACCGGAAAACAGGCTCATCTCGCCGAAGAACTCACCACTTCTCAGCGCGAGTAAGTCCAGATCTTCGCCACTGTCATCGCGGGTTGACATCACCGCCTGGCCGGCGACAATGATATAGAGCTCGTTGCCCATTCGGCCCTGGCGGATCACCTTCTCTCCTGCCGCAAAATGCTGAAGGGCGATTCCTGTTGATGAGGTGGTGACGCTGCTCTCCTCGCGATTGATGGGTACGTAGGAGGGGATGGCCTGGAGGCTTTCGCTGAACTTCTTGGCGAGCCCTTTCTGCTGGCTCGTGGGCCCATGGTAGTTGTACACCGTTCGGATCGGAAAAGGAATCGAAAGGTTGTTGCGCTTGGCGGCGTACCAGACCCGTGTCATGAAGCGTTCACGAATCTGTTCAACATCGCCATAGTCGCGAATGAAGAACTTCACCTCATAGGACACGGCAGAGTCGGCATAGGCGAGCGTGAACACATCAGGTTCTGGATCCAGCAGAATGCCCTTGGTTTCCAAGGCCGTGCTCTTGAGCACTTGCCGCGCCAGGTTGGGCGGATCGTTGTAAGAGAAGCCGATCTGGATCCTTTCGGCGTGGATCGGGTTGGGCTTGGTGAAATTCCGGATGATCTCACTGCTGATCAGCTTGTGGGGGATCACGACCATCTCCTGCTCCAGCGTCAGCAACCTCACGGCACGCCAATTGATGTCGATCACCTGGCCCACTACGCCGCCCACCTCCAGCCAGTCCCCCACCGTGAAGGGCCGCTCGAACAGCAGGGCAATGCCCGACATCACACTGCCGAGGGTGTCCTGCAGGGCCAGACCGATGACGATCGAACTGACCCCCAGGGCGGTGACCAGACCGGCCAGATCCGCGTTCCAGACGGTGGCCAGAACGAACGCGGTTCCCAGCAGGATCAGAAACAGGCGTGCCAGATCGATCAGCAGCTTCGGCACCCTTGAGCGCCAGGTGTCGGCCTCGGCCTGCTCGAACAGGACCACGTTGAGCAGGGAAAGGGCGGCATGGATCACGCAGACCCAGAACACCGTCTCGACGGTCCTGAACAGACGACTGCCGGGGTCGACCATGAGCAGGTGCTGCAGGAAGACCAACAGCACCAGGATCGGCAGCAGCACATCGCGCACCAGCCGGACCGTGCTCGCAATCGCCAGCCCCCGTCGCTTCAGGCGATGGATCACTTCGCCCAGCACGATCGTCAGCAGGGGAAAGCCGATGGCCAGGCTGATTCCCCACAACCACAGAGGTGAGGAGGTGTTCATGGTTTCGAGAGTGCCTCGCCGACCGCTGGCGCGGTGGTGCTCATCAACTGCCAGGCCTGCTGTGATTTCTGACCATTGCTTGCCGCGGAGGTGAGCTCGAACTGGTAGAGATCCTCGAGCCGGTGATGCACCACCTCGGAGACAAGCACGCAGCCGGAGGGACAGACCTGGCTGAGCCCGTGGGTCTGTTTGACCGTTTCGCCCCAGATGTCATAGACCACCCGACTCTTGCCGACGATGCCGGCCACGATGTCGCCGGAGTGGATGCCGATCTGGAGACCGAGGGTGAAGCCGCGCTCGAGGT
Organism: Synechococcus sp. UW140; assembly: GCA_943369485.1. Taxonomy (GTDB): domain Bacteria; phylum Cyanobacteriota; class Cyanobacteriia; order PCC-6307; family Cyanobiaceae; genus ATX-6F1. The sequence continues at coordinate 141,388 of CALRNH020000005.1, read as the reverse complement.
TGAAACGTCGCAGGACACCCAGCATCTCGATGGCGAAATCGAGCGCCCGTTTGTCATGGTCGAGGTAGGGCACCGAGAGGCCGCAGACCGCGAGATAGCTGTCGCCGATGGTCTTGATTTTTTCCAGACCGAACTGCTCGGCCAGGTCATCGAAGGACCCCACCAGATCGTTGAGAATGGCCAGCGATTCATAGGCCGTGAGGGACGAGGAGAGTTGGGAGAATCCCTTGAGATCGGCGAACAGAACCGCCACGTTGGTGACGTCTTCGGCGATCTGAGTTTCACCCCGCTGCAGCCGGCGGGCGATGGCCGTGGGAAAGACGCTGAACAGCAGCTTCTCGTTCTCCTGGTTCTTCTGATCGACCAGCGCCGTCTGGGTCTGGAGACTCTGCACGACGGCATTGAAGGACCGGCCCAACTCTCCGAATTCGTCCTTGGAATTCACTTCCGGGATGCTCGTGAGTTCGCCGGACGAGACCTTGCGGGCACTCTCGATCAGTTGCTGGACAGGCTTGACGAACAGATGGGCCAGAGCCATGGCCAGCAGGGTGACCAGCAGGATCAGCAACGTCACGGTGATCAGGATCTGCCGCTGGAAGGCGTGGATCGGCGCATAGGCCTCCGCCAGGTCCATCTGGGAGAGGATCACCCAGTCGAAGCCATCGATCTGAAGCGGCGCATAGGAACTCAGCACCGGCACACCGCGATAGTCGACCACCTGCAGGGTTCCGGAGCCACCGGCGACCGCCTTGGTCACCGCCGGGGTGGAGACCGGCTGCTGCAGGATCGTCGTTTTGTATTGGCGCAGCCGTGCGATCGCGTCTTCCTTCATGCCCCGTGACTGCAACTGGGTCAGAAAGGCCTTGGGATTCTCCAGATAGAAGCGCGAGGCCGAGCGCATCAGGTTGTCCTGGCCCACCAGGATGGTTTCACCTGATTGGCCCAGTCCATCCTGTTTCCATTCCTGGTTGCCGGTCATCACGTTGTTGATCTCGTCGACGGGCATCTGAAAGGCGAGAACGCCGACCAGCTTGGAGCCGTTGTAGATCGGGGCCGCGATGAAGGAGGCGGGTGCGCCGTAGGAGGGGGCATAGGTGGCAAAGTCGACCAGCCGGGTGAACCCTTTCTCCTTTGAGGCGATCACCTGACGCACCAGCTCGGCCAGATTGCTGTCCTTGTAGGGGCCATGGTCAAGGTTGGTGGCGTAATCGGTTTCCTTGAAAACGGTGTAGACAATCTGTCCCTGGGGATTGATCAGGAACATGTCGTAGTAGCCGAACTTGGCGATGATGTTGCGAAAGATCGGGTGATAGCGCCCATGCACCTGTGAATAGGCGCTGCCATCCTTTGCGGCGACGAGTTGCTGTTTCTTGCCGACCGGATTGGGATTGGCGGCAATGTAGTTGTACTGCAGGTAACGCGTGGCCGGGTCACTGGCCAGATAGGCGGGGAGGTTCGGAGTGCCGGAATGGTACTGATCCAGCCGTGGTAGGAATTCCTTGCGGTAGTAGGTCTCCAGGGCCTGGTCTGATTGGGCAGACCCTTTCACACCTTTCAGTTGCTGGAAGGCCGCGTCGAACTGCTCGACGGCAGCGACGATCGAAAGGTCTTCACTCAGGGTCTGAGTGTGATTCTGGATGTTCCGAAAATAGGATTCGATCTGATAGGCCTTTGAAGCTCTGACACTGGTGAGCTGATTGAAGACCCGATTGGTGAGATTGATCTGGCCGCTTCGATAGCCCAGGGCCGCCGAGATGAGCGTGGAGAAGCCGCTCACCAGCAGCAGCATCAGAATCAGCTTTGATTTGATGCTCAGCTGACTCGCTGAATCCCTGGAGAGACGACGCATCCACACCAGTGGTTCAACCCTTAAAGGAGGCCATCGGAACCCTAGTCGGCCAATTTGAGGCTCTTGTAGTCATTGCCACCCTTCCGCCGGCCCTGGCGCTTCAAGGCCTCCTCGAAGGCCTGATCGTCTGCCACCAGCCCAGAGTGGGTTCATCGTTCCCGTTGCCCATGGCCCAGGGCTTCGCTGTTTCAATCTCCAAGCTGCCTGCCGCCTGCCCCTGCGGAGCCGGGGCCTATGCCGCGTGTTGCGCCCCGTTGATCCGCGGCCAGCAGTTGGCCTCCACCGCCGAGCAATTGATGCGCTCGCGTTACAGCGCCTTCGCCCTGGCCGGCGTGGAGCCTGGGGCGATCGATCACCTGCTGCGCACCCACCCTGAGCCGGTTCCCGATGGGCGCCAACGGCGTCGTGAGCTGCTGGCGGCGTGCGGCCAGACCCGCTGGTTGGGGCTCACCGTACTGGCCAGCGAGGCCGGTGGCCCAGGCGATGCTGAGGGCACCGTGGAGTTCCAGGCCCGCTGGAGCCGCCGTGGCCGCAGCGGAGTGCTTGAAGAGCGCTCCCGTTTCGGGCGCGGCCCCCAGGGCCAGTGGCTCTACCTGGAGGCGTTGGCCTGAGGGGTCGGTTCCATCGGCCGCACCCAATGGTCCGCCTACGCCAACCAGTTGTCCAAGCTCAGCCCCTCCACCCGCTCGAACTCGCGCAGGTTGGCCGTCACCAGAACGGCTCCACTGACCAGGGCCTGGGCCGCGATCCAGAGATCATTGGCCCCGATCGGTGTTCCCTGCTGCTCTAACGCTGCGCTGATCCGTCCATAGGCCTTGGCCACGGCCCCATCCACGGAGATCAGTTCCAGCTGATTCACCACTCTTTCCAGCTGCTCACGGTTGCGCGCCGGCCAGGCGCTCTTGAGCACACCGGTCTCCAGTTCTCCCAGCACCACCGATGACAGCAACAGCTGGGATGCCTCCAAGCTGCGCAGCCGTTCCGCCACGGCTGGGTGGCCCTTGATGGCGGCGATCAGGATGTTGGTGTCGAGCAGAAACGCCACCGATCAATCCAGCATGCCCACCGGGTCCGCAGGGGGGTCCAGCAGTTCCTCCAGCTCGGGTGGGGCTTCGCTCCAGAACGGTTCGAACAGGTCCGAGGCCAGGCGGGCCGGCTCCGGCACCAACCGGGCCACGGTGCGTCCGCGGCGCGTGATCCGCACCTCCGCGCCGGCCTCCACCTCGGCCAGCAGGGCCGAGAACTGGGACTTGGCTTCCACCACCGCCACCGATCGCGTCGCCACAACCACCTCGATGACCTGATGGTCAGATGGTAGCGCCTCTGATGGCGGCCGAAGCCTCGCCCCATAGGCTTCCCTTCAGCCCACCCCCGGTTTTGACGTCCTCCAGCCCCTACTTCGAGCTCCAGGCCGTGGACGCCTACCTCGGCCCACGCCTTGTGTTCGAGAACCTCAACCTGCGCCTGCAACTGGGTGAGCACACCGTGGTGCTCGGCCCCAATGGGGCCGGCAAAAGTGCCCTGATCAAACTGCTCAGCCGCGAGCTCTACCCGCTGGTCAAGCCCGGTTCGGCGCTGCGGATCTTCGGCAGCGAAACCGTGAACCTCTGGGACCTGCGCGCGCGCCTCGGCCTCGTCTCCACGGATCTGCAGATCGGCTACATAGGACGCGTGCGCGCCTTCGACGTGGTGCTATCGGGCTTTTTCGGCTCGGTGGGAATCGGCCGCAGCCAGCAGCCCACAGACCCCCAGCGCGAGCGGGTGCGGGAGCTGATGGCCCAGCTGGCCCTGTTGGATCTGGCCGAGCGCCCGTTGGCCCAGCTCTCCGATGGTCAGAAGCGCCGGCTGCTGCTGGCCCGGGCCCTGGTGCACGATCCCGAGGTGCTGGTGCTGGATGAACCCACCAATGGCCTCGACCTGCGCTCCCGCCACCAGCTGCTGGACATCCTGCGCGATCTGGCCCGCTCCGGGACCACCCTGCTGCTGGTGACCCACCAGATCGAGGCGATCATCCCCGAAATCAGCCGCTGCGTGCTGCTGAACCGGGGGGCCGTGGTGGGCGATGGCCCCGCCGATGAGCTGCTGCGGGACGCTCCCTTGAGCGCGCTGTTCCACACGCCCTTGCAGGTGGTGTCCGCCGGGGGCTACCGCCAGGTGCTGCCGGCGGCCTGATCGGCGCTGAACCCCTGAAGTTGAGCCAGGATTGATGTAGCTTGACGCCCCTGCGATGGACCACACCAAGGCCCTTCATCACCGTGGTTATGCCCTCAGCCTGCGGCCTCTTGAGGGCGGCTGGGATGTGCACATCGGCGATCCTGCCGGGCATGTGGCCGATGTGGATCTTCATTGTCAGCTGAGCCAGGGCCCCTGGCCCAGCCCCGAGTCGGCCCTGGAGGCGGCCCGCGGCTGCATCGATGCGCTGCTGGGCGAGGAAAGCTCCTACTGAGCCCTGATGCGCCAGCGTCCAGGCGGGGCTAACTGTGGAAGAGCCGCCGGTCAGGGCCATGAAGCTCCGCTTCGTTCCGATCCACGTGTTCCGGGAAACGCCGCTGGTGACCTTCTTCGATGCCAGCGTGCCCCACGCCAATGGCACCGATGTGGTGCTGCACAGCGGCGCCGCCATCTCGCCGCCCGATGACGACGGGTTTGAGCAGTTCTATCAGCATGGGCACCAGGTGGATCACAACCTGGTGCTGAGCGGCCATCGCCGCTTCATCCTGCTCAATCCTGAGTGGGACCAGCCCCACCATGTGGTGGAGCTGGAGCGGGCGATGGGGGCCCTGGAGATTCCGATCGGTACCCTGCACCGCTCGGTGTCGGGGCCCCAAGGGAGCGTGGTGCTCAACCAGGCCCAGCGGGATGCCGCCTTCAGTTACGCCACCGAGTTCATTCCGGTGAGCCTCCGGGAGCGACCCGATCTGCAACAGCTGCTGCAGGTGCCGCCCTGGCTCTGGAGCTGGCGCAACGGCCACATCTGCCGGGATCACCCCGGCAGCCCCACCCCGCTAGAACCGGAGTGAACGGCTTGGGCCCCATCGTGCGCTTCCTCTGGCTTCGGCGGGCCCTGCTGGCCTCGCTTTTCTCCTTGCTGCTGCTGGGTGCCGCCTTCCCGGCCCAGGCGGCCTTCGAGCTGCCGCCCCTGCCCTACCCAGCCGGGGCACTGGAGCCCGCCATCGATGCCACCACGATGACGATCCACCACGATCGCCATCACGCCGCCTACGTGAGCAACCTCAATGCCCAGATCGCCGCGAATCCGGGCCTCCGCGATCTGTCGCTGGAGGCGTTGCAGGCCCAGGTGGCGCGCTTCCCTGCTGCGGTGCGCAACAACGGCGGTGGCCACTGGAACCACAGCCAGTTCTGGGCGGTGATGGCACCGGCGGGCCAGGGCGGTGCGCCATCGCCTGAACTCCAGCAGGCCATCGCTGCGAGCTTCGGTAGCCTCGACGCCCTGCAGCAGCAGTTCAACCAGACGGCCGCCAGCCGCTTCGGCTCAGGCTGGGCCTGGCTGATCCGCAAGCCCGATGGCCAGCTGGCGATCACCAGCACCGCCAACCAGGACAATCCCCTGATGGACCTGCCGGGCCTTGAGCGGGGCCTCCCCCTGATCGGGCTCGATGTCTGGGAGCATGCCTATTACCTCAAGTACCAGAACCGCCGCCCCGATTACATCAGCGCCTGGTGGTCCCTGATCAACTGGAACGAAGTGAACCGGCGCTTCGCCGCGGCCACCGTCTCAGCGCCAACAGCCTGAGCCTCCATGGAACTTGGCCACTACCGTCACTTCAAGGGAGGCCATTACAGCGTTGTGGGTTTTGCTCGACATTCCGAAACCCTCGAAGACATGGTGATCTACCGGTCCATCGACCGCGAGGGCGACGTCTGGGTGCGACCCCTGGTGATGTTCGAGGAATCGGTGCAGCACCAGGGAGCGACGGTGCCACGCTTCACCTACCTGGGGCCGCCCTGAACGGGGCCCCGTTCAGGGCTCCCGCCGCAACAGGAAGAAGAACGGCCGCTCCTGGCCCTTGAGGTCCATCAGCCCCAGCAATGTGTCGTCGTCGACGCGGCGGAAGACGTCGTTGATCGGAGCGTGGTCGTAGAGCATCGTGGCCGACTCCACCCCCCGGTGGCGCATGCTTCGCAGGCGGGCCCGCGACTGCCGCGTGGCCAGCAACGGCACCAGCGCCTGGAAAAGGCGCCCCACCCAGGGCGCTCCCAGCCACGGCAACCGCTCCAGCCAGCCCAGGCCCGGCATCACCAGCCGCGGTTCCACGCTGATCAGCGCTCCGCTGGCGCTGCGGAACACCAGCGGATGCACGTCTTCGCGGCTTTCGAAGCGCTTGCCGTGCCAGTGGCAATTCTCCAGCAGCCCATCGAAGGGATGGCCGCTGGCATAGCTGCTGCCCCTCCAGGCGCCGATCAGGCTTTCCTCCGCCACCGGCTCCAGTCGATCGAACAGGGCCAGGGCCGCCTCGGTGCTCTGCGGACCCGAAGGGAGCAGACCGGTGGGCAACGGCTCATTGCTCGGAGAGGTCATGGCTGCCGGCGTGGTGCGGGAGTCGGGAACAGGGCCGCAAAGCCATCCAAGCGCACCTGGGCGGGCTCGGGGGCCAGGCGCCAGAGCGATTCGAGGTAGAAGAACACCGCTCCGATGCCCCGCTGGCGGGCGGCAAGGGTCTGCGACTCAATCCGCTCCAGGGGCACGGGGCTGCTGCGCTGGCCGGCCATGATCCCGATCGCCGTGGGGATCAGCTTCTGGCTTTCCGCCAGTTCGGGACGCTCCAGCTGGCTCACGAAACTGGCCAGGTCGGGTCGGTAGAGCTGAACGATCACCTCGTCGACGATCCGGCGCCGCATCCAGGTGAGCCAGTCCTGAAGCTGCAGGCGGTAGGCGTGGTCGTAGTAGTTGGGGGAGATGGAGATGATCGCGTTGGGTTTGCGCTCCCGCACCGCCTGGGCCAGCCGCGTCATGAAGGCTGTGATTTTGGCTGCGCGCCACTTCACCCAGACCGGGTCCTGGTGGTTGGCGGGGGGATCTTTCTTGGTCTCCTTGCGGTAGAGCGCCACGGTGAACGGGTCATAGCCGAACGCACTCGGCAGCACCATGTGGTCGTCGAACTGGATCCCGTCGACGTCGTAGTTGCCGATGATCTCCAGCACCAGCTCCGTGATGAACGCCTGCACGTCGGGGTGGAAGGGGTTGAGCCAGACCACCTCCCCCGCCGCTGTGATCGAGGTGGTGCCGCCATCGCGCTTGCGCGTGAGCCATTGCGGGTTCAACGCCACCAGCTCGGAGCTCGGCGGCGCCATGAAGCCGAATTCGAACCATGGGATCACCAGCAGGCCGCGTTGGCGGGCGCGGGCACTGATGTCGGCCAGCAGGTCCTGGCCCTGGAGGCCGAGGTAGGTGAACGATTGAGTCCCGCGCCGGCGCGTGACGGCGCTGGGGTAGTAGGCGAAGCCGCTGTTCCAGACCACCGGGTAGAGGGTGTTGAAGTTGAGCGCGCTGAGCTGGTCGATGGTCGCCTGCAGGCGGCCCTGGTCCCGCAGCACGGCCATGTCGTTGCTGGTCAACCAGACGCCGCGGATCTCGGCAGCCGGCAGTGCTGATGGTGCCGCCGGTGCTGGCGCGGCGGTCACGGGCGGCGGGGGCAGGGGTTGGGCCCGGGCCACCGCAGCGGAGAGGACCTGGATCAGCAGTGAACCGCCAACCACGACTCTGACGACGATCGGCAGCCTGGCGCTGAAACTGCCACGGGCACCCGAATGCATCGACCCCTTGATCAGTCGCCGGGCACAGCCCACAGGCACCCTCCGCGGCTGCATGGCCTGAACGCTAGGGGGGCAGGCTGCCGGGGCGATGGGCGGCCTTGAAGGCGCCGCGCTGTTTAGGGTGGGTTTCGGCTGAGCGCAGCTCCGATGCCTTCCACCTACGACCGCATCACCACCGACCCCTTGATCTTCGATGGCAAGGCGGCGATTCACGGCCTGTGCGATCCGGTGAAGCTGGCCTTGGCTTGGCTCGCTTCCGGCTTGGGCACCGAGGAGATCCTGGCGGACGATCCCGATCCGGAGCCCAACCGCCTCCGCGCCCTGCTCCCCGACGTCGCTGACCTCGCCCCCGTTCAACGGCTGGACCAGCTTCCGGCGTGAGGCTGCTGATGGAGGCCCCGTTGGCGTGTTTGCTGAGTCGAGGTCTGTGCCACAGCTCGCTCGATTCGATTCATTCAAGGGAGCTTGCCGATGGCAATCGCAGCAGCGATTGGGAGATGGCTGCGATCGCGAATCATCACGAAAGGATCCTGGACAGCATGAGGTCAGACGTTCCGGCCTCTGATCTGATCGGCGATTGGGCTCAGACGTGGCCGTCGGTTCCCAGCGAACGAACGGCGCTGCCCTTCAGCCAGCATCGGCTGGTGAAACTGGGTCTGACATCCCTGGTGATCAGGCGTTAGCACCCCTATGCCGATCATCAGCGCCGACAACCTCTCGAAGACCTACAGGGTCGCCGACAAGCAGCCAGGTCTGCGCGGCACACTGCGCCATTTCGTGGCCCGTCGCCACCGCGATGTGCCGGCGGTCACGGGGGTGAGCTTCCAGGTCGAACCGGGGGAGGTGGTGGGTTTCCTGGGGCCCAATGGCGCCGGCAAGACCACCACCCTCAAGATGCTCTCCGGTCTGATCCACCCCACCGGCGGCACGGTGCGGGTGGCCGGCTACGAGCCCGCCCGGCGCCAGGGCGCCTTTCTCAAGCAGATCACCCTGGTGATGGGCCAGAAGCAGCAGCTGATCTGGGACCTGCCGCCGCTCGATTCGCTGCGGGTCAATGCGGCCGTCTACGGCATCCCCGACGGCGTGGCCAGACGACGCATCGACGAGCTGGCAGAGATGCTCGAACTGGGCAGTGAACTGACGCGGCCGGTGCGCAAGCTTTCCCTGGGTGAGCGCATGAAGGCCGAGCTCATGGCCGCCCTGCTGCATCAGCCCGCCGTGTTGTTCCTCGATGAACCCACCCTGGGGCTGGATGTCAACGCCCAGGTCCGGGTGCGTGATTTCCTCGCCGACTACAACCGCCGCACGGGCGCCACGGTGCTGCTCACCAGCCACTACATGGGAGACATCACCGCGCTCTGCCCGCGGGTGCTGCTGATCCACGAGGGCCACCTGTTCCATGACGGTCCCCTTGAGGCGCTCACCAATCGGCTCGCCCCCCACCGGGAGGTGCGCCTGGAGTTGAAGCAGCCCCAGCCGCGTGAGGCGTTCGCCGGCTACGGCACCCTCGAGGAATGCCAGGGGCACCAGGTGCGGCTGCTGATCCCCCGTGAGGGCCTCACGGCCACCGTGGGTCGGCTGCTGGCCAGCTTCGATGTGGTGGATCTGGAGGTGAGCGAACCGCCGGTGGAGGAGCTGATCGGGAGGCTGTTTCGCCAGGGAACGGTGGGGTGATCATCTGGCCACCGATGACTATGCTTACTCAGGTAAGACGTTCAACGTCGTGGCCGTTTTCTCCACACAGGATTCCGACACCGGGGAGAGCGCCCTGGTCACCCTGTCCTCCAAGGGGCAGCTGGTGATTCCCGCTGCCTTGCGCCGCCGGCTGGGTCTTGGTCCCGGCTCCAGGCTCTCTCTGACGCTGGAGGGGCAAGGCTTGCGGCTGGAGGTTGCATCTGCCCCCAAGATCCACCGGGCCGCGGAGGTCATCGGGTGCAGTGGCTACCGAGGCCCCACGTTGCCGATCGAAGCCATGGACCCAGCGGCCTTTGCCGTTCGCCTCTGAATGGCGCTTCCCGTCGCCCTCGACACCAACCTGCTGGTGCGACTGGTCACCAACGACGACCCCGCCCAGGCCGCCCTCGCGGCGGCGGTGATCGAGGCCTGCGAAGCCTGTTTCGTTCCCCTCACGGTGTCCCTGGAATTGGAGTGGGTGCTGCGGGGTGCCTACAAGCTCGACCGGGAAGCCGTGCTGGCCGCCTTCGCTGGGTTGCTCAGCGTGCGGCAGCTGCGCTTCGAGCAGGAGGAGGTGGTGCTCGGCGCCTTGGAGCTCCATCGCCAGGGACTCGACTTCTCTGATGCCTTGCACCACCAAGGCAGCGGGAGCTGTGCCGTGTTGCTGAGCTTCGATCGGAGCTTCGTGCGCCAGGCCCGGCAACTCAGCCTTGCGCCTCCCGTTCAGAGTCCCCAGGACCCTTCCGCCAAGTGAGAGCATCCCGCCGCCACGCCGTTCACAGCACCGTCCGCAGCGCGCCCCTTCACGCCGCCAGCCATGCCATCCGCCTGGCCCGGGTGCTGCTCTCCAGCCAATACGCGCTGATGATCGAGTACCGCGCCGAGATCGCCCTCTGGGCGCTCTCCGGCGTGTTGCCGCTGATCATGCTCGGGGTCTGGAGTGGCTCCGGCGCCGCGGCTGATGTGGGCTTCAGCCCCCTGCAGCTCACGCGCTACTTCCTGGCGGCCTTCGTGGTGCGTCAGTTCACGATCATCTGGGTGATCCACGCCTTCGAGGAGGACAACCTCCAGGGCCGTCTCTCCCCCTACCTGCTGCAGCCGCTGCCGCCCCTGTGGCGCTACCTGGCCGCGCACCTGGCGGAGCAGGCCACCCGCCTGCCCTTCGTGGTCGTGATCCTGGCCCTGGTGTTCCTGGTGCTGCCCCACACCTTCTGGTTGCCATCGCCAGCCACCTTCCTGCTGGCGGTGCTGGCCACCTTGATGGTGTTCCTGTTGCGCTTTTTGATCCAGAGCCTGATCACGATGCTCTGCTTCTGGAGCGAGCGTGCGGCGGCCCTGGAGCGCCTGCAGATGATCCCCTATCTGTTTCTCTCGGGCCTGGTGGCGCCCCTGGACACGTTCCCCGAGGGCATGCGCGCCTTCGCCTATGCCACTCCTTTCCCCTGGATGATCGGCTTTCAGGCCGAGCTGCTCAGTGGCCGGGAGGTGAATCTGGCGCTCGGTTTTGGAGCCCTGCTGGGCTGGAGCCTGCTGGTGCTGCCGTTCGTGCTGTTGCTCTGGCGCGCTGGGGTGCGCCGCTATTCGGCCATGGGGGCCTGAGGGAGACGCCATGGCCCACCCGATGGCGAGCTGGCGTTCGACATTCCGCCTTTATCGGCGCACCCTGCTGCGCTTCTGGGCCACCTCGCTCACGGCCGAGCTGGAGTATCAGGCGAATTTCTTCATTGAGCTGTTTTCGGTGGGCGGCAACCTGGCGGGCAGTGTGTTTCTGCTCTCGCTGTTCTTCGCGGGCGGCCGCAGCCTGGGGGGCTGGAGCTGGGAGCAGGCGTTGGTGGTGCTGGGGATCTACACCCTGCTCGATGGGATCACCAGCACGCTCCTGCAGCCGAACCTGAGCACGATCGTCACCCACGTGCGCACCGGCACGCTCGATTTCGTGCTGCTCAAGCCGATCGACAGCCAGTTCTGGCTCTCGGCCCGCACGGTGTCGCCCTGGGGGTTGCCGGGGGTGGTGCTGGGGCTGGCGCTGATCGTCGTGGCCGCGGCGCGTTCCGGCGCCACGCCTGATCTGCTCACCTTGCTCAGCGCCGCCCTGCTGCTGCTCGCAAGCAGCTTGATCCTCTATTCGCTCTGGTTCGTGCTGGCGGCCACCAGCATCTGGTTCGTGAAGGTCTGGAACGCCACCGAGGTGCTGCGCTCGGCCCTGGTGGCCGGCCGCTACCCGATCAGCGCCTACCCAGCGGCCCTGCGCACCTTCTTCACCGTGGTGCTGCCGGTGGCGTTCCTCACCACCGTGCCCGCCGAGGCGATCCTGGGCACGGGCAGTGCCCGCTGGCTGCTGGCCTCGCTGGTCGTCGCGGCGGCCGCGCTGGCGTTCAGCCGCTGGTTCTGGGGCTTTGCCCTGCGCTTCTACACCTCGGCCTCCAGCTGAAGCGGAGGGGGCTGCGCTGGGTTGCCAGAGAAATGGGTACGACGACCCATTGCCCGCCTTGGCCATCCGTCCGATGGTGATCTCAACCGCAGCACATGAGCCTGCGGAGTCGTGATTCGGAGGCACCGCATGGACGACACGCCGCCTAACCAACCGTCAGGAGCGCGCTGACGTTTCGGACCCCTGCTCCAACAGTCTCATTGGCAACTTGGGTCATCCGGCCGAGCCCTGTGCTCAATGGCCACCCACCGCACCGCTCCAGGTGCCCCGGGTCCACGGACGTCCACCGCTTGAACGTCATGGCCCCAGGGGCCTGCGCCAGCCACTCCGCCCGCTACGCACAACTTGTGGATCGATCCATCGATCCGTTGCACAACCCTTCAGCGCCTGGCCCCGATGGGCCTCCAAAACGGGCAAAGCCCGGTGACACGCTCACCGGGCTTTGTTGTGGGACGGTTTCGAGGACGCCCTCGGAGGGGGGCCTGGGCGCGGAACTCAGTCCAGCCGGCGGCCCAACAGCAGGTCGCGGGCGCCGTTGATGGCGGTCATCGTGTGGTGCTGGCCGCCGCGGTCGGGGTGGTGCTCACCGGCGGCCTGTTTCCAGGCCTGGGTGACCGCTTCGCTGCTGAGACGACCGGCCAGGGAAAGCCCGAGCCGCTGCCGCGCCTCGATCGCCTCCAGATCGGGGCTCTTGCCCAAGGGGGAACGATCGGCAGCTGTCAGGCCCGTTCCCTTGCGCTTGCGTCCCTTGGCGCCCCCCCCTTTCACACCTGCAGCGGCCTTGCCGCCGAACCCGCGCGAACTCGCCGTGGGGGCGCCGCTGGCCTGGCGGGCCGCCTGTTTCGGTTTCAGCCGAACGAGGGCCGGGCTCATGGGGTGTTGCATCGTCGTCGCTCCAGCATCCTCCATGGGCCGCCCAGGGAACGTCGTGGCCGATCAGCTCGGGCGCTTGAACGGATCGGTTCGACCGATCAGATCGCACTGAACCACGCGGTCATCACCGTCCCCATCCGGTCGATGGAGGTGGTGTGCAGGTTGTCGTAGGCGGCCTCCACCTGCGCGCCTTCTTGGGCCGCCACTGAACCACTGGAGTGCCCCAGGCGAGGTCACTCGATTTTCACCACATCCATGGGGCCCTGTCCCACCTCGTTCAATTCAAGGGCCGCCCGCAGGGCGGCCTCATGGGTGTGAAACAGATAGGCGTCCTGGCTCGAGGCGACCTCAGTCAGGTGTTGATCTTCCCCGCCGACGGTGAGAAACACGCCGGTATCCAGCCGTCGCAAGGCGTAGCGCTCCGCCTGAGTGCAATCCATGGGATGGGCGGGGTCGATCTCGGGTGCCCAGAAGTGCATGGCACATGGATGATTCATACCAAAACCGTAGTCCCGCCAACACGTGGTGCTAGTGATAGGAGGTTCATCGCAGAACGGTCCCCGTTGCGGTTCTCGGTGCACGGGTGATGTCCCAGAGCCGTTCCCAACCTCTCGCCTCAGATCGTGCTGAACCGCACTGGCATCACCGTTCCCATCCAGTCGATAGAGGTGGTGTGCAGGTTGTAGTAGGCGGCCTCCACCTGCAATGTGCCTTCGCGCATGCGGTCGGTGAGCAGCACGCTCGAATCCACCAGGTTGCGGGCGGAGTTGAGCGTGTGGTGGCGGCAGGCCTGTTCCAGGTCATCGCTCACCCCCAGGCTGTTGAGCTCCATGCGCAGTTGCCCCACCACCTGGGCAAGGTTCGGGGTGAGGGTGAGGTTCGGGTTGAGGGCCGCCTGCACCGCCCCGCAGCGGTCGTGGCCCAGCACCACGATCACCGGCACCCCCAGGTGCCCAACGGCGAACTCCAGCGAGGCGATCGCCGCCGTGAACGACATGGTGCCGGCGTTGCGCACCACGAACAGATCTCCAAAGCCCGTGTCGAACAGCAACTCCACCGGCACGCGCGAATCGGCGCAGCCCAGCACCGCCGCCATCGGGTGCTGGGCCTCCTCCAGTTCCAGCATTCGGCGCCGGTCGCTGTGGGGATGGAGCGAATGACCATCGAGGAAGCGTTGATGACCTGCCCGCAACCCGTCCAGCACCTCGTCAGGCTGGAAAGGGTTGGCACCGGGCGGCTGGTCGAGCGGCTGTTGGCCCGCTGCTGACTCCTTGGACCCCGTGGCGGGTGTCGGGGCGATCGTCACGGCGGAGCGGCAGCTGCGGCGATTGTGGCCCTGGTCCGATGGCGCCGCTGCCGTGATGAGCACCGACGGACAGGCCGGGCGGGGCGTCATGCCAAGCTCGCCGGCACCGCCTGTCCCGTCGCTCGCCCCGGATGCGCCATCCTCTGGCGGTGCTGCCCCGCGAGGTATGGCTGATCGGTCTGATCAGCCTGGTCAATGATGGCGCCAGCGAGCTGATCTACCCGCTGCTGCCCCTCTACCTCAGCTCCGTGCTGATGGCGGGGCCCCGGGCCCTGGGGCTGATCGAGGGGGTGGCGGAGGCCACGGCAAGCCTGCTCAAACTCTTCTCCGGCGTGGTGGTCGACCGCACCCGGAGGGTGAAGCCCTGGATCGTGGGCGGCTACGGGCTGGCTGCCTTAGCCCGCCCCCTGATCGCCATGGCGGCCTCCTGGCCGGCGCTGCTGCTGCTGCGCTTCCTCGATCGGGTCGGTAAGGGCCTGCGCACCTCCCCCCGCGACGCCCTGTTGGCCGGTTGCGTGGACCCGAAGCAACGGGGTCTGGCCTTCGGGGTTCACCGCGCCATGGACAACGCCGGCGCCGTGGTCGGTCCGCTGGTGGGGGCGCTGTTGCTGGCCCAGCAGGTGCCCCTGCGCCAGATCATCCTCGGGGCGGCCCTGCCCGGGGCCCTCTGCGTGGCGCTGTCCCTCAGCCTGCGGGAGCGCCCGCTGCCGACGCCCATTGCTGCGCCCGCTGCCCGTTTCGACTGGCGGGTTGGATCCCTGCCGCAGGAGCTGCGCCGCTACCTGGCAGTGGTGGCCCTGTTCAGCCTCGGCAACTCCTCGAACCTGTTCCTGCTGCTGCGGGCCCAGGCGCTCGGGGTGCCCCCCGCCCAGGTGCCGCTGCTCTGGGCGAGCGTGTCGACGGTGGCGATGCTGTTTGCGGCACCGTTGGCGGGCTGGTCGGATCGGGTGGGCCGCTGGCAATTGCTGGTGGGCGGCTACGGCGCCTACGGACTCTTCTATCTGCTGCTGGGCAACCTGCCCCTCTGGGGTCTGCCCTTGGGGGGCGTGGCCCTGTTCGCGCTGTTCGGGTTCTATGGCCTGTTCATGGCCGCCACCGAAGGGGTGGAGAAGGCGCTGGTGGCGGATCTGAGCCCGCCTGAGCAGCGGGGCCGCGCCTTCGGCTGGTTCAACCTCACTACCGGCGCCCTGCTGCTGCCGGCCTCCATCCTATTCGGCTGGCTTTACCAGGTGGTCAGTCCAGCGGCGGCCTTCGGCTTCTCGGCCAGCTGCTCCCTGGCGGCCGCCCTGTTGCTGGCCCGGTTCCGACCGGGCTCCAGAGGCGCCTTCGCCTCGCCCTGATCAGCCTTCGCCTCAGCCTTCACCCCCTTCGCCCCCTTCACCCCCTTCGTCGTGAGCCTTGGCGGCAGGAGGTTTCGCAGCTTGTGGCTTGGCCGTGGGGGCCGAGTTGGCGGGGGAGGTGGCTTCCGGTTTGGGGCTCTCCGGGGCCATGGTTGGTTCGGAGGTTTTGCCGCAGGCGCTGACCCCGGCCACCAGACCGGCGGTGGCCAGGAACAGGGCAAGGCTGGAACGGGGGGGCATGGGCGCAGGCGCGGAAGGAGTTCGGCCCATTGTTGGCTCTTGGCGCCCCCTAACCCCCACCGATGTGACGATGGCGTGTGCCATTGGTCACCGGGCAGCCCCGGGGGCTGCCCATGGTGGGTTCACGTGTCGAGGGGAGATGGGATCGGACGTCGGTCGTCGCCTGCGCCAGTTCCTGGCCCTGTTGGCGGTGTTCGTGCTCAGCGCCGATCTGCCCGTTCGCGTGTTCCACCTGGCCCAGCATCTGATCTGGCGCGGGCCGGACTTCGCCGCCGCCAGCTTTGAGCACGGCTGGCAACTGCTCGCAGTGGCGGGAGCGCTGGTCTGTGCCCTCTACTTCGCCCAGGAGCATCTGGGCCGCCAGCGCCTGCTTGCCTCCTATCCGCCCAACGAGCCTGTGCCCCTGGGTCTGCACGGGCTGGGGCTGCTCTCGGGCCTGATCACGTTGCTCGTCAGGGGTTGAGCGCCGCCGAGCGTGCGCGCGGCGCAGCCTTGCCGAGGGAGCTGACGTAGGCGGGATCCTCGCTGCCGAACAGGCGATCGAGGTGGGTGAAATAGAGGCCGAAATGCACCGCCGGGCGCCTGTGGTGCAGGGCATGGTGGGTGGGCCCGATCAACCAGCGGCCCAGCCAGTGGTGGGGGAAGGCCTGCGGCAGCCGGTCCAGGCCCAGGTGATTCACCACGGCCCAGATGGTCATGGTGGTGAGCACGGCGATCAGGGTGATCGGGTGCAGCGGGATCAGGGCCACCAAGGCGATCAGGAACAGGGCCTGCACCGCCGCTTCGGGGGGATCGAAGGCGAAGGAGGTCCAGGGGTTGGGGCAGTGGGAACGGTGGTGGCCCCGGTGCATCCAGGGGTAAAGAGCCGGCAGGTGGACGAGCCGGTGGGTCAGGTAGAACCAGGCGTCCTGCAACAGCAGCACCAGGACGTAGCTCGCCAGCCCGTAGGCCAGGCCGCCCAGGGGCTCCGGCACCTCCGTGTAGAGGCGGGTCAGCCCGTGGCGGTGGGCCGCCAGCAGGGCCAGGGTGGCCAGGGCGAACACCCCGGCCGAGAGCACCGAGAGGCCGATGTCGCGGCGGATCGAGACCGCCGAGGGTCGCTGCGGTGGAGCTTGGGGAAGGGGTTGCGGGGCGGCGCCTGGGCGGTAGAGCAACAGATAGGAGCTACCGGCCACCAGGAAGTAACGGGCCAGGATCAACCCGAACACGATCAGCCCGTCGATCAGCAGCGTGAGCCCCTTCCCGTCCGTCGAAAGAACCAGCTCCGCCATGTTCGCTATTGCATCCATCTCAATCCATCCCGTCCAGCTCATCGATCCGATCCGGCTCAGCCGTCAATGCCGTCCCTGCGCTACGCCCCACGCCCCCTTTGTGGTCAAGCTAGGCGCGGATTCACACCAGGACGGCCTCCGCCGCCACCTGGCCTAGTCCACCAGCTCGTTTCCCAGCGCCCGCCATGGCCCTTGATCCCCTCACCCTGTTCGGCGTGCTGGCCGTGGCCGCGATGCTGATCGCCTACGCCCTCGAGGAGCGCGCCCCGTTCTGGGTGCTGGTGTTCGCCGCCGGTTGCCTGGCCTCGGGGGTCTACGGGCTGCTGGCGGGGGCCTGGCCGTTCGCGGTGGCGGAGGGAATCTGGTCGCTGGTGGCGCTGCGGCGCTGGCGTGGGCGCGTGGCATCGGCCCGCCGAGGCGGCTGAATGCCCTGGTCGGCAAGGGGCTGAAGCTGGGGATGCCGCTGCTCAACGCTGAAGGAGCGGTTGCTTCCCCTGCGCGCCCACCTCCCAGGCGAAACGTCGCCGGCGCGACATCGATCAAAAGGGGCCTGAGGCTGAGTGTTCCCCTCGGCGCGGGCCGGCGGCCCTAGGGCGCCAGGCGCTCGATCGCCCAGGTCTCCTCGCCGCTGGCGCGCACGTAGCGGAAGCGGTCATGGAGCCGGTTCTCCCTTCCCTGCCAGAACTCCAGCTCACGGGGAACCACCCGGAACCCGCCCCAGAAATCGGGCAGGGGCACCTCACCACCGGCGAACTTGCGGCGCATCTCCTCCCACTTCTGCTCGAGGATGGTGCGCGAGTTGATCACCTCACTCTGCTGGGACACCCAGGCACCGAGCCGGCTGCCGTGGGGCCTGGAGGCGAAGTAGGCGAGGGATTCGCCCACGCTGATGCGCTCGGCCCGGCCGATCACCCCCACCTGGCGCTCGAGCGCGTACCAGGGAAACAGCAGGCTGACCTGGGCGCAGGCGGCGATGTCGGTGGCTTTGCGGCTGCCGTAGTTGGTGAAGAACACGAAGCCACGCCCATCGAAGGCCTTGAGCAGCACCGTGCGCGAACTGCAGCGCTGCCCATCGAAGCTCGAGAGCACCATCGCGTTGGGTTCCGGCAGCTCGGCGGCGGTGGCCTCGGCGAGCCAGCGGCGGAACTGAACCACGGGATCGGCCGCCAGATCATCGCGGCGCAGTCCGGCGAGGCGATACTCCCGGCGCAGGGAGGCCACATCGGTGGTGGTGTTGCTGGAGCGGGTGCTGGGGGCGGCGGGATCCATCGTCGGTGGTGCTCCTGGATCGCCAGGGCCACCGTAGGTCGATCCCCTTGGTGTCAGGCCGGTCGGCCTCGTCGCGGCTGATTCCAGGGGCCAGCGATCCATCCCCGTTCGGAACAGGCCCACCACCTTGGGGATCAGCGGTTGCACGCGGTCGCTGGGCTCGATGCGGCAAACCGTGCGCCCCCGGCTCGGGTTTCCCCCTTCCCCTGGCGTCCCTCTGGCTGCAGATTGGTCTGAAAAGAGCGACAGCGATGAATTGGACGCCCAGGGCCCTCGGCCAGAAACTCGGAAAGCTGCTGGTGCGCTGGGGCTCAGCCCTGCAGGCCCAGCCTGCGGCCCAGGCCCAGCCGGCGGCCCAGCCACCGCTCCAGATGGCGGACCCGCCTCCCGGGCCTTTGGAGTCCACCGGCCCCAGTGCGGCCCCGATTCCCATGCGGCCAGGAGTGCGCCTGCCGCTCTCGATGGAGCGGGCGGTCCAGAGTCGCAACCTCTCGGTGCTCAAGCGAGAGGCCACGGATGCCCTGGCGGCCCTTGGCTCGGCCCATGCCCTGGTGACCTCGGCGCGGCTGGCCCAACTCCAGGGCCTGCACCAGGCTCTGGAGTTGGGGAAGGTGTCCGAGCAGGATCTCAATGCCGCCGCGATCGATTACCAGGCGTGGCAGCACGACCAGGTGCGGCTCTTCGATGTCCTGCGTCTGGTGGCGGGGATGCAGGTGCCCAGCGGTCGCACCTTCGATCAGATCGACCCCCGTCTGCACAAGGCGGCCAAGCACCATCTCTCTTCGCTGTCGATCGAATACCAGCGCTCGCTGCTCTCCGAGCAGTTCCGTGGCAGCCTGCCTGCGGCGGAGGGTGACGGGTCCGACCACGACTGATCGGTCCCAGGCGTCATGCTGCACCTGGCCGAGCGCAGAGAACGATGAGCCACGACGCTGGACGCAGCGAGCGTCACCGCTCCCATCGCGCCGGATGGCTGCGGGCCGTGGTGCTAGGGGCCAATGACGGCATCATTTCGGTGGCCAGCCTTGTGGTGGGCATCGCCGCCTCCGGGGCGGCCAAGGAGCAGGTCCTGTTGGCCGGGGTGGCGGCCACCGTCGCCGGGGCGCTCTCGATGGCGGCGGGGGAATACGTTTCGGTGCAATCCCAGGCCGACACCGAGCGGGCCGATCTGGCCAAGGAACGCCAGGAACTGGCCTCCGATCCCGCCGGTGAACTCGCCGAGCTCACGGAGATCTACGTGCGCCGGGGCCTTGATCACGGTCTCGCCCGTCAGGTGGCCGAGCAACTCACGCTCCATGACCCCCTGGGCGCCCATGCCCGCGATGAGCTGGGCCTCAATGAAATCCTGCGGGCCCGGCCGATCCAGGCCGCCGTTGCTTCGGCCGCCAGTTTCGCCATCGGCGCCAGCCTGCCGTTGCTCACGCTTCAGCTCACCCCCGCCGGGCGGATCACCGAGCTGGTGACCATCAATGCGATCGTCACCCTGGCGGTGCTGGGGGGGCTGTCGGCCTCGATCGGCGGCGCCTCCCTGTGGCGCGGTTCCCTGCGGATGCTGTTCTGGGGCACGTTCGCCCTGGCGCTCACGGCCGCCGTGGGGAGATTGTTCGGCGCCGCCGGCTGAAGGCCCTGGTTTCAGCCACCAGCCCAGCTCATGGCTGTGGGGGCGCCGCGAGGGCGGTGGCGGCGATCCTCAGCGAGGGGGCCAGGGGCCGGTGTTGCCGCAGCTTCGGGCTCCAGACCCTGCCGGCGTTCAGTTCCTCGGCGCTGGCCAGCACCAGGTCCTGGCCCTCCAGCAGCTGCAGCGCCTCCAGCGGCACGGTGAGATCGGCGCGAAAGAAATGGGCGATGCGCGTGGGGCTTGTGTGGCGGAACCAGTAGGGCAGCTCCTCGGCACACCAGTTGATCTCCTCGAGCAGTTCGCGCCGCAGGGCCTGCTCAGGCGTCTCGCCCGGATCCAGGTGGCCGCCGAACAGCCCCCAGTGCCCCGGAGCGACGATGCCGGCGACGTCGTCGCGGAGCTGAAGCAGCCAGCGGTCCTGCCGAGCGAGCATGGCGATCGCAGTTTCGACGACCATCGGCGCAGACACCATCAACCCAGGGCCGCTTTCGGGGGTTCGGGCAGGGATGGCGGCTTCTGGGGCTGGAGCAACGGCAGCAGGCTGTTGATCCCGAGCATCACGAAGGCCAGGGCCCCCACCAACGCCAGGAGCCGCAGGCCGAGGGGACGGCCGCGTTCAACGGCCCAGTCATCTGGATCCTCGTCTGGGGGCAGCGATGGCACGGCGTTGGCGCAGAGCTGGAGACCAGCCTGGCAGGGAACGCCCAGCCATTGCGCTGGCCCTGTTGATCGCGTTCATGGTGTCGGGGGTCAGCTTCGATATCCGCCGTTCTTGGATCGATTCCGGGTGATGCCTGAGCCCTGCTGGCGGTCCCGCCGCGATCGAGCCGGGGCACCATGGGCGGAACGACCCTGAGGGCTACGGCATGGATCTGGCCACGGCCCTCGCCTGGGCGCTGCTGTCGCTGGCCGCCGCCGCCGCCCTGGGCCTGCTGATTCTGATCGCCGGCCTGATTCGGGTGTTTGCGCGGGCGCCCAGGCTGATGGAGCAGCCGGAGGCGGGAACTGACCCGACAGCGGCACTGGCCACCACCTCGCTCACGGTGGTGGTGCCCGCCTACAACGAAGCGGCCAACATCGCCCCCTGCCTCACCAGCCTGCTGCGCAGCGAGGACCCCTGCGGCGACTGGCGGGTGCTGCTGGTGGACGATCGCTCCAGCGATGCCACGGTGGCGATCGCCCAGGAGACAGCCCTGGCCTGCAATGCCACGGAGCCCCGCTTCTCGCTGCTGGATGCCGGGCCCCGGCCGGTGGGGGAACGCTGGGTGGGCAAGAACTGGGCCTGCAGCCGCGCCATGGAGCAGGTGGTGAGCGAGTGGGTGTTGTTCGTCGATGCCGATGTGCGCCTGCAGCCGGCCACCCTGCGGCGCGCTCTGGCCCAGGCGACGACGGATGGGGCGGACCTGCTGAGCCTGGCGCCACGGCTGAGCTGCGGCTGCCTGGCGGAGTGGATGGTGCAGCCGATCATGGCCAGCCTGCTGGGTCTCGGCTTCCCGATCGAAGCCGCCAATGATCCCGCCAGCACGGTGGCGTTCGCCGCCGGGCCATTCATGCTGTTTCGCCGTAGCGCCTACCTGGCGATCGGCGGCCACCGGGACCTGGCGGCGGAAGTGGTGGAGGACCTGGCCCTGGCGCGGCGGATCAAGCAAAGCGGCTATCGCCTGCGCTACCTGCTGGGGCTCGATGCGATCGAGCTGCGCATGTACAGCGATTTCGCCTCCCTCTAGGAGGGCTGGACCAAGAACTGGCTGCTGGGCCTCGATGGCGATGTGGCCAGGGCCCTGGCGGCCTCGTCGGTGGTGCTGCTGATGTTCAGCGGCCCCTGGTTGCTGGCACCGGCCGCAGCGATTGCGGCCGCGCTGCTGCCGGATCAGCGGCTTGTTCTGTTGGTCGCCCTGGCGCTAGCCCTGGCGGGCATCGGCCTTCAGCTGGTCCTGCGACTGTGGACCCGACGCCAGTTCCAGGTGCCGCTCACCCTCTGGTGGCTGATGGGAGCCGGTGGCCTGGTGGTGGCCGCGATCGGCCCGGTGTCGGTGTGGCGCACCCTCAGCGGCCGCGGTTGGACCTGGAAGGGGCGGCCATTGGCATGAACGGCGACGGGATCCAGTGCCCACTGCTTCGGTGACGCGCGGTTCATGAAGAGCCATTGCCGCAGATCACAAGCGGTGTCGTCTGGACAGCAGAGGCTTGCCGCCTGCGGTCGTCCGTCCGATGGTGATGACATCACCAACCGGGAGGCTCCAGACCATGGATGACACCCCACCCGAGCATTGCTCAGGAGCGAGCTGACGATTCGGACCCTGCTCCAACACTCTCATCCGATCACTGGCTTCCCTGGCGTGTCGCCACGTCGCCGTCCACTGCACCGTTAACGGCCCAGCCTCAGGTGCCCCGGACCAATGGGGAAGCCCCACTGGAACCCTGGCCCCAGGTGCCAGCGTCAGCCACTCCGCCCCACCAAACCGAATCATTCAGAGCCCGGTGCCTCGTCACCGGGCTTTGTTGTGTGAACCGCTCACGCACCGCTTCGGTCCCGGGGCGCGATTGATCAGCTGAGCTCGCGAACCCTGAGGGTGTCGACGTGCTGCTGGAAGGCCACCGCTTGGCCATCCTTGAACGTCCACACGTGGGCCATCTTCACAACCGCTGGCGCTCCGGAGATCTTGTGCGTCCAGCTGTAGGTCCCGAGCGCCACGACGGTGTCATCGGCGGCGACGAACTGCTCTGGCACCACGGCGAAGTCATCGCCAATCTCTGCGAGTCGCATGAAGACCCCTTCGAGCACGGCCTGGGGACCGATGTACGTGCCAGCGAGAGGGAATCCGTCGGCCTCGGTCCACTGAATGCCTTCAGCCATAACGGCGAGGGCGGCGGGTATGTCGCCCGCCGCGAAGCTCGCGTAGGCGTTTTCGATGATGTCTTTGTTGGTGGCCATCTTGTGGGTCCTTGGGCCTTTCGGCGCCATTGCACCCTCAGCATCCTAATTGATTTGTTTCCTGGCACTCGCCTGAAATCGGCCAACGCCAAAGCTGCCCAAACGCCTGTGGAGCTGGCCCAATGGCGCAGGAGGCCTCAGGTGCCTCTGAACCATTCGCGGCCATGACCTGACCCTGGAGGCGTCCGGCTCAGCTCCCCTGCCAATCCAGCCAGCAGAATCATCCCAACAGAATCATCAATGCCCGGTGGCCTCGTCGCCGGGCGTTGTCGTGATCGCTCTTCTCCATGCCTGACCTCGCCGACATCCACCAGGCCCTGGTTGAGGACTACCGCGAGTCCTTCGTCGAGGCCGCCGGCAGGTTGCTGGCCCAGCCCAGTTGGACCCTGGAGGCCACTGTGGTGCTGATTCACATCGAGGCCGCCGAGGTCACGGTCGGTCCGGTGGGGAGTCTTCCCCTCTGGCTGGAGCACCTCCCCCCTGAACTCGATGCCTTCGTTCGACGGCAGGAGCAGGGGATGAGCTTCGAAGACGCCTACGCCCAGTGCGAGGCCGAGCAGGGGCAGGACTTCACAGACGCCTACGCCGCTGCCAGGCGCGGCAAGCCCCTGGTCACCCACGACAACCTGGCCGAGCTCACCGCCCTCTCCCAGAAGGGGTTTGTCCGGGAGCCCCGGGAGCTGCTGGCCCTGGCCCAGTGGCCCGACCACGTCAGCGGCTTCCTGGTCTCATGCGAGCCCTTTCATTGACCCAGCCTGGGGCGCACCAGCTCGAACACCTCGCCGAGGCGCGTGTAGTCGTTCAAGGCCAACTTGCCCACGGGGCGGAGGGCTTCCGCCGAAGCCGTCCCCGCGGCACCCAGGCAGCGCTCCTGCACATGCACCATCACCACCTGGCCCAGCGCCATCGTGAACGTGGTGCCAGGCACGGGGATCATCTCGAGCAGCTCGCACTCCAGGCAGGCGGCGGCATCCCGCACGCGTGGGGCGGCGATGCGGCAGCTGGGCACGGCCGCCAGTCCGGCGGCCTCGAATTCATTGCTGCCGGGTGGATAATCCGTGGCGGTGATGTTCATGGCCCGGACGAGCCGCTCATCGACCACATGCACCGCAAAGCAACGGGTCTCTCGGATGTTTCGCAGCGTGTCCTTTTCCCGATCGCGCCGGGCACCGATCGAGACCATCAGCACCGCCGGTTGATCACTCACGGCATTGAAGAAACTGAAGGGCGCCAGGTTGGGTTGCCCCTCCGAATCGATGCTGCTCACCCAGGCAATCGGCCGGGGCACCACCAGGCTGGTGCAGAGCCTGTAGAGGGCGCCGCCATCCAAGCTGTCAGGGTCGATGGAGCGAATCGGCTCGGGTTCGAGCATCGACGGGCCGTGATCAGGGGACTCCATGCTGCAGCAACCGCCCACCGGGATCAGGTGAATCTGCTTTCTTCCGAGCTTGATGTCGGGCTCATCGCCCATTCGCTGACCCGCCAGGCGGCTGTGAAGGCTGTGGGGTCCATCGAGGGCTGATCGATCGGCCCGGTAAGCCCTGTTCCTGGTGCGGGACATGGACCGATCACGGAGTCCATGGCTGAATGGGAGCCGCCGGCCGTCAGCGGCGGTTTGACTTCACTCGGTTGACGATGCTGTTCCAGATCAGGCATGCGCTGCGCTATCGCTACGAACGCCCTGTGTTCCTGGAGCCGATGACGGTGCGGCTCACGCCGCGGCACAACGGCCACCAGCGGTTATTGCACCATCACGTGCGCGTCAAGGCCGAGCCCGCCGGGATGAGCCGGATCCTTGAACCTGATGGCACCGACGCACTTGTGTGCTGGTTTGACCAGGAGCGGGCCGAATTGGAGATCGAGATGGAATCGGTGGTGGAAACCCTGCTCGAGAACCCCTTCGGGTGGATCGAGACCCATCAGGCGGCCCAACGGCTGCCCGTGGCCTATCCGATCGATGAGGCCGCCTCCCTGGCGCCCAGCTGCGGGGGAGCCGCTCCCGGATCGGTGCGGATCTGGGCGCAGGACCTGGCCGAGGAGGTCGATCGATCGGCGACGGCCTTCCTGATGCGTCTGGCCGATGAGATCCATTCGAGCTTTGACCATGTCGGACGGCTCGATGGCGATCCGATGACGGCGGAGCAGACCCTGCAGACGCGCAGCGGAGCCTGCCGCGACACGGCCACCCTGTTCGTGGCCTCATGCCGGAGCCAGGGCCTGGCGGCCCGTTTCGTGAGCGGTTATTCGATGCATCACCCGCCTGAGGTGAGCGAACACGAGTTGCATGCCTGGGCGGAGGTCTACCTGCCCGGCGGCGGCTGGCGCGGCTACGACCCCAGCCTCGGCCTCGCCGTTGCCGATGGCCATGTGGCCCTCGCCGCGGCACCCGATCACCGGCTGGCGGCTCCGGTCACGGGCACGTACCGCGGCACGGGTGTCGGCTCGCAGATGACCTACACCGTCAATGTCAAGGCGACAGGGTCGGAGTTGGAGTCAGAGCGGACGCCTTGATCGGGCCGTACCCTCCTGCTCACCTGCGACGAAGCGGAGTGCGGGTCCTCCATCACTCAGGCCTGGCGGTGCAGGCGTGGCATCTGAGAGCCGGAATAGGCCCTCCTAAGCTGTACTTAGGGAGTCAACGACTGCTCCTACAAGCAGCGATCACGACGCCAGGACGAACGAATCCTGTAACTCGCGATGGTCTCGCCCACGTGATGGCAGAGTCCTATTGATATCCCTGGGATTCAGTCCAGCATTCAGCCCAGGATTGAGGGCATGATTGGTTACGGAGTGCGCTTGAGTCAGTCCACTTCTTTTGTTGGCAAGTTCTGATTGTTGCGCCATTCCTTTAACCGGTCTCGCAGCTTGTGCTGGAGAATGAGGCCGGCCAGTACGACGGTCACGGCATTGGCCGCCATGAGCGGGCCATTGCGCGTCAACACGCCGTAAATCAGCCACAGGGCAATGCCGCCGGTGAACAAGGTGTACATGCTGAGGGAGATGCCACGGGTATCTCCGCGCCTGAGGGTCTTGATCGCCTGCGGCAGGAAGCTCAGCGTTGTCAGCGAGGCGGCCCCGTAGCCCAGCAGGTCAAGCGCTGTTGATGGTGGACTCATGGTGGTTGTCAAGGCTTTGAGGCTAAGGCGAACGGTTGCTGCGTCCGATCGCAGCGCCTTCGACTTCTGTGGGAGCTTCTCGGCCAGCTGGGCCGGCTAGGCCGTCTTCTCCACCAACACCTGGACCATCACGAAGGCATCCACATACCCCAGTTGCTTGTGGTGAAAGGCCCCGGGCAGTGTGCCGACGGTGCGGAAGCCGTTGCGCTCCCAGCAGCGAAGGCCCGCGGTGTTGGTGCTCACCACCAGGTTGAACTGCATGGCCCGGTATCCCAGTCGCCGGGCCGCCTGGAGCGAGTGCTGGCAGAGACGGCTGCCGATGCCCTGGCGCCGGCAGCTCTCCGCCACCACGTAGCCGGCATTGGCCACATGGGCTCCGAGGCAGAGGCTGTTGGGCTTGAGGTAGTAAGTCCCCACCACGGCTGCCGTGGCATCAATGGCCACCATCACGGCCTGGCTCTGCTCCACCCACGACACCCTGGCCTCCGCCTCCGTGATCACCGGGTCATGGGGGAAGGTCTCTCCGGCACGGAACACCGGCTCCAGCAGCCGCCACACACCAGGCCAGTCGTTCGGCTCAAACGGGCGGATCTGCAGGGGGGATGCCACAGGGACGAGGGATGCCCATCATCTGAACGGTGATCCTCTCGCTGCAGGCTTCTGCGTAGGCGCAGCCTTCTCGAACAGATGCAGTGGACCTGTCCCATTGGCAGAACACTTCTTCTGCGAGTTCGATGACCTTCGCCAGGAGCGCTCGGTGCTGGTCACGGTGCTGGTCGCCTGATCAGCCCATGGCGGAAGGCGCCCCGTGGGGGGCGCCTTGGCACCGGTTGCGGATCATCGCCTTGGCATCTGGGGCCTGACCGATCGAGTGTCTGTGGTTCACGCATCGCCTGTCTGGGGCCTGACAGGTAAGGGAGGGGATCACGTCTCCGGGAAGAGATGCTCAAGGCTTGGCCTTCTTGGCTGTGATCCCGGCCCGGGTTAGGCAGCCCGGGATTTCAACACGCGGGAATCAGACGTGGCGTATGGCTCTCTGCGGCTACGGAATGGCGTTCGCGCGGCGCCATCGAGTTCACAGGTGGTTTCACGCATCTTGGGCGCACCTCCGCTCTGCGCACCGACTCAGGTGATCCCTGGCCGGACTCTCTTGGAGGGTGGGGGTCGGGTTGGCTACCGGGCCTCCCCTCAACTTCAACGTACGCCTCTTTTCAGGCTGGAGCGGCTTCCAGAAGTACCTGTTCCCGTACCACGCCAGTGCCATCGCCAGGCTTCGGCCCAGTCATAGGGGATCTGCTAGAGCAGTCGCTTCAGGAGATGGCAGGTGGTCCTTCGATCTCCGCTCCAGCTGTCACGAGTTGCGCCATGACGTACGCCGAGGTGTGGCTCAAGGGCACCGTCTCACCGTGCAACTGCTCCAGTGCCGGCCGCAGTTCAGCCAGCAGAGCCTTCAGCACCACTGGATCGAGAGCCAGAAACGGCGAGTAGGTGGTCAACAGGGTCAGGTAGTCGTCAATGGTCAGGAGGCTCTCCACCCGCCATTGACCCTGCTGGGCACCATGAAACAGCGGCGACTCCAGCAGGGGTTGTCCCAAGGCCGCGAGAATTCCGGCCACGGTGGCGGCCTCTTCATAGGGACGCTCCAGCTCAGGGGCATGGCGGCGGACGATCGATCGCAAGGCTTCATGGGTCTGGATCGGTGGCTGCAACTCCTTGTTCCACAGCAGGATCAACCAGCCGTTCTCCCGCAAGGAACCGGCCGCTTTTGGATAGGCGATCTCCGGCGGGATCCAGTGAAAGGAGCTGGCCGCCAGCACGGCATCGAAGCGCTCCTGCTGAGGTTCCCACTCCTCCAGAGATGTCGTCACCACGTCGACGTTCGGGAACCGCTGACAGGCCTCCTCAGCCAGCAGGCAGAACTCCGGGTTGGGCTCGATGGCCACGATCCGGCAGCCCAGCTCCGCGAACGACACCGTGGCCGTGCCCGGTCCACAGCCCACCTCCAGCAACGTGGATGCAGCCGTCAGACCAGCTCGAGCCACCACCGCGTCCACCACCTGCTTCGGGTAGCGGGGCCGGGTGGCGGCATAGGCCGCTGCGGCCGGCGAGTACCAGTGACGGCGCTGCTCCACGCTCCTGGCCGCATAGGTGGCGAGGGTCTGCTTGATCGTGTCAAAAGGGTCCAAAGGGTGAAACCGCCCATCAGAACGGGAGCTCATCTTGGGTGGGCGGCCACCCGATGATTGGTTTCAGCCCCGGGCCGCCCGCGAGCCTGCGCTGTCATCGTGAGCGCAGCCCAGCCTTGAAACCCGTGGAAACCGTTGGCCATGACCACTGAACCCATCCGCTTCACCGATGGGGCCGGATACGACCGCTTCATGGGGGTCTGGAGCCGTCTCGCCGGCCAGGAGTTTCTGGACTGGATCGCGCCACAGCCCGGCCTGCGCTGGCTGGATGTGGGCTGTGGCAATGGCGCCTTCACGCAGCTGATCGTGGAGCAGTGTGCACCGCTCTTGCCCGTCGGCATCGACCCATCTGAGGCGCAACTCACCTTTGCCCGGCAGCATCCACTCCTGCAGAGCGCCGAGTTCGTGAACGCCGACGCCATGGCCCTGCCCTTCCCGGACGCCGCCTTCGATCTGGCGGTCATGCCCTTGGTGATCTTTTTCGTGCCCGAACCGGCAAAAGGTGTGGCAGAAATGGCGCGGGTCGTGGCCCCCGGTGGCACCGTGGCCGCCTATGCCTGGGACATGGAGGGTGGGGGCTTCCCCTATCGGGACGTCACGGAAACCCTGAGTGCGATCGGCCGCTCCACACCCAAGCCCCCCAGTCCGGAGGCCTCCCGCCCTGAGGTGCTGCGGGACCTCTGGGCCAGCGCCGGCCTGGGCGACCTCCAGACGAACGTGATCGCCGTGGAACGCACCTTCGCCGACTTCGACGATTTCTGGAGCACCCTTCTCGGCGGCCCGAGCGCCGGTCAGGTCCTCGCGGCCATGAACGAGGAGGAACGCTCCGGCTTCCGGGATTTGCTGCATGCCCGCCTGCAGCCGGCCGGCAGCGGCCCGATCACCCTGGGAGCGCGGGCCCATGCCATCCGGGGCACGGTGCACGTGACGTGAAGCCAGTCCGTAATCCAGTTTTTGCATAACAAGCCGGTGCTGGCGCAGTGACCGGATAGCGAGATGCAGGCGCTGGCTCAGGGTCATCACCCCAGTGCGGGGGCCGACGCCGTTGCCGTCTGGTCTTCCTCAGGGGAGCTGCTCCACTCACTCCAGCGCTGTGCGCTGCTCACCGATGAACTCCCCATCCGGTTGAGTCGAGGTGAGTTCCTCGCCCACCAGGTCCTGGATCAGGGGGTAGAAGCGCACCTCGAACCATTTGCGGAACACCGGGTAGGTGCGCTCCGCCGGCCAGGTTCCGGTGTCGCGATGCCAGTAGTCGAGTTCCGCCTCAAAGATCGCCTCGTAGACCTCCTCGAGGATCTCCTCGGCCTCCTCTTGCGTGTCGTAGTCAGGGATCAAGTACAGGCAGGGCTCACCGGCTCCGGCAACCTCCACATCCAGGTCAAGTCCCCGTGCCCAGTCGAGCAGTTGCCCGCTGGGGTAGATCCCCACCGCACAGCGGTTCACCACGGCCATGGCCCACCCGGCGGCATTGCCAGAACGCTAGGCCTGGCCAACGGAGAAGGCAGGGCACTGCCGGGGGAACAGGACACCGTGATGGGTCTCAGCGGTCCGCTCGTTTGGGTTGGGCTCAGTAGCGCCTACCTTCTCTCCATGCACCGGCAGCCAACAGTTCGCTGCCTTTGTCTGAGTCACCTGAGGCTTTCTGGAGTCAGCTGCTTCTGGCCACCAGCGAACGGCCGATCAGAACGATCTGATGCTGAACAGCAGTTGCAGCATCGCGAATCCCGTCAGACAGGTGGCGGCCAACCGCGGGATGGTCTGTCAAACGATTGGGGCTCCTTGCCCTTCGGTCTACCCATGCGGCCTTCACCATCCCTGCCGACGAAAGGGGGGCTGAGGAAAACAACAGACACAATCGCTGATGAAGTTGTGTTGCTTGGTGTGTTGGACCACTCCCGCAGCCTTCATGACACTGGCATGGACCCAAAAACTGATCCAGCCCTGATGAGAGCTTTCCTAACCGCCAGACCGGGCCGGGGACTCCACCGAACTGAAGAAGGCGATGCTCTAGCCCGAAGGGCTTCTGCCTAGGCGAAGCCTTCTCGTAGAGCAGCAGTGGGAGCTTGCCGATGGCAACGTCTGAGCCCGGAACGGCGCCGCAGGAGGTTGGCGCCGAGTGCAAAGCCAAGCTGGCAGAGGCGGTAGCCCACGCACAGCTGGCGCAGAAACGATTGGCGGATCTGGCGGGATGAGCTGTGGGGCGCGGCTTGGGAGCTGATGCAGGGGCTTCGCTCAGATCCAGCGGCGCTTTCGGAAGTACACGATCAGCAGCAGCCCGATCGTCACCATCACCGCCCAGACGATGTAATAGCCATCTTTCCACTTGAGCTCGGGCATGTGCTCGAAGTTCATGCCGTACACACCGGCGAGGAAGGTGAGGGGGATGAAGATCGTGGAGATCACGGTGAGCACCTTCATCACCTCATTCATGCGGTTGCTGAGGCTGGAGAGGTAGGTGTCATGCAGGCTGGCCAGGGAGTCCCGTGATGTTTCCACCATGTCGATCACCTGCACCGTGTGATCGTAGAGATCGCGCCAGAACACCTTGGTGCGCTCGCCCAGCAGTTCAGATTCGCTGCGCACGATCGCCCCCACCACCTCCCGCAGGGGCCACACAGCCCGCCGCAGGATCAGCATCTGCTGCTTGAAGCGGTGGATCCTGTGGATGTCGCCCGGGCTGGGATTGCTGATCACCTGCTCGTCGATCAACTCCACCCCCTCGCCGATCCGCTCCACCGCCAGGAAGTAGTGGTCCACCACGGCGTCCATCAGGCAGAAGGCCAGGTAGTCGGCCGGCATGGTGCGCACGCGACCGCTGGCGGTGCGCAGTCGCTTGCGCACGCTCTCGAACACATCTCCCTCGTCCTCGAGGAACGAGAGCACCCAGCTGGGGCCCAGGATCAGGCTCACATGCTCAATCGTCACCCCGCGCGCGGGCCCGCCGTCGTCGAGCATCTTCATCGCCAGGAAGGCATAGCCGCCGAATTCCTCCCACTTGGGCCGCTGGGAGGTGTTGGCGATGTCTTCGCGGGTCAGGGGGTGCAGATCGAAGGCATCGCCCAGCTCTTCGATCAGCCCGGTGTCATGAACGCCATTCACGTTGATCCAGCTGACCGTGGGGCCGGCCAGGCAGGTGAGGCAGGTGGCCACATCGGCCTGGTGCCACTCCCGGATCGCCTCGGCGTTGTACTGGATGATGTCGATGCTGGCCCGCTCGCGCCGCTGCTGGCCCACGAACACCGTGGTGCCTGGCACCTGGAAGGCGGTGTCACTGGCGGTGTTGCCCTTGCTGCTCCTGCTCACCATCCTGCTGCCGGGCTGCTGCTGGAGGAGTCTGGCGCCACTGGGCCCAGATCCGCACGGCCCTGGCCTCCTACAGCGCGGCTCTCGACAACCTGATCGCCAACAACCCGGCTGAATTCCCGATCGACCCGAAGCTTCCCTACGGCCGCGAGGGCTGGTAATCCACCGGATTCAGCTGGGGGGCCAGTGGCCACTCCTCAGCCGCCAGCTCCTGGAGGCGGGCCTGGATGCGCTGGCTGGCGTAACCCCCATCTGTGGTCCAACGGAGCTGAGAGCTGATGGTGTCCTGGAATCAGCTGTAGCCAAATCGACGCACGTACCAGGTCTTCACCAGCTGGGTGAGGAGGCAGTAGCCGAGCAGGATGGCCGCCAGCCAGGCGAAGTACACGAGGGGCAGATGCACCATCCCAAGTGCTGAACCAATCGGCGTATAGGGAATCGCGATTCCGGTGGCCATCACCACGACGGTGACCATCGCCATCAGGGGCGCCGGACTGCTCTGGAAGAAGGGGATATGGGCGGTACGGATGATGTGCACGATCAACGTCTGGGTCATCAGACTCTCAACAAACCAGCCGGTCTGGAACAGGGCTTGATTCTCAACCGAATTGGCGGAGAAAACAAACCACATCAGGGCGAAAGTGGCATAGTCAAACAAGGAGCTGACCGGGCCGATGAACACCATGAAACTTCTGATGTCGTTCAACCTCCACTGACGCGGTATCTCCAGATAGTCGGGATCGACATGGTCAAAGGGAATACCGGTCTGGGAAAAGTCGTAGAGAAGATTGTTGAGCAGGATCTGCACCGGCAACATCGGCAGAAAGGGCAGCAGGATGCTCGCCCCGAGCATGCTGAACATGTTGCCGAAGGCAGAGCTGGTGCCCATCTTGATGTACTTGGTGATGTTGCCGAAGGTGCGTCGTCCTTCCATCACACCGGCATTCAGCACCAACAAGCTCTTCTCCAGCAGCACGATGTCCGCCGATTCCTTGGCGATATCCACCGCCGTGTCCACCGAGAACCCGATGTCGGCTTCCCGCAGGGCAGCGGCGTCATTGATGCCGTCGCCCATGAACCCGACCACATGGCCTCGGTTGCGCAGCAGCTTGATGATCCGTGATTTCTGCAGTGGCGAAAGCTTGGCGAAGATCGTCGTCGACTCCACCCGTTCGCCCAGCGTGGCATCGTCCATGGCCTCGACCTCCTGCCCCAGCAGAACACCCTCGACAGCCAGGTCGACGTCTTTGCAGGTTTTGCGGGCGATCACCGGGTTGTCGCCGGTGAGCACTTTCACGACCACCCCACCACGGTTCAGTTCGCGAATCGCCTCGGCAGCCGAATCCTTGGGGGGATCGAGGAAGGCGATCAGTCCCACGAAGGTGAGATCACACTCGTCCGCGAGCGCGTAGGGTTCCTCCTGGAGAGGCACTTCCTTGTAGGCCACGGCGATCACGCGCAGGCCATCGTTGTTCAGATCCTCGCTCAAATTCAGCACCTGGCGGCGGCTCTCATCGTCCATGGGATCGATCGACTGCCCCTCCTTCAAGGTGTTGCACACCATGAGGATCTCCTCGACGGCTCCCTTGCAGATGAGCTCGTGGTGGTGGTTTTCTTCCTCGACCACCACCGACATGCGACGCCGCTGGAAGTCGAAGGGGATCTCATCGATCTTGGCGAAGTTCTTCTCCACCTTCAGAGCACGATGGAGATCAGCGTGCTCGAGCACCGCCACATCCAGAAGGCTCTTGAGACCGGTCTGGTGGAAGCTGTTGAGATAGGCCAGCTCCAGCACCTCCTCACAGTCCCTGCCGCAATGATCGAGGTGCCGCTCCAGCACGATGCGGTCCTGGGTGAGGGTGCCGGTCTTGTCGGTGCAGAGGATGTTCATCGCACCGAGGTTCTGAATTGAGTCGATGTTCTTGACGATCACTTTCTGCTTCGCCATCGCGAGGGCGCCGCGGGAAAGATTGGCCGTGATGATCATCGGCAGCATCTCCGGAGTGAGCCCCACGGCCACCGAGAGCGCGAACAGGAAGGCTTCGCCCCAGTTGCCCTTGCTGATGCCATTGATCACGAACACGGCGGGAGCCATCACGGCCATGAAGCGCACCAGCAGCAGGCTCACATCGCTGATGCCCCGATCGAAACTGGTGCGGCTGCGCACACCCGTCAGTGTCCTGGCCAGCGATCCCAGGCAGGTGCGCTCTCCCGTCTCCACCACCACCGCCGTGGCGGTGCCGCTGATCACGTTGGTGCCCAGGAAGCAGAGGTTCTCCAGCTCCAGGGGCTCCCTGAGCTCCATCTGACGGGGAGGCAGCAGGCTGTGCTTCTCCACTGGCAGGGATTCCCCAGTCAGGGCGGCCTGGCTGACGAACAGGTCCTTGGAGCTCAGCACCCGCACATCGGCGGGGATCATGTCGCCGGCGGCAAGCACCACCACATCCCCAGGAACGAGTCGATCGATCGGCAGCTCCTGTTGGCGGGGCGCATCCGCGCTCAGGTGTAAGCCGAGGTCGGCCGCGAGGCCCGGGGTGATGTCTTTGCGGGCATCGTGCCGTTTGACCAAGGTGGTGGTATGCACCAACCGGCGCAGGGACTCTGCCGCGCGCAGCGATCGGTACTCCTGCGAAAAGCGCAACAGCACGCTGAACAGGATCATGGTGGTGATGATCACCGCCGCCTTGCTATCCCCCGTCAGCAGGGAGAGAGCCGCCAGGGAGGCCAGGAGCACCACCAGCGGATTCTTGAAGGTCTTGAACAGCTGCACCACCCAGGAGACTGGTTTCTCATGGGCGATCTGATTCGGCCCCACCTTGGCGAGGCGGAGTTCTGATTGCAGAGCGCTCAGCCCTTCGGCACTGCTGTTGAGCCGAGCGAGCAGTTCATCGGTGCTCTCCCTTGCCGCACGCAGAAGTTGCTCATTGGCCGATTCGCCCCGGAGTTCCTGATGCTGCGATGCCGCTGGAGCCACAGCCGCAAGCGTGCCCACGACGGACCAGCGGAGTCGAATCGCCATGGTCGGCCGGCCCGGTGGGGTTGGGTGCAGTGGAGTGGATCCCCCTGTTCCTCCTGAACGCTACCGACGTCCCGCTGTTTCGAGGCAGGACGTCAACCTGGATTCGACTAACCCTCCTCCCAGCGGAATCCCTGGTCATCCCAGGCCTTTGGATCCTCGATCGGCTCCAGGTGGGTGAGCACATGGGTTCGGGTGAGGGCCCCGGCGATCTCCCGCTCCAGCTGGTCGCAGAGGTCATGGCCGGCCTGCACCGTCCAGCGGCCCGGCACCAGCACGTGAAAGGCCACGAATCGGCGCGAACCGGCCACCCGGGTGCGCAAGGCATGGAAGCGGATCTCCTCCGTTTCATGGGAGGCCAGCAGGGCTTCGAGCGTCGCTTGCTCATCCTCGGGCAAGGAACGATCCAGCAGGCCAGAAGCGGTCTCGTGCAGCAGTTTCCAACCGATGAACAGGATGTTCAGGGCCACTGCGATGGCGATCAAGGGGTCGAGGATCGTCAGCCCGGTGACCTTCACAAGGCCAATGCCCAGCACCACGCCGAATGAGGTCCAGACATCGGTAAGCAGATGGTGGGCGTCGGCCCGCAGGGTGATCGAGTGGAAGCGGCGGGAGGCCTTCAGCAGGATCCAGGCCACCACAGCGTTGAGGGCTGTGGCCAGCAGGGAGAGGGCCAGACCGATGCCCAGTTGCTCCAAGGGCTCTGGCTGCTGGAGTCTGCCGGCGGCGGCCCAGATGATCGCCACGGCCGCCCCCAGGATCAGCACGCTCTCCAGGCCGCTGGAGAAGTATTCAGCCTTGAAATGGCCGTAATGGTGGCTCCGATCGGCTGGTTTGGTGGCCAGGGTCAGGGCCCAGAAGGCACCCAGCGCCGCCACCAGATTCACCCCGGATTCCATGGCATCGGAGAGCAGCCCCACCGAGCCGGTGAGCTTCCAGGCTGCCGTCTTGAGAACGATCGTGGCTACGGCCGCCGCTGTCGCGAGCAGCATGTAGGAACGCGGGGTCGCAAATGCCATGGACGCAGGCAGGGGGTGCTGGAAGGATCCTGCCGATGGATTCGATGGCCGTGGTGTGGATCTCGGCTTGGCTGTGGACATCGCCTTACAAAACTCCTGCACTGTTTTGATCGCCGATCAACCCCCTCCCCAATCCCTGGCTGCGATCACGGTCCTGTCCGCCCTGGCCAGCCGGCTGGATCAGAGGCGAGCCGGCTCCAGGCGAAACAGGCGGCAATGACATGAGCGCCTCCACGCCGCCACCCACGCCCCTCGACCCCTCTGCCAACCCCCGCATCCAGCGAAGCAAAGCTCCCACTGGTTGGCGGAGATGGGCCCCTGGTCTGTCGGCCATCGGCCAGTACAGGATTGCCTGGCTCCGCCATGACATCGCCGCTGGTCTGGCGTTGACGGCGGTGTTGCTGCCGGTCGGCATTGCCTATGCAGTGGCTTCAGGTGTGCCGCCCATCTGTGGCCTGTACGCCACCATCTTCGGCTTACTGGGCTATGCCCTCTTCGGCCCCAGCCGGATCCTCGTCCTGGGACCGGATTCTTCGCTGGTCACCCTCATCCTCGGCATCGTGCTGCCGCTGTCGGCGGGTGACCCCCAGCGCGCCATGGCCTTGGCCGCGATGTTGGCACTCGTCTCCGGCAGCTTCTGCGTTCTTGCTGGAACCGCTCGCCTGGGTTTCATCACCGAATTGCTCTCCAAGCCAATCCGCTACGGCTACATGAATGGCATCGCTCTGACGGTGCTGGTCAGCCAGTTGCCTGTCCTGCTCGGTTTCACGGTCAAGGGCGACGGGCTGTTGATCGAAGCCCGGGAATTTGTGATGGCGGTGCTGGCCGGCAGAACCAACGGGGCAGCGCTGGCCCTCGGTGTCGGCACCTTGCTGATGATTGGGATCCTGAGGCGCAACAGGCGTTTCCCGGGGGTTCTGCTTGCCGTCGGTGCCGCGACCATCACTGTCTCTGTTCTGAATCTTGCCACCCGCTTTGGTGTCACGGTCCTCGGTCCCCTTCCCAGGGGGCTGCCCGGTTTGTCTTTCCCCTCCATCAACACCGGTGACATCGTGCCGGTGTTGTTCGGTGGTTTCGCCATCGCCCTTGTGTCGTTCACTGACACGAGCGTGCTGTCGAGAACCTACGCCGCGCGCATCGGGGACAGGATCGATGCCAATCTGGAGATGGTCGGATTGGGCGCGGCCAACCTGGTGGCAGGGCTGTTTCAGGGCCTCCCGATCAGTGCCAGCGCTTCGCGCACGCCGGTGGCCGAGGCGGCCGGCGCCAGGACCCAGCTGACCGGGGTCGTGGGAGCGCTCACGGTCGCCGGCTTGCTCCTGGCGGCGCCGAACCTCCTGGCCAACCTGCCCACCGCCGCGCTCGCGGGGGTGGTGATGGCTTCAGCGATCGCCTTGATCGAGGTGGCTGACCTGCGACGCATCTACCGCATCCAGCGCTGGGAGTTCTGGTTGTCGATGGTCTGCCTGGCCGGGGTCGCCTTCCTTGGCGCCATTCCTGGCATCGGTCTGGCGATCGTCATTGCGGTGATCGAGTTTCTCTGGGATGGGTGGCGTCCACACTCAGCGGTCCTGGGACGGGTCGATGGTGTCAAGGGGTATCACGACATCAGCCGTTACCCACAGTCGCGCCAGGTCCCAGGTCTGGTCCTGTTCAGGTGGGATGCACCATTGTTTTTTGCGAATGCTGAATTGTTCCGTGATCGTGTGATGACGGCTGTCGAATCATCACCAACTCTGGTGAACTGGATCGTCGTGGGGGCTGAGCCTGTCACCAGCATCGATGTCACGTCTGCCGACACTTTGGATGAACTGGATCACACCTTGGCAAAGGCAGGAATCATGCTCTGCTTTGCCGAAATGAAAGATCCCGTCAAAGACAAGCTCAGGCGCTTTGGACTGTTCTCACAATTCGGAGAAGATCGATTTTTCGCCACGGTTGGGGAGGCCGTCAGCTGTTATCTCAAATCTCACTCTGTTGATTGGGTGGACTGGGAGGATCAAGCCAAAGCCATCGCTGACCCTTCCTTTTAACAGGCTGGTTGATCGACGACATCTTGTGCTTCACAAGAGCAAGTGACAGGCGATGGCGGTGGTTCAATGGAGTTTTCCCGTACCCGGGGCCAGCGGATGCAGGATGGCGGGCTCCCGACCAACCAAGGCAACTGCTCTGTCAGTAACGCGGGGCAGGTGCTCCTGGACGGTTCAACAGGAGTGCCAATGAACTGTCTCAGATCTAAGCATGTTTGCTTGGTGAGAGCCTGACAATCAAGAATTGAACTCGGTTTCGGGCCGAGGTCCCAGGCTTTGAAAGAAATGGGTCGCCTGAGATTCGAATTCAGGACCAATCTGTTAAGGGCTAATGGTTTGAGCCAAATGATGTTGTGCTGCAAGGGGGCTCATTTGTTTGGAACAGACAAATGCACAGATGGATTGGTCCAGGCGATTCACTGAGCTGTGCTGAGCTCTCTCGCCCTTTTGATCGGGCTTTCCTTCGCCTCGACGGGTGCCATAGGGATCCTGCCGGCCGGTTGTTCCAAGATCTGCGGTTTGGGGAGGCACTACGGGCCCCGATCAGGCTCCCAGGACGGTTGCGGCAGCGTCCCCCTCGACTGGTCGATCTGCAACCGACTCGATAACTTGACGACGTGTGAGGAGCTTGAGCGCTCTTCTGGGGTCGAAACGAGGACAGACTCCCGGAATCGTTCCAGTCTCTGAGCCCTGCCTTCGGCGGGGCTTTTTTATTGGCTTGGGCGCCTGGCGTACTCCGACCGTTCTGGTGCTCTTTCGTTCCGGGCCTTCACTGGTCTGCAAGGTCATCACCATGGGAAGGAAGCGATCCGACCTCTGCCATGACCATCGAACTCAGAAGTCTGGCCGAGTCGCTGAACCAGATCGCCGAGATCCTCGAGGGTGGGGGGACTGACCTGGAAGCGTTGATTCGGCTCCGCAACCGCGCCAACAGCTGCTTGCACGCCCCTGAACGGGAAGCCGTGGCCCGGCTGCTGAGCGCAGAGATCGTGTTGGCTCATGGTCGCCAGCAATCCGGTGACCCTGCACTGACCCACCCAGCACCTGTGTCGTCGAGGCAGCTATTCCCCTCACAGCTGCCCCCCCTTGAGCTGACACCAGGCGCTTGGGAACGGTGACTCGCATCGGTGTACGGGCAGCCCGAAGCATCACCCCTCAGTTGAGCCCTCCTTTACCTCCCAACGGCAGGTGGAGCCTGTTCCGGGTGTCGAGGTAGGGCCGGAACCCGTAGTGGAGATAGAAGTTTCTGGCTGCCTCCCCTTTGGCGTCGAGGATCAGGGCGTATCCGCCTACTGACTGGCGAGCCTGCAGACAGCGTTCAACCGCAAGACCCACCAACAACTCACCGAGCCCCTCACCACCCCACCGGAGATCTCGGGCCAAACGACCCATCCGAAAACAGGGGATCGGGTACGGCGGTAGAGGCCTGGAATCAGCGGGCTGCAGGTTGGCCAGGCCAACCTCTGCTGGAGCCAGGGAGTAGTAGCCGGCGATCGTGCTCGCTTGGGAGGCCGGCACCAGCACCCAGGTCTGGCTGAGGCCCCGGCGCATGTTCTGGTGGGCGTGGCGCTGCAGAAAGGTGTCCAACGCCGGCTCACCACAGGCAAAGGCGGAGCGATCGTGGCGTTTGGGATCGAGCAGCTGCTCTTCAAACACGCTTGACGCGGGCGTGGACCTGGTTCAGGGCCTCGGACAAGGCCTCGTTGGGGCGGAACGGCTCGGCGAGGGCAGCGTGGAAGGTTTCGTAGTCGCGGCGGGAGAGGGAGACGGCCCGATCGAGCTGGATGGCCTCAGTTGCCCGGTGCCTGGCGGCAGAACGCACGAAGGCGGCGACCGAGATGCCTTCGATCGCCGCCGCTTGCTGGAGGAGCTGCTTGTCGCTGCTGGAGAGCTTGAGATCCAGGCGATCGGTGGTGGCCATGATTCCCTGGAACGTCTGATCTCATGGTACGGCAAAAAGCAGTACCGGCGTAACGGCCTGGGCTTCTCCAGTCAGGGTCTGAGGTCGAGTCAGAGTCAGGAAGCTGGGGTGTAGAAGGAAGTTGGGATCCAAGCAGAACCCTTGCGATGACTGGGCTGGGTAGGAATTTCGACAAATCAGTATCATTTTTCGCTTGCTCTGACTGGCACGCGGCCCCTTGGGAGGCCCCAGAGAACGTGTCTGCTTGCCTGCGGATCGTGTCTTCCTTGGGCCTTGGTGGGGCAACGAGAGGGCGTTCCAGCGGTCTGGATTCAGTTCCCGCCCAGGACGGTTGAGGTAGCGTCCGTCGGGGTTCGACACGCGATCCATCCTCTGTAGCTTCTTGGTGTGAGGAGTTGAAACGCTCTTCTGGGGTCGAAACGAGGAAAGACTCCCAGAAACGTTCCAGTCTCCAAAGCTCTGCCTTCGGCGGGGCTTTTTTTTGTGGCTGGGTGCCTGGCGTGCCCCGACCGTTCTGGATCGGAGCGGCTTCTCGTTTCCTCACTGCCGTGCCCAGAACAGGGCATCGATTCAGAGTCTCTGGTGCAGTTCGATCACGTTGCGGTCGGGATCACGCAGGAACAGGCCACGGGCCTGACCGCCGAAGTTCACCGGCCCAGCGCTCGGCTCCAGGCCGGCTGTTTGCAGCTCTTCGATCGCCGTGGTCAGGTCAGCGCAGAGCAGGGCGAAGTGGGTGATGCCCGCCAATTTGTCGGGGCCGTCCATGAGGACGTTGGCCTCTGCCGCTGTCGGCGCATTGAGGATCAGATTGATTTCCACTCCGCTGGGGTGAGTGAGGATCGCGACCGGTTCCGGGCCAATCGGCCCGGCCACCAACCGGAAGCCGAGTTTCGAGTAAAAGGCGGCCGATCGCTCCATGTCGTGAACACGGATACCGATGTGGGCCAGACCGCCGATGCCGGAGAGCGTCTGTGCCATGCAGTCGTCTGTTCCCGTTGGAAGGGATCCATCCTGCAGCCGAACCAGTCCACCCAGCTAGGTATGGAGGATCCCCAGGCAGCTGGTTCATGGTGATCTCAAGGGTTCTGGCGGCGGCTCTGCTGGTGGCCAGCGGCACCATGCCAGCGGTGGCGCAGCCCACCAGGCTGCAGCAGTGCCTCAAGCGGTTCGACGCCAACGCTTGCCAGCTGCCCAGAAGTGGGGTCTACGCCTACGACTGCGCCTACAACCAAAAGCCACTGGCCTGCGCGGGATTGAGCGGTTCCGCCATCCGCTGGGCCAATGGCGTGGTGACCCGACTTCGGTTCGTGCGCGAGGCGACGGATGGCGACCGCAAACGGCTCAGGAACCTCGGCCTTGATGACTCCGCCCGTGCGCTCTACACCGATGGGAACCGAGGGAGCTGGTGGCAACAGTTGTTCCCCAATGGCAATTCCACCTGGGTGAACGTGGTGACCCGCCATGAAATCTTCGTTCCACTCAGAGCCACCTGCCAGCCGCCGCTGGTGGGGGACGTGGGCTATTGCAGACCACCGGGCTGAGGGGAACGCCGCCGTCCCCCCAGCTGGGCAGCCCTGGTCGATTCCGGTTTTCACCGCGGGCTCGTGCCGGCTGACGAGCAATAGGCAGTCTCAGAGAGCGAGCAGTGCAGGGGGCGTCAGTCTCAGCCCCTGCATCCACAGCTGATGCTTGGTGGATAACCAAAGGTTGGACTGAGTTGATGCAAGCTGATCAAGAGATCCGTCTTTGGTTATTAAGAATCCTGAAATCGAAATGGGCTAGTTGCTATATGTGCAATGTTCAAGCTAAAAGTTACCGAACTGTCTCTCTTCGTGTACATCGCCACGAGGCTGAGACGTCAGGGCAAGGGGATCCCCGTGCGCTGCAACTGGTGCAGAATCGGTCCCTACTATCTGGAGGCCTACCTCGGTCAGAAGACGTTCCGGGGTCTCACCATTTACGAAGCCACGGCGATGGCCGGCTTTGATCCGGATGCCTTCGAGGTCAACCGAACTCGTGCGATCACTCGGTCGTTCGCCTACGACCGGTGTCGCACTGAGGATCATGGTCCCTGGTGGACACCTGAGATGGAACTGGGCCAGGCCAGGCCGACGATCCTGCTCCCCTGAGGGTCAGGTTTCGAATTCTCGGGGCGTCCGGGCTGTGGTGAACTCCGCAGTCTGGACGGTTTTTGGGTAGGTTGGATTCTGCGCCCTTTGCGGTGGCGGGCGCTTGAGTCATTGCCGAGAGTTCAATACACCAGATTGATCAGATCCTTAATCTAGGAGGAGACATCATTGCCATCTGTCTGGGAGGATTTTGTCAGCACACGAAGCGTCAACCTGGGCAGTTGCAACAGAGACTTACTACCACTTGAGTAGATTGGCCATGGCTGCTCTGTTATGCATGCAGAGCATTAGGCCAGAATCAAGGCGCAGGGTTTGCGGATCTCGAACCGGGCGGCCAATGGATAGCACCCTGGAGGCTCTGCGCGACCAAGGCGATCCATGTGGACAGCATCCGTGAGAGGGCATCCAGTTCTGGGGTTGATCATATCCAGTTAGTTCCCTGGAGGCTCCCATTTTCATTCTGTTGGCGGCGCTTCCCGATCAGATCATGGTCGTTTCATCGTCAGCCAATTTGAATCCTGCTTTGCGCCATTGGGCGTAGAGATCGGCGACCATGGTCACCTCAGCAGTGATGGTCACCAGAGTGGTGGGCTTGGCTTCGTACTTACTCCTGCTGTGACTGACCTTGGTGATTCCCTGGGAGCCACTGGCAACGTCTTCAGGCAACGGTTTGATGCTGAGATATCTGGCGTAGGAGGTCTTGTGCCTTACTTCAGGACTTGATCCTCCATTTTGTTACGGCTTGCCTCCTGGCGTCATCACAACTTCAGGTGGGGTTATCCCACCCCAGTTGCTCTACTGCCAGCCAGGGCCACCACGACCGCATGGACCCGCCTCTGCCAGGCCAACCGTCACATGCGGCGCTTGGGAGTAGTGCCAGCCCGTCACAGCAGGGCGGAGCCTGCCGATCAGGCGGCGGCGGTAGTCGAGAACGGTGAAGGCCAGCAGTAGCAGGCTCTCCAGGGTGGGGTCAGGCATCCAATCAGGTGCCAAGCAGGAGGCGGCGAAAAGGCAGCTTTGGCGACGACGGGTGCAGCCGTAGGTGACAATCGCGTCCAGAGCC
Source organism: Synechococcus sp. UW140 (assembly GCA_943369485.1). Lineage (GTDB taxonomy): Bacteria > Cyanobacteriota > Cyanobacteriia > PCC-6307 > Cyanobiaceae > ATX-6F1. The sequence continues at coordinate 99,024 of CALRNH020000005.1, read as the reverse complement.
TGAACCCACTGCACGGTAGCCAGAGCGGGCTTTCGCACTGGATCGCGTCGAGACTCGCTGGGGTGGCCGCCCGCTGGTTGGTGGTTGCTCCAATGGCTGCGGATCGCCATGGAACGCCTTGCCTTCCGATCTCACCGTAGACTGAATACGAAGTTGAGTCAGTGATCCAGCGTGTCCGATAGTGATGCCCATGCCAACCCTGTCGCCTCAGATGCCACCAAAGTCATCACCTTGTCCGGTATTTTGGATGCAATTAATGGCCGCAATCTTCGCGACGAAGTGAATGAAGCCCTCGCTGCAGGGTATCGGACGATTCTGATCGAATTTCAGGCTGGTACGTTCATCGATAGCAATGGCTTCGGTTCCCTCGTGGCCTGCCTCAAGAAGACCAAGGAGGCGGGCAGCGCGTTCAATCTCTGTGGGCTCAACACCCAGGTGCGCTTGGTGTTGGAAATGACGGGAACCGCTCGGATTTTCGACATCTTCAAGGATCCGGATGCGTTTGAACAACACTGCAAAGAGATCTGAAGCGGCCCTCACCCGTCGAGGCCGTCGAGGGTCCTGACGTTGCGGGCGTGGCGGGACGTAGAGGGTGGAACACCGTCCAGGGCAACGGCAACCTCTTGATCGGCAAGGCCTACTCCGCGTTGCTGGACCTCAGCCCCGGCGACGAGTTAGAGATCAAGCTGGGGCGCACAGTGATTCGCCTGGTGACCGCGGGTGGGGCTGACGAGGAGGAGTGAGTTATCGGCCAGGGCCATGGGATGGTCGAGAGCATTTAATCAAACAGCCCCATTCCGGATCACCTTTCAAGGCGATCCAGGTGAAGAAGGAGTGGTCTGCCTGCTCGGCGACGATTAGGTAGGCGGCCGCCTACGTAGTTGACACGGGGCAGTCAGTCGTCTGCCTGGTTCGTGGTGGTGAGACCACTCATGGGGAGTAGTGACTAGGGCATTGGGGATCTTGGTTCGATGGGCTAGGTGCCGTCGCATTTACAACCGCCGTGCGGTTTGACGATGAAACGATCGATCGTCCGTAGATAAAAAATTTCTTATACCCACTGAGGCACTCTGGAGATGGCTCGTGGGGTTCCGGCCGTTTGGCCTGGGCGCTTCTGCTTGGTTGTTAGAGCTCTGAGATGGCTGCCTTTAATTGGAGAGTTCTTGCCCCTGACATCGTTAACTCCGGGCGGGAGGAACAGGGTTCGGTCTCAGTGTAGACCTCATGGTGAGTTCTGCCTCCCAGGGAGTTGGGAGGTCTTACATGGCGGTACCTCCATAGGTATCGGCCGAGGCTGATCTCTGCCTCCCAGCCATCGCTGTAGGCACGTTGGTACACCTCTACTCGGCTGCGCCGAGAAGCCTGCGGCTACGTACTTGACTGTTCGCCATAGCCTCTCCACCAAGATGTTGTCGTAGCAGCGCTTTCTACTCGACCAGCTGACTTTGATTTCCTCTGCCTTGAGGCGTGCCACAAAGTCACCAGTGGTGAATTGACATCCCTGGTCGGAATGGAAGATCTGTGGCTTGCGGCCACCTTCCAGCGCCATCTCCAGGGCATCCAGACAGAACTCCGTGTCAAGGCTGTTGGAGAGCTTCCAGCTGTAGGCGAAGCCATCTCTGTAGGATTACACGTTCCTGGAGAAAAGATCCACAATCGCCACCATGTGGAGGAAACCTTTCCGCATCGGGATGTAGGTGATATCGGTCGCCCAGACCTGATCCGCGGCCGTGACTAGATTGAGATCCACCCGGCAGGGGAAACGCTCGGATGACTGACCGTGAGCCGCGGTGCGCGGTTATTGGTTGATCGCCCGTAAACCCATGCGCCGTATGAGGTTTCGCACCCGGTCACGGCTGATCGGGATTCCATCTCTGGCCAGGTAGTCCACCATCCGGCGGCTGTCGCTTCAGGGATCTTCCAGGTAGAGAGGATCGATCCTGGCCATGATCCGCAGGGTCGATTCCCGCACCGGTTTGGGCCGGTAGTAGAGCGTGGATCCAGCCAGCCCCAGCAGGACGCATTGCCGACTGAAGCTGAGCTCGGGATGGTCGTAATCGACCAGCTTGCGCAGTTCACGGGCATCAGAGCAGCAGAGACGTTGTTGAGCCACTCCAGCTCCATCTGGAGCCGGCCGTAGCCGTCAGGCTTCTGCGAAGCAGCACTGCTGGAACAGTTCAGCCTCCTTGGCCTGCCCCTCCTCCTTGTCCCTGGTCTGCTTGCCCCTGGTGCACAGCTCGCTGGCGCCATCGAGGAGCGGCCTCTTCCACTGGCTCACCTGGATCGGTTGGATGGCGTGATCAGCGGCGATCTCCTGGATCGTCTTGCGGCCACTGATCGCCTCCATGTCGACCCTGGCATTGAACTCGGGGCTGTGGGTGCGGCGCTTGCTCAACTCCTGTGGATAAGGCTTCGCTGATGGTGGGAGCCCCATTCAGGGGCGGTACCCCGCCTCAGAGGTTAACGATGGGACCTGTCCAGAAAAGCCAGACCACCTCAGTGTTCGGTGGAGGTAGTTGACTGAACAGCTTCGGCCCCTCCCCATATCAGATCCAAGGCACCTTCTGGGGTTCAAACTCCAGCCATCCAGGGGAGGCCGCCGGCAGACTTGCCTCCGGCCGCGACGCATAGGAGCCATGCAGACTCCAGAATCCGCTGCCAGTTTTGGAAGTCCTTGATGCCTCCCAAAGGCATGATGGCCGGTGCTCGTTTTCGGGATTGACACCACTTGGCGTGACGTCCCCCTGAGGATTGAGCTACACGAGAACGCCTTTGGCGGCATTGTCGTGAGCGACCGCTTCTCCCTCCCACCATCATCTGGCCACCCAATAGCGACAGCCTGTGCTGGGCACACGTGATCCTTGATCTCAACGACATCGCTTAGCGTCAGGCCCTGCGGTGAGGCTGGAGCGGAGCTGCTGGACCTGCAGCAGCATCTGATTTCCCTGTGGTATCTGTGGAAGGACGAAACAATCGACTGGCTGACTTTGCTGCAGGGCATCCGGCTGATGCGTCAAGCATTTGTGGCCGCGCTGCAGCGGTAGGAATGTCAGAGAAGGCTTCCGCACGCTCATGTAGCAACGACCAGAGCGATTCTGGATCGCCAGCACTGGGAAAAGACATTAACCCCAAACTATTGCTATACCCTCAATTCCAACCGGGCCTTAGTAAATTCGACAATCCCAGAATACCTGCACAGAATTCACAACAGAAGACCTTCTTGCCAGCCATAAAGGCTAGAAATAAGAAGTGCATATGAACAGAATACTTTCGTCATGCAGATTCAACCAAGTTCTTGGTTAAAGCCTCAATAGTGGGAAAAGAATATGTGATTGCTGGATCGATCTCGCGTCCCAAAAAATCTCCTAAATCACTGGTCAAACCGATGGTCGCCGAGGAATCGAGTCCATAGCGATCAAAGGAAATAGAAACTGATATCTCGTCTGGGGCAATTTCTAGAAGTTTGGAAAGGTAGGCAATCAACCAAGCTTGAATCTGTTCTGCAGTTAGCGGACTCATGTCTGCTTTCCCCATGGCCTCGGGGCTGCTGGTTGCGTTGGTCGAGGTCTCCATGAGGTCTTGATTCCGAAGATGCATGCTGCCTTCACCAGAATTGTGAGAATCTGCGTTCATTGTGCTGGATAATGGTTGTGATTGGGTTTTGAGGACAAGGCTGGGCAAACTTCTACCTTAGCCTAAACCATTAGAGTGATAAGCATTTTTTTTGGCCGCAAACATATCTGCCGTAGGCACTTTGACATCCCAAGCCAAGCCCAGCTTTTCTAAGCCACGAATGAGCCAGCTGCCGATATCTATCTGCCACCATTCAAATCCCATAACAGCAGCATTCGGGAAAGCATGATGGTTATTGTGCCATTCTCCCCCAGTAAAAAAAGCTACCCAGGCATTATTCCGGCTGTGATCCTTAGTCTCAAAGGGACGATCCCCAAAAAGATGGGCTAAGGAGCCAACTGTCCAGAAACCGAGATGGTGCTGAAGGAAAATACGCAGGCAACCGCCCCACAAAAAGCCAGATAAAGCACCGATCAAGGTTCTTGTGATCAGTCCGCCAATGAGAGCTGGAATGGCTACTCCCGAGAAAGTCCAAACATAGTAAAGCTGACTAATCTTGGTCATGATTGGTTCTTGAGCTAGATCCCTGGCAAAGACGAAGGTATTCGTCAGTTCATGATTGAACGTCCACCCCATGTGGGAATGCCAAAGTCCTTCGAAAAAGCCAAACTGTTGATTTTCCTTGACATAGGGAGAGTGCGGATCTCCATAGGCATCGGTGTATTTGTGGTGGCGGCGATGAGTTGCTACCCAATAATTGAGAGGACCTTCAGCAGCCATCGAGCCAAGGATAGCCAGGACAACTCGAAGCGCTTGACTCCCTTGAAAGGCAGAATGGGCAAAGTGTCGGTGAAATCCGACCGTAATCCCAATCATTGTCAAAAAGTACATACTTGCGAACAGCCAAAAGTCTGTAGGACTAACGCCAAATCGACAAGCCATGGTTATGGCAGCAATCGAGCCTAGAAAGGGCAGAATGATATTGGTGATGCCATGAATCTCCTGATGCTTTTTCAAGCGATCACTCTTGACTGAAATTTGCTGCATTGTTGTTTCCAGGGTAGATGAACTGGCCTGGTTGTATCTCAACGAAGAATGAGATCACCCAATTTTTTTGGCTTCCATCATTGATACTGAAGGAAGATTGACATCCCAGGCTAGACCAGTAAATGCTAAGAGCCGAATGAAGTAGTAGCCCAAATCTATTTGCCACCATTCCAATCCGATACTTGCTGAAGTCTCGAAAGCATGGTGATTGTTTTGCCATGATTCACCAAACGTCGGGAGAGCTACCCAAGGGTTATTCCGACTATTATCCTGAGTGTTAAAGGCACAGTTGCCATAGACGTGAGATACCGAATTGACACTCAAGATAATGTTATCAACCAGGAAAATCCTTGCCAGTCCTCCCCATAGAAAGCCCTGCAAAGCCCCCGTCCAAGAGCCGTGGAGAATCCCTCCTAAGACTGAGGGAATCACTAGACCCAGAATCACCCAAAAAAGATAATGCCGATTAATCTTTGAGATGCTTCTATCTCGTAGAAGTTCAGGGGCATAGAATGCAGGATTAGGATACTCGTGATTGATCAGCCAACCGATATGGGAATGCCACAATCCCTGAATCGTACCCCAGAAGCCTTGACCGTGAAGATTCGGAGAATGGGGATCTCCGGGCTCATCACTGCATTCATGGTGGCGGCGGTGTACAGCTACCCATGAAATCAAGGGACCTTGGGCTGCCATTGAGCCAAGAATAGCAAAAGCTGTCCCCATGATTGGATTTGTCTTGAAAGAACGGTGGGTAAAGTAACGGTGAAACCCGACACTCACACCGGTCATGGTCAAAGCCCAAAAAAGCAAAATCAGCCCAATCTCGATCAAGCCAATCGGCAGCCACCGAATGGATATGATTGCAGGGATCAATAAGATAAATGGGAGCGCATTATACCAGAAAAAATGTCGCAATTGAAGTTTCTTGATGTAATCGTTATTGATGACTTTCCCCTTTTCGGAACCAGACTGAGTAAAGTCTCTCTGGATAGCTTTATCAAATTGAATTGTCATTCGTTGGCTAGAATGTCAGTGGTTCAGACTTTGTCTAACATGCCAAGCAAGTCTGGCTGCTGTTTAACTCCTGTTCTCGTTGGGATGGACTCTTTGAGATCCCATGCCAACCGCATTTTTCTATTAAGTCTAGTTGACCCAACCTGCCGCGTCAATCTACCACCAGCTAAACGGACAATCGCAGCGTTAGGAAGGCATGGTAGTCGATGAGCCAAGTTTCTCCAAAATAGGCAGAACCGCCGAAATTCTTTTGATTCTGGCCATTGGTCTCGCAAGGGCGGTTGCCATAACAGTACGTTTGGATATTGAGTGGCCGAAAGGCATGGTTGACTAGAAGCAGGCGATCAGACTCTTCCCCATTAAAGTCTTTGCCCGATGTCTATCTAAGAACCAGTCAAGATTCCACCCAAAACAGTATCAATTGGTTGAACTTGGGTGGACCAGGGCAAGATCAGTTGATTGATCATCGCAATGGCCCAATCTTTTGGTAAATCTCTTGCAAAAGCCTGATGTTGCCGCTAAGCTATCCATTAACATGTCGACTAATGCAAGCCAGTTGCGCGGAAGCCTTCCCTATCTTGTTATCGCGTAATAAGCAGAAGGGTAAGAATCTTGGCATTGATGGTTGTGCGTATTGAGATAAGGTGAATGCTAATCCATTGAATCAGTGTTCCTTGGACTGGCATAGAGCCTAGAATTGCGTTCATGACTCGAGCCACTCAATAAGCCTGATAAGCAGAATGTGTAAAGTATCGATGAAACCCTTCAGTTTTCACAATATGGTCAGCGTTTACAGCCTTTATACTTGACCGGCTTCGATTCTCCTGGGTCACATTAACAAGCTTTGCCAACAGCAACTGTTAACCACAGAAGTGGAATGAAAAGAGTGGCCACAGTGCAGCGTCGTTAGATCCTTTGCAGACGCCACTAACGATCGATACAGGTAACTCGTTTGGCGATTGGGCAAGTTGGTATTGGTTGTTTGTGATAAGAGGGATTGACATGGCTTTGATGATAAATTTACTTCGCTTCTCCGGACTTATCTATATGCTTAGATGACCAATTCTCCCGCCCAGCACGTCTAGCGTATTATTCAGATAAGCCTCTTTACAGGCTTGACGCCTGAGCTTTCCACTGGAAGTCTTCGGAACATTGCCGGGATTTACTAAGACGACCGCATAAGTTGACAGTTCATATTGCTCCATAAGAGCTTGATTGATATTGCCAACTGCTTGATCAAAATCTAAGCGCCGCAGATAACTCCTCTCCACCTCCTGGATGACGACAAGTTGCTCTCGACCGCCAATCTCTAGTGCGAAGGCAGCTCCGCAATTTGGGCGAAGTGCGGGGTGGCTTCTTTCCACAGTCAGTTCGATATCTTGAGGATAATAATTGCGGCCTCTAATTATAATGATATCTTTGAGTCTGCCTGTCAAAAAAAGCTCACCATCTTTCAAGAATCCCAAGTCGCCCGTGCGTAGGTAGGGTCCTTCTCCAGTATCGGCTAAATAAGCTCCAAAGGTCTGTTCCGTTTCCTTCGGTTGGTTCCAATAGCCCTGCGCCACACTGGTGCTCGATACCCAAATCTCTCCTATTTGCTCGGGAGCACATTGGATGAGCATTGCGGGCTCTACGATGACGACCTTTGTCTCAGGCCACCCTTTCCCACATCCAACCAGTTGTCGAGTCTTTAGGGCGTCTTTAGATTCAAACTCAACAACCCGATTTTGCTTCAGTGCTTCTGCTTCAACCTGAAAGATAATAGGTTTATTGTTTACCCGTCCTCCCGTAACCATGAGGGTCGATTCAGCTAATCCATAACAAGGGAAAAAATAGTGGGATTGAAATCCACAGCAAGCAAAAGCAGCGCTAAACTGCTCTAAGGTATCTTGACGAATTGGCTCTGCACCGTTATAGGCACTGCACCAACTACTTAAATCCAGAGTCTGCTTTTGCTCAGGAGTTACTTTACGGACGCAAAGCTCATAGGCAGAATTGGGGCCACCACTATGAGTCGCTCGGTAGCGGGAAATTGCTTTAAGCCATCGAATTGGCTTCTGAAAGACAAATCTAGGCGGCATAAGGATTCCCCTAAATCCGCTATACAAGGGTTGAAGTATTCCGTCTATGAGTCCCATGTCGTGAAAGTGAGGCAGCCAGCTGACAGAAATGCTCTCTGTGCTTAACTCAAAAGATTGATTGATGTACTGTGAATTGCTCGACAGATTTTCGTGGCTGACCATGACCCCTTTAGGTGTTCCTGTAGATCCCGATGTGTATTGCAGGAAGGCTAAGGTTTCTCGATCGATCTTCGGTATCTCCCAGTGGCTGGCTAAGTCGTCGTCAATCTTGTCGGTTGCTAGCCACAGTGCGACATCCAGGACAGACTCTTTGGCTAGCCGACTTGAGAGTTCCGTGATGAGGGATGCTGTCGTGAGGACGAGTTTTGGCTGACAATCTTCTCCAATCGCCTGTAACTTGAACATTGATCGATTCGGTCGAGGCGGTTCGACAGGAACGGCAATGACTCCTGCATACAAGCAGCCGAAAAAAGCTGCAATAAATTCTAATCCCGCCGGATAGAGCAGTAATGCGCGTTCTCCTTTTACTGCATGTTGTTGTAGTTGAGCGGCGATCGCCCTTGCTTGCCTGTCTAGCGCTTCATAGGTAAGGTTGTTAGTTTCAGCTTCTCCGTCTTGAAGAAAGGTAAAAGCCACTTGGTTGGGCTGATGTGAAGCCCTATTGCAAAGGAATCCACTGTTAATAAGTTGGTCGGGGGAAAGCACCCTCTGCCATGGCCGTACTGACTCCATTGGGAATTGCCTTTGTTCTGACTAATTCCTCGATCGTAGTCTGTTGACTGAAGATTGTAGGTACGCTAAGAACCATACCCGTGACTCGAAGAAGTCCGTTTCAAGTCTTCTTGAGTCCAACTCCACATACCATTGCAGATCAATTTCCGCAAGGCTGTTGCTTGTGCTACAAACAAAGAGGGGTCTCTAACTCGCCATAGTTCACACTCTACATACTGTTTGTCAATCTTGACACATCACCGCCAAGTTGGGTGTTCTGGCTAATGTGAATCTTGAGATCCCCTACTAGCAAAGGAGAAGGAACCTCACCTGCCAGCATTTTATCCGAATTATGCGGCTTCTGGACGAAGAACTACGTGTGGTTTGCCATCGGGGTTGTTCAGCCATGCAGCAGAGCGAGCCACTGCTGGGGGTGAAACCAACCAGGTCCATGTGGGATCTTCGGCAGTTGTCGATCCGCAGGTTAGCCAGCAGCAGCTCATTGCGAGTGGCTGAGTTGACACATGGGATTCCATAGGGTGACACCTCCAGCCTCGTTTTAAGGGTGACGATGTCGGCCGGAGGCCATGCCGCTCGGCTCAGGAAGCCCACCGTGGTCGGCCCCGCCTCGTCGGGCAACACCTTCTTGTAGGAGAGCCCTGTGCGTCATCCACGGCCACGGGCACCTTCTCGTCGCCAGCGCCTGGTGATGTGCCCTTGTGCGGATCGTCGGTGATCCGGTGTCCAACCCGCTGAGACCGCGCCAGCTGTCACTCCTGCGGAGAAGCCTGTGGCTAGATGTCGTCATGGATCATGCCGCCGGCCGTTCCCATTGGTGCAGTTTCACAGGCTGCTACTGCCGCTCTATGAGACGACTTCGCCTATCCAGAAACGCAGGCGCCAGGGGTCGAGATTTCGCATCCGGTTCAGCCCCAGATGCCTGAGGTCCACGACCTGCTGCAGTTGCTGCGGATTGAGCGTCCGCCGCTGGGTGCGGCGAGCACCCCGTCGATCCGCCAGTGCGGCAACACCGCCAACCCGAAATCGTGCAAGCCATGGGCGGGCCTTGCACTCACTGATCCCTCGTTCAACGGCAAGTTGAGCGCGGCCCCTGCCCTCGTGGAGATGCTGCCGGATCAGGCGTTCCCGAACGATGCCTTTCAGTCGGGCATGGGTGTATGGATGCATTGGGTTTGAGGTCTGGGGCTGTTGGATCGCACCACAACGCTGTTGGCCGCAGACCCACTTGTCTGCCGTAACAACCTGGCGGCACTGCACAGTTAGGAAGGCGCGATCCTGGATCGCACTACCAAGGAAGGTGAAGATGTCGTAGTGAGTTCTCCATGGGAACCTGGATAGACCTATATCAACTATCTCGTCTGTACCAGAACAGAAGTCTTAATTGGATTGATCGCTGGATTGAATGCTATAACGTCCGGTTAGCATTACATGAAATTGACAGCGCAGCATGCATGAGCTCATCTTGAATAGGCATCATCGACATGGTCGATCGAAATCCCCTAGGTGGCACGAAAGCCCATATAGTGGCCTAGAATATGATGAGCCTCTGCATACAATGCAGGAAAACGATCGTTCAGATTCTCGTGAAGTCGCTTCTTCTGGAGTGGTTGCTTTTCACAAATTTGTTCACCCAATTCTCCAATTTCTATTGTCATTACGTCAATGGTTTTAAGCGTTTCATTGGGCGAGCAGGATTGCCAAGCATCAGCGTGAATGGAGGCACATCGCTCAACACTAAACAACCGGGAGAGATGATAGAACCCTTGCCGATGCGAACACCTCTGGCAATGTTTGAATTAGGGTAGATCGCTACATGGTCCTCTATGACAATAGGAGAAGTAACAATGTCACCCTTCTCGTGTGGATGACCCAAGGTCAGGATGCGCTCAAACTCGGCAGCACGTTCAAGATGGTTAGCATGGTGGGCAAAGTCGATAATGTTTACATTATGAGCGATCGCGACATAATTTCCGATCGTGATGCGCTCACCAGACCACAGCCGAGAACCCTCGCCGATATAGCTCCAGTTTCCGATCTCGATTTCGCCACCGTATGGAAAGATGAGCAGTTCTCCACGAACATGGGAGTTCTTGCCAATCTGGATCTTGATCTTGTCACGCTGAAGATTGATCACCGATGCTTGACGATGAAATTTGCTCCTCCCTCCAAGAACTGCAGACGATGAATAGTGGAAATTTAGGGCTAATTCGTAGGACATGATCAAACCCTTAACCACATAACCGATCAATTTGTTAATACTGTCTCGCATTGCAGCTTATTGGTTTGTGATCTTGCGATTCCGGTTTTCCTTGAATGCAGGCGTTATCGTGTACTTGAAGCATTGGATTTAGAAAGCCTGCCTGATGCATTTCCAAGTCCAATGGCGTCATTGTAGCTATCTGCTGCCATGGGTTTGCCATTTGATCGTTTCATGCGGATCCTTCAACTTACTGAATGATTTTTTGATCATACCGCAACAACTAGCCGAGGAAACCCCGAACTGGCACGCAAGGCTGTTGGTTTTGGTTTATTCTCCGTGCATGAGGCAGACATGGGAGGGTCAGGCTCACTCGCACGATATCGCGCCAGCTTCCCAAGGGATCGGCCGTTGTCTCTGCCAATCAATGAAGAGGATACAACAGGCTCATCCTATCATTGGCTTTCGAATGATGTCGTAAGCGCGCGAACTTAAGATTGATCGATTCAAACAGCCTCTTCTATATTTAGATTGTCTTAGGCGTGTCTCAAAATATTAGTATTTGAGCCCTGCTTTTAGATTATAATGACGTGTGGGGAACGCGAATATGCCATATTATTTGCCATCTCAGCCACCATCAGCTCAAGCGGCTTACCTTCATGCAAGGACTACAGACCTATGCGACCTGGCAGATGAATATGCGCCACAAGGCTGAAAGGTTCTCAAAGAGTCAACTCGCGTCTTTAGGCCCGTTCCGCTCGTTGAACACCCAGTACCTGCCAGGAGCACATTATGTTTGGAATTCTTGCGCAGTGGCTTGCAGATGCTGGTTCGGACATTGATCGCCTGATAGCCATCTTCACAGAACTCAGCCGATCTTTTTTGGCAATTGGCGACATCGGTGACCTGAGCCCTGTCGAGTAGCTCATCATTGTGATCTCTAGCAATGTCAAAGGCCTAATCGTTCCAATGAAAGGCCCCCCCTCAATCAGCCGGACTGTTGGTATCGAGGTTGACGTGACCCCCTTTATCGGTCCAGGCCTTATGAGAGTGGTTGGTTGTGGTCATGCTGCAGCTCCTTGTTGAGCTGCTTCCAGGGGCGTGAGCCCCTGGAGGGCCGAGTGCGGCCTGAGCGAGTTGTACTCCCAGCGCCAGCGATCGGCCAGAATCTGCGCCTCTGGGGCTGTGGTGAACAGCTCGGTGTTGAGGAACTCATCCCGGAACCGGCCATTGAACGACTCGGCAAAGCCGTTCTCCCACGGGGATCCTGGCTTGATGTAAGCCGTGCTGGTGGTGCTGCTGGCCTCACACCAGTCCCGTAGAGCCTGCGCAATGAACTCCGGCCCGTTGTCCGACCGGATGAACGCTGGCGCCGGGTAGAGGCTGGTGAGATCCTCCAGCACCGCCACCACATCCTTGGCCTTGCATCGCCTGCCCACCCGGATGGCCAGGCAGAGGCGGCTGTGCTCATCGATCACGTTCAGGAACTTGAGTCGGCGGCCATCAGCCGTGGCGTCGAACTGGAAGTCCATGGCCCAGACCTGGTGGGGATGCTGGGCCCGGTGACGCCTCACCGAGCCGTCCGCGGGTCGTGCCCGCTTTCGCTTCCTGGGCGTAGGCCGCTGCAGGCCTTCCTCCCGCCAGAGCCGTTGCACCCGCTTGTGGTTCACGGTCCAGCCCTCCCGCCGCAGCAGGCGGTAGGCCATGCGCCGGCCCCAGCGGATGTGGTCCGCGGCGATCTCCCGGAGACGCTGCCGGAGCTTGGCCTCCTCCAGATCGACGACCTTGCCGGCATGGCGCTGGGTGCTGCGGTGCTGCCCCACCACCCGGCAGACAAAGCGTTCAGAAGCCCGGTAACGCTCCTGCAGATCCTCGACGGCTCTGCGGCGACGCTCCGGGCTCAGAAGTTTCCCTCGGCAAGATCCCACTGCTTCGCAGAAGCCCTACGGGCTAGAGCATCGCCTTCTCCAACTCGGCTTCTGCCAGAAGCTTCTTGAGCCGGGCGTTCTCCTTCTCCATCTGGGTCAGTCGCCTGGCCTCCTCGGCCTGCATGCCGCCGTACTGCTGCCGCCAGCGGTGGTAAGTCGGCTGCGTCACCTCGATGACGCGGCAGACCTCGGCGACGGTCTTGCCCTGGGCGATTAACTGTTCGGCGGTTTTGAGCTTACGGATGATCTGCTCCGCTGTGTGCCTGGTGCGTTTCATGGTCGAGTCCCCGGCCCAATCTGGCCGGATGAGGACTCTCATTCACCCTGGACCGGGTTCCGGGGTCCACGTCAGTTGGGGCTCAAGAAAGGACTCCAAGTTCTCTGATCGAATGATCGCAGGTACTCTCACGGCTAAATGCTACCCAGCAGGCTGACGAATCCGCGCAAACTCGCGACACGCTGCATACTGATCCTGAGTTTGATACACCACAACGCAGGCAATGACAAGATCGAAATCAGAATCGGGTAGTGTTAAAACTCAAAATGAACCTGAATAATCTGAATGGACTAGGCTATCTCTTCTGCGAAAGCTCTAATCGTCTGGGTACCGACGAGCTTGCTTGGTCACGGTTCTAAGGCTATTGCATGAAAACCAGACTTCGCAAACGCGAAATTGGCAATACCTCGACCTGCACCAACATCAAGAGCTATTCCTTCACGCGGTATCAACGAAGAGATCGAAGACCTCTTAGTACCTTGCCAATGAAGTTTAGCAGCTTCGATCAATGGACCATCACATAAGCCGTTGCAAGCTGGAGCCTGAAGCAAAGGATCTGCACGTAGTGCCAATAATGCATGCTCCCAATTTCCTGGAGTCGACGTCATATGGCAATCCCTTATTCAAATATTTCGACCAACCGATAGGAACGCTGAGTCACCGTATCGTGAACAGGCAAATGAGCGATCCAGTCTCGCGACTGTCGAGCTGTGCGATAAACTAATTTACCATCCGAACTGCGAGCGTCTCTGTAGGTCGACTCTCGGAAGCATTGGGCTACAGTGACAGCCTGAACACGGGAGTTAAGCATATCGCACCGCACAAAGAACGCATTGCTACCTACTCTGTTCACACCAACAAGAGCGTAACCTCTTTCAGAAAGCAGTGAATCAAAGGCAGCGAGGCTGGCACCCCAGTACAAGTTTGACCAGTGGCTTGCCGACCGTTCGAAGTTTGAATGGTAGGGAACAGTCACGGAGTGCTGGGAGCCAAACACAGAATTGTATTCAACAACGACAATCGCGGCTCTCCATTCACCCAGTGCTTGCAGCAAATGCCAATCGACACCATCTACATCAACTGATAGGATTCCGCACTCCCTATCGAAGCCAGACTGTGCAAGCAATCCACACACATTCTCTCGTGTGACAGAGGCAGTAATTGCTTGCAGCGGGTAACGCCAGTAGAAGTATGATGCTTGAAGCCGCATAATGTTGGCCTTAGAGCGGTCAATTACGAAGCCTTTCCATCCATCCTTCATGAGCAACAGCCGACAGTTCGACTCAATGAAGTCCTCTACGCCAAACTCAATAAAGGTTTGATGTTTAATGTTGAGGTTGCGGGTCAAGAACTGCAGGATTCCGTCCTCCCCCCATTGGGAAAAGACCTTGAACTCGCGCTCATACAGCGCAGATGTCTTCTTGCTATCTCCCAGCTCGCTGAGCAAAATGCTCTGATTTATTTTCATCTCGTCGATTGACCGATCCAACTTAAGCAGACGTAGCAACGAATGCCTTAATCGGAGATAAGAATTTAACATGCTTGGTTGCTGATGCTTTATTTAAACGTGTGAGTAGTTGCTGCAGTATACGCGTTTGTTGGCCCAATCACACTTGCTCGAGAGAGTCCGCACCGGTGGCCATCGGTGGGCACATATGAGCATGCTACAGCGCTAGCGTCATGGTTTTTGAGGCCTGGCTAGTACAGGCCAAGACATATATACACGCATCATATTTTGATGGAGAAGGATTGACTATTAATGTCTATGATATAGAAGTCCATTAGCGGAAATGGTTGGAAAGGAAATATGACGCTACTTCGGGTGACAAGGATGAGTCAAGCCATCCATGAAATTTACGTTGAGTCCGATGAGAACACAATGCCAGTCTTGATCTTAGACGTAAGCCAGCTTCATGTTGACTCGTGTGCAGAACATGAATCTTCGACGCATATTTCCTTCCCGTGCACGAAGACTAGCGTCTCCACAATGCACGCAAGTGTTCTTGCTTTTTGAAACTTGCCATCGGAGCTGATCATACGGAGAGTGCGTACACGTTGATTAAGCTCAGTGGATCAACTCCGTACTCATGTGAGTTTAGCACGAAGGCGACTATGTGACATGTGGAGATTTATTTTTGCAAGAGAAGACGACCCAGTGGTTTAGACTACAATTAGATCTTGGAATGCCTGCCACTGCCTAGCCTTGCTAAATTGAGTGCGCACCAAGTGGTGCCCACGCAATGCTAATTCTGCTCGAGCAGTTTCGTCTTCAAGCATTTCCTCAACGATAGACACTGCCGTTGTTGCGTCTTTATAAGTACGCATGTTAACGCCATCACACATCCCGTCTGGGTAGGCACCTTCGTCGGATAACAGCAAGGCACCGCAACCCAGTGCTTCAAAGCAGCGCATGTTGCCTCGGTCATCTCCAGCCATGTCGATCGCTCCGTTGAGTACGATGCGAGCTGATGAAATCAAATCGTAGAGGTCTACTCCATAAACTGACTCACGAGCAACTACTCTGATGTTTCGTGGACGTCCATAGTTGCCCAAAGGAAGCATTCTTCCAATTGGTGACTCTGCGAATCGAGTCAGTCGTGAAGGTTCAATGTGAAACGCTAGCATTCTCCTATCGCGCAGCGACGCAACCGCTTCAAGTACTTTTGCCCGTCTGCGATGGTGTCGGCTGTAGCCACCGACAAAGGCTACATCAATTTTCCGTTCCATATTACCCGCATAGCTATCCATAACTGGATCATGGCTCGGCGAGAAATATGATGCATTCCATCCAGTCGATTGGTACTGGTCTAGAATTGTCGGAAAGTTGCAGACAAGAAGATCGTATAATCCAAGGAACTCGGGGGGAGAAGGTGATGCGTGCCAGGCGATTCGATACTTTACGCATCCAGGTAAGCTTGCAAGAAAATCATGACCATATCGTACGGGATCAAGATTGTAGAAGACTTCAGTGCGATGTTCTTCAATCTGAGCAATTAGGATGTCTGCCAATGGTGTTGAAGCAGGCAGGTCATTCTCCATCGCCCACATTCGCTGTAGGATCTCATCGTTGCCAGAAGTGAAGTACGCATTCGCGTCTCCATTAAGCATTGGCTCCAGATAATGCGCTGCCCCGAAACGATCCGCTAGAAAAACAGCACGTCGTGATTCGAAGCTAATGCATCCAGACGCAATCCGATTGAGTCGATGAATGTAAGAAGTATAGAGGCCTGCATTTTGAAATAGTCTCATAATCGCATAACTGCATCATCCAATCGACTGAGCGGCATCATGCCTGCGCTAGCGACCGAAACATCCGAGAATGAGCAGACGTGAACAGCTTGGAGTTATGCCAGAGAGTAGTGATGTTGCCATTGTTACGTTTGTGCCTTAGATGGAGGTTGAGGTCAAAGTCTGTAACAGCATCGCTGGGTCGAGGCTTCGTGTAGTCAAGCAACGTTGAGTCCATCGCCAATGGGAGTATCTGTGCTGTTGAGGAGCGCTGTGAGAGCGGAAGTGCATGTGAGCCCTGATTTCGCCAAGCAACAGTTCTTACACTACGGAAATGGAACCTGCATTGTAACAGTTCAGGGAGGTGTGTGAACATGAATCGAATTGCGTCGCTTAAGGCTTCAATCGTAGATCCTCTATCGTGCAGAGTATTTCAGAAGCTCACAACCATTCATCCAATCCGTCAAGCCTTTCAAGCACCCGAGCGCATACGGCCACTCCTGAATCTACTGGACAAGGATACACATAGCATCTGGCTGTGGTTTGCCACCGGGTTGTTCATCCCTGCAGCAGAGCGAGCCACTGCTGGGGGAGAATCCAACCAGGTCCATGTGGGATCGTCGGTCTGTGTCGATTCGCAGGTAAGCTGGATGCAGCTCATATCGAGTGGCTGAGTTGACACATGGGGATTCCATAGGCCCACTCCTCCAGCAGCGTTTTGATGGTGACGATGTCGGCTGGAGGCCATACCGCTCGGCTCAGGAAGCACGCCGTGGTCGGTCCCGTCTCGTCGGGTATCACCTCGTCGTAGGAGAGCCCTGTGGCGTCATCCACGGCCACGGGCACCTTCTAGTCGCCAGCGCTTGGTGAGGTGCCCTTGCGCGGATCGTCGGTGATCCGGTGGCCAACCCGCTGAAACCGCGCCAGCTGTCACTCCTGCGGAGAAGCCTGCGGCTAGATGTCGTCATGGATCATGCCGCCGGGCCGTTCCCATTGGTTTCGTTTCACAGGCAGCTACTGCTGCTCTATGAGAAGATTTCGCCTATCCAGAAACGCAAGCGCCAGGGGGTCGAGGTTCCGCATCCGGTTCAGCCCCAGATGCCTGAGGTCCACGACCTGCTGCAGTTGCTGCGGATTGAACGTCCGCCGCTGGGGGCGGCGAGCACCCCGTCGATCCGCCAGTGCCGCAATACCGCCAGCCCGAAATCGTGCAAGCCATGGGCGGCCTTCCACTCACTGATCCTGCGTTCAGCGACAAGTTGAGCACGGCTCCTGCCCTCGTGGAGATGCTGCCGGATCAGGCGTTCCCGAACGATGCCTTTCAGTCGGGTATGGGTGTATGGATGCATTGGGTTTGAGGTCTGGGGCTGTTGGATCGCACCACAACGCTGTTGGCCGCAGACCCACATTTCAGCCGCAACAACCTGGTTGCACTGCACACCTCGTCGGTGAGGTCAACCGCGTCGATTCTGGCGTCAGCCGTCGTGTTCAGATCGATCGCCTCCGCCTGGAGGGTCATTAACCAGGTCGAGGTTTGCCGGCGCGGAACAATGGGCTCCGACTGAACTCGCAGGTGGTGCGCCAATCTCCATGGGGTGCTGGGTTCACCATGCTGCTAGGTGTGGTGCAGTTGTACCGCGCCTCAATTCCCGGAACGCCTCCTCTGCAGTGGCAACGTTCCGTGGGCTTCGACCAGTTCACCCAGAGGTGTAGGCCGTCAGGCTTCAGCCCTCCAGGGCGACTGATCGTCGCCTGCCCGTGCAGTTCCGCCAGTTGCTGCTCCAGGGCCAGGATCTCTGGTGTGATCACCGCCTGGGTGTCGTTGCGCCGCTCGTCCTGAGCGATGAACGGGAGGAGCCCCTGCCGGCGGTGCTCAGCCCTCTCCTCAACGAGGTACCGGCCGGCGTGGCCCGCCTCGCTGTGACCCATGGCCTTGGCTTTGAGGGAGGTGGCCCAGGCGGTGGTCTCCCGCGCCCTCAGGCCCCAGGCAAGGCGAAGGTCGTGCGATTT
The DNA here is from genome assembly GCA_943369485.1 of Synechococcus sp. UW140. Lineage (GTDB taxonomy): Bacteria > Cyanobacteriota > Cyanobacteriia > PCC-6307 > Cyanobiaceae > ATX-6F1. The sequence continues at coordinate 80,934 of CALRNH020000005.1, read as the reverse complement.
GCAGCGCTCACGCTTCCCCTTTGGCTTCCGTTGGCCGGGGAGCTGCCTGGGCTGGTGGTAGCCAGAGAGGTGCTCGGACAGTTCCCGGTCCGGGCTGCCGGTGGTATTCATCCAGTGGGTCAGCACCCGGCCCAGCTCCTCGTTGTTCATCAACTGGACTGCGCCATCGTCCCGCTCGGCTGTCTTGATCGGGTATCGGCGGCGATGTTCGCTGAGCATCCTGTGGCCGTTTCTGTGGCCGTTCCTGCGGTCGTTCAGGCGACAGCGGTCGAGCCCGCGGTCAGGCAAGGAGAGGGCATAGGGATGTCCGGTCTTTGTCTTGGACTCGCTGCCATCAGCTGAGCAGGTAGCGACGGAGATCAGCCACCGATCGTCCTTATCTGTGCAGGGGAGGCTGTCGAGGTGCCAGACCTCGTGTTTGCGGAGGCCGTAGGTGGCGATCATCGCCATCATTCAGGCCAGGAGGGGGCCAACCTCCTGGAGTCGGTCCAGCCACTCCTGGAAGTCGTCGGTTCTGTGGATTTACCTGGGCTTGGGGGCTTGGAGCTTCCCCCGCCGCTCTGGGGTCGCGATCTCGACCCATTTCAAGATCAGGCAGTTCACCATCTGGATCACCTGGACGAACGCCTTCGCGTTGCAGGCCCGCGCGACCAGGGGGGCGGACGGGGCGGCATGGTTGGCGCTCAATGAAGCTGGTTAGTACAGAGCGAAGGCCCCCAGATCCTCCACCGGCGCAATCTGATCGTCCTTGAAGGCTCGCCCGAAATGACCTGCGTCCCGAACGCAGACGAAGGGGGTCTCATCTCGGCCTTTAGGCCTCCCCCGAGGCGACATCGGCGAGGACCAATCGTCGGTTCTCTCCCCAGGTCTGACCCCACAGCGGGGCTGCCGCCTTGGTTGACCAGGTGGTTCCAGTCCAGATCGGGGCCTCCAGCCTGCAAATCCTTCTTCCCGTGGAGCAGGACGCGGGCCAACTTCTTCAGAGCCGTGTCGTCGTCCAGGGGGAAACGTTTGGCGGCCATGGAGCGGCTCTCCGCAGGTCTCGTAGACCAAGGGGAAGAGGCTGCGCCTGTTCGGATGCGCCCGGATTTTCCAGGCGCATCCGAACAGCTTCAGGAGCTGGATCGACTGATCCAGAGCGCTTTTCCTTCTCTCTGAACGGCTCTGCCCATGCCCCCATTTCGGCAGTGAGCGCCTGGGGGTGGAACAGACAATGGAACAGATTTCTGTCCGAGACTGTCCTCCTTTGTCCTCTCATGTCGAAATTCCAGGGTTGCTGGAGCGGCCGAGAAGCCAACGGGGACAGCCGGTCTGGCTGAACAGTCTTGTGTCTTATGAAATGGGTCGCCTGAGATTCGAACTCAGGACCAATCGGTTAAAAGCCGAGTGCTCTACCGCTGAGCTAGCGACCCGCCCGGGTGGGCAAGAGGCAACGTATCACACAGAGAATGGGGCGATTCGAGCCCCTCTCCATGGTCACCCCGCCCTGGCCCCAGCCCACCATTCACCCCGAGGCCTGGGTGGCCCCCAGCGCTGTCGTGGTGGGCGATGTGACCCTCGAAGCGGGGGCGAGCCTGTGGCCTCTGGCGGTGGCCCGCGGCGATGTCTGCTCCATCCACGTGGGCGCAGGCAGCAACATCCAGGACGGGGCTGTGCTCCATGGCGATCCTGGCCAGCCGGTGCTCATCGGCGCCGAGGTCACGGTGGGTCACCGGGCCGTGGTGCATGGGGCCACCCTGGCGGATGGCTGCCTGGTCGGGATCGGCGCCGTGGTGCTCAACGGGGTGACCGTGGGCGAGGGGGCCCTGGTGGCGGCCGGTGCTGTCGTCACCCGCGATGTGCCGCCCCGCACCCTGGTGGCGGGGGTTCCGGCCCTGCACCGCCGGGAGATCAGCCCCGCTGACGCCGCCCATCAGCGCGCCCATGCCCGCCGCTATGCCGTGCTGGCCCAGGCCCATGCCGGCCGCAGTGCCCTCACGGGCTTCGAGGCCCCCTGAGCACGGGGGCTGCACCAGCGCCCGATTGCTGCGATTTGGATCAAGCCCACCCGCCATCTCAGCTGAGGGGCCGAGGCGTCCGTAAGATCGTTGAACCCAGAACTTGAACGCGATGGACGCTCGGCTGCTGCTCGTTGCCGCCCCGATCCTTCTGGCCGTGGGCTGGGCAGGGTTCAACATCGGCCGTGCCGCCATCGGTCAGGTGCAACTGCTGCTCAAGCGTTCCCGCGCCTGAGGGCTTGCGTGACCCGAACGGTCTGGGTGGTGGGAGCCGGCCTGGCCGGCACTGAGGCCGCCTGGCAGATCGCCGGGGCGGGTCTGCCCGTTCGGCTGATCGAGATGCGGCCCCTGCGCCGCTCTCCGGCCCACCACAGTGCCCATTTTGCTGAGCTGGTCTGCAGTAACAGCTTCGGAGCGCTCTCCAGCGATCGGGCCGCGGGTCTGCTGCAGGAAGAATTGCGTCGCCTGGGATCGTTGGTGATCGCCACGGCGGACCGCCATGCGGTACCCGCCGGTGGGGCACTCGCGGTGGATCGGGGCCGTTTCAGTGAGGCGCTCACGGAGGCCTGCGAGCGGCATCCGTTGATCACCGTGGAGCGGCGCGAGCTCACCGACCTGCCACCGCCAGGCGATGTCGCGGTGCTGGCCACCGGACCGCTCACCAGTGAACCCCTGGCGGAGCAGCTGCGGGCCTTCACCGGCCGCTCAGACTGCCATTTCTTCGATGCCGCCAGCCCGATCATCGAAGGTGAGAGCATCGATCTGAGCCGAGCCTTTCGCGCCAGCCGTTACGACAAGGGCGACGCCGACTACATCAACTGCCCGATGGACCGGGAGCAGTACACCGTCTTCCGCCAGGCGCTGCTGGAGGCCGAGCAGGCGGAACTCAAGGACTTCGAGCGCGACAGTGCCACGTTCTTCGAGGGCTGCCTGCCGATCGAGGAGCTGGCCCGCCGTGGCGAAGACACCATGCGCTACGGGCCGCTCAAGCCGATCGGCCTCTGGGATCCCCGCTGGGGGGATCTGCATGACCGGGAGGTGCGCCGCGCCAAGCGCGCCCATGCCGTGGTGCAGCTGCGGCAGGAGGACAAGGCCGGCAAGCTCTGGAACCTGGTGGGCTTCCAGACCAACCTCAAGTGGGGCGAGCAGAGGCGCGTACTGCGCCTGATCCCGGGGCTGGAGAACGCTGAATTCGTGCGCTTCGGGGTGATGCACCGCAACACGTTCCTCGAATCCCCCCAGCTGCTCGATCCCAGCCTGCAGTTCCGCCGCCGCCCCAGCCTGCTGGCGGCCGGTCAGCTCACGGGCACCGAGGGCTACGCCGCCGCCGTGGCCGGGGGCTGGCTGGCGGGCACCAACGCCGCCCGGCTGGTGCGGGGCCAGGAGCCCCTGGTGCTGCCGCCCACCACCATGGCCGGCGCCCTGTTCGGCTTCATCAGCTCGGCCCCCTCCGATCGCTTCCAGCCCATGCCCCCCAACTTCGGCCTGATGCCCGAGCTGAGCGAGCGCATCCGCGAGAAGCGCGCCCGCTACGGCGCCTACCGCGACCGCTCCCTGACGGATCTGGAACCCTTCAGCGCCCAGGCGGCCGAAGCTGGCCTGGTGGTTGCCTAGCGTCGGCCGATCGCTTGCCGCGCCCACTCCGGTGACCCTCGCCTCCAAGCCCCATGCCGCCGGTCTCAACGCAGAGACCGCCAGGGAACCCTGGGATGTGGTGGTGATCGGCTCGGGGATCGGTGGCCTGGTGACCGCCACCCAGCTGGCGGCTAAGGGGGCGAAGGTGCTGGTGCTGGAGCGCTACCTGATTCCCGGCGGCAGTGGAGGCAGCTTTGAGCGGGCTGGCTACACCTTCGATGTGGGCGCCTCGATGATCTTCGGATTCGGGGAGACGGGCCACACCAACCTGCTCACCCGGGCGCTGGCCGCCGTGGGCGAACACCAGCCCACCATCCCTGACCCCAGCCAGCTGGAGTACCACCTGCCCGGTGGGCTCAGCCTCGCGGTCGATCGCGACTACGACAGCTTCATCAACACGCTCACGGCCCGCTTCCCCCATGAGGCCAAGGGCATCCGTGCCTTCTACGACGCCTGCTGGGGAGTGTTCCGCTGCCTCGATGCGATGCCGCTGCTGTCGCTGGAGGATCCGGCCTACCTGGCCAAGGTGTTCTTCAAAGCGCCCTTGGCCTGCCTGGGCCTGGCCCGCTGGCTGCCGGTGAACGTCGGCGCCGTGGCCCGGCGCCACATCCGTGATCCCGAGCTGCTGCGCTTCATCGACATCGAGTGCTACTGCTGGTCGGTGGTGCCGGCGGATCGCACGCCGATGATCAATGCCGGCATGGTCTTCAGCGATCGCCATGCCGGCGGCATCAACTATCCCAAGGGAGGCGTCGGCGCGATCGCCCGGCGGCTCGTGCAGGGTCTCGAGCGCCATGGTGGCGCGATTCGCTACAAGGCTCGGGTGACGCGGGTGCTGCTGGAGGGGGGGCGCGCCGTTGGCGTCGAGCTGGCGGGTGGTGAGCGCCTCCATGCCCGGCGGGTGGTGTCCAATGCCACCCGCTGGGACACCTTCGGTTCGCTGGTGGATGAGGCCCACACCCCGCGCGCCGAGCGCACCTGGCGAAAGCGCTACGAGGAATCGCCGTCGTTTCTGAGCCTGCACCTGGGGGTGAGCTCGGAGGTGATCCCACCCGGCAGCCACTGCCACCACCTGCTGCTGGAGCACTGGCAGGACATGGAGGCCGAGCAGGGCACGGCCTTCGTCTCGATTCCCACCCTGCTCGATCCGGAGCTGGCCCCCGCCGGCCACCACATCGTGCACACCTTCACCCCCAGTTCGATGGTGCTCTGGGAGGGGCTGTCTCCTTCCGATTACCGCCAGGCCAAGGAGGCGGCGGCCCTGCGCCTGATCGCGCGCCTGGAGGCACTGTTCCCCGGCCTTGGGGCCGCCATCACCCACCGGGAGATCGGCACCCCCCGCAGCCACCGCCGTTTCCTTGGCCGCCACCGGGGCAGCTATGGACCGATCCCCCGCGGCCAGCTGCCGGGCCTGCTGCCAATGCCCTTCAACCGCACCGCCATCCCAGGCCTCTACTGCGTGGGCGATTCCTGCTTCCCCGGTCAGGGCCTCAATGCCGTGGCCTTCAGTGGCTTCGCCTGCGCCCATCGCCTCGGCGCCGACCTGGGGCTCAATCCCTGGTCCCTGCCCGATTGAAGGCAGGTCAGTGGTGGAAGCCCTGGGCCGCCTCAAACGGGCGGGGCATCGGAGTCGTCAGGCTCTGGAACCACTCCACGGCCCGTTCGATGTCCTCGAGCAGTTGGTCGGCCATGTCGCGGCTGAAACCCGCCCGCACCACGAAGCGCAGCACCGTCAGCTGCTGGCAGTCGGCCGGCAGGGTGTAGGCCGGCACGAGCCAGCCCCGCTCGCGCAGCTTGTCGGAGAGCTGGAACAGATCCCAGTGATTCGCGCTGGGATCCAGCGCCACGGCGAACACCGGCAGCTGGCCGAGCGGATGGCTCACCAGCCGTAGGGGGGGGCGTGCCGCCAGGCCATCGGCCAGGTGGCAGGCGATCGCCTCAAGGGTGGCCATGCGTTTGGCATAGCCCTCGCGGCCGAGCTGCAGGAAGTTGAAGTACTGGCCCACCACCTGGGCCCCAGGCCGCGAGAAGTTCATGCCGATCGTCGGCATCTCACCCCCGAGGTAGTTGACGTTGAAGCGCAGCTCCTGGGGCAGGGCCGCCCCATCACGCCACAGCACCCAGCCCACCCCTGGCAGAACGCCGCCGTACTTGTGGCCGCTGGCATTGATCGACTGCACGCGCGGCAGGCGGAAATCCCAGGGCAGATCGGGCGAGTTGAAGGGGGCCACGAAGCCCCCTGAGGCAGCGTCGATGTGCATGGGAATGTCGAGGCCGCTGCGCGCCTGCAGATCATCGAGGGCGTGGTGGATCGCCTCGATCGGTTCGTAGCTGCCATCGAAGGTGCTGCCGAGAATGCCGATCACGCCGATGGTGTTCTCGTCGCAGGCGGCCACCGCCTGCTCAGCCCCCAGCTGCAATCGCTCCGGCGTGATCGGCACCTCCCTCGCTTCCACATCGAAGTAGGTGCAGAACTTGTGCCAGCACACCTGGGTGTTGCTGCCCATCACCAGGTTGGGGCGCTCGGTGCTCAGACCGGCGGCCCGGCGCCGATCCCTCCAGCGCCGCTTCAGCACCAGTCCGCCCAGCATGCAGCCCTCGCTGGAGCCGGTGGTGGAGGTCCCCACGGCGTCCTCCGGATTCGGGGCGTTCCAGAGGTCGGCCAGAATTCGCAGGCAGCGCTCCTCCAGCTCGGCGGTTTCCGGGTACTCGTCCTTGTCGATGATGTTCTTGTCGGCGCATTCCTCCATCAGCCGCCGCGCCTGGGGCTCCATCCAGGTGCCCACGAAGGTGGCCAGGTTGAGCCGGGCGTTGCCATCGAGCATCAGATGGTCGTGAATCAGCGCGTAGGCCATCTCGGGCCCCAGGCCCTGGCTCGCCAGCCGGTCGCGGGGGATTTCGGCGGGCAGGTTGGCGGCCGACAGGCGGGCGCTGAGACCGGCGTTCATGCCCAGGGCTGCGGAGCGGTGGCGGGCGGGCATGGGCTGGAGGGCGACTGCGTCATTCAAGGCCAATTCATGGCGGCTGCCGGTGATGGCGAGAATCCACGGTGAAGACGAGACTGGAGGGACGGGCCGTCCCCTGCCCCTATTCCATCCGTCGGCCCCGACCACCCGCCCGTGACGACTGCTCCTGATCGGCGGCCCTTTCCGCCCCATCGCCTGCACTCCTTTGTGCATCCCCAGCCCCCAGCCCAGGGCAAAGGCTTGCGCCTCGGGCTCTGGCAGGGGGAGGGCACGGCGGGCACAGCGGAAGCGGTGGAAGAAAACCTGCTGCGGCTCGAGCAGGTGGCGGCCGTCGCCGCTGGCCACGGTGTCCAGCTGCTGGCCTTCCCGGAGCTTTACCTCAGTGGCTACATCGTCACCCCGGCGATCGCCCGGGCCCTGGCCGAACCCAGCGATGGTCCCAGCCTGAAGCGGGTAGCTGCCACGGCCCGGCGCCACGGTCTGGCCCTGGCCGTTCCCTACCCGGAGCGGGCCCAGGTGGCCGGAGCGGAGTGCTTCTACGACGCCATCGCCCTGTTCGATGCCGGCGGCAACCTGCTGCGCAACTACCGCAAGACCCATCTCTGGGGGCCCGATGAGAAGCGTTGCTGGAGCCCCGGCTACCTGCAGGCCGAGGAGGGCCCGGCCCTGACGGTGCAGCGCGTGAATGGTTTCCCCCTGGGGTTGCTCAACTGCTACGAGGCGGAATTCCCCGAGCTCAGCCGCCGCCTGGCGCTCGAGGGGGCCAAGTTGGTACTGATTCCCACCGCCGCCGACAGCTTCGCCATGCTCAGCAATGGCGAGCGCACCGATCGTCCGTACCCGGATGTGTCCAGGACTCTGATTCCGGCCCACGCTTTCCACAACAACTGCTTCGTGGCCTATGCCAACCGCTGCGGCGAGGAAACTGTGAATGGCCGGGTGATGGCGGGGTACCTGGGGAACAGCGTGATCGCCGGTCCCCATGGCGATGTGCTGGCGGCGGCCCGGCCCGAACCCACCCTGTTGATCGCGGATTGCCTGCCCAGCGACTACGGGCCCACTCACCCGACGGGCACCAGCTACCTGGCCGACCGGCGCCCTGAGCTCTACTGACCGCTGCAACGTGGTGCGAGTATCTGGTTCGGGTTTCCAGGCCAGCGCCGCCCACGCCCTGCCTGGGTGCTCCATAGGGTGGTGATTCACCAAGCACCGGTCAGCTGATGGGCGCGTCCCCGCTTCCTAATTCCGAGGAGCTGGCCCTCTACCTGGAACAGCGGGGCGAGCTGGGTAAGCCCTGGATGTGGCACCTGCTCCGCCAGGCCAAGTTGCGGGAGGCCCGTGGCTCCATACCCCCCGAACAGATGCTCGAGTCGATCCAGGACGCCCACACCGACCTGATGCGCCTGGGCGAGTTTTGGAAGGGGCGTGAGGCGGAGGTCTTCGGCGGTCGCTATGCCCCCAGCACGGCGATCGAACCCTTGCCCGGCTCCCCCGACGACCGATGAAGGCGGCGCATCCCAACCTTGCTCAGGCTGGCTGTGCCCGCCATCCGATGGCGCCACTGATCCGCCTCACCCTGCTCAGCCTCTACCTGGCCCTGGTGCTGCCCTTGCCCCTTCTGGCCCCGGTGGACCTGCGGCCCTTGATGCTGGCGGCGTTGCCCCTGGGTTTTCTTCTGGTGCTGGCGATCACCAGTGAACGGGTGTCTGCCGATTCCAGCGGCCTCTCGGTGGGCCACCCCCCCTGGTGCGCCTGGCTGTTGCGCCGGGGCTGGCGGCTCGAGTGGGACCAGATCGAAGCGCTGCTGCCGGTGGCAACCAGCCAGGGAGGCCGTGTGTTTTATCTGCGCAGCAAGGATCGCAGCCTGCGCCTGCTGCCCCAGCGCGTCAGCCGCTTCGAGGCCTTTCTCGATCGGCTGGGCACGGAAACCGGTCTCGACACCGCCTTGGTGGGCCGGTTGACGCCCCCATGGACCTACCAGCTGCTGGCGCTGCTGAGTGCTTTGTTGCTGGCTGGGGAGCTGGTGGCCGTCTGGGCCACCCTGGCCTGGGGCGGCTGGCCGGCTCAGCTGGCGCCGGCGGGTTGACCCAAGGGTGATGACACGGCCGGGCTGCTGCCCGCCTCGGGCAGGGTTTCGAGGCTGAAGCGGTACCCCTGCTGGCGCACCGTTTCGATGCCGCCTCCTTCCCCCAGACCCGCTTGTTCCAGCTTGCGCCGCAGGGTGAGCACCTGGGTGTCCACCGAACGGGGGCCGCCGCTGAACGGGGGCCAGGCCATGCGCAGCAACTCCTGACGGCTGCGCACCACCCCGGGGGGCATCAGCAGGGCACAGAGCAGGGCGAACTCCCGCGGGCTGAGTTCCACAGGTTCCTCCCGCAGGGTCACCTGGCGCAGCAGCACATGAACATCCAGGGGCCCCACGCAGACCCGTTCCTGCAGGCCACTGCCGTTGCGGCGCAGGAGGTTGCGGCAACGGGCCGCCAGTTCCTCTAGGCCGAAGGGCTTGCGCAGCACGTCATCGGCGCCGGCATCGAGCAGGGCGACGATCGGCTCGGCCCCGGAGCGGGCGGTGAGCACCATCACCGGGCAACGCAACTGGGATGCCAGCCGCAGGGCAGAGCTTTCCTCCAGCAACTCGGCACTCACCAGCAGGTCGGGGGTGAGCTCATCACAGAGTTGCAGGGCTTCGGCGGAGCTCCCCACGGCGGCGGTGAGGTGGCCGTCCTGGCGCAGCCGCTGGGCCAGCACCGTGCGCAGGGTGGGGTGGGGATCCACCACCAGCACCCTCTTGTGGTTGGGGTCGTCCACGGCGGCGACGATCAGCGTCGTGTGATCGTCAGGGGAAGGTTGGATCGGGATTGGTTTCGGTGGCAGTTCCACACGCTCGAGCCGGCCTTTTACCTACGCTATCTCTAGGAGGTGGGATCACCTCTGCCAGGCGATGCCTTTTGATCTGTCCCCCCCTTCCCCTTGCGCGCTAAATCCTCCACCATGGTTTCAGAGGCTCCCTGACCCGGTCATGACAGCCCTGCAGAACACCGACGCGATCCGTCACTTTCAGTCCCTGTGTGATGCCTGCCAGGACCTGGCCAGTCGCTACCACGGCCCATCGGAACTGAGGCTCTACGCCGATGGTTACCTCCATGCCCTCCGCCGGACCGCCATTCTCGACCCCATTTCCCAGCGGCGGCTCGAGGAGCTGATCGACCGCTGGATCCTCGATCCCTCCAGCTTCATCGGCCCCGACGGCAGTCTCAGCAGCCTTTACGAGAGCGGCCGCAACTGAGCAGGGAAGCTGAGAGCAGGAGAAGCTGAGTGGTGGCCTAGCCCCGTTCAGGAGGCGAGAGCCACCGCGAGCTTCTCGCGCAGTTCGCCCGAGTTGTAAAGCTCGATCAGGATGTCTGAGCCGCCGAGGAACTCTCCGTTCAGGTACACCTGCGGAATCGTTGGCCACTCGGAGAACTCTTTGATCCCCTGACGGATCTCCCCATCGGAGAGCACGTCGAAGCTTTCGAACGGCACCGCCAGGGAATTGAGGATCTGCACCACGTTGTTGGAGAAGCCGCACTGGGGCATCAGCTTGGTGCCCTTGATGAACACCACCACGGGGCTGCTGGCAATGAGGGCGTCGATGCGTTGCTGAACGGCGGGATCCATGGTTCGGGTTCAGGTGGGAAGAGAGGTTTGCAGGGCAAGGGCGTGGATGGCTTCACTGGCCAATTCCCGGCGCAGGGCGCCGTAGACAAGCTGGTGTTGGCGCACCCTGGACAGTCCATCGAAGGCGCTGGAAACCACCTTCACCTGGAGGTGATCACCGCCACCGGTGAGGTCTTCGACCTCCACCTGGGCATCGGGCAGGGATTCGATGATCGCCGCCTTCACCTGTTCCGGTTGAACCATCGGGCGCTGGGCCGCTCACATCGGGGCGAATCTAGGGGCGACTGGGATCAGCTGCCGGGAACCGCCACGCCGCCGTTGTAGGGAATGGTGGCGAAACCGAGCTCGATCAGGCTCTGGTAGGCCTTGCGGCCTTCCTCACGGGAGGGGGTCATGATCTTGACCACCTCCACCAGCAGGGGAACCGCCACCTCGGGCTGGTTCTGGCGACGGAACACTGCCGCCAGGCGCAGGTTGGCCTTGGCGAGGGTTTCGAGAGATTCCAGGGCGTTCTGGTCCATTTCCCGCGGGATACGGGCATCAAGACCCCGGAAGGCGCCGCTGATGTCGCGGTAGGAGGTGAGCAGACGGCGGGAGATGTCCCGGGCCAGATCGAACTGCTTGCGGGCCTCGGCGAGGTTGCCGCTGGCGGCGGCCGCGTCGCCCTTGGCCAGCAGGGCGCGCACGGCTGTGAGGTTCAAACCGCCGCCCGAGCCCTCCAGCGCTGTGGGGGGCTCACCCTGGGCTCGCACCGCAACGGGTGAAGCCAGGGGTGCCAAGGCCGCCATCAGGACAAGGCTGAGGGCCAGAACAGGCCTGCGCACGGCTGATCGTCAAAGATCGCGGAACTTTAGGGGGTGCCGATGGGACGCCCCACGGCTGTCCGGGCCGCTTCCTCAGCTGATTGCATCCCCAGAGCCAGCCGTTCGTTCAGGTCCCGAACGGCCGTACGACCCTCCCCCTGAACCCGCAGCGCCGGCCCAAAGCAGAGGGCTCCTTGACCGCGCCAGCGGGGGGGACTGGAGCTGTAGCCGAGGCCCACCGGCACCACCGGCACCTCCACTCCCTGGCTTTGCGCCAGCACCGCCACCCGTGACAGTCCCTGGTGCAGCCGGATCGGTTCGTCGCTGCGACGGATGTGCCCCTCTGGAAACATCACCACCTGTTGGCCCTGGGCCAGCAGATCCACGGCGTAGCGCAGGGGGGCGGTGCCGGGGCGGCTCTGGTCGACGGGGAAGCAGCCCAACCGGGCCAGGAACCAGCCCTGGACCCCCTGCATCTCCGTCAGGGTGACCATGAAACGGCAGTCCCGGCCGCAGGCCCGGCGGCCGGCGAAGCTGCTCAGCAGCAGCGCATCCCAGCGGGCCCGGTGGGTGGGGGCCAGCAGCACCGGCCCACCCTGGGGCAGATGCTCCTGGCCGAGCACTGTCAGCGAGCTGAAGAAGAACGACAGGGGGCCGTCCTGGGCGAGAAGCACGGCGATGGGCGCCAGCACGGGGTTGACCCCGTTGCAGAGCCGGCGTTCCCGCTGGATCAGTGCCGTCTGCGCCGTCACCGGAGGGATTCGATCGGAGCTCAAGTTAGGGGCCGTTCATGGCCGACTTGGGCCCTGTGCGGGCAGTTGCGGTGGCGTCCGCTTCGCTCTGGGCTGCCTCTGGGCAGCGCCCCTGAGCTCCATAGGATCGTCGCTCTTGTGCGGCAGCGGCCATGGCCAGCCTGGGGGTGAACATCGATCACATCGCCGGTGTGCGCCAGGCCCGCCGCGCCGCTGAGCCCGACCCCGTGACCCTGGCGCTGCTGGCCGAGCTCGGGGGCGCTGATGGCATCACGGTGCACCTGCGCGAAGACCGGCGTCACATCCAGCTGCGCGATGTGGAGTTATTGCGCGCCACCCTGCGCAGCCGCCTCAACCTGGAGATGGCCGCCACCGCCGAAATGGAGGCGATCGCCCTGCGGGTGCGCCCCGACATGGTCACCCTGGTGCCGGAGAAGCGCCAGGAGATCACCACCGAGGGAGGTCTTGACGTCGCCGGCCAGGAGGGGAGCCTCTCTGCCTTGGTGGAGCGCCTGCAGGCGGGTGGCATCCCCGTGAGCCTGTTCGTGGACCCCGAGGCCGATCAGCTGTGGGCGAGCCAGCGCAGTGGCGCCCGCTGGGTGGAGTTGCACACCGGCACCTACGCCGAGGCCGCCTGGGCGGAGCAGCCCAGGGAGCTGGCGCGCCTGATCGAGGGCACCGTCCGCGCCCGCCAGCTCGGGCTGCGGGTCAACGCCGGCCATGGGCTCACGTATCAGAACGTGGAGCCGGTGGCGGCGATCGAGGGGATCGAGGAGCTCAACATCGGACACACGATCGTGGCCCGGGCCCTGGCGGTGGGTCTGGAGATGGCGGTACGGCAGATGCGGGCTCTGGTTCAGAATCCCCGCCGGGAACCCCTGTTCGACGCCCCCTTTCCATGAGCGAGTCCTCCGCCCCCGTCTTTCACTTCGTGGCGGCCAGTGAGGCCTTCCTGACCGTGGAGGAACCGCTGGCGGAAGTGCTAAGGGAGCGGCAGCGCTATTACGGCGAGCAGGGCAAGGCGATCGACTTCTGGCTGGTGAAGCGGCCGGCGTTCCTGGAGAGCCCGGCCCTGGGGGAGACCGCCAGGGCCGTGCCCCGTCCGGCCGCTGCCGTGGTCTCTACCGATGCCAAGTTCATTGAATTCCTGAAGCTGCGCCTTGAGTTCGTGCTCAAGGGTCATTTCGCCGCCGCCTCCTTGGACGAGGCTCTGGCCAGTCTGGGCTGAGGGCTCACAGGGCCACGCATCCGCGTGCCGGGTTCAGGCCTCAGAACAGCCCGAAGAAGCGTTTGCGCTGCTGCTCAGCCGCATCTGGATCGCTGGATTCCGGGCGCTGGGGGTCTTGCTGGCGCTGTTGGCGGCCATCTTGCTGGTAGCGCGGCACGTTGTCACCAATGGTGATCAGGGCCTGTTTGTTCTTCCACCAGATCCAGTCGCGGATCGGCGGCGTCGCCAGCAGGTCCTCGCGGCTGAGTCCCAGCCCCAGCTTGTTGGAGGCATCCACCAGCACGGCCACCATGGCGTCACCGTCGCCGCAGCGGGCCAGGGCCTCGTTGGTGCGCTCGGCGCCGTTCAGCGCCTTGACCAGAAGTTGCACCCGGCGGGCAACCGGCAGCGACCGAGGGTCCATGGGCCGGACGGCATCAGCAGTCCGCAAGGTAACCGGGGACACCACCAATCGGTGTTGGCGTTCATTGATGGGGGGGCTGACAGATTCACCCCCGTCAGGTCAGACTCAAACCAGACTGTGCCCTGCATGACGCTCCGGCCCCATCCGCTTCGCCACTGGGTGATCGGCGACGTCCACGGATGCGCGGAGTCCCTCTGCGATCTGCTGGGGCTTCTGCCCGCCACCGACCGGCTGATCCTCTGCGGTGACGTGATCAACCGCGGTCCCGAGATCGAGCGCTCGATGGAGCTGGCCTGGTCGCTGGTGAGCTCCGGCCGGGGGGTGTGGCTGATGGGAAACCATGAGTTCAAGCTGGCCCGGGCCCTGCGCCTGGGCAACTGGAAAGCCCAGAGGGATCTGGCCGGCTGTGACACCTACCGTCACCTGGGGGATGGGCTCTGCCGCCAGTGGCTGGAGCGCCTCGAGCAGTTGCCGCTGGCCTACTGGGGCCGCGGCTGGGTCGCCACCCACGCGGGCTTCGATCCCCACACCTGGGAGCCTGATCTGTCCGTGCGCGAGCCCTTCTGGGAAAACTACGACGGGCGCTTCGGCGAGGTGATCGTGGGCCACACCCCCAGCTCCCGGGTGCACCGCCGTCCCAACAACATCATCACCATCGACACCGGTGCCTGCTACGGCGGCACGCTCACCGCCTACTGCCCGGAAACCGGTGCCCAGCGTCAGGTTCACGGCCGGCGCGGACCAGGCTCCCGCTGGCTGGAGCCCAGCGAGGCCCTGCTCGGCAGCCCTTGCTGATCGTCTATCGCAGCAACCGGGTGGAGTTCCTCGCCCAGTTGCTGGCCGCCCGCCTGCAGTTCAGTCCCCCCGGCCCGTTTGAGCAGGCCCAGGTGGTGGTGAACACCTGGCCCACCAGCCGCTGGCTCGCGGAGCAACTGGCCCTGCATCTGGGCAGCACGAGCCAAAGCCTCTCCGGCGACGAGGGCTACGCCGACGGCATCGCCGCCCATCTGCGCTTTCCGTTTCCCGGCAGCCGCCTGCGCCAGCTGGTGGATGAGCTGCTTGGGGAGGGCGCCTGCTCCCCCACCAGCCCGACGGCCGCTGACCCCTGGAGGGCCACGGAGTTGGTCTGGCCTGTGCTGGAGCTGTTGGACGACCTGGTGCGGGAGCCCGAGGCCGCCTTGCTGCGCCGTTGGCTGGAGCGGCGGCGGGGGGAGCGATCTGGTGAAAGCCCATCGGCTGGCCGCTCACTGGGCTTGCCTCTGTGGCAGCTGGGCCGGGCCATCGCCGATGCCTTCGATGACTACGCCCTCTATCGCCCGGAGCTGCTGGCCCACTGGTGGCGGGGTGGCGATGGCGACGGAAGGGGGGGGGCACTGCTTGCTCAGCAGCGCTGGCAGCCCCTGCTTCTGCGGCGCCTCCGGGACCGGCTTGGCGTGGAGCCCTTTGGCCTGCGGGTGGGGCGGGCGATCGAGCACCTGCGCCTGGGCACCCACGGGCCCCTGGCCAGCGACCAACCACTGCGCTTGTTCGGCCTCAGCAGCCTGGCGCCGGTCCAGGTGCAGCTGCTGCAGGCCCTCTCGGGCACGGTCGATGTGGAGCTCTACCTGCTCACCCCTTGCCGCGACCTCTGGCGCCGCTGCCGCACCCGCCGACAGCAGCTGCAGGAGGCGGAGGGCTGGCGCACGCCGTTCACGGGCGACTGGGTGCTGGAGGCACCACGGCTGGAGGGGCTGTTCGGCCGCCTGGGGGCCGAGTTTCAGCAGCTGCTGGAGGGCACCGGTGAGGCGCAGCTGGGGCAGTGGGAAGGCCGGGATCTGTTCTTCCTGCCCGCCACCGTCAGCGCCGAGCAGGGGCGGGAGCCCACCGTGCTGGAGCAGCTCCAGCAGGACCTGGTGGGTCCGGCCGAGGGCTGTGAGTCCCCTGAGCCGCCGAGGCACCCCGATGGGGCTCAGCCCCCTCTGGCGCTGGTGGCGGGCGACAGCTCCCTGGAGTTCCACCCCTGCCCGGGCCATCTGCGCCAGGTGCAGATCCTGCGCGACCGGCTGCTGCAGCTGATGGCGGCCGATCCCACGATCGAACCGCGGGACATCCTGGTGATGACCCCCCAGGTGGAGACCTTCGCGCCCCTGGTGGCCTCGGTGTTCAACGACGCTGCCGCCACGGGTGTGGCGTTGCCCTGGCGCCTCACCGACCGCAGCCAGCAGAGCCAGGCCGGGCTGGCCACGGCCCTGCTGGGCCTGCTGCGGCTTGGGGGAGAGCGGCTCACGGCCACAGCCCTGGAGGTGCTGCTCGGCAACGGGGCGTTGCTGGAGCGTTTCGGGCTCGCCGCTGACGACGGTCCGCGGCTCACGGCGCGGCTCCAGGCCAGCGGATTCCGCTGGGGGATCGACGGCCAGGAGCGCGGCGGTGGGCGTGAGCACAGCCTCAGCTGGGCGATCGATCGCCTGCTGCTGGGCCTGGTGCTGCCCGATCAGCAGGGCCTGGCCCTGGGGGATGCGGCCCCATTCGCGGTGGCCGGCAGCCTGGAGTCCCAGGGCGGCGGTCTGCAGCTGTTGCTCAGCCTGCGCCACTGGCTGCTGCGACTGCGCCGGCCCCGCACCCCACAGCGCTGGGGCACCCTGCTGGTGGAGATGCTCGACGATCTGTTCGGCGAGGGCGGCGAGCGGGGCTGGGAGCGCCAGGCGATCCTGGCCGCCAACGACGACTGGGTGCGCAGCGCCGCTGAGACAGGCCTGGAGTTGGGGGCGCCTGTGGTGGCGGCGGTGCTGGAGGAGCGGCTCTCGGTCGACAGCGGCCGTTTCGGCCACCGCAGCGGAGCGTTGACGATCAGCGCCCTGGAGCCGATGCGGGCCATCCCCCACAAGGTGATCGTGTTGATGGGCCTCGACGCAGGTCTCTTCCCCCGCCAGCGGGAACGCCCCGGCTTCCACCTGCTGGAGTGCCAGCGGCGGCTTGGTGACCCCGGCCCGGCCGACCAGGACCGCTACGTGCTGATCGAGGCCCTGCTCTCGGCGCGCCGCCACCTGCTGATCAGCTGGAGCAACCGCGATGAGCGCAGCGGCGAGGAGCTGATGCCGGCGACACCGGTGCGTCAGCTGCTCGAGACGCTGAACCAGCGCCTGGAGGGCGGGGCCTCGGCGCTGATCACGGTGCACCCGGCCAACCCCCTCGATCGCGCCAACTTCCTGGCCCAGCCGCCCGCGCCCGCCCCGAGTTGCGACCGTCGCCTGCTGGCGGCCCTGCGCTTGATGGAGCAGGGGGAGGCTCGCCGGACCCAGCCCCTGGCCCTGCGTGAACCTTTCCCCGGTTTATCAGGCGATCCCGCCGCGGTCCCCTTCCAGGCCAGTGATCCAGCCAATGACCTGCGCGACTGGCTGATGGCTCCCCAGAAGCACTGGTTGCACCAGCTCGGGATCAATCCCGGAGAGTGGCACGAGCCGGTGGATGACCTGGAGGATCTGGCCCTCGATGAGCTCCAGCGCTCGGCGCTGCTGCGGGGTCAGCGGCACGATCACAGGAGCGCAGACCGTCGCGCTGGTGTCCCTCCGGATGACGTCCCGGATTGGCTCGAGTTGGACCGGGGCCGGGGCCTGTTCCCCGCCGGATCGGGGGGGGAACTGGAGGCTGCCGTGATGGAGGGTCGCTGGCGCACCCTTGCGGGAGTCCTGGAGGGGCTGGGGACACCCCACAGCGCCACCAGTAGCTGGCAAGGTCTCAGCCTTGAACTCGATTGGCGCGGACCTTTGGTGGTGCTCACCCATACGGCCAAGGAGGGGGTGGCCCAGCGCCTCGACCTCTGGCTGCGGTTGCTGCTGGCCGCCGCCGCCGGGGAGGCCCCTGCGGGGGGCGTCGTGGTCGCCCGCAGCACGAAGAACCAGTTCGCCATCGGGCTGCGGCTGGACGTCCCTGGGGCCGATCAGGCCCGTCTGGACCTGGAGGCGCTCCTCGCCCTGCGCAAGCAGCTCGGCGGGGCCTGCTGGCCCGTGCCCCCCAGGACCGGCTGGGCGTTCGTGGAGGCCGAGCGCAAGGCGGCGGGCAGCGGCCCGGCCAAGGCGGCCGCCGCTTGGCAGGGGGACAGCCAGTTTCCCGGGGAACGGGAAAACCCCGAGCTGGCGACCTGTTTCGGCGCCGACACCCCGATCGAGGCGCTGCTTGGCGAGTCCTTTTCGGCGGCGGCGGAGGCGCTGTATGGCCCCGTGCTGGACCGGCGCAAGGAGAAGGGGCGATGAGCGCCCCGGCGCGCGTCTTTGATGCCGACGCTTTCAGCCTTGATCCCGGAGTGCGGCTCCTGGAGGCCAGCGCCGGCACCGGCAAGACCTTCACCCTGGCGCACCTGGTGCTGCGGTTGGTGCTGGAGCGCGGCCTGCCCTTGGCTGAGCTGCTGGTGGTCACGTTCACCAACGCCGCTGCCGCCGAACTGCGCGACCGCATCGGCCGGAGGCTGCAGCAGGCCCTCACGGCTCTGGAGCAGGCCGAACAGACGGTGCGGACCTTCCCCGATCCGGTGCTGGAGCGCTGGTGCGCGCGTCAACCGGCGGAGGCGGGCGCCCGACGCCAGCTGATGGGCCGGCTGCTGCTGGCCCTCGATGAACTCGATCGCGCCGACATCACCACCCTGCATGGCTTCGGCCAGCGCAGCCTGCGCCGTCAGGCCCTCGAGGCCGCCCTGGCTCCCGATCTGGAAATCGATCCCGAGGCGCGCACTCTCGTGCGCCAGGTGGCCCATGACTACTGGCAGGCCCAGGTGGTGGCCCTGCCCGTGGAGCTGCTTGCGGGGGCCCAGTCCCTTGGGGTGACTCCCAAGGCGCTGGAGGATCTGCTGGCCCAGCTGGAGAGTGATACGGCCCTTGAGCTGGATCCACTGCCCCAGGGACTCGATTGCAGCGAGCCCCTCGCCCCCCAACTGGTGGCCCTGTGGGAAGAGCGCTGGAGCCGCTTTCAAAAGCTGTGGGAGGAGCGAGGAGAAGCTCTCTACGAGGCCCTCAAATCGACTGCGGCCCAATGGAGGGCGGAAGGTGCCGATCCGAAGCCCTATGCCCCCAAGCCCACCAAGAATTGGATCGGCTTGATCACCGTGTGGCTGGAGGCCCAGCCGCAGCATGGTTCCTATGCCGCTCTGCTCGAGCAGAAAACGCTGCGCGAGTACTTCCACCCAGGTCCCTTCAGCGCCGCGGCCCGCAGGGCGGGCGAAACCGATCCCTCCCTGCCCGAGCGTCCCTTGCTGCTGGCGGTCGCCGATCTGGTCGAGGGGCCGGCCGAAGCGCTGCTGCTCCACGCCGCCCATTGGGGCCGCTCAGAGCTGGCCCGCCGGCGCCAGAGCAGTGGCCGCCTGGGCTATGCCCAGTTGCTGGAGGGGCTTGACCCCGGCCCGGCCGGCACCGATCACGCCGAGCTGCTGGAGGCGCTGGGGCGCCGCTATCGGGTGGTCCTGGTGGATGAGTTCCAGGACACCGATCCGATCCAGTGGCGCATCCTCCAGCGCGCCTTCACCGGCCCCGAGCACCTGCTGTTGATGGTCGGGGACCCCAAGCAGGCGATCTACCGCTTCCGCGGCGGCGATCTGGACACCTATCGCGCCGCCAGGAAACGGGTCGATTCGATCAGTGAACTGAACGAGAACTTCCGCTCCAGCGAGGCCCTGATCACCTGCCTCCATGGTCTGATGCATCCAACAGGGCTGATCGGGAGTGATCTGCCGGTGCCACAGGTGCAGGCCAACCCCGCCAAGGCCGCCAGCCATTCCCTGGAGCTGCCGACTGGAGAATCACCTCTGCAACTGCTCTGGCTGGCGAAGGAGCGCTCCCCGGCCGATGCGGCCGCCAAGGGGGAGATCGATGCCCTCCTGCCGGACCAGGTGGCCCAGCTGGTGCTCGATCTGCTGCGTCGCGGCCTGATCCTGCGCGAAGGCGAAGCCAGCCGCCCCCTCGCTCCTGCTGACATCGCCCTGCTGGTGAACAGGCACCGGGACGCGGAGGCCCTGCGCCCGGCGCTGGAGCGCCAGGGGATCGCCAGCCGGCTCGTCAGCCAGGGGAGTGTGTTCGCCAGCGAGGGGGCCACCGTGCTGCAGCGGCTGCTGGAGGCCCTGGCTGATCCAGGCAGAGGTTCGGCCCTGCGGCTGCTGGCGGCTTCGCCACTGCTGGGCTGGAGCAGCGCTGAACTGGCTGATCCTGATCCGTTCGCCTTCGATCGCCTCGGTGCCAGGGTGAGTCGCCTGGCCACGGCCCTGGAGCGTGATGGGCTGCTGGCGGTGCTGGGCAACCTGCTGGGCAGCGCCGAACTTGCGGGGCTGTCCTTCGCTGGAGGCTTGCTCGCGGATCTCCAGCAGGCGGCCCGCTTGCTGCAGGAGCAGATGCACCGCGAGGGTCTGGGGGCGGCGGCCGCCGCCGACTGGCTGCGGCGCCAGCGGTTGGAGGAAGCCCGCCCCGTGCCTGAGGCCCATCAGCGCCACAGCGATGCACTGGGCTCCGCCGTCGCCGTGGTGACCATTCACAGCAGCAAGGGCCTGGAGTACCCGGTGGTGATCGCACCCACCCTCTGGCGGGGGCTTTCGATTCGAACGAATCCAGGACTGGGGCGGCGCTGGACGCCCGCAGACACCGCCTGTCCCCGCTGGGATCTGCATCTCAATGGCCAGTGGGGAGAAGGTTTTGCTGCCCGCGCCGAGGCCCGTGCCGCGGAGGCCCAGGAGCTCGAGCGACTGGCCTACGTGGCGGCCACCCGGGCGCGTCACCTGTTGGTGTTGGCCTGGGCGTCCGCCGGGGACGACGACTCCGACCCCCTGCGGCCATGGCTGTTTGGGCGTGACCCAGAGGGGGCCACCTGGCGGGAGCGGCTGGAGCATCGCCTGGAGAGCTCGGGCCTGCGGCTCCAGCTGATCGAACCCTCCGAGCGGCCTGTCCCCGGAGCGCCCGCCGATCGCTGGCAACCTCCGGCGCTTGAGGGGAGCCTGGAATGCGGCCCTGTTCCCCTTCGCTCCCTCGATCGTCGCTGGGGCCGCAGCAGCTACTCCAGCTGGACCCAGGCTGCCGCCGAGGGGCTTGGGCCGATCGCCCTGGAGGAGGGGCGGGAAACGGATGGGGCGGCAGAAGCGGTGGCTGGCGAGGCGACCTCCGGTGCCACCGGTGCCTCCGATGGCTCCGACGCCTCTGCTGCACCCGCGGTCTGGCCTGATCGCGGCCCCCTGGCGGCGTTCCCCCGTGGCGCCGCCGCCGGCGATTGCTTGCATCGCATCCTTGAGCAGATCGACCACCAATTGCCCGCCGGCTGTGAGGCCCAGCGTCTGCTGGTGGGTCGGGAGCTGCAGCGCGCCGGCCTGCCCGTCGAGCAGTTGGAGGCGGTGCTGGAGGGGCTCGAGTGGCTTCGGCACACCCCCATGGGCGGAGCCCTGGGACGCTTTGCTCTGGCGGATCTGCCGCGGAGCCAGTGCCTCAACGAACTCAACTTCGACCTGCCCCTGGCGCTGCCGGTGGGCGATGGCCAGCGCGCCCCATCGGGTCCCCAACGGCTCGTGCGTGCACGCGGCCTGGCCGAGGTGTTCGCCAACCACCCCGGCGACCGCTTCGGGGCGGTCTACGCCGATCGGCTCGCCCAGCTGGAGGTGGCCAGCCGCGGTTTCCTCACCGGTTCCATCGATCTGGTGTTCACGGCCCCTGATCCCCGGGGTCATCCCCGCTGGTGGGTGGCCGACTGGAAGAGCAATTGGCTGGGGGTGCGCGACGGCGAGAACCGGACGCTGGCCTGCGGACCGGCCCACTACACCGTGGCGGCGATGGAGGAGCAGATGCTGCATCACCACTATCCGCTGCAGGCGCACCTCTACCTGGTGGCCCTGCACCGCTACCTGCGCTGGCGCCTGCCGGGCTATCGGCCCGAACGCGATCTGGGCGGCTACGTCTACGTGTTTCTGCGTGGGGTGCCGGGCCCCACCGCGGTTGATCCGGTGCCGGGGATGCTGGTGGATCAGCCACCCCTGGAGCGCACCCTGGCTCTCGATCGGTTGCTGCGGGAGGGATTGCCATGAGCCGTCCGGCTGATCTCAGGCCCAGCGAGCACGGGAGCGGCGATCGCCTCGGCACCGAGGCCCCCTGGCTCAGTGCCCTGGCTCAGGCCCTGGCCGAGGCCCTGCCGCGGCTGGCTGATGCACCACCCGATCCGCTGGTGCTCGAGGCGATCGGGGCCCTGACCCGGGCCCTGGAACGGGGTGAGTTGGCGCTCTCCCTGGTGGGCGCGGCGCCGGAGGGCCTTTCGGCCGAAGCCTGGCCTGACGGCCACCGCCAGGCCCTGGCGGCTTCCCCTCTGGCGGTCGAGCGCCCCGAGGCTCCCCTGGTGCTGCGGGGCGACCGGCTCGCCTGGCGCCGCTGGTACGAGCTTCAGGAGCAGGTGATCGGGCGTCTGATCGAGCGGGCCAACCGCCCCTGGCCGCAGGCACCGGGGCCGGAGGTCATCGCCGCAGCCGTGGGCCGGGCGGGCGAACGGGGGGCTCTCGATGGGCGCCAGCGGCAGGCGGTGGCTGCCCTGCTGGGCCATGGGCTGGTGCTGGTGGGGGGCGGCCCCGGCACGGGCAAGACGAGCACCGTCGTGCAGATGCTGGCGGCGGCCCTTGAGCAGGACTCCGAGGGGTCTTCCCCCGGCCTGCGTCTGCATCTGGCGGCTCCCACCGGCAAGGCGGCGGCCAGGCTCAAGGCGGCGATCGGCGAGGGGCTGGGGCGCGTGCCAGCCCCCATCGCCGAACGGCTTGCCCTGACCCCCTGCACCACCTTGCACCGGTTGCTCGAGAGCACCGGTGACACCTTCCGCCGCAACCGCCGCCACCCCCTTGCCCTCGATCTGTTGGTGGTGGATGAGCTGTCGATGGTGGATCTGCCCCTGATGCAGGCCCTGCTCGATGCCTTGCCGGACAGGGCGCGGTTGCTGCTGGTTGGGGACCCGGCCCAGTTGCCGCCCGTGGGTCCCGGGCCGGTGCTGCTCGAACTGAACCGGCCCGGGCAGCTCCGAGCCCTGGGGCCCGCCGCCGTCGAGCTGATCACGGCCTACCGCAACAATGGAGCCCTGGCGGAGGTGGCGGCCGTCCTGCGCGGCATGGAACAGGGCGCCCATGATCCAGAAGCGCTGAGGCGAGCCCTTGAGGGGCTTGGCCAAGGAGCCAACCTCCTATGGCAGACCGCTGTCCCGGGGGTGCTGCCCCCGGTGCTGCGCCAGCGCCTGGAGCGCCACCTTCGCCGCCTGGGCCAGTTGGCGGCCCAGCTCGAGCAGCAGCAGGCCCCGTTGGCGCCCTCGCCGGCGGAGCCATCAACCGCTCAGCTGGCGGCCTTGCTGGCGGAGGTGGAGGCCTGCGTGCTGCTCACCCCCGTGCGCCGGGGTCCCTGGGGCGTCGAAGCGATCCATCGCGCTCTGCTCGGTGAACTGGCCAGCCAGCCCCCGCGGTTCTGGCCGATCGGCACGCCGCTGCTCTGCCAGCGCAACCTGCCGGAGCAGGGGCTGGCCAACGGCGATGTGGGGGTGGTCGTGGGCTGGGCCGGAGAGTGTCAGGTGCTGTTCGCCGCCCCAGCCGCACAGGGGGGGCATCGGCTGATCCATCCCGATCGGCTACCCGGCGCGGAACCTGCCCTGGCGTTGACGATCCACAAGTCCCAGGGCAGCCAGTACGGGGAGGTGTTGCTGCTGGTGCCGGAGTCGGTCCGCTGGGATCCCCGGTTGCTCTACACCGGTCTGACCCGCGCCAGCGAGCGGGCCCTGCTGATCACACCGCCGACTCCCAGCTGGCTGGGGCCTGGCAGGCCTGCTGCATGAAGCCGTGAACACGAGTGCATACGAAGCGCAACATGTCAAAGAAAAGTGAACGGAATGAGAGCCTCTCTGGAGGTCGCCCCATACTTCAATCACCGGAGGGAGGTTCACTCCAAAGCCGGTCGAGGCCAGCGTTGCTGGCGTCGTTTCAATCAGAGACCCTGCTCCAATAGTCTCCCCTGACGTGCGCCCTTGGGTTCCATCCGGAACCACCTTCTGCATCGATGACCCGACATCGTTTCGATGTCAGCGAGGTGCCCCGAAAGTGAAATAGGGC
This sequence comes from Synechococcus sp. UW140, assembly GCA_943369485.1. Taxonomy (GTDB): domain Bacteria; phylum Cyanobacteriota; class Cyanobacteriia; order PCC-6307; family Cyanobiaceae; genus ATX-6F1. Next base: position 57,430 of record CALRNH020000005.1, on the reverse strand, counting down.
AGCCACCTGGAACACCCGGCCCCAGGCGTCTCTGATGAAACTTTTCACCCTTGCCCCCTTGATCGTCTGATGACGAACGGGGGCGGGAGGGTTGTCACACACTCAGGATCATCGAGCCTTGAGGCGACCAGCCTGCCAAGGCACAGGGCGGTTGGGGCTCTGTCGCGATTGAGGTGCTGGTTGAATCGTGAAACAGGTTCCGCGTCAAGGTCTGGTCGAAGGGGGCATCGAACGTCTGGAGCGATGGCTGGAGTGATGGCTGGTTTCAGACATCGCTTCATTCGATCACCAACGGATCAACGGATGGGAGCCGCCCTCGCCCGCCACCTGTTGAAGCTTCCACCCTCCCCGGGCCGCTCAGCTTCACGTTCCCCTCTCCCCATGAACAACCAAGGCCCCATAACCGGGTGCTGAGCTGATCGACGTAGGGCGAGTCACGTCAACGATCAGCCGCGAACGCTGACCCTGCGCGACACTCGCGCCAACATGAATTGCGCCTGTCGATGTTGGCGATGACGAGGGAGGAGCGCCCCTGGGGCTGGTTCGAGCCTCTGGGGGAGGGCCCTGGCTACCTGGTCAAGCGCCTGTTGATCCGTGCTGGCCAGCGGATCAGCCTGCAGCGCCACCACCACCGCGACGAGCACTGGGTGGTGGTGGCCGGCAGCGGTTGGCTGGAGCTGGAGAGCTGCCGCCAGGCCTGCGCCGTGGGCAGCACATTCCAGGTGCCGCGGGGAAGCCTGCACCGGGCGTGCGCCGCAGCCGAGGATCTGCTGATCGTTGAAGTGCAACTCGGATCAACACTGCGGGAAGACGACATCGAACGGGTCTCCGATGACTACGGGCGCTGAGGGGTGGGTGATTGATGGCCCACCGGACCCACGCCCCCTTGATCGGGCCCCCCCTGGCTCTGGCAGGCCTGCGTGATAAGGTGAAGTTTCACCCTTTGATTAAGGGCAAGCCGTTTTTCTTGAAATCCCCACCCTGGGATTCAGCGTGTGACTGCCGGCCTGCATTGAAGGACAACCAGGCCAAGGCCCTCCAACGAATACGTGACCAACACCACTGCGTGCGAAAGCTTCGGCTGCACAGTTGATCTCAGCGCGGCTGAACGTCCCGCGACCACCATCGCCACCGAACTCGCCACCACTGAACTCGCCACCACCTTGATCGGTCCGCTTGACCAAAGCGACACCGGCGCCACCGTCAGCGCGACGGCTCCAACCTTCGACGGCCCGGCCAACACCGGCCCTGAAGAATCCGGCGACACCACCAATGGCTTTGCCTCCTTCGGCTTCATGCCCGAAGTGCTCCAGGCCGTCGCCAGCCTTGGCTACAAGGAGCCAACCCCGATTCAGCAGGCTGCGATCCCCGAGCTGATGCTGGGCCGTGATCTGGTGGGCCAGGCCCAGACCGGAACCGGCAAGACGGCGGCCTTCGCCCTGCCGATGCTGGCCCGCATGGATCTCCAGCAGCGCACCCCCCAGGTGCTTGTGCTGACCCCCACCCGCGAGCTGGCTCTCCAGGTGGCTGAGGCCTTCAACAGCTTCGCCGTCAACCTGCCCCACATCCGCGTGCTGCCGATCTACGGCGGCGCTGATTTCCGCGATCAGATCGCCCGTCTCAAGCGGGGCGTTCAGGTGGTGGTGGGCACCCCTGGCCGCGTCATGGACCACATGCGCCAGGGCACCCTCGATCTGTCAGGCCTCAAGACTCTGGTGCTCGATGAGGCCGATGAGATGCTGCGCATGGGCTTCATCGACGACGTCGAATGGGTGCTCACTCAGCTGCCCGAGCAGCGCCAGGTGGTGCTGTTCTCGGCCACGATGCCCTCGGAGATCCGGCGCATTTCCCAGAAGTATCTGAACGATCCCGCTGAAGTCACGATTCGCCAGAAGGGCGATGACGCCAGCCGCATCCGCCAGCGTTACCTGATGGTGAACGCCCCTCACAAGCTGGAAGCGCTCAGCCGTGTGCTCGAGGCCGAAACCAGCGAGGGTGTGATCATCTTCGCCCGCACCAAGGCGATCACCCTCACGGTGGCCGAATCCCTTGAGCAGAGCGGCTACGACGTGGCGGTGCTCAATGGCGACGTGCCCCAGGCCCAGCGGGAGCGCACGATCGATCGCCTGCGCAACGGCAAGGTCGACGTGCTGGTGGCCACCGACGTGGCCGCCCGAGGGCTCGATGTGGAGCGCATCAGCCTGGTGGTCAACTACGACATCCCCTTCGACAGCGAGGCCTATGTCCACCGCATCGGCCGCACTGGCCGGGCGGGTCGCAGCGGTAACGCCATCCTGTTCCTGACCCCTCGCGAACGCCGTTTCCTCGGTGGCCTCGAGCGCGCCGTGGGGCGTCCGATCGAGCCCATGGAGGTGCCCAGCAATGCCACCATCAACCAAAGCCGGCTTGATCGCCTGCGCCAGAAGTTGACCACCACCGTCCAAGAACCAAGCTCCAGCGAAGAAGAACGGGCCCTGCTGGCGGAAATCCTGCAGCGGATCGCCCAGGAGATTGAGGTCAGCCCCGATCAACTGGCGCTGGCGGCCCTGCAACTGGCGGTGGGCCAAGGCCCCCTGCTGGTTCACGGTGATGAGAACTGGCTGCGCCAGTCCATGGGCTCCCCCCGGGACCGGGATCGTGCCTCATCCGGCGGACTTGACCGCCGTGGTGATCGGCCGACCCGGGCGGCCTCGGGCGGTCGTTTCCCCCAGCGCAGCGAGGGGGACGAGGGTCCAGGCGAGGCAAATATGGATCGTTTCCGCATCGAAGTTGGCTGGCGTGATCGGGTCAAGCCCGGCAACATTGTTGGAGCCATCGCCAACGAAGCCGGTCTGGCCGGTCGTTCGATTGGTCGAATTCAGATCTTCGACACCCACAGCACCATCGACCTGCCCACGGGCATGCCCGATGACGTGTTTCAGTCGCTCAAGCGCCTGAGGGTGATGAACAAGGAGCTTCAGATCACCCGATCCCCTGTGTGAACCCGATGACACGGCCGTCCCTTGCTTTGCCCGTTAAGAGCACCCTGGCGGTGCTGGCGGCCGGCCTGTTCAGTTCCCAGCCCCTGCCGGCCGCTGCCAGCGCCAGCGAGACCATCAACCAGCTCTGTCTGGCCGGTTTCTCTGCCGTGGTGAGCGCCTCAGGTAAGGAGCCTCCTGCCGGCATGGCCAATTACGCCTGCTCCTGCTTCGTTGATCAGGTGAGCCAGAAGACCAGCCTCAGTGACGCCCAGGCCATCTGCACCAAGCTGGCCAGCAGCCGCTTCAAGTTCAGCTGAGGACCCGGGCCTCACTCACCAGGAGCTTCCAGGCGCCTCAGGAGTAAAGGCCCGTCACCTCGCCGGTGGAGAGCCCCGACACCTGATCAAGGGGCATCCGCTCGATCGCTGCGATCAAGTTGGGCTGAGCAGACTCCGACTCTGTCGCGACCAGGCTCTGGAACAGGTCGAAGCGGTCCTGGGGGGCCAGTTCGCCGTCGTTGCTCCAGGCCAGACTCCAGGGAACGGGGGCAGCCATCATTCCGGGAGCACAGTGTTGAAATCCTAACAATGGAATGATCAATTCTCCAGTGCCGGAGTCGCGGGCTTTCCCTCAGGCCCCCTTCATGCCGCTCTACCGGGCTTGGGCAGCTCCCTGCTGACCCTGTAAAATCAGCCCTGATTCAAAGGCTTTCAGGCTCCAATCGGCTTGCTCGCTCAGGACCCGCTTCCGACGGGCTTTCCTTGAGGAACCCCAGCATCGACGAATCAGTTCCAGGTTCCAATCAGGGCATGACCATTTACGTAGGCAACCTCTCGTTCCAGGCCGAACAGGAGGATCTGGTCGATCTTTTCGGCCAGTACGGCGAAGTCCGTCAGTGCAGCCTTCCCCTTGACCGCGAAACCGGTCGCAAACGTGGCTTCGCCTTTGTCGAGTTGGCCAGTGATGCTGAAGAGCAAAAGGCCATTGATGACCTCCAGGATGTGGAGTGGATGGGTCGGATGATCCGCGTCAACAAGGCCACTCCCCGGGAGCGCACCGGTGGAGGTGGAGGTGGAGGCGGCGGCAGCCGTGGTGGCTACGGCGGTGCTGGCGGCAACCGCTGGTGAACACCGCCTGGGTCCAGCGGCACGTCAACCCCGTTCATCCACCCACCTGACCATGCTGCTGGCCTGCAACAGGGCCCGGCCTGCCGACAGGGCAGGTCGCTTGATGGATGATTCCATCTCAAGTCAGAGCCATGGTCTTCAGCGCGCCGGCGAAGGCGTGCCCGCGGCCATGGTCGTAACAGGCCGGAGCTGACGATTCCCCGGCACTTGGATCCAGCACCCAGCGGTTTGGCTGGGTGCTTCTGAGGCGCACTTCAGGCGAAGCTAATCGGCTCCTCGGCCTCGATCAGATCGGCCAGTTGATCCCGCTCCCAGTCGTGGTGGCGCAGATCGGCCCCCAGCTTGAGCAGGGCCAGATCCCCTTCGCGGGGCTCGGGCAGGGCGGCTCGCAGGTGACGGCGGCGGATTTTCGCTGTCCAGCGATGGAAGCGATGGAAGGCTCTCGAGCGGGTCATCGGGACCTCCGAAGTGGAGACATTTCCGGTCTATCGCAATCGGCCGAAACCGCCAAGGCTCAGTTGGTGTGCATCGCCACTGAACCAGCGATTGAACCCATGGCCAGGGGCCTTGCTGCCTCGATCGGGATCGAGCCTGGAAGGTTTGATGCCACGAACCCGCCACCGAGTCGGCCGTGGGTCAGTGCTTCGGAGCTGGCCTCTTTAATGGCGATCTGCAGCCTTGCCCCATGGCCCGCCGATCCGACCCAGTCCCCCAGCCGCGCTCCTCCACGCCGGCGCTGAAGCGCCTGCTGACCACCCTTAGGCCCCACCGGCGCTGGGTGGCCCTGGCGATGGCTTGCTCGGTGCTGAACAAGCTGTTCGATCTGGCGCCACCGGTGCTGATCGGCCTGGCGGTCGATGTGGTGGTCAAGCAACAGCAGTCCTGGTTGGCCCAGTTCGGCGTGGACGGCGTGCCCGGCCAGCTGACGGTGCTGGCGGTGCTCTCGTTCGTGATCTGGAGCGCCGAGTCGCTGTTCGAGTACCTCTACGGGGTGCTCTGGCGCAACCTGGCCCAGACCGTGCAGCACGAATTGCGCCTGGAGGCCTACGACCATCTGCAGCATCTGGAGATGGCCTTCTTCGAGGCCGGCAGCAGCGGCCGCTTGATGACGATCCTTGGCGACGACATCAACCAGCTCGAGCGCTTTCTTGATCACGGCGCCAACGAGATCCTGCAGCTGATCACCACCGTGCTGGCCGTCGGTGGCGCCATGGTGGTGCTCTCCCCGGGGGTGGCCGGTGTGGCCTTCCTGCCGATCCCCGTGATTCTCTGGGGCTCGCTGGTCTTCCAGAGGCGCCTGGCCCCCCGCTACCAGGAGGTGCGCGAGCGAGCCGGTGACCTTTCCAGCCGGCTGGCGAACAACCTTGGGGGCATGCTCACGATCAAGAGCTTTGCCGCCGAGGACTGGGAAAAGGAACGACTAAGGCTGGACAGTGAGGCCTACCGGCTCAGCAACCGTCGGGCGATTCGCCTCTCGGCGGCCTTCATTCCCCTGATTCGCTTTGCGGTGCTGTTCGCCTTCCTGGCGATTCTGGTCATCGGCGGGCTTCAGGCCTGGCGGGGGGTGATTGCCGTGGGCACCTACAGCTTTCTGGTCTTCATCACCCAGCGGTTGCTTTGGCCCCTCACCAGCTTGGGCCGCACCCTGGATGACTACCAGCGGGCGATGGCCTCCACCAACCGGGTGCTCGACCTGCTCGAAACCCCCATCGCCGTTCCCGGCGGCCAACGCGGACTGGAGCCCCATCGGGTGGCCGGGCGCCTGGAGTTTCAGGGGGTGAATTTCGCCTATGGGGGCCGCGCGCCGTTGCTGGAAGGCTTCGATCTTGTGGTGCCGGCCGGCACCACCCTGGGGATCGTGGGGTCCACCGGCTCGGGCAAGAGCACGATCGTGAAGCTGCTGCTGCGCCTCTACGCCATCGACCGGGGCCAGATCCTGCTGGATGGGATCCCGATCGGCGAGCTGAAGCTTGCTGACCTGCGCCGGTCCATCGGTCTGGTGAGCCAGGAGGTGTTCCTGTTCCACGGCAGCGTGGCCGAGAACATTGCCTATGGCAGTTTCGGGGCCAGCCGAGCGTCGATCGAACGGGCAGCGGACTTGGCCGAGGCCTCGTCCTTCATCGCCGCCCTGCCCGATGGCCTCGACACGGTCGTGGGGGAACGTGGTCAGCGCCTCTCCGGCGGCCAGCGTCAGCGCATTGCCCTGGCCCGGGCGATCCTCAAGAATCCGCCGGTGCTGATCCTCGATGAGGCCACCGCCGCGGTCGACAACGAGACCGAGGCGGCGATTCAGCGCTCCCTCGATCTGATCACTGCCGAGCGCACCACCTTGGTGATCGCCCACCGGCTGAGCACGGTGCGCCACGCCGACCGGATCGTGGTGATGGACCACGGCCGTATCGTCGAGAGCGGCCACCATGACGACCTGCTGGCCCGGGGCGGGGCCTACACCAACCTCTGGCGGGTTCAGGCGGGGCTGCGCCAGGATGAAGCTCTGCAGTCATGAGCTGGCCTGGCCTGGGGTCAGGCCAGGGGGAAGGTCAGAACCTGAACTGGCTCAGGACTTAACCGGGATTAAAGAGAGGTGCCGGTGGGATGAAATAAGTTCAGAAAATGAAAAGTTCTGCCTTGAAAAAACGCAGCAGCTGGGCTCCTGTGCTTCTGGCCACGGCCGTGGGGCTCTGCGGTGGCCTGGTGCTGGCGGGCCCATTGGCGGGTTGGCTCAAGGGAGATCTGCTGACCAAGAACCAAGCCCTGGCCAACCCCTTCGCCGCCTGGACGGGCCTGGGGGACCAGGAGCTGGTGGTGCTGGGCACCGATGTGGGCGGCGGCAACACCGACGTGATGTACCTGGTGAAGGTGCGAAACGGGGTCACCAGCCTCACCCAGGTGCCTAGGGACACCTACATCGACTCCAGTGGTTTCGGGCCTCTCAAGGCCAACGCCCTGTACAGCCTCGGGGGCACGGAGGCTGTGAAGCGGGAACTCTCTCGCCAGGTGGGTCGGCCGATCGAGCACCACATGGTCGTGAACCTCTCGGCGATTCGCCGCCTCGGCGATCAACTGGGGGGGCTGGAGGTGAACGTCCCCAAGCGCATGTACTACGTCGACAACAGCCAGGGCCTCTACATCGACCTCAAGCCGGGTCTGCAGACCCTCAAGGGCCGCGATCTCGAGGGATTCATTCGCTTCCGTCACGATGAGGAGGGCGACATCGGCCGCCTTGAACGTCAGAAGTTGCTGCTCAATGCCCTGTTCAGCAAGCTCATCCGGCCGGAGAACCTGCTGCAGCTCCCCAGCCTGATCGGCTCGGCGGGCAAGGATCTCAAAACCGATCTGGGGCCGATGGAAATCGGCGGCCTGGTCACCTCCATGGCCACCACCCATCTGGACACCAAGCGCCTGGGGGGTCGCCCGTTTGATCGCAACGGCATCAGCTACTGGGAAGCGGAATGGCCCAAGGCCGACAGCGCTGTTGACGCCGCCAGTGGCGGGGCTGGTTCCGGTTCCGGTGACGAGGGCTCCAACCGCTTCAAGTTTTTGTTCTGATCAGCCCTCGTTCTGTTCAACGTCGTTCGGGTCTGAATCCCGTTGGGCGGCGTAGCTGGCCGGCACCAGCACCAGGAACAGCATCCACCAGAGCAGCACCGCCAGACTCAACGGAGCGCTGATCCACCAGCGCTGCAGCAACAGCCAGCTGCCGAGCACCGCCACCACGCCGGTGAGCAGGATCGACCAGGGCTGGCACCACCAGGGTTTGAGTTGCCAGAAGGAAGCAGACTCCCCTGGGTTGGCTGCCGTGGTCGATTCGGCGCTCATCGCTCAGGGCTGACTGGCGCCATTCTCTGTGATGGAGAGGGTGATCAGGGCCAGCGCCAGGGCCACCAGTGCCAGCAGGGGGGTGCTGGTGGCCAGGGTCACCCCCAGGGCGGCCGTGAACCAGATGGAGGCGGCGCTGGTGAGCCCCCGCACCTGAATCGGATGGTCGGCCATGCCCCTGTGTTCCTCATCGCCCTTGCGTTCCCCCTGGCCCCGCCGCTCCTGTTCGGTCACCGGCGACCGCAGGATTTCTCCCGCGCCCAGGAAGCCCACCCCCGTGGCCACCCCCTGGATCACCCGGCTGTGGGCCTGGGCGTCGGGGCCCGCCGCCAGCACCATCAAGCAGGAGCTGAGCCCCACAAGCACATGCACCCGCAGGCGGGTGCTGCGGTGGCTTGGGGTGTGGGCGCGGTTGTAGCCCACCGCCAGGCCGCAGGCCACCGCGAGCCCCATGCGCAGCAGGGCATCGAAATCGGCGTTCCACGTCATCGGGCAGGCTTCCTGGCGATGGCCCCATCATCGGTAGCGGGTGGGATGAAACCACCGGGCCTTGCGCCATAACCTTGGGGGCCTCGATCGGCCCCGTGCGATCTCCGCTGCTGCGCAGCTCCCTTCGGCTGGGCCTAAGTGCCTTGATCACGGCTTCGATCGCCCTGTGGTGTCAGCGGATCGAATTCGTCTGGTATCCGCTGCTGGCGGTGATCTTTGTGGTCGATGACAACGACGAGCTCACCCTCAAGGCGGCCCGCTCCCGCCTCTTCGGCACGGTGGCAGGGGGCCTGGTGGCCTTCCTGGTGCACACGATCTGCCAGGGCTGGCCGGCGGTGCTGCTCAGCCTGCTGATCACCGTGCCGCTGCTGCGGCTGCTGGGCTGGCAGGGGGGGCTGTCCACGGCGGCCACGATCACGCTGCTGTTCCTGCTGGTGCCGCGCTACAGCGCCCTGAACTGGGACTACGTCTTCAACCGCAGTCTCGACACCAGCGTCGGCATCGTGGTGGCCATCGGCGTCAGCCTGCTGTTCTGGCCCCGGGACCGTCTCGCCCGGATCGTGATCCTTGATCGAGGGCTGCACCAGTTCCTGGATGAACGGCAGAAGCTCTGGCGGCTCTGGCGCCACGGCCATGGCCCCAGGCCTTCCATCGTGAATCCCAGGGAGGCCACCGGTCACCTGCTGGAACTGGAGCGTCTGGTGGGGATCGAACGCGGCGGCCACGCCCGGCAGGCGATTCGGCGCCAGCGCTGGCCCCAGCGGCTGCTGCTCTGGCACACCATCCACCACCACTGGTTCCAGGTGGAGCGCCTCGAGGAACGCCAGCCGGATTCCCCCGCTGAGTCCAGCCCGTTGCTGGCCCTGGCGCTGGCGGAGGAGCAGAGGCGGCTTGATCTTGCTCTGCGCAGCCTCCGCCGTTGTGAGCGCCATCCCCGCGTCGATCCGGGGCCTGGTCGGGGGCGGAGGCAAGAGGAGCATCCGCGAAGCAGCCTGGTCGCCGGATGACGCTGTTCCGGCGCGAGGAACTGCGGCTGGCGGTGGTCACCGGCCTCTGCGCTGGGCTGGCCTCGATCGCGCCGATCCCCGATGGTTACTACATGCCCATCGCGGTCGTGGCGGTGATGGCCAGCAGCTACGGCGGTTCCTACCGGCTGGGGGTGCAGCGGCTGCTGGGCAGCCTGCTGGGGGCCGCGATCCTGCTGGTCTGCCAGGCGGGGCTGACGTTGCCCCTGCCGCTGGCCCTGGCGATCGCCTTGACGCTCACGCGTTTGCTGGGCGGCCTGCTGGGACTTGAAGTGGGCTACAAGGTGGCTGGATTCGTGGTGGTGATGGGTTGGTTGGTGCATACCAACAACCTCACCACCTGGCTGCCCCTTCGGCTGCTCTGGACCTGCCTGGGGATCCTGATCGGCCTTCTGGCGATGCAGCTGTTCTGGCCCAGCCGGGCGATCCCGATGCGCCATGGGGCCTGCCGCCGGTTGCTGGCAGCGCTGGGCGGGGAACTGCGCCAGCAGGCCGAGCGGCTCGACGGGCCCGAGCCCGACCGGGAGGCGACACCGTTGGCCCCACGTCAGCGTCAGGAGTTGCACCGGCGCGACCTGTCGGCGCTGATGGCCCTGCGGGGCACCCTCGGCGAGGCGATCACCGAACTGGGGCCGAACCCCGAACGCCAACCGTTGCTGCCCTTCTGGCAGCAGTTGGATGGCTGCCTTTCGCTGCTTCTTGGCTGCCTCGACGGTCTGCGCAACCTGCGCCCCCCCCTGCGGCGGATACCGATTCTCGATCAGGTTCACGAAGCCGAGGCCGAGCTGCTCAGGGCGGCAGCCGAGCGCTTGACGCTCTGGGCCGCGGTGCTGCCCCACGTTCGGGGGCTGCAGGCGGCGGTTGATCCCCAGGGTGTGGCGCTGGCCTCGCCCTTGGCCCCCCAACTGGAGCGGTTGCGCTCGGCCGAGGCGGCCTTGTTCAGCAGGCCAATCCCCGAGCTGGGCACCATCCGGGAGCGCCAGATCGCCGAACGGCTGATGCTCTGCCATCAGGCGGCGGGGGCCGTGGAACGGATGGAGCAGCGCTGGCGGGAGCTGGATCCTTGAGCAGGTGCGTGGGGCGCTGGGGGTTCCTCGCCGCCCTGGTGGTGGCGCCTCCCCTCGTGGCGGCCTTCGGGCCCCGGGGTGATGCTCTGGCCCAGGCCATGGCGGGCCCTCAGGCCCCGGGTGCGGCTGCCGCAACGGTTCCCCTGGAGCGTTCCTGGCGGCGCCTGGACCGGGAGTTGCAGCTGCTCGATGGGGTGCTCAGCGACGATCGGCAGGATCCGCCCCTGGCCTTGCCCACTCCCCAGGAACTGGGGACCTCGGCCCCCCAGAACCTCAGCCTCGAGCAGGCTCTGGCGATCGGTTTCGCCCAGAGCCCCGAGCTCCAGGCCCAGCGCCTGGAGGTGGCGGCGGCCCTGGGCCGGTTGCAGGCGCGCCTCGGCGCCTACTGGCCCCAGTTGGCCCTGGTAGGGGGCCTCGATGTCGGCCAGAGCGCCACCAATTACGCCGCCCCCCGGGGCAATGAAAGCCTGGGCTTCGGCCCCAACTTCGCCCCGGGCGGCGCCTTTGCCGTACCCAGTGGAGCCCGGGCCTACTTGAACCAGGGGACCGGCACGGCCGCGGGCGGAGTGGAGCTGCGCTACGCCCTGCTTGATTTCACCCGCACCCCCGCGGCGGCCGCCGCCCGGGCCGAGCTGCGTCAGGTTCGCCAGAGCTACGCCAGCGGCTTGCGGCTGTTGCAGCTCGAGATCAGCGAGGCCTATTACCAGCTGCAGCGCAACGACCAACTGGTTCGCATCCGCGAGGCTGACCTGCGCAGCGACGGGGTGGTGCTGCAGGACGTGGTGGCCCTCAAGCAGGCGGGGCTGGTGCCCCGGCTCGATCTGCTGCGCCGCAAGGCGATCGAGGCTGAAGCGGAGGAGCGCCTGGTGCAGGCCCGGGCCGATCAGGCCATCGCCCGGCGCCGCCTGGCGGTGCTGCTCAACCTGCCGCCGGAACGGGTGCCCCGGGCCAGCGATCCGATCCAGCTCCAACCCGTCTGGCCCCTCGATCTGGAGGCGAGCCTGCTGGCCGCCTACCGCGACAACCCTGAACTGGAGGCTGTGCTGGCGGCCCGCGAGGCCCTGGCCCGCCAGAAGGATGGGGTGGCCGCGGCGTTGCTGCCCCGGCTGGGCCTGCAGGCCAGCGGCGGCGCCTTTGGCACGCGCACACGCCAAGGGGACATCTCGGGTGACTGCTGCGGGGCCACGGTGATCCCGCAGCTGAACACCTACGGCGCTGATTGGGCCGTGGGCCTCACGTTTCGCTGGCTGCTGTTCGATGGCGGCAGCACCGCCGCGGAGGTGCGGGCCCTGGCCAACCGTGAGGCGGCCACCGCCCAGCGCTACGCCGCCCGGCGCAACGACATCCGCCTGCGCTTGGAATCGGCGTTCTTCAACCACGGGGCCAGCCTGATGAAACTGGTCTCGGCCCGGCGTGCCGTGGCCGCCAGCCTGGAAGCCTTCCGTGATGCCCGGCTGCGCTACCAGAGCGGCCTGTCCAACGAGGTGACCCTCTCGCTCACCCAGGACCGCCTGATCGACAGCCTGGTGCGGCGGTTGAACGCCACGATCGACGTCAACATCACCTACGCCCAGTTGCTGCGGGAGCTGATGCCGGTGCCACGGGATCCCGCCGCGCCGCTCACCCCCAACCTTCAGCTGCCACTACCACTTCCACCGCAACTGGAGACGAAGCGCTCGATCCGGTAGGCGAGCAGCACCAGCAGCACCACCAGCCAGAACCACAGTTCCGGGGCGTTGGCGTTGGCCAGGATCACTAGCAGCACCACCTCGGCCACGAGCCAGGGAAGCTCCTGGCGCAGCAGCGGGCTTGGCCGCCAGGAGAACGGTTTCACCAACTGGCTGCTCCCCCCTGGCGCAGGGCCTCGCCGGTCTGGCGATCGATGCGGGCGCTGCGGAACCCGCCGGTGAGGGTGCGCAGGCCAGGCAGCAGGTAGGAGAGCGGCGTGCGCCATTCCACGTAGGCATGGCTTTCCACGGTCAGGCCCTCGCGTACGGGGAACACCCGGCTGCCATCGGAGAGGGTCCAGCGGAAGCCATCGAGGCTGGCCTGTTCACGCTTCAGCTCGATTTCGGTGCGCATCACCGGACCGGAGGCCACCAGGGCCTTGGCCAGCTGCGGGTTGCCGATGGTTGTGGAGATGTCGTCCTCGGTGGCGGGCAGCACGTTCACCCGCACCACCCGGCCGACGATGCCGCCGAAGCGCCCGCGCTGGTCCCACTGGGGCACCACCTCGACGGCCATGCCGGGTTTGAGCCGGCGGGCGTCCGCGGGGGGGAAGTAGGACACGGCCCGCAGGGGACTGGCCTCGGAGGAGCGGCCGATAGTGCCGAGCCGTTGGCCGACGCGCACGCTCTGGCCTGGGATCACCTGCAGATCCAGCACCCGGCCGTCCCGGTCCGCCAGCAGCTGGCCGTCGAAGGCGCGGCGGGCTTCGGTGACGCGCAGTTCCCGTCGCAGGTCATCGATGCGGTAGCGGCGTTGCAGGGCTTCGGTTTCGATCTGCAGCTTCACCTCCTGGTAGGCGCTGAGCAATCGCTTCTCCTCGATGCGCACCTGATCGAGGCTGACCCCGGTGCTGGTGAGCCCCTGTTCCGCCCCCACCACCTCCGCCGAAAGGGGTGCCACCACCTCCCGGGCCGCCAGCCAGTCGAGCTGCTTGAGCTTGCTGGCGTAGGTGCCCTTGAGGGCTCCGAAGCGGGCTCGGTCGTTGCCGAGTTTGGCCAGGGCCGTGGCCACGGCCTGTTTCTCGGCCGCCAGCCTGAGCCGGTCACGGCCATCGAGGGCCACGTTCTGGCGCTCCAGCTGGCGCAGGTTGGCCCGTTGTTGCTCCAACTGGCGATCGAGCACCGGCAGGTAGAGATCGATCAGCACCTGGCCGCGGCGCACCGTTTCCCCAGGGGCCACACGCACCTGGCGCACCTGGCCGGCGGCGCGGGCATCGAGCAGGCCGGCGTTGTCGGGCTGCAGCAGCACCCCCTTGCCGACCACCTCGGTGGGCACGAGCCAGAAGGCACCCCAGAGGCCGACGGCGCCGGTCATCGCCGCCAGGCACCAGCCCACCTGCCGGCGGCCCCCGCCGTTGGCCTGCGGCGAATCGGACGAGGCGGTGGCTTGCATGGACGTCAGCATGGAGCCAATTGCTTCAGCTGTCAGCGGGGCTGGTCCGTCCGCCCGCTTGGTTCAGCTTCCTGGTTGATCCCGGCCACGCTCGCCAGGGCCCTGACGTCGCCGCCGATGGCCGCGGCCAGCAAGGGCGCCAGGGGCGGCACCAGGGCAAAGGGGCCGCTGAATCCGCCGAACACCCACAGCCCGGGGCTGCCTGGGATCGGTCCCACCAAGGGCCGTCCCGAGGCGGTGAAGCCCACGGGCACCTGCAGGAAGCGGGCCGGCAGGGCGGCCAGAGCGGGCCAGTGCAGGGCCAGCTCGGCGCGCAGGGCGGCCTCCAGCGGTGCGGGCAGCGGAGGTTCCCCCAGCCCACCGCCCGGCCGCACCAGGGTGGTCTGCCCCAACAGCAGGCCGTCTCCCCGGGGGGCCAGGCCCGCATCCACCACCCACTGCTCGACCGTGAGCGTGGGGGCGCGTGCCTCCAGGGCCTGGCGCTTGCTCACCAGGGGCATCACGATCGCGTCGGTTTCCGGGCCAGAGGCGCTCAGCCAGGGGAGCGACGTTCCAGGCGGCAACCGCCGGGCGTGGAGTGCCCCGGCCCAGCTCACCAGCAGCTGCCCGGCCAGGGCCGGCAAGAGCGCCAGGTTGCCCGCCCCAGCCGCCAGCACAACCTGGTGGCTCTCGATGCCGTTGGCCTCGCGGGGCGCAGGTCCGGCAAGCGTCACCGCCCAGCCGCCGCTCGCCTTGGGCCGCAAGCAAGTGGCCCTGCCGCTGAGGCCGGTCACCCCTGCTCGCTCGAGGGCCGCCGACAGGGCGAGCGCGAACCGCTCACCCTCGAGCCGGGCGTAGGGGTGGCGCTCCAGGTGGCCGCCGGGGCCATGGAGCAACAGCGCGCAGGGGCACCAGCCCAGGGGCCCATGGCGCCGCTCGAGGGTGCGCCAGTGCTCCGGGGCGGTGGCCATCAGCGCCCCGATCGGGCCGGGGGGGCCGGCCCACCAGGGCACACCTCCGTAGCTCAGCTCCGTTGCAGAGGGGTCCTCGCTACTCAGAACGGTCACAGCGGCGCCGCGCTCCGCCAGGGCCAGGGCCAGCAGGCCGCCGGCCAGCCCGCCTCCGATCACGAGCACCTCGTCCAAGGCTCAGCTGGTGAGGTTGAAGGAGCCGATCACCTGCTCGAACAGCCCCTCGACCTTGCTCCAACGCAGCTCGTTGGTGCTGGTGGAAAGGGTGTAGAGGCGGCCACGGTCGGCGACCACCGTGGCCAGCTCGTGGCGCTGGCGGTCGCTCAGCTGCACCAGGTATTCCAGGTCATAGAAGGTGCGGCCCTCCGCCTGCCGCTCCCGGGCCTTCAGCAGCTCGGCGCTGCGGTCACTGCCGGCCGGGGCGATCGCCGTGTTGATCAGGCGCTCACCCACCGCCCGGGCGCCGGCCTCGGCCGCCGCCTCGATGGCGGGGGTCACCGGGGCCACCAGCAGGCTCAGGGTCTCGTCGGTGTGGATCAGGTCGTGGAACACCACCTGGGGACCGCCGCTCACCTGCACCCGGGTCCAGCCTGTGGGATAGAGGAAGGCATAGCGGCCATCGGGGCTGCGGTAGGCGTTCAGGCCCGCCGCCGAGGCGCTGCAGCCCACCAGCACCAGGGCCAGCAGCAGGGGCAGCAGGGCGCGAAGGTGACGCATGGGCGCTCGGGCGTGGGAGCTCCATTCTCCCGCCTGGGCAGGTTTCGGGTGACCCGGGGAAAGGGCCACCTAGATTTCACGCACTTGCTGCGGTTCGCTGAGCGGCTTCACCCGGCCCCTGGCCCGCCTGATCGATCAGTTCGAGCGACTTCCAGGGATCGGGCCGCGCACGGCCCAGCGGCTTGCCCTGCACGTGCTGCGTCAGCCGGAGGAGCAGATCCGCAGCTTCGCCGATGCCCTGCTGGCGGCCCGTACCCAGGTGGGCCAGTGCCAACGCTGCTTCCACCTCTCGGCCGAACCCCTCTGTGAGATCTGCCGCAACGGGGAGCGCCACACGGGCGTGCTCTGCGTGGTGGCCGATTCGCGCGATCTGCTCGCCCTGGAGCGGACACGGGAGTTCAAGGGCGGCTACCACGTCCTCGGCGGTCTGATCTCACCCATGGATGGGGTGGGTCCGGAACTGCTGCACGTCAAGCCGTTGGTGGAGCGCGTCGACCGCGATGGCATCAGCGAGGTGATCCTGGCCCTCACCCCCAGCGTCGAAGGCGACACCACCAGTCTCTACCTGGCGCGGCTGCTGCGGCCGTTCACCTTGGTGAGCCGCATCGCCTACGGCCTGCCGGTGGGCAGCGAACTGGAATTCGCTGACGAGGTCACCCTGGCCCGGGCCCTAGAGGGGCGCCGGCGCATGGATGAGTAGCGCCTTTCCGAACCAGCCATGGCCCAACGCTCCACTCGCTACAGCACCATTCCCCCGGCGGAGCGGCTGCCGGACTGGCTGCGCCAGCCGATCGGCAACGCCTCCCAGCTGGAGATGGTGCAGGGGATCGTCAAGCGCCAGCGGCTGCACACGATCTGCGAGGAGGGCCGCTGCCCCAACCGCGCCGAGTGCTACGCCGCCGGGACGGCCACGTTTCTGCTGGGCGGGCCGATCTGCACGCGCAGCTGCGCGTTCTGCCAGGTGGAGAAAGGTCAGGCCCCGGCGCCCTTCGACGCCGCCGAGGCCGAGCGGGTGGCCGAGGCCGTGGAGCAGCTGGGCCTGCGCTACGTGGTGCTGACCGCCGTCGCCCGGGACGATCTCGCCGACCATGGCGCCTCTCTGTTCACCGCCGCGATGGCGGCGATTCGCCAGCGCAACCCTCTGGTGGCGATCGAAGTGCTCACCCCCGACTTCTGGGGCGGCCACCAGGGTGAGGGGGAGGCTTTGGCGGCCCAACGGCTACGGCTCGCCGCCGTGCTCGCCGCGAGGCCGGTGTGCTTCAACCACAATCTGGAAACCGTGAAGCGTTTGCAGGGGGAGGTGCGCCGCGGCGCCACCTACCGGCGTTCCCTTGGGCTTCTGGAGGCGGCGCGGGAGCTGGCGCCCGCGATTCCCACCAAATCCGGCCTGATGCTGGGGCTGGGGGAGACGTTCGCGGAGGTGGTGGAGGCCATGGGCGACCTCCGGGCCGTGGACTGCCAGCGGCTCACCCTGGGCCAGTACCTGAGGCCGTCGCTGGCCCACATCCCCGTGGCGCGCTACTGGACACCCGAGGCGTTTGATGAGTTGGGGGCGATCGCCCGGGGGATGGGCTTCACCCAGGTGCGCAGTGGCCCGCTGGTGCGCAGCAGCTACCACGCTGAAGAACCTGCTCAGGGGTAGAGCCAGCGGCGGGATCCCATGGTCCAACGCCCCTAACATCCGGCCACTGCCACGGCCAGGGATGCAGATCGAGAGCTTCTTCACCTTCAACATCGCCATCGTGGTCCTGGCGGTGGGCAAGTGGCTGAATCAGCGCGTTGCCCTGCTGCGCAACTACAACATTCCCGAGCCCGTTAGCAGCGGCCTGCTGGTGTCGGTGCTGCTGGCGATTGTCCACAGCCTCACCGGGGTGGGGATTGGCTTCAACCTGGAAGTCCGCGATTTTCTGCTGCTCTATTTTTTCTCTTCGATCGGCCTGAATGCCGACATCAAGACGTTGATTTCTGGCGGGCGACCGCTGCTGGTGCTGCTGGCCCTCACCGTGGGCTACACGGTTGTTCAGAATCTGGTGGGTACCGGGGTCGCCACGGTGCTGGGGTTGAATCCTCTGCTGGGCTTGCTGGGGGGATCGGTGTCCATGGTGGGTGGCCATGGCACCGCCATCGCCTGGGCGCCGCGCTTCCTGGAGAGCCATGGCATCCCTAACGCGATGGAAATCGGCATTGCCTGTGCCACCTTCGGCCTGGTGCTGGCGTCCCTGATGGGTGGCCCGATCGCCCGTCTGCTGATCAACCGTCACCACCTCAAGTCCAGTCACGACAAAGACATCCCTTCTGATCTCAACGCCAACACGGTTCAAAAACAGGAGCCGGTAAGTTATTTCAGCCTGCTGCGCACCTTTTTCTGGCTGAACATGAGCCTGGTGATCGGTGAGGCGATCTTCTACACCCTCAAGGCACTGGGCCGCAATCTGCCCCTGTTCGTCTGCTGCTTGTTCGGCGCGATCATCCTCACCAACACCGTGCCGCGGGTCGCACGGATCCGCTGGCCCGCGCGTACCCGGTCCCTGGAGGTCGTGTCGGACATCTCGCTAGGCATCTTCCTGACGATGTCGCTGATGAGCCTTCAGCTCTGGACCATCGCTGAGCTGGCCGGTCCAATCCTCACCATTCTTGCGGCTCAATTCGTGGTGGCCTTCTGTTTCACCTTGTTTCTGGTGTTCAAGGCGATGGGCGGTGGCTACGACGCGGCGGTGATCTCTGCCGGTTTCGCTGGCTTCTCGCTCGGGGCCACCCCCACCGCGATGGCGAACATGTCGGCCGTCGCAAACAAATACGGGCCCGCTCCTCAGGCCTTCATCATCGTGCCGCTGGTGTCTGGTTTTTTCGTGGACATCAGCAACTCCTTGATCATTCAGCGGTTCTTGCACGTGCTCAGCTGATCTCCATCCGCAGATTTCAAACGTCTGAACAAGCCTCGGCTGCTGCGGCCATCACTCGGCCACGGCACCCAGCACGATCGAGCTCACCCGTCCGTTCCGCAGGCCGATCACCAGTCCGCCGTAGACCGATCCGGCCACAAAGCCGCCGAACTGCTGGCTCTCCGGGCGGTTCCATTCCCTGGCGTAGGCGCGCCGCACGGCGTCCACCGGACTGCCGATGCCGATCCCCCGGCGGGTGCGCCACCCACTGGGGGCCACCAGGCGGATCGAGGCCACGGTCGGCGCTCCCTCCATGGCATCGGCCACCAGATCGACGCTGAGGCCACAGGCCCGTGCCTCCCAGGTCCGGTGCCAGCGGCCGTCGGCCCCCCAGTGCACCGGCGGCCGACGGGTCAAGGGGCAGGGCACCGCCCGTTCGATGGCGGTGGCAGGACTGCCGATGGCCAGGGGGCCGAGGCGCTCCTGCCGCAGAAGGGGAAACGGATCGGCGGCGAGTGCTGGCGGCGTCGCCAGAAGGGTTGGGGGAGGGAGCAGGTGCAGGATCACGGCGCTGGTTTCGTTTCGGGGAAATCGGCAATCGAGAGGAACAGCGGAAACTGGTTGGTGCGGGCTGAGGGCTTCGGTGACAGGGCCATGCTCCAGGTGCCCTTGAAGGAATAGAAGGCGTCGGCCTCCGCCTCTGGAATCTGACCGGCGAGGCTGAAACGGTCGATCACGTAGGGGAGGCCATCGGAGCCCAGGCTGGGCCCGCGCATCAGGTGGAAATGCAGGTGGGGCGCGGAGGAATTGCCGCTGTTGCCCAGCAGGCCCAGGAGCTGGCCGCGTTGAACGCCCTCGCCGGCGCGCACCCGCACGGATCCGGGCTGCAGGTGGGCGTAGACGGCGTAGGCCTCGGGGCCCACCTGGAGAATCACGTGGTTGCCGAGCACCGTGGCCAATGACACCGTGCTGGGGGCCGGCAGTTTGGGGGGCACCTGCTCCGGCAGATCGTTGCGGACAGCGACGACGGTGCCATCGGCCACCGCGATCACCTCGGCACCGAAGGAGGGATAGTTGCCCACCTTGGTGACGTCGCCATCGGCGAGGCGCCCCTGGCCATCGAGACGCATCCAGTCGATCGCGAAGCGCTGGGCGAAGGCGAGCCGGCCATCGACCGGCAGGCCCGTGCTGCGGTGGCCCACATCGGGGCGGCAGCAGCCGTTGATCGCCACCCAGCCCTTTCCCTTCACGGGTGGTCCGAGCACGAACAGTTGGGGTTCGATGGCGATCGGTGCAGCGTCGTAGCTGACGGCCCCCGTTGCGGCTCCCGCCGGGCCACTGGAGCCGTTGACCAGTAGCCGGTGCAGGAGCCGGGCCGGCAGGGGACCAGCGGGGGGCAGGCTGACGTTGATCAGCACCAGCCGGGCCTGATCGGAGGGGATCACCGCATCGGTTGCGCCGCTGTTGCCCAGGTTGCGCAGGCGCGAAAGCAGCTCCGGGCCCGTGAAGGTGGCCAGCAGCCGTTCGGGGCGCCCGGCCTCGCGCACCTCCACGGCCTTCAGGCTGGCGGGGCTGCGGGTGGCGTTCAGCAGCTCGAGCTCATAGACCAGATGCCGCCGCCCATCCACGGCCGGCACCGCCGGCGCCAGGGGCGTGAGGGTGCGCGCCACCAGGGGGGTCCACAGGGGCGAAGCCAATGTCGCACCAGCCACCGCGCCCCGACCCGTGTGCCGGATGACGGTTGGCAGCGGGATGGCCGTCGGGGGGGGGAGCGGCTGAGCCCTGATCGGTGCCCAGCCCAGGTCGAGCAGCCCCACCAGGGCCGCAAACGTCAGGGGGAGCGCCGACGGACGTGCCATGGCGACAGGAGGCGGCAGGGATCCAACCTAGGGAAGGCCGCCATGAGGCCACCGCAGCCGGACCTGGTGCTTCCACTCATGGAACCCCATCGCTTCTCCGCCGCCGAGGCGTCGAAACAGCAACCGTTTGGTTGGGGTTGTGTTCGATCGTCTCCCCTAGGCGCCTGTGGCCTGGGATCGCTCCTGCGCCGCCAGACGCCGCCCGCAGCGCTCCAGGCCATCGCTGCAGTCGCCTTCCATCAGCAACCCCGAGCCACCCCAGAGCAGTCGCGGCAGAAGATCGAGCACCCCTGAGCCGAGCTCCCGCTGGGGAGCAAAACCAAGCCCCTTGAAATAGCGCACCAGGCGTCGGTGCTGGCGCTCGTCGTCGCGGATCGCCAACAGGCGGGCGTGGCGGCAGGGGCTGGCCTCCAGGGCCCAGGCGAAGGTGGCGGCCCAGATCAGCGCTCCCACCGCGGAGGTGTCGTTCCCCTGCACCCGCATCGTGTCCAGGTGCAGGCCCCTCACCGTGGGCAGGGCCCAGCCCTTCAGCTCCCCGAGCAGCTGGGGGGCCTGGCCGCTGCGGGGCCGGGCCACGGCCACCCGCAAGCCCCGCAGGGCCCCAGGCCCCGTCAGGCGCAACCGCAGCAGCAGCCCCCGGGCGGCGGCCTGGGTCTCGATCGACTCCAAGCAGGGCTGTACCCCAAAGGCGGCGGCGTCGGTCATGGGTAGGGCTCCACGGCCACCACCGCGTCGATGGGCAGAGGACCGTGGATGTGGGGGAACAGCTCGATGCCGCCAGGGGCGGCCTCCAGGGCCAGGGGCACCGGTAACTGAGCCGGGTCGATCACCAGCCGCAGCAGCTCGGGAGCATCGGCATAAAAGCGGGCATGGGTGGCCGCCAGCTGGTGCTCGAAGCTGGCGTGGATGAAACCCACCTGCTCCAGCGCCAGGCCACGGGTGGAGCGCTCGTAGACGCCGGCGCCTCTAGCGGCTCGCCACTCCTCCGCCAGGGCCAGGTGGTGAATCAGGCGTCCCTGGGGAAACAGCCGTGGCCGATCGCAGGGTTGCCAGGGGGCGCCACGCTCCATCACCGCCGCCAGTTCCGGGCTGGCCAGAAAGCGCCCCAGCCAGTGCTGGAGCGGGGCCAGATCGTCAAGGTCATCGAACCACGCGGCGTCGGCCTGGCGGAACTGGCGCACGAAGGGCAGCAGGGCGATGTCGGCGAGCGACGGTCGCTCCCCCAGCAGCCACCCCCCGCTCTCCAGCCGGGCGTTCCAGTCACGCAGGATCACCAGGGCGGCCTGGCGGTGGGCCAGGGGATCGGCGCCAGCGAAGCGATGGGCGTATTTGTAGCGATCGAGCTGGGGCTTGAAGGCGGCGTCGTTGAGCTGGATCAGGGCGGCGATCTGTTCCCGCTCGCTGGCGGCGGCAGGTCCAGCGCCAGAGCGGCGCCAGTCGGCGGGGTCGTGCTGCGCCAGGGCCCAGGCCATCAGCTCCAGGCTCTCCTCGATCACATCCCCATCCGGCAGCACCAGCACCGGCACGGTGCCCTTGGGGGAGGCCGCCAGCAGCGCTGCAGGCTTGGCCTTGAGCTCCACTTCCCGCAGGTGGATCAGCAACCCGGCGGCATCGATCGCCAGACGGGCGCGGATGGCGTAGGGGCAACGCCGGAAGCTGTAGAGGACCGGCAAGGAAGGGGGCATCGGAGCTGGCAGGCGAGGAACCCCGTGGCTGGCTAAGAGCATGGAGGAAGGGTTGTCGAGGCTTCAAGCCCTGGCGGCTGTTTCGCCTGGTGGTGCTCAGAAGAAGGCAAAGCTGAGGGCCACCAGAGCCGAGAGAAACAGGCAGGCCAACCCCAGCATCGCGAACGTGATGAAGCCATCGAGGTTGTTTCCGAAGCAGTTGCCGAGGCTGATCAGCAGCAGCACGGAACCGGCGATCGCCAGCCCCGCCACCAGGTAGCTGCGTTGCCGTCCGAATCGCCGTGGGCGCGCCACCTGTCCGAATGGTGTCAGGGAAAGCCTTCGTCGAGCGGCAGGGTGCAGACCACTGCCGAGCCCCTGTTGGCGATCCCATTCCAGCTGCAGCTCATCGAGCAGGTAGCGGCCGATGACCGCGCCATCGCGGCCGATGAGAATGAAGGTGAGATCCGTGGCGCGACAGAGCGCCTCGTCTGCCGCTTCGGCCGAGGCAATTTTGCCTTGCCTCAAGGCCAGGGATACGGCCGCCCGGAAGCAATCCTGACGCCAGCTCGTTTCCGTCATGGCGGGGTGGAGCGATCGGTCGAAACCAGATCGGGTTCGCTCCAGCCTGTGGAATCGGCGGCCTGGTTCAAGGCAGCGATCACACCCTCCCCCGCACTCCCCTCGCGGTAAAAGAGGTTGTAGGTGTCGAACGGGATCAAGCGTCCATCAGGATGCACGATGTGGATGCAGGAGCGCTTCACCGAGCGCACATCGAAGTTGTAGGCATCCATGAACTGCACGATCATCACCCGGAACACATTCGCGTAGGTCAGGCCCTCTGGAACCGGCAGCAGCGGCAGGCAGCACAGCAGTTGCTTCAGTGAGCTGGCGGCTGATGTGGGGGAATGACTGGTGGAGTAGAGGTCGAGAATCTTCTGCTTCAGCTCCGGTTGCTGTTCGTAGATGATCGCGTTAGGCACCATGTCCACGTAGGTGGGGGCATCGAACAGCCCCGTCAGCGGCACCACCTGGCCGCCGAGTTTGAGCGCATAGGCCATCGCCAGGGCGTCAGGGTGGCAGGGCACCGGCAGCAGGTCCTGGGGCTTGAAGTGGGGGCTCTGCTCGAGGATCGCCCGGCGCACTTCGCTGAGGGTGTAGCGGTCACGCTCCGCATGGAATCCCTCCAGACGCCCGGCGGCCTGGATCGGCTGGAACGTCACCCCGCGCACGCAGGGTTGCGCCAGGGCGTAGTCGATGATCCGGCCGATCTCGTGGTCGTTGAGGCCTTTCTTGAGGGTCACCACCAAGGTGGTGGAGAGGCCCAGGGCATTGAGCCGCTCGATTGCCTGCTCACGCACGTGGCGCAGGTCTGCGCCTCGCAGCTCCCGCAGGGCGGCCTCCTCGAAACTGTCGAACTGCAGGTAGATCTCCAGCCCCGGGGCGTAGCCCGCCAGGGCTTCGGCAAAGGCGGGATCGTGGGCGATCCGGATCCCATTGGTGTTGACCATCAGGTGCTTGATCGGCCGTGCTTTGGCCAGATCCAGCACGTTGAAAAATTCCGGGTGGAGCGTTGGTTCACCGCCACTCAGTTGCACCACCTGGGGTTCCCCTTCGTTGGCCACCACCGCATCGAGCATGCGCTCGATCGTGGCCAGGCTGCGATGGCGCCGGGGTTGTTGGTGGCTGTCGGTTTCATCGCTGCCGGAATCGGCGTAGCAGATGGGGCAATTGAGGTTGCAGCGGTCGGTCAGCTCGATCAGGGTCAGGCAGCTGTGCTGTTCGTGATCCGGGCATAGGCCGCAGTCGTAGGGGCAGCCGTGGCGGATCGGCGTGTTGAAGCGCAGGGGCATGTCGCCCGGTTTGATGAACGCCTGGGTCTGGCGGTAGTAGTCGATGTCTTCGGCGATCAGCACCTGCTCGCGGCCATGGGTTGGGCAGTGCTTGAGCAGATGCACGCCCCCATCCTGAAAGATGATCTTGGCTTCTACTTTTCCCAGGCAGCGGGAGCAGAGGCTGTTGGTCAGGCCATGGAACAGGTAGGGGCGGGTCGGCATGGGCCCGGAGCGAACAACGCCAGCGAGGAACTCAGCTTGGCGGGGCCCAGAGCCGCCGCAACCTTGGGCGGCAATAGAACACCAAAGCCAACAGGCAAGCGATCTGGATGGCGCTCAGCCCCAGCAGGGGATGGAACGCAGGCTTCAAAAACTCAACCAGGAAGCGGAAGCTGAGGTAGGCGCTCAGGAAGACCTGAAACAGGAACCCGTTGCGGTGGGGCCGTCGTACCAGCCAAGCGATCACCAACGCCAGCAGGCCGAGGAACAGCACCTCGTAGAGCTGGGTGGGATGGCGAGGAAGGCCGTCGCCGAAATCCACGCCCCAGGGCAGGTTGGTGGCGATGCCGTAGGTGCGATCGCTCAGCCCGGTGAGGAAGCAGCCGAGGCGTCCGATCGCCATGCCGGCGATCAGCGGCAGCACGAACACATCCCCCGTGGCCTGCCGAATCCCAAGAAGCTTCTTGGTCAGCTCCACCCCCAGCACGCCCCCCAGCAGCGCCCCCACCACGGTTTTCCCCTCCAGTGCCTCGACCAGAGCCTGAACGCCACCGGCGGCGATCAGATCGACGTGCTGGATCAGCGCCAGGCCCTTGGCCCCCAGCAGCGCCCCCACCAGGCCGCCGGCCATCACAAAGAGCCGCTGGGAGCGCTCGAGCACGTCGACCCGGCGGCGGCGCAGGATCAGCTGGAACGCCACGCTGTAGCCCAGGGCCTCGAACAGCAGGTGGGGGTGGATCCTCCAGTGCCCGAGGGGGATGTAAACGGGGAAGTCCAGGGGGCTCAGTGGGGGAGGGTCATGGGCGGAGGCTCAGCCGGTGCCATAGGGGCGCCCATCCTTGTGGCCGAACCGCCAGGCCCCCTCGATCAGCTCCGCCGTCAGATCGTCGTCGGGGTAGCTGGCGGCATCGCCGGGGCTGCGGTCGCCGATCTCCAGCAGCACCACAGCCAACGCCGTGCGGTTGACCAGATGGTGGGCGTTGCCATCGCCGGCGGCAAAGCCTGCCGCCAGACCCGGGGCCAGTTCCCGCTCGCCGTCATTGGTGATCAAGGTGGGGTGGCCCTCGAGCACGTAGACGAATTCATCCTGGTGGCTGTGGGCATGGCGCAGGGCGGTGCGGGCACCCGGCACCAGGCGCGTCTGGTTGACTCCGAAATTCCGCAGACCAAAGGTCTCCCCCAGCACGCGTTTCTCCCGGCCTGCCATCAGGGCAGCGAATGGGGCGGGGTAGTTGCTGCCCCGGGAGCGGGGCGGCGCCCCGGCGGCCCAGAGGGCCTTGGCCCCCTGGTCGGGCTCCAGCCAGCCGCGGCGCGCCTCGATCGACTCCAGGCGTGCGCGGCTGTAGGCGGCCAGGGGCCAGTCGCGGTCCGCCAGGGGGGAGGCCAGCAGGGCGGCCAGGGAGTCGGCCAGGGGCCAGCCGGGGTGGCGGGCGATGTGGCCACTCACCCCCCGCAGGAAATGGACGGTGAGGGTTTCGTGGTACCCGGAGTGATCAGTGTTGGCGGTGCCGGTGGCCTCGTTGTAGGCGCGAATGCGGATCCGCAGGTGATCGAGGGCAACGTTGAACGGCCGCTGTTCCAGGGTCCACAGGGCCACCACCAGATGGGCTTCGTGGGTCCAGCGGGCCTTGGGCAGGGTGCCGGCTTCGAAGGCCGCCACCAGAGCCTCAATCGCCTCCTCACTAGTGGGCAGCTCCCGATCGCTCATCGGCTGGTCTCCTCCCGGCGGATGGCGCGAAAGCGCAAACGCACGTAGTCGGCTCGCCAAATTCCATCGGCCCCGAGCAACTGGGGCCGCAGGGCCTCCACCACCTCCGCCACCAGTGCCGGTCGATCCTGGGGAGCGACAGGCGCCAGGAAGCCGTGGGCGAAGGTGGTGATCCAGTCGCCCATCGCGCCCGGCAGCGGGGTGGGACGGGGAATCAGCGCCATCGATTCCACCCGGAATCCGCCTGCCTCCAGCAGGTCGCCGTAGTGCTCGGGTGTGGGGAAGAAGGTGTCACGGGGTGCCGCCAAACCCCGGGCGCTGAGGGCCCGCTCTAGGGCGCCGTGGATCGCGGCCACGTTGCCATGGCCCCCCAGCTCGGCGACAAATCGCCCCCCCGGCACCAGTGCCCGGTGCACCCCGGCGATCACCCGCTCGGGCTGCAGCATCCAGTGCAGGGCGGCGTTGGAGAACACCGCCTCGAAGGCGGCCTCGAACGGCAACGCCTGGCCATCGATGATCCGGGCCTCCAGCCCCCGGGCCCGGGCCCCTTCCACCATGGCCGCGCTGGCATCGACGCCGATCACCCGGGCCCCCCTTTCCACCAGCTGCTCGGTCAACGCCCCATCGCCGCAGCCCAGATCAAGCAGGCGCTCGCCGGGTTGGGGATCCAACAGCGCCAACACCTGTGCCCCCAGGTCTGAAACGAAACGGGCCTTGGCCCCGTAGCTCTCGGGGTGCCACCGCTGCAGGGAGGGCTCGGCCATGGCGATCAGTTCGCGGGGCTGACGCCAAGGCTGACCCGCACGGGCAGGGCGGGGCCCGTGGGGTGGAAGCTGCGCTGCGGCTCCACGCGCTCCAGGGTCAGGGCCTGGCCCTGGATCACCAGCCGACCGGTCATCTGTTGGCTTTGAAGAGGAGGCTGGCTGAGCAAGACCTGCCGGATCGGTTGGCCCGGTGCCTCGCGCACACCCAGCGTCGCGGCGACATAGCCCGCCCAGACGCACATCACATCGCGGGGGCAGCGGTGGTCCTGCACCGATTCCAGGCTGACCGTGGCGGTCGTGCCTGGCACCGCCACGGTCTGGCCCATGCCCAGCAGCAGCAGGATCAGGGCCGGCGCGCTCATCGCTCCACCCGGGCGCTGCGCTGCCTTTTCATCACAAGCTGCCGCTGGCGTTCAGCAAAACGCTGGCGGTCGGCGTCACTGAAGCGCGTGAGGCAGTGGCGGCAGCTCACCCCCTCCACGTAGCTCTCCAGGGCGCGATCCTCCGGGCCCAGGGGCAGGCCGCAGGCGTGGCACTGGCTGTGGCTGCCGGGTTCGAGGCGGTGGTTGAGGGCCACCCGCCGATCGAACACGTAGCACTCCCCCTGCCAGCGGCTGTGGGCTTCGGGGGTGTCTTGGAGGTAGCGCAGGATGCCGCCCTGCAGCTGGTGCACCCCCTCGAACCCCTGCTGGCGCAGGTAGGTGGTGGCCTTTTCACAGCGGATGCCGCCCGTGCAGAAGAGTGCCAGGCGCTCGCTCTGGCGCTGCTTCACCAGGGGGCGCAGCTCCTGCTCCACCCAGGCCGGGAAGTCGCGGAAACTTTCGGTGCCGGGATCGATCGCCCCTGCGAAACTGCCGATCGCCACCTCGTAGGCATTGCGCGTGTCGATCACCAGGGTGGTGGGATCGTCGATCAGCTCATTCCAGGCCGCAGGAGGCACGTTGGTGCCGGCGCCCCGGGCCGGGTCAAGTCCGCCAACCCCCAGTGTGACGATCTCCCGCTTCAGGCGCACCTTGAGCCGCTGGAAGCTGGCCACGGCGCTCCAGCTGGTCTTCACCTCCAGCTCCGTCAGGCCAGCGCCGGCTTGGAGAACTGCCAGAAGGGTCTCCACCGCCTCCGGCTCCCCGCTGATCGTGCCGTTCACCCCTTCCTCCGCCAGCAGCACCGTGCCGCGCACCCCGGAGGAGCGGCCCAGCTGCTGCAGTTGATCGCGCAGGGCGGGCAGGACGCCTGCGCTCAAGGAGGTGAAGCGGTAGAAGGCCGCCACCTGCTGGGTCGCCGGAGCGTTGCTCAAACCAGAAGCGGCCTCAGCCAGGGAGCACCTCCAGGGTCTGAACTCCCGCCGCTGCCAACAGCTCCCGGTCGGCCTCCACGGCGGGGTTGCCGGTGGTGAGCAGGGTGTCGCCATAGAAGATCGAATCGGCCCCCGCCAGCAGGCACAGCAGCTGGGCCTCCCGGTTCATCTGCTCGCGGCCGGCACTGAGCCGCACGCGGCTGAAGGGCATCAGAATTCGGGCCGTGGCCACCATGCGCACCAGATCGAGGGGATCGAAAGGGGCCTGATCCTCGAGAGGTGTGCCTTCCACCGCCACCAGGCCGTTGATCGGCACGCTCTCGGGGTGGGGATCCAGGTTGGAGAGCACGTGCAGCAGGCCGGCGCGGTCGCGCACCGATTCACCAAGGCCGATGATGCCGCCGCAGCAGAGGTCGATGCCGGCGGCGCGCACCCGGCCGAGGGTTTCGAGCCGCTCCTGGTAGCTGCGGGTGCTGATGATCCGACCGTAGTGCTCGGGACTGGTGTCGAGGTTGTGGTTGTAGGCGGTGAGGCCGGCTTCGGCCAGGCGTGACGCCTGCTGATCGGTGAGCATGCCTGCGGTGACGCAGGCCTCCAGCCCCAGCTCCCTCACCCCCCGGACCATCGCCAGCATGGCCTCGAAGGGGGCGCCGTCGCGGATGTCGCGCCAGGCCCAGCCCATGCAGAAGCGATGGGCGCCAGCGCCTTTGGCCGCCCGGGCCCGCTCCAGCACGTGCTCCACCTCCAGCTCCGGCCGACCGGCCACGTCGGCGCTGTGGTGCATCGACTGGGGGCAGTAGGCGCAGTCTTCCTCGCAGCCGCCGGTCTTGACGCTCAGCAGGGAGGCCAGCTGCACGTGGTAGCCGGGGTTGGCGGCCCGGTGCACCTGCTGGGCTTCGAACAGCAGATCGATCAGGGGCCGTTCCAGCAGCGCCTGAATCTCGGAGACGCTCCAGTCGTGGCGAACGGTGACTGGGGCGGCGGCGGTGGAGGTGTGACGAGCGAGGGAAGGGGCGATCAAGGCTGGCGCTCTAGGGGCAGGGGTCGACGCCGCCGAAACGGCGCTGGCGGCCCTGGTAGTCGAGCAGGGCCGCCACCAGGGCCTCCTGGCCGAAATCGGGCCAGAGCACTTCGGTGACGTGCAGCTCGGCGTAGGCCAGTTGCCAGAGCAGGAAGTTGCTGATGCGGAATTCACCGCTGGTACGGATCAACAGATCGGGGTCGGCCTCCCCGGCGGTGTGCAGCCCGGCGGCGAAGCTCTCTTCATCGATGGCGGCGGGATCGAGCTCGCCCCGGGCCACTTGCTCCGCCAGCCGACGGGCGGCCTGCACAAGCTCGCTGCGGCCGCCGTAGTTGGTGCAGACGTTGAAGTGAATGCCGGAATTGGCAGCGGTGCGGGCGGTGGCGTCGGCGATCAGTTCCTGCAGCCGCGAGGGCAGCTGGTGCAGATCGCCCAGGAAGCGGATGCGCACCTGCTCCTGCTCGAGGGCCTCGATTTCCCGAGCCAGCACCCGTTCAAACAGGGTCATCAGGAAGCTCACCTCCTCTCCGGGCCGGGTCCAGTTCTCGGTGGAGAAGGCATAGGCGGTGAGCGCTCCGATGCCCCAGTCGCTGCACAGCCGCAGGGTGCGCTTGAGCGCCTGCACCCCTTCGCGGTGGCCCAGCACCCGTGGCAGCCCCCGCTGGCGGGCCCAGCGGCCGTTGCCATCCATGATCACAGCCACGTGGGCGGGCAGACGCGTTGGATCCAGGACGCTCGGCAGGGCCAGGGCGGCCGGGAGCTCGGTCGTCGCTCCGGTGGCCGGAAACAGTTCGGTGGTCGCCAGGGAGCGACTCATTCGCGGGGTTCCGGCTTCTCCGGCGTCACGCTACGACCCCCGGGAAGGGCCGCCACCGGTGCCTGGGGATTGGCTGACTTGGCGGGGGCGATGGCATCGCCTTTGACGGCGGGCTTGGGGGCCGACTTGGCGGAGCTCTTGGCGGTGGTGGCGGCAGCCAGGGCGGCGATGAGCAACTCCTGAAGCCGGCCACTGGTGATCGGTCTCTCCAGTCGCCCCTGACTGGCCAGCGACAGGGTGCCCGTCTCCTCGGAGACCACCACGCAGAGGCAGCGGTCGAAGCGCTCGGTGAGGCCTAGGGCCGCCAGGTGGCGTGTGCCATAGCGGTTCTCTCCCTGGCGAGAGAGCGGCAGGATCACGCCGGCCGATTCGATGCGGTTGCCCTTGAGCAGCACCGCCCCATCGTGGAGAGGGGTGTCGCCGGCGAACAGGTTGAGCAGCAGATCCACCGACAGCTGGGCATCGAGGCTGATGCCGGGATTGAGAAAGTCTTCCGGGCGCAGGTCGCTTCCTAGATCGAGCACGATCAGGGCCCCCCGGCGTGCCTTCGAGAGTCGGCCCGCCGCCTCGGCCAGCAGGGCGGCGGTGCCGGCGCCCATGGATTCGGTGCGGTTGCTGCCGAACAGCACATCCAGCCGGCCGGTGCCCAGCAACTCCATGAGCCGCCGCAGCTCCCCCTGCCAGAGGATCGCCAGGGCGAGGCTGCAGGCCAGGACGATCGCATCCACCAGCTTGCTGGTGAGCGGCAGGTTGGCGTAGCGCTGAACAAACCAGGCGAGGGCCACCAGGAAGAGATAGCCGCGCAGCAGCCAGAGGGTGCGCGCTTCGTTGACCCTGGAGAGCAACAGAATCCCGAGGGCGGAGGCAAACAGAAGATCCAGCAGCAGCAGGCGCGCGTCCCAGAGGTGCTGCCAGATCACGTTTGCGGCCCCCTCCTGCGTGGGCTCAGGTTACCGGCGAGAACCGTTCAGGGAGCAGGTCGTAGCGCAGCAGTTCCTCTGGCTGCTCCCGGCGTTGGACCAGCTCGCTCTGGCCGCCCCCCACCAGCACGGTCGCCGGCCGGGGGATGCGGTTGTAGTTGGAGGCCATGGAGGCGTTGTAGGCGCCGGTGGCGAACACCGCCAGCACATCGCCCGGAGCCGCGGGCGGCAGGGCCAGATCCTTGAGGAGCACGTCGCCGGATTCGCAGTGCTTGCCAGCCAGGGTCACCGTTTCGCTGGCGTCGGCCAGGGGCCGGTCCGCCAGCACGGCGGTGTAAACCGACTGATACGTGATCGGACGCGGGTTGTCGCTCATGCCCCCATCCACGGAGAGGTAGGTACGCAGGCCAGCGATCTCCTTGCGGCTTCCCACGGCGTAGAGGGTGACCCCGGCCGTTGCCACCAGGGAGCGGCCCGGTTCGCAGAGCAGCCGGGGCAGTTCCAGCTGGCGTTCGCGGCAGGCCGCCGCCACCGCCTGGGCCACGGAGCGCACCCACTCCTGGATCGACGGGGGGTCATCGGAGCTGACGTAGCGGATGCCCAGGCCGCCACCCACATTCAGATCCGTGCAGGGGTGGCCGAGGGTGCGGGCCAGGGCCAGGGCATCGGCCATCACGCCGGCCAGGTCCTGGTGGGGCTGGAGTTCGAAGATCTGGGAGCCGATGTGGGCGTGAAGCCCCCGCAGGCGGGCCCAGGAACAGCCCGCCAGGTGGCGCAGCACCGTCTCCAGCTGATCGGGATCGAAGCCGAACTTGCTGTCGAGGTGGCCGGTGCGGATGTACTCGTGGGTGTGGCATTCGATGCCGGGGGTGAAGCGCAGCAACAGCGGCACCGGATCTTCGGGGCTGGCGCCGGCGGCGGGGGCCAACTCACTGAGCAGTTCGATGTCGCGCCAGTTGTCGAGCACCACGGTGACGCCGTGCACCAGTGCCAGGGCCAGCTCCGCTTCCGATTTGTTGTTGCCGTGGAAGACGATGCGCTCGGCAGGCATGCCACCTTCCAGGGCCGTGAGCAGTTCGCCGGCGGAGACGGCATCGAGCCCCAGCCCCTCGGAGGCCACCAGGGCGCTGATGGCCAGGCTGCTGTTGGCCTTGGAGGCGTAGAGGGCCAGCGACGGGCCGGGGTAATGCTCCAGGAGGGCTTCGCGGTAGGCGCGGCAGGTGGCCCGCAGGCTGGCTTCATCCAGCACATACAAGGGCGTGCCGTAGCGCCGGGCCAGCTCCGAGAGGGCGAGGCCCCCCACCTCCAGGCGTCCCTCGGCGTCGAGCTGGGTGGTGATCGGGGTGAGATTGCGGTTGGGGCTGAGAAGGTCTGGGCCGCCCTCGTAGGGGCGGCCCGCGCTCGAGCTGGCCGGCAAGGTCACGATTTGCGTGGTCACGGCTTCGCCGGCAGGATCCTGTTCGCTGGCGACAACCTTTTCAACCTGTACAGCCGTTTCACCCGGTACAGCCGTGGTCATGGGTGGGTTCCGCAGCGGGACTGAATTTGAACCAATGTACGAACGCCCGGCGGACCTGTTGGTGAGCGGTGAACCTCCCAGTGCCCCCCCGCCGCACAATGGCGGCCATCACAACGGCGGCCATCCCAAGGCCCACCAGGCGGTCTGCCCCAGCCGGGGGTCTGCTTGAGCGCCGCAGGCCCCAGCGGGGACCGGCCGCCCCTGGAGGTGCGAGCGGACGAGCTTGGGGAGCCCCACCTGCAGGCCTGCCGTGCCCTCGACCAGTCCGCCCTGGGGGGCTTCTGGAGCGAGGGCCAGTGGGCGGCGGAACTGGTCGATCCGCGCCGGCCCTGCCTTGGGCTCTGGCAGCAGGACGCCCTGGTGGCCGCGGCCTGTGGCTGGTTGATCGTCGATGAGCTGCACATCACCCTGGTGGCGGTGGATCCGGCTCACCGGCGCCGGGGGCTGGGCCGGCGGGTGATCGAGGCGCTGCTGGGGCGGGCCGAGGTCCTGGGGGCGGAACGCGCCACCCTGGAGGTGGCCGCTGACAACGCCGCCGCCGTGGGGCTTTACGGGGCGCTGGGCTTCCAGACCGCAGGCCGGCGTTGCCGTTACTACCGCGATGGCCGCGATGCCCTGATCCAATGGCGTCAGCTGGGGCCACGGGCCGCTTCAAACTGACGGTTCGGCCGGTACGGATTGCCGACCATTGTTGTTGCAATCACCCCCATATTTTCGGGTGATTCGTTGTTGTTTTCGTTTGGGTGCTCGCAGGCGTGGCAAGGGTTCTGGGTGGTCGGATCGGGAGCTGCGCAGCACTCCGACAATCCTGATAGGTTGGGGTCACTTGCATTTGGCACCGCACATGTTCGAGCGGTTTACCGAGAAGGCCATCAAGGTGATCATGCTGGCCCAAGAGGAGGCCCGCCGCCTAGGCCATAACTTCGTGGGCACTGAGCAGATCCTGCTCGGCCTGATCGGCGAAGGCACCGGTGTGGCCGCCAAGGTGCTCAAGTCGATGGGGGTCAACCTCAAGGATGCCCGCGTCGAAGTGGAGAAGATCATTGGCCGCGGCTCCGGCTTCGTGGCCGTGGAGATCCCCTTCACCCCCCGGGCCAAGCGCGTTCTGGAGCTTTCCCTGGAGGAGGCCCGCCAGCTGGGCCACAACTACATCGGCACCGAGCACCTGCTGCTGGGGCTGATCCGCGAGGGTGAGGGTGTCGCCGCCCGGGTGCTCGAGAACCTTGGTGTCGATCTGGCCAAGGTGCGCACCCAAGTGATCCGCATGCTCGGCGAGACCGCCGAGGTGACCTCCGGCGGTGGTGGCGGCAAGGGCTCCACCAAGACCCCCACCCTCGATGAATTCGGCAGCAACCTCACCCAGCTGGCGGCTGACGCCAAGCTCGATCCCGTCGTGGGGCGCCACAACGAGATCGACCGGGTGATCCAGATCCTGGGCCGCCGCACCAAGAACAATCCGGTCCTGATCGGAGAACCCGGCGTTGGTAAAACAGCCATCGCCGAGGGGCTGGCCCAGCGCATCCACCTGGGCGAGGTGCCCGACATCCTCGAGGACAAGCGTGTTCTGACCCTCGATATCGGCCTGCTGGTGGCTGGCACCAAATACCGGGGCGAGTTTGAGGAGCGCCTCAAGAAAATCATGGAGGAGATCCGCAGCGCCGGAAACGTGATCCTCGTGATCGACGAGGTGCACACCCTGATCGGCGCCGGTGCCGCTGAGGGTGCGATCGACGCCGCCAACATCCTCAAGCCCGCCCTCGCCCGCGGCGAGCTGCAGTGCATCGGCGCCACAACCCTGGATGAATACCGCAAGCACATCGAGCGCGATGCGGCCCTGGAGCGTCGCTTCCAACCAGTGATGGTGGGCGAGCCCACCGTGGCCGACACGATCGAGATCCTGCGCGGTCTGCGTGAGCGCTACGAGCAGCACCACCGCCTCAAGATCAGCGACGAGGCGGTTGTCGCCGCCGCCACCCTGGGTGATCGCTACATCAGCGACCGCTTCCTGCCGGACAAGGCGATCGATCTGATTGATGAGGCCGGCAGCCGCGTGCGCCTGCTCAACTCCAAGCTACCGCCGGCCGCCAAGGAGCTCGACAAGCAGTTGCGCGCGGTGCAGAAGCAGAAGGAAACCTCCGTGCGCGAGCAGGATTACATCAAGGCCGGTGAGCTGCGCGACAAAGAGGTGGAGCTGCGCGAGCAGATCCGCTCGATCCTGCAGGCCCGCCGCGATGAGGAGCCCAGCGCCTCGGCATCTCCTCTCTCTGAAGGCGATGCCACCACCATCACGGCGGCTGTCCCAGCGGGTGATGCTGGCAGCGCCTTCGGCGGCACAAGCACCGATTCTGACGGTGACCGCATCCCCGTGGTCACGGAGGAAGACATCGCCCACATCGTGGCCTCCTGGACCGGCGTGCCCGTGCAGAAGCTCACCGAGAGCGAATCTGTGAAGCTGCTGAACATGGAGGAGACCCTCCATCAGAGGCTGATCGGCCAGGACGAGGCCGTCAAGGCCGTCTCGAAGGCGATCCGGCGCGCCCGGGTGGGGCTCAAGAACCCGAACCGGCCGATCGCCAGCTTCATCTTCTCCGGCCCCACCGGCGTGGGCAAGACGGAGCTCACCAAGGCCCTGGCCGCTTACTTCTTCGGCAGCGAGGAGTCGATGATCCGGCTCGACATGTCGGAGTTCATGGAGCGCCACACGGTCAGCAAGCTGATCGGCTCGCCTCCGGGCTACGTGGGCTTCAACGAGGGCGGTCAGCTCACCGAGGCGGTCCGGCGCCGGCCCTACACAGTGGTGCTGTTCGATGAAATCGAAAAGGCCCACCCGGATGTGTTCAACCTTCTGCTGCAGCTGCTTGAAGACGGTCGCCTGACCGATTCCAAGGGCCGCACGGTGGACTTCAAGAACACCTTGATCATCATGACCTCGAACATCGGCTCGAAGGTGATCGAGAAGGGTGGCGGCGGCTTGGGCTTTGAGTTCTCCGGCGCAGGCGCCGAGGACACGAACTACAACCGCATCCGCTCGCTGGTGAACGAGGAGCTGAAGCAGTACTTCCGCCCTGAGTTCCTCAACCGGCTCGATGAGATCATCGTCTTCCGCCAGCTCAGCCGCGACGAGGTGAAGCTGATCGCCGAGATCATGCTGCGGGAGGTGTTTGCGCGCATGCAGGAGAAGGGCATCACCCTTTCCGTCACCGAGGCGTTCAAGGAGCGTCTGGTGGAGGAGGGCTACAACCCCAGCTATGGGGCACGCCCCCTGCGCCGGGCCGTGATGCGGCTGCTCGAGGACAGCCTGGCCGAGGAATTCCTCACCGGCCGCCTCAAGGATGGCGATTCCGCCCTGGTGGATGTCAACGACGACAAGCAGGTGGTGATTCGCCACCAGACCATCACCGCGCCGCTGCCGGAGTTGGCCGGGGCAAGTGCGTGAGGTGTGTGCTTAGCGCCCTTTGATTGAAACGAGGGGGGCGTAGGCCCCCTTTTTTTGTGGGTTGGGTCCTTCAGGTGTGTCGTCCCACCACGTTGTTCAGCTGGTGATTGGATGTGAGGCGTTCAGCTTCAAGACTTCCGGCCCGAGCTGATTGTGTTTGCACAGCTAAAGCCCTTGGTCTCCGGGTCCTTGGTCTCCTGGTCCAGACACCGGCCGCCCCAGCAGCTTTCGTTTCTGCAGGTTTCGCCTCAACAGCCAGAGCCGCGCCGTGGTGAACACCAGCAGCGCGAGCCCGGGCTGGATCAAGACATGGGCCTGGCTTGCCAGCGGCAGGCCGGGGCAGGAGAAACTGGCCGTGAATTGGCTGACGATCTGCAGCAGCCCGCTGAAGATCGCGCAGAACATCAACACGACCACCACGGGGAACAGCACCAGGGGCGTGATCACACCGATCAGGGCCAGCACCAGTCCCAGCACCTGCAACCCTCTCAGCCAGCGCCGGGTCCGGGCGCTCACCCCAGCAGCCGGGTGCCGCGCGTTCAGCAGTGCGGCGAGCAGCAGGGGCAGCAGCAGGGTCAGGGACCAGCGGAGCGCTTCGGTGGCGGATTCAGGCAGAACCATGGGATGGCCATGGGGATGGAAAAGTGACCCGATCATCCCTGCGTCGGCACTTGTCTTGATCCGGCAAGGGGACTGCGGACTGCGCGATAGTCTCCGGCCTGTCTGATCGTCGTTCCATGGCGCCCCGCCGCAGTTCCTTCCTTCGCGATTTCCAGGCCTTCATCAACAAGGGTGATGTGGTCGACCTGGCGGTGGCCGTGGTCATCGGCGGGGCCTTCGGCAAGGTGGTCGATGCCGTGGTCAGCCTGGTGATGACCACGCTGCTGGCCCCCGCCCTCAAGGCCGCCAACGTGGCCTCGATCGCCGCCTGGCCCGCCGGCGCCGTGATCGTGGCACTGATCAACTTCGTGGTGATCGCCTTCGTCGTCTTCCTGATCGTGCGCTCGATCGAGCGCTTGCGCCGCAAGGAGGAGGCCGTTGCAGCCCCCGATCCCCAGGCGGACCTGGCGGCCGCCGCCACTCGCCTGGCGGAAGCCCTCGACCGCCGCGCCCTCTGAGGCCCCATTTGGGCCCGTAAGGTTCGGCAGGGTCAGTGCGTGCTGATCACCGTTAAGACCGCTTCGCCATAGCGCTCCAGCTTGGCGGCCCCCACGCCGCTCACCTGGGCCAGCGCCTCCAGGTCGCTGGGCCGGCGGTCGGCCAGGTCGATCAAGGTGCGGTCGTGGAACACCACGTAAGGGGGCACCCCCTGGTTGCGGGCCTGCTCCCGGCGCCACTCCTTGAGGGCCGCCAGCAGGGATTGGCCTTCGGCCTCCAGCTCCGTGTCGCCCGCACGGGTGCGTTCGGCGCCGTTGGGACCCTGACGGCGCTGCTCCTGCTTGGGGGGCGGCAGGTGCACGGCGAAACGGCTTTCCCCCCGCAGCAGCGGCCGCACCAGCTCATCGGCCCCAAAGCGCAGGCCGCTGCGTGCCTCCGGATCGCTCTTCAGATATCCCCGGGCCACCAGCTGCCGAAACAGGCTGCGCCATTGGCCCTTGTCCAGCTCCTGGCCGATTCCGTAGACGCTGAGTTGCTGGTGCCCCAGCTCCCGGATTCTGACGGTGTCCGCCCCCAGCAGAACGTCCACCAGGTGGGCGGCGCCGAAACGGCTGCCCGTGCGGTACACCGCAGACAGCGCCTTGCGGGCCGCCTCGGTGCCGTCGCTGGAGCGGTCGGGCTCCAGGCAGCGGTCACAGTTGCCGCATGGCTCCGCCAGCGCTTCACCGAAGTGGGCCAGCAGCACCTGGCGCCGGCAGCCCGCCGCCTCGGTGAAGGCCACCAGGGCATCGAGCTTGCCGTGCTCGATCCGCTTCTGCTCCGGCTCAGCGCCGGAGTCGTCGATGAAGCGGCGTAGCTGGGGCAGATCGCCTGCCCCGTGCGCCATCCAGGCGGTGGCCGCCAACCCGTCGCGCCCGCCCCGGCCGGTCTCCTGGTAGTAGGCCTCCAGGCTTTTGGGCAGGTCCACATGGGCCACGAAGCGCACATCGGGCTTGTCGATGCCCATGCCGAAGGCCACCGTGGCCACCACCACCACGGCGCTCTCCTGGCGAAAGCGCCTGAGTACCTGGGCGCGCACCTCGTTGTCGAGGCCTGCGTGGTAGGCCAAGGCGTCGAAGCCCGCCGCCCGCAGGGTCTGGGCCAGGCTCTCCACCCGGCTGCGGGAGCGCGCGTAGACGATGCCCGCCTCACCCCGCTGCTCCTCCAGGAAGGCCAGCAGCTGGCGGCGTGGGTCGTCCTTCTCGCGCAGCAGATAGCGGATGTTGGGCCGATCGAAGCTGGCGCTGAACACCTGGCCGCTCTCCAGCGCCAGCCGCTGGCGGATCTCCTCGCGCGTGCGCGGATCGGCCGTGGCCGTGAGCGCCAGCCGTGGCACCGCCGGGAAGCGCTCCGCCAGCTGGGCCAGCTGCAGGTATTCGGGCCGGAAATCGTGTCCCCATTGGGACACGCAATGGGCCTCATCGATGGCGAAGAGCGCGATCGGCAGGTCCGCCAACCGCTCCAGGCAGTCGCCCGCCAGAAGGCGCTCGGGAGAAAGGTAGATCAGATCCAGCTCACCGGCGCGCAGGGCTCGCCAGCTGGCGGCTGCCTCGGCGGGTCCCTGGGCCGAGTTGAGGGCGGCGGCGCGCACCCCCGCCTGGCGCAGCGCCTCCACCTGGTCCTGCATCAGCGCAATCAAGGGCGAGATCACCACGCCCGTGCCGGCCCGACAGAGGGCGGGGATCTGATAGCAGAGGGATTTGCCGCCCCCCGTGGGCATGAGCACCAGGGCCGAGCCCCCCGCCAGCACGTGCGCAACGATGGCTTCCTGGGGGCCGCGGAAGGCGCCGTAGCCGAACACCTCCTTCAGCACATCCACCGGCTTGGGCAGGGTTGCTTGGGTCATGGCTCAAGGATGCCCAGGCTCGCCTGAGCGAAGATCAGCATCCGGTTGTTGGCGGGCAGATCCACGCCTTCCGCCAGGTTGAGCCCCACCCGGGCGGCCTCGGCCTTGATCGCCAGGCCATCGCGCACCCCCATGGACGGATCGCGGGCCCGAAGCTCGGCGTCGAAGGCGGCGTTGCTCCTGGCGGTATGGACGCCGCCAACGCTGAACGGGCCATAGAGCAGCAGCAGGCCCTGGGGAGCCAACACCCGCGCCGCGCCAGCCAGCAGAGCCAGCACGGCCTCCCAGGGCATGATGTGGGCCGTGTTGGCGGTAAACACCGCCTCAAACGGGCCCGTCGGCCAGGGCGACTGGCGTGCATCGAGGGAGATGGGCTCCAACAATCCGTCTGGCCGGGGGGGCTGCAGCAGCAGGGAGCGCAGCCGCTCCAGGTTCGGCGCCAGCTCCGTCGGCTGCCAGCGCAGACCTTCGATCGAGGCGCAGAAATGCCGCGCGTGCTGGCCGGTGCCCGATCCCACCTCGAGCACCCTTGCCCCTGGCGGCAGCCAGCGACGCAGTTGCCCAAGGATCGGTTCCTTGTTGCGATCGCAGGCGGCGGAGAACACCGCTGGTTCAGGCCGGCTGCCAGTCGTCAGGGGGCAGGGGCTTTTCGGTGTCCTTGAGCGATGGGAACGTGCTGCGGATCAGGGTTGTCACCTCCTGTCGAACCTGGGCGCGGAAGGCGGCGGCGGCCTTGGCCTCCAGCACGGGGTAGTCGCTGGCGGCAGCGTTGTCTTCGCCACGCAGGGGCTTCCAGCTGGTCTTTTCCGTGGCCTTGAGGGCCACCAGCGGGGCAGCGAAATCCACCTCCAGCACCCGGCCGCCGGCGGCGGCCGCCGCCACCCAGGCTTCCCGGGCCGGGATCAGTGCCTTCGCCTTGAGGGTGTCGGGTAACCCCAGCACCGGTTCGTCGTAGGCCAGGGCCCTCAGCTCTTCTTCGAGCACGATGCGCCAGGCACCCAGCTCACCCTCTGGGAGGCCGAGATCCGCTTCGGCGGCCTTGAAGGCTTCCAGGTAGAAGGCCAGCCAGCGCACATGCGACTTGTCGCGGAGGCTCTTGCGGGCTGCCCCCTTGCCATGGGCCGCCAGCTTGGGCAGGGCGGCATCGGCCTTGCGCAGGTAGGCCCGATCCTCCGGTTCGAGGTTGATCGCCCCCCAGCGCTGGCGGTACTCCCATAGTTCTTCGTAGCGCCGCACCTCATCGGCCGACCATCCCAGCTCCTTGAGTTCCAAGGCCCGGTTCACTTCGCCCTTCAGCACCCTGTGGCCCGTCTCAGTCGGTGGCAGCGTAGAGGGCGGCCCTCAGAAGGGTCTCCCAGCAGCGCCAAGGACCGGCTTCAGTTGAGGATCGGGTTGAGGCCGGGGATGAAGGCCAGGCTGCCTGGGCTGCTCTGGATCGCCACCCCGGAGGCTCCTACCTGGAAGCGTCCTTCGTCGGTGCCTGAACCGCCCTCGCCGTCGGTGGCGCGGATCAGCACCTTGCCGCTTTCAAAGAAGGCATAGGCGTTGCGGGCGCCGTCGGCCCAGGCCAGGTCGTAGATGGTCTGGCCGTTGTCGTTCTGCAGGCGGCTGAGGCGGCAGGGGATGCGTTCGGCGTCCGCGTCCCGGCCCCGGCGGAACACACAGACGCTGGGGGCGCCAGGCGCGTCCCCCTCGGCGCTGTCGGGGGTGGGGCTCGGGTTGGTGGGGATCCGCGCCGTTTCCTCCCTGGCTGCTGAGGCGCCTTCGCCGGCGCTGGGCAGCTGCTTGAGGAAGGCGCGCACCGCCGCCGCTGAGACGGCGAAGTTGAGCCCTTCACTGTCGTTGTATTTGAACGTGGCGATGCCGGCCACACAATTGCTGGCATCCAGCACCGGGCCGCCGGAATTGCCCGGGTTGATCGCGGCATCGATCTGCACGATGTCATCGCGATTCCTCAGGCTGCTGACCACACCGCGGCTGAGGCTGAACTCCAGCCCCTTGGGCGCCCCGATCACGAACACCTCCTGGCCCACGGCCGAGGGCCGATCGCTCAGCTTGAGCACCTGGCCGCGGGTTCCCTGCACCGCCAGCAGGGCCAGGTCGTTGGTGGGGGAGCCGCCACCGCCCCGGGCCACCACCTGGGCTCCGTCGCTGCGGCCGTCCACCCACTTGAGGTTCACCCCGTCGCTGCCTTCCACCACGTGGGCGTTGGTGACCAGGTAGGTGCTGCCGTTCTGCTGGGCGACCACGAAGGCGCTGCCGAGGCCGCGTTCGGTGCGCACCACGGCCACCCCAGCCTTGGAGGCGTTGAAGATCTGCTCGGCGTTGCGGTTGCCGGTGGCGCAGCGGCCTGCGGAGCTCACCGCCAGGGGCGGCTGCAACCGGGGCGCCAGGGCGGTGGCCTGCACAACGCCGCAGCCGCCCAGGGCCAGGGCCACACCGGAGAGGGCGAGGCTGGCGCGCCAGCGGGGGCGGGAGGCCAACGGGGAGGGGGGCATGGTCCTGGGGGGCCTTGAAGGGAAGCTGGCCTGAATCCTTTCTATGGCTTGGGTTTGCCCCTGTCATGGGTGCGCTGACCTCAAACGGTGACTGGATCTTTCCAGGCAGGCATCCGGTCTGATCTGGTCATGGACCGCGCCACTTGCGGGGCGATGATCGGGGCTGGCCGCGGTCGTCCGATGTTCTTGCGATCGTCCTGGCGCTTGCCGCTTGGCGGGCCCGTCCATCGCCAGGCTCACCGCCCCTCGCCTGAAGGCCTGAAAGGGGTCACGAACCTGAATCGGGTTGCAGGCAGCCTGCTGGCGGTCCTGGCGCTGCTGCCGTTGCCGGCCAGCGCCCAGATCTTCCGCACCGAGACGGCGGGCACTGGGAGTGGCGAACTGCGCCGAGGGCCCCTGGTGGCAAAGCTCCAGCACCGGCGCCAGCAGGCAGCCGATGGCACCGTGACCCTGCAGCCCCAGGTGGAAGTGCGTCTGCATGGGCAACTGGTGGGCCGGTTGAAGGGGGCCGAGCTGGTGGGCCTGGGTCGCCCCGAGGCCGTGATGCAGATCGCCGAGCTGGATCCTTCCAACCCCTACCCGGAGGTATGGCTCTCCTCGTTCACAGGCGGGGCCCACTGCTGCAATGACATCCGCGTGCTCACCAGCGACCAGGCTGGCCAAACCTGGCGCCAGGTGAGCCTGGGGCCCTTCAACGGCATCACCAGCAACGCCACCGATCCGCTGGGCAGTGGCCGGCTCGTGCTGGTGGATGTGGACAACCGTTTTCTTTATCAGTTCTCCAGCTACGCCGGCAGTTGGGCGCCGTTGCGGATCTGGCAGCTGCAGGGGGAGCGCTTCATCGATAGGAGCCATCAGCGCGCCTACCGGCCTCTGCACCGGCGCCAGCTCAAGG
The DNA here is from genome assembly GCA_943369485.1 of Synechococcus sp. UW140. Taxonomy (GTDB): domain Bacteria; phylum Cyanobacteriota; class Cyanobacteriia; order PCC-6307; family Cyanobiaceae; genus ATX-6F1. Next base: position 15,842 of record CALRNH020000005.1, on the reverse strand, counting down.
AGATGGCCGGCTGGTTCGGGGAGCCCAACCCGATCGAACCCAACGGTTTCCTGGCGGGCTACGTGGCCTCCAAGGCTCTTGTGGGGGAACTCGAGAGCGGCTGGCAGCAGATGCTCAAGCGCTACGACCGCCGCTCCGACTGGGGCCTCAAGCAGTGCCGGGCCGGCTACGACGAGGCCGGCCGCTGCAAGCGAGCGGAGGCCGTGTATCCAGCCTTCCCGGCCGCATTGCGGGCTTTCCTGGTGGACACGGGCTACATCTCCCCGGCTGAGCTCTGAAGCGTCCGGGCCTTCGCACCATGGCCATGGGCCGCTGGCAGGCCGGGGCAACTTTTAAAATCAGCTGATGAATCCATCTATCAGCCAGCACCTGATCGCCCCGGCCCGGGTGCTGCGGGGGGAGGGGGCCTGGGCCGAGGCCCTGCCGCTGATCACCAGCCTTTGCCGCCGCCCGTTGCTGCTCGGTCGCAGCGCCGCCACCGATGCCCTGCGCCGCCAGCTGGGGTCCGATCTGCGCGCTCAGGGCCTTGATCCGCTCGCCGGCGAGCTGCAGTTCGACTGCTGCGAGCAGGACCTGGCGCGTCTGCAGGCGGAACTGGACGCCACTGCCCGCGCGGGCGGCCCTGTGGATGCGGTGCTGGCCGCCGGCGGCGGCAAGGTGCTGGATGCCGGCAAGTTGCTGGCCCAGCGGCTGGGCCTCCCCTGCTTCACCGTGCCCACCAGCGCCGCCACCTGCGCGGGTTGGACGGCCCTGGCCAATCTCTATTCACCAGGCGGTGCCTTTGAGAGCGACGTGGCACTCGATCGCTGCCCGGAGCTGTTGGTGTTCGACCACGGCCTGGTGCGCCAGGCACCCGTGCGCACCCTGGCCAGCGGCCTGGCCGATGCGATGGCCAAGTGGTACGAGGCCCAGGTGAGCAGCGGCGGCAGCGGCGACGGGATGATCCAGCAGGCGGTGCAGATGGCGAGGGTGCTGCGCGATCAGCTGCTGCTCGAGGGGGAGGCGGCCCTGGCGGAACCGGGCGGTGAGGCCTGGGTCCGGGTGGCGGAGGCCAGTGCCCTCACCGCCGGTCTGATCGGCGGCCTCGGTGGGGCCCGTTGCCGCACGGTGGCCGCCCACGCCGTCCACAACGGCCTCACGCAGCTGGAGGCGACCCACGGCAGGCTCCACGGCGAAAAGGTGGGCTTCGGGATCCTGGTGCAGCTGCGGCTCGAGGAACAGATCGCCGGCAACCAGCTGGCGGCCCAGGCCCGCCGCCAGCTGCTGGGCTTCTTCCGAACCCTCGGCCTGCCCGTGACCCTCGCCGACCTCGGCCTGGGGGCGGCGTCCCTGGATGATCTGCAAGCGGTCTGCGCCTTCGCCTGCCTGCCGCACTCCGATCTGCATCACCTGCCTTTCCCGGTCTCCCCCGCCGATCTGCTCGGAGCTCTGGTGAGCGCCGACGCCTGCACCACGCACCAGCGCGAGCACGCGACTTGAGCGACGGAGAAGCGCTGCTGGCCGAGGCCGCCCGCAGCCTGATCGACCCCCAGGGGCGGGCCCTGGCCGCCGCGGTTCAGTGGTGGGAACTGGCGGGGCTGGAGGGTCGCTGGCCGGTGGCGCTGCTGGGGCAGGGGCCGCCCCTGCTGCTGCTCCATGGCTTCGACAGCTCGCTGCTGGAATTCCGCCGCCTGGCGCCCCTGCTGGCGGCCCATTCCACCCTGGTGATTCCCGACCTCTACGGCTTCGGCTTCTGCCCACGGCCCACCCATGGCAGCTACAACCCAGCCGGAGTGCTGGCTCACCTGGAGGCCCTGCTGGGGGCGATCGCCAACCGGATCGACCCCGGCCCCGTGGGGCTGATCGGCGCCTCCATGGGCAGATCGGTGGCGGTGGAGCTGGCCCGGCGGCGGCCCGAGGGCATCGAACGCCTGCTGCTGCTGGCTCCCGCCGGGCTCACCGGCCGGCCGATGCCCCTGCCGCCGCTGTTGGATCGGCTCGGTGTGCGTTTCCTGGCCCTTCCTGGCGTGCGCCGGGGTCTGGTGCGCACCGCCTTCGCCGACCCCGCCACCAGCGTGGGCGCAGCGGAGGAGCAGATCGCCTCGTTGCCCCTTTCGGTGCCTGGCTGGGGGATGGCCCTGGCCCGCTTCGCCCGCAGCGGTGGCTTCGCCGGCTGCGGCGATCCCCTTCCCCCCCAGCCCCTGCAGGTGCTCTGGGGTGCCAACGATCGAATCCTGCGACCGGCCCAGAAACGGGCCGCCCAGGCTTTGCTGGGGGATCGCCTGCGGGAGTTGGAGAATTGCGGGCACCTGCCCCATCTCGATCAGCCCCAACGGGTGGCTGAGGCCTGGTGGGGGGCGGCTGAACAGGCATGAGCACGACCCAGGACAGCTCCCGCTCCAGCCCCGTGTTGCAGCTGCTCGCCAGCGGCCTCCAGATCTGGATCCGCCAGCAGTGTCAGGCCGTCGATGCGCTTGACCTCCAGCTCCACGGCAGCGCCCTCCAACTCCTGCGGGGTCGCCTGGAGGGGGTCAGCCTGGTGGCCCAGGGGGTCGTGTATCAGCAGTTGGAGTTCGAGCGGGTGGAGCTCACCAGCAGCTTGATTCGCGTGCAGATGGGCGGTCTGCTCCAGGGACAGGGCCTGCAGCTGCAGGAACCGTTCCAGATCAGTGGGACGGTGTGTTTCAGCGCTGAGGGTCTCGAGCGGGCCCTCACCAGCCCTCCCTGGGGCTGGCTGGGGGACCTGCTGGCGCAACAGCTGCTGGGGCGCGCTCCCCTGAGGAACCTGCGCATCGACGATGACCGGCTCGTGCTGGTGGTGGCCCAGGCGGAGCTTCAGGCGGCGGCGGATCCTCAGCTTCTGGAGCTCCAGGCCCGACCGGAAGCAGTCAACGGCAGCGTCGAAATCAGGGCCATCGAAGGCGAGACCGTGGCCCGCCTGCCCATGGATCCCTCGATTCGCATCGACGAGGCCCGGCTGAGAAACGGAAGCTTTGAACTGGAGGGCGAGGCCAGGGTTTTGCCCTGATCAAGGGTGCCTCGCTCAGGACAGCAATGGCACCAGCAACGTGACGAAATAGAAGACCACCGCCGGGGTGAACAGGTAACTGTCGATGCGATCGAGGATGCCCCCGTGGCCGGGGATGGCATCCCCTGAATCCTTCACGCCGGCATCCCGTTTCATCATCGATTCGGTCAGGTCCCCCACCAGGGCGAACACCGCCACCACCCCCCCCAGCAGGCCCCCCAGGGCCCATCCCCCCCAGGGCCAACCCAGCAGCACGCCCCCGATCGCTCCGGTCAGCACCGCGCAGCCCACCCCCCCCAGGGCCCCCTCCACGGTTTTGCCCGGGGAGATCGGCGAGAGCGGATGGCGTCCGAGCCGGCGCCCGATCACGTAGGAGCCGATGTCGGTGGCGACGATCAGGAGGCAGGCCAGCAGGGTGAAGGCCATGCCAGGGCCGAGGGGCCAGGGGGCGCCCACCAGATGGGGGGCCAGGGCACCGTCTGTGAGGTCGCGCAGCCTGAGCCAATGGCTGGGCAGAAAACCCAGGTAGAAGAGCCCGAAGATCGAGGCGGCGATGTCGGCGATCGTGCCCGTCACCGGCTGCAGCAGCAGCCAGCCACAGATCGCCGCCCCCGACACCGGCAGCACCGCCGAGGCCAGTTCGGTGGCGCGCGCGCCGCCGCCGCTGGCGGCCTGGGTGGCCAGCAGCAGCACCTGGCAGAGCACCAGGGTGGTCTTGGTGGCCGGCCGGATCCCCTTGAACTGGGCCAGGCGGAAGAACTCCAGCAGGCCCAGGTGAACAAGCACGCACACCGCCAGGGTGAACCACCAGTTCCCCAGACTCACCACCACCAGACCGAAACCGCCCGCCGCGATGCCGCTCACCACCCGTGGCAGGGACGTGCGCTGGCGCGGTCCCGGCGGAAGATCGGGATCGACGGGGATGGGTGGACTCAAAGGGGGCGTTCGGCGGCGATCAGGAACAGAGGTTCGGCTGCCGCCAGCCTCGCCTGGCTGCCCCGTCGCTGCATGCGGTGCACGGTGGCCTGCACCACCTGCACGTCATGGGCCTGCAACTGGCCCAGGGTGTCGGTGGCATCGACCAGCCCCTCCAGGCTCGTGGTGCTGATCACCAGCCGGCCCCCCGGCTGCAGCGCCAGCCAGACGGCGTTCAGCACATCCGCCAGGGGACGCCCCACCTCCAGCAGCACCCGGTCGGGGTTGGGGGGCAGCCGGTGCAGATCCCCCGGGGCCTGACCTTCGTGGATGTGCAGATTGGTGATGCCGAAGCGGCTGCGGTTGCGGGTGAGCAGCTCGATCGCCTCCGGGTCCCGCTCCAGGGTGTGCACGGCTCCGGCGGGCATCAGGCGGGCAATTTCCAGGGCCAGGGCGCCGGTGCCGCCGCCCACGTCCCACACCAGTGACTGGGCCCTGGGGCGCAGGTGGGCCAGCAGCATCACCCTCAGTTCGAGCGGCGTGGGGCTGAAGCCCGGGGCGTCCTCGAAGCTGCTGTCCGGTACCCCGGGGGTGACGAAATCCCACTGGAAGGGTTCGCCGGGCACGCCCCCAGCAGCTGCATGCATGGGCGTGCTCATTCCGCCAGGACCCTCACCGTATCAGCGATCTGGCCGGGCCAAAGCGACCGCTGACAGCGCAGCCAATCGGCGCGCGCGTCGTCGATGCGCTCACCTGGGATCAGCAGGGGAATGCCTGGCGGGTAGGGGCAGAGCGGCTCCGCCGCCAGCCGTCCGGCGGCCCGCTCCAGGGGCACCGCCTCGGCCCGGGCTCGCCAGGCGCGGGCGGGCGCCAGCTCCGGTTCGGCCACCAGCGGCAGCGGCGGCGCCGAAAAAGCGGACAGGGGCGTTCCCCCGAGCTCCCGCTCCAACCGCTTCAGGTGCTTCCCCAGCCGGGGGATCAACCGGCTGGGGGGGCGCAGGCCCAGGCAGAAGGTGAGGCTGCCCGGTTCGGGCAGTTCAGCGATCACGCTCCGCTCCAGCAGCCACTGGTCGGCGTCGAGGCCATTGATCCCCAGCGCCGCCGTGTTCAGCACCAGCCGTAGTGGATCGTTGGTGGCCAGCACCGGCAGCCCCTGGGCACAGAGCGCTTCCCTCAGAGCCCACCCCAACTCAAGGGCGCCATGCAGCTTCCTGCGGCCGGCCGGGCCGTGCAGGTGCGTCAGGGCCGCTTCGCAGGAGGCCAGCAGCAGGGCGCTGGGGCTGGAGGTCTGCAGCCAGAGCAGGGCGCGTTCCACAGCAGCAGGGTCCACCCTGCCGGAGGCGCCGGGGCCCAGCAGCAGCACGGCGCTCTGGGCCAGGCCCCCGGCGGCCTTCTGCAGCGACTGCACCACCAGATCGGCGCCGCTGGCCAGGGCTCCAGGCGGCAGCAGGGGATCGAGACCGAAGTGGGCCCCGTGGGCCTCATCCACCAGCAGCGGCAGGCCGCGCCGGTGCACCAGCTCCACCAGCGGGCGCAGATCGGCCGCCAACCCCTGGTAGGTGGGGTTCACCAGCACCACCGCCGCCAGCTTCCCCGCCGCCTGCAGCACCCCTTCCAGGTGGACGGCATCGGGGGGGCTCCAGAGCCCGGTGGCCGGATCGAAGGGCAGATCGAAGAGCACCGGGCTGAGCTGACCGAGCACGCAGCCGTGCAGCAGTGAGCGGTGCAGGTTGCGGGGCAGCAGCACCCGGGACCCCGGCGGGCCGAGCCCGAGCAGGGCGGCCTGCAGCAGCCCGCTGGCGCCGTTGACCCCGAACCAGCAGCGCTCGGCCCCGAGCAGCTTGGCTGCGGCGGCCTGGCTTTCTGCCACCGCACCCTCGCGCTCCAGGGGACCGCCGATGGAGGGAAGCTCCGGCAGGTCCCAGGAGCCGGGGGGTTGGCGCAGCAGCCGCTTCAGCTTGGGCGCCAGGCCCCGGCCCCGGCCGTGGGCCGGCAGGTGCAGGGCGAGGTCGGCCCGTGCCAGGCGCAGGGCATCCAGCAGGCCCATGGCTGCCCGGGAGGTGTTCCTAGAGTCTGCAGTGATGACCAAGGCCCCGGGAGATCCGCCCATCGACGCCGCTGCCCTCCCCCCCCGCTACGACCCCAAGGGTGACCTGCGCTGGCTCCTGCTTCGCCCCTGGGTGCTCGTCGGACGCCTGTTCCAGGTGCTCAGCCAGCTGACCGCCCTGGCACTGGCGCTGCTGATCCAGGGCTCCAGCAGCGACCCCGCCGTGCAGCGCCGGCTGGGCCAGAAGATCCTGACCAGCCTCACCAACCTGGGGCCCTGTTTCATCAAGGTGGGCCAGGCCCTCTCCACCCGGCCTGATCTGGTGAGGCGCGACTGGCTCGACCAGCTCACCCAGTTGCAGGACAACCTCCCTCCCTTCCCCCACGCCATTGCCCTGGCGGTGATCCAGGAGGAGCTGGGGGCTCCGGCCGATGAGTTGTTCGAGGTCTTCCCCCAGGCGCCTGTGGCCGCCGCCAGCCTGGGCCAGGTCTACAAGGCGCGTCTGGGCAGCGGCCATTGGGTGGCCGTGAAGGTCCAGCGGCCGAACCTGCCCCAGATCCTGCGCCGGGATCTGGTGATCATCCGGCTGCTGGCGGTGCTCAGCGCGCCGCTGCTGCCGCTCAACCTGGGCTTTGGCCTCGGGGAGATCATCGATGAGTTCGGTCGCACCCTGTTCGAAGAGATCGACTACCGCCTCGAGGCGGACAACGCCGAGCGCTTTGCGGCCCTGTTCGAGCGCAATCCCACGGTGTTCGTGCCCCGGGTGGAGCGGCTGCTCTCCGCCCGCCGCGTGCTCACCACCCAGTGGATCAACGGCACCAAGCTCCAGGAGCGCCTCACCCTCGAAGCCGAGCATCTCGATCCCACGGCGCTGATCCGCACCGGCGTGATGGCGGGGCTGCAGCAACTGCTGGAGTTCGGCTACTTCCACGCCGATCCCCACCCCGGCAACCTGTTCGCCCTGCCCGGCAAGACCGGAAACCTGGGCCATCTGGCCTACGTGGATTTCGGGATGATGGATTCGATCAGCGACGTTGACCGACTCACCCTCACCGGCGCGGTGGTGCACCTGATCAACCGCGATTTCCATGCCCTGGCAGAGGATTTCGTCGCCCTGGGGTTCCTCAATCCCGCCACCGATCTCACCCCGATCGTGCCCGCCCTGGAGACGGTGCTGGGCGGCCAGCTGGGGGAGAACGTGGGCAGATTCAATTTCAAGGCGATCACGGATCGCTTCTCTGAACTGATGTTTGATTACCCGTTCAGGGTGCCGGCGCGCTTCGCCCTGATCATCCGGGCGGTGGTGAGCCAGGAGGGGCTGGCGCTGCGCTTGGATCCCGCCTTCCGGATCATCGGCGTCGCCTATCCCTACGTCGCCCGGCGCCTGCTCGCCGGCGACACCGCCGAGCTGCGCGAGAAGCTGATGGAGGTGCTGTTCGATCGCCACGGCCGCCTGCAGCTGCAGCGCCTGGAGAGCCTGCTGGCAGTGGTGGAAGCCAACGACGGCGAAGGCTACGGGGATCTGCTTCCCGTGGCCGGTGCTGGCCTGCGGCTGCTGCTGGGGCCCCAGGGAAGCAGCCTGCGCCAGCGTCTGCTGCTCAACCTGGTGCGCGATAACCGCCTCCAGACCGACGACCTCCAGGGCCTGATGGCTCTGCTGAGGCGAACCTTCTCGGTGCGCAAGCTGGCGGGCGGCATGCTGGCGCGGCTCAATCCCCTCGCCGGCGTCCTGGAGGCGGCGGCCTAGGGTCTCATCCCGATGCCCTTGGCCACCACCTTGTTCCCCGACCCGATCACCCTCAGCGAAGCGGCCAGCAACGCGGCCAGCGGGACGTTCGGCGATCTCGACGCCCAGGAGATCCTGCTGGAGTACATGCCTTTTTACAGCGATCCTCCCTATGCGGTGGCGATCTTCGGATTGGCGATCGGAGCGCTCTGCGGGCTCACCTTCGCCAAGGTGATCCAGAACCGACTGGAGGGCTGGAAGCAGGACCGCCTGGCCTTGCTGCCGCTGGCGCGGATCGAGACGGTGACTCCTGCGATCGGCATCGTGCTGGGCATCACCCTGTTCATCGGCGCAACCTTGCAGGTGTTTGGCTTTGGCGGTGCCACGGCGCTGCTGGTGGCGCTGCTGCTCTCGTTGCTCACCGCCGGGGCCCTCTGGGTGCAGCTCGCTCGCTTGATGGCCCAGGTGGATGCCGGCACCTTCAAGGCCATCGATTTCGACAATTTCGATCAGTTCTTCTGAGGCCGTGGCCGCGGAGGCTCCCCAGCGGATCACAGCTGAGGGTCTGGCCCTGCGGTTCTGGCCCGGCTGGCTCAATGGCGGCCCCCCGGGCGCCGACGCCTGGCTGGAGCGACTCCGGGTGGAGGTGCCATGGCGCCAGGAGGCGATCACCCTGTTCGGCCGCACCCACCGCCTGCCTCGGCTCACCTGCTGGGTGGCCGATCCCGGTTGCCGCTATAGCTACAGCGGCCTGCTCAATGAGCCCGAACCCTGGAGTCCGCCCCTGGACGCCCTGCGTCAGCGCCTCGGTGCGCTCCTCGGGTGCCGATTCAATTCCCTGCTGCTCAACCGCTACCGCCATGGGGGCGAGCGCATGGGCTGGCACGCCGACGATGAACCGGAGCTGGAGGCCAGCGCGCCGATTGCCTCTCTGAGCCTGGGGGCCAGCCGCAGTTTCCGGCTCAGACCGAAACGCTCCGAACGCTTCTTTCATGCACCGATCAGCCTGGAGCTGGGCCATGGCGATCTGCTGGTGATGGAGGCTCCCACCCAGCGCCACTGGCTGCATGCCCTGCCGGCCCGGTTGAAGGTGAAGAACGAGCGGATCAATCTCACCTTTCGGGTGATCGGTGGTTGAAGAGGCGGAACCATGGCCGGAAAGCGTGAAAGGTCGCTTCCCTGACCCCAGAGATTCAGGCAGTTTTTGGTAAGAATGGAATGGCAAGGAAATCGAAGGTGGTTGGGTTCAATCTCTTCTTCCTACTGGTCACGGCGATTGAGCAGGCTCGCAACTGATGACGCGGCCATAGAAGAGATTTGACCTAAACAGGCAGATCTAAGGATCTCGATTCAACGTTTCACAGATCCGTCCGCTTCCAGCTCCCGCTCCCACGACCCCAGAAGCCGCTCGCATAGGAGCATGGCGACGGCATCACGCTGAGAAAAGCTGTCTTCGCCCAGGAGAACGGATTCAATGCGCTCACGGATCGGCACCTCGGTACTTGGAGTGGGCCGCATGAGTCGCATGAATCCCGCGACGGGCATCAGTCCCTCGGCCTTGCGCAGGGCCTGAAACCGGCCTCGGGCTTCGTCAGCCTCCAGGGTCAGGACGTCGTCGTCGGGGTCAAGGATGCTCAGCTTGTAGGGCTCGGGGATGGCCAGCTCGCCAATGAACGCTCGGAAAAAGTCTCCCGGCGTCCACGGTTTTCCGTCTTGATGGCAGATCGGTTTGGCGTTGTAGATCCGCTCATGCAGGACTCGATCGCGGATCGCGCCGCGAAAGTCCTCGGAGAGGGCTACGTTGGCCATCCCAAGGGCCTGAAACGTGCTCGGTGCCGTTTCCTTGTTGAGCTTCAACTCAAGGTCAGTCAGAACTGAATTGAGCAATTTGATCGGCAGCAGCTCTGGGCAGTCATTGGCCCAATCCTGAAGCGTTTGGCTGCTCCAACCGTTTGACTGGCGCCAGATCAGCAGCATGTCGCCGAACGCATTGATGTGCTCTTCGCATTTCGCTTTCCATCTGGCTTCGTGAATTGAGATATCAGGCATCATCTGAAAGACAGATCGTTAAGAGTCCTTGATTGAGAGTGCGGACGGAGCACACTGACTCGTGAGCGCATGGCGCGTGGAATAACGTCGGCCTGGTAATGATATGAAACGCCGTGAGACGAAGTTTTCCCGGTTCATCCCCATCAGAGCGCGTCGATCACGCCTTAGGCCCTACTCCGGCGGTGCCTGGATCGCCTGCTCCTCGGCCGCTTCGAGCATGGCGGCGGTGACCTCGATCACCTCGAGGGCGTCGGCGTTGTCGAGGTAGGAATCGAAGGAGCTGTAGCGCCGGATGCTCGGGGCATAGGTGGGGTTGCCACAGACCTCGCTCCAGTTCAGCCCCTCGGGCTTCACAACCAGATAGCAGGCCAGGGCCTCGTCAAGATCGGCCGCGTCACTGAAGCTGTCGCCCTCCCAGAGCACTTCGAAGAAGGTCATCGCCATCGCTCAAACGCCTTCAGATCTAGCCCGGGCGACGAAGCGTGACACCCCCTATCCATGGCAGGCCGATCTCTTTAAGAAGAGGAGGTCGGTTCCCCTGATCGTTTCCGAATGCTGGGGTTCCTGGCAGTTCTGCTTGTCTACGGGTTCGGCGCCCTGATCGCTCTGCTGTTCTGGAACCGTTCCCAGTGGCAGAGGAAACACCGGGGGATCGAGCTGCGGCTGGAGCAACTGGAACGGCGCCTCGAGTTTCTCGACAGGAAGGGGCGCGGGCAGCCCGAGACCCTGACTCCTCAGGTCGCGCCCAGGGAGCCCCCCATCGACGCCCGGCCAGCCATCGCCGAGCCCGCGCAGACGCCGATGACGGAACCTCCCCCGCCACCAACTCCCCCACCAGCTCCCTCACCGCCTGCCCCTCCGCCCGCCCAACCAGCCCAACCCGCAAGGCCCAGCCCGCCGGCTGCCGGAGCTCCCCGACCTGCCGCACCCCCCCCACCGGCCCGCAGGCCCGTTCCCCACCGCCAACCCCTGGGCGCAGAGCGCCCCAGCCTGGCCCCTCCTCGCGCCACGGCAATCAGGCGTCCCGCGCCGCCGCCGGCGGATCCTTCCACCGTCCAGCGGCTATGGAGCCGGATCGAGCGCCTGTTCATCGAGAACTGGACCGGCATCCTCGGGGTGGTGGTGGTGGTGGCCGGGGTCACGTTCGTGGTCATCAACGTGGCCTTGCGCCTGGGCCCGTTCGAGCGCTTCTGGATGACCGTGGCGGCGGCCATCGGCCTGGCGGCTCCTTCCTTTGTCCTTGGGGCGCGGCTTCCCTGGCGCAACCTCACCCACTGGATGCGCAGCGGCGGTGCCGCCCTGTTCCTGTTCGCCTGTGCGGCCGGAGGGGGCCTGCCCGGCCTCGGTCTGCAATGGCTGCACCATCCCCGCCAGGGTCTGGCCCTGCTGAGCCTGGGGGTGGTGGTCAACCTGGCTTTGGCCGGCGTCGCCCGCACCCAGACGATCGCTTCGTTGCACGTGGTGCTGGGCCTGGTGCCGTTGATGATCGTCCTGGACAACCAGCCGGACCTGGCCGCTGAAACGCTGCTGATCGCCAGCCTGGTGGCCGTGGTGGGCCTGGTGCTGCCCCTGAGGCGCCCCTGGGATCCCCACCTCCTGGTGGTCACCCTGGCCTATGCGAGCTTCCACGGAGCCTGGTTCCTGCGCTGCGCCGAGGCCCTTGAGGCCAGCGGCGACCTGCGGCTGCGGGGAGCCCTGGCGGCCTTGGTGGTGTTCGGTGGCGGGGCCTTGCTGCAGCACCGAAGGCTGCTCGGCCGTAGTGAGGGGAGCGCCGCGTCGCTGGCGCCGTTGCCTCTTGCCTTGCAGCTCAGCAACTGGGGTGCCCTGGCCCTGGCCCTGCTGATCTACCCCCAGCAGGCTGCCAGCCGTGCTGGGGCCCTGGTCCTGGCGGCGGCGGTCGCGGCGCTGCTGGCCCGGCGGGCGCGCCGGGCCGGAGTGAACTGGCTGCGGTTGAGCGACACCCTGATCGCTCAATCCCTGGCCATGGGGGCGGTGATCGGCCTCCATCCCCTGATCGCCAACGCCCCGTTGCTGCTGGCGATTCTGTTGCTGGAGACACTGCTGTTCCTCCGGCTCGGCATCATCGAGAACGACACCACGATCCGTCGTCTCGGCTGGGTTCTGGTCAGCCTCAGCGCCGCTGCGCTGGTGCTCGCCGGCGTGCAGGCGGGACTGAACGGTGGAGCGCCAGGCTGGCTGTGGCAGGACGGGGCTGTGCTGATCGGTGCCGCCGGACTGCTCACGGCCGTGCAACGGCGGCTCCGCCTGGGCACCATGCCTGTGCCCCTGCCACCGCTGCTGGGCTGGCTGGCCGGCGGGCTCGCCTTCGTGGGCACCATGATCTGCCCTCCGGAGCCCAGCCGGGAGCTGCGGGCCCTGGTGGTGATCGGTGCCCTGCTGGTGGCGGGCCGCCACCAGCGGCCCCCCGGTGTGCTGGCGGGGGCCACGGCGGCCGCGGTCGCCGCCCATGCCGTGGGCTGGAGCGCTGTGTTGCTGGCGTCGGGTCCCAGGACCCAAGGGGCCGTGATCCTCTACTCCCAGGGGTGGTCGCCGCAGGCGCTCCTGCCCCACCTCGGGCCCCTCGCCGCCCTGGCCCTGCTGGCCCTTTCGATGCGCCGGGAGAAGCTTGTCAGCAGCGTGGGTTGGGCCCTGTTCAACGGCACTGGTGTGGTGCTGCTCCTGGGCACCTGCTTGAGCACCACCACCCAGCGCGGCCCGGGAGACCTGGCCCTCAACGGCGGTGCCCTGGTGGCCTGGGCCGCCCTCACCACCCTGGTGCAACTGCTGATGCGACGCTTCGCGATTCCCCAGCCTTTGGCCCCTTTGATGGGTGGCCTGAGCGCGGTGCTGGTGTTCGTGGCCGCCGGCCTCTGCACCCCCGAGGCCGGCCGGGAACTGGAGGGCCTGCTGGCGATCGGCGGCCTGCTGCTGATCGCCAGCCGCTGGCGGCCGGAGGCCCTGATGGGCAGCCTCACCGCGGCGGCCGTCGCCCTCCATGGGATCAGTTGGGGCGCTCAGCTGCAGCAGCTGCCCTGGTCGCCCCAGCCGCTGCTGGGCCACCTGTTGCCGCTGACCGCCCTGGCCCTGCTGCTGCTGGCGATGAAACGGGAGCCCCGGATCAGTGCTGCCGGCTGGGGACTGCTCAACGGCACGGCGGTGGTGCTGATCGTCGGTGTGCTGCAGGCTGCCGCGCTGGAGGCTGCCAGCGGCGGCACTGGAGCGGCCGCTGGGCCCGCCCTGGCGGGGCTGCTGGTGGCCTGGGCCGGCTTCCTCACCCTGGTGCAGCTGCTGATGCGACGTTTCAACCTTCCCCAGCCCGTGCCGGCGCTGATGGGCTGGCTCAGCCCGGTCCTGGTGCTGACCGCCGTGGTGGTCTGCACCCCATCCGAGGGCCGGGAACTGGAGGCGCTGCTGGCCCTGGGCGCCCTGTTGCTGATCGCCCGCTGCCTGCGGCCGGATGGCTTGCTGGTCGGCACGGCCGTTGCCGTTGCCCTCGTCCATGGCATCGCCTGGGGTGCGCTGCTGCTCGCTCAACCCTGGGCCCCTGGCCCCCTGCTGGGCCACCTGCTGCCGCTCAGCGCCCTGGCCCTCGTCACCATCGGCGCCGGAGGCCCCGGGGCGGTGCGGCTGCTGGGCCTCGATCTGCTGGGCCTCGACCTGGGCCTGGGGGCCTATCTGCTGTTCGAGCCCCTTTCGCCGTTGATTCCCGGTGTGGTCTGGCTGCTGCTCTCCCTGGTGGCCCTGGAGAGCTCCGACCGGCTGCGGCGTTCCGAGTCCACCCATGCGTTGCTGCTGGGCCTGCTCTACCTGCTGGCCTTTGCGGGCTCCTATCTGCTGGTGATCAGCCAGAGCCCAGCCCTGGTGATCGCCGGTCCGTTCACCCTGCCGGCCCGGCTGCTGATCGAGCTGTTCGGCCTGGCCGTGGCCCTCTACTGGTGGTTCTTCTCGCCCAGAGATCGCTTGCAGGAGCAACCGCTCTGGCAGGCGGTGCACCCCTGGTTTCTGGAGGTGGTCCTGGTGGGGACCGTCGTCACGATCCTGGCGGAGGTGGAGGTGCTCTGGCGCCCGGTGGCCTGGTCGTTGCTGGCCCTGGTGCTGGTGAGTGATCCCTGCCGGCGCCTGTTCGCCGCCCGGGTGAAGATCTACGCGGTGGTCCTCTACTGGCTGGCGGTCGCCACGGTGGTGGCCATGCTCAGCAACCTGGAGACCCCTTCACCGCTCTGGTACGAGCAACCCCATCAGCTCGCCTTGGTGGCCATTGCCCTGCAGCTGACCTTCATCGTGGTGTCCCATCGCAGCCTGAACCTGGAGGAACTCAGGCAACCCGGCGGCGGCCCGCTGCTGGGCTGGGTCGGTCGCCGGGTGGCGGCCCACCGCAACCACTGGCTATACAACCCGATGTTCGCCGCCGTGGCCTACTACCTCTACCTGCGCTACGACCCATCCCTGCACACGCTGCTCTGGGCGGTCGAGGCCTTCACCATCTACGTGCTCAGCGCCATGTTGCGGGAGACCAGCTTCCGCACCATCGCCCTGGTGGGGCTGGGCATCTGTCTGCTGCGCCTGATGGCGATCGATCTGGCTCAGGTGGACCTGGGCCTGCGCGGGATCGTGTTCATTGGCGTGGGTCTGCTGATGCTGGCCATGAACGCGATCTACAACCGTTTTCGCGCCCGTTTCGAGTGACACCCGCGCGCTCCTTTCCCCTGCGCACGGTCCTGCTGGCCGTGTTGCTCGCCGCCGGGGGTGGACTGGTTGCCCTGATGGTGCACACACGCCCGCTGAGCCCCCTGACCTCCTCCCTGGCCACTCCGTTCCAGCTCCTCGGCACGCCGGTGAAGCTGCTGGATCGTCTGGCCAGCCGGGCGATGCCGATCGGCGCCCTGGAGGAGCGGGATCTGGGGGATGTCTTCCGGGAGCGCTACGCGTATCAGGTCAAGGGCTCCGATCCGGACCAGGCCTATCTCGACGCCCTGATGCCACAGATCCGGGCCCATGTGCGCAAGCCCTTCCCCTACCGGGCCTATGTGCTTCCCTCCTCAGCGCCCAATGCCATGGCGCTTCCCGGCGGGGTGATCCTGGTCCACAAGGGCCTGCTCGACAACCTGGGTTCGGAGGCGGAGCTGGTGAGCGTTCTGGCCCACGAAGCCGGCCACATCGAACTGGGGCACTGCTTCGACACCGTGCGCTTCCAGTTGCTGTCCCGCAAAAGCGGCAGCGAGACCCTGGGGCAGCTGGCTGATCTGGCGCTTCGGATTCTTCTCCAACACAACTACAGCAAGGCCGCCGAGCACGAAGCCGACGTCTACGCCTTCACCCTGCTGCGCAGCAGTCCCTACGACCCCCGGGGCAGCGGCGCCAGCTTCGCCTCCCTGGCACGATCCGAGGGATCCAGGGTGCGGGGCCCTGACGACCACGCCGATCTGCTGCGGGACTACATCAGCTCCCATCCGCCCCTGGCGATCCGCCAGGCGGAATTCAGTCAGGCGGCGGATGCCTGGTGGCGGGGCCATCCGGCGGAACGCCGCTACTGGGGCCGCCGAAACCTGCACGAGCGACGCGCATTGAGCGCCTTCGCTCCGGGGGCCGAATGGCGGGGAGCTCGGTTCACACCGCCAGCCTCTCAAGCCACCAGATAGCCCTCCAACTGACGGGAGCGCGCGCGAATCGCCTCCAGCCCACGACGCTCAAGGTTGCGGGTCTTGTCGCGGCTCATGCCCAGGGTGCGGGCAATCGAGGTGAGGCTCATCGGCTCCTCCACATCGATGCCATAGCGCATCTTGAGCACGCGGCACTGAATATCGGGAAGCTGCTCCAGCAGGGCGCGCATGTCGCCCCGCAGGCAGGCGCTGTCGACGGCCTGCTCGGGCAGTTGAGCGTCGCCCTGGAGCAGATCCAGCAGCTCGGTGTCATCGCCGTCGCCCACCTTCATCTCCAGGCTCACCGGCTGGCGGGCGCGGCAGAGCAGATCCTTCACCTCCTCCTCCGGCAGCTCCACGGCCAGGGCCAGTTCGCTGACGGTGGGGGTGCGGCCGAGCTCCTGGCTGAGTTCGCGCTGACCTTTCTTGAGCTTGTTGAGCGTTTCGGTGATGTGGATC
>CALRNH020000004.1:0-194026 GCA_943369485.1 Synechococcus sp. UW140 | reverse complement strand
CCCCAACGCCACCAACCCTGACGACAGTGTCGCCATCCTCAATGATTCGCTGATCGGCCTCAAAGCCACCATCACCGACAAAGACGGTGATACCGCGAACGCCACTCTCAACATCGCCTCCAACCTCGTCTTTAAAGACGATGGGCCTACTGCCGCTTCGGTGGTTCAAATCACTCAGCCGATCACCGGTCTGCTCCTCGATGAATCACCACTTGACGTGGTCGGCACCCAAGCGATCGAAGGTGATGGCGTCTACTCGGCCACTCTTGGCCTGGGCTCCTACTTCACCGCCAGCTCCAACGGTGCTGGTGCAGATGGCGCCGCGAGCGGATCCCCCACCTACAACCTCGTGCTCACGGATGCGAACACCACAGCTGGAGTTGGCTCAGGCCTGTTCGCGCTCGCAACCAATGGTGGCAAAGGGTCTGAAATCCTGCTCACGCAGGATGTCAATGGGGTCGTCAAGGGTTCAGCTAACGGCACTGATTACTTCACGATCAAAGCTGACGCCACTGGCACCATCAACTTCGACTACGTGAACAAAACAGATCCTGCCAACATTTGGCACCCCACGGCAGGAAGCACAGCAGCCGCAAAAGATGAGGGCGCGTGGATCAACATCCTCACCTCCCAGGGAACGCTGACGCTGACTCAAACCATCACTGATCGCGATGGCGACAAAGCCACATCAACAGGCCTGGATCTTGGCAAGGGCAATGTGTTCCAGATTCAGGACGATGGTCCTGTGGCCACCCCTGTGGTCAACGAAGGCAAGGGAACAGCTCTGCCAACCAACTTGATGCTCGTGCTTGACATTTCTGGAAGCATGAATGACCCCTCTGGCGTTGCTGGCTTGTCTCGCATCGCGCTGTTAAAGGAAGCTGTTGCCAACCTGATCAATGGTTATGCAAGCTACGGAACTGTGGCCGTTAATATCATCACATTCAGCTCATTTGGCAACAATCCCCAGACATCCTGGAGCAGCGCAGCAGATGCAATTGCTTACGTCAATACATTAACAGCTGGTGGAAGAACAAATTATGACGATGGCCTCAATACAGCCTGGAACGCCTTCAACAATGACACTGGCCGCATTGGTAATGGGCAAAATATCCTTTACTTCATGTCTGATGGGGTCCCGAATGACAACGGCATCAGATCAGGAACGTCATTGGCAGGCCCCACCTACGGTACCGGAATCAACGATCTGGGCGGAGGATCCGGAATCGATGCAGATGAAGAGGCTGACTGGACTGGATTCGTCAACAACTTTGACATCAAATCCTTTGCAATCGGTCTTGGAACGGGTGTCAATGCCGGCAACCTCAACCCCATTGCCTATGACGGCACTGGCCCTGGCTCCAACACCGACTCCATCGTGGTGACGGATCTCAATCAACTGAACGCGACGCTTGCCAACACCATCAGTGCACCTCCCCTTGTGGGCAACCTGCTCACCGGTGGTGTACCTGCCCAAATCGGCACAGATGGAGGCTCCATCAGTTCAATTGCCACCATCACTGTCAATGGAGTTGTCTACTCCTATGACCTTGCCACCGACACATCGTCTGTCAGTGGCGGCACAAGTGCGGGCACGTTTAGTAACGCACTCAATGAGTGGACGATCACCATTCCGGTGGGTGGTGGTAACGCCACCTTGAAGGTAGACATGGATTCTGGTACCTACTCCTTCACGACTCCTTCTGGATTAACCTCTGCCATCAATCAAACCTTCAACTACACGATCAAAGACCTGGATGGCGACACAGCCAGCAGCACATTGACCATCAAGGTTGCTCTGCCCAGCGTCGCGCCGGTGGTGCTGGATCTAGGTCCCTCGGGCATCGAGTACCTGCCGGTCGACCATGGCGTCAACTTCCAGTCCGTTCTGGGACTGTCCGCCATGGCCTGGGTGGGCCCCCACGACGGCATCCTGGCCTACGACTACAACCACGATGGGGCGATCACGGACGCCAAGGAAATCGCCTTCACCCTCTGGGCACCGGGTTCCAGCACCGACCTCCAGGCCCTGCACGCAGCCTTCGATACCAACCACGACGGCGTGCTCAACAGCCAGGATGCCGGCTGGACGCAGTTCGGGGTCTGGATCGACGCCAACAGCGACGGCATCAGCCAGCCCGGTGAGTTCCAGCACCTCAATGCCTACGGCATCGAGAGCGTCAACCTCACCTATAACGCCGACAGTGCACCTGAAAGCGTTCTGGGTGGCGATGTGCATGTGTTCGGAACCTCCACGTTCACCTGGGATGCGGCCCATGGCGGCGGCACCGGCACCGCCGCCGACGTGTCCTTCGCCGTGGGTTCGTTCGAAAGTTCGGCCACCATCTCCTCTGTGGTGGATCCGCTCACCACAGCGGCCGTCACGGATGCAGCAATCGTTGACCCCAGCACCGATCACACCACCACCACCGACCATTCGCTGGATGCGGCTATCGCCGCCTTGCCCGCCACCCATGTTCAGGATCTGGTCGGCAACTTCCTCACCAACCTGCACACCAACGACACCGATGGCACGATCCTCACCCACAACGATGTGGTCTATGAGCTCGACGTGGCGGTCAGCGCCTTCATCCAGGATCACGGCATCACCGCCGACCAGTACCACGACATCCACCAACAGGTGATCGATCACCTGGCTCAGGATCTGCAGGACCATGGCCTGGTGGATCCGACCGCCATCCAGCACGATGCGGCCGGCCACGCCGATGGCAGCGACGTGATCGCCGCCCTCGACACCCACTTCCACGACCTCTACGACACCCACACCATCCACGACGTCCACTTCGACGACTACTCGGCCCATGTCTGAGCGTTGACTCCATCGGGGGGGCATCCCCCCCGCTCAACGCACTTCAACAGCCCCGATCGGTACGCCGGTCGGGGCTTTTTCATGAGATCACGCTGCTACTGCGAAACCATGAAAAACATCACAGTTTCTGTGGAAGAGGCGGTTCACCACCAGGCGCGCATCCGTGCCGCTCAACGCGGTACCTCGCTTTCGGCCCTCGTGCGCGACTTCCTGATCTCCCTCAGCGCCAGCCCATCGCCCGTCGTCGATCCCCGCCGCCTCGCCCAAGAGGCGTTGTTCCGTCGCCTTGATGAACAAGGGCGCGGGCTGGTCGCAGCGGATCGTCTGGATCGCTCCAAGCTCCACAACGCCAGCTCTGAACGCCATGACGGCTGGTTGCTTTCTCGACACCAACATTCTCATCTATTCCATCAGCACCACAAACTCTGAGCAAGCCAAAAGATCGCTCGCCCGCTATCTGCTCCAGGACGACGATTGGACCCTCTCCATCCAGGTGCTCCAGGAGTTTTACGTACAAGCCACACAAGCCTCCCGGCCGAATCCCTTGCTGCCAAGTGAAGCGGTGGAGCTGATCCGCTGCTGGCGCAGATTCAACGTGCAGCCGATCAACGAAACAGTTCCGGATCAGGCCCTGGAACTGCACTGCAACCATCCCCTTCCCTACTGGGATGCGGCCATCATCGCCGCCGCCCACACATCGGAGTGCAGCCTTGTGCTCTCAGAAGACATGGGCGATGGCCAGATCTATGACAGCGTTACGGTCAGGAATCCCTTTGCGGTTCTCGGCTGACGGCCCTGTCGCCCTTCATCAGACCTTGCCGTAGCCCAGCCGCTGGAGCAGGGGCGCCGCCATCGCCGTGGTGATCAACGCCATCAGCACCATCATCGTGAACAGCTCCGTGCTGATCACCCCCAGGCTCAAACCCACATTCAAAATCACCAGTTCGGTGAGGCCACGGGTGTTCATCAGCCAGCCCACCGCCTGGGCCTCCCGCTCCGCCAGACCGCCGGCGCGGGCCACACCCCAGCAGCCCAGATACTTGCCGCCGATCGCCACCGCCAGCACCGCCGCCAGTGACAGCCAGGCCCCGGCGCTGTTCAGGCTGCCGATGCGCGTGCTCAGGCCGCTCACCGCAAAGAAGATCGGCAGCAGGATCGTGAGCACCAGTTGCTCGGTGCGCAGCTCAAGCCAGCGCCTGAGCGGTCCGTAGCGCGGCAGCGCCAATCCGAACAGGAACGCCCCAAAGATCACATGCACCCCGGTGAGTTCGGTGACCACTCCCGAGAGAATCGCCCCGGCGAACACCAGCGCCAGAAGCAGCGGATTGAGTTCCTGGCGGCTGCGGTAGCTGCGCCCCAGCCAGCCCATCAGCGGCCGCAGTCCCACCAGCAGCAGCAGGGCCCAGAGCGCCGTGCCCCCCAGGGCGGGCAGCGCGCCGATCAACGATCCCGAGCGGCTGAACGACACCACCGCCGCCAGCAGGGTCCAGCCCAGCACATCATCAATGGCAGCACAGGTGATCACCAGCTGACCCAAGGGCAGCGCCAGCAAGTTCCGCTCCTTGAGTATCCGCGAGAGCACCGGAAAGGCCGTGATCGCCATCGCCGTGCCAATGAACAGCAGACCGCTCAGCCGGAAATCGCCCGGGAGCAATTGCGGCGTCCAGCGCTCCAGGCCCAGTCCGAGGCCGATCCCCGCCACCAGCGGCAGCGCCACACCCGCCAGGGAGATGCGCGTGGCCAGGGGCACCCGCCCCTTGAGCTGCTCAGGGCTCACCTCCAGCCCAATCAGAAACATGAACAGGATCAACCCCAGCTGGGAGAGGGTCTTCAGCTGATCCAGCACCGGCGCTGCGAACAACTGGGCGTGCAAATCAGGGGCGACGGCCCCCAGAAGCGACGGCCCCAGCACGATGCCACCGAGGATCTCACCAATCACCGCCGGCTGCTGGAACCGCGCCACCAGCGCCCCCAGCAGCTTCGAGACCACCATGATCAGAGCCACATCCACCAGCACGGTGGTGAGGGTGTTGAGCTCCAGGATCATGGCCCTGCTTTTCCTTCCGGGGCCTAAGTGGTCACTCCTTCAATGCGGTCTTCGATCTCCTGGTAAATCTCCTGGAGCTGAGCGATGTTCTCATCGCTGGTTTCCCAGTAGCCGCGACCATTCACCTCCAGCAGGGTGCCCACAATGCGGCGGAAGCTGTGGGGGTTCAGCTCCATCAGCCGCTGGCGCATCTCCGCATCGTTGATGAAGGTCTCGTTGGCCTCCTCATACACGAAGTTGTCCACCGCGCCGCTGGTGGCACTCCAGCCCAGGGTGAAGTTGAGCCGCTTGGCCACCTCCCGCACCCCCTCATACCCGGAATTGAGCATGCCCTCATACCACTTGGGGTTGAGCAGCTTGGTGCGCGAATCCAGGCGGATCGTTTCACTCAAACTGCGCACCTGGGCGTTGGCGGTGGTGGTGTCGGCGATGTAGCTGGCCGGGGCCTTGCCGTCATCGCGCAGGCCTTGAATCAGCTTGGTGGGATCACTGTCGAAGTAGTGGCTCACGTCGGTGAGGGAGATCTCGGCGGAATCCAGGTTCTGGAAGGTCACATCGGCGGTCTTCATCGCCGCCTCGAACACCTCACGATTCTGGTTCATCTCACCGGGGTTATCAGCATTGAAGGCGAAGGTCTTGCGGGAGAGATACATCTCCTGCAGCTCGCCCTCCTCTTCCCAGGTGCTGTTCTCCACCGCCAGGTTCACATTCGAGCTGTAGCTGCCGCTGGCGTTGGAGAACACCCTGGTGGCGGCATCCCTCAGCGAAATGCCCTGGGCCGCCGCCTGCTCCTGGCTGTGCTTACGCACAAAGTTCATCTCCAACGGCTC
Organism: Synechococcus sp. UW140; assembly: GCA_943369485.1. Taxonomy (GTDB): domain Bacteria; phylum Cyanobacteriota; class Cyanobacteriia; order PCC-6307; family Cyanobiaceae; genus ATX-6F1. The sequence continues at coordinate 188,319 of CALRNH020000004.1, read as the reverse complement.
ATCGGCCTCCGCCGCCATCTTCACCCCCTGGTCGATCAGGCCCATCTGGTTGATGAACAGATCGCGGAACACACCACTGCAGTTCACCACCACATCGATGCGCGGACGGCCCAGCTCTTCGAGCGACAGCAGCTCCAGCTTGTTCACCCGCCCAAGCGAATCGGCCACCGGCCGCACACCGATGAACCAGAGGATCTGGGCCAGGGATTCGCCGTAGGTCTTGATGTTGTCCGTGCCCCAGAGCACGCAGGCGATCGTCTCCGGCCAGGCGCCCTGCTCGGCCCTCTGGCGCTCGATCAGCCGATCCACCACCACCTTGGCGGCCGCGATCGCCGCGCGGGTGGGGATCGACTGGGGATCGAGGGCATGGATGTTCTTGCCGCTGGGCAGCACCCCGGGATTGCGGATCGGATCACCGCCGGGCCCCGGCAACACGTATTCGCCATCGAGGGCCCGCAGCAGGCTCTCCATCTCCATGTCGGCGCAGATCTGCTCGAGGCAAAAACGCAGGTAGCCGAACAGCTTGTCGAGTTCGCTGGGCTCCACCGCCGCAAAGCCTGAGGCACGGCAGGAGCTCAGCCAGGGGCTGGGCCGCTCGTAGCCGAAGCGCTCGAGCAGGGCGAAGAACCAGCCGAAACGGCCCTTGAGATCCACCCGGCCATCACTGCCGGTCACCGCGCGCACCATCGAGGCCACCGCCTTGCGGCTGGCCTCGGTGATCCGTTGGTTGAGCTCCACATCGGCCAGCACCCCGGCATCGTTGCCGCGATACACCTCATCGATCGTGCGGCCGATGCTCTCGGCCAGCAGAGCCGGCAGGCTGCGGTAACCATCCTCTTCGCGCTCGAGGGCGGCGATGTTCACCAGGGTGGCGATCGCCTCCTCGGCGGTGGGGGGCTTGCCGATCGTGTGCAGGCCACAGGGCAGCAGCCGGCTCTCGATCTCCATCAGCTGGCGATACAGCGCGCCCACCACGTCGTCGCGCTGCTCGAGGCTCAGCCCAGCCGCATCCAGTTCCGGCAGGCTCACATCCTTGTCGAGGTTGCACTGGCGCGCCGTCTCCACCATCGCGTTGACGATCTGCACACCCCGGGAGCTCTCCCGCAGTTGCTGGTAGGAGCCCACCAGCTCCCCCAGCTCCTTGAGGCCCTTGTAGAGGCCGGCGTTCTCCGCCGGCGGCGTCAGGTAGCTGATGGTGGCCGCGTAGCCCCGGCGCTTGGCGATCGTGGCTTCGCTCGGGTTGTTGGCGGCGTAGTAGTAGAGGTTCGGCAAAGCGCCGATCAGCGAATCGGGGTAGCAGGTGTCGCTCATGCCCATCTGCTTGCCGGGCATGAACTCCAGCGAGCCATGGGTGCCGAAGTGCAGCACCGCATCGGCCTTCCAGATCTTCTCGAGGTAGGTGTAGTAGGCGGCGAAACCGTGATGGGGGCTGGCGCTGCGCGAATAGAGCAGCCGCATCGGATCACCCTCGTAGCCGAAGGTGGGCTGCACACCGATGAACACGTTGCCGAAGTGCCGGCCGTAGATCAGCAGGTTGGTGCCATCTGAGTTGAGGTTGCCGGGGGGCTTGCCCCAGTTCTCCTCCAGTCGCTCGGAGTAGGGAGTGAGCCGTTCGTATTCGGCCACGCTCATGCGGTGGGCGATCGCCAGCTCCGGCGCCCCCACCAGGGCCTCGGGGTCGTTGATCACCGCCTCCATCAACGCCTTGGAATCCCGGGGCAGACCCTGCACGTCGTAGCCCTTGGCGCCCATTTCCTGGAGCACCCGGTGGATCGAGCCGAACACATCCAGGTAGGCCGCCGTGCCCACGTTGCCCTTGTCGGGGGGGAAGCTGAACACGGTGATCGCCAGCTTCTTGGCGCTGCGGGGCTTGCGCCGCAGCTGGGCCCAGCGGATCGAGCGTTCGGCGATCGCGTCCACCCGGTCCTGGAGGGTGTGGGCCTTGCCGGTGGCGTCATCGCGCCCGGAGAGGACGATCGGCTCGATCGCCCCATCGAGTTCGGGGATGGCGATCTGCAGCGCCACCTGCACCGGGTGCAGCCCCAGGTCGCTCTCCTCCCATTCCTGGGTGGTCTGGAACACCAGCGGCAGCGCCACCATGTAGGGGCGGTTGAGCCGCTTGAGGGCCTCGATCGCCTTGGGGTGGTCCTGGCGGGCCGGGCCACCCACCAGGGCAAAGCCGGTCAGGCTGACGGCCCCATCGACGATCGCCCGCTCCGAATCCAGCGGGTCGTAGAAGTAGGCATTCACCGGCTTGCTGAAATCGAGGCCACCGCAGAACACCGGGATCACGGTGGCGCCGCGGTACTCCAGCTCCTGGATCACGGCCACGTAGTGGGCGTCATCGCCGGTGACGATGTGGCTGCGCTGCAGCACCAGGCCGATCACCGGACCCGTGCGGGCGCTCTCACTGAGATCGCGGCGGCTTGCGGTCCAGTTGAGGTAGTCCTTGAGGTCTTCGAACATCCCCGGCGCCAGGGGGTGCCAGAGGCCCAGATCGGGGAACACCACCGGATCGGCCACAGCCAGCTCGGGGCGGCCCTCCTCTCCTCTCGGGAACACGTATTTATCGGCCAGCATCAACAGGAAGTTGCGCAGGTTGTCCGGCGTTCCCCCCAGCCAGTACTGGAAGCTGAGCATGAACGAACGGGCGTCCTGCGCCTTCTCCACCGGCAGGTACTTGAGAACGGTGGGAAGCGTGTTCAACAGCTTGAGCATCGCGTCCTGGAATCCGGCGCCGCCGGCCTCCTTCCGCTTTTTCATGAACGAGGCGATGGCGCTCTTGCTCTGGCCCAGCTGGGCCATCGAAAAAGTACCAAGTTTGTTGAGCCGCATCACCTCCGGCATCGAAGGGAACACCACCACCGCCTTGAGGCGGTCACGGTGGGGGGCCACCGCCTCCACCACCTTCTGGGCCAGGTCTTCGATGAAGATCAGCGAAGCGATGAACACATCCGCATCGGCCACATCGGCACAGAAGGCGGCGAAGTTCTGGGGATCACGCAGTTCCTCGATCAGGTAGCCGCACAGATCAACCGCCAACGCGTTGTTCTGCTCATTGAGGCTGGTGGCCGCCACGGTCAGGGCGTTCTGATACTGGGGTTCGAGCACCACGTAAACCACCCGCATCAGGGTGCGGCCATCGGGCCGGCCATCGGCCGTGGGGGCAGGGCTGACCCGGCGGGAGGCGGAGCGAACCTGCGTGAACATCGGCGATCGATTGAGCAATGTGAAGCAGCCTACGGACGGCGCCAGGCCCCGGGTGCCGCCGCCACCAAGGCGTTACAGCCCGATCACGCCCAGCAGGGGCCATAGGCTCAGCGCAGTTCAGCGTTGGGGCATGACCTCGCCGACCCCCGGCCCGATCCCTGTCGTGGTGGCCGGTGCCCTGGGCCGCATGGGCGCCGAAGTGATCAAGGCCGTCTGCGCCGCCCCCGACACCGAACTGGTGGGGGCGATCGACACCAGCGCCGGCAAGGAGGGGGCCGACATCGGTCTGGAGCTGGGCCTCGGGGAACTGGAGGTGGCGATCACGGCCGATTTCGAGGGCAGTCTCTGCGCCGCCAGCCAGGCGGTGCGCCATGCCGGCCCCGGTGGCGGCGCCGTGCTGGTGGATTTCACCCACCCCAGGGTGGTCTACGAGCACACCCGGGCCGCCATCGCCTACGGGGTGCACCCGGTGGTCGGCACCACGGGCCTCTCCCCCGAGCAGCTCGCCGACCTGGCTGTCTTCGCCGAAAAGGCCTCGGTGGGGGCGGCCGTGATCCCCAATTTCTCCGTCGGCATGGTGCTGCTGCAGCAGGCCGCCGCCGCCGCCGCCCGCTTTTACGACTTCGCCGAGCTCACCGAGCTGCACCACAACCGCAAGGCCGACGCCCCCAGCGGCACCTGCATCAAGACAGCTGAATTGATCGAAGAGCTGGGCAAATCCTTCAATGCCCCCCTGGTCGAGGAGCACGAAACCCTGGCCGGCTGCCGCGGCGGCCAGCGCGACAGCGGCCTGCGGATCCATTCCGTGCGCCTGCCGGGGTTGGTGGCCCACCAGGAGGTGCTGTTCGGCGCCCCGGGGGAGACCTACACCCTTCGCCACGACACGATCGAGCGCTCCGCCTACATGCCCGGCGTGCTGCTCAGCCTGCGCCGGGTGCGCAGCTTGAACGGCCTGATCTACGGCCTCGAGCGCCTGCTCTGATGCTGCTTCCGCTCAAGACCGGTGAGTTGCAACGGCTGATCCCCGCCATCGCCACCGGCCCCCAGTTCAACGCCTGCTCCGGCGACCCGCGCAAGCTGCTGCAACGGGTTCTGATCGCCGTGATCGGGGGCGTGCTGTCGCTGCTGATCAGCCAGACCCTGTTCTTCACCAGCCAGTTCGGCCCCGTGTGGCTGGTGATCGGTGTGGTGTTCGCCCTCTACATCTTCTGGGGGCCGATCCTCGAGGCCGGCCAGCGCAACGCCACCCTCAGGCGCTACCCGGCGGCGGCGATCTTTGAAGGCACGATCGCCGATCTGTTCACCAAAGAGCGGGTCGAGGAGCGCAGCGAGCAGGCCGATGCACGCGGCCGCCTGGAGCTGGTGGAGAACCGGCGCACCTGGCTTTGTCTGGAGCTCGAAGACGAGGACGGCTACCTGGGCCAGCTGCGCTTCCCGATGGACAAGAAGCACAAGGTGCTGCGGCGGGGCATGGTGATCCGCTGCCTGGTGCTGAGCGAGCGCAAGGATTTTTCCCGCGTTGGCGCCCTCAGCGATGGCTGGATCCCCCAGCTGAAGCTCTGGGTGGGGGAGTACCCGTTCCTGCTGCGGCCGGCCTTCGAGGAAATCTGCCTGCGGCGCCTGCGCTGAGGCCCATGGGGGTGAGGCCCTTGGAGGAGCCCACAACCCGTTCGGGTTTCACACCCCGTAACGCTGCGAAACATTGCGTTACAATTCGACCATCCCAACTAAGACACCCATGACTGCCTCCGCCGCCCCCACCGCCGAGCAACGCGCCAGCATCCGCGGCGCCACCATCACCACCGAAGACGGCGGTCGCCTCAACGCCTTCGCCACCGAGCCCCGCATGGAAGTGGTGAGTGCCGAGAGCGGCTGGGGCTTCCATGAGCGCGCCGAGAAGCTGAACGGCCGCATGGCCATGCTTGGCTTCATCGCCCTGCTGGCCACCGAATTCGCCCTTGGAGGCGAAGCCTTCACCCGCGGCCTGCTCGGCCTCGGCTGATCACCACCTGGACGGTTTCCCCGCCGCAGCAGACTCCTGCTGCGGCTTTTTTGTGGCCATCATTTTTTGACCTGGCCAGCACTCCTCTCCATGCCCACTCCCCCCCTGGCCCGGGTGGTCGGCGCTGGGCCCACCGGCGCCCTCGCCGCCCTGGTGCTGGCCCAGGTGGGCTGGCGGGTTCAGTTGCTCGATCCCCTCGGAGCTGAGCCGCTCAAGGCCCGCAGCCGCGCCTACGCCCTCAACCACTCCAGCCAGGAGCTGCTGCAGCAGACCCAGCTCTGGGAGGCCCTCGGCCCCGATCTGGTGCCCTTCCGGCGGCTCGAACTCTGCGACCTCTCCCTGGTGCTGCGGGTGCCCTTCTCCACCGCTGATCTGGGCCGCAAACGCGCCCAGCGGCCCGATGAGGCGGTGGGCTGGGTGATCGATCACGGCCCCTTGATGGGCCTGTTGCTCGAGCGCCTGGCGGCCCACCCGGCCGTGGAACTGCAGCTGGGCATCACCTCCTCGTCCCCTGCCACGAACCCAGCCCTCGAGCCCGCTGACCTGACGGTCGTGGCCGACGGCGGCGGCTCCAGCACCCGCAGCGCCCTGGGCATCGGCCACTGGAGCCTTCCCTATCGCCAGGGCTGCCTGACCGTGAAGGTGCGCCTGCGGGGCTCCGCCCCAGACCAGGCCTGGGAGCTGTTCCGCCCCGAGGGACCCTTCGCCGTGCTGCCCCTGGGGGGCGACACGTTCCAGCTCGTCTGGAGTGCCCCGGCCGAGCGCCTGCGCAGGCTGGAAAGCCTCGAACCGGTGGCCTTCCTCGAGGCCCTGGCCGGGGTGCTGCCCAACGCGATCCAGGTGGACGCGCTGCTCGATCGGCCCCGCGCCTACCCGGTGGCCCTGGAGCTGGCCCGACGGCTGCACCGCGGCAGCGCCCTGCTGGTGGGGGAAACGGCCCACCGCTGCCATCCCGTGGGCGGCCAGGGGCTCAACCTCTGCTGGCGCGATGTGGCCGAGCTGCGCCGCCAGGCGCTGCGGGTGAGCCGCGGCCGGCTTTCCCCCCGGCGCCTCGGGTCCGCCTATGCCCTGCGCCGCTTGGGCGATCTGCTGATCACCCTGCTGGCCACCGATCTGCTCGTGCGCCTGTTCTCCAACCGCTTCCCCCCCGCCCAGGCCCTGCGGCGGGGGGCTCTGGTCGCCCTGCAGCGCTGGGGGGGCCTGCGGGCCGCGCTCCTGGCTCTGATGACCTTCGGCCCTTGCCCTCGCCGGCTCCCCTGGTCAGAGTGAGATCACGAATCGCGCCCCAACCGACCCACCGGAAACGGCCATGGTGATCAGCACCGCCCCCCAACCGATCCCTTCTTCCGACCTCGTGCGCTATCTGGGCCGGGAACTGGGGCTGAGTGACAACGCCCTGGGGCTCGGGGTCAAGCAGGCCCAGCTGGAGCAGGCCCCCCTGCCGGTGGTGCTCTGGCGCTTCGGGCTGATCACCCTGGAGCAACTTGATCAGGTGCTCACCTGGCAGGACGGCCAGATCTGAGCCCCAGGTGCCCTCAGGGCCTCAGTGATACACGATCAGCGATTCCACGGGATGCTGCTCCGGCAGACGCGCGCGACCCTGGAGCGCCGCCAGCTCAGCCACGAAACCGAAGCCCACCAGGGCCCCACCTGCCTGCTCCACCAGCTGGGCGCAGGCCGAGGCCGTACCGCCGGTGGCCAGCAGGTCATCGACGATCAGCACCTTGGCGCCATCAGCAAGGGCGTCGTGCTGGATCTCCAGGCGGTCGGTGCCGTACTCCAGGGCGTAGTCGATGCCGCGCACGAGCCCAGGAAGCTTGCCGGGCTTGCGCACGGGCACGAACCCCAGTCGCACGGCGGTGGCCAGGGCGGTGCCCACAATGAAGCCGCGGGATTCGATCCCCACGATCAGGTCCGGCTGCAGCCGCTCGCAGATCGCCCCGAGCTGGCGCACCACCTCCTGCCAACCCTCCGGATCGCGCATCAAGGGGGTGAGATCGCGAAACAGAATCCCTGGCTTGGGGAAATCGGGGATGTCACGGACCAGCTGACGCAGATCAACAGGAGGCACTGACGGATCGCCTGGAGCGCTGGCATCATCGCAGCCATGCCCGAATCCATCTCCCTCTCCGCCACAAGCCCCAGCGAGCAGGCCAGAGCGCTGCCCCGCCGGGGGCTGGAGCGCCTCGATCTGCTGCTGCTCTGCGTCGAAGCCCTCGACCTCAACGGCGGCGAGGCCATGGTCTGGATGAGTGAGCAACTGGGCTTCTCCGAGCTGTTCCCCAACCGCGTCGAGCTCTGGAAGCGGCGCTGCACCAACCCCCTGCGCCGGGCCACAAGCCGCGGTCAGCTCGCTCCGCTCGAAAGCGACGCCCTGATCCGCATCCTCTGCGCGATGGCCGAGCGCCTCTACCCCATGCTGCGTCAGTTGCTCTCCAGCGCCGAACCCGAGCCCGTCACGGCCCAGCGCTGGGCCCTGTTCCAGGCGCGGCTGAGCGATCTGGTGGCCGAGCGGCTCAACCTGCGCCGCGGTGCCGTGCAGCGGCTGCTCAATCCCGACGATGGCCCCCAGCTCTCCCGCCAGCTGGTGCGCACCCTCTCCCTGACGGCCGGTGTGGGAGGGTTCGAGCGGCTCCGGGCCAGCCTCCTGGACGCCCCCGCCTGATTGCGCCGGCATGAAGCTCACCTACCGCTACGAACAGATCAGCGCCCGGCTGCTGCTCGAGGGCCTGCCGGATGTCTCGATCGGGCAGGGCGAGCAGGTGCTGGGCATCCTCACCGGCTGGACGCTCACCCTGGCGGGCCGGCCGGAGCTGGAGGGCAAGCGTGACCATCTGGTGGCCCTGATCGAAGTGGTGCTGCCCTACGCCCGGCACCTGGTGAGCGACGTCCCCAAGGCCTTCGGGGCCGCCAACCACCCGGTCACGATCGAATCACGGGGCACCGGTCACCGGCTGCTGCTGCGCAGCAGCCAGCCCAACACCGAGCCCCTCGATCTGCAGCTCGACGACGCCGAGCTCGCTGATCTGGTCAGCTGCCTCGACCAGGCCCGCCTCGACTGGCGGGTGCAACTGCCCCTGGGCCTTCCGGCCTCCCAGCCGCTCAAGCGCCGGGAACTGCTGGTGCGGGTGCCCCTGGCCCAGAGGCTGGCAGCCCCCCTCTGCGGCGCGGCCGCAGTGGCGCTCACCGCCTCCCTGGCGCTGATGGTGCCGCCACCGCGTCCCAGCGCTGCCCCCACTCCCACCAGTACGCCTGCCCGGACCGCCGCACCTGCTCCGCCGCCGCCGGTTGAGACACCCCGTTGACGCCGGACCCGTTGGCGCCAGGCCTGTTGACTCCAGCCAGTGCCCCGTCACACTGATGGGCAACGCGCACACCGTTCAAGACAGGCGTCCATGACCATGAGCTGGTCGGAACTGCGGCGCCGGGTCACCCGGCTGGGGGCCTGCCTCGATGTGGTGGTACGCAGTGATCCTGAGGTCTGTGGCCTCAGCGGCAAGAGCTTCCATCTCTCCCTGCACCACGGCGGCCAGGGGGACTGCACCGTGGGGGGCCTGAGCCTGGTCGACTGCCCCAACGAACTGGTGCTGATCGAGTTCGAGCGCTGGATGCGCGGCGCCGGCTTCGACCTGGACTGATGAGTGAACCCAAGCGCCACCTGCGCCTGGCCCGCACCGGCCAGCCCTCCAGGGACGTCTACCGCAAACGCCAACGCACCAGTCGCCCCAAGCAGTTCGCCATCGGCCTGCTGCTGGCCGCCGGCGGCACCGGTCTGCTGCTGGCGCTCCTGAAGCTGCCGGAGCGCCTCGACACCCTGCTGCTGGTGAGCAAAGCGATCGGCAACCTGCTCAAAGGCCTCACGCTGCTTGGCAGCGGCCTGCTGCAACTGCTCGGTGTGCTGCTGCTGGTGGCCCTGGCCCTGCTGGCCCTGGCCATGGTGGTGATCGGGCTGGTACGGATCGTGCGCGCCTTCTGGCCGGCCCGCAAGGCTCACTCGTCCCGCTGAGGACGGGGCGAAAGGGAGCGCCGCAGAATCCAGAGCTCCTCCAGGCTCACGCAGCCGTCACCGTTACGTTCGGCCTGGGCGAAATGCAGCTGCAACCAGGGGAGCGCCGCCACCTCAACACCACAGAGGCGCCCGTCTGCGTTGCGGTCGGCCCGCTGGAAGGCCTGGCGCAGGCGCTCACCTAGGAAGTGACCCTGGCCCGGGGGCGGGGTCAGATCGGGCTGCAGCAGATAGCCCTTGCCGCCCTGATCGAGGCGCTGGAAATTGGATTCCAGAAACGGGCGGCCCCTGGCCTCCCCAGGACTGAGCCGGCCGTCACCGTTGCTGTCGAGCTTGCGGAAGAGATTCTCGAGCCGCTTCTGGTAGCGCTGCAGATCCCCCAGCTCCTGGGCGCGCGCAGCCGGAACCAGCGACCCGGCCAGGAACAGCACGGTGAGCAGCAAGGCGGAGGTGATGGCGCCGGTATGCCCTGGTGCTCCCCTCACCCCCTGGTCCCGCTGCGGCATCGATTCAGACTATGGACCAATGGTCAAATTGTCCCTGGCCCTGGGCGTTTCGGAGCCCCGCATCTGTGACCGGATCCAACTGGCACTGGTGGGAGTCGCTGGGCTCCATACAGTTCGGATTCAGCTGTCTCTGCCGGCAACCCCATGAGCCGATCCCACACGATCTGGGTGGTGGATGACGACCCCGAACTGCGCCAGCTGCTCGGCACCTACCTCGGGGACCAGGGCTACGAGGTGCGCTGCCTCAGTGACGGGGCCCAACTGCTGGCCCGGCTGGATTTCCAGCGCCCCGACCTGGTGGTGCTCGATCTGATGATGCCCGGCGAGGACGGCCTCACCGTGCTGCGGCGCCTGCGGGACAACGCCGACGACCTGCCGGTGGTCATGCTCACCGCCCGGGGGGAGGCTGTGGACCGGATCATCGGTCTGGAGCAGGGCGCCGACGACTACCTGGCCAAACCGTTCCTGCCCCGGGAGCTGACCGCCCGCATCGAAGCCGTGATGCGCCGCCGCGGGGCGGTGCCGGCGGGGGCCCCGGTGGCCGGTGGGGAGGTGGTGAGCTTCGGGGACAATCGCCTCGATCTGGCGGCCCGATCGCTGGAATGTGGCGGCGTGCCAGTGACGATCACCAGCGGTGAATTCAGCCTGCTGGCCGCCTTCGTGCAGCACCCCCAACGGCCCCTGTCCCGGGAACGCCTGATCGAGCTGGCCCGGGGCCCCTCCAGCGACACCGACAGCCGCAGCATGGATGTGCAGGTCTCGCGGGTGCGCAAGCTGATCGAGCCGGATCCCAGCCGTCCCCGCTACCTGCAGACGGTCTGGGGCTACGGCTACGTGTTCGTTCCCGACGGTACCCCCCGCAGCCACTGAGCATGGCGGGATCGAGGCTGACGGGAGCCCTGCCACTGCGGCTCGCGGCCTACTTCGTGGGGGGCTGGGGTGCCACGTTGATGGTGCTTCAGGGCCTGCTGGGCAGTCAGCTCGAGCGGGCCCAGATCGTCGAGATGGGGCCGGATGTGGCCCAGAACATCCGGCTGAGCGAGCTGGCCCTCGAACGCTTTCCGCCGGTGGTCGTCGCCCAGCTCAGCGGCCTTGAACTGGCTGAAGGCTCCCTGGCGGCGCCCGTGCCCGCTGGCGTCCAGCTCAGCGGCGATGGCCTGCAGATCGATCGCGCCCTGCGCCTGCGCCGCGAACTCTGCCAGAACCTGCCCCACTGCCCGCGGGTGGTCGCCGGCGGCGGCCGGGTGCCCGGGGCCTGGATCGAACTGGTCTCACCCCTGGAACCCGTGTGGCTGTTCGCCGCGATCCGCCCGCCCCTGAGCTTCCCCCCCGACCCCCTGCTGCTCAGCCTCTCGCTGGTGAGCGGCAGCCTGCTGGCGGGGGGCCTGTTCCTGCTGCTGGATGTGCAGCAGCCCCTGCAGCAACTGGAGCGGGCCCTGGCCCGGGTAGGGGTGGACCGGCAGCCCCCACCCCTACCCCAGAGCGGGGCCTGGGAGGTGCGTCGGCTGGCCCAGCACTTCAACGCCATGCTCGAGCGCCTGGACCTCAGCGACCGCGAACGCGCCACGATGCTCGCCGGCATCGCCCATGACCTCAAATCGCCGCTGACGCGGTTGCGGCTGCGGCTCTCGGTCGGGGGGGAAGCGCTCAATGGCCAGGGGCGGCAGAAGGCTGAGGCCGACCTCGATTCACTCGAGCGCATCACCCGCCAGTTCCTGCTCTTCGCCGGCGGCGGCAGCGGTGAGGCCAGCGTGGAGTTGCCCCTCGATGAGCTGCTCGCGGAACTGGCGGCCCAGTACGACGATCCACCCCTGATCCTGGCGCTCACGCCGCTGCGGGCCACGGTGCAGCCCACCGCCCTGAGTCGCGCCGTCGCCAACCTGATCGACAACGCCTTCAGCTACGGCCAGGCGCCGGTGCGTCTGAAGCTGATCCAGGCACCAGACAACGGCTTCGAGCTGCAGGTGTGGGACCAGGGGGAGGGCATCCCCGAGGCGCTCAGGGAGCAGGCCCTGATGCCCTTCCAGCGGCTGGATCAGGCCCGCGGGGGGCAGGGGCACTGCGGCCTGGGGCTGGCGATCGCCGCCCGGGTGGCCCTGGCCCACGGCGGCCAGCTGGGGTTCCGCCAGGGTGACGTGCTCGAAGGAGGTGGCTTCTGCGTCAGCCTCAGCGGACGGCAGCCTCCGCAGGAGCCGTTGAACAGTGCCAACTGACGCCACCGACGCAGACGCTGAGCCAAAACCGGTCAGAGTCGGCAGGCTGTCGTCAGGCACGCCCCCACGCATCACCGCCATGGCCGGAAAACAGAAGGACCTCCACCCCCTGGGCGCCCCAGCCGGCGCAGCGATACCCAGCAACGGCAGCACGTCGAGCAAAGGAGCTGAGAAGAAGAAGGGCAAGGGCAAGAAACAGCGCCACTCGGCGCCGCCGCCCCTGCCCCGCCTCGGCAAGTACACCGACCGCTACTACCCCTCCTCGATGATGGAGGATCTGGCCGATAGCCCCACGCCGGAGCAGCCCAACGGCAAGCTCGATCGCAAGTACTACGAGAAGGAGCTGGCCAGCCTGCAGCAGGAGCTGGTCAAGATGCAGTACTGGATCAAGGCCACCGGCTACCGGTTGATGGTGCTGTTCGAGGGGCGCGACGCCGCCGGCAAGGGCGGCACGATCAAGCGCATCACCGAGCCCCTCAACCCCCGCGGCTGCCAGGTGGTGGCCCTGGGCACCCCTTCGGATCAGGAGCGCGGCCAGTGGTACTTCCAGCGCTACGTGGAGAACTTCCCCACCGCCGGCGAGATCGTGATCTTCGATCGCAGCTGGTACAACCGCGCTGGAGTGGAGCGGGTGATGGGCTTCTGCACCGAGCAGCAGGTGGATGAGTTCCTCTTCTCCTGCCCGGAGTTCGAGCGCATGCTGGTGCGCTCCGGCATCGTGCTGCTCAAGTACTGGTTCTCGGTCAGCGACGAGGAACAGGAGGCGCGTTTCCGCTCCCGCATCGAGGACCCGACCCGCCGCTGGAAGCTGAGCCCGATGGACCTGGAATCCAGGGACCGCTGGGTGGAATTCTCCAAGGCCAAGGACGCCATGTTCGCCCACACCAACATCCCCGAGGCCCCCTGGTTCACGGTGGAGGCCGATGACAAGCGCCGGGCCCGGCTGAACTGCATCCGTCACCTGCTGAGCAAGATTCCGTACCAGGACATGACGCCGCCGGCGATCGAGCTGCCGCCGCGCAAGAGTGCCAAGGGGTACCAGCGGCCCCCGATGAACGAACAGTTCTTCGTACCCAATGCCTACCCGTGAACAGGCCTACCCGTGAACAGGCCTGCCCCTGAGCGCCATGATCTTCCCCAGCGACGATGACCTGCCGCTGCCGGCCACGGCACCGCTGCTGGGACCGGATGGTGCCTTGATCTACACCACCAGCGATGGCCGTCAGGTGATCGTCTGCGACGACCCGTCCCTGGTCGGGCGGCCGGAGCTGATGGAGGCCTTTCAGGCCCTGCGGGCCGGGGCGCCAGAGCTCGAGGAGGTGGGCCGGGCGGCCGAGCGCTGGATCGCCGTGGCCGAGCGCTACGGCGTCAGCCGGCAGCTGGGCCTGGCGCTGCTGCTGGAGCGCCTCCGAGGCCAAGCGGCCCCAAGCGAAGGGGAGGAACTCCGTGGCTGAACAGACGCGCAAGGGGCCCGATCGCCGTTTGGCGCTGAAGGTGATCTTCGGGGTGCTGGTGGCGGCCTTCGTCTGGTCGCCCTTCATCGCCATGACCTGGAAGCTGGCATCGCGAAACCCCATGAGCGCCCCGGCGCCGGTGCCTCCCTCCAACCTCACCACCCCCCGCCAGCCCTGAACTGGGGAACTCTTTCCGCTCAGCACCTTCGAACCAGGAGCTCGTCTCAGTTCAGTTGCTGGAACCAGAAGCCCGCCAGCTGCCAGGACGACCAGAGAAAGATCCCGAGGATGACCCAGTTCAACCAGGCCGGCCGCCGGTCATTGTCCAAACCCATCGCCGCCCAGCCTTGCTCCAGGGAGCCTAAATCCAGCCCGCCAGCTGCAGCAGCAGCGAGAGGTTGATCACCACGATCAGCGCGGCGCAGGTCCAGCCCACCCCCTGGAGCCACCGGGGCGCCCGCAGATCGCCCATGGCCTGGCCCTTGCCGCACAACCACACCAGAGGGATCACCGCGAAGGGCAACTGCAGGCTGAGCACCACCTGGCTGAGCACCAGCAGACCCACGGTGGCCTCGTCCCCGAGCCAATGAACCGTGGCCATCGCCGGCACCAGGGCCAGACCACGGGTGATCAGGCGCCGCTGCCAATCGGGCAGCCGCAGGTCGAGGAACCCCTCCATCACCACCTGACCCGCCAGGGTGCCGGTGAGCGTGGAGCTCTGGCCCGCCGCCAGCAGGGCCACCCCGAACAGCACACTGGCCAGAGAGGAGCCGAGCAACGGGGTGAGCAGCCGGTAGGCCTCGCTCAGGTCGGTGACGGGGGGGAGCCCACGGCCATGGAAACTACCCGCCGCCAGGATCAGGATCGAGGCGTTCACCAGGAATGCGAAGCTCAGGGCGATCAGGGAATCGAGGTTGGCGTAACCCAGGGCCCGGTGGCGGGAGCGGGGGTGTTCCGGCCACTGGCGTGACTGCACCAGCGAAGAGTGCAGATAGAGGTTGTGGGGCATGACGGTGGCCCCGAGGATCCCCGCCGCCAGGTAGAGCTGGGCGCCGTCCCGCAGGCTCCCGGCCCGGGGCAGGAACCCCTGGGCCACGGCGGGCCAATGCGGGTGAAGCAGCAGCAGTTCCACGGCGAAACAGCCCCCCACCAGCACCACCAAGGAGATCACCAGGGCCTCCAGACGCCGGACCCCGAACCCCTGCAGGGCCAGCAGCAGCAGAGTGTCGACCACCGTCAGAGCGACCCCCCAGGGCAGGGGCAGGCCGAAGAGCAACTTCAGGGCGATGGCGGTGCCCACCAGCTCGGCCAGGTCACAGGCCATGATCGCCACCTCCGCCAGCAGCCAGAGCGGCAGGCGTGAACGCTCCGGCAGGTAGCGGCGGCAGGCCTGGGCCAGATCCAGGCCCGTGGCGAGGCCCAGGCGGCAGCAGAGCGACTGGAGCACCATCGCCATCAGGCTCGAGAGCGCCACCACCCAGAGCAGGGCGTAGCCATAGGTGGAGCCGGCCGCCAGATCGGTGGCCCAGTTCCCCGGGTCCATGTAGCCCACGGCCACCAGGTAGGCGGGCCCCAGCACCCGCAGGAACACCTGAAAGGGCGGCGCACCGGCAGGAATGGTCACCCGCTGCACGGTCGACTCTCCCAACGACCATGGCGTTGATGCACAGGTCAACCTAGGTGGGGGTCTCCCCCGTCCAGTCGGTCCGCCCCTCGGCCTGGCTACACCTGGTTGAGAGTATGCACGCCCTGGGCAGAGCGCGATGGCAACGGCGCTGCGGATCGGGATTGTCGGTGCCGGCACCGCCGGGCTCTACCTGGCGGTGCTGCTTCAGCGGTCCGGCCACCGGGTAAGCCTGTTCGAAAAGGCGGCCAGCGCCCGCACCGCCGGTTGCGGCATTCTGCTGGTGAAAGCGGGGGTGGAGGCGATCGCGGCAGGGGGCGTTCCTGGCCTGCTGGAGGCCCTGCTGGAGGCGGGCCAACCGGTCAACCGCTACGTCTTCCGCAACCTCAAGGGGGGCGAAATCGAACGCCATCCGGTGGACCAAGCACCCGGGGAGCTGCCGGCGCTGCTGATCCATCGCAGCGCCATCCTCGAAGCCCTTTGTGGCGCCTTCGATCCGGCAGATTTTCAGCCCCTGGCCGAGCTGGTGGGGGTGGAGCAGAACTCCGAAGCTGTGACCGCGATCTTCGCGGACGGAAGCCAGTGGAGCGGCGATCTGCTGGTGGGCTGCGATGGCCTCTACTCCCGCCTGGCCCCTCTGGTGCAGCAGCAGCGGCGACTCAACTACCTCGGCGATCGGGTCTGGCGAGGGGTCGCCCGCGACGACACCTTTTGCACCGACGGTGAATTTTTCGTCTACGCCCGGGGCCGGGGCATCTACGCGAATTTCTTCGATCTCGGTCCAGGCGACGATGGCCGCGGCCGCACCCACTGGGGGTTCTTCAACGAAGAATCCCTCCCGATCGAGCGCGACGAGCGCCGCAGGCGCCTGGCCGAACCGATCCCAGCCGAGGCCCTCGCCAAGCTTCCGGCCGATGCGGCGACGCTGATCGCCGCCACCGCCCCAGAGGCCGTCGTGGCTGGCTACTCCCACGACATCGACCCCCTGCCGTCACTGGTGATCGATCGGGTGGTGCTGATCGGTGATGCGGCCCACGCCATGAGCTCCTCCCAGGCCCGGGGCATGACCTCCGGTTTCGAGGACGCCGAAGCCCTCGCCAGACACTTGAGCGCCGCCCCTGGCGCCTGGCGCGACGCCCTGGCGGCCTTCGATGCCGAGCGCCTGCCGGTGGTGCACCGCTACCAGGCCGCCAGCCGAGAAGTGAGCCGCCGCACGGGTCGCAGCCAATCCAATCGCAGCCAATCGAGTCCCAGCAGCCCGTGATACGACCGGGGCACTGGTAAGGGGCCCCCGTGGACCAGCCCTTGTTCAGCTCCGCCGTCTACTCGTTCCTTGGCTTTCCCGGTTGGGGCCCGGTGCATCTGGTGGTGCCCCACCAGGGGAGTCCTTCCGGCACGGCAGCCCGGCTGGAGCAGGCCCGGCGCACAGCCGTGGAGGCTGGATCGCCCCCGAGCGCCCTGCTCAGCCAGTTGCTGCGGGAGGAGCAGCGGGCCGATCCCCTCAGCCGTCCACAGTCCTGCCGCCAGGCGGACTACCGCTACCTGGTGGTCCATCGCCAGGGCGCCCGCTGGCCGCTGAGGATCACCGCCTGGCGTAGCTGTGGCGATCCACCGGCCTGGCGGCGCTGCTGCGGGCCGATGGAGCTGGACCGGTTCATCGCGCGCTTCCAGCCCGTGCGCCGCCGCGAGCGGGCTCAGGCCGTGAGCTCTTGAGCCATGGCCCGCCGCTCGTCGTGGAGCGCTTCGAGCTGGTTGTAAATCGCCACCAGCTGCTGGCGGATGTCGTCGGTGTCATCGAGCCGAGCCAGGTTCATCAGGGCCCCTTCGATCTGCTCCTTGGTGTCGATCAGCAGCCGACACTCATTCGTACCCGGTTCGTAGCCCATTGCGTGGTGGGAGGTGACGGCATCCAACCGTCAACGGAGTGCTGAGTCTGTCCGATCGGCTGCTGTTTAGACCTTGGCGGCTCAGGGCTCCTCGACGGTGCCGCCCTGGCGGGCCAACAGGTTCCAGGGGCGCTCAAGGCCCCCATCAACGCTCCAGACCCCTTGTCGCCACTGGCGTGCCTCCGCCTCGAAGCGGGGGTAGCCCAGGTCGGCGCATTGGCCCAGGTAGCCGTCGTAGGCGAACAGCGTCCCCTGGCGCAGCAACGACGGGGCAACATCGCGGCCATTCAGCCGCACCACGGCCACCAGGCGGCCGAACACGTCGCGGGCGCGCAGGTCGATCTGCACCGGGCTGCCCAGGGGAACACGGCGCTGCAGGGCCTCTGCGGCCTGGGTGGCCCAGGGCTCCTGCGTCGGGCGCGGGGCCTGGACGCAAGCCAGGCGCACCCGCCGCTCCAGGTCCCCGATCCGCACCTTCAACACCTGGCCGTTCTCCACCTTGAGCACCGTGGCGGTGTAGGTCACCGGCCGCGAGCTGAGCGGGGGAACGGCTGAGGGAACCGGGTCCGCCGTGGGCGCTGGGCCGCTCGGCACCGGGGCGGGCTGTGCGGCGACCGCCAGGGGCTGGCCCAGGGTCAACGCGAGCAGCACAGGTGCCGTGATCAGCCCACCTGTACTCCGCCAGCCAGTCAGCGGCTCATCAGCCCACCGCTCGCCAGCCAACAGCCTTGGGAACAACACGGCGCGGAGCCGACACAGGCGGAGCAGTCGCAAGGGAGCCCAGGCAGCGCTCCGAGATTAGGGGTGGCCCCGGGGCCCATCGAGCGCGCTGAATCCGGCGATCCCCACCCCTCCTCCCCAAGCCTCCGGGCGCAGGCCAGGCCCAAGCCCTTGCAGGTCCTCTGGAGCAAGCGACCCTGAACCGCCCGCTCTGTGAACAGGCGCTGATTGAGATGCCCCACCCCGGGGAACGGTGCTCGATCGCCGTAGCTGCCGTGCTGCCTGTGATCGACGCGTGCCTTGGCTGAGCTCAGGGCGGCGAACGCAACGAGTGCGGCGACATCAGGGAGAAACGAAGCCCATTGAGCCGCAGCGCATGTGCGGCAGTCGAAAGGCTTCATCCGGCGTTAAACAAATAGATTGAAAAGACAGACAGGGAGTTAGCAATGCTTACTGGAGATGAACTGCTTGGAGCTGTAAAGAATCTGGCAGACGCGAGCAAATCCGATCTGGTGCGTGCTACCGGCTATCTCACAACCTTGAAGGATGGCAGTGAACGGCTCAATTTCACGGCCTTCTACGAGGCCCTGCTGGAGGCCAAGGGCCTTGATCTGAGCACCCGAAACGGCTCCCGCAGGGGTGGCCAACGCCGGCTCACTTACCTCACCACAGTGCAGTTCAACGGCAATCTGATGGTGGGCAAGGCCTACACCAACCTGCTGGGTCTGCGGCCAGGGGATGAGTTCGACATCAAGCTCGGCAAACATCACATTCGACTGGTTCCCCTCGGTGATCCAGAAGCCGACTCCTAGGTCGACTCCCAGCCGCCTCCCAGGGCTGAATCAAGGCCGATCCCACCTGCGCAGGCCCAAGGTGCCTGAGCCCAGAGCTGGCAAGCTGATTCCGATCGCGCCACCCCCGTGACACGCACCCTTCTGATCAGCGGCGCCAGCCGCGGCATCGGTCGGGCCATCGCCGAGCGGGCCCTGGCCGATGGACACCGCCTCAGCCTCGGGGTGCGCCGTCCCGACGATCTCCTGGGCACCCCTCTGGCCCCCGGCGAGCGGGTGCAGGTGCAGGCCTATGAGGCCCGCGATCCCACCTCGGCCAGCGCCTGGGTGGAGGCCAGCGCCGCGCGCTTCGGGCGGCTTGATGGCGTGGTCCACAGCGCCGGGATCTTCTCGCGCGCCGGGCTGCTGTTCGATGCAACCGAGGCGGCCGAGATCGAGCGGGTGATACAGGTGAACCTGATGGGACCCTGGTGGCTCACCCGGGCGATCTGGCCCCACCTGGAGGCCTCAGGCGACGGCCGGGTGATTGCTCTGGCCTCAATGAGCGGCAAGCGGGTGAAGGGCAACCTGGCCGCCTATGCCGCCAGCAAATTCGCCCTGCTCGGCCTCTGTCAGACCATGCGCAACCAGGGCTGGCCCCTGGGCATCCGGGTCACAGCCCTCTGCCCGGGCTGGGTGAACACGGCCATGGCCGCCGCCGTTCGAGCGATCCCCCCTGAGGCGATGACCCAATCCGAAGACCTGGCCAGCTTGGTGAGCACACTGCTGACCCTGCCGAAGGAAGCGGTGCCGTTCGAGCTGGAGGTGAACTGCCTGCTGGAACTCTGAGCCCAGTTCCAGAACCGCTGATTGGCTGGCGCGGGAGCCAAGAGCCCGCCGCTGGTGTTCACATCGAACGGCGCCAGAGCGGTGCGGCGATGGCAGGATGCAGGACGATTGTCGAAAGGGCTTCCCCCGAATGAAACGCAGTGCAGCGGTACTCGCCTCGCTGGCGACGGCTTCAGCGGTTCTTCTGGGCAGCCTGCCGGCCCAGGCCCATGGCGGGGTTCACGGTGGTGTGCTGGCGGGACTGAGCCACCCCCTGCTCGGCCTTGACCACCTCTTCCTGCTGCTTTCGATTGGGGCCGCCGCCTCGTTCATCTCCGCGCGCCTGCTGATCTGGGCCCTGGGGGGCGCGGTGCTGGGGGCGATCCTGGGGGCCGCCGGCATGGTCCTTCCGGCCGGCGAACTGCTGGCGGCCCTAGCGATCTCCTCGGTGGGCCTGCTGATTCTGGCCACCGGCCGCCTGATCGATCCCACCAGCCCCTGGGTGGCTGTGGTGGTGGCGGCGGCGGTGGGCATCCATGGCCTGCTCCATGGCGGTGAATCACCGAAAGACGGCAGCACCCTGCTCTGGTGGACGGGCGCCCTGGTGAGTTCAGTGCTGGTGAGCGGTGCGAGCTATCTCATCCTGCGGCGGCTGCCCCTGACCTGGACCCGCACGGCCGCCGTGGCCTTCCTTGTGATCGGCGCCCTTCTGGCCTTCGGGCCCCTGGGCCTGCTGGCCGGTGGCGCCGGGGCCTGAGGCCGACCTTCAGCGCTGGCTCGCTTCGCTGTTGGTGTCGGAGTTGTTCTGGTGGCCGTGCAGGTGCTTTTCACAGGCGAAAGCGGCGCCGGTCTGGAGCATCGCCAGCAGGGCCAGGGTGAGGCTGAGCAGGTTGCGCATGGCCAAAGGGCTGCTTGAGCGTTGAGCGCAGATTAGGCCATGGGTCGGGGGTTGCCAGCTCGCCCGAGCGCCCTTGATCACACCCTCACCGGGGAGCGAACAACGTGGTGGGACTACACACCTAGCGAGGCCTGTTCCTTCGATCGCGGCCCTCGGCCTCCGTCCTAAGTTCCCCCCATGCCTGCATGAACGGGAGCAGCGGCCTTGACCATCAAGATCGGCATCAATGGCTTTGGACGGATCGGCCGTCTGGTGTTTCGCCGGGCCAGCCAGCTCGAGGGCCTCGAGGTGGTGGGCATCAACGATCTGATCGAGCCCGATTACATCGCCTATCTGCTTCTCCACGATTCCACCCATGGGCGCTTCCATGGCGAAGTGAGCGTTGAGAACGGCCACCTGGTGGTAAACGGCCGCACGATCCGGCTGAGCTCCGAGCGCGACCCCCGCAACCTCGACTGGGGCGCGGTCGGTGCCGAGTACGTGCTCGAATCCACCGGGCTCTTCCTCACCGATGAGAAGGCCCGAGCCCACATCGAGGCCGGCGCCCGCCGCGTGGTGATGTCAGCCCCCTCCAAGGACGACACACCGATGTTCGTGGTCGGGGTCAACCACACCACCTATGCCGGCCAGGACATCGTCTCGAACGCCTCCTGCACCACCAACTGCCTGGCGCCGATCGCCAAGGTGCTCAACGACAGCTTCGGCATCCGTGATGGGCTGATGACCACGGTGCACGCCACCACCGCCACCCAGAAAACGGTCGATGGTCCCTCGGTGAAGGACTGGCGGGGCGGGCGGGGCGCCGCGCAGAACATCATTCCCTCCTCCACCGGCGCGGCCAAGGCGGTGGGCAAGGTGATCCCCGGGCTCAACGGCAAACTCACCGGCATGGCCTTCCGGGTGCCCACCCCCACCGTCTCGGTGGTGGATCTGACCGTGAACCTGGAGCGGCCTGGGAGCTACGAGCAGATCAAGGCGGCGATGAAGGCCGCCTCAGAAGGCCCGATGAAGGGGGTTCTGGGCTACACCGAGGACGAGGTGGTCTCCACCGATTTCCTCGGCGATCCGCGCACCTCGGTGTTTGATGCCAAGGCCGGCATCGCCCTCACGGACACCTTCGTGAAGGTGGTGTCGTGGTACGACAACGAGTGGGGCTACTCCAGCAAATGCCTGGATTTGATCCAGCACATGGCCAGCCACAGCTGAGGCGCCCAAGCCGTTCCCATCAAAAGACCCGGCCAGGGATCCCGGCCGGGTCTTGATTTGATCAACACTGGTGGCCCCTGGCCAGGCCAGGGGCCGAAAGGTTGCGCCGACAGATCAGCCGAGGCCGATCTGGGACAGGATGCCCTGGCCGGTGAGCAGTTCGGTGCCCAGGCCGATGACGAAGCCGAGCATGGCCAGACGGCCGTTCCAGGTTTCGGCGAAAGCGACGAAGCCGAAGCGGGATTCGGTGGAGGTGGTCATGGAGGTGTGGTTGTGAAGGAACTCAACCAAATGTAACGCACTTTGAAGCGATCGGATCAAAACCCGCCCAAATGAGCTTCCAGATGCCGCCGTGCTGCACTGGTCTGGCACGGCAGCAACTCGATCACCACACCGTCCCTGGCCCCACCGACTCTCTCTCCCAACGCTCCTCACTCCAAAACCCTTCCAGCCGAGGAACTCTCACCCCAGGCCACCGTGGCCAGAGCCCTGCGGCCACGGCTCCCCACCAACGCCTTTAGCACCAACCCCGACCGCCTGGCTCTGGTGGCGATCAACCTGGCGATCCTGGCCCTGGGCCTGGTGATGGCCGATGGGCTTGATCAATGGCCGGCGTTCGCCCTGGTGGGGTTCCTGCCCTTTGCTTTGGTGATGGGCAACAGCGTCGTGGTGCTGCTGTTTTCCACCCACGACCTGCTCCATGGACGCAGCCTCAAGGGACGCGCCTGGAGGCGGCTGGTGGGACTGGCGGGGCTGGCCATGCTCTGGATGCCGCCAAGCCTCTGGCAGGCGGTGCACAACCGGGAACACCATGGCCACACCAACTCCCTGGCGGATCCAGACCGGAGTTACCTAGAAGATCAAGCCCACGGATGGGGGAAAGCCATCCAGCATCTGTTCGTGCCCTCCAAGCAGGTGCGCTGGCCCTGGTTGGTGGTGGGACTCTCAAGCTCCTGGGGCGTGCACAACCTTCGGCTGCTGCTTTCTGTGCTGCTGCGCAACGACGGCAGCAGCCAGGGGCCAGCGGGCTTTCGGGTCAGCCGCCGGGAGCGCCGCGCCATTGGCCTGGAACTGGCGCTGATCGCCCTGCTGCACGTGGGGGTGCTGTTTTGGCTGGATCTGCATCCACTCAAGTTGTTGCTGGGCTACTTCCTGCCGATCTGGATCGGCTACGGGGTGGCGATCGCCTACATCTTCAGCAACCACATGCTCTGTCCGCTCACGGAAGTGAACGACCCGCTGCGCAACAGCCTCTCGCTGCAGATGCCCCGATGGATTGACCTGCTGCATCTGAACTTCTCCCACCACACCGAGCACCATCTTTTCCCAGATCTCGACTCCAGCCACTACCCGTTGGTGCGGCAACTGCTGATCGAGCACTATGGCGAGTGCTATCAACTCGTCAGTGGAAGGAGGGCCTGGTCACTGCTGATGGCCACACCCCGTCTCTATCGCGATGCCACGACACTTGTTGGGAGTGATGGCCGCGGGGCGGTGGCCGTCCCCGACCTTCACCTCAACTCAGCGGGCTGATCAGCCACTTGATTCGATCCAGCCTGAGGGCGCATCAACCGTGCTGGCAGGGGTTGAACGGCTGCTCGGGCCCGGCCCCGGGCCAAGACGTGGGCATGGGATCGAGGCGCTGGGAGCATGGCTAGGCCCACGGAGATCGCGCAAAGAGATCTGAAGGATCGGTGGCGATCGGGTCAGAAGCAGCACCTAACTACCTAAGATTGTTCTTCAAAAGGCCAGCCGGCACCAAGCAGGCATGGGGAATCCGATCAGCCATGAGCTGTTCCTCGAGCGGGCACGGATTCGATTCGGCGACGCCTACGACTACGCGTCGATCAACTATCGCAGTTACAAATCACCGATCAAGATCCGCTGCCGCATCCATCCGGTCAAAGAGATCTCGATCACGCCGGAGAAGCATCTGCAGACCACCGGTGGCTGCAAGTACTGCCTCAAGGAAAAGCGAATCACCTCCCTGGAGAGGGAGTTGCAGCGCGATGCGGTGGAGCATCCGCTGTTGAACGCACCACTCCAACCGCTGCCCCCAGCGGCAACCCTTTGAAGCGCCGCTCCGGCGGCCGAGGGGCCGATCTCACGGCTTGAGTTCCAGGCAGCCCGAGGCGCCGAAGGCTGTGGCCAGTTCCGCCAGACGTTCACTGGCTTCGGCCGCCGCCTCCACCTTCTGGCCGTAGAGAGCGGAGTAGTTGATGAAGGCCTTCACGTCCGTCTCGCGCAGGGCCTGGGCCTGGCTGGGGTTGAGGCGGATCTGGCGCATCTGGGCGATGCGGGCATCGAGCACGCCGGTCTTGAAGCTGCTCAAGGCCTTGCGCTGCTCAAGGCACCCGGCGCGACGGTGCTCCTGTTGCTGATGCTGGAACGTCAGCACCAGAGCCGCCACCAGCACGGCCCCCAGGGCGACGGACGCGAGGATCCAGAGGGGTCGGCGGCTGGTCTTCACCATGGTGGAGGCGTCCGATGCCATCGGAGCATGAACATCCACTTCCGATCATCCCAGGAGAGGGTGGCCATCCGCTCCATGGGCAGCAGCTGCAAAGCCCAAGTCAGACCTGGGCCTTGCCGTGATTGAGAGAACGGAGAGGGTGGGATTCGAACCCACGGAATCTTTCGATTCGCTGGTTTTCAAGACCAGAGCCATCAACCACTCGACCACCTCTCCCTGGTGCCCCACGGGCGCCGCCACCATGGTCCCACGGACCGGCTGGCGGGTGATCGACCCTCAGGGCTTCACCAACGGCAACAGGCACTTGTCGGAGTCACAGCCGGCGGGGCCCGCCTCCATCAGTTCGGCGCCGTCGTAGCTCTGCAGGGCCTCAAAGAAATCAGATCTCTGGCGACGGGCCTTGACCTCCTCCAGCAGGCGCCGGTAGGTGGTGTGATCGATCGGCTCAAACGGCAGCCGCGGGAAGGTGGCGTTGGCATCGAACCGCGCCAGCAGGGCGGCGGAGATGTAGCCCTCGCCCCCGTCAATCGCCTTGTGGATGGCGTCGGCCAGCGGCTCGATCTCGCTCTCACGAAACTCCACGGTGGCGGAGGTGTTGTGGGCGGTGTAGTGCTTCTGCACCTGCATGTAGAAGTCGAACTGGGCGAGGGCTGAGAAGTTGTTGATCTCCACCGCATCGGCGCCGGGGATGTTGGCCCAGCTCACCTCGGTCGGGATCTCGACCAGCCATTCGGTGCAGCGGGGATCGAAAGGATCATCCAGCAGGCGGCCGTTCTCGTCCTTGTCGGACTGGGAGGGCACGATCGAGTAGCCGTAATCAAGGCAGGCCAGAGCCACCGGATCGTTCTTGCGGAAGGTGATGCGGCGAATGAAGCGCTGGGCCTTGGGGGGGTGCCAGCCGGGGGAGGCACCGGTGAGCAGGCTCTTGGTGCCGGCGGGCTGAACGGTGGTGCAGCGATTGGGACGGCGCAGGCCATGGCGGTCGCAGTAGTCCCACACCGCCTCGTTCACGAAGGTCTTCCAGCGCGAGAGGAAGGCGGCCTCCTGGGCCTTGAACGATTCGCCCTCAGGGGTGCCAGGACGACCCGCCTCCCACCACTTCAGCCAAGGGGTGCCGAAGGCGTGCACGAAGAAGTCGAACAGGCCGGTGAAGCTGACACCAACGATCGGATCCCAGGCGCGGCTCTGGCGGTAGCGCTCCACCACGAAGCGGTGGTTGAGCAGGCAGGCCACCGCCAGACCGGCGGCGCGGAAGGCATCCTCCTGGGCCTGCAGATCGGCCGGATCGATCTGATTGAGGTGGATCTCGGCCAGGTTGCAGTGGAAGTCGGCGCCGAGGATCTCGCCACAGGGGTTGAGGCCGTAGCGGTTGAGTCGGTGCTCCAGTTCGGCCGGCCCGATCTCCGGGTGGTTGAGCTGCAGCCAGCGGCCGGCCTCCTCGCGCCCCTGGTCCACGTAGAGGTCGATGAATTCACGGCGCAGCTCGGCGGTCGAGAGCAGATCAGCATTGGAGCGGGCGATCGCCTCGGGGGCGAACTGGATCGCCCCTTCGCCCGACTGGAACTGCTTGATCACCGCCTGCAGCACCGTCTCGCGGTCGGGTCGGGTGTGGAAGACCCGGGTGTGGTTGGCCATGCGCAGGGCATCGCGCTCGGGGTCGATGCGCCAGTTGCCCTCGGCGTCCTGCTGCCAGAGGTTGTCCTTGGCGGTGGAGGCAGCGCTGTCGTCGGCGGCGAACTGGCGCATGCCGGCGCTGCGGCGGAT
Source organism: Synechococcus sp. UW140 (assembly GCA_943369485.1). Taxonomy (GTDB): domain Bacteria; phylum Cyanobacteriota; class Cyanobacteriia; order PCC-6307; family Cyanobiaceae; genus ATX-6F1. Next base: position 162,759 of record CALRNH020000004.1, on the reverse strand, counting down.
GTTGCCGGCCACGATCGTGACCGCGGCCTCATCGATCAGCAGGCAGCACTCCACGGAGGTGAGCTGACGGCCCATCGCCCTGTTGAGCAGGCTGGCGACGCGGCCGTAGAGGTCTTTGAGCTTGACCGGGTTGGCCATGCCGCCGAAACCCTTGAGGGTTTCCCCCACCGGGCGCACATCGGATAGATCAACGCTGACCTCGATCGGCGCCCCTGCCTCGAAGCGCTCGTCGCTGCACAGCCCCAGCAGCAGCCGATAGCTCTCCACCCAGCCACCGCGCGTGTCGCCCACCTTGATGGCGACGCGCTGGCCGTGGATCTGGTGGGTGGTGGCGTCCTGGCGCAAGGCCGCCGGGGTGGCGCCGATGTCGGTGACGCCGGTGATCACAAGGCGGTTGCGCACCGCCGGCAGGCGCTCGATCAAGCGCGGCTCGATGATGGCACCGGTGCCGCAGCCCATCATCGCCAGATCCATCATCAGGGCGAAGGCTTCCCAGTCGATCAGGTTGGTGGAGGTGCAGTTGTAGGCGCCGGAGAAGTTCTGGGGCTGCTCGATCCACTCGGTGCCGCCGATCCACAGCCAGCGGCCCGAAGGCAAGGCTTTCTGGCGCTGCTGCATGCGCCGCAGCAACGCCACCTCATCGGCGTTGAGATCCCCAAGCTTGCGCAGGCCCTCCAGGTTGCGCTCGCTCACCTGGTGCCAGCTCTCGCGGCCACTGGGGGTCTTGCGGCTGTAGGTGCGATAAAACACCGGGTTCGCCGCAGGGGCGGTGACCGGGAAATCCGGGTCCACCAGGCCCTCCAGGCGGGTCAGATCAGCCGTGGTGGGGGGCGTGGCGGACAGGGTCACGGATGGCTGCGGAGTGGTGGGTGGCGGCACCTTAACGCCACTGGTGGGGGCTGCAAGCGAACGCAGCCACCAGAAGCAGCGTGGTTGGTGGCAACGGCGACTCGAACGGCCCCAGACCCCCAGACAGGCGTGGCTGCGGGTGAGGGGAACGAGGGAGCCGAGCCTCCACAGGCTTCGCCCTGACGACGTAGCACGGCCCGCGCCAGGGCAAAGGGCTCCATGGGGTTCGGCCACAGGGGCCACCGGCAGCGCCCCGTCCACGTCGGGTGCCGCCCTTGGAGCTGGCCGTCTGTCTGAGGCGGCCCTGGGCCGGGCAGGCCTTCGCGCCTGGGGGCCCCTACGGACGGAACAGGCTGGCGGCGACGGCGCGGAAGGGGGCCAGGTTGGCGCCACCGCGTTTACGGCGTCGGGGCAGGGCGCCCCCGGGGGTGAGGTTGGCGGGGGCGAAGGTGGCCTGGCTGGGGGCCGGGCGGCTGGCCTGCTCGGCGGCCAGCTGGGCGGCGATCGCCTCGCTGGTGGTGAGCACCGTGCCATCGGCGAGCTCAGCGGTTTCAGCCGCTGAAATAGCTGTGGCTGGAGCCGTAGAGGCGGGGCCGCCCTGCTGGGCGGCCTTCTTGGTCTGCTTCGCTTGCTTGGCTTTGACGGGAACCTCCGCAGCGGGGGCCACCGTCACCGGCTCCGGTGCCACCGGGTCCTCGGTGGCTGGCTTCTTGGCAGAAGCGTCATCAAAGGTGAGGAAGAAACCCTTGCGCTTGAACACGTTGAACACCATGGCCCCAGCCCTGCAAGGCGAATGGCTCGATTATCCGCCGCGCCATGGCCCTGGAGAGGGGTCCTTAAGGCCGTGCAACATGTGAGGGTCGCGGCGGCGCCTTGATCGAACTCCCCCCCCAGGATCTGCCCGGCGGCCTCTTGGGCTGGATCTGGGCCCTGGCCCTCAACGGCGCCCTGATCGCCGTCGCCCAGCGCCTGCCGCTGCTCACCCCATCAGGCTGGGTCCATGCCGGGGTGCTGGGAACCCTGCTGCTGGGCTCCCTGGGCTGGGCGGGATGGTGGGCCGTGGTGCTCTACCTGGCCCTGGGCTCACTGGTGACCCGGCTGGGGCTCAAGCAGAAGCAAGCGACCGGACTGGCCGAGGCCCGGGGCGGTCGCCGCGGCCCTGAAAACGTCTGGGGGTCGGCCGCCACCGGCGCCAGCCTGGCCCTGCTCACGGTGCTGCCGTCGGCCCCGGTGCCCCTGCTGCTGCTGGGTTTTTCCGCCAGCTTCGCCGCCAAGCTCGCCGACACCTTCGGCAGTGAGATCGGCAAACGCTGGGGCCGCCACACCGTCTCGATCACCAACCTGCGCCCGGTGCCCCCTGGTACCGAGGGGGCGATCAGCCTCGAGGGCACCGCCGCCAGCCTGGTGGGAGCGCTGCTGATGGCGCTGGTGATGGAGCGTCTGGGTCTGCTCAGCGGTACGTCGGCCTTCGCCCTGGTGAGCGCCGTGGCCCTGGCGGCCACCTTGATCGAGAGCCTGATCGGCGCCACGCTCCAACCGCGCCTGCGCTGGCTCAGCAACGAACTGGTGAATGCGCTTCAGACCCTGATCGCAGCGCTGCTGGCCATCACCCTGGCCCAGGCGTGGGCGATCGCCTGAACTATGGCGGTCGCTCAGGGGCGAAAAGGCTCCAGCTCCTGACGCAGCTCCTCGACCAGGGTCTCGAAGCGACGGCGGGCCATGCGGGCATGGAGTCCAAGGGTCTCCCCCAGCTCCTGCCAGCTGGCCCCGTAGAGCAACCGCCCCTCCAGGAGCTGGCGCAGTAGGGGATCCATCTGCTCGAGCCGTTGGCGCAGGGCCCGTTGGGAGGCATTCATGGGCAGCTGTTCAGCGCAGCCGTCGAGCGCGCCAAGCCCTGGATCGGCCTCGGAGGCGAGCTGATCGAGCCCGGTGAGCGGCTCCGCATCACCGCCACCGGAACCCCTTACCCCACCACTTCCGCCGCTGCCACTTCCGGTGGCGGGCGCATCGAGGCTGCGCACCTGCAGGGCTCGATGCACGGCCACCGCCTCGTGCCACAGGGCGGCGCTGCATCCCAGCGCTTCCGCCAGGGCGGCCTCGGCCAGCGGCTGTTCACCCCGGTGCAGGCGCTGCTGTTGAAGAAGCTGGCCGCGCTGGTGCAGTTCCCGCAGGCGCCGCGGGCAGCGCAGGGCCGGGTGGCGATCCCGCAGAAAATGGCGCATCGAGCCACGGATACGGGGACAGCTGTCAATGCGCTGTCTTCTCTCTCTTTGCGGAGATGCCAGTGGCGTTCACTCTTCGCCAATACCAGCAGGAGCTGATCGATCAGACCTGCTCTGCCCTCAAGGCCAAGCGGTCGCCGCTGGTGGTGCTGCCAACCGGCGGGGGGAAAACAGCACTGATCGCTGAGATGGTGCGCCTCAACCGTTCCACCGGCCGCCGTTCGACGGTGATCTGCCACCGCCGCGAAATCCTCCAGCAGATCGCCGGGGCCATCCAGCACCACACCGGGGAAGCACCCGAACTGGTGACAGCCGGCAGCAAGCCCGACTGGGGGGCGTATGTGCTGGTGGCCATGGTGCCAACCCTGACCAGACGGCTGGGCCAGCTGCAGGGGGGCGGGGTACTGATCGCCGATGAGGCCCACCACATGGGCAGTGCCAGCTGGCAACGGGTACGGGAGGCCCTGGCCCCGGGGCTGATGGTGGGCTTCACCGCCACACCGATCCGCCCGGATGGCCGCGGCCTGGGGGCTGCGGGGTTCGATGAGCTGATTGAGGGGCCCCCGCCCCGGTTGTTGATCGAGCAGGGGTACCTCTGCCGGTTCGAGCTGTTCGCTGCTGATGTCCAGATCAACGTGCAGGGGGTCCGCACCGTGCGGGGGGATTACGACGTGGCGGCCTTGCGAAAGCAGGTAGTGGGGATCGCTGGGGACGTGGTGGGCACCTGGCAGAAGCTGAACACCGAGAGGATGCCGACCTTGTGCGTGGGTCTGTCGGTGGACCACGCCAAAGAGCTGGCCGCGGCGTTCCGCTCTGCTGGCATCACAGCCCAGGCGGTTGATGGGGAGACGGCCACCACCGAGAGGGATCGAATCTTCTCCGATTTCCGGGGCGGACGGCTGGAGGTGCTGTGCGCCTGCGCCGTGGTGGATGAGGGGTTGGACGTACCGGAGGCGGGCTGCCTGCAGCTGGTGCGGCCCACCAAGAGCCTGCGACTACTGCGGCAACTGCAGGGGCGGGTGCTGCGGCCCTCGCCTGGGAAGGAGCGGGCGCTGCTGATCGACCACGGGCCCAGCTGGCGGGAACTCCCGATGCCGGATGAGGAGATTGCCTGGAGCTTGGACCCAGGCTCCACAGCAACGCCCAAGGGAATGCCAACCAAGGTCGAACGATCAACGAATGGCCGCATCGAGATTGTTGCTCAGCAGAACCCTGAAGTTGAGTTGCGCAAGATCACACCTGGGGAGGCTGCCCTGCAAAGGGCAATGCGTAATGCCGAACAACTGCAACAGATTCTGTGTATGCACAGGCAGGGCAGAGTCCCGCGTGCTGCTGTTTTGAGTGTGCTGAACCGAACGCCAAGGACTCGGCATGAGTTTGAGCAGACGGCAGAAACCCTCCGCTGGGGAAGGCAGTGGGCACTCAGGGCATTCGACAAACAAAAAAGGGCTTTAGGCAGGCAAACCGAATGGGAAGGGGACAAGGTGCAGGCCGACTCTGGGAGCATGAAGCACGATCTCAAGCTGTTCGCGTGACGCTGTAGCTGGGTTTATCCCAGGAGCTACAAAGAGTTCTCGGTACTGTTGAATAACAAGATCTTCAATAAGGAAGACAGCAGCTTGAGGGAGCTTCAAGCCAAGCAAATCAAAGTCATCTTCATGCGCTGCCAGCATGCCTTGCAAGAGGCACTGCACAAGATCTCGCTCATTGCCGGTCTTGCAAGCAATAGCCAGGTCGCCGAGGCCGTTTCTATTGATAAGCGTGGCCTCTAGGCCGTCTGCCCATTCCTTCTCATTCCTGTAAGCCTCAACCGAAGTCCGTGCAACATTGTTTCGCCGTCTGATAACTGACTGTTCCACAGTGCTAAGAGGTGTCTCTGGTCTGCTCTTCACACTCCCTAGGTACATCTCAAGTCTGTCACGGGTTCTTAGTGATTCCGAGGCTGGCGTCTTTAGAAGAAGATGTTTATCTCCTGCGCTCTCTGTTGGCCAGCCATCAATAGAAGATCGGATGCGTGATCGATGCCTGCCAAGTGGGTTGGGATCAGCGACATAGAACTGCCTCCGTCTCGGAGCGGTTGAGGATTGCGTCATGGCGGGGTCGCTGTTGACAGGCAATCTAACCGCCAGATAAGATAGTTCGCAAGTGAAGGTCCCTTCCGAGTGGCCTGAACTCTGACCCCTACCGACCACGCGGTTAAAGGGTGCATCCAACCAATACGTGTTCATCCACCCTTTATCAAAACGCCGCATGGAACACTCCATGATTGCGGTCGGTGGAATGAACGCGACTTCTTTAATTAGTTTCCGCGTCCCTCCGGCCTACGCCCAACTTGTTGATCGTTTGGCTTTAGAGCTGGGCATTTCTACTGCCGCTCTTGCACGTCGAGCGGTCGAGCATTACGCCCAGAACGTCGCTGTTGATGAAATCGGCACTGATCTTCCCGATCAGCTTGTTTCGATTGGCAAGAGCATTCGGAGCCTGCCGAGGCCAACGCGGCGGGCAGGGCGTCCGCCCACCCTCGCGAGCTGAGGGCAGGCAGATGCACAGCAATGAAAAAGCCTCCTGGGTAGCACCCCAAGGAGGCCAAGGTCCGGCAAGGGAGCGGATCGGAGATGCACAGGCAGCTTCCATTCTGCCTCAGGGTGCCCGTTTTGACTGGGGGCAGGCAGAACGATTCCTTGCTCTGTTGGGCAAGAACGAAGATGCACGCCTCCGGGCCTTCCCTCACAAGAGAACAGATCCACACGTGAAAAAGCGCCTCGGCGCCCGCAAGTTCCAGTGGGATAGAAGCGAGGCCGAAAAGCACCAACGTGATGGCCTGGGTATCTATGTGGCCATTAACAACGGGGGCGACAAAGCAGCCTCAATCACTTCCTGCGTTGCCTACTTCGCGGAATTCGATGGAATCAGCAAAAAAGAGCAATTCAGAATCGTCAATGACTCTGGTCTACCCGAACCGTCTTTAGTGGTGCAAACGGGTGGAGGCTCACTGCATTTCTATTGGCTGCTTGATCGACCATTCGAGGATCCAAAGCAATGGCAGCAAGATCAGAAACGGCTTATTGCTCTCCTGGGCAGCGATCCGTCGATCCATGATCCGTCGCGGGTTATGCGCTTGCCGGGTTGCTTCTACATGGGCCCCGATCAGAAACCTCTTGCCCTGGTGGAGATCATCGGCGGCACCGAGGCTCGATACACCCGTGAGCAGATCCTGGCCTGCTTTCCCCCAGAGCATGCCGAAGCCACACCCAAGGGCAAGGCGTCCTCAGAGCCAGCCGATCCGCCTGGAGGCTCTCCTGGGGGCATAGGGGTGCCGCTGGAGGAGTTCATCACCAGGGAGCACAAGGATCTGATCCAGCGGGGCAGTGCAGAGGGGCTCAACAACGATGAAGGCATGGAGCTTTCGCTGGATCTGGTGGGCACCGAGGACTGGCTCCTGGCCAAGGGCGTCACGCCTGAACCATCGGCGCGGGATCTGTTCGAGGCTTACGTCAGCCAATCCGCCGCCAACTATGGCCGCGGCTTTGACCACCAGGCCGCTTGGGGCAGGTTCGAGGGGGCGCAGAAGAGGAACCCCACCCCCAGCACCTCAGATGACAAGCTTGAGGAACGGCTGGCGTTTCACCGCCGCCGTCAGCAGCAGGGGGCTACGGGTGTGGCACCGAACGGCAGCGGCACGGATTCCCGGCGGCCGGCTGATGGGGGCGGATCTCAGGCCCAGCAGCTGGAGGAAACGGACCTCGATCGAATCCGCATCAACGCCGATGTGGTTGTCGCCGAGAATCTCAACTTCAGCCGCCCGCAGTATCTCCACCGCCTGCGAGAGCTGGTCGAGGTCGAGGGCTACCTATCTGTTCAGCCCCGCGACGACCTCTACAGGAGGGAGATCGGCGAGGCCATCATCCGCCGCGATGGCATCGAATCGAAGCCTTTTGTCGGTGGCTGTGAGCTGCCCGACGACGCTGAGCAATGGATCGTTGAGGCCCTGATCCTCGCCGGTGCGCTGAACATCATCGGTGCCGATCCGAAGGCCGGAAAGACTCTTCTGACAGTGGCCCTGATCGCCAACCTGCTGCACGGCTGCCAGCAGTTCATCGGCTGCGACATCACTGGCCGCCCACCGACGGTCATCATCGTTGGCCCGGATCAGCCGGTTCGGCTGTGGAAGAAGCAGCTCAAGGCCGTCGGCCTGGTGCAGGGGAACACCCTCGACCATCGGATTGTTCGGCTGTGGGATTCGCAGAATCCGTGGGTAGCCACGACCGAAGGGATCGCCGAGCTGCGGCAACTGTGCGCCGATCATCCCGGTTCGCTGGTGTTTATCGACTCGTTCGCCAAGGTGAGCGAAAAACTCGGCATTGATGAGAACTCACGGGAGGCTGCAGAGGTTCTTAGTGACATCGAACGCGCCTGCATCGTCAGCCGCTGTACCCCGCTGGTGATTCACCACAACGGGAAAAGCGCAGGGCGGGCCGGGATCGTCAACGGTGGAGCCCTTCGAGGCAGCGGTGCCATCCGTGCCAATGCTTCGCAGGTGGCGGTGCTGACCCTCATCGATCAGGCCAACCCGAAAGATCCCCGACGCCGCCTGGTCACCGAAGGCCGAGGTGGTGAGTTCATCGATGTTGTGATCCAGCTCGAGGAAGACGGGTGGAGCTGGCGCCACGTCTGCGACTACGCCGAGCACCGGACAGCCACAACAGCCCAGTACACCCGCGAGAAGCTCAGCCCTGGTCAGCAGGCTGCACTTGAGGCCGTCGAGGCCAGCGCCGAACCGCTCACCACCGCCCGGGTATGGGCTGTCCTTCACCCGGACAGGCCATGGGTGAAGGATTCGAGCGATGCGAAGGGCCTATCTCGGACCCTGGCAGGGCTGGTCCAGAAAAAATTGCTTGCTCGCTCAGAGGGTCCAGCCAATATCCCTACCTACGCCAAACGGGAGGCATGAATCAGAGGGGGTAACAGCTCAGGCCCTGTGTGTGAGTGGTGTTACCCCTGTTACCCCCTACCCCTTACTCGAAGGATGAATTACCTGTTACCCCTGTTACTTACTAGAGGGTAACGGGGGTAACAGGTCCAGCAGATAGGGGGTTGAGTGTTACCCCCTGGTTACCCTTGTTCGTCCAGTAAAAAAAAGCTGGGTCAGCAGGTAGGAGGAAGGTCCTCGCCGCAGGGGCTGGGCAAGCAGGATCAACCCTGCTGATCCCCTCTCTCTCCTGCTCCTACCTGATCCGCCAGAGGTGGTTGGTGGAGGTAAGAGACATGCGGATTGCGTATCAATTTTGCAAACATCACCTACGCAATGGATGCAGTGTTCTTGTCGTTCCTAGGGAACCGTTACTCAGAGGCATAACTAATTGCTTGATAATAAAGGGCTCGGCAACCATTGATGACGCCATACAAATAAGGAAAGTAAAACAAAAGGATGAATCTTCCGCTTGACAGGTTTGCGGTCAATAACGATATGGCTATTCCGATGCCAATAGAGATAGCCGCCTTTACGCCAAGCTCCGAGGCTTGGTCTCTCGCTGCTTTCTGCCGTTGCCGCCGAAGCCCCAAGGCAATTTGCCGTGCAAGCTCAAAGGGACAGCCCTCAAGAACCATCTTTTTGACTACATCTGCCCATATTAAACCTGTCGATTTCAACTGAAGGGCCATCTGTATCATCTCATTGACGTAGGCTTGTGTTGTCTCAATTTCTATCTTAACTTCTGCATCATTCTTTGCATCGTCTTTGGGGATTGCAGTTTGATATACGGAGTCATAGGCAGATCGCTTTTCTTTCACGGCATCATCTCTAGGAATAGATGTTTGATTCAGCGAATCATATGCAGATCGCTTTTCTTCATCAATCAGGCCTGAATATGCTTCAGTAATATCCCTGAATCGCTCTACGGCCTCTGCGCTTCCGGCATTCTTGTCTGGATGCCATTTATTAGCTTTCCGCCGATACGCAGCTTTGATTTCACTTAAGCCTGCTCCAGGCTTGACCCCAAGTAGATCATAGTGATTGGCCGACTCTGCTGGTTCGCCTTCAACTCGGTAGATGACGTTGACCTGTTCGCTATCAGTTCTAGCTGTAAATCTCGCTGGACATTTAGAACACCAAAAACCCCGTGGCGAAACCGTTAAGTGCGCCCAGAAGTCGCTATTGCAACGAGGGCAATAAAGTCTTTTACCAACGGCATTTGGCATCTTGTGATTGATCGCGCTGGAAGGCGGCAGGCGGGTTGATTAATCTTGTCCGTTGCAATAGTTCTTATGCCTGCAATCCTTGCAAGAATTCATTTTTGGTCATGCTAAGGCGCCCCCTTTCTGGCCTTGTCTCTCGCCCTGCGAACCCTTGCCCTGGTGAGTTCCTTGACCCGATCAGGATTCGAGGCTCTCGCTCGCGCACCTCGCTCCCTCTCAGCCGCCAAGCCAGCAGGTGTTTTCAGCCAGCAGGACCAGCAGAGGCCGTCCTCCTTGCGATCTGCCCGCTCGCGGTTTTCGGGCAGCAGCCTGGCGCCGCAGCTGGAGCAGGTTGGAAGCGATTCCCCTGCCTTGATTCGGGCCCGCCTCAGTCGCTGGCGCTCTGCACCGGTAAGGGCCACCCACGAAATGGCACGTTTCAGGGCAATTCTGGCCAATCGAGCTGAGGCGCTCAAGAGCTGAGCCCCAACCGCACGACCGCCCTGCTCACTTGCACAGGCGACCAACAGAGACCCCCTGATGCTGTGGGCACACCAGCCGCCTCCAGTGCCCCCGCCATGGCCCTCAGACTGGCCCCGGTGGCAGCCAAGGGGCCAAGGATCCCCCGCAGCCGTTCGGCGGCTTCTCTGGCCTGCTGACGGCGGGCAGCATTTGCCTTGGCCACCTGCGGCATGGCAGACCCGAACCGCACCCCTCGGCCTCTTGCTTGTTGCATTGCCTCGCGGGTGCGTTCGCTGATCCTGCGACTCTCGAACTCAGCCACGCTGGCCATCACGCTGAGGATCAACCGCCCAGCGCTGGTGGTGGCGTCAATCTCCGGCAGGTCACAGAACAGGAACCCAGCCAGGCCGTTTGACTCCGCCTCCCTGCTGAGCCGCAACACGAATTCCGCATCACGGGCCAGGCGGTCGAGCTTGGCCACCACCACTGCGGCCCCCAGCCGTCGAGCGGTGGCCAGGGCCTGGGCCAGCACAGGGCGGTGGTTTTTCCTCCCCGATTCGATCTCGGTGAACTCGGCCGCCACTACAGCCCCACGGGCAGCGGCAAGCTGCTGGATCCTTTGGCGCTGGGCATCGAGGCCAAGCCCACTCTGGCCCTGTCGGTCGGTACTGACCCGGTAGTAAGCCACCAACTGAAGGGCAGCAGGGCGGGCAGACCCCAGAGGTGGTTCCGGTGGCGTTACGGAATGATGGGGTCCCTTGCCTGTTACGGCAGGGGAGCCGGGAAGGGTGGCCGTCATTCCCCCGCCTCCCCTTCCGGTGCGGGTGCCTCAGGAGCGATCAGATCGGCAGCCTTGCGGGCATCGCTCAGCACCGAGAACAGGGCTCGGGGCTCTTCTTTGAGGATCGAGACCCAGCCGCTGAGATAGGCAGCATGGTTCTCGAAGTTGGAGACGATCTGGAGACGGTGACAGACCAGCACTGCGCCCAGCTCAGCTACCAGCTCCTCCCTGGCATAGGACTTGCTACCGAAGGTGCCGGCCATCTTGCGATCCAGGCGGCTGCCGTGGCCGGTGCTGTGGACCTGCTCATGAGCCCAGGTGGCGGCCATGGCCTCACGGCTGGCGAAGGCGTCAGCCAAGGGCATGCGGATCTGATCTGCTGCTGGCACGTAGCAGGCTCGGGAGCCGCCCCAACTGGTGGGCACAGGCCAAGCCTCCAGGGCAGCCTCAGCAGCCTCAAGGCGGACCGCTGGTGCCTTGGGCTCTGGTGCCTGGCCAAGTGCCACAGCGATCCGCTCGGCCAAGGTGCTGGCGGTCTCTTCGGTGGCGCCCACCAGATCAGCCACGTTGAAGACCGTTGTTATCTTGTAAGAAACCCAGCTCCGAAGTTCGGTAGTGGTGGTGCCGTCAGGCTGCTGGGCCTCCTCCTCCCTGCTGTTCAACTGTGGCCGGATGATCCGGGCAGCAGTGCAACCCTTGCGAGGAAACCAGCCCTCAGCCTTTGCTTGTGCCCCACCCAGCCATAGAGGCAAGGTGTGGCCCCGGAGCATTGCGCCCAGCTCCAGTAGCAGGGGATTGGACCCCCGGTAGACGTTGCCGGTGAGCAGGTTGCGGTGCTCACCCTGATGGCCCTGCCATTCTTTCCTCCATGGGGCTGTGCCCTGCTCCATCAGGGCCACAAGGTCAGAGACCAGGCGTTCCTCTGGCGCGGGTCCTTCGTAGGTATTCCGGCCCTTCCGGGCTTTGGGCTTGGTTGTTGTTGCGGTCATGGGTGACAAAATGCGAAGTAGTAAATCCGGCCAGCCAGAGGCCAGCCGGTCGGTCAACTGAGGGGCAGAAACCTCAAGACGTGGCAGCCGTTTTCTCTCCCTTGTGCTCCCTTGCGCACTCCTCCTGCTCAAGTAGGCGGATGCACCTTTCAAGGTGACGGATTGCTTCGTCTAGTCGCTTGGGATCGGTGCCTGGTGTCTGAGCCTCTTGGGCCTCAAGGGCTTCAAGGTCAATCAGCCTTGCCTCGGCTGATCGGATCTCGGCATCAATGCGCTGATCGGACCAATGAGAAAAAACGTTGGGGCTGCTGCTGGTGACTTGGTTGAGAAATTTCATGGTGTTTATGGGTTTGATGGACTGAAGGAGCAACACGAACCAGGAGGTCCTGTTGCTTGCTTCAACAGTAACGTCGGGTTTCGTTACAAGAGCAGGCATGGCCGGCGACAGTGCCTAAGAACGGCTGCGCTGCAATGGCTCTCAAGTTTATTAAGAATCACAACACCAGGCCGAGGCCATCTGATTGCCCATGCCGTCATGCATGACCCATGCGCGATCTGCGCTGCCTGACGTAGGCAACGGTCCATCAGAGCCCGACTCCTGACGGGCTGGCAATCATTGCCACTTATTTATAATTTTTTTACTACCATACGCCCCATCATGGCAGGCAATCCTTCTTGCCAAATGGCAACTATTGCCAACGCTTGATGGTTGGCAGCGTTCAGCGATTACTGTTGTTGATAGTATCTGCTCAACCATCAGCCCTTGCACTTGAAACCAAGCTGATTCTGTGCGGAACTTTTAATCTCTGGGCCAGAGCATCAATGGCCCGGTAGGGGGAAGCTTGCCCGCGCCGGTGTAAGTACTTCCCCTCACCAATTAGCACCCCAAAAAAGCCAACAAGCCGCAGCCCAGAGGCAAACGCGTTAGCTCACCAGCATCCTTCTAATTACAGGTACAGGACGCTCATACACAGGCCGCTCAGAACGGCGGGGCCGCCATCTCACTAAGACGCTTTCTTCTTCCAATCTCTTTATCTCCTCGGTCATGCTTTCTAGGAGCAAATGAAACACATCTACCGATTCTTTCTGCTTTTGATATGACAACCTCTTCCACGATTCAACAAGAGACTCCAATTGTTGACGCTTCTGCATTGCGTTCTCTTTGGCCCTCTTCCTGGCCCTGAATCCTGCAACCCGAAGTCTTCCCAGTTCTCGGATGCGTTTCTCACTCTCTTCATTCCGCTTGTCATGCGTGTCCCTTGTGGCCTCTGCATCGGCTGCCCACTGTGCTTCTAGGGTGGCCATCCCCGCTGGATCATTGGCACGATCAATGGCAGCTTGTGCCTCCAGCTCCTCTAAGAATGTGCTCCAGCCAAGGAGATCTCTGTTCTGTTCTGAGGCTCGGATCATTTCGGCATCATTGGCGAAAGGGATCACTGCTTTCTTTGGTAGAGACCTGAACTACCAGTCCTCTTAACAGGAAGATTGCAAACCATGTCGGCCAATTGCTGTCTAGTTATCTGAGAAAAGGTACCGCTTGAAGAATATTTTGATCCGTCAGTCAAATCTGTTTCATAGCGATTCCAGCCTCGTAGACGCTCGTCTCCCTCTGCCTCTCGGATAATCCGATAAAACTTCCTTGTCTGGCAATCTGCCTGAAAGAAAGCAAACTCAAGGACACCTCGACACATAGTTCCGGTGCCACGACCAACTCTAGCGGTTACAAATCTAGTGTTCCCCTCTGAATGTATGTCGCCGGGATCAATGTCATAGGCGCAAGAGCTTCGATCTTCGCCAAGATACAACTTATATTTGCCATTAATGTAAGAGAAGAATTGACTCTGCCAGTCAGGCGCTGAAGGCTCTTTGAATGTCTGAGCCAAGCCGGCCTGAGAATACGCAATCAAGCCAATAACAGATAGCCTGACTGCCATGAGTATTACTGTGCTCGCTTTCGGGTCTTGGCTTGGCATTCTTCCATGGGGCACGAACTTAGCCTAAAACTTACTTGCTTTCCTTTTTATTGCCTCCAAGCTCCTGGATCTCACAAAGTGTCTTTGCTTCTTCAATCGCATAGGGCTGTTTTAACTGGACTGTTTCGCTACTACAGATTCCCTGTCTGAACCAGGTATTCACAGAGTCAAAGCCCCAAGACGTCATGTTTTGTTGCCTCCTCTTCGGTCCGTCTCCATAAGGGGTGCAGCCAAGCTCTTTCCATGCACCACCCTCAAGCCAACGTGAGTCACTGTTTCCAAGGTCAATCAGGTATCCCTCGGGCTTCTTTTCTGTGGATCTGGCAACAAAGTTCTTGCCTGCAAGGCCTTTGATGCATTCGCCTAATGTATTCTTCTTGCACTCGCTGTAAGCAAGGTCCGCAGACAATCCAACGCCCTTGTATTTGTTGATGCATTGAATCAGGACCTCTTGATCGGCCTTTGCTGCTGTACATATAAGAGATCCAGCTACGAATACGACAGCAGCAAAAAACGATCGCATGGTATAATTTATTTTAATACAACCATGCCACAGGTCTTGGCTTTGGTCAATAGCTTGGGGACGGTCGACAAAAGTGCCGTCTAACTATTTAGTTCCACGTCGCCGAAGATTGATACTCCCGTCCTCTTCCACGGGATAGGTACCTGCTTCAATACCACCCCAGCCTTCCGCAGGCGCTACCAGATGGGTTGGAGTTATCTCAATAGGGCCATCAGCTATCACTGCCGCTTCTTCCTGCTGGGCTTCCACTGGCGTTGCGGGCAAATAGAAAACCTGGGTTAGCCCCTTCTTCAGGACATTCATGGGCAGTTCGCCATGCAGCGGCTGCCAGCTTGTGTTGCCGTCGCCGATCTGTATGCCAAGCAAGCGATCCGCCCCATTTACATAGACCCGCACCCCCAACCGCTCCAGATGCCTATGCACTGCGCGTCGATCTTCAACTTCATCGGCGCCATTGGCGAAGGTCTGTAGAAGAACCTTGATCTGCTGCTGAGCTTCGGCCGCAATTTCCCCTCGGCCTGCCTGCTGGGCCAGGACCGTTGCTCTCGCTGTCACCAGTTCACGTCGTGCTTCCGTTAGCTGACTCTCCAGGCCCACCTGCCGCCGGGTCAGCACAGCCAGACCCGCAACCTCCGTCTCCACGGCCATGAGCGATTCACCTGCGGCCAGTGCTGCCTCGATCTTTGCCACCGCACCCTCTGCCTGGAGTTGCTGCTGGAGCGCCTGGGCCAAATTCGCGCCCCCCTTCCGTTCATCCACCAGGGCCAGGAATGATTCAGCACTGAGCCGGGTCAGCAGAGCGGCCTGGGCTTCGAGCAACCGCACCCCAGGCTGTCGGCATCCAGTCCCGTTCACCCGGCCCCGACACCTCAGGTAGTAGACGGCACCAGCAGGGCGCACAGAGCAAGTGGCCCCGACGGGCTCACCACAGGAGCAGAACGAAAGCCCTGCTCCTATCCACCGGAGTTGTGAGACCTGACCCATAGCCTTTGGCTTCCGGCGCTCCAATGCCACCAAGATGGCGGCCTGCTCTGATTCACTCACCAGTGCGGGGTAGTAGCCCCGTTGAGGTGGCTCATGGGTGCGGGCAGGGTGTTTGGGCAGCTCGGCCTGGGGGACTCCCTGACGCCTCAGCAGGGCGCACCTCTCTTGCCAGTCGCGGATTCGAGCCTTATGGCCTGGGGTGACGATCTGCCGATCACCAATCAATGCCGGTGAGGTCAACACTTGGCCGACGCTGCCTCCTGACCATGCCACCGGCTTGTAGGGCCTCCCCTTCGGGCGGGTGGTGCTGGTGGCCCATTGGCCGCGCCGGTACTGGCCAGGGCTGGGGATTCCTTCGGAGTTGAGGGCGGTGGCGATGCTGTGGAGCCCGTGGCCCGCCAGAGCCAGATCAGCGACCCTTCGGATCACAGCGGCATAGTCGTTGAGCACCCACTGACCCTTGGCGTCCAGGGCAATCCACGCTGGGGCACTGCTGGGGGTGACGGGGCGGCCCTCGCGGATCCGGTCGCGCTTCGCCTGGTGGACATGGCTGATACGTCTGCTCAGGCGCTGGGAGAACTCATGGCTGGAGCTGAGCCAGAAGAGCAGCTCATGGAGTTCCATCCCGTTGGCCTTTATTGACTCACGACTTATGTCGCGGCCCTTGGCCATCACCGAGACGGTCACGCCAGCGTTCAGCACGTCATCGACCAACACCGGCAACACCGCCAGCGGCATGGCACGGCTGAAGCGGTCCAGGTCTTCGATCAATAAGGCAACTGGCTCAGCACCAAAACGGCCCTCTTTCACATCGGCCAGGAAGCGCCCCAGGGCGCCGTCCTGGAGGTTCTTGCCTCCATAGGCGCTCACCCCTGCATCGGAGTAGCCGGGGCCGTCATAGAGGCTCCACCCTCGCTGCTGGCAATAGCTGGCGGGATCAGCAGCCTGTCGGTCCAGGCCATGCCCGGCAGCTTGATCGGTGCTGCTGACTCGGCTGTAAGGGACTGCCAGCACTGGGAAAAACTGATTTGCAATGATAGAATACCCCATATGTAGGGAACCGCGAAGCTGCTCAGGGCGCTCTGACGGGAGGCATCGAAGGCCTCGATGGCCTGGATCAGCCCCAGGCAGCCCAGCTGGACCAGGTCGTCGAAGGGCAGATCGGTGCGCCCGCTCTCCTGATGGGCCACCTTGCGGACGAGAGGCAGGTTCAGCTCCACCAGCCGGTTGCGGGCCTTGACATCGCCCCTGCGGCCATAGGCCCGCAGCAGGTTCGAGTTGAGCTCATGCAGGGGTTGTGAACTGGCCATGGCGGGAGCGGTGAGGTGGCGGAATGTCCGTGTTTTCACGGTCGTCGGCCCCCCTGGCTGCGGCGCTCACCTGGCCGATGGAGATCGCCTCCCCCAGATGGGGGAGATCGAGTGGGATCTGGTCACAACTGAAGCGCTGGAGGGCCCCGTTGCTGTTCCCCTGGAGTGCGATCCCTGCGGGAACCGTGGACGCTCTCCATCGGCGACCGCCTGCAGGGACGACGCGCTCAGATGGCCGGCGTGCGCAGCCGGAGCGGTTCGAGGTCGGCCCAGCGCAGCAGGGCGGGCCAGGTCTTCACACGCTCGTAGACGCGGCGGTGGCCCTCGCCGTTGAGATGCACCCCGTCGCCGCAGAGCCATTGCAACCACTGCCGCTCAGCGGTGAAGCTCTCGAGCAAGGGCAGGAAGGGCACATCCGCCTCCAGGCAGGCCTCCTCAAGCAGGCCCTCGTAGTGACGCACGGTCTCCAGGTCGTACCAGAGGCAGTCAGCGAACGGCATCACCGCCCCATCCACGGGGGTCAGCCCCAGCACCAACACCGGCGCCAGGGCTGTGGCCTCCCGCAGCAGCTGCTGCAGGCCGAACAGAAAGGCCTCGGGGGCCAGCTGGTGGCGGCCATCCGGTCGACCCACACGGGCGGTGTCGTTGAGACCGATCGACAGCAACATGCCCTGGGGGCTCTGGCGCCGCAATTCCCCACGGCGGCCCACCTCAGGGCCCAGCCGTGCCGCCAGCCGCTCCAGGCCGTCGCCACGCACCCCCAGGTTGTAGAGCACGGGCGCCTCCGGCAGCGCCATCCAATGGCGCCTCAGGCGCTCACACCAGCCGCCTTCCTCAGGGTCGCCCCAGCCGAAGACGCCGCTGTCCCCCAGCACCACCAGCTTGCGCGGAACGGCGATCAAGGACATGCGAGCAATCGCCTTCGGGCCCGGTCGGAGAGATCTTCCCCCACCAGGGTCAGCAGGGCATAGACCGCCATCAGGGCCAGCAACTGGTCCCAGGCGAAGGAGCTGAGCGCCTCCAGCAGCGCGGTGCCCAGCCCGGCGGCTCCCACCAACCCCACCACCACCGTCTCGCGCAGGATCACATCGCTGCGGTAGGCCCCATAGGCCAGGTAGGAACTGGCCAGGGCGCTGTAGCGGCCGTAGAGCAAGGCCAGCCGCGGCCCCACGCCCGCCGCCCCCAGGGCCTGCTCGGCCCCCTGGGGGGCGTCCTCGGCCGCCTCCAGCAGCAGGCGGCCGAGGATGCCCAGATTGTGAAAACCGAGGGCCAGGGCGGCCGTCACCAGGCCGGGCTTGAGCACGAACAACAGCAGCAGGGCCGTGAGCGGCGGTGGCCACAGGCGCCCCAGGGCCCAGACCAGCTGCAGCAGGGCCCGTCCCCAGGGCCAGGGGGCCACGAGCAGCAGCAACAGCGGCGCCAGGCCCACCGCCAGGGCGGCGGCCAGGAGGGTGAGCCCCAGGGTCTGACCCACCAGGGTCAGCCAGGGCAGGGCCAGCAGCTCATCCGGCCGCAGGCTGGCGCCCCAGTTAGGCAGGGCGCTGCCGGGCAAAAGCGAGAGCGGATCGACCCCTAGGGCTCGGGCCAGCACCAGCAACAGCGGCAGCAATGACAGGACCAGCAGCGCGATTTCCCGGCCCCGCCGGCCGACGACCACGATGCCAGCCCCAAAGCGGGTGGGCAGACACCAGCGGCGGCGCAGCAGCCGCACCAGCGCCTCCAGCACCAACATCACCGCCAGCAGCAGCCAAAGGCCACTCCAGAGCTCACTGAACTGCAGCGACTGCAGGGTGAGGCGCAGGTCGGTGCCCAGGCCGCCGAGGCCGAACACCCCCAGCAGGGTGGCGCTGCGCAGGGCGCACTCCAGCCGATAGCCCCCATAGCTGATCACCCCCGGCAGCAGGGCAGGCCCCAGGGCCGTGAGCAGCGCCGGACCGGCCGGTGCCCCCGCCGCCCGCAGGGCCTCCAGCCGGGTGGTGGGCAAGGCATCGAGCTGGTCTCCCACCACCCGAGCCACCAGGGCACCGAAGGGGAGGGCAATCGCCAGCACCGCGACGGCTGGATCCAGCCCCAGCAGCTGCAGCAGCAACAGCCCCCAGAGCAACTCATGGATCGAGCGCGGCAGGGCCAGCAACCGGCGAATCAGTGCCGCCGGCCAGCGCTGGCCCGAGCTGGTCTGCCAGAGGGTGCGGGAGCTGAGCAGCCCCCCCAGCAGCCCCAGGGCCAGGCTCAGGGCCCAGCCCAGCAGCGCGATGGCCACGGTGACCCCCAGGCCCGAGAGGGCCGAACCCAGCACCTGCGGATCCAGCGATGGCCGCAGGGCCGCCGCCAGGAACTGGCCGATCAACTCCCAGCCACCCCCATGGGCCAGGGAAGGAAGCGCCACCAGCACCGGCACCGCGGCCAGGGCCGGCAGCAACAACAGCAGCGGCGGAGCGGGCCGCAGCCGTGCGTTCATGGCTCCTCGGCGTAGAGCCGGGCAAGGGTCCCGGCCCCCAGATCAGATCGGAGCTCGGCCACAGGGCCATCGAACTGCAGCCGACCCTGGCGCAGGGCGATCACCCGGTCGAAGCCCGCCAGCAGGTCGGGGCGGTGCAGGCTGAGCAGCAGGGCCCGGGGCGCCGTGGCCTGGCGGAGCAACAGATCCAGCAGTTCAGCGGCCAGGCGCGGATCGAGGCTGGCCAGGGGTTCATCGGCCAGCAGCAGCAACGGCTCCTGACGCAGCAGCCGCGCCAGGGCCACCCGTTGGCGCTGACCGCCGGAGAGGGCCGTCACCGGCTGAGCCAGCAGGGCCGGCTCCAGCTCGACGCGCCCAAGGGCGGCGGCGCAGGCGGCCGTTTCCAGGGGCAGCAGCAGGTTGAGCAGGGCCCGGGGCCAGCCCCAGTCCACCAGCCGGGCGGCGTTGAGGTTCTGTTGAACGGTGAGCTCCTCGATCAGGCGCAGGTCCTGCCAGAGGGTGCCGATGCGAGCCTGCTGGCGGCGCCTTTGGCGTCGGGAGCGGGCGAGCGGTTGCCCTTCCCAGCGCACCACCCCGGCGCTGGGAGCAAGCATGCCATTGGCCACCGCCAGCAGGGTGCTCTTGCCGGCGCCGCTGGGGCCGAGCAGCGCCACGCGCTCCCCCGGTTGAATCTGCAACGAAACATCCTGCAGGCGAGGCTGTTGGCGGCCTGGCACCTGGATCCCCTTGAGCTCGAGAACGGGGGGCGGGTTCATCACTGGTGACCTTCAACGCCCGCTCAAGGGGCGATCGTCAGCGGAATCCAAGCCGCCAGAGCGGGGGGGATCAAGGCGGGGCCAAAGAATTCGTTCATGGCCCCACTCTCCCACCGGCAGGGGGGTGGCTTCAGGCCAGGGGCGGTTCGGTGGGGCGGTTCGGCATGGGTGACGCGATCGGCAGCACCTGCCCCAGCCGGCTGCCCTTGGATGCATCAGTCCGATCCGATCGGGGTGGGGCACTGGCCGGAGGGGGCTCCAGCGCCGCCGGGGGGATCGGCTCCATCGAGGCCTGGGGAGGGGGGTCGCTCCGCCCTGCGGCGCGCCGCTCCATGAGCCGGTTCTCGATGCTGGGCAGAAGCGACCTCGCTTCCTCCATGGCGACCTGCAGGCGATCGGCGACCTGCTCGGCCTGGGGATGGATGGCGAGCGCCTGCTGCAGCAGCGCAGCGCTTTGGTCCAGGGCCAGGCGCAGGTGGCGGGCCTCGTTCGAGGCCTGCTCCAGCTCCTTGAGGGTGGTGACCGCTCCAGCGGCAACCGCCTGGGGAGCAGCGGGAGGCTGCGGAGAAACGACGGGGTCTGGATGTGTTGGTTGCTGATCGGATGGCTCCTGATCAGATGCTTCCAGATCGGATTGGAGCGAATCCGAATGATCAGCCTCAGGTCCGTGGGGCGGGGTGGGCACGGCTGGCACCTGGACGCCACCCTGCTCGATCGCCTCGAGAACGTTGCGGATCGCCTCGACGGCCACGTTCAGGGTCGCGATTTCAAACTTGGTCTCAGCCCGAAGCGTGCTGAGCAGTTCCTCGGATCGGCGGCGCAACTCCCGGCGCTCAAGCAGAACCACCAGCAGCAGGACCGCCAGCAACAGAGGCGTGGCCAGCGTGGCCGCGGCGATCCAACGCTGCTTGCGCGCTACAAGATCGGCCTCCGGCTCAGCGGCCACCACGCTGCGGCCAGCGGAGGGAAGCAGTTCGCGTGAGCGGCCGAGCGGTTGCAGGAAGCTCCAGACCACCGTGCGGCCTGCTGCCGTGGACGCCGCGAACACCAGGCAGTTGGCGGTGGGGCACGACAGGCGCGCGCTGCCAGCGGCATCGGTGCGGAGCAGCCGGTGGCCCTTCTGAACCACCAACTGGCCTTCCGCCTTGGCCACTGCCTGGGAGATCGACGTCCCAGTCCAGACCTTGCTCCCCCGGAATGGGGCCACCAGGTCGTTCAGCAGGTCCCGACAGCTGGCATTGACCGGCGCACACGGAACCACGTGGACAGCGGCGTCGACCACCGGGGTCGGCTGGTCCTCAATGACCTGGGTGAACTGCAGCCGTGTCAGCGGGCCTGTGGCGGCGAGGGCCAGCGACGCGGAGGCCACCAGAACGCTCGAAACAGCCAGCCCAAGGCCAAACGCTCTGGTTCGGTTGAGCTGGAGCACAAGCCATCAGGGGATTCTCGGGATCGTAAGGCTCCTATGGGAAGGGTCAATCCGCCCCGAACGCCCAGCACCCGGGCGAGCTCCGAATGGGCCCACCGGGCATGCTTTCATCCGCTGTCATCTCTCCGGCCAAGATGCATACCGCCTGCCCATCGCCAGGCGTCCCCATCGCCAGACATCCATGACCTGGGGCCGAAATCAGCGGATCTTGCCGATCTCCCGGCCTACCTTCTCAATCGTGGCGTACTGATCGGCGCTCGCGGGCACGAACTGCTGGGCGCCGAACAACTCCAGGATCGGTGCCTGGCTGGGGTTGGTGCGCCGCAGGGACACCAGGGCCGCTGTGATCCGATCGGTGGTGCCCTTGCCCAGACGCCGGTCCAGATCGGGCTGGGCGATCCAGTGGTAGTCGGGATAGCCGGGGGTGCGCCAGATCGCGATCACCTTGCTGCGGTCGGCCTTGCGCTCGCGCAGGCTGCTCTTCCAGACCTGCTCATTGACGGCGCCAGCGTCGTAGGCGCCGCTCTGCACCAGAGCGATGGTGGCGTCATGGCTGCCGCTGAAGCCCGGCCCACCGCCACTGAAATCAGTCAACTTCACACCCGCCTTGGCCAGGAAGACCTGGGGCATCAGCCGGCCTGAGGTGGAGCTCTCGGAGCCGAAGGTGAAGCGCTTGCCCTTCAGTTGAGTCAGATCCTTGACATTGAGCACCGGCTTGAGGCCACTGCGGGCGTTGGCGATGAAGACACTGTGGAACTGCACGTCGATGTCGCGTTGGGCCAGCACCCGGGCGCCGGGCTTCTGCAGGCGGGCCTGCACGCCGGTGAGGCCGCCGAACCAGACCAGGTCCAGATCGCCCGTGCGGAACGCCGTGACGGCGGCGGCATAGTCGACGACGGGCACGTATTTGACCTTGAAACCCAACTGGCGGCTGAGTTCATCGGCCAGTTGCCCGTAGAGCCGGTTCAGCTTCTCCGGCTTCTGGTCGGGGATCGCGCCGATGCGCAGCACCCGGTTGCTGGCCTGCGTGGGCTTGGCGGTGGGGTTGCTCTGGGCCTGGGCCCGGCTGAGCAGGCCGCCGAAGCTGATCGGTGCGGCCGCCGCCGTGATCAGCAGGGCAAGGCCAAGGGCGACGGCCCGGGGTTGTCGCAAGTGCATGGGAGGGGGAGTCAGAGGCTGGCCAGGAAACGCTCGAGTCGCTGCAGACCATCCCTGATCGTGGCAGGGGAGGCGGCACAGGAGAGGCGGATGCAGCGGTCATCGCCGAACGCCACGCCAGGAACCACCGCCAGACCCTCCTGCTCCAGCAGGCGGTTGCAGAAGGTCATCGAATCGAGTTCGTAGGAACTCACATCCGGAAACGCGTAGAAGGCCCCCGAAGGCGGGGTGAGGGTGAGGCCGGCCATCGCCTGCAGCCCGGCTGTGAGCAGGGCGCGGCGCTGGCTGAACTGCTCGGCCATGGCACGCACGCAGTCCCTCGGGCCTCTGATCGCGGCGAGCGCCCCGTACTGGGCGAAGCTGCAGACGTTGCTGGTGCTCTGGCTCTGGAGTGCACTGGCGGCGGTGATCACAGGTACGGGGCCGGCCAGATAACCGATCCTCCAGCCGGTCATCGCCCAGCCCTTGGCGAGGCCATTGACGACGAACACCCGATCGAGAAGGTCTGGGGCCACGGCCCCGAAGCTGTGGTGCTCCTGGCCAGGGGTGAGCAGGAATTCGTAAATCTCATCGCAGACCACCGCCACATGGGGATGGCGGCGCAACACGGCGGCGATCGCCTCGAGCTCGGCGCGGCTGAGCACGGCGCCGGTGGGGTTGCCGGGGCTGTTGAGCACCAGCAGCTTGCTGGCGGGGGTGATCGCCGCCTCCAGGCGCTCGGCATCAAACCGGAATCCCTCGGCGGCGGCGCTGGGCAGCAGCTGCACCGAGGCGCCGGCCAACCGGGCCATCTCTGGGTAACTGAGCCAGTAGGGAGAGGGCAGCAGCAGCTCATCGCCGGGCCCCAGCAGCACTTGGAAGAGGTTGAAGAGGGCCTGCTTGCCACCGTTGGTGACCAGCACCTGCGCGGCGGTGGTGGGGATGCCGTTCTCGGCGCTGAGCTTGACGGCAATCGCTTCCCGCAGTTCCGGCTCGCCGGCGGCCGGGCCGTAGCGGGTATGACCAGCCTCCAAAGCCGCCGTGGCGGCCGCTCGGATGAAGGCGGGGGTCTCAAAGTCGGGTTCGCCGGCGCTGAGGCTGCAGACGTCCTGCCCCTCCGCCCGCAGCTGCTTGGCGCGGGCGGCGATCGCCAGGGTCAGGGAGGGCTGCAGAGCTTCGGCCCTTGCAGAGAGCCTCAACGGGCGCTGCATCGCAAGCAGCGCTCCGCCGCAGGAACGCCTGAAAGATGGCCATCCTGCCCCATGGCTCCTCCCCAGGAGCGATCGCAGCGGCATCTTCGTTGCGTCAACATGCGATCTGCCCCAGCGCCGCCGGGCCCATGGATCCTGAGCAGCAGCTGCGCGAGGACTGCCAGGCCTGCCTGCGCTGCCCCTTGGCAGCGGGCCGTCATCAGGCCGTGGTGAGCCGGGGCCATAGCGGCGCACGGCTGATGCTGATCGGGGAAGCCCCGGGTGCCGAGGAGGACGCCAGCGGTCTGCCGTTCGTGGGCCGCTCCGGCCGGATGCTGGACCAGCTGCTGGCCGAGGCCGGCATCAGCAGCAACCGGGAGGCCTACATCTGCAACGTGATCAAGTGCCGGCCGCCGGGCAACCGTCGCCCCACGGCGGCCGAGCTGGCGGCCTGCCGACCCTGGCTGGATCGCCAGTTGGAGCGGGTCGATCCGGCGCTGGTGGTGCTGGCCGGAGCCACGGCCGTGGAGGCGCTGCTGGGGATCCGAGGTGGCCTCTCCCGGATGCGGGGGCAATGGCAGAGCTGGCAAGGACGCTGGCTGATGCCCGTGTTCCATCCCTCCTATCTGCTGCGCTTTCCCTCCACGGAGCCTGGCTCGCCCCGCTGGCACACCGCATCCGATTTCCTGGCGATCAGGCGGCGGCTGGACCACCCCGAAGGACCGAACAGCGGCCTGGAGCAGCCGCTGCCGCCCCGTTTGTGACAGGCTTGGCTCACCTCCGGCCCCCCCCTGCGATGACCGGCACCCTGGCCCGTCCCGACACCGCCACCCCTGAGGGAGGAGCCAGGGACTGGGCCAACGATCCCCGCTACGACACCGTCATCCGCCGCCGTAAGACCCGCAGCGTGCGGGTGGGCGATATCTGGGTCGGCAGCGAGCACCCCGTGGTGGTGCAATCGATGATCAATGAGGACACCCTCGACATCGAGGGTGCCACCGCCGGCATCCGCCGGCTGCACGAGGCGGGTTGCGAAATCGTGCGGCTCACGGTGCCGAGCCTGGGCCATGCCCGGGCCGTGGGGGAGATCCGCAAGCGCCTCGAAGACAGCTACCAGCCCGTGCCCCTGGTGGCGGACGTGCACCACAACGGCATGAAGATCGCCCTGGAGGTGGCCCAGCACGTCGACAAGGTGCGCATCAACCCGGGCCTCTATGTGTTCGACAAGCCTGATCCGAACCGCACCGAATTCAGCCCCGAGGAAGTGGCGGCGATCGGCGCGCGCATCCAGGCCACGCTCGAACCGCTGGTGAGCCTGCTCAAGGAGCAGGACAAGGGCCTGCGCATCGGCGTGAACCACGGTTCGCTGGCCGAGCGGATGCTGTTCACGTACGGCGACACGCCGCTGGGGATGGTGGAGAGCGCGATGGAGTTCATCCACATCTGTGACCGCCTCGACTTCCACAACATCGTGGTCTCGATGAAGGCCTCGCGGGCGCCGGTGATGCTGGCCGCCTACCGGATGATGGCCGACCGCATGGACGCCGAAGGCTTCCATTACCCCCTGCATCTGGGCGTCACCGAGGCGGGCGACGGCGATTACGGCCGCATCAAGAGCACCGCCGGCATCGCCACCCTGCTGGCCGAGGGGCTTGGGGACACGATCCGGGTGTCACTCACCGAGGCACCTGAGAAGGAGATTCCGGTCTGCTACTCGATCCTGCAGGCCCTGGGCCTGCGCAAGACGATGGTGGAATACGTGGCCTGCCCCAGCTGCGGCCGCACCCTGTTCAACCTGGAGGAGGTGCTGCACGTGGTGCGCAACGCCACCGCCCACCTCACCGGCCTCGACATCGCCGTGATGGGCTGCATCGTCAACGGACCCGGCGAGATGGCCGACGCCGACTACGGCTATGTCGGCAAAACCCCCGGCACCATTTCGCTCTACCGCGGCCGCGAGGAGATCCGCCGGGTGCAGGAAACCGAAGGGGTGGACGCTCTGATCGCCCTGATCAAGGAAGACGGCCGCTGGGTCGATCCCTGAACCGGGCCCATCGCCCCAAACACGACCAGGACGTTTCCAGGGTCACATTCGGTCGGGGAGTCCGCACTGAATTTCGGCTCTCACACCTCGGCGCCCCCCGCTGCGGGGACTAGCTTGATAGGAATCTCAAGGCTCCGGAGCCGGCGCACGATGGCCAAAGGTCGCACCACCCTGATCGTGTTGGCCGGAGTGGGCACCTTTGTCACCACCGCCCTGGTGGGAGGACGCAGCTTCGTGCCCCCCAGCCTGGCCAGTCTGATCAATGACAGCCCCAAGGAGGTCATGGACCAGGCGTGGCAGATCGTTTTCCGCGACTACCTCGACACCACCGGTAAGTACACCCCAGACCAATGGCGCAAACTGCGTCAGTCGATCCTCGCCAAGAGCTACGGAAGCACCAAGGAGAGCTACGAGGCGATTCGGGGCATGCTCCAGTCCCTCGATGATCCCTACACCCGCTTTCTGGATCCGCGGGAGTTCAAGGAGATGCAGATCGACACTTCCGGAGAACTCTCCGGGGTGGGCATCCAGCTGAGCCTCGACAAGGAGACCAAGGAACTGGTGGTGGTCTCGCCGATCGATGGTTCCCCGGCCTCGCGGGCCGGCGTGCAGCCCAAGGACGTGATCGTCTCGATCGATGGCAAGAGCACCAAGGGCATGAGCACCGAGGATGCAGTCAAGCTGATCCGCGGCCAGGCCGGCACCAAGGTGACGATCCAGCTGCGGCGCAAGGGGCAGCTGATCGACACACCGCTGATGCGCGAGCGCATCGAACTGCACGCCGTGGAGCACCAGATCAACACGGCCCCCGATGGCTCGAAGGTGGGCTACATCCGCCTGAAGCAGTTCAACGCCAACGCCGCCAAGGACATGGCCGCCGCCGTCAAGGATCTGGAGGCCAAGAACGTCCAGGGCTATGTGCTCGATCTGCGCAGCAACCCGGGCGGACTGCTGATGGCCAGCATCGCCATCGCCCGTCAGTGGCTGGACGAGGGCATCATCGTTTCCACCAAGACCCGTGACGGCATCCAGGACATCAAGCGCGCCAACGGTCGCTCCCTCACCAAGCGTCCCCTGGTGATCCTGGTCAATGAGGGCTCCGCCAGCGCCAGTGAGATTCTCTCGGGGGCCCTGCAGGACAACAAGCGCGCGGTGCTGGTGGGGCAGAAAACCTTTGGCAAGGGCCTGGTGCAGTCGGTGCGGGGGCTCTCCGATGGCTCCGGCATGACCGTGACCATCGCCAAGTACCTCACCCCCAGCGGCCGGGACATCCACCACCACGGCATCGCCCCGGATGTGTCCGCCAAGCTCAGCGAATCCGAGGCCGCGAAGCTCAAGCTCGAGGACATCGGCACCCGCAAGGACAGCCAGTACCGGGCCGCGGAAACGACCCTGCTCAAGCAGGTGCAGGCGGCCGGCGGCAGCGCCAAGAAGCTCTACAACCCCACCAGCGCCAACCTGCCCGAGGCCCTGGGCACCAAGTAAGTCTGGAGCTCCGCAGGGGACTTTCCCCTTCGGTGGCCTCAGATCAGCGCTGGGGAGTTGTTGGGCTCACGCCGGTCTGGGGATCCCTATGCAGGCCCGCCCACTGGGGCGAACCGAAACGGCGCTCCGCCATGGTGCTGATCACCAGGCCAGGTTCCGGGCTCCACCACACCACCGCATCGATTCCCTCCCCAACCGCTCCAGTCGCTCGGCGCCATGGCGCACCACCACCCGGCGGCGGTGGTCGCCGTGCACCGGAGCGAGCTCGCTGACCCAGGGCCAGGGGCCGATGCGATCAGGCCCCTGGCTCCAGTGGCCACCCAGAGGATCAATCTGCATCTCCGCAGGAGGTTCCGGGAAGCGCATCGTGCGCAGATAGCCGCTGGAGCGATTGGTGTGAGCGGCCGTGATCTCCCCTGGGGCAAGACCTGAGCCATTCACCGGGGCCGCCTCTCTCACCTCAAGCTGGCTGGCGAAGCGCTCAACGTCGTGGCCGCGGCCATCAAGGCGGATGAAGCTGCCCTCCCAGAAGCCAGCGTTGAAGGTGAGCAGCGCCGATCGGCTCACGCCACCGGCTGCATCAGGCCACCGCCCGGGGTGGAGTCATCGTCGTCGTTCCCGCTGGCGTTCTGGAAGAGGGCGAACAGCCCCAGGGCCGCCACGCTCACCAGGGCGGACACCAGGCTGACGCTGCTGGTCACTCCACCGGATCCCTGCAGCAACTCACCCATGGGACTGCGCCTGTTAACGAATGACCATAATTGTAACGCCATGTTGCGCCAGGCGGAGCCGGGGCCGGTCTCCTGGGGCCGCTCTCCCTGCTCCAGCCCCCTGGGACAGCCCGTCAGCTCAAACAGCCAACACCGCCTCATTCCTCGCCTTCTGTTCTTCCACCCGCTGCGCCTCGCTCAGCCCATCGGCCCCAGGGATCTGCGCCGCCATCGCCCCCAGCCACTCCATCAGCGTCTCGAGCTGCTTCTCCGCCGGAAGCACGCTCAGGCCCCGGGCCAGCACCTTGGCGGTGCTGCCTGAGCCGCCTTGGTACACCAAGCGTCCATGCAGGTGCTGGGGCAGGCCCTGGCGCAGCAGCCGGAACGCTGGCTCCTCCATCGGCGTTTCCAGCACCAGATTTGGTTGTTCGGCCCGAAGGCGCGCAAAGCCGCAGCGCTTGGCCAGCAGCTTGAGCTCCATCAGCTGCAGCAGCGCCTGCACCGGCGCCGGCAGGGCGCCGTAGCGGTCGATCCAGGCGGCCGCCAGCTCGAGCAATTCGCCTTTGCTGCTGCACCCCGCCGCTGAGCGGTAGGCGGCCATCTTCTCGTCGCCTTCGG
Source organism: Synechococcus sp. UW140 (assembly GCA_943369485.1). Taxonomy (GTDB): domain Bacteria; phylum Cyanobacteriota; class Cyanobacteriia; order PCC-6307; family Cyanobiaceae; genus ATX-6F1. The sequence goes on along the minus strand of CALRNH020000004.1, from coordinate 134,666 downwards.
TGATCCAATCGGCCGGGATGAAGGCGGTGATCGGCAGGTCGATCTGGGTGTCCTCGACCACTGGGATGTCCTGGCCCTGGATCTCGGCAAGCGATTCCTGCAGCATCTCCATGTAGAGGTCGAAACCGATCACCTCCATCTGGCCGCTCTGCTCCACCCCGAGCAGGTTGCCGACGCCACGGATCTCCATGTCGCGCATGGCCAGCTGGTAGCCACTGCCCAGTTGGGCGAATTCCTGGATCGCCCGCAGCCGCTGCCGCGCGGCTTCTGAAAGCGACGCATCACCGGGATAGAACAGCCAGGCGTGGGCCTGGATGCCGCTGCGACCCACCCGGCCCCGCAGTTGATACAACTGAGCCAGGCCGAACTTGTGGGCGTCCTCCACCAGGATCGTGTTCACCCGGGGAATATCCAGGCCCGATTCGATGATCGTGGTGCAGAGCATCACGTCGGCCTCACCGGCGTTGAAGGCCACCATCGCGCTCTCGAGTTCCCCCTCAGGCATCTGGCCGTGGGCCACCTGCAGCTTCAGGCCCGGCAGCATCTCCCGAAGGCCGCCCGCCACCTCCTCAATCCCCTCCACCCGCGGCACCACGTAGAACACCTGGCCGCCGCGGTCCAGCTCCTGGCGAATGGCGCTGCGCACCGCCTCGCCATCGAGGGCCGCCAGGTGGGTCTTGATCGGCCGCCGCAGCGGCGGCGGGGTGGTGATCAGGCTCATCTCGCGCACCCCCGAGAGGCTCATGTAGAGGGTGCGGGGGATCGGCGTGGCCGAGAGCGTGAGCACGTCCACGTCTTTTCTGAGCGCCTTGATCTTTTCCTTCTGGTTCACCCCGAAGCGCTGTTCCTCATCCACCACCAACAGCCCCAGCTGCTGGAAGGTGGTGCCCTTGCCCAGCAGCTGGTGGGTGCCGACCACCACATCGATGGTGCCGGCCGAGAGGCCCTCGAGAATCGTCCTGCGCTCGGCGGCGGTGCGGAAGCGGTTGAGCAGCGCCACCTTGAGCGGATAGGGAGCAAAGCGTTCGCTGAGGGTGCGCCAGTGCTGCTGGGCCAGAACGGTGGTGGGGGCCAGCAGGGCGCACTGCTTGCCGGCGGTGACGGCCTTGAAGATCGAACGGATCGCCACCTCGGTCTTGCCGAAGCCCACATCGCCGCACACCAGCCTGTCCATCGGCTGGGCGGCCTCCATGTCGCGCTTCACCTCGACGATCGCCTTGAGCTGGTCGGGGGTGGGCTCGTAGGGGAAGGAATCTTCCAGCTCCAGCTGCCAGGGGCCATCGGGGGGGAAGGCGAAGCCCGGTGCCTGGTGGCGCTCGGCGTAGAGCTTGACCAGATCCACCGCCACCTTCCGCACCGCCTTGAGGGCCCGCTCCTTGGCCTTCGCCCAGGCCACCCCGCCCATGCGGTTGAGCTCCGGCGGGGCTTCGGTGCTGGCGCGGTAGCGGCCGAGGCTGCCCAGCTGGTCAGCGGCCACCCGCAGGGTGCCGTCGGCGTACTGCACCACCAGGTAGTCGCGGGACTCGCCGCTGATGGCGAGCTTTTCCAGCTTCAGAAACCGCCCGATGCCGTGGTTGCGGTGCACCACGAAATCCCCCGGCACCATCTTGAGCGGGTCCACCGTGCGGCTGGCCGCCTTGCGCCGCCGGCGCACGTAGCCACTGGCGGCCAGGGAGTGCTGACCGAAGAACTCCCGGTCGCTGAGCAGCACCAGCTTCCAGGCCGGCAGCTGCAGACCCTCCAGTTCGGCTGTGCCCTTGAGCTTGAGGGCCACCGGCGTGCCCTGCTCCACGAGCCGATCGATCGCCGGCCAGTCGGCGGCATTGGGCACGAAACGGGTGATGCAGTCGTGTTCCTCCAGCAGGGCCACGGCCCGCGAGGGCTGGGCCGAGAGCAGCCACACCCGCGCCTTCTCGGCCTGGTATCCCTTCACCTGGGCCGCCAGGCGACCGAACTGGTTGGGGTGGGCGGGCACGGGCCGGCTGGCCAGATCAAAGGCATTGGCGTGGCCGTCGGTTTCGGCCAGTTCCGCCAGATCGAAACCGGCGAAGGCCGCCGCTGCCTCCAGGGCCTCAGCCGGCGGCCGATGCAGCGCCGGCAGCTCGGGACAGTCGTCGTGGTGGATCGAGGCATGGTCAAACCACTGCTGGCCGTGGGCCAGGCACTGGCGCCGCTCATCGATCGCGATCAGGGTGAGCTCAGGCAGGTAATCCAGCAGCGAGGCGGGCCGCCCCCAGGCCAGACCCATCAGCCGCCGCATCCCCTCGGGGGTTCCCCCCTCCAGCAGCTGCTCGAGGGCTTCGGGGCTGAGCAAGGCTTCGAGCCCAGCGGGCATCGCTTCGCGCAGGGCATCGGCCACCAGGGGCCCGTAGCCCGTGGGGGTGAGCCGCACCACCTCGATCGGATCAAGAGAGCGCTGGCTGGCCGGATCGAACTCCCGCAGCTTCTCGAGTGTGTCGCCAAAAAATTCCAGCCGCACCGGTAGCTCGGCGCTGACCGGAAACAGGTCGACGATGTCGCCGCGACGGCTCCAGGTACCCTCCTGCTCGATCGTGGGCACCCGCTCATAGCCGAGCCTCGCCAGGGTCGCCGCCAGCTCCTCGAGGTCCACCCATTGCCCCTTGGCGAGGCTCAGGCACTGGGCCGCGAGCGCCTCGGGGGGGGGCAGATGGGGCTGCAGGGCGCGCTCGGTGACAACGATCGCGCCCTTCCAGGGGTTAGGGCCCACCAGCTCCGCCAGCACCTGCAACTGCCCCCAGGTGATCTCACTGGTGGGATCGAAGGGCTCATAGGGCGAGCCTTCGCTGGTGGGGTAGAGCTGGGCCGTGGGCCAGCCCATCAGTTCCAGCAGGGCCGTCCAGCGTCCCGCCTCCTCGAGGGTGGGCACCACCACCAGCAGCGGCGAGCGGCGCTGGCGGGCCAGGGCCGAGCTGATCAATGCCCGGGCGGCCCGGCCGGCTCCCCGCAGGCTGAGGCGCTCGGGGCGATCCATGCGGGCCTGCACCTCACCGGTGAGGGGCACCTGCTCCAGCTGGCGCACCAGGGCGGTGAGGGGCATTGGGGCAGTTGGAACATCGAGGAACGATCTTCGCAACTCGTTGGCGCCGCCGCAGGGCGACAAAGCGCAGGGCGGCAATCCGTGGGGCCGTGCGGGGGCAGGGGCGGGGGCGGGGCTATGCGGCGGCGGGGCCGTGCGATGGCGGCGCCAGAATGAAGGCCAGCGGGAGGGGAGCCATGGATCTGGCCAAGGTGATGGTCTCGCGCCGCAGCGCTGAGCAGGCCGCCCGGCGATGAGCACCTACCGCTGCCCCGCCTGCCGCTCCCAGCCCCTGCGCACCGCCCGCAGCAATGATGGGATGCGGATCTGCGAACGCTGCGGGCTACCTCTCCAGTCGCAGCAGGCCCCCAGTCCGCTCAAGGCCCTGGTCGCCCTGGCGGTGTTCGCGGCCGTGGGGGCGGCGGCGATCACCGCCTTCTCCAGCGCTCAGACCTTCAGAGCCCAGCCCCGGCCGGGCGATCGCCCGCTCAAACCCGCCGACGACAGCGGCTTGATGGCGATGTTGGATCAGGCCGATGAAAGCTGGCGGCCCCGGGCCCAGGCCCTGCCAGGTGGCGGCATCCGTTACACCTACAAGCGCCGCCAGGACGACCCGCCGCTGGACATCGAGCAGATCAAGTCGTTGATCCTCTCCCCGCCCCGCTTCGATCGCGAACGGGCGGCGATCGCGGCGCAGCTCAGCGAACTGCGCTCCCGGGGAGTGCTGGTGGTCTTTGGTCCGACGCGCAAGGCCGGGGCAGCGGGGGAATGGGAACCGCGTGCCGGCATCCTGCGCATCCGCCCCGACGTGCCCGCCAAGGGGAGCTCGGAATTCGCCAAGGTGATCAACCACGAGTCGATCCATGTGGCCCAGAGCTGCCGCAGCGGCAGCCTGCGGGCCCTGCCCCAACCCCTCGGGCTGCCCACCATCTCCACCCCCGCCGTTGAGCGCTTTCTGGCCAGCCCCGTCTATGCCGGCCTGTCGGCCAACCAACGGCAGCTCGAACGGGAGGCCTACAGCAACCAGCAGCAATTGGAGCTGGGGGTGGCGTTGCTCAGGGCGAATTGTCGGAGGTGAGGGGGGCCTGGGCGATCGGCTGGAATTCGGCCGCGCGTTCACCGTTCAGCGCCACGTCTGGGCCAGACCTCATCGCCAGCGGTAGGGTCGAGCCCCCAGTTGTGCTCGGCCATGGGTGGCGCAACAACAAGCCCAAAGCCCGGTGACACGTCCAGACTCGGGGCCTCTTTCGCTGGGAATGGAGTCAATTTCAACGTCTTTTCGAAGTACGCCCATCGGATCGAATTGCTGCTGTTCGATCACGAAACGGATGCCGAGCCCTCCAGTATTTACGAACTCGATCCCGCCCTCCACCGCACCTACCACTACTGGCACTGCCTGGTTCCAGGCATCGGCGCTGGCCAGCTCTACGGTTACCGGGTGCATGGTCCCTGGCAGCCGGAGCGGGGCCTGCGCTTTGACGGTCGCCAACTGCTGCTCGATCCCTACGGGCTGGCTGTGGCGACACCACCGGGCCAGCGGCGAAGCGAAGCCGGGTCCAGCGGCAGCGATCTTGCCCTGGCGAGAAAGTCGATCGTGGTCGATCCAGAGCGCTACGACTGGGAGGGTGATCGCCCCCTGCGGCGGCCGCGCAGGGAAACCATCGTGTACGAACTCCACGTGGCTGGCTTCACGCGCCATCCGAGTTCAGGGGTAGCAGCTGAGAAGGCAGGCACCTATGCGGGTCTGATCGAAAAGATCCCCTATCTGCAGGATCTGGGCATCACGGCAGTGGAACTGCTGCCGGTGTTCGCCTTCGATCCGCTCGATGCGCCGGCGGGCAAGACCAACTACTGGGGATACTCACCGATCTCCTTCTTCGCTCCCCATGCCGCCTACAGCTCCAACAGGGAGTCCATGGGGCCGCTCGATGAATTCCGCGACATGGTGAAGGCCCTGCACCTGGCCGGCATTGAGGTGATCCTCGATGTCGTCTTCAACCACACGGCAGAGGGAGATGAGAGGGGACCCACCTTCTGCCTGAAGGGCTTCGCCAACGAGGCCTATTACTTACTGGAGGACCACGACCCGAGTCGCTACGCCAATTTCAGTGGCACCGGTAACACCCTCAACGCCAACCACCCGATCGTGCGGCGGCTGATCCGCCACAGCCTGCGCTATTGGGTGGAAACCATGCATGTGGATGGCTTCCGTTTTGATCTGGCTTCCGTGCTGGCCCGCGATGAGAGCGGTCATCCGATGCCGTTGCCGCCGGTGCTCTGGGACATCGAGACCGATCCGGCACTGGCGGGCACGAAGCTGATTGCCGAGGCCTGGGATGCCTCTGGGCTCTATCAGGTCGGCAGCTTCATCGGCGACAGCTGGCAGGAATGGAACGGCCATTTCCGCGACGACCTGCGCCGCTTCATCAAAGGTGACGCCGGAATGGCGAAAAAGGCGGCCCTGCGCATGCTTGGCAGCCCGGACATCTACGGCCACGAGGAACGAGAAGCGGAGCAAAGCGTCAATTTCATCACCTGCCATGACGGCTTCACCCTGGCGGACCTGGTGTCCTTCAACGGCAAGCACAACGAGGCCAATGGAGAAGACAACCGCGACGGCAGCAACGACAACGCCAGCTGGAACTGTGGCGTGGAAGGCCCCACAGATGATCCCCAGGTGCTGGCCCTACGCCAGAAGCAGATTCGCAACTTCCTGGCCCTGCTGATGCTCTCCCACGGCACAGCGATGCTGCTGATGGGCGACGAGGTGGGCCGCAGCCAGCATGGCAACAACAACCCCTACTGCCAGGACAACGAGATCAGTTGGTTCGACTGGTCGCTTCTGGAGCGCCATGGCGACATCCACCGCTTTGTGAAAGCGTTGATCGCCCATCGCATGCAGCGCGACATCGTGATCGACCGGCGCCATGTCTCCCTCAACGATCTGCTGGCGGAATCCGTGATCGAATTCCACGGCGTGACCCTCGACGAACCGGATTGGTCAGAGGCCTCTCGTTCCTTCTCCGTAACACTCAACAGCCTCAACAACCGCTTCCGCATCCACCTGATGGTCAATGCCTTCTGGGAGGCGCTGCGCTTTGAGCTGCCCGTGGCGGATGGCAAGCAGAACCCGTGGCACCGCTGGATCGATACCGCTCTGGCTTCACCCGCGGACATCAGCGACTGGAGCTCAGCGCCCGTGGTGAACAGCCGCCATCTGCTGGTGGAAGCCCGCTCGCTGGTGGCCCTTTTCATCACCCTCGATCAGGTCTCTCCCCCGGGTGCGTTCCAGCACTTCACGGCCGGGATTCCCCGGTAATAGGAGAGAAGCGAAAGCGTGGAGGTATCGAGCAGGAAGTGGCGGCCATGGCCCGCTGGCAGGCCGATCCAACGGGCCACAAACACCCTGAGCACATGGCCATGGGCGAACAGTGCCACCCTGCCTTCGGCATTCCGCACCTTGGCGATCACCCGATCCACCCGTTCACCGACCTGGTCGGGGGCTTCACCCCCTGGAGCGCCAGCCTCGAACAGCAACCAGCCTGGATGGCGCTGCTCAATCTCAGCGGAGGTGAGACCCTCGAACGCTCCGTAATTCCATTCGGCGAGATCTTCATCGATCCGAGCCCGTTCGCCCAGGCCCGCCAGCTGGCACGTCTGGAGCGCCCGCTGGCGAGGGCTGCAGAGCACCGTCGCCAACGCCATCCCATCCAGCACCGGCGCCAGGCGCTGGGCCGCCAGCCGGCCGTTTGCGCTCAGGGGGATGTCGGTGGTGCTGGTGTGCTGGCCGGAAAGACTCCAGGCGGTCTCACCGTGGCGGATCAGGACGGCGTCGCCAGGTGAGCGGCCTGCGGCTGTGTTCATCGGCTCTGGGGGAAACGATCGTGGGCCCGTGCGCTTAAGTCGCACCGGGAGTCTGCCGTGGTGGCGATCCACCCCGACCGCGCCCAGTGCCTTCTGATCTGGCCACTCGGGAGCGAGCTCAAACAGACCACCTCAGGGCCCGTGATCCGGCGCATGGTCCACCGGGGGGAGCACCGGCCAGGTCGAGGGGTTGTCAGGAAGCCAGCTCGCTCGCTTGGCCTGCTTGAACCCTGGTCCACTGGCGTCACATCACAGCCTCCACAGCCGCCGCCTCCTCCAGCAGCAGATTGAAGTGCAGCAACTGCTCATCGCTCAGTTTCTGGCGACTGCTGAGCGCGAAGTGCCGCTCCAGGAAGGTCCGCCCCTGGGCGGCCTCCCAGTGGAGCTGCTGGAGCAGCTGATCCGACTGCTCCAGCAGGTCGCGGCGTCGCAGGGGGGCCTGCAGGGCGGCGGGATCGGCTCCGATCGGTGCGCGGCGAAGCACCCCCAGGTAGGCCGTCAGATCGGCATAACGCGTCAGCCGGCCGCGGCTGGGGTGGCCGAACACGCGCTCGAGGTAGGCCGCCTCCTGCTCCCGGCCCCATCCCAGCCGTTGCAGCTCCAGCTCCAACTGGGCCAGCTCATCGCTCCAGTCCTCGGGGTCGACAGGGGGCTCCATCGCGCTGGGCCAAGCCGCCACGGCGGCCATGGCTGGCTCGGAGGGGACCTGGGTGGCGGCCGCCTCTGCGGCCGGGCCCGGGAGCGATGCCGGAGGGATTGGCGCAGGGGTGGCCGGGCCTGGAACGGCCAGCTCCGGCGGTGGACCCTGGAGCAGCGGCGGCAGGGCTGAAGCGGTGGACGAGGACGTCGGCACGCTGGTGGGCACGCTGGAGGCCCCCGGGGAGTCCTGCCTGGGGCGGCGGCCCGCCGGGCCCGCCGGGGCCCCAGGCCCACCGGGAGCCGCCGGCGGCGAGGGCAGGCTGGGCTGCCTGATCTGGCCGCGCCCCGATGGGGAGGTGGCAGCGGATGGGGAGGAGGAGGAAGGGGATGAGACGGGCTGGGCTGGGGTCGCTGGGGCAGCCGCCGGAGCCAGCCGCCGCCTGAGCCGCTCGATCGCGCGGTCTTCCGCCTCCTCCGCCGAGGCCGCCTCCCCAAGGGCGCTGCCAAGACACTCGCCCGACTCCCAGGCACTCACCCGCACCACCCGCCGGCCGACGTCGGCATGCACCAGTTGTGATCGCAACGGCATCGGCGGCTCCGGTCCGATCGAAACGTTTTTCTAGAGTGCCGTCTTTCGGCAGCCGCTGCGACGCGATGGAAGCGGAGTCGATCACCTCGTTATCCCCCCTGATCGAGCAGGCGGACCAGTGGGGTGAGGTGCTGTTGCTGCTGCCGCTGCTGGTGGCCATCGAGTTGGTGCTCTCCGCCGACAACGCCATCGCCCTCGCCGCGATCTCGCGCCGGCTCAGGGACCGTCAGCGCCAGGGGCAAGCGCTCAATTTCGGCCTGGTCCTGGCCCTGGTGTTCCGGCTGCTGCTGATCGTGGCCGCCCAGTGGGTGATCAACTACTGGCCCCTGCAACTGGCTGCCGCCCTCTACCTCTTCTGGCTCGCCGGCACGGGCCTTCTGGCCAAGGACGACGAAGGGCCCAACGAAGCTGGCGGGGCCTCGGAGCTGGCCTCGACGGCGACCCATCCCTCGTCCGTGAGCCTGGGCAGCGTGGTGGCCACCCTGGCGGTCACCGACCTCGCCTTCTCACTGGATTCCGTGGCCGCTGCCGTGGCGGTCAGTGATCGCCTCTGGCTGGTGATGGCCGGGGGGGCGTTCGGTGTGTTGGCCCTGCGGGTGACGGCGGGTCTGTTCGTGCGCTGGTTGGCGATCTTCCCCCGCCTGGAAAAGGCCGGCTACCTGGCGGTGGCTCTGGTGGGCCTGCGGTTGATGCTGCGTCTGATTGCCGATGATCTGGTGCCGCCGGAATGGGTGCTGCTGCTCACGGTGGCCGCGCTGTTCGCCTGGGGCTTCTCCCGCCGGCTGGAGGAAGCGGCCATGCCCCTGACCCCGGCCACCCAAGCCCCGGGATCCCAGGTCTCTGGGCCTGAACGGCCTTGAGCACCACGCGGGTGGAACTGCGGCAGGCGGGCAGCAACCGACTGCTCGAATCCGTGGAACTGGAGGACGTGCCCTACCCCGGCCGCTGGCTTCAGCTGGGGGAACGCAGTTTTCTGGTGCTGCAACGCCAGCACCGCTACCGCCTGCGCCAGGGCCGCTACGAATTGGCCGCCATCGCCCTGGAGGTGAAGGCCCAGCGCCAGCCCGACGACGCCCGCTGGTGGAACGGCGGCTGGGTGATCGGCGATCCCCTCTGCCGCTACAACGCCCGCACCCCGCTGCTGCGCTGTGCCGTGCTGCCGGAGGGCCCCTGCGAGCGCTGCACCCACCATCTACCCCGTTGACGACTCCCCCCCTAGGCTTGGCTCCAACCTGCGGTACATGCCATTTCCCTCCTGACCCACCCAGCTCCGGGACAGGAGCGCGTTCCCCCAGACAGCCAGGCCACGCCAGCAGCAACCGCCGGCCCTGAGATCAGCGTCAGCCCCAACGGCGATTTCGCCGACCTGGGGCTCTCCAAACCGCTGCTGGAGGCCGTGGCGGCCAAGGGCTACAGCCACCCATCACCCATCCAGCTGCAGTGCATTCCCGCCGTGTTGGCCGGCCGTGATGTGATGGCGGCGGCCCAGACGGGCACCGGCAAGACGGCCGGCTTCACCCTCCCGATGCTGGAGCGTCTGCGCCACGGTCCCCTGGCACGCCAGAACCAGGTGCGCTCCCTGGTGCTCACCCCCACCCGTGAGCTGGCGGCCCAGGTGGCCGAAAGCGTGGTGGCCTACGGCCGCTACCTCGACCTGCGCGCCGATGTGGTCTTCGGCGGGGTGAAGATCAACCCCCAGATGCAGCGGCTGCGCCGTGGCGCCGACGTGCTGGTGGCCACCCCTGGCCGCCTGATGGACCTCTACCAGCAGAACGCGATCCGTTTCGATCGGCTGGAGATCCTGGTGCTCGATGAAGCCGACCGCATGCTCGACATGGGCTTCATCCGCGACATCCAGAAAATCCTGACCCTGCTGCCCCCCAAGCGCCAGAACCTGCTGTTCTCGGCCACCTTCTCCGGCGACATCCGCCGGCTGGCCACGGGTCTGCTCCACAACCCCGTGCAGCTCCAGGCCACCCCGGAGAACCAGGCGGCGCCGCTGGTGGAGCAGCTGATGCACCCCTGCGACATGGCCCGCAAGGGCGACCTGCTCAGCCACCTGATCCGCAGCAACGACTGGCGCCAGGTGCTGGTATTCTCCCGCACCAAGCACGGCGCCAACCGCATGGCCGACCGCCTCGCCAGCGAAGGGATCAACGCCGCCGCCATCCACGGCAACAAGAGCCAGGGGGCCCGCACCCGGGCCCTCTCGGGCTTCAAGAGCGGCGAAGTGCGTGTGCTGGTGGCCACGGATCTGGCCGCCCGCGGCATCGACATCCACCAGCTGCCCCACGTGGTCAACCTGGATCTGCCCAACGTGGCCGAGGACTACGTGCACCGCATCGGCCGCACCGGCCGGGCCGGCCAGACCGGCCATGCCCTTTCGCTGGTGGCCGCCGAGGAGCATGACTTGCTGCGGGCGATCGAGCGCGTGATCGGCTCCCCCCTGCCCCGCCAGGAGGTGCCGGGCTTCGAACCCAAGATTCACAAGGCACCGCCCTTGGATCTGAGCGGGGGCCGCGGCAAGGGGGGCGGCGGTCGCCGGGGCAACTCCCAGGGATCCCCGCGGGGAAGCGGTTCGCCCCGCAACGCGGCCCTCTCCCGCGACAGCCGTTCCAGGGGCAGGGGCTGAGATGCCAAGCGACCTGTCGCCCCTGCTCCAGGCCCTCGCCCTTCCAGCCCTGGCCACCCTTCTCGCCCTGGCCGTCTATTTCGTCACTGCGATGCTGGTGGGGCGGGCCCGGGCGGCCCACCAGGTGAGACCTCCCTCGATCCATGGCCCAGAGGCGTTCGAGCGCGTGCTGCGGGTGCAGCAGAACACCCTTGAGCAACTGGCCTTCTTCCTGCCGTCCCTTTGGATGGCGGCCCTGTTCAACAATCCACGCCTGGCGGCGGCCCTGGGCTTTGTCTGGGTGGGCGGCCGCATCGCCTACGCCGTCGGTTACATCCGCTCGGCATCGCAGCGAGCTCCTGGATTCGTGATTGGGGTGTTCACCAGCGTGGTGCTGTTCGCCCTGGCCCTCACCGGCGTCATCGGCCAGCTGAGCTGAGATGAGCTGAGATGATGGGCCCCACTGGCGCCTCAACCCCGGTGGTACGGCCCCTCCTGCAGGATCGAGCGGGCGCGGTACAGCTGCTCCACCAGCAACAGGCGCGCCAGCTCGTGGGGAAAGGTGAGCGCTGAAAGGCTCAGCAGCCAGCAGGAGCGGACCTTCAGCCCTGGATCAAGGCCATCGGCACCTCCGATCACGAAGGCCAGCCGCTCGGAGCCGAACCCCTCCAGGCGCCGGGCCAGGTCCACCGAGCCCAGCCGCTCACCCTCCTCAGTCAGCCCCACCAGCCGCTCATCGGGCCGCAGGGCCGCCAGCACCGCCTGGGCTTCGGCGGCGGGGTTGGAGTCCTTGATCTCCAGCACCTGCAACCCCGGCAGCCGCTTGAGGTAGAGGGCCACACCCTCACTCACCCAGCGTTTGCGCACCTTGCCCACAGCAATCAGACGCAACCGGGCAGGGTTCAGCATCGATCAGGTCTGGGCGCGCTCGAAGCGCGGCGCGCCCAACCTCTCTCCCACTTCGGCCCCCAGTTGCTGCAGCAGAGCCAGGCCAGCCGCGGACCGCTTGCCCTCCAGCTGGGCGGCGCGAAGCAGCAGCGGGCAGCCGCCGGTGGCCACCACGAGCCCCGTGGTCTCCAGCCGCTCCAGCACCGTGCCCGGAGCAACGGCTCCTGCCACGGGATCGGCGCCCAGGGACGGAGCCCAACGCTCCGCCAGCGCAGCACCCTCGGGAGAGAGCTGGGTCGCCAGGCGCCGCACCAGGGGCTCGGTGGCCAGCAGCTTGAGGCGCTGGCCCCGCCAGCTGGTGTGGGCGCCGGGATAGAGCCCCATCACCCGGCGGTGGAGGTCCAGGGCCGAAGCGCTCCAATCGAGGCTGAAATCAGCCTTGTTCAGCATCCGGGCGTAGCTCAGGCCGGCTTCGCCCTGGGGGCGCACCCCCAGCCGCCCCCAGCGCTCAGCCTGGGGACCGGGGCCAGCCGCCTCAATGCGTGGCAGGGCCGCAACGAACAGCTCTGCCGTGAGCTCGCTCAGCCGCTCCCCCAGCCGCTGGGCGTTCTCCAGCAGGCCGATCGGGATCGATCGCTCGAGCAGCACCGGCCCGCTGTCGAGGCCCTCCTCCATCGCCATGATCCCCACCCCGGTGACGGGATCGCCCTCCAGCAGGCTCCACTGGATCGGGCCGGCGCCGCGCCAGCGGGGCAGCAGCGAGCCATGGCCGTTCCAGCAGCCCAGGGGCGGCTGGGCCAGCACCTCGGGGGGCAGGATCTGGCCGAAGGCCACCACCACCGACAGCTCAGCTCCCAGCTCGGCCAGGGCTTGCTGGGCGGCGGGCTCCCTGCGGATGCGCTCCGGGGTGACCACCGGCAGTCCGAGCTCCAGGGCCCGGGCCTTCACGGGCGAGGGCACAAGCTCCTTGCCCCGACCCCGGCGCCGATCCGGCTGACTGACAACACCAACGAGTTCGTGGCCCGCCGCCACCAGAGCCTCGAGGGTGGGCACCGCGTAGGCGGGGGTGCCCCAGAACAGAACCTTCAAAGCCGGACAGCTCAGGCGTCGCCGGTGATCGAGAGCCCTTCCACCCAGACGTGGGGGCAAAGGCCATCGGGGGTGATCTTGGCCTCACCCTCGAAACCCACGATGCCGTTGAGCACCGAGCGGATGTCACCGGCGACGGTGGCCGCCTCGATCGAGCGGGCTTCACCGCCCTTCACCAGCCAGCCGTCGAAGGGCAGGGAAAAGGAGCCCTGGCTGGCCTTGACACCCGCATGCAAGGCCGAGAGCGAATCGATCCAGACGATCCCATCGGCGCTGTGGCGATCCAGACCCTGCTGACCGCCCTTGCCCCCCACTTCGAACCAGTCGGGTCCCACCGACACCTTCGCCCCCAGACCCGCATGGCCCGTGGGCGCCACGCCAAACGCCCGGGCGGTGGCCTCCGAATGCAGGAAGTTGGCGAGCACTCCGTTCTCAACTAGCGCCAGACGCCGGGTGGGGGTGCCTTCGCCATCAAAAGCACTGGCACCGACGTTGCCGGGGTGAAGGCCGTTGTCATGGAGCTGGAAGAACGGCACCGCCAGGGACTGGCCCAGGGATTCCCGTGTGCTCAGGCTCACCCCATCCAGCACGGCGCGGGCATTGAACAGGCTGCTGAAGGCTCCGATCAGATCGAGGAAGGCCTCGGGGCTGAAACAGCAGGTGTAATAACCCGTCTCGATCGGGGCGTAGTCGAGGTGGCGAATGGTGCGCCCAGCCGCCTCATCGATGCAGCCGGCCACGTCGAGGGCATCAGCGCCGTAGGCCAGACGCACGGCTCCGCTGCTGCGCGGTTTGCGGCCCGTCTCCTCGGCGCGGGCGTAGAGATAGACGCTGGCGGTGGTGAGCCGCTGGTGGCGGCTGGCCCCCTCGCTGTTGAGGTAAAGGCGTTCGCTGCTGCGCTCCGCCAGGCCGTTGTAGGGAACAGTGGTGATGGCGGTGTGACGTCCGAGCAACTCACGCTCGGCCTGCTTGAGGGTGTCGAGCAGGGTCAGGATGCCTCGGGGCTCATGCAGCGGTTGCTCCAGCGGGGCCAGGGGCGCGGTGGCCAGGGGCGAGAAGGCGGGGGTGTCCTCGGAGTTGCCGAAGGCGCTGGCCTCCCTGGCGCTGGCCAGGGCCCGGGCCAGGCCGCTGTCGGTCAGATCGGAGGTGCTGGTGATTCCCACCAGCCCATCACCGTTCCAGACCCGCACGGTGATCGAACTGCGCTGGGCCCCCTTGAGCTGCTTGGCCTCGCCCCGGTCCACCTGCACGGAGGTGTCGGTGCTGCAGGCCGCCCCGAGGTCCCAGCGGGAAATCGAGAGTTCCCGAGCCAGATCTTCCAGACGCCCCCGCAGACGATCGGCGTCGATGCGACTGGCCAGGGTGGACGTGATGCCGATGGAGCTGGCCTCACTGGAATCAACAGCCATGACTCAACGCCCCCCCACGGTGATCGAATCCACCTTGATGTGGGGCTGACCGACGGTGACATAGATGCTGCCGCTCACCGAGCCGCAATAACCCGCCGCCAGTTCCAGATCATTGGCGCACATTGAAATCCTCGGCATCACCTCCTTGGCCTCGCCGATCAAGGTGGCCCCCTTCACCGGTTTGGTGAGCTGGCCGTTCTCGATCAGGTAGCCCTCCTCGACGGAGAAGTTGAACTGGCCCGTGGGCCCGACGCTGCCGCCGCCCATGGTCTTGCAATAAAGGCCCCGATCCACCGAGGCGATCAACTGCTCGGGGGTGTGGGGACCGGCGGCGATGAAGGTGTTGCGCATGCGGCTGGCGGCAGCGAAGGCGTGGCTCTGGCGACGGCCGCTGCCCGTGCGGGCATGGCCCGTTCGACGCTCCCCGGCCCGGTCGGAGAGGAATCGCTGGAGCACGCCGTTTTCGATCAGCACCGTGCGCTGGGGCTCCATGCCCTCGTCGTCCATGGACAGGCTGCCGAAGGCGCCATCACTGAGGCCCTCATCGATCGCCGTGACGGCCGGATGGGCGATCACATCCCCAACCCGTTCAGCGAAGGGGGTGGTGCCACGTTCCACCTGGGTGGTTTCCAGCAGATGCCCGCACGCCTCGTGGAAGATCACCCCCCCGAACCGGTTGGCCAACACCACCGGCCACTGGCCCGCCTCCACGTAGTCGGCGTAAAGCATCGTCCCGGTACTGGCGCAGAGGTCGCGGGCTGCCGCCTCGGCATCCCACTCGCGCAGGTCGTCGGGTCGTCCGGAGGTGCCGTAGCGGCGCCCCAGGCTCGCCCGGTGCTCGCCATCGGCCGCCAGCACGTTCAGCCCCACCGACTGATGCAGGCGGATGTCGCGGGCGAAGGTGCCGTCGCTGGCGGCCACCAGCACCTCCTGCCAGTCGCGGGAGTAGCTGCCGCGGCGCACCTGCAGGTGCGCTCCGAGGCGATCGAGCTGGGCGGTGCCCTCCAGCAGCCGGTCGGTGGCCTCCCCCAGACCAGGACAACGGCCGAGCCAGGCGGCCTTCTCCCGGGCGAAATCCTGCAGCATCGGCAGACCCTCGAACCCGCTGTGGGCCTGGGCCAGCCGCTGCAGCCCCAGCATCCCCAGGGCCTGGTCGAGGGCCGTGAACAGGCCCGCCTCGCTCAGATCATTGGTGCTGACAAAACCATCGCGCTCCCCGAGGAAGACCCTCAGCCCGGCGCCGCGGCCCAGACCGGGGCTGACGCTGGTGATGCGGTCCTGCTCCGCCAGCACACCGACCACATCGGTGCGTTCGAGGAACACCTCCACCAGATCGGCCCCAGCCCCGCAGCCGGCGGCAAGAAGTGATTCCAGCTGTGGCTGCCACAGCTGATCGAAAGGTTCAACCGCCCTTACGGCGGCAGGGGAGGACAGCAATGGGGGGCTCAGGGGGTAGGAGACTGTGAATCAACGAACGGCCGGCTGGAACTGTTCGCTCCGAATCGGAGCCGTCAGGAACAGCTTGGCCATGACAAGCCCGTTGGCGGTCCAGTAGGGCAATTTGCGCAGCACCTTCAGGGGCCCAGGTCCGCCTGAGGCCTCGACGGCACTGAGGGCGGCGTTGTTGCTGATGATCCGCTCCAGCCGTGGATAGAACTTGGGATGCTCGACATTGAGCACCACGGGAAACACCCGGGCGGAGGTCTCGTTGGTCTTGGCAATCACGTACTTGTCGTAGTCACGGGCATCAAGGCCGAGGGCTTCGTAGAACTCCTTGCGGGCCACGTCGCGCACGTACATGGTGGCGAACACCGCGAGCAGGAAGAAGCGACACCACAGACGGGACGTCAGGCCACGGACGGTGTCTGGCTGGGCCTTCATCAGGGCGTCGAAGAAGTCACCGTGGCGGTTCTCGTCCTGGCACCAGCTCTCGAAGAAGTTGAAGATCGGGAAGATCTTGCTCTCGGGGTGCTGCTCGAGGTGGCGGTAGATGGCGATGTAGCGCCAGTAGCCGATCTTCTCGGAGAGGTAGGTGGCGTAGAAAATGAACTTGGGCTTGAAGTAGGTGTAGGACTTGCTGGCGGTGAGGAAACCGAGATCGAGCTGGAGCCCGAAATCACCCATCGACTTGTTCAGGAATCCGGCATGGCGGGCCTCATCACGGGCCATGTGCGCGAAGCACTCGGCCAACAGGGGGTTCTTCTCCTTGATGCGGCGACTGAGCTCCTTGTAGAGCAGGAAGCCTGAGAACTCCGAGGTGCAGCTCTGCTCAAGAAACTCCACGAACACCCTTCGGGTCTCTGGATCGAGCTTGTCGGCCGCTCCTTCGAATTCCTCGTTACGGACAAAGTGGTGGCGGTTGTAATCCTTGCGGAACTCCTCGCAGATCGCCTCGAGTTCCACCTCGTTGGGCCGGAGGTCCATGGCCGCCATGGCCTCGAAGTCCGTGGTGTAGAACCGCGGCGTCAGGATCGTGTCCTTGACGGGCTCCTTGAAGGTGGCGGCAGCCCCTGGGGCGGCGCCAGGGACGGTGGCTGTGGCAGCGGGGGGCACCATCGCGGACCAGGCTTAAGTCTCAAGCGCCATCGTAAGGGGGCTGGAGCCCTCAGTTGGGGCCGAGCCACTTCTGGCCGTTGAGCCTTGACACAACCCGCGACACCAGCAGCGCCAGAGTGCTCTTTTTCTCATCCACGAGGAATGACTCCAGCAGGGTGGGCTCGCTCCCCCCCTCGGCCAGGGCGAAGGTCTTGGCGCCGTTGATGTCGGCGTCGACGAAGCTCAGCCAAAAACGTCTGCCCCCCGTCAAGGCCCCCTTCACCTGCCAGGCGGGGCTGGCCACCACGGGGAGCGATCCCTGCTCAAACACCAGCTCAGCGAGGGCAGCACCGGAAGCCTCGAGGCGCTCGCGCAGGGCGGGCAGGAACAGCTCGGGGATGAACACGTCGAAGGGTTTGTCCTCCGGGGCGGGGGGCTTGGCCTTGGCCGCCGCAGGCTTGGCGGCGGTTGATGCGGCAGCTGGGCTGGGTTCTGGGCTGGTCTCTGGGCTGGTCGGATCGCTCACGGCGCAAACCTGACGTGGACGGGTGCCAGGACTTTAGAAGCGGGGCGCCCTACCAGTCGTCCTGCCCGGGGCTGTCCCAGCTCTCATCGGGATCGGCCGCCGCGGGGCCGCGCTCATGGGAAGGGCCCGTGGCGACGGTGGCACGGGCCGGAGCATGGGCCTGGGGCGCACTAGCCCCTGCGGTGGCCGCCGCCGCCGTGCCGATGCCTTTGCCCTTGCGAATCACCCGAAACGGCACCGACACCGTGGGAGGAGGGTCCTGGGGGGCTCGGCGCGGCCACGGCCCCTGGCCGCTGGTGGGGGCCGCGCCGGCGGGATCAGCAATGTCTGGGTCCCGCTCAGGTTCTGCGGCCGGGCGCGGCCGGTTGGGCCTCTGCCAAGGTGCACCGGCGGCGCCCTGGCGCAGCCGGCGACGCAGGGCTGGAGAACCGGAGCGCAGGGCCAGGGCGGTGGCCCCGCCGCTGAGCAGGGCACCACTCCCCGCTGCCAGGGCCATCCAGATTCCGATCGGCAAGGCCGGTGCGCTCCACACCAGCAGCCGCAGCCGCAGGACAGGCCGGGGGTTGAGCGCGCCCACCAGAAGCACTGCCAGCAAAGGTGCCAGCAGGGGGATCAGCAGCAGGCGACGGAACACGGGCCGTTCAGGAAAGGGAATGGGGACCTTGCCAGCGACGCAGGGCGCCGAGGTCGTAGCCGAGGCAATCGAACACCCGAATCACCAGAAAATCCACCATCTCCTCGATCGTGCTGGGGCGGTGGTACCAGGCGGGCACCGGCGGGGCGATGCGGGCCCCCGCCTCGGCCAGGGCGGTGAGATTGCGCAGGTGCACCAGGCTCCACGGCATCTCCCGGGGGGAGATCACCAGGGGCCGGCCCTCCTTGAGGTGCACGTCCGCCGCCCGCTCGATCAGATCAAGGGCGACCCCCGAAGCAATCCGCCCCACGGTGCCCATGCTCGCCGGCAGGATCACCATGCCGCGGGTGCGGTAACTGCCGCTGGCGATCGCAGCGGCCTGGTCATTCCAGCGATGGCAATGGAGTTCGCCTGAAATGGTGCCCGTGCGCTGCCGCCAGAAGGCCTCCTGGGCCTCCGGTTCCGACGGAACCCTGAGCCCCAGCTCTGCCTGCCAGACCCCGATCGCCCCCCTGCTGGTCACAAGTTCCACCCTCTCGCCCGCCTCCAGCAGCAACTGCAGGGCCCGCTGGGCCAGGGGCTGGGCCGAAGCGCCGGACACGGCCAGCACCACCGGGTCCATGGTCAATCCTCGCCAGGGTCCACCGGAAAGGTTTCGGCTGCAGCGAAACCAGAGGCCTCAGCGGTGCCGGACTCCGTTCCCTCGCCGCCATCGGGCTGCACCACGACCAGGTCGATCTGGTGGCGCAGCACATCCACCTTCTGGATCACCACATCGACGGCATCGCCGAGCATGTAGGTGCGCCGGTTCTTGCGGCCCACCAGACGGTTCTGGCGGGAACGGTATTCGTACCAGTCGTCTTTCAGGGAGCTCACATGCACCAGTCCCTCCACCTGGGAAGGGGGCACCTCGACAAAGAAGCCATAGCTCTGCACGCCGCTGATCACCCCCGGCAGGGTCTGACCCACCAATGGCTCGGCCTCGCGCGCCTGGGCCAGGGCCAGGGCATCGGCGTGCAACTCCTGCACGAAGCGTGAGCGGGCATTGAGGCGGTGCAGCAGGGCGCTGCTGCGGGCCTCCTGGATCGGAGTCAAGGTGCTGGGGGGCAGCAGCGGCCAGTCCACCTGGCCATGGCAGCTGTCGGAGGCCAGGTCCACCTTGGTCTTGTGGCGCACGGAGGGACGGTCCTTGCCCTCACTGAGCAGCAGCACCAGCACCTGCTGGTTCCAGATGTCGGCGTAGTGGAGCGCGGGCAGGGCCCAGGGGGCATAGGCGGTGTCCTCACCGACCACGTGGTTGGGGCCTGGGGCTTCGCTCAGCAGCACCGGCCGCAGGCTGTCCTTGAGTTGCTGCTGCAACACCCGGGCGCGGTCGCTGGTGGCAAAGGCCGAGGCCAGCTCCGAGGCGCTGGCGTTGCCATCGGCCGAAAGCTCCAGGGGGATCTCCAGGGCCAGAGCCGCCTTGGCGACCTCGTTCAGATCGGCCGGGTCGGGGGCCTCGTTGGTGGCATACAGCCCCGGCAGATCCAGGGAAGCCAGGTGGCGGCCCAGGGCCCGGTGGGCCGGGATCAGCAGTTCCCGCAACAGGGCGAAGGGATGGGTCTGGTCCAGGGACACCAGCCAGCCTTCACGGGTCTCATCCGGGGACGCCGTGGTCAGATCTCCGAGGCTCTCGATCGCCGGGGTGGGCAGGTCCAGATCAATCGAGCCCGCTTGCAGCCGTTGCTGACGCAGCAGCCCCGCCAGTTCGATCAACTGCTCCAGCAGGGGGAGCTGATCCTTGAGAGCCTTGAGGGCGGCGGGCACGGTGCGGGCCTTGGGCTTGCGCTCAGCGAGCGCCTGGAGCGTCCTGGCATCGACCTGGGCATCGACGCTGACGCTGCTGCGGCTGAAGGTGTAGTGCTGCAACGCACCCTGGCGATCGAGATCCAGGGCCACCGACAGGGCCGACTGGCTCTCACCGGTGCCCAAGGCGGCCGCCCTGGTGAGGGCGGGGGTGAGCAGGGGCAGCCAGCGGGGACCGATGCAGAGGGCTTCCGCCTCCTCCCGCAGCCAAAGATCAAAGCTGCCGCCTGGGCTCAGCCGCTCGGCCACCGCCGGAGCGTGGACCCACAGCCGCCAGCCCTCGCCGGTGTCCTCCAGGGACACGGCCGGCAGCAGGGGGGCGTCACCGCCACTCCAGCCCTCCAGCAGCAAGGTGGGCAGGGCGGTCAGATCGTTGCGGCCTTTCTCAGGCAGGCTCTTGAGCGTGGTGCGGGGCGCGGCCGGTCGGTCCCGAAGGCCGTGCTTGGTGATCAGCAGATCCAGGTCGGATTCGGGGCCACCGTTGATGGCCAGGCTGCGGGCCACATGGCCCTGGGGGGCGAACTGGCCCACCGGGTAGCGGTCGATGCGCACCTCCACCACAGAGTCCTGCTCAGGGCTCAGGTGGGCGCTGTCGGTCTCGGGCAGCTCGACGGTGGTGAGCAGGCGGTCATCCAGGGGCAGCGCCACCAGCCGCTCGCTCTGCTGCGCCACCTGGGCCAGCAGCGAGGTGGTGCCGCGTTCGAGAATGCACTGGACGCCCCCTTCAGGGGAGCGGCGGCGACCGCCGTCGCGGGTGATGCGCACCAGCACCCGATCGCCGTTCCAGGCATGGTTGAGCTGGTGGTCACGGATGTAGATGTCTTCGCCGCCGTCGTCCCGCAGGGCGAAACAGAAACCCTTGCTGGAGCAGCGCAGCCGCGCCTCGATCAGACCTTCGTCCAGCCGGCGGCTGACCGCCTCGCCATCGGCATCCACCAGGCCGACGCGACTGAGGCCGTCGAGGGCGATGCGCAGCTGATCCTTGTCGACCTTAAGGCTCAAACCGAGCGCCTTCTCCAACTTGGCGACCGGCAACGGATCGCTGGCGGGGAGCTGGTCGAGCAGGTCGGCGACCGTGAACTTCATCGGGGGCGGTGGGGCGGCGATGGGCACCTCGGCCGTCTGGGCGTGCAGCGAAGCCCAGGCGGACGTGCGTCTTGAACCTTGACTCTAAGGATCGGTGGGATCACCAGCCGGCAACGGGGGCGACTCGGCCTGGGTGGAGCGCCAGATCAGCCGGCCGCCGATCAACAGAAAGCCCAGGGCCGCCGCCAGCTGAAGGGTCTCCGGGGCAATCACAGAGGAGAGGGAGCCCCCGGCGGCGGACCCCAGCAGGCTCGCCAGCACCAGGGCGGCCGAGCTGCCGGCGAACACGGCCCCAGGGCGGTTCGTGGTGCCGCTGATGGTCACCACGGCCAGCTGGGTCTTGTCACCCAGTTCGGCTAGGAACACGGTGATGAAGGTGGAGGCCAGAAGGGGAAGGGTCATCGCCGTGGTGAACTCAGGCAGGTCGTGGTCGCCGGGGCTGGGCTGGGCTGGGTGGGCTGAACGTTCAGGGGGCCATCAAGCCAAGGGCGGCCTGGCGACCGATCCACAGCCCCAGGCCCACCATCAAGATGCCCGCCAGACGTTCCAGCTGATGGGCCGGCATCACGCCCGCCAGCCATCGGCCCAGCACCACTCCCACCAACGAGGAGCAGATCAGGGCCAGGGCGGCGCCGATGAACACCACCACTGGCTGCCCCGACTGGGCCGAGAGCAGCAGGGCGGCCAACTGGGTCTTGTCGCCCAGCTCCGCCAGGAACACGGTGGTGGCGGTGGTGAGGAACACGGCGCCCCAACGTCCCGCTCCCTGGTCGGCTGTTGTGGCGATCTGCGTTGAGGCGATCTGTGTCGTGCCGGTTTGCGTTGAGGCAACGTCAGTTGGGCCGGGCGCCGGGGCGGCCAAGGAGGGTTCAGCAGGGGCCGATGGCTCCGCAGCCGCTGGTGTCGCGGCTGGCGGGGCGGCACCGGCCTCAGAACTGGCGGGCGGGTTCTCGTCGACCATCAGCGTCCCTGGATCGCCCGCTCGAAACGTCGATACACCTTGTCACGGCCTCCATAGACGCTGCGGATCTGCTGGCGGCAGCAGGCGATCGCGAAGCCATCGGCGGCCTCCTCCTCCACAGCGAACAGACCGGCCAGATTCCTCACCCGGCAGAACTCCGGCCGCTCGTCGTAAATCCGGCAGCGGCGGCCACCGCTGTCGTAGTGGAGGCACCAGCCATCCGGACCCACCATGGCCAGATAGCGCTCCCGCTGCTCAGGGTCCAGGGCATCGAGAGCCTCGCCCCGCTCCTCGGGATCGAGCCTGCAGCAGGCGCCGCAGCCGCTGATGCAGCTCCATTGCTCCTGGCGGCTCATGGCCGATGCCCCCGCAGCTGTGACAAGCCGTCACAGTGGGCCGCCAGGGCAGCACGGCTGGGCTGGGGCGCCCCGTAGGCTGCACCCCAGCAGGTGATGTCCACGTCCAGGCGAAGGATCTGGGGAGTTGATCCCCGTCCACCATCTGCAAGTCGTCCAACCGCAAGCCGAGCAACCATGGGCATCGACATCCACCTGATCGCCAACTTTCTCGCCCTGGCCCTGATCACCCTGGCTGGTCCCGCCGTGGTCTTCATCCTCTTCTACCGCCGCGGCGCCCTCTGAAGCTCCGCCAGGGCGTGGTAGATGGGACGATCGAGCACCATCCGGCCGGAGTAGGCCGCCAGGGAGGCCGCCAACAGCAGCCCGGGTAGGAGTTGCTGGTCGCCCGCCAGACGCACCGCGAACACGATCGTCATCACCGGCAGCTGGGTGGCGCCCGCCAGGCCGGCGGCCATGCCCAGGGCCAGGCCCAGGTGCGCGTCGGCACCGAACAGCTGCAGCAGAGCGACCCCGAACACCGCTCCAAGGCTGAAGGCCGGATCGATCAGGCCCCCGGGGAGGCCAGACCCAAGGGCCAGCACCGGCCCAACGAACCTGGCCAGCAGAACCCCCAGCCCGCCCAGCGGCGTGAACGGATCCCCCGTGGCCTCGATCAGCTGACTCATCAGCAGCTCGCCATCGCCAGCGCTGCGGCCGCCACTCACCAGGGCCAGGGCCGCCAGCACTCCCCCCAGCACAAGACCGAAGCCGAGTGGGCCCCGGCGCAGATGGGGCTGCAGCCTGGCGCTGACCAGCAGCAGCAAGCGCGAGAAGCTGCCCCCCAAGAGGCCCCCCAGCAGCCCTACGGGCACGGCCCAGGCCAACTGATCGGATTCAAACATCGGGCCGCTCAGCAGCCCAAGCCCAAACATCGGCTCGCCCCCCAGGTGGCTCAGGGCAGCGGCACTGGAGCACACGATCAGGGCGGGCCAGATCAACTGAAGCTGGAAGCTCCGGGTGAGTTCCTCAGCCATGAACACAACTCCCATCAGGGGTGTGTTGAAGCCACCTGCCAGACCGGCGCCGGCACCCAGGGCGATCAGGTCAGGGGGCCGGAGGTCCCTGAGCAGACTAGGCCAGCGACGCCTGAGCCCATGGGCCACGGCAGCCCCCACGTGCACCACCGGTCCTTCCCGTCCCAGGGGCATCAGGGCAAGGGTGGCCGCGCTCCAGAGCGCCAGCCGCTGCAGGGTGGGCCGGGGAGCCATCAGGCCATCGGCCTCGGCGGCATTCTCCAGGCTGGCCATGGTCTGGGGGATGCCGGAGCCGGCACCGTCGTGCCAGCGATCCGCCTGCAGCCACAGCAACAGTGGCAACGCCAGCAGCGGCGAGGCCGCCAGCAGCAGAGCCGCCGTGGTCCAGCCCTGGCCACTGAAGGCCGGGAGCAGGCCCAGCCACTGGGCCTGGAGCCTGTCCATCAGGTTCAGGGGCCAGCAGGCCGCCCCCACCGCGAGCCCCAGAAGCGCCAGTTGCAGCAGTGTTCGCGCCAGGGCCTGCAGCTGGGGTACCTGCGGCGGTTGAAACCGGTCTGCCCCCATCTCAGGCCACCAGACCCAACGCCACGGCGGCCTCCTGCAGGAGGGAGCGGATGTACGGGTGCTGAGCGCCGGCCTCCCCCAAAGGACCAAGGGCGGCCTGCACTTCCTCACCGGCGGCATTGCGGATCAGCAGGTCCTCCCCCTGGCGCCGGCACCAGTAGCTGCGCTCCCGGCGCAGCAGCAGCACCTCGCCCCCGCCGCTGCAGCGCACCCCGGCCAGCTCCAGCTGCAAGCGCTCCTGTCCCTGCCAGCGGTCGAGCCGCAGCCGGAAGGCCACATCCACCTGCTCGGGCAAGGGGCCCTGGCCCTGCCAGCGCCAGGCGATCGCCCGCAACCGGCTCTCCCCGTGCTCCAGGGTGAGTTGCAGATGGCCGCCCCGCAGCAGCCGTTGCTCCAGCACGCGGCAGCGGGCACACCAGAACAGGGGTGCCGCCAGGCCGATTCCGAAGGGCTCCAGCCGCCGCAGCTGCTGCCAGAACGCCCGGTCAATGCGCCCCAGGGCCAGGTGCGCCTCTGGCTCGAGAGGCAAGGCCTCACCCCGCTCCGCCAGCCAGATCTGGGCCAGCCCCTCGAGGCGCTCTTGCAGGGCCGCCACCTGCTCGGCCCGCACCGTGAAGCCCCCGGCGGCGGGATGCCCCCCAAAGCGCTCCAGCAGGTCGGCGCACTGCTGCAGGGCCTGATCGACGGCGAAACCCTTGGGCGAGCGCACAGACGAGCGCAGCCTGCCATTGCCCTCACTCGACAGCAGCGCCACCGGCCGGCCGAAACGCTCCACGAGCCGGGCCGCCACGATCCCGATCACCCCGTGGTGCCAATGCCCCTGGGCCAGCAGCAGGAAGGCCGGACGCCGGGGGCCATCGGCCTCCACCAGGGCCACAGCCTCTGCCTCGATCGCTTCACAGAGTTCCTTCCGCTGGCGGTTGAGGGCCTCGCACTCCCGGGCCAGTTCCAGGGCCCGCTCAGGCTCGCCGGTGGTCAGCAGTTCCACCACCAGCCGCGGATCCCCCAGGCGGCCCACGGCGTTGATGCGCGGCGCCAGCTGGAAACCGATGGTGGTGGCATCCATCGGCCCCTCTTCGAGGCCCGCCACCCGGGCGAGGGCCTGGAGGCCGGGCAGACCGCTCGCCCCAAGCCGGGGCAACCCATCCATCAGCCAACGGCGGTTGACCCCCAGCAGGGGGGCCATGTCAGCCACGGTGCCGATGCAGAACAGATCAAGGGCCACCGCCAGGGCATCGGCGCGCCTGAGCTGCCGGCAGAGGGCCTGGGCGAGCACGTAGGCCAGGCCCACCCCGGCCAGTCCTCGGTAGGGGGAGCCTTCAGGGGTGCAGGCCGGGTGCAGCAGAGCCAGGTAGGGCGGGTGCTCCACCGGCAGGCTGTGGTGGTCCGTGAGGATCACCTCCACCCCCAGGTCCCGGGCCCGCTCCAGGGCCTCGCGGGCGGAGATGCCGTTGTCCACGGTCACCAGCAGACGCACCCCGTCCGCCTCCAGGCGCTCGACCATCGGCGCGTTGAGGCCGTAGCCATCGTCCTGGCGGCTGGGGATCGCCGCCACCGGCCGCGCCCCCAGCCGTTGCAGCACGCCAACCAGCAGCGCCGTGCTGGTCATGCCATCGGCGTCGTAGTCGCCGCAGATCGCGACCGCCTCACCACCCGCGCAGCTCGTTTGCAGGCGGGCCACCGCCTTGCTCAGATCGACGAAATGAAGCTCAGGGTCAGGGGCCGCGGGCGGGTCCAGCAGGGCCGCGATCGCCGTGGCATCGACGAACCCCCGGCGCCGCAGCACCGCCAGCAGTTCATCGGGAAGGGCGAACGACTCCAGGCCGCCTAGATCGGCCTGGTCGTTTGGCCCGGCGGAGCGAAGGCCCTCAAGGGGCACAGGCAGGTGCCAGCGTTGCTCGGGAAAGGAGGGGAGCAACGGCGGGGCGCTGGGGCTGCCGCATTCTGCGTGGCGTTCGGATCCCATGCACCTCCTAGCCTGCGCCGATGCAGGTTTCATCCCCTGAGTGTTCCCCGGGGTGTTCGCTGAGGGCGCTGCTCTGGGATGTGGACGGCACCCTGGCGGAAACCGAGCAGGGGGCCCACCGGCTGGCCTTCAACCGGGCGATGGCTGACACCGGCCTGCCGTGGCAATGGGACGAGCCCACCTACCGGCGCCTGCTGAAGGTGAGCGGCGGCCGCGAACGGCTGGCGGGTTTCCTGGAGCAGCTGGAGGGGCGCGCGCCGGAGCCGGCCCGGCTGGAGGATCTGGTGAGGCGCAAGCAGGAGCACTACCGCGCCCTGGTGGAAGCCGGTGAACTGCAGCTTCGCCCTGGGGTGCGGCGACTGATGACGGCGGCAGCGGCGGCCGGCCTGGGCCAGGGCATCGTCACCACCAGTGGCAGGGGCTCGGTGCAGACCCTCGCGCAGCACCTGCTCGGTGACCTGGCCGGGGCGCTGAGCTTCTGGATCTGCGGCGAGGACGTCCAGCGCAAGAAACCGGACCCGGAGGCCTACCGGCTGGCCCTGGGCGCGCTGGGATCAGGCGGCCAAGGGGTGCTGGCGATCGAGGATTCGCTCAATGGCCTGGGCGCGGCGAGCGCGGCGGGCCTGAGTTGCCTGATCACCCTGGGACGGGACAGCGCTGAAGAGCCGATCGCGGCCTTCGCCGCCGCAGCCGTGTCGACCACCGTGGCGGTGGTGGATGGACTGGGGGATCCCGGCAACCTGGCCAACGTGCGCCGCGGTCCAGCTTGCCCAGGAGGGTTGGTTACGCTCTCCTGGCTGGAGCAGCTGGTGCCCAGGCCATGACCCGGCTTCCGGTGGAACCCACCCGCTTCAGCCGGGTCCAGGAGCGGCTGGCAAAGCTTGTGTTTGGCAGCCTCTCGGGCAGCTGGCGTGTGCGAAGCCTGGCGATCCTGGCCCTGCTGCTGGGCTTCTATGGCGGCAGCAACCTCACCGCTTATTACCTGCAGAGCCTCGGCCAGCGGCCTCTGGTGGTGCTGGGGATGGTGGTGCTGATCGAAGTGGTGGTTCGGGTGCGCAGCCGCTGGCTCAAAGGCGACCCCGGCCTGGGCTGGGTGCTCTGCGACAACCTGCGCATCGGCCTGGTCTACGCCGTCGTTCTGGAAGCCTTCAAGGTCGGTTCGTGACCAGCGCGGCCCTGTTGGCGGCCTGCGGTGTAGGCGATCCCGAGCGTTGGCGGCTCCAGGGGCAACAGCGGCTCGAAGCCGCTTCAGGCGAGGCCTTACGCAGCGGGGATCCCGATCTCCACGGGGCCCTGGAACGCGCCCACCCCAGCCTGATCTGGGGCCTGTGGCTGCCGCTGTTGACGGCGCTGGAGCAACGAATGGGCGCCGGCAAGCCGGTGCTGATCGGACTCAACGGCCCAGTGGGGGCGGGCAAGTCCACCCTGGCGCGGGTGCTGCGGGCGTTGGCCGCCCAGGCTGGCCTGACCCTGGCCACCGCCTCGATCGACGACGCCTACCTGCCCTGGGAGCAGCGACAACGGGTGCTGGCGGGCAACCCCTTCGGGGTGTTGCGGGTGCCCCCCGGCAGCCACGGGAGCGGAGAGCTGGCGTCGGCCCTCGAGCACTGGCGCCAGGGGGGGGTGCTGCGCCTGCCCCGCTTCGACAAGACCCTGCGGGGAGGTGACGGGGACCGCAGCGGCTGGGCTGAGCAACGGGCCGATGCTGTGCTGCTGGAGGGCTGGCTGCTGGGCTGCCGGCCCATGGCCGCCGGGGAGCTGCAGGACCGGATCGCGGCCCACGGGGGCGCCAACGGCCTGGGGCTGACAACGGAGGAAGTCGCCTGGCTGCCCCACTGGAACCACGCCCTGGAGTCCTATGGGGCCCTGTGGGAGCAACTCGATGCCCTCTGGATCCTGCGACCGAGCCGCTGGCAGTGGCCCAACCGCTGGCGCCTGGAAGCCGAAGCGCGACAACAACGGCGCAGCCCAGGCTCGGGGCTCACGGCAACGGCGGTGCTGGGGTTGGTGCGCGCCAGCCTGGCATCGTTGCCTCCACGGCTCTACCAGGACGCAATGCTGACGACGGCCGAGGGTGTGGCCCTGCTCGATCGCCGGCGCCACTGCCTCTGGAGCGGCACGGGAGCTGAAGTGCCCACCGCCCTTGCTCAGCTTTCGCTCGACTCGTCTTCGTCTGCGATCGGGTAAATGAAGCCCTGGGCCCGGCCGCTCAACACGGACTTGCCGATTGAGAGGGCCTTCTGGGCGGCCACGCCGGCCTTGGCCTTCCAGTGGGCATGGCGCTGATTACGCTTGCCCTTGGAGGTTTTCTTCTTGGGAACAGCCATCCCCGTCGCTCTGCCAAACAACGATCCTGCGCTGCGGCCCTGCCATTCGTCAAATCGCTAAGCTCTTGGGAGTGGTCGAGCCCAGTGAGCACAAGCCTTCCTCCGGCTGCATCCGCGGCCCTCGGGGCCGCACCAGTCGACACCCTCGCAGCCCCCGGGGTCCAGGCGATGGCGGCTGAGCCGCAGGTCACCGCCCCCAAGAGCGCGCCCCAAGTCGCCACGCCCCAAGCAGCAAAGACGTCCCCCGAGGCGACTCCGCCGGGCGCACCTGCGGCGTCCAGCAGCCCGGCAGCGCCGATTCGCCCCAACACCCATTCCTCCCTGCTCCAGGATCTGGGCCTCAGAACCGCCCCTGGCCCCAGCTACAGCCAGCTTCTCAGAGAGATGAAGGCGGGCAACGTCAAGAGCCTGGAACTCTCGGTGCGCCAGCGCGAGGTGCAGGTGAGTTTCAAGGACGGCAGCACCGCCCAGGTGGCGGTGTTCGCCAATGACCAGCAACTTCTCCGCACCTCCCAGGAAACCCGCGTGCCGCTCACGGTTCGCGACGACCGCCAGGACGAGGCCACCGCTGGCCTGGTGGCCAACCTGCTGCTGGTGGCCCTGCTGATCGGAGGGCTCACCCTGCTGATCCGCCGCTCCGCCCAGGTGGCCAACAAGGCCATGGGCTTCGCCCGCAGCCAGCCCCGGATGCAGCCCGAGGGCACCGTCAGCATCCGCTTTGAGGACGTCGCCGGGATCAACGAGGCGAAGGCGGAGCTGCAGGAGGTGGTGACCTTCCTCAAGGAGCCTGAACGCTTCACCTCCATCGGCGCCAAGATCCCCAAGGGTGTTCTGCTGGTTGGACCTCCGGGCACAGGCAAGACCCTGCTGGCCCGGGCGATCGCCGGAGAGGCTGGGGTGCCTTTCTTCTCGATGGCCGCCTCGGAATTTGTCGAGCTGTTCGTTGGCGTGGGGGCCAGCCGCGTGCGCGACCTGTTCCGCAAGGCCAAGGAAAAGGCGCCCTGCATCATCTTCATTGATGAGATCGACGCCGTGGGGCGCCAACGGGGAGCCGGCATCGGCGGCGGCAACGACGAGCGGGAACAGACCCTCAACCAGCTGCTCACCGAGATGGATGGCTTCGAAGAAAACTCGGGCGTGATCCTGCTGGCGGCCACCAACCGCCCCGATGTGCTGGATTCCGCCCTGATCCGTCCTGGCCGCTTCGATCGGCAGATCAGCGTCGACCTGCCCGACCGCGTCGGCCGTGAGGCGATCCTGGCCGTGCACGCCCGCACCCGCCCCCTCGACCCGGAGGTTTCGTTGGCTCGCTGGGCCGTGCGCACCCCGGGCTTCTCCGGCGCCGATCTCTCCAATCTGCTCAACGAGGCGGCCATCCTCACCGCCCGCCGCCACAAGAGCTGCATCGACGACGGGGCCCTCAATGACGCCCTCGAGCGGATCACCATGGGCCTGACCGTGGCGCCCCTGCAGGACAGCGCGAAAAAGCGTCTGATCGCCTATCACGAGGTGGGCCACGCCCTGCTCACCTCTCTGGTTCCCCACGCCGACAAGCTCGACAAGGTGACCCTGCTGCCACGGGCCGGCGGAGTGGGGGGCTTTGCCCGCACCACCCCCGATGAGGAGATCCTCGATTCCGGTCTGATCAGCCGCGCCTACCTCCAGGCCCGGCTGGTGGTGGCCATGGGCGGACGGGCGGCGGAGCTGGTGGTGTTCGGTCCCAGCGAGGTCACCCAGGGGGCCTCCGGGGACCTGCTGATGGTCACCCGCATCTGCCGGGAGATGGTCACCCGCTATGGGTTCTCCAGCCTCGGCCCTGTGGCCCTTGAAGGAGGCGGTGGTGAGATCTTCATCGGCCGCGATCTGCTGCAGTCCCGTCCCCACTACGCCGACAGCACCGGGCGCCAGATTGACGCCCAGGTGCGCGCCCTGGCCCAGCAGGCCCTCGATCAGGCCGTGGCGATGCTCGAACCCCGGCGGGAGCTCATGGATGCCCTGGTGGAGCGGTTGATCGAGCAGGAAACGCTCGATGGCGATGAGTTCCGTCGCATCGTCGAGGCCAGCGACGCCTCAGGGGAGGTTGTATCCGGCGCGTCCACGAGCGGTGAGGCGGTCGCCGCCGTGAGCTGAGGCTGCCGCAGCGTTCCAGGCAACCGGCCCTCAGCTGAAGCGGATGTCCAGGCTGCGCAGGTAGGTGTGAAGGCCGGCGTCCTGAATCGGCAGGAGCATGGAGCTCCGTCCGCTCTCATTGACATGCGAGTGCCAGAGGCCGGGGGGGGTCACGAAGGCGGCGCCGGGCTCCCAGTCCATGCGCACGGGGTTGCGGATCGTCCCGTCCTCATTGAGTTCCGAACCCGAGAGTGTCGCGCAGCCGGGATCACAGTCGATCACCAGATCCAGGGCCACGGATTGGTGGCGATGGGGGGGCTGAACCGCTCCATCCGGCACCAATCCGAGCATGGCCCAGAGGGTGTGGGTCACGGTGCGGCTGGCGGGCAGGTCACGGTTGGCCAGCAGCAGGCTGAGGCGGTTGCTGCGGGCACTGGAGGGATCAGCGGCGAGGGTCTCCAGCTCCTGCCGGAGCCAGGGCCCGGGGTAATGGGTGGGCTCGAACCGGGCTTCCGTGGCCGAGACCCCCAGGAAGCTCAGCAGCGGAGCGTCATGGACCCAGTAGAGAACGCTCTCGGCGGTGGCCTCCAGCCGGGCAGGGCCGCCGGCGGGAAGCACGAACAGATCGCCGGCGTTCCAGGGCTGGTTGAGCGCGGATCCGAGACCATCCGCCTGGCGCCGGCAGCAGCCGTCCCCACGCCAGACGTAGAAGAGTTGGCTGGTGGCGTTGGCGTTGGCCTCGATCGCCTCCCCGGCGAGGATGCGGATGAAGTTCGCCGAGAGGGCCGGGCTGGTGGCGGGACCCACGCAGCCCAGTTCGGCGCTGAGATCCAGGGGCAGCACCCCCGTGGGCCCAAGGGAATGGAGTGCGGCGCCCCAGCGGTGCTCGCTCATCGGCTCGGTGAGGCCATGGCGGATCGGATTGGCCGCCTGGCGGTAATCGAACACCAGGGCCTTGGCGCTCCCTGGGCAGGCGGCAGACCCTGCATGCGTTGCCTCAGGTGCCTGGGTCATGGATCCAGCCGCTTGGATAGGGGAATGAGCCTATTGACTCAGAAGCCGGAGCGGACGGCCAACCTGGTCGACACGGTTGTCCGACTCACTGGTTCGACTCACTGGTTCGACTCAGTGTCTCAACGCAGTCGCTCGACACTGATCGGGTTCAGCCCCCAGCCACGGCCGGCACGATGCTCACTTCATCGCCGTCTTTGAGGGGAGTGGATTGGTTGTCAAGGAAGCGGATGTCCTCGCTGTTGACGTAGACGTTGAGAAAGCGGCGAAGCTTGCCGTTCTCATCGGTGAGCCGATCCTGGATGCCGGGGAAGTTCGTCTCAAGCGCCTTGATCAGCGCATCAACATCACTGGCCTCGATCGCCACGTTGGCCTGGTCGGCGGTGTACTTCTGCAGCGGGGTGGGGATCAGAACCTGAACGGCCATGGAAACAAGGTGGGGAAAGTTCAACGGGGGAATCGGCCAAGGGCGCCAAGGTTGGTGCCCTTGGCCAGAGGCGTTCAGGAGGTGACTTGCTCCCAGGAGGCGCGTTGCAGCGACTGGGCCCGCTCCCAGGCCGCATTGAAGCTGGCCAGCTGCGGTTCGATCGTCAGCGGTTCGCCCACGGCCGAGGTGATCGCCTCGGTGGTCTTGAGGCCGTTGCCGGTGATGTAAACGACGGTGGTTTCCTCCGGGTCGATCTTGCCCTGCTCCACCAGCTTCTTGAGCACAGCGACGGTGGTGCCGCCGGCGGTTTCAGTGAACACCCCCTCGGTTTCCGCCAGCAATTGGATCCCCGCCACGATCTCGGCATCGCTGACCGCGGCGATCGAGCCGCCCGTGGAGCGGGCGATGTCGAGGGCATAGGGACCGTCAGCGGGGTTGCCGATGGCGATCGATTTGGCAATGGTGTTCGGCTTGACCGGGGTGATGAAATCGCGCCCCTCGGCGAAGGCCTGGGCGATCGGACTGCAGCCCTCGGCCTGGGCACCGCTGAAGCGCACAGGCTTCTCCTCCACCAGACCCACCTTGATGAATTCATCAAAACCCTTGCGAATCTTGGTGAACAGGGATCCCGAGGCCAGCGGCGCCACGATGTGATCCGGCAGCTGCCAGCCCAGTTGCTCGATCACCTCGTAGCCCAGGGTCTTGGAGCCTTCGGAGTAATAGGGGCGCAGGTTGATGTTGACGAAACCCCAGCCGTAGGTGTTGGCCACCTCGCAGCAGAGCCTGTTGACCTGGTCATAGTTGCCCTTCACCGCCATCAAGGTGGGGTTGTAGATCAAGGTGCCGAGCACCTTGCCCAACTCCAGATCAGCGGGGATGAACACGCAGCATTCGAGGCCGGCGTAGGCGGCGATGGCGGCGGTGGAGTTGGCCAGGTTGCCAGTGGAGGCACAGCTCACCGTGGAGAAGCCCAGCTCCCGGGCACGGGTGAGCGCCACCGACACGACCCTGTCCTTGAAGGAGAGGGTGGGGGAGTTGACGCCGTCGTTCTTGATGTAGAGCTTCTTGAGGCCGAGGCGGCGGGCCAGGCGGTTGGCCCGGAGCAAGGGGGTGAAGCCGGTGCCCACATCGATCGGATCGCCCTCGATCGGCAGGAAGTCGCGATAACGCCAGATCGAGACGGGGCCCGCTTCGATCGAGGCGCGGCTGACGCGGGCTCGGATGGCGTCGTAGTCGTAGACGACCTCGAGCGGACCGAAGCAGACGTCTTCACAGACATGGCGGGCGGTGGCTCCGTAGGGATGGCCGCATTCCTTGCAGCGCAGGCCTTTGAAGGTGGCGCGGGAGAGGGTGGCCGTCACGTCCCCGTGTCTTAGTTGACCGACGCTAGCAGCGCTCTCTCGGTTGACCCTGAATAGCCGACCTTATTGGTCGGAATTAGTGAAGCCTCGTTGACCCTTGCGCCCTGAGGGACGCGAACTAGTCTCACCGCGTGGCTTTTCGTCCCTTTCGCCGGCCGTTCCCGTGGATTGCCGCGGCCCTGGGACTGCTCGCCTGTGTCCCCCTCGCCCTCGGTCTGTCCCGGCTGGTGATCGAGTGGCTGTGGGCCCAGCAGTTCGGTTTCCAGGGGGTGCTGGTACGGCGCTGGTGGCTGCAGATCGGGGCCTTCGTGCTGGTCCTGGGCCTGGGAGTGCCCCTGCAGCTCCAGCAATTGCAACGCTGCTGGCACCTGCGCAGGGGGGCCGTCGGCAAAGCGCTGCCGGCGGCCCCTCTGCTGGTGCTGCGGGGCTGGTCGTTATCCCTGCTGCTGGCTGCCCTGCTCCTGGTGCTCAGCGGCGGCCTCACCTATCTGATGGCGCAGGCTCGGGGCCTGATTGAGGCCCCCTTCAGCGGTCGGGTGATCAGCGGCCTGCCGGTGCTGGCTGATCTCAATGGGCTGTTGATCCTGTCGCTGGCGGCCGGGCTGCTGCTACCCCTGCTGCTCTGGCCGCTCACCACCCTGCGCATCGCCCTGGCGGCGGCCCTGGCGGGGTCCGCCACGGCCCTGGCGCGGGGCTGGAGCCTTTGGCTGCCGGCCCTGCTGGCGGTGCCCTTCGGGGAACGGGATCCTCTGGTGGGCCTCGACCTGAGCTTCACGGTGCTGCAGTTGCCGGCTCTGAAATTGCTGCTGAGTGTGCTGTTCGCCCAGGCGGCGGTGGGGCTGGCGGGCTGCCTCTGGCTCACCTTCAGTGAAGGGACCTGCCTGAGCGATCTGGCCTTCCCTGGCCTGAGCAAGGTGCAGCAACAGGTGCTCCAGCC
Source organism: Synechococcus sp. UW140 (assembly GCA_943369485.1). Classification (GTDB taxonomy): domain Bacteria; phylum Cyanobacteriota; class Cyanobacteriia; order PCC-6307; family Cyanobiaceae; genus ATX-6F1. The sequence goes on along the minus strand of CALRNH020000004.1, from coordinate 100,879 downwards.
CCAGATCGCCATGCTGGCGGTGGTGGCGGCCCTGGGCACCGCCCTGGCACCGTTCGAACTGATGGTGCAGGGAAGCGGGGTGGCCTCGGGCGCCGGCTTCGTGGATCTGCACGTGCGTCTGCCCCTGCGGCTGCTGCTGGCGGTGCTGCTGCTGCTCACCGCCCTCGGTCTGCTGGTGCCGCTGCCGAAGGGCTGGTTGCGGCGGGGCGCCTTGCTCCCCCTGGCGGGAACGCTCCTGTTGGTGCCGATCAGCGAATGGCTGGTGGCCCCTCTGGTGCAGCGGTTCTGGGTGCAGCCGCGGGAGCTTGTCGTGGAAACTCCCTACCTTCGCCGCAGCATCCTCGCCACGCGCCGCGCCTTCGGACTGGAGGGGATCAAAGAGCAGACGCTGGCCCCCCGCCAGGCCTTGACGCCAGAAGACCTGGCCGAGGCCCCGGGAACCCTGGCCAACATACGGCTGTGGGACGGCGAGCCCCTGCTGGCCGCCAACCGTCAGCTGCAACAGCTGCGGCTCTACTACAGCTTTCCCTCGGCGGCCGTCGACCGCTACCGGCTGCATAACGACGCCCTGCGCAAAGGAGCCCAGCAGGTGTTGATCTCAGCCCGCGAGCTGGACAGCGGCGCCCTGCCCAAAAACGCACGAACCTGGCTCAACCGCCACCTGGTGTTCACCCACGGCTACGGCTTCACCGTCTCGCCGGTGAACACCTTCGGGCCCGACGGACTGCCCCAGTTCTTCGTCAAGGATCTCGGTCGAGGGGGCCAGGTCCAGGGCATCCCAGAGCTCGGCATCAGCGATGCGGAGGCGCGCCAGGCCCTGCCTGTGGGCCGCCCCCGCCTCTACTACGGCTCCGCGCCAGCCCTCTACGCCATCGCCCCGACACAGGTGCGGGAGTTCGACTACCCCGACGGCGAACTCAACGTCTACACCCACTACAACGGCCGCGGCGGGATCCCCCTGCACTCGCCCCTGGAACGGTTGATGGCGGCGGCCTACCTGCCGGAACCCCGGCTGTTGTTCACTGGCTCGATCACCCCTGATTCAAGGCTCCTGATCCGGCGGCAGGTGAACCGGCGCGTGGAAGCCCTGGCGCCGTTTCTGCACTTCGAAAGCCAGCCTTACCTGGTGACGGCACGGCTGGAGGGAGAGACCGGCTTCAACCCTCGGCAGCACCAGTACTGGCTGCTAGACGGCTTCACCAACAGCCGCAGTTACCCGTACTCCGACGCCAACCCCGAGGGCCTTCGCTACTTCCGCAACCCGGTGAAGGCGGTGGTGGATGCCCACGACGGGAAGGTCTGGCTCTACGTGAGCGATGCCTCCGATCCGATCCTGCGCACCTGGCGGCGGGCCTTCCCCGAACTGTTCCGGCCGCTGGAGCAAATGCCCAAAGCGCTGTTGCGTCACATCCAGGTGCCCCAGAGCCAGTTCGCGATCCAGGCCGAGCGTCTGCTGCGCTATCACGTCACCGACGTGCGCACCTTCTACAACGGTGACGATGTCTGGTCAGTGCCGCTGGAGATCTACGGCTCCAGCAACAAGGCGGTGCGTCCCTACCAGGCCACCCTCCAGCTCCCGGGGGAGAGCAAGCCGGAGTTCGTGCTGCTGCTGCCCTTCTCGCCGCTGAAGCGGGCGAATCTGGTGGGTTGGCTGGCGGTCCGCAACGATCCTCCCCGTTACGGCGACCAGGTCCTGGTGCGCTTCCCCCAGCAGCGGCTGCTGCTGGGGCCCCAGCAGGTGTCCGCCCTGATCGAGCAGGACCCGGTGATCAGCTATCAGTTCGGCCTCTGGAACCGCCAGGGTTCTCGGCTCTTCCACGGCAACATGCTCGTGCTGCCGGTAGGCCGGGGTCTGCTCTACGTCGAGCCGATCTATCTGCAGTCGAAGAACAACGATCTGCCCACCCTGGTGCGCGTGGTGGTCACCGATGGTCGCCGGTTTGTGATGGAGCGCAGCCTCGACGACGCCCTGGCCCGGTTGGTGGGGCTCAAGGCCCAGGAGACCCAGGGATTCGCCGCCCTGGAGAAGGCGGCCACGCCAGCCAAACCAGCGCACTGAGAAAGCCCCCTGCGCCATGAAAAAGGGGCCCGAAGGCCCCTCAAACGCCCCTTGGGCTTGGGGCTGCGCCCCTTGGGCTTGGGGCTGGTGTTCGACTCAGACGGCCACCGCGGTCTTCGGATCAAGGGCACCCTTGGCATAGAGGCCGGCGTAGAAGTTGATGTCCCGTTGTTTGATCTTGCTGGCGTTGCCGGCACACCAGAACTGCTGATAGCGATCGAGGCAGACCTGCTTCATGTAGGCCCGGGCGGGTTTGTTGAAGTGGCGGGGGTCGAAGTTGGAGGGATCCTTGAAGGCGGCTTCTCGCACGGCCGCGGTGAAGGCCAGGCGGTTGTCGGTGTCGATGTTGATCTTGCGCACACCGTTGCGGATGCCTTCCTGGATTTCCTCGACAGGCACCCCGTAGGTTTCGGGAATCGCGCCGCCGTACTTGTTGATCATGTCGAGCCATTCCTGGGGCACGGAGGAAGAACCGTGCATCACCAGGTGGGTGTTCGGGATGGCCTTGTGGATCTCGGCGATCCGGGAGATGGCCAGCACCTCGCCGGTGGGCTTGCGGGTGAATTTGTAGGCCCCGTGGCTGGTGCCGATGGCGATCGCCAGGGCATCCACCTTGGTTTTCGCCACGAAGTCGGCCGCCTCGGCCGGATCGGTGAGCAGCTGATCGTGGGAGAGGGCCCCCTCAAAGCCGTGGCCGTCCTCGGCTTCTCCCTTGCCGGTCTCCAGGGAACCCAGGCAACCCAGTTCGCCCTCGACGCTCACGCCGATGGCATGGGCCACGTCCACCACTTCCTTGGTGACGGCCACGTTGTACTCGTAGCTGGCGGGGGTCTTGGCGTCCGCCTCCAGGGAACCGTCCATCATCACCGAGGTGAAGCCGTTGGCGGCGGCACCGAAGCAGGTGGCGGCGCTGTTGCCGTGGTCCTGGTGCATCACCACCGGGATGTCGGGATAGGTTTCAACCGCCGCCAGGATCAGATGGCGCAGGAAGTTCTCACCGGCGTACTGGCGGGCCCCACGGGAAGCCTGCAGGATCACGGGGCTGTCGGTTTCACTGGCAGCCTCCATGATCGACTGCACCTGTTCCAGGTTGTTGACGTTGAAGGCAGGGATGCCATAGCCGTTCTCTGCGGCATGGTCAAGCAGCAGCCGAAGCGGAACGAGCGCCATGGGAAGAATCCTCGAGAGGGTGAAGAGGGATGAGCAGGGATGAGGCCAGCCGTGGTGAACGACGTTCACCCGGAGGCTTGGTCGCCTGGATGGCCTGAACGGCGCTGAACGCCGACCTAGTTGGGGCTGCCAGAGAGTCTAGGCGATGCCCCTTCAAACCCTTGCAAGGGAGTCCCTGACAGCGAAAAGTGTCGCCATGGGGTGGCCTGGAGAGGTCGCTGGATCAGCCCCCTGAATGGAGGGCGTCACTCAGACCAGCCGTTCCCGCAGGCCGCTGGCGGCGGAACGCTGGGCGGCATCGCAGCAGCGCTGGCTCAGGGCCGCCTCCGCCAGACCCGGCACCATGGGCCGATCATCGCGGACGGCCTCGGCCCACCAGCCCAGCAGCCGCCGCACCGGGGCGATCCGCCCATCCACCCAGGTGCGCGCGAAGGCCAGGGCCGGATCGGGGGTCACGCTCAAGAGGGGCTCACCGCCGCGGGAGATCCAGAGCTGAAAGCCGTGCACATAATCGGCCTGGTTGTCAGATCCCAGCACCAGGGTGGCCTCACTGCCGTAGAGCTCGATCCAGTAGCCCCGCCCCCGCCGTGTCACCGCCGCCAGGTTCACCTGGGCCGGCACGATTCCATTCGCTCCTGCCTCGAGGCTGAGCTGAGCCAGGGCAATGTCCTCGGCATCGACAGCGGCCATCAGGCCAGAGCCATCGGGCAACGGCCGCTCGGGGATCGCCACCCGGGTGGTGGCCGACAGCTCCAGGGTGGGGCCGATCAACCAGTGCAGGGTGTCGAAGGCGTGGCTGCCCAGGGAGCCGATCACGCCGCCGCCCTCGTCCGCCTGGGCATACCAGTTCCAGGGGCGGCTGGCGTCGCTGCGGCTGCCCATGAGCCAGTCGAGCTTCACCAGCCAAGGCTCCCCCAGGGTGCCTTCCTCCAGCAGGGCCTTGAGCTGCTGGAACACCGGCACCGCCCGGTACTCGAAATCCACCGCCACGCAGCACCGCTGACGCAGGGCCAGCCGCCGCATCTCCTCCACCTGACCGGCATCGAGGCCCACGGGTTTTTCCAGCAACAGGTGCTTGCCAGCCTCCAGGGCCCGGCGGGCCAGTTCGAAGCGCACGGCCGGGGGCGTGGCGATCACCAGGGCCTCGATCGCCGGATCCTCAAGCAGGGCGTCGAAATCGCTGAAACCGGGCAACTCGGCGGCGCGGCAGGCGGCCTCCAGCCGCTCGGCGCGTGGATGCCAGAGGGCCACCGGCTCGGTGAGCGGCTGATCCCGCAGGGCCGGCAGGTGTACCTTCTCGCCGAAACCCAAGCCGGCGATCGCCACCTTCAACGGGGCCACAGGCGAAGCCCCCAACGGAGCTCCAGGATTGGCGGGGAAGGAACTCATCGGGCGGCCAGCAGCGGGGCTCCCGCGTCACACGCCCCCTGCAGCACCGCGGCAATCAACGGATCGCCTCCGGCCGGTTGCCAATGGGCGCCGAACTGGGGCCAACCGCCGATGGAGGTGTCTCGGTAGAGCCCCTGGACGCAATCGAGATCCATCATGTACAGGGTGCCCGGTTGGGGCCGGGCCTCCGAATCGGAATCGTCCGGTGCTGGGCGAAAGCGGCTCAGCACCGTGAGCTGGCCCTCGCGGCCCACCCGCAGGCTGCCCGCATCCCACCACTGTTCCCCTTCGGCCGTGGCGCCCACCGAGCGCCACTCGAGCGGGGCCGCCCCGACCCCGGTGGGCAGTCCCAGCCAGACGACCAGCGCCAGCAGCATGGCAACCAGACGTTTGATCGGTCTGAAACGGCCCATCGCGATCAATCCAGGTTCAGGCCTACGCGGCGACGGCGCTGCAGCCATGCAGCCGCAACAGCCCCGCCAGGGTGGAGCGCAGGCGGGTGCGCGGCACGATGTGATCGACGAAGCCATGGTCCTGCAGGTATTCAGCGGTCTGGAAGCCCTCGGGCAGCCGCTCCCGGAGGGTCTGCTCGATCACGCGGCGGCCGGCGAAGCCGATCAGGGCCTTGGGCTCGGCCAGGATCAGGTCGCCGAGCATGGCGAAGCTGGCGGTCACCCCGCCCGTGGTGGGGTGCGTGAGCAGGGGGATGTAGAGCAGTTCCGCCTGGCGGTGGTGCTGCAGGGCGCCGGAGATCTTGGCCATCTGCATCAGGCTCAGCATCCCCTCCTGCATGCGGGCGCCGCCGGAAGCGCAGACGATCAGCACCGGAATCCGCCGGGCGGTGGCCTCTTCGATCAACCGGGTGAGGCGCTCTCCCACCACCGATCCCATCGAGCCACCCATGAAGCGGAAATCCATCACCCCCAGGGCCAGAGGCAGACCTTCGATACGGCACAGCCCCGTGACCACCGCATCCTTCAGACCTGTGCTGAGCTGGCTGTCCCGCAGGCGATCGGCGTAGCTGCGGCGGTCTTTGAAGGCCAGGGGATCGGTGGGCGTGAGCTCGCCATCGAGCACCTCGAAGCTGCCTGGGTCGGCGATCAAACGAATGCGCTCGTCGCTGTCGATGCGGTGGTGGTGGCCGCAGCCGCTGCAGACGCTGGCATGGGCGATCAGGTCCTTGCGGTAAACCACCAGGCCGCATTCGGGGCACTTGCTCCAGAGGCCGTCCCCCTCTTCGGGTTCCTGGGCGGCACGCACCACCGGAGTGGTCTTGCGACGATCGGCGAACCAGTCGAACAGCGACACGGCGGAGCGGACCCTGGGGGAATCAGCCATTAAAGGCCCGCAAAGCCCAGGCGCTCGCCGAACTGCCGCAGCCACCAGCCATTGCCCCCCAGCCACAGGGCCACGCCGCCGGCCGCCAGGAAGGGGCCGAAGGGGAAGGGCTCGTTGCGCTTGAGGCGGCCAGTGAGGCGCCCCAGGCTGCCCAGCAGCGCACCGGAGAGCACCGCCAGGGCCACCGCCAGGGCCATGCCGGTGAGCCCCAGCCAGGCCCCCAGCAGGGCGGTGAGCTTGGCATCACCAAGGCCCAGGGCGGGCTGACCCATGGCCTTCTCGGCCAGCCAACTGAGCCCTTCGAGGGCGAGCAGACCAACGGCGGCGGCGAGCAGATGATCCAGCAACAGCCGCCGGCCGATGGCCTCCCCCTGGCTGAAGCCCAGGGCCGCGGTCACGGTCCAGCCCAGGAGCACTCCCCAGCGGCAGAGCGGTTCCGGCAGCCAGAGCTGGTCGAGGTCGATCAGCACCAGCGGCACCAGCCAACTGACGAACATCCAGCCGGCCGCCAGCAGCAGCCAGGGGGTTGGAGCCCCCATGGCTGAGGGAACCGCCAGCACCACCGCCACCCAGAGCCCGGCGGTGAGCAGCTCCACCAGGGGGTACCGGATGGCGATCGGGCCCTGGCAATGGCGGCAGCGCCCCCGCAGAAGCAACCACCCGAGCAGGGGCAGGTTGTCGTGCCAGCGCAGGCGGGTGCCGCAGTGGGGGCAGTGGCTGGGGGGAGAAATGATCGATTCCTCCCGCGGAACCCGCCAGGCCACCACATTCAGGAAGCTGCCGACGCAGGCCCCGAGCACTGCAGCCGCTGGAGCGATCAAGGCGGCGTCGAGGGGGGCGACGGAAGTCAGCTCCATTCAGCTGCGCAAGGGGGAACGGGGGTGACGGGGACGGGCGGAGCGGCCGCGGATCAACTCCAGCGGCAGGAACTGCTCCTCGGGCAGAAGCACCGGCAGATCAAACACCACCCGACCCTGGGCCGACTGAGGATTGAGCACGATTCCGAGGGGTTCGCCGCCGCAAAGACCACGCTCGAAATGGAGCAGGTAGATGCGTCGGGCCTGGGCGATCACCCGTCCGCTGTCGATGCGATCAAAGCGCAGCGAGGGCTGCGGCTGACCGGAGGCCCCACGAATCTCGAACGACGGAGTGGTGATCGGAATCGGTTTCACCGGGCCCACCAGCTGAGCGCAGGTTAGTCCGCCATCGATCGATCTAACGATCCTGGATCAGGTTGTGAATGATCGGCGTGAGGATCAGCTCCATGGCGAAACCCATCTTGCCGCCGCCCACCACAATCGAAGTGGGGCTGGACATGAAGGAGCCTGTGATCATCTTGAGCAGATAGGTGAAGTCGATGCCCCACTTCTCGCGGGCACCCTTGCGGAAATGCACGATCACGAAGGATTCATCCGCGGTGGGAATGTTCCGGATCGTGAACGGGTTCGAAGTATCAACCGTGGGGATCCGCTGGAAGTTGATGTCGGTGAGGCTGAACTGCGGGCAGATGTGGTTGATGTAATCCGGCATCCGGCGAAGGATCGTATCGACCGTGGCCTCAGCGGAATAACCACGCTCGGCGTTGTCACGGGAAATCTTCTGGATCCACTCCAGGTTCACGATCGGCACCACACCCACGAGCAGATCAGCCAGGGAGGCCAGGTCATAACCCTCTCCGACCACCCCGCCGTGCAGACCCTCGTAGAAGAGAAGATCGGTATCAGCGGGAATCGGCTCCCAGGGGGTGAACTGGCCGGGCTCGAGCTTGGTGCCGAGGCGGGCATTGTGGTCGGCCGCCTCGTCGAGGGAATGCAGGTAGTAACGCTTCTGGCCGCTACCGGTTTCGCCGTAGGTCTTGAACAGCTCCTGGAGCTTCTCGAACAGGTTCGCCTCAGGGCCGAAGTGGGAGAAGTTCTCGCCCTTGGCCAGGGCCTCGGCCATGGCGATCTTCATCGGACCACGCTCGAAGCGGTGGTAGCTGTCTCCTTCCACCACCGCCGGGGTGATGCCCTCACGCTTGAAGATGTGCTCGAAGGCCTTTTTGACGGTGCTGGTGCCGGCGCCGGAAGAACCGGTGACGGAGACAACCGGATGACGCTTCGACATCAGCGCAGGGGGTAGAAGAGAAAATTGAGTTTCGCAGATCGCCGGTCCTGGCCTTGACGGCCGCACCGACATGGACTCAGAGCACTGCCAACAACTGCTCGCCCATCGCCTGGCAACCGAGCACCGTGGTGCCCTCGGCGGCCAGATCACCGGTGCGGTAACCAGCCTCCAGCACCCGGTCAACGGCGCGCTCCAGATCGGCGGCGGCGGCCTCCTGGTGCAGACCGATGCGCAGCAACATGGCGGACGAGAGCACCATCGCCAGCGGATTGGCCTTGTCGGTGCCGGCGATGTCGGGGGCGGAACCGTGCACCGGCTCGAACAGGCCTGGACCTTCAGAGCCCAGGGAGGCCGAAGGCAGCATGCCGATCGAACCGGTGAGCATCGCCGCCTCGTCGCTGAGGATGTCACCGAACAGGTTGCTGGTCAGCAGCACGTCGAACTGCCTGGGGTTGCGCACCAGCTGCATGGCGGCGTTGTCGACGTACATGTGGCTCAGCTCCACGCCGGGGTAATCGGCGTGGATGGCCTCCACCCGGTCGCGCCAGAGCTGGCTCACATCGAGCACGTTGGCCTTGTCCACCGAGCAGAGCCTGCCGCCGCGCTGGGCGGCCAGCTCGAAACCAACCCTGGCGATGCGGTCGATCTCGAAATCTGAGTAGGCCATGGTGTTGAAGGCACGCACATGGCCATCGGCCTCGACGCGGCCCTTGGGGGTGCCGAAGTAGATACCGCCGGTGAGCTCCCTCACCACGAGCAGATCGACGCCGCTGATCACCTCAGGGCGCAGGCTGCTGGCGTCGATCAGGGCCGGCAGGATCTTCACCGGCCGCAGGTTGGCGAACAGGCCCAGACCCGAACGCAGGGCCAGAAGGCCGGTTTCTGGGCGCTGTTCCCGGGGCAGGGCGTCGTACTGGTAGCCGCCAATGGCCGCCAGCAAGACGGCGTCGCTGGCGCGGCAGGCCTCCAGGGTGCTCTCGGGCAGGGGCACACCGGTGGCGTCGATGGCGGCCCCACCCACGGGCTGCTCGTCGTAAGCGAGCGTGAAGCCGTGGCGGGCGCTGACCGCATCCAGCAGCTGCCGGGCCACCGCCGTGATTTCCGGCCCGATGCCGTCGCCGGGTAGCAGAGTGATCCGGTGGCTGGTCATCATGGAGGTAGCGCTGGGCGAGAGGCTACTTCTGCAGCTGGCGCAGGGTCTTCGCCATCTCCGGGAGCTTGTTGAAGGCGGCCGAGCAGCGCAGCCACAGGCGGTTGGGGATGGCCGGGTAGCCGCTCACCACTTCACCGGCGGCCACCTCACCGTGGATGCCGGATTTGGAGGAGGCAATCGAGCGGTCGCCCATCACGGCCTTGTTGGCCAAGCCAACCTGTCCCGCCAGGATCACGCCATTGCCGAGGCGGGCGCCGCCGGCGATGCCCACCTGGGCCGCCAGGGCGCAGCCCTGGCCCGTCACCACCCCGTGGCCGATGTGAACCAGGTTGTCGATCTTGGTGCCGGCGCCGATGCGGGTCTCCCCCACCGAGGGGCGATCGATCGTGCTGCCGCAACCCACCTCGACCCCCTCCTCGAGCACCACCAGGCCGATCTGGGGCATCTTGCGCCAACCGCTGGCGGTGGGAACGAAGCCAAAGCCCTCCGAGCCGATCACGGCGTTGGAATGCACCACACAGTGGCGCCCCAGGCGCGAGCCGGGGTGAAGCACGGCGTTGGCATGGATCTCACAGCCCCCGGCCAGCACCACATCGTCGTAGAGCACCACGCCGGGGTGGAGGGTGCAGCCCTCGCCCACCACGGCGCCCTCTCCAACCACCACCTGGGCGGCGATGGACACACCGGCGCCCAGGCGAGCGCTGGGGTCGATCACGGCGCTGGGGTGGATGCCGGCGGGCCTGGGCTTGGCTGGATAGAGGGCTTCAAGCGCCTCGGCGAAACCCAGACGCGGGTTCTTCAACGCCACCCAGGCCAGGCCGGCGGACGTGGCCTGGCCGTGCAGGGCGGGTTCATTGGGGAGCAGCAGGGCGCCGGCGCCGCTGGCCGCCAGCTGGGCCGCCAGAGCATTGCCCGCCTCCAGAAAGCTCAGCTGCGTCGGGCCCGCCTGATCGAGGGCTGCGGCACCGGAAAGCTCGGGATCAGCGCCGAGGTAGGGCTCACCGACGGCGTTGCCTTCGCTGAGCCGGGCCAGCAGTTCACTGAAGCGCATTCCCGCCGATCGCCAGCCGCGGCCGGATCGTAGGGCGGGCCCATGGTCAGGCGCCTGGGCAGGGCTCAGGCCAGGGCCGCAGGGGCGGTCAGCACCAGGTGGTCGCGGTGCACCACCGCATCGCCCACATCGGCGCCAAGGGTGCGCTGCAGCGCCTCACTGCTCTGCCCGATCACCTGGATGAGCTCCTCACTGCTCAGGGCACTCAGGCCACGGCCGAGCTCACGGCCATCGAGGGCCATCAGGCGCACGGCATCACGGCGCTGGAAGCGGCCATCCACCTGGCGGATGCCCACCGCCAACAACGAGGCGCCGCGCTCCAGCAGGGCGCGCTCGGCGCCAGGGTCGATCCAGAGCTTGCCCTTGGGCACCAGGGCATGGGCCAGCCAGCCCTTGCGATCGGGCAGGGGCTGGGGGCTGGGCTGGAACACGGTGCCCAGGCTCTCGCCGGCCAGCAGAGCCTCGAGCACGGCCGGATCGCGGCCATCGGCCAGCCGCACGCGGATGCCGCTGGAGGTGGCGATGCGGGCCGCCGCCAGCTTGGTGGTCATGCCGCCGGTGCCCCACTGGCCGCCGCCCGTGGCCACGCCGCTGAGCCGCTCCAGTTCCGCCAGGCTGCCCACCTCCTCGATCGGCTCGGCGTTGGCGTCGCGCCGGGGATCCCCCGAATAGAGACGGTCCACGTCGGTGAGCAGGATCAGCTCGTCGGCCCCCACCGCCACCGCCACCAGGGCCGAGAGGGTGTCGTTGTCACCGAAGCGCAGTTCGTGGGTGGCGAGGGTGTCGTTCTCGTTGATGATCGGCACCACGCCCCAGGCCAGGAGCTGCTCCAGGGTGCGGCAGGCGCTCTGGTAGCGGCGGCGGGAGGCGAGATCGCCGCGGGTCAGCAGCACCTGGGCCACCGTTTGACCGTGGGCTGAAAAGGCGGCGTCGTAGAGGCCCATCAGGCGTCCCTGACCCACCGCGGCAGCGGCCTGGAGGGCCTCGACCTCCTTCGGGCGCCCCGGCAGCTCAAGGGCGCGGCAGCCCAGCCCAACCGCACCGCTGGTGACCAGGGCAAGGCTGTGGCCCTGGGCCCGTTGATGGCTGAGGCTGGCGGCCAGATCGGCGATCACCTGCTCGGTGCCGCGGCGCTGATCACCACGCAGCAGGCTGGTTCCCACCTTGATGACACGGCGCACGGCCATCAGCCCAGGTCGCTGCCCACCCAGCGGGCCAGGCGAAGCTCGAAGTTCTGAAGCCGGTCGCGCTCACAAGGCTGGCCGGCCCTGTTAACCGGCTTGACCAGAACCGTGTAGAGACCAAGCCGATTACCGGCCAGCACATCGGTGAACAGCCGATCACCCACCAGGGCCACCTGCTCATGGGGCAGGTCCAGTTCGGCCAGCACCCGGCGCAGGGCACCGCGGCGGGGCTTTCCGGCGGAGGTGGTGAAAGGCACCCCGATCCGCTCGGCCACGGCGCCGATGCGCGCTTTGGAGGGGTTGTTGCTGAACAGCCGCAGCTCCAGATGCTGCTGGGCCCGCTGGAGCCAGGCCTCGATCGGCGCCGGCAACTCCTTGCGACGCGAGGGCAGCAGGGTGCGGTCGACATCGAGCACCAGCGCACGCAGCGGTACCGCCAGCAGCCGCTCCAGCGACAGCTCCGCCAGGGTGCCGCTGGCGAGCCAGTTGGGTTGCAGCAGCTGGGGCAGATTCAATCGTCGCTCTCCCTCTCCTCGAGCTCGGCCTCGATGCGGGGCTGAACCCGCTCGAATTCCTCGCCCTCCACCAGCACTGCCTCACCGTCGGTGATCCGGGCCAGCACGAAAAAGGGATCGAGGGGAATGAACAAGCCGTACTCCTGGTCGTCGGCGCGGAACTGGATCAGCAGCTCGTAGGCGTCGGTGTCATCGTCGAGGTCGTCCTCCTCGTCGTCGAAGTCATCGGGATCGGGCTCCTCAAGCTCCCCGCTGACCGTGAGCGTGACGGCGGAGCGCACCAGGGTGAGGTCGTGCTCCTGGAGCACCACATCGGCCACCGAGAGGATGGGCTCGGCCGCGTCCACCGATTCGATCACCTCCGGTTCAGCATCGTCCTCCAGACGCACCAGGCAGACCGGGGTGTCCACCGGGGTGAGCAGGGCGTAGTCGTGGCCGTCGAGGGGAATCAGCTGCTCGAGAAAACACAGCAGCTCCCTGCCGCTGTCACGCACCAGCACCGTGGGCACGTCACCGGATCCTGAGATGGAGGGGCCTTCGGCGCTCATGGTGGGAGTTCAGACCCCCTCAGAATGAATCAGCGTGGTCCCTGTGGCCAGAATCAATGGCCGCCGCCCCGACCGGAAGCGGCTCAGGCCCCTCCGCCAACCACTGCTCCAGCAGCAGGGCGGCGGCGGCGCTGTCGAGGGCGCCGCTGCGATCACCGTGCAGGTGATGGCGATCCGAGGCCGCCCAGCTGCTGGCGTACTCGTTGACCCAGGCCAGGGGCAGATCCAGGTCGTGGGCGAGGCGTTCGCCGTAGCGACGGCAGTGGCGTGCCTGCTCGGTGGGTTGCTGGTTCGCATCCAGGGGCAGGCCCACCACCAGCGCCCTTACCCGCCGCTGGGCCACCACCACCTTGAGCTTGGCCAGGTCGAGGGCGTAACTGCCGCGCAGCAGGGGTGGCAGCGGTGTGACGGTGAGGCCGAGGGGATCGCAGCCAGCCAGGCCCAGACGGCGGCGGCCCACATCAAGAGCCAGCACGGATTGGGGCCGGGGCTTCAACGGGGCTGGAGCACGGGGGTGGGCAGGGGCCGCCGACGGGGCTGCCAGCTCTCCAACATCGCCTCCAGCCGGCGAGCCGCATGGCGGGAGGGCTGGGGCTCCTGGCGCCGCCAGACGCTGCGCGCCATCAGCACCTCCTCCCCCTCGGGCCGCAGCCCCAGACGGCGCAGCCAGCCGTTGCGGGGTTGATCGAGCACATCACTGCGCAGCAGCACCCCATCAAGGCCAGCGGCCGCCTCCCCCATCAGGCGCTCCACCGGCGCCCCGAGCAGGTGCTCCCAACCGGGATGGATGGTGAGGTCCAGTTCCGGCAGGGACTGGCCCGGGTCGCTGCGCAGTCGGCGCACGGCCGCGACCGCCTGGCGGCGGCTGTTATCGATCAGCAACAGGCTGGGGGCGGCGCTGTGGTCGAGCAGGTCTTCGACGCGGCGATCCAGCAGCTGGCGCAGGTGGGCCGGACAGGCGGCCTGCTCCAGGTGCCAGAGCAGGGGGGCATTGCGGCGCTGGAGGGGCCGCACCTGCAAATCAGCCGGGAGCGCGGCCAGTTCAGGGGAGACAGTGGCGGGAGACCAGCGCCACAGGATCTCGGTGCGCTGGGGCTGGAAGCCCAGCTGGCGCAGCAGGGCCAGGCGGTCACCGTCGAGGCTGGAGGCGCTGGCGATCCAGCTTGCCGCGCCACGGCTGCGCTGGATCGCCTCCCGCAGCAGGGCCGTTTCCACCGCCAGCTTGCTCGGGCGATCGCCACAGCCGGCCGCCTCGCCGCCGGCTGCCTCGCCATCGGCTGTCTCGCCAACAGCCACGCGCAGGTGACGCAGCTCCCAGCAGGTGCCGCTGCGGTTGAGCCGCTGGCTCACCACCAACCCGACCAGACGCTGATCGGCTCCCGAGGCCACCAGCACCTGGGGCGCCAGGGGCCGACGGGGGGCCACCAAGCTCAGCAGCCAGTCCGGGCCCTGCAGCAACAACGCTCGTTGCAACAGCAGCTGCAGATCCAGGTAGGCGGCCTCCTGCAGCAGGGGGAGATGCCAACCCTGCAGCGGTTCGATCACCAATCCCCTGGGGTCGTGACGCACGGCAGTGGCGCTGATGGGTGGCTCGCGCTGAAACCCAACTGTATCGAGCTAGATCCGCTGACGAGATCAGGCCGGACGCACCACCACCAGCGGGGTGCGCTCGTTGGCATTGCCGGCGGGGTTGGGGCGCAGGGCCCGCTGCAGCAGAGCCTCGTCGCAGCCGGGGCTGGAGGCGAGCACCTTGACCCGCCCCAGGTCGTTCACATCCACCACAGCCACGGGCACCCCCAGCTCCGCCGCCAGCTCGCGGCAGGCTCGCTCCGGCTGGTCGGGGCCCAGCACGATCGTCTGGTCATAGGGGGGGGTGGTGCCGGTGATGTCATCGATCAGCCGGGCCTGGGGGCCGGCGAGGCGGTAGAAGCCCCCTTTGCTTCCCACCAGCTTGAGCAGGCTGCCCAGGATCCAGGCCACCAGAACCCGGGCGGGACCCACCTGGTCGATCAAGGTCTGCAGGCCGCAGGCGGTGGCCAGGCTGCTGGTGGGGTGGAACACGCGGCAGAGCAGCCGGGCCAGGGCCGAGGGTTGCACCGTGGAAGGGTGGTGGTAGCGGCCCTGGATCACCGCCAGGGGGGTCTCGCCGATGGTGAGGATGTCACCCGGCTGCAGCGCGGCGCCCGCATAGTGCTGGAGCACCTCGGCGGGATCGTCGAGCACCCCGAGCAGGTGAGTGCGCACGGGCAGCACCAGGCAGCCGTCTCCCTCGCGCCAGGCGGCTGCCTCGGGAGCCACGGGCTCGGGCCTGCGCAGGGGCACCAGCAGGCCGTCGCGGCGCTCCAGGCGGCCGAAGGGTCCGTAATTCATCCAGAACAATTCCACCCAGAGGGTATCGAGCAGCGATCTCAGTTCGAGGCCAGGGGGGGCCTCGATGCGCACGGTCAGCCGCGCCCGGGTGCGCTTGTGGCCTTTGACGATGTAGGCGGCCCAGTAGCCGTCGGCTCTGGCCTCCTCATCGGGGTGAAGCGCCTCGATGCGCGTGCTGACCTTGAGCTGGTCGAGGCGGCCCGTGCCCAGCAGGGTGGGAACCATGCGCAGCTCGGGCACCATCACCTCCATGCGCCCGTGGGGGTTGGCGATCTCGATGTCGCCGATCGCCTTGAGGCCCTGATCGAAGGAACGCACGGTCCAGGGACCCGAGCGCAGGATGAGCGGCGAGGCGGGCCGCAGCCGGTGGCGCAACTCCAGGACCAGCAGAGTGAGCCCGAACAGCAGGGCCCCCAACAGGAGCAAGCTGAGCGGAAGGGGAAGGGCAGGCACGCCGAGCTGGTGAGGTCTGCGGGAGCGTAGGTCGGGGCCGAGGCGGGCCTCGATCGAGTCAGCTGACGGCCCAGAGCGGGGGTAGGTTTTCAATCAGGCCAGGCCCAGGGGGGCGCCATGCGCAAGACCTTCGTTCTCGACACCAACGTCCTGCTGCACGACCCCCGTGCCCTCACCCGCTTCGAAGACAACGATGTTGTGATCCCGATCGAGGTGGTCGAGGAAATCGATCGCTTCAAGCGGGACTCCTCCGAGAAAGGCCGTAATGCCCGGCAGGTGTCCCGGCTGCTGGATGGCCTCCGGCAGAAGGGCAACCTGTCCGACGGGGTGGAGATCGACGACGTTCACCACGGCACCCTCAAGGTGGTGTTCTGCCGGAGCGAAACCCTCAGCCAGCTGCCTCCGGAGCTGAAGGCGGGCAACGGCGACAACAACATCCTGGCGGTGGCGCTGGAGCAGCGGCTGCAGGAGGTGATGGGCAGCAAGTCACCGGTGGTGCTGGTCACCAAGGACACCAACCTGCGCATCAAGGCCGATGCGGTGGGGCTGATCGCCCAGGACTACAGCACCGACAAGGTGGACCTGGCGGACCTCTACCCGGGGTTCTGCGAACTGCCGGTGAGTGCCGCACTGATGGAGCAGTTCAAGGGCGGTGGGGGCCTGGGGATTGAGCAGCTGCCGGAGGGGGCACTGGCGGGGGTCACGCTCCAGGCGAATGAAGGGGTGACGCTGGTGGATGAACTCCAGGGCAATCACACCCTGCTGGCCCGCTACGACGGGGCGACCCGCCGCCTGCAGCCGCTGCAGAAGGTGCACCGGATCAAGTTGGGGCGCATCCTGCCTCGGAACCGCGAGCAGACCTTCGCCCTCGATCTGCTGCTGGATCCGGCCATCCAGCTGCTCACACTGGTGGGCAAGGCGGGCACGGGCAAGACCCTGCTGGCCTTGGCGGCGGGGCTGCACCAGGTGGCCGATGACCACCTCTACGACCGGCTGCTGGTGACCCGGCCGGTGATCCCCCTGGGCAAGGACATCGGCTTTCTGCCCGGCGATCTGCAGGAAAAGCTGGGCCCCTGGATGCAGCCGATCATCGACAACCTCGATTTCCTGCTCGGGTCCAATGCCAGCGACGAAACGGGGGCCGGCCGCGGGCGGGGGGCCCGGGCCCAGCGCAGCAACTGGGCCGATCTCAAGGGCATGGGGCTTCTGGAGGTGGAGGCGATCAGTTACATCCGTGGCCGCTCGATTCCGCGCCAGTTCATGGTGGTGGATGAGGCCCAGAACCTCACCCCCCACGAGGTGAAAACGATCGTGACCCGGGTGGGGGAAGGCACCAAGATCGTGCTCACCGGTGATCCCTATCAGATTGACAATCCCTACGTGGATGCCGACAGCAATGGCCTCACCTGGCTGGTGGAGCGGTTCAAGGGGCAGGCGCTGGCGGGCCATGTGACGCTGCTGAGAGGGGAGCGTTCGGAGTTGGCGGAGCTGGCGGCGAATTTGCTTTGAGAACCATGGGCATGGGCAATGCCTGCTCCGCCACTAGCCCTGAGCAGCGATTACCAACTCAGAACGATTACTCCACGACAAACGCAGGCTTCACCCGGGCCAGACAGCGGCTATCGGGAGTTTGCCTGGGGTTCGTCAAAAAGTCAGAAGCGATGTGGGTCACGCACGCTTCCGCAGCCATACCCCGCGGCGCAAACAACGCCCCATGCCCAACACCGGGGAAGGTGTAGACATAGGCCGTTTTCATCTTCCTGGCCACGGCTTCCCCGTAGGGCTGGGGTGTGACCGGGTCGTAGGAACCATTCAACACCAGGGTGGGGATCTCCGGATTTTCGTAGACAAAGTGAGGCTTCAACTCCACCTGGAGAACGTCACAGGCCTTCGTGACAGCTTCGGCTTCGCGGATACCCAAGGGAAGCAACTGGGAATAGGGGGGCGGCAGCACCTCATCGGGCGTCACTTGAATCGATTTCACCCGAGCACAGAGGACCGTGTGATACATCTCCCTGGCCCCCTTGGGTTCCAGATCGGAGAGTGCTGGTGCTATCCAACCAAAATCACCCTGGCTCGCGGCGTAGATGTACTTCGGCAGGGAACTGCCACGGGCCGATTCACCGGAATAGGGTCGGGCCAGGAAGGATTCGATGCCAGAAACAAAGGCCATGCCATCGAGCTGGGTGGTGAACGTCTTTTTGCTGGAGGGAATGGTGAGGGTGAGGGGCACAGGTTTGCGGTTGAGTTGATCGACGACCTTCAGAAACGTGGGCTCCAGCTTGGGATAGGTTGAGTTGCATTTCTTATCCTGCGCGCAGGCCTTGAACAAGTTCCTCAACGCGTAGCTGATCGTATGGCTCGAGGCCAGATTGAAATCAATATCCGCTCTGACCACGCCATCGAGGATCACGCTGCGGAGTTTCGCCTTGTGCTTGTGCGCCTGGGCAATGACGTACTGCCCTAACAGCGTTCCATAGGAAACACCGTAATAGTTGAAGTGCGGGTAGCCCAACGTTTCCGCTACAGCATAAACATCAGCCGCATTCTCCCGCGTATTGAAGGCGCTGGGGTTCACCCCTTGAGCCTTGAGGCGGTCATTGCATACCTTGATCCAGCTTGGATCGGTGTATGTTGCCTGCCCTTTGACCACGGCAATGTTGTGCGCATTCAGCTCTGGGCAGGACAGGAAAGGCTTGGAAAACCGTGTCCCCCGCTCCTCCACGAAGATCAAATCGCGGTTCTTTGACAAGGCTGGGAGTTCCGGATACGATGGAAAGGCACCATCGGCGATGTCGCCAATGGTGGAGTCCCCAGGGCCACCCTGCTCGACAAACAGTGGATCGGCCGCAGGGGCTTGGCTGGTACTCCGGGTACGCACCACAGCCAGTTGGATGGTGCGGCCCTGGGGTTGGCAGTGCTGCTCGGGGACGGTGACGTAACCGCAATCGGAGCGGGCAGCTACAGAAGCCGGCACGTTAAAGGTTTTGCAGTCAACGGCTTTCCATGCCGCACCAAACTTGGCACGATCGATCGTTGGATGACTGACAGCGCAACTGCCTGCAGCAAGGACAACGACGGCGAGGGAGGCGGAGTGACAAAGCCGAGTTCGATTTAATCGCATATGAGAGTTACTCCTTGATCTGAGCTCAATATACTGATTCGTCATAAGATTAAATGGTCAACTCAATTTCCGCAGACTGAAGATAACTATATGCCGAAAGATCCGGCAATACGATGAATCTTAAAAGCTGGTGTAAAGCATGATGTACGACAGCGATGACTGGCACAGGACCATGCTCGCTGTTGATCACTGCGCAACATGACAAGGCCTCTTGTCCAGTCCATCGCTTTGATATCCGATAATCACAACCGCGGCGCATCGGCCAACATTGTGCGATCCCTGGAGTCGTCGAGATGAGTATCCGGACACGCGAACAAGAGAGTTAAATCACAGCTTCCGGATTTGCGAAGCTGATGAGCATAACCGGGCGGTATAACGAAGGCATCTCCGGCTTTGACAGAAATTTGCCTCCAATCCTCAGGTGCTACCAATGGATTACTTGAATCGCCTGTCACTCTGCCAAAATGGAGCACGCCTTCGCCTTCAACAATGACGTAATCCTCCGCCCCTTCCCGATGGAAATGGCAACCAACCTGTTGCGGAATTGCTGCGATATGGATGCGATAGGAATGGTCGCCTACGATTGCAGCATGGCGAATTCCAACAACGGGATCGGAAGTGGCATGGGCAATTGCTTCGCGCCAAGTAGATTCGGCTACGCCAAGACTGCTGGCGTCCTTTCTAAATTATAGCAAATTCTGTTCGGAACTCATGTCAGTAATGAATGAGATGGCTGATAATAGTCGCGCTCAGCGGCCGCTTATTGGCTCTCCGCTTGAGCGAGGTCTTAGGCCGCACTGCGCTGGGTGCTGTTCAAAACAGCGACGAGGCTTGATCGAACGCTGGGTTTTATGGTTAGGTGCTTTCGAGTCAGTTATTGCCACCATCGAAAACCACCGTAGATGCCTCGTTAACATTGTTAGGGATAGAAATGCTTACTGTGCGCACATCAAACAGCTGGAGACCCGGAAGATAGTAAATGTATGTGCTACGGGAAGGGGGGCCAATCATCTTGCGTCGCTTTTGTGAATCACCAACAATCGGATGGTTTTGTCGTGAGAGAAATGTTGCCTCTAGCTTCGAGACAAGCCGTTTAGCATCGCCATGGGATACATGAAAAGTCGCGACCACAGTGGAATCAGTGAAGCCGGTGCAAACCACACTATCCACCTTGATTGAGCTTGGCAATTTCTCTAAAAAGTATCCGCGAATTGCTGATTCCTGAACAGACCATAGGCGCTTGCCAAAGCCGAAGTCACATGCTCCTCCCATGGCAAATCCATTTTCATACAAATCCAGGGCAAAGAGCATCACAATGGGCGAAAGAAGCAATAACGCTGTCGCGACCCTCTTCATATCAAGCCCAACATGATCCGGTAACCATGCCGTGTCGGCAGCTGGCCGTTGGGCAGACCATGTGCACACATGTGAATCGATGGTGACCCGGGTGAGGGAAGGAACAACAGTTGTGCTCACCGGTGATCCCTCTCAGATCGACGATCCCTGCGTGAATACCTGCCGCAACGGGCTCACCTGGGGAGTGGAGCGGTTCAACGGGCAGAAGCTGACGGGGCATGAGACGCTGCTCAGGGGTGGGCGTTGGGAGTTGGCAGAGTTGGCGGCGAATCTGGTTTGAACTCGAAGCCGTCTGATTCGCGACGCCTCACCCCTTTTTCAACTGCACGAACAGGTGCACCTGCTGGGTGCCCGCCACGATCGGCACCTCCTTGACCAACAGGTAGGGCTGAGCCTTCACCAGTTCGCTCAACTTGCGGAAACCGAAGTTGCGGGCGTCAAAGGAGGGGTCATTCTTCAGCAGCAAACTGCCCACTGTGCTCAAGGGGGCCCAGCCGTCCTCCTGGGTGACCGCGGCGATGGCCCCCAGCAGGAAGGGTCGCAGGGGGGCCTGGTTGGGGGGCTCCACCTTGGCGATTCCTGAGGAGGCCTTGCGAAGGATCTCTGTGTAGATAAACTTGTCGCAGGCGGCGACGAAGGGCTTGGGGGTCTTCTGTTCTCCAAAGCCGTAGGCCGCCAGCCCGCTCTCGCGAATGCGAGTCGCCAGGCGGGTGAAGTCACTGTCTGACGACACCAGGCAGAAGCCATCCACCCGGCCGCCATGCAGCAGATCCATCGCATCGATGATCAGGGCTGAATCAGTTGCGTTCTTGCCGCTGGTGTAACTGAACTGCTGCACGGGCTGAATGGCATGGACATGGAGGACCTCTTTCCAGCCGCCCAGCCTGGGGGTGGTCCAATCGCCATAGGCGCGCTTCACAGTGGCTGTGCCGTACTGGGCCACCTCCGCCAGCAGCTCGCTGATCACCGCCGCTTGGGCGTTGTCGGCGTCAATCAGAACCGCCAGGTTGTCGGTGGTCTCGGCCACAGGTTCTCGATGGCAGCTGGCATTAGTATCTCCTACATACCAAAAATCCGTCAACATTGTTGATGGCATTCAACGGTCTCGCTTAGAGGCTCAAGACCTTGGACTTTCCATTAAGACCGATTTTATCGGGAGTCCGATGCATCGCGTTGCTCGGCCGACTCAAGCCAACCCTTGTTGATCCATTGAGCTTTAAATCGGCCCTTGAGCAAAATGGCTTCCTCTGAGACGAAATCGAATTCACCGAGAACAGGCTGCCTGCTATTCGCCCTAACCAAGCGGACCCAACCTTTCAATTCTTGGCGGGGCTGACTTTTCCAGTCGAGCAAACGTGGCGATTTCAGATCTAGGAAATACATTACCGCCCCCAATCTCATCGACTTATCCGGAAAGACAACCTTCCTTTGAGATTTCTCAGGCGCATCCCAGATCCGGATATAGATCCAGGAATCCGGCTTGCCTCCGAATTGCTCCGCCGAAATCCAAATGCCAAAGGCAGGACCATCCCAGGGCGCGGTGTCATGTTCAGCCGTCGTGAGCTGGCCGCCTCGTGGCTGTCCCGGGACAGGACTGAGGCCCTGAGCGCTTGGAGAATACCCGAATGAGACAAGAAGAATCGCCGTCAACAAGCATCCCGAGACAAGGGTGGCGGCCAAAAAAACATTGAAGGTACGACGATGGGCAGATGTCGGCTTCGCCATGTTGCACGTCTAGAAAATGCCGCGCCAGGAACGGATCGGATCACGACGTTCATGAGGCGCGGATTTCAGCAATTCTTTAAAAGATATTCTTGGCCTAACGCTTCCCCTGCGTGGCAGATAGGGAGCATAGGATGGTTCAGCAGTGAGTTGTTGGTGGCCTGTCCCCTCCAGGGGCAGGTTCGGCTACGTCGCTCGGTTGACGCACTTACCCATCACCCGGTTCAAGTGCTGGTGCATACCTTAGAAAGCCTACGAGGAGTAACACCAACCCGGCGATCAGCCCCACTCCAGCACCTATGTGCGCGAGTGCGACAATCATCTCCTGCCATGAATCGCCTCCTTTAGCGCCAGCCTGGCTCGCAGCAATAGGCAACATCTGCGTTGTTCCCCACCATGAATTGGCTACTTCGGAAATCGCCATGGCCCACGTCAACCAAGCCGCCACCACCATCACCCAGACGGACTTGATGCCGACACGGTGAGGCAGCGTCAGCATTGCAGTCGCTAGAACAATAAACAGCATGCCGTTGGTCACGAATTGAATGTGAGCCGCTAGCGCGAGTCTTGGGTGTGGAGTTCCAGGGACGACGAGACCCCAAACCAATCCGACCAGCACGAGAAACATGCCATGAATCAGGATCTGCCGACTACCACCGTGTACGGTCATAGGTAAAGCCCTCTAGATGCTTATTAAAAGATTAGACGGCCAAACGCTCAGATCAGAAGCGGGCAGGATCTCTTGGACATGAAAGACAACACCTGCGCCCGTCTTATGCATCTGGATGCTAGGCGGGCCTGCGTGGGTCAGTAGCTCTCATCTTGGATGGCATTGGAGGAGCACCGAGTGTAAATGCTGCTCCCCTCAAGAATACTGCTCCAGCCTGCGGACTAAATGAACCCATCGCAGAAAAGCATGGCGCACGATATTCGAGCTGGCAGGAATACCAAAGGTCAGGCGTAAAGTAGCTTTACACAGTGCCATGATGGAGGCTGTTGTGTTTACACTGTAGAATGATGCCAAATACGCTTAGCCTCCATTAGTGAGATCAAGTGCTTTAACTTCAACAAATTGACAATTAGAGGTTTTCTCCGAATAAACAAAGTCTGACGTCACCATCCGCGACTCATTCCCCGCTAGGCGTATAGGTACTTTCACTGAGCCGGCAGGGACATTGTTGATATACACGTTTGATGCATTAGAGCTACCAAAGATCTGAATCACAGCTTGAGAACGAATGCTGTGACCTTTTGGATTTTCAACAGTGAAAGAAACTCTAAAGAATCGTCGAAGCGGCTCCCAGCGAATATCTTGAACATAGAATGGGGCTTGCTGTCCCAAACGAAGAATCGCCAGAGTCAAGAGTGTCGCGATGCAAAAGAAGCCAAGGACTATCTGGTAATCCGAAAGCCGAGTTGGATGCACACGCTGCGACGTCTTTGCGCCGATCTGTGGGGCAATCAAAGGGGGCCTGTCGGCAGCTTCATCCCTTTTCAAGGCGATATCCTCCTCGCGGCATGTTTTAGCCTGAACGCTTGCCATCACCTGGCCGCAAGGTGAAAGTGGGATGCACAGGTCTCATACGGCGGCGGCTCAGGTGAATGGGGATGTTAGAAGTCAGTCCTTAAACTTTTCAAAGTACGCAAGATCTACATCATAAACAGTTCGCTTGAATACACCCAGCTCAACCCTCTGGAACATCTCAACCAATTTGTCACCGTCGACAAGTTCTACTTGAGGTGCGCCCTCCCTGCTCGCTTCCTGGATAGCCGCATTGCTAAACCCTGATGTAGTGAGGATGATTCCTTTTTCAGCGCGACCAAGCATGGTATTTCTGAAATCACCCACTTGAGAGCGAGATACAAGGTTGCCTTTGGCGTAGCGCTTGCATTGAAAGAGGACTCTAAAGCTCACGAATGGGTTGATCTCAAGTGTTCCATAGCCATCGATGCCTCCATCAGCAGAGCCACCTGTGACTTCAACGTTCTCAAAGCCTGACTCTCTGAGAAGCTCTCTGCAGACTTTCTCAAACCCTGTAGGACTGATGGACCTCAGGGTACTTAAAAGATCAAGCTTCTGATCTTCTTCTGGATCATCTGAGATGGCACCAGCCGGAATCACTTCCTCTTCAGTTTCCTGCGCACCTCGTTTCTGCTTTCGATTCTCGGCGTGAATGGAAACCCACTTCAGGAAGATGTCTCGTGCTTCCTTATCACCAAGATGTGCATTACGCCCCTTCTCTGTCAGTGTCCAAGTTCCATGCTTGGATGAATCCAGGAGCCCTTCCCACACTAAATACTGCCTTGCCCAAGCAACCTGATTATGAAACTTACTTCCACCTGACTTGAGTGTCTGATCAAGCAATTCATCAGACAGGTTGAGGTTCTTTGAGATGCGTGCAGACACTTCTCTTGGCCGCCCTGAATCGCCAAGATCCCGAAGGGCATCAAGCAAGGGGCCGAACCACCGGATGAATTCAGCTTGGGCTTTCTTGGCCATTAAGAACGGGATTCCTCATCAGTGTAGTTGCCGGTAACTCAGCTTCCCCCCCCTGTACTTCTAACTAGTTGTGTAGTCCCACCAGGTGTCTCCCCCTGGAGCAGTCCTGAAACCTCCAAGGTCAACGCCGCCGCCGGCCACCTGCTCTCGATCCCGGGCATCGACTTCGGCATCCTGCGCACCCCCGGGTTGGTGGCGTCCCAGCTGGGCAGCGCGCCGCTGACCCAGAGGGTCTTGATCTGGCCGCTCTATGTGCTGGGGGCGATCGCCTGGCCGACCTGGGGCCGCGTTGCCCTACGCCGGCGGCTGGACAGTGAAGGTCCGCCGGGCGTTGGGGGATCAGGCCGGCTTTGCCATGGGCTGGATTGATTGGGTGAGCCACTGCGCCGGCCTGGACTGGGTGGCGGTCACCATCGGGGCCGGCAGCCTCAGCAACGATGGCCAACTGGTCTCGATCCTTGGCATCGACCTCGGCATCGCAGGCGAAAGACCGAGCCCTGCGGACCTATAACGTCCGCAGGAACCCCAGGGCCCGGGGTCGCCCACCACACTGCGCCCCCGTCGGTCCCCGTGGATTTCACCGCCGATCTGCCCGTCGTCCAGATCCGGCGGGCCGTGATGCGCCGGGCCCTGATCGCCACCGACCTGCCGCCGCGGGTGGCCCTGGCGATGGGCAACGAGCCGCTGCTGCTGCGTTACACGGTGGGCCTGTTCGGCTATGGCCTGATCGGCAGCGCCGTCACCGACAGCGACAGCTGCCTGCGCCGACTGGCGGAGCAGCCCCACGGGCTGCTGGTGTGCTCCGACAGCATCGAGGGCGGCGACGTGCTCGGCCTCACCGCCACGGTGAAGGAGCGCCACCCCCAGCTCAAGGTGATCGTGATCAGCACCGCCCCGGTCCAGGATCCGGCCCTGGTGCGGGCGGGGTGGGTGGATGGGCTGGTGGCGGAGCGCGACATGACCTTCCGCAGCGGCGCCCTTCAGGCGGCGGTGCTGGCGGCGCTGGGTGGGCACCACTTCCGCAGCGCCTCAGTGCGAAACCTGCCGATTCCGGCGCCGATCAGTGAACTGAGCGGGCGGGATTACGAGATCCTCGAAGGCCTCGCCGACGGCCTCACCGACCGGGAGATCGCCGAGCGGCTGATGATCAGCCCGAGCACGGCCAAGTCGTACACCAAGCGGCTGCTCCAGAACATGGGCGCCCGCAACCGCCTGCAGGCCCTGGTGATGGCGCTGCAGCAGGGCCTGATCCGCCTGCGCTGAGCCCGAAAGACCGAATCACCCTACGCTGCGCCGCCAACCACCCCCCGAAGGGGGTCGTCCCGGCCGGTGGTGTCGCCGTAAACCGTTGGAGGTGATCTGCTTAGGGCCATGGCATCCATCGATCCGCTGACCGGAGTGAGGTTCAACTACGCCGAGGCCCTGCAGAAGAGCTTCCTCTTCTATGAGGCCCAGCGCTCCGGCGACCTTGACGAGGCCAGCAAGCGGATCGACTGGCGCGGCGATTCCGCACTGCGGGACGGAGCCGACGGGGTGTACTTCGGCGGCCAGAGCGCCGCCAATCTGCAGAGCGGCCTGACGCTCAACCTCACCGGCGGCTACCACGATGCGGGCGACCACGCCAAGTTCGGCCTGCCGCTGGCCTCCACCCTCGCCACCCTCGCCTGGGGCGGGATCGAGTTCGCCGAAGGCTATGCCGCTTCAGGGCAGACCGATGAACTGCTCGATGCGGTGCGCTGGGGCACCGACTACCTGCTCAAGGCCCAGGGGATCGACGGCGCCGGCAACACGCTGTACTTCGTGGCACAGGTGGGCGATGCGGGGGCCGACCATTCGCAGTGGAGTGCGCCCGAAAGCCAGACGATCGCCCGGCCAGCGCTGGCGGTGACGCCGAGCAAACCCGGCTCCGATGTGGCGGGGGGGTCGGCGGCGGCGCTGGCGGCGGCATCGGTGCTCTTTCGCCAGGACGGCGACACCGCCTACGCGGACCGGCTGCTCAACCGCGCCATCTCCCTGTACACGTTTGCCGATCGCTACCGGGGCAGCTATGCCGATGCGATCCCGGAGGTGCGCTCCTACTACAACTCCTGGAGCGGCTACAACGACGAGCTGGCCTACGGGGCGGCCTGGCTGTCGCGGGCGGTGAGCGCAGCGGGCGGCAACGGCACGGCCTACCGCGACAAGGCCCTTTCGATCTACACCAACGCCATCGGCGGCCTTTCCCGGGGCTGGACAGGCAACTGGGACGATGCCTCCTACGCCACGGCGGTGATCCTGGCGAAGGACACCGGTTCGGCCCGCATCCAGCAGGACGTGGAGGGCTGGCTGAACAACTGGGTGAGCGGCGGCAACGGCGTGACGATCAGCCCCGGCGGCCTGCGCTTCATCAGCCAGTGGGGATCGCTGCGCTATGCCGCCAACACGGCGTTCCTGGCGGATGTCTACGCCGACACCGTGCGCGATCCCGGCGGCGCCTACGGCCGGCTGTCCCAGACCACGGTGGATTACATCCTCGGCGCCAATCCGCGTCAGTCGAGCTATGTGGTGGGCTCCGGAGCCAACGCGCCGGTGCAGCCCCACCACCGGGCGGCCTCGGGAGTGGGCTGGGACGGATTCCGCAACGGCCAGCCCAATGCCCATATCCTCTATGGCGCCCTGGTGGGCGGCCCCACCAGCGCCAACGACTTCGCCTACCAGGACCGCCGTGACGACTACGTCGCTAACGAGGTGGCCCTCGACTACAACGCCGGCCTCACCGGCTCCTTCGCCCGAAGCGTGGAACGCCGGGGCGGCCAGGCCCTCACCGATGCCCAGCTCGATGCGCTGCCGGGGATCAGTGTGCGGCCGGGCGCTGGCGGAACCCCCGTACCACCGGTCCCGACGCCAACTCCCACTCCCGCTCCAACCCCCACACCAACTCCCACGCCGCCGCCACCCCTTCCCACCCCAACACCAACACCGACGCCCACTCCAACCCCCACACCAGCTCCACCGCCCACCCCCGGCACCCCGCAGCCGGCGACGCTCAACGGCGTTCCGCTCACCTCCAGCCCAGATCTGGCGGTGGTGGTGGGCGGCTCGATCTGGACCGGTGGCATGACGGTGCAGCTCATCCTCTCCAACATCGGCGCGACGCCCCTGAACAGCTGGAGCTTCAGCTTCGAAAGCCCGCACCGTCCCAGCGGCACGCCCTGGGGGGTGCGGATCAGCACCACGCCGCTGGCAGGCGGCCTGTTCCGCTACACCGTGAGCGGCGACGCCTGGGCCAGCGCGATCCAGCCCGGCGGCAGCGTGTACGTGGGCTTCAACGCCAGCCAGGGCAGTGCCCTGGGCAACAGCGGCGCGCTGACGGCGGCGGCCCTGTTCGGCGGTGCAGGCCCGCTGGGCTTCAGCGCCGCCAACCCCCGCTTCCTCACGGGCAATGCCGCCGGCAACGTGCTCAGTAGCAGCGCCGGCGCCGATGGGCTCACCGGGCTGGGGGGCGCCGACACGTTCCTCCTCACCAACCTGCGCGATTCACTGCTGAACGCGCCCGATCAGATCACTGATCTGGTCATCGGCAGCGACCGCATCGATGGCCCGCGGCCCGTGTCGGCGGCCGCCTTGCGGGAACTGGGCAGCGCGACCAACCTCACCCCCGCCGCGCTGTCCACGGTGCTGACCACCTCCACCTTTGCCGCCGACGGCGCCGCCACCTTCAGCCTGGGCGCCAGCGGCGGCAACCGCACGTTCCTGGCGCTCAACGATGGGGTGGCCGGCTTCCAGGCCGCCAACGACGCCATCGTGGAGATCACCGGCTACAGCGGCTCCCTCACGGCGTTGTCGATCGTGTGAGCGGAGGGCAGGAGAACTGACGTGAGCCGAACGGTCGCCCTCAAAGGACCCTCGTGTCGAACGAGAAGCTCTCATCACAGATGAGGCGAACCCGTTGCGCCTCCAGATGCCGTGGATTGAGCAGGATGTTGTGTTCGACAGAAATCACAGCGGACGACACGTTCAACGCCGCACTGCGGCCGCCCGTGAGCCACGACGTCCCGATGGCTTGGAGCGTCGGCGGACCTGGCACCGCTTGCCAGCCCTGGGGCAGCGTCGCCGTTTCGAGGACGTCCGTGCTCAGGTCATCCGGGAAGTCAATGCTGAGCAGCCGCAGGTCCGTCGGAGCCGTGAGCGGATCGACATGGACCAGCACCTCCAGCGCCGCGAGCGCCGCAGAGCTGGCGGTGGTGACGATGGGATGCCCCTTGGTGTGCCAGCGTCCGCAGGTAGACAACCCACCACTGCCATCGAGCGCTGTTTCCACGTAGGGCTTGCGGCAGATCCGCCAGACGCGCATCAGCTAACGATTCCGTAGTTGAGGCGCCGCAACACCTCTTCCACCTGACGCGCGCCGATCTCGGTGTCGAGAAGATCAAGCGGGATTTCGCAGCCCAGGGCACGGTTGGACGTCTTCAGCCACACGCGGGCCTTGTCGATGGAGCCCAGCACCTCAACCGCCTGCGAGACCGCCCGTGCCACCCGAATAAGCCGATCCGACTCCTGGGGATTGAGCTGCCTGCCCCCTTCCGGCGGGCGACGGTGCGCGGAGGGATCCCGAGAACCGTTGTGAATTGCTGCGGAGTGATGTCGAGCTGCTTGCTCAGCGCCACAAAGGCGGAGAACGGCAGACCATTGCGGACCGCCTCACGAAGCTCGGCCATGTTGGTGGCTCGCAAACGCAACAGCGCGGACGGTCCTCCCGGCTCAGGGCTGGAGGAGCTCGTTGCCGCTGCGATCGTGCTTGCCATATCGCCAATCAATCGCGGCCATCTGGCGTCACCAGGCGTCTCCCCCTTGAGCAGGCCTGAAACCCCGTACAGCTTCGGCATCGCCGGCGCCGCAGAGCGCTCCAGGGCCGGCATCCTCGACTTCAAGCTCCATGGCGGCATGGACGGCCACGGCGGCCGGATGGCCACTCCAGGCCTCGGTGAAGCCCGGCAGATCGCCCCTCGGCGCCGCCAACAGGGGCCTGTGCAACAGGAGTTGGTGTCCAAGCGGCCCAGAGGGCCTGGGGCGCCTAGGAAGGAATCGGATGGATCGGGGCCCTCCAGCGCCTCAGGCAGCACCATCACCCAAGGGGAGCCGAGATGAACCAGCTGAGCATCCCTGCCCCCGCCGCCTGGCTACGCCACTACAAAGCGGAGTGGTTTCGCCCCGATCTGCTGGCCGGGCTGACGACGGCGGCGGTGGTGCTTCCCAAGGCGATGGCTTACGCGACCATCGCTGGGCTGCCAGTGGAAGTGGGGCTCTACACCGCCCTGGTGCCGATGGTGATCTATGCCCTGCTGGGCAGCTCGCGCCCCCTGAGCGTCAGTACCACCACCACCCTGGCGATCCTGGTGGGCTCGGAGCTGCAGCGCAGCGCCCCCGGGGGTAGCCCCGCCGAGCTCCTCGCCGCCAGCGCCAGCCTCACCCTGTTGGTGGGCGCCATGCTGCTGCTGGCCTCCCTGCTGCGCCTCGGCTTCGTCGCCAACTTCATCTCCGAATCGGTGCTGGTGGGCTTCAAAAGCGGCATTGGGCTGGTGATCGTGGCCGATCAGTTGCCCAAGCTTCTGGGCCTTCACATCGAGAAGATCGGTTTTTTCCGTGATCTGGCCGGTGTGGCTTCCCAACTGGGGCACACCTCCGGGGTCACCCTGGCCCTGGCTTTGGTGTTGCTGGGCCTGCTGCTGGGCCTCAAGCGCTTGACTCCCCACCTCCCCGCCCCCCTGCTGGCCATCGCCGTGGCCGTCGGCGCCTCGGCCCTGTTCGGCCTCGAGCGCTTCGGTGTGGCGGTGGTGGGTCCTGTACCCACCGGACTGCCCCACCTGGGGCTGCCGGGATTGGGCTCGTTCCTGGAGATGTGGCCCGCGGCCGCCGGCATCGCCCTGATGAGCTTCACCGAAAGCATCGCTGCCGGCCGCAGCTTCAGCGCCGTCAACGAACCTCGCCTCGACGCCAACCAGGAGCTGGTGGCCCTGGGGTTGGCGAACGCCGGTGGCGCCTGCTTCGGGGCCATGGCTGCGGGCGGTGGCACCACCCAGACGGCCGTTAACCGCCTGGCCGGGGCTCGCTCCCAGATGGCCGAACTGGTGACAGCCGCCGCGGCTGTGGTCACTCTCCTGGTGTTGGCGCCCCTGATCGCCCGCATGCCCCAGGCCGCCCTGGCGGCGGTGGTGGTGGTCTACTCGTTGGAGCTGATCGCACCTGGGGAATTCCTGGCGATCCGGAGCGTGCGCGTCACCGAGTTCCACTGGGCGCTGATCGCCTTCGCCGGGGTGGTGCTGCTGGGCACGCTCAAGGGAATCCTGGTGGCGGTGGTGGTGTCGCTGCTGGCCCTGGCCCAGCAGGAGGTGAACCCGCCCGTCTACGCCCTGGCCCGTAAACCCGACACCGATGTGTTCCGCCCGATCTCGCCGGAACACCCCGAAGACCAGGCCTGGCAGGGCCTGCTGCTGCTGCGGGCCGAGGGCCGCCTGTTCTTCGCCAATGCCCAGGCGGTTTCAGCCTCCATGCGCCAGTTGATCGATGCCGCCCAACCGAAGGTGGTGGTGCTCGATTGCAGCGCCGTGATCGATATCGAGTATTCAGCGCTGCGCATGTTGATCGAGGCCGATCGGCGCCTGGCCCGCCGCGGGGTCACCCTCTGGCTGGCGGCCCTCAACCCCCGGGTGCTGGAGGTGGTGAAAAAGTCGGAACTGGGGGAGCACCTCGGACATGAACGGCTGCTGTTCAACGTGGAGCGAGCCGTGGAGCGCTACGAGGGCCAGGCCGACCTGGGGGCGAAGGCCTTTGAGCCGTTGTAGCCCGGGCCGCTTGACAGCCCGCGCCGGCCTGCCCAGGTTTGTACGCCAACCCGACGGCGACCCCGGGTACCATGACGCGATCCGCCAGCCTCGCCTCCAGCAACCCCCTGATCGATGGCATGGCCCGGGTGCTGCTGGGCCTGGTCTTCCTCCATGCCCTGCTGGGCAAGCTCACCGGTTTCGAGGCCGTCGCCGCCAGGATCGCCGCCAAGGGGTTGCCGTTCCCCTCCCTGCTGCTGGGGGCGGCGGTGCTGTTGCTGGCCGTGGGTTCGGCGCTTTTGATCAGCGGCTGGAAACGGCGGCTCGGGGCGGTGCTGCTGCTGGTGTTCCTGATCCCCACCACCTTGATCTTCCACAGCGAGGTGGGCGATCTGCAGCAGCGGATCCAGCTGCTCAAGAACGTGGCGATCATCGGCGGGCTGCTGCTGGTGGCCAACCAGAGCGATTGAGGGAACCGGTGGCTGGCAGGCTGGGGCGATGACCACCAGCTCCAGCACCTCAGCCCCATCGCCCCAAGGCAGCGCCTTGTCCCTGGCCGAAGCGGTGGCCCGGCGGCGCAATTTCGCGATCATTTCCCACCCCGACGCGGGCAAGACCACTCTCACCGAGAAACTGCTGCTCTACGGGGGCGCCATCCAGCAGGCCGGCGCGGTCAAGGCCAAAGGCGAACAGCGCAAGGTCACCTCCGACTGGATGGAACTGGAGAAGCAACGCGGCATCTCGATCACCTCCACGGTGTTGCAGTTCGACTACGCCGGCAACACCGTCAACCTGCTCGACACCCCTGGCCACCAGGACTTTTCCGAGGACACCTACCGCACCCTGGCGGCCGCCGACAACGCGGTGATGCTCGAGGACGCCGCCAAGGGGCTTGAGCCCCAGACCCGCAAACTTTTTGAGGTCTGCCGACTGCGGCGGGTGCCGATCTTCACCTTCATCAACAAGATGGACCGGCCAGGGCGTGAGCCCCTGGAGCTGATCGATGAGATCGAGAGCGAGCTGGGCCTCACCTGCTGGCCGGTGAACTGGCCGATCGGCAGCGGTGACCGCTTCCGCGGCGTGATCGACCGTCGCAGTCAGGACGTGATCCTGTTCGAGCGGGCTGAGCGGGGCAAGCAGGCCTCCGAGCGGCGCCTTTCGGTGGAGCAGGCCCGCGCCACGGGCGCCGTGGAGCCGGAGCTGCTGGATCAGGCCCTCGAAGAGCTGGAGCTGCTGGATGGGGCCGGCGCCGAGCTGGATCTGGTTCAGGTGCACGCGGGCGAACTGAGCCCGGTGTTCTTCGGTTCAGCGATGACCAACTTCGGTGTGCGTCCCTTCCTCGATGCCTTCCTGGAGCTGGCCCAGCGCCCGGTGGCCCGCAGCGGCAGCGATGGCCCGGTGGATCCCCTGCGCGAGGAGTTCAGCGGCTTTGTGTTCAAGCTCCAGGCCAACATGGATCCCCGTCATCGCGACCGCATCGCCTTCGTGCGCGTGTGCAGCGGCAGGTTCGAAAAGGACATGAGCGTGCGCCACGCGCGCACGGGTAAGACGATCCGGCTCTCGCGGCCTCAGAAGCTGTTCGGGGCCGACCGCGAGGTGGTGGAGGACGCCTACCCGGGCGATGTGATCGGCCTCAACAATCCCGGCATGTTCGCCATCGGCGACACGCTGTACGTGGGGCGAAAAGTGGAATACGAGGGCATCCCCTGCTTCAGCCCGGAGATCTTCGCCTGGCTGCGCAATCCCAACCCCTCGGCGTTCAAGAGTTTCCGCAAGGGGGTGAACGAGCTGCGCGAGGAGGGGGCCGTTCAAGTGCTCTATGACACCGACGCCAGCAAACGGGATCCGATCCTTGCGGCCGTGGGCCAGCTGCAGTTGGAAGTGGTGCAGTACCGCCTGGAGAACGAATACGGCGTGCCCACCCGCCTGGAGCCCCTTGGGTTCTCCGTGGCCCGCTGGGTGGTGGGGGGCTGGGAGTCCCTGGAGGCGGTCGGGCGTTTGTTCAACTGCAAGACCGTGCGCGACGCCTGGGACCGGCCGGTGCTGCTATTCAAGAACGACTGGAACCTGCACCAGCTGGCCGAGGATCATCCCAAGCTCGAGCTCTCGGCCGTGGCACCAGTGGTGAGCGGGGTGGAGCCGATCGCGCTGTAGGGCCGCCTTGATCCAGCCAGGTCCAGGCCGGCGTCGCAGCCGTCCTCTGAGCTGCCCACGACGGGTCCACGGATCCGCCAGACTCTTTGCAACGAAAGGTCACATTCATGGCCGAACCCCTCTGGCTGGTTCGCCCCCGCCGCGATGGCGGTTGCGACTACGTGCGCTTCCTCCCAACCCAGGAACGGGTTGAGGTACGTGAAGGGAGCCACCTGCCACCCCAGATGCCCCTGCTCAAGCATCGTCAGTGGGTGCAGCGGGCCGAAGCTGAAGCCCAGAGCCTCCAGTTGCAACAGGAAGGGGGCTATCGCTGCAGTGAACCCCTGTTTTGACCGCAGCCTCGATACGCTCAGGCCAGCACAGCGCGTCCCGCGCCGGGACCCATGAACCAGGCCTCTGACCAGCCCTTTAGTGACGCCGCCGCCCCGGGGCCCTACGAACGCCTCGGTGTCACCGCCGATGCCAGCTTTGACGAGGTGCAAGCCGCCAAGCTGGCCCGGCTCAAGGACCTGGGCAACGACCCCCAGGCCCGGGCGCTGATCGAGGCCGCCTACGACAGCGTGTTGATGGACCGGCTCAAGGAGCGTCAGCAGGGCAAGGTCAGCAGTGCCGCCCTCAACGCTTCCCAGCGGGAGCGGGAAACGGCCAGACCCACCGCCACAGCCCCCAGCCGGCCAGCGCTTCCCACCTTCCCCTCCCTGCCGCGGCTCCCGGTCGGGCGGCTGCAGGCTCCGCGTTTCAGCCTGCCCCAACTTCAACTGGCCGAAGGGCGGGAGCGCTGGTTCCCCCTGGCCGCCGACGGGGTGCTGCTGACCTTGGTCATGCTTGCCCCCGGCGCCTCACCCGAACTGCTGCTGGCCATGGCCACGGGCGTGACCGTGATCAACCTCCAACGCCGCAACGGCCGTTTCCTGGCGGCCGTGGGCTGGAGCTTTGTGCTGCTGACTGTGGGCCTCGCGCTGGGGGCCCTGCTGCTGGGTCTTCTCCACCCCGGCCTGCCCCTGGGGCTGCCCCTGAACGCCTTGCAGGTGCAGGCGCTGCCGGCGCTGCTGCTGCTGCTGGGTGCGCTGCTGATCGCCTGAGGCCAGGGCGCGCCGCTCTGGCCCAGCGGGCCCCTCAGCCCAACACTGGAAACGAGCCCTTCAGGCCCCCCACCAGCATCTGCACGGCGATGGCCGTGAGAAGCAGGCCCATCAGCCGGCTGATCACCTTTTCCTGCAGTTCCCCAAGGGCCCGGCGCAGCGGCATCGACACCAGCAGGACCAGGTAGATGCCCAGCGCCAGCAGAGCGATGATCGCGCTCAACGCCAGCCTCCCCTGCCACCGGGGCGGGGCGTCCGAGACCACCAGCGAAATCGCCCCCGGTCCGGCCAGCAGGGGCAGTCCGATCGGCACCACCCCCAGCAGGCCCTCATCGAGATCGAGCTCGGAGCTGCTCACCTCCTGGCCCTCGATCAGCCGCAGGCCGATCGGCAACAGGATCAGGCCGCCGGCCACCCGGAAGGAATCGAGGGTGATCGCGAACAAATCCAGCAGCGCCTGGCCCCACCAGCAGGCGGCCAGCAGCGTGAGCAGAAACGTGAGCACCGCCAGGCGGCTGATGCGCCGCACCCGGTTCGGGTCGTTGCCGGCGGCCTTCGCCACCACCGGCAGCACGCCGATCGGCGAACTGATCGCCAGCAGCCCGACGGCGGTGTTGATCAACGACACGGCGGCCCCCCCAACGGAACGGCGAGGCTCACCGTAGGCCCACTGCTTAGAGACCCATGGAGCGAAGGATCAAGAACCCAAAACGATGAACACTTGCCGTCCCTGATGAAATCACGGCCCGAAGTGTCATCAGATTGAGCTTTCGCGTTGCTACGCGATCTGTCTTGCGCGATCTGTGCTTCTCGATCCGCAACAGCCCATCCCCAGCCCCCCCGGATGACCTTCAGCTGGCAACGCCTCTCCCCGGCAGGACGGTTCCTGTTCCTGGCCGCGATCACACCCTTGATCGTGGTCAACGCCTGGGCGCTGCACGCGATCTTCCACTACTTCAACTCCCTGGTCACGGTCGTGATCGGCGCCGCCCTGGGCGCCTTTCTGCTCAATTACCCGGTGGAGTGGCTGGTGAGGCGCGGCGCCCGGCGCGGACGGGCACGGGTGCTGGTGTTCCTGCTGGCCCTGGTGCTGGTGATCGGCCTGGGGATCCTTCTGATTCCGATGGCGCTGCTGCAGGCCCATCAGCTGTTCCAACATCTTCATCTGTGGATCGAATCGGGCCAGCAACAGCTGGGGGCCCTCAACGAGCAGCTCAAGCGCTCAAACCTCCCCCTCAACCTTGATGTGCTGGAGCTGCAGTTGGGTGAGCGCCTCAAGGCCGACCTGGAGCAGCTCTCCAAGCCGGTGCTGGAGTTCGCCGTACTCACGGCCGGCCACCTGCTGGATCTGCTTCTCACGGTGGTGATGACCTTCTACTTCCTCCAGTACGGCGACAGGGTCTGGGCGGGGCTGATCGGCTGGCTGCCCGCCGATCTGCGCGCACCCTTTTCCCAGGCCCTGCGCCAGAGCTTCCACAACTTCTTCCTGGGCCAGCTGATCCTCTCGGCCTGCCTGTCAGCGGCGCTGATCCTGGTCTTTACCCTGATCGGTGTGCCCTTCGGCTACTTGTTCGGGCTCACGATCGGCACGATGGCGCTGGTGCCCCTGGGGGGAACCTTGGGCATTGCCCTGGTGACCGTGCTGATCACCATCCAGAACGCGGCTCTGGGGCTCAAGGTGCTGCTGGCGGCGTTCATCGTCCAGCAACTGCTCGAAAACGTGGTCGCCCCCCGTCTGCTTGGCCACGTCACCGGCCTCAACCCGGTCTGGGTGCTGCTCTCGATCCTCACTGGCGCCAGGATCGGTGGACTGCTGGGGGTGCTGGTGGCGGTGCCGATCGCCGTGATCATCAAGACCTACCTGGTGGTTCAGCACGCACGGCTCTACCCGGTCATTGAGGAAGGCACCGATGGGGTCGCGTTGGCGGGGCCCTAGGGAGTTGATGGAGCCTGTGAGGAAGCCCAATGCGATCGGGCATCCTGATCAGGCTCGCCTGCCGGGGGGACCTGATGACTGGATCGCCCGCCGATCAGCTGGCGGTGATCGGTGCTGGTGGCCATGACCGCTCAGCTCTGATCGACATCCCGTCGCCGCCGCCGCGAGAGGAGGGCATCCCATGGGGTGGAGGCAAGCACGCAGCTGTGGTTGGCGGCCTCCGTGGTCATGGCCCATCCCACCACCAGGCCCACGGAGGCAGCAGCATGGCTGGACCCCATGGTCGGCGGCCACAGCTCAGCCCAGTTCCAGGTACCAGCGCAGCAGCGCCGCGAGCTGGCCGACCGGCCCCTGGCCGGTGATCAACTCGCCCACCAGGGCGGCCACAAAGCCGAGCATGGCGACGCGCCCATTGAGCCGCTCCACCCCCGCCAGCGCCATGGTGTTCCAGGGCCTGCGGGTTGTGAGGCCCTCTCCGAAGCGCTCCAGCGGCTCATAGCGGAACGAATCATTGGCCAAGGGTTGTGATCGCAGCGGCCCCGAGCCTATGGGCCTCGCGTCCTCCCCTGCGCCCTGCAACTCGGCAGAGTTGGGTCTGCTCCGTGAGCTGGCTGAGCGCGAACAGGAGGAGAACCGATGGAGCGCACGATTGGGGAACTGACCTCGCTGCTGGTGTGCCGTGGCGGCCAGCGGGTGGATGTCGCTCCCGGTGAAGGCCGTGACTTTGGCCGCGGTTGCTGGACCATCTTTGAAGCCGAAGACGATCCGACCTCGGTGCTGATCATCGGCCGGGAGAAAGGAAGCATGAGCGTCAGCTTCGATCGAGACAGTGGCCTTCTGCAGACCCTGGAGCTCGACGACGACGAGGGCGGCACGGTGATGGCGCTGGCCTGGTGGCCAGGCCTCGAGCGAGCCGAGGAGCTGACCGAGCTGTCCGTTGCGCTCTGGGGCGATCGCAGCAAGCAGATCGATCGCTGGCTCACCTCAGGTGAACCCGATTCCAGTTTCTGGGGGGGCACGCCTCCTGACAACTGATCCAACGCTGGGCGAGCGGGAACAGCTGCTGCTCCAGCGCCGCGATCCTTGGGGTTCCCCGTGGTGCCCTTGGGCTTCCTCAGCTCGGCCGGTGGGCTGGCTTGCCTTGGCGCCGCTTGAGCCGACCGGCCACAGGGACGAACTCGCAGCTCAGGCGATGGACTCTCAGGACCGCAAGGTCGCCGCGCTGCCCAAGGGCCCGATCAACGTGACTTGGAAGCTGGTGCAGAGAGAAGGCAAGCCGCGATCCACCAACCGGCGCTCAACGGCCGACATCGCGCTGGCTGCGAGGCGCAGACCCCGCCCGCCAAGGCGTCCGCGTTCCCGTGCCCCTGGCCGATCTGCGCCCAGCGGACGTCGGCCAGCGGACTTCGACCAGCGATGGGAGCCACCTCATGGCGGAGATCCCACACGGGCAGGTGGACAGCCAACGGCCAGTCCCCTCCGCACACCACCTGGCTTTCTACGCTGAAGCGTGCGCACAACCACCATCACATCCGGGGCTCAGCAGGCCTCCATCGAGGCTGAAGCACTCGGCCTGCTGGAGCAGCTCAGCCTCAGCGAGAAACTCGCCATGCTCGATGGCGCCACCTCCTTCTGGCGGGGGATGGACGCGATCATCCGCCGCGATGCGGGGCACCGCCAGAGCTGGCCCGCCGGGGTGGTGCCGCGTCTTGGCATCGGCGGATTGCACTTCGTCGACGGACCACGCGGGGTGATCCTCGAAGGCGGAGCCACCACCTTCCCGGCCAGCCTCAACCGCGGCGCCAGCTGGGATCCCGAGCTGGAGGAACGCATCGGGGAGGCCATGGGCCGCGAGGCCCGCAGCTTCGGGGCCAACCTGTTCGGGGGGGTGTGCGTCAACCTGCTGCGCCACCCCGGCTGGGGCCGGGCCCAGGAGACCTACGGCGAAGATCCGATGCACGTGGGCGTCATGGGGGCGGCCCTGAGCCGCGGCGTGCAGCGCCACGCCATCGCCTGCGTCAAGCACTTCGCCCTCAACTCGATCGACAGCGCCCGCTTCCGCGTCGACGTGAGCGCCAGCGCGCGGGTGCTGCATGAGCTCTACCTCCCCCAGTTCCGCGCCTGCATCGAGGCTGGTGCGATGGCGGTGATGAGCGCCTACAACAGCGTCAACGGCCAGTGGTGCGGCCAGCACCCGGAGCTGCTCACCGCGATCCTCAAGCAGCGCTGGGGATTCAGGGGCTTCGTGCTCACCGATTTCATCTTCGGCCTGCGGGATGGGCCCGGGGCCGTGATGGCCGGCCTGGACCTGGAGATGCCCTTCAAGATGGTGCTGGCCGCCAGCCTGGAGGAGGCGGTGGTCCAGGGAACAGTGCCGATCAGCCGGATCGACGATGCGGTCCTGCGACAACTGCGCGCCCAGCGGGCTGTTCCCGAAGGCAGATACCCGCCCTCACTGCGGGGCTGCGCCGCCCACCGGGCCCTGGCGCGGGAGGCGGCCAGCAAAGCGATCGTGCTGCTCAGAAACGAAAGCGCGGCGTTGCCGTTCACCGGCCTGCGCTCCCTGGCGGTGCTGGGCCGGCTGGCGGCCGTGCCCAACCTGGGCGATCACGGCTCCTCCGACACCCGGCCCGCTTCGGTGGTGACACCGCTGGAGGGTCTGCGCACGGCCCTACAGGCCATAGCCACTGATCCGGCCACGGCCATCCATGACGACGACGGCTCAGACCAGCGCCGTGCCGCTGCCCTGGCGGCGGGGTGCGAGGCCGCTGTGGTGGTGGTCGGTCTGGACTGGAACGACGAGGGCGAGCACTTCAACCCCGGCGACATCGCCCCGATCCTTCACCACCTGCCACCCCCCGGGCCCTTGCTGCGCTGGTTCGGGCGCGCCCGGCTGGCGCCGGTTTGGTCGCGCATCGCCCAGGCGATCGCCGCCTTCACCCGCCACGGCTCCGGCCATGCCATTCCGGGGTTCGCCGCCGGCGATCGCACCGAGCTGGGGCTGGCGCCGGAGCAGGAGGCCCTGATCCTGGCTGTGGCCGCCGCGAACCCGCGCACCATTGTGGTGCTGATGGGCGGCGGCGCGATTCTGTGTGAACGCTGGCGATTGGCTGTGCCGGCGATCGTGCTGCTCGGTTACCCGGGCATGGAGGGGGGCACGGCGTTGGCCGATGTGCTCTTCGGCCGCGTGTCCCCCTCGGGCCGCCTGCCCTTCAGCGTGCCCACCGACCACGACCATCTTCCCGACTTCGATCCCCGCGCCCACCGGATCACCTACGACCTCTGGCACGGCTACCGGCGCCTGGGACGTGATGGCCACAGCGCAGCGTTCCCGTTCGGCTTCGGGCTCTCCTACGTCTGCTTCGAGCACCAGGACATCGTGGTGACGAACGCGTGCAGCGACGACTCCAGCGCGCCGCTGACGGTGGAATTGACGGTGCGCAACCCCGGCCTGATGGCGGCCGATGAGGTGGTGCAGGTCTACGCCGACGTGCCCGGCCTGGCGGTGGTGCGTCCCAGACGAGTGCTGGTGGGCTTCAAGCGCGTGCGGCTGGAGGCCGCCGCAACTGAGCGGGTGGTGGTGTTGATCCCCCTGCGGCAGCTCGCCTATTTCGATGAAGGTCGCGATGCCTTCGTGGTCGAGGCCGGCCGGCACCGGCTGTGCGTGTGCCGCCACGCCGAGGATGACGGCATCGGCGCCGACCTGGAGCTGGCCGAGGCAGTGCTGGGGCGCTGAGGGGAGGGCCCTGGGGGCCATGGCCGATGATCGCCCGATGGCGACCCCTTCCCCCGATCTCGATGCCGCCGACTGGCGCCGGGCGCGCGACGCGCTGCGCTATCTCGGCCGGGATCTGCACCACCGCTCCTATGCCGTGGATTCCAGTCGGCGGGAGCTGCTCTGGGCCGAAATGGACGCCTGCCTCGCCCTGGCGGAGCGGATCGAGGCCGCCCAGCCGCAGGACCCAGACTGAACGGTTCATAGCCCAGGCTGTCGGCCTGGCCTGTCAGCTCACCGCCGGCTCCAGCTCGGCGATCAGCTCGCGCAGCTCGCCTTCTTCCACGCGGTAGACCTCGTTGCAGAAGTGGCAGGTGAGCTCGGCGTGGCCCTCCTCACGGAGCATGTCGCTGAGTTCATCGCGGCCCAGCAGCTTGAGGGCGTTGACGCTGCGGCGACGGGTGCAGGGGCAGTGGAAACTCACGGCCTGCTGGGCCTCGGCATCCTCCAGCAGCTGGGGATCGAGGTCGGGGAAGATGTCTTCCAGCAGGCGCTGAAGATCACCGGTGCTGGCGGCCAGGCGGGCGCTGAAATCGCGGATCTCACGGCAGCGGTCTTCCAGCAGGGCCACCAGGGCCGGCTCCTGGGCTGCCTTGGGCAGCACCTGCACCAGCACACCACCGGCACAACGAACGCCGCTGCTGTCGATCTGCTCGCCCACGAACAGGGCCGAGGGGGTCTGCTCGGAATGCACCAGGTAGGACGCCACATCGTCGCCGATGCCGCCGCTCACCAACTCCACCGTGCTGCTGAACGGTTCGCCCGTGCCCAGATCCCGCACCACGTGCAGGTAACCGGTGCCGGTGGCCTTACGGAAGTCGAAACTCACCGGCCCCTCGCCGTGGTCCAGCAGATCCAGCTCCAGGCCAGGGTTGCCCACATGGCCGCGCACGGTGCCGTCGCGACCCGCATCCACCATCAGCCCCCGCAGCGGCCCATCCGACTGAATGCGCAGGTTCACCCGCCCGTGGCGCACCTTCATCGAGCTGGCCAGCAGCAGCCCGGCGGTCATCGCCCGGCCCAGCAGGGCGGTGGCCAGGTACGAGAGCCCATGGCGGCGGCGGGCGTAGCGGCTGGTGACCGTGGTGTTGGCGGCCACCAGGCGAATCCCGCCACCGGCCGCTGTGGCCCGCACCAACTGATCCGCCATCGCCCTGCCCGCTATCAGGGCATCGTACGGAGCGCCGGCAGGGGCCGGAGCGCCCCGTCCCGCAACTCCCAGCCCTGCTCGATCAGCCCCCGGAACAGCTCCGGCTCATGGGTCACCACCAGCAGCACCCGGCCCACGCTGAGCTTCCCGATCAGCTGCAGCACCTCATCGCGCACCGACCAATCCAGGCCGGCGGTGGGCTCATCGAGCAGCAGCACCTTGGGTTCGCGCAACAGCTGCACCGCCAGGGCCAGCCGCCGCTGCTGGCCGCCGCTGAGCCGCTCCGGCGCCTGCTGCAGCGAGAGCGCCCCCAGCCCCACCTGCTCCAGCACCTGCTGCAGGCGCTCGCCCCCCAGGCGCCGCTGGCCCAGCTTCAGCTCCTGGCCCACCGTGAGCCCGAGGAAATGGCGTTCAGGGAACTGGAACACCAGCCCAGAGAGCCAGCGCCGCTGGCGACCATTGAGGGCCTCGCCATCCCAGCGGATCGTGCCGCTGGTGGGCTCCGCCAGGCCGCTGAGCAACTCCAGCAGGGTGGTCTTGCCGCTGCCGCTGCGGCCCGCCACCAGGGCAGGCTCACCCTCTTGGAGCGTCAGGTTCAAGTCGGCGAGCACCGGCGCGGCCGTGGTGGCCGGGTGGTAACCCACCGAACACAGTTCGAGCATGGCGGGGCTGTCGTGCCCCCAGCTTGCCTGCCGGCCGTGTTGGAGTGGAGTGCGTTGCCGATGCCCCGCCTTGGAGGTCCGCTTCCGCTCAATCGATCCGTTCAACTGCTGGCTGTGGCTGCGCTTCGAGCACCCGCCTGGTTCCGGAGAGCGCGGCTACCTCGACACCGTGTTCGACAGCTGGTTCGTGCTCGGCAAGCTCGGCGGCTTCAACGCCGAGACCCTGCAGGCGCACGAGGAGGGTGTCGACCTGGGCTGGATGGCCTACGACAACGACGAAGCCGAAACGGCTCTGCCGGCCCTGATGCACAACCTCGGGCCCCTGGAGTACCGGGACAACTGGGGCCGCTGCTGGGTGGACCTGGGCACCAGTGACGCCCTGGCCCTCGATGTGCTGATCAACGTGCTGAGGCAGCTGGACAACGACCTGGTGCGGATCGAGGAGCTGGTGGTGGGCGGCGTCAACGAGGACTGGCCGGTGGAAGATCAGCCCGATCGAGCCTTCTCCGGTCTGGACGACCCCGGCCTGGACGATGTGGATGACGAGAACGAAGACGAAGACGAAGACCAGAACGAAGACGAGCCAGACGCCGATGGGGCTTCCAACCGCAACAGCGATCAGGACTGACCGTGCCCCGGGAACTGCGGCGCCTGCTGATCGATCCGGCGCGGCTCGCCCCCGAGCTGGCGCTGAGGCCTGAGGAAATCCGCTACCTCACGCGGGTGCTGCGCTACGGCCCGGGTGATCGGGTCGAGCTC
Organism: Synechococcus sp. UW140; assembly: GCA_943369485.1. Taxonomy (GTDB): domain Bacteria; phylum Cyanobacteriota; class Cyanobacteriia; order PCC-6307; family Cyanobiaceae; genus ATX-6F1. The sequence goes on along the minus strand of CALRNH020000004.1, from coordinate 58,523 downwards.
ACGGACGGGGCCGGCCGTCTCTGGAGTGCGGCCCTGATCGGGACGGATCGTCTGGGGCTGGAGCAGCCAATCGAGCGGCCCCTGGGCCGGGAACCACGGCCGGCCCGGCGCCTGGAACTGGCGATCGCGATGCCCAAGCGGGACATGGACCTGCTGGTGCGCATGGCCTGTGAGCTGGGGGTGGACCGGCTGCAGCCCCTGCAGGCCTCCCACAGCGCCCTGGTGGGATCGCCACGGGAGCAACGCTTGGAAGCGATCCTGCGGGAGGCCAGCGAGCAGTGCGAGCGGCTCTGGCTGCCCGAGCTGGCGCCACCCGAGCCAGCCGTCCCCTGGCTGGGGGGAGCGGCCAGAGGCGGCGGCCTGCGCCTGCTGGCCACCACCCGTCAGCGGGGGTTGCCGCTGCTGGGCGAGGTTCTCCATGGGCTGGGCCCACAGCCTCCCGCCAGCCTCACCCTGGCCTGCGGGCCGGAAGGCGGCTGGAGTGAGGCGGAAGAAGCCGCCGCCGCCACCAGCGGCTGGCGGCCCGTGAGCCTCGGGCCCCGCATCCTGCGCTGCTCCACTGCGGCGGTGGCGGGCCTGGCCGTTCTCGACCACTGGCGCGCCAGGCTGGCCGTCTGCCAGGAGGCCATCAGGGACGATCCAGCGGCGCTGCGATGATCCAGGCTCGGTTCTCCGAGCGCAGCGCAGCCATGGCCGGGCCAGGGTCAGGAACAGGGTCCGGAGCGCAGGTCAAGGCCAAGGGCGACGCGCCGCTCAGGCGAATCGCCGCACGCTTCGACCTCGGGGGCGCCATCGCCGCGATCGAGCCCCTGGGCAACGGCAACGTCAATGACACCTACCGCGTCACCCTGAGCGGGGAGCCCGGACGCCGCTTCGTGCTGCAGCGCCTGAACACCACGGTGTTCCCCCATCCGGAGCGGGTGATGGGCAACATCGCGGCCCTGGGGAACCACCTGGAGGGCCGCCTGGCCGAGGAAGCCGCCGGCCCCGACCGCCGCTGGGAGGTGCCGAGGCTGATCGCCCCCCTTGACGCCGCCCATCACTGGGTGCAGGACGGCGACGACGTCTGGCGCCTCACCACCTACATCGAGGGCGCCCAAAGCCTTGAGACCGTGGCCACCGAGGCCCAGGCCTGGCAACTGGGCTTCGGCCTGGGCACCTTCCACCGGCTGCTGAGCGATCTGCCGATCGAGGCCCTGGCCGACACCCTCGAAGGCTTCCACATCACCCCTGGCTACCTGGCGGCCTACGAACGGGCCCTCGCTTGCAGCACGGTGGCCTCCTGCGAGGAGCTCAGCTTCTGCCAGTCCTTCGTGGCCGAACGCACCGCCCTGGCGGCGGTGCTCGAGACCGCCAAGGACCAAGGCGTCCTGCGGCTGCGGCCGATCCACGGCGACCCCAAGGTCAACAACGTCATGCTGGACGCGGCCAGCGGCGCGGCCATCGCCCTGGTGGACCTGGACACGGTCAAACCCGGGCTGATCCATTACGACATCGGCGACTGCTGCCGCTCGGGCTGCAACCCCCTGGGGGAGGAAACCAAGGACTGGCGGGCGGTGAGATTCGATCCCGGCCGCTGCGAGGCGATCCTGGCGGGCTACCTCAGCGCCGCTCGAGACTCCCTCACCCCTGACGACATCGCCTTCCTGTTCGATGCGATCCGCTTGATCGCCTTCGAACTGGGCCTTCGCTTCCTCACCGATCACCTGCAGGGCGACGTCTACTTCAAGACAAGACAGGCGGGGCAGAATCTCGATCGGGCCCTGGTGCAGTTCCAGCTCACCGCCAGCATCGAGGCCCAGGAGGAGGTGATTCGCGCCCTGATCGAGCGGCTGCGATGAGCGAGCTTGCCTTCCAGCTCCAACGCTTCGACGACGGCCATGACGTCCCGGGCCTGGGGATCAGCGGCATCCTTCGGCGTCAGGGTGCCGATCTCTCCGTCCAGTTCCTGCTCCGCGGTGATTGTGCCGGGCTCGTGATCGCCCCGCCCGCCGCCCAGCCCGAGCGCCGCGATGGGCTCTGGCAGACCACCTGCCTGGAAGTCTTCCTGGCCGCCGCTGGCCAAGGGCCCTACTGGGAGTTCAACCTCTCGCCAGCCGGCCATTGGAACGTCTATCGCCTGGATGGCTACCGCAACAACCTCCGGCCCGAAGCGGCCTTCACAGCCCTGCCGTTCGAGGTGACCCACAGGGCGGGGAGCCTGGAGCTCGTCCTCAACTGCTCTCTGGCGCCGATTTTCGATGATCAGACCCCCCTGGAGGCGGCGATCTGCGCCGTGATCGAGCCCCGATGGGGCCCGATCGGCTACTGGGCGCTGGTCCACCGAGGGGCTGAGCCTGATTTCCATCGCCGCGACGGTTTCCAACGCATCACTTCGCCTCCCAGCGGCCCAGGTCCCGATTAGGACAGAACCAGGACTGCGCAGGCGGCACCATGCTCATTCGATCGACACTCAGCCGCTGGGGCGCCCTGACCCTGGCCGCCGTGCTGGCCGGTTTCAGCACACCGATCGCCGGCCAGGCACGCCCCGCCCGGGGTGGCCTGGGCGGACCGGCCTCGGGCGCCGGAGTGCGGCCCGGAGCGGGTGTCGGCGCCCCCGGCGCCGGTTACACACGGGCCCCCGGCGTCAACCCCGGTGGATTGGGCGGACCGGCCTCGGGCGCCGGGGTGCGGCCCGGGGTCGGTGTGGGGGCCCCGGGGGTGGGGCTCACGCGGGCCCCTGGTGTGGCGGCCCGCAGCACCTGGAATCCCGCCTGGGGCCAAAGGGGGTATTGGGGCTCCCGGCCCTGGAGGGTCGGCTGGTATCGCGTGAACCCAGTGGCCTGGGACTGGTGGGGACCCAGTTCACTGGCCTGGGGCGCCACCAGTTTGGCGACCGCCGCCGCAGTCAGTTCCATGGTGGATCAGGCGGTGGCGGCCAAAACGACCGCCTTCACGGTGCCCAGCACGAGCTACCAGCTCGATTACGGCTCCCTGCAGGCGGTGGCCCCCTACGGCGCCAGCTTCACCTACCTGGCGGGGGGCGCACCCCTCGCAGCCCAGGTGGACTGCCAGCAGGGGTGGCTCAATGGCGGGCCGCCGGTCACGGCCGATCAGGCCGAGCTTCTGAATGCCGCCTGTCTGGTGGCCTACGGCAACGGCAGCTGAGGCCTGAGGCTTCAACTCTCAGCCTCAGCCCTTGACCGCATCGCCACTGGCGCTGGGCAGGATGAACCGCTGCAGGCCGACGAACAGCGCCAGAACCGGCAGGATCGACACCACCGCACCAGCGGCCACCAGTCGCCAATCGAGCGAAAAGCTGCTGGCGAGCTGCTGCAGGCCCAAGGGCAGGGTGTAGAGCTTGGGGTCGTCAAGGATGATCAGCGGCCAGAGGAAATCACTCCAGGTGCCGATGAACACGAACATCGCCAGGGTGATCAGATCAGCCCGGGCCGCAGGGATCATCACGTTCCACCACTCGCCCAGGGGGGTGCAGCCATCGATCCGGGCCGCCTCCTCCAACTCCACGGGCACCCCCATGAAGCTCTGGCGCAACAGGAAGATGCCGAAGGCGGTGGCCGCCTGGGGCAGGATCAGTGCCCAGAGCGTGTTGCGCAGCCCCAGCTGCACCATCAGCAGATAGAGCGGGATCATGACCACCTGAAAGGGGATCAGGATCGTCGCCACCACCAGGGCCAGCACCAGGCCCCGCCCCTTGAAGCGCAACCGCGCCAGGGGGTAGGCCGCCAGGGAGCAGAACAGCAGATTGGCCAGCACCGCCAGGGCGCTGACCACCGTGCTGTTGAGCAGGTACTGACCCAGAGGGTTGTCGTTGAACAGGCGGGTGTAGGCCTCCAGGCTGGGCTGGTGCGGCAACAGGGCTGGCGGGGTGGTGAAGATGTCTTCGGCCGGCCCCTTGAGCGAGGTGCTCAGCAGCCACAGCAGCGGCAGCAGCATCAGCAACGCCACCAGCAGCAGCGCCACCAGTTGCAGGGCCCGGCCCGCCCTGGAACCCGACTGACCCGTTCGCAACTGACCAGCCGCCATCAGACCCCCTGGCGCTCGGCCACGGGCAACGGCGCCTTCTGGGGATGGAGCGGCACGTTCTGCTGACCCTGCACCAGCCGGTTGAGGGCATTCACGAAGGCCTGGGCCGCCGCCACAACGATGTCGGTGTCGGCCGCGTGCCCGGAATAGAGCACCCCTTGGTGCCGCAGGCGGATCGTCACCTCCCCCATGGCATCGATCCCCTCGGTGACGCTCTTGACGGAGAACTCCACCAGCTCATTGGGAACCCGCGCCAGGTTGTTGAGCGCCTGACAGACCGCATCCACAGGCCCGGTGCCGATCGAGGCCTCGGTGAGCTCGGCACCATCGGAGGTGATCAGGGTGACGGTGGCGGTGGGCTGCAGGTTGGTACCCGTGCTCACCTGCACCAGCTTGAGGGTGAATCGCGCCTCGGCCTGCTGGATGTGCTCGCTGACGATCGCTTCGAGGTCCCGGTCGGTGATCTCACGCTTGCGGTCGGCCAGCTCCTTGAAGCGGGCAAAGGCGTCATCGAGGTCGCCGCGCTCCAGGTTGTAGCCGAGTTCCTCGAGCCGCGCCCGGAAGGCGCTGCGGCCGCTGAGCTTGCCCAGGGACAGGCGGTTGTCGGCCAGCCCGATGGTGCGGGCATCGATGATCTCGTAGGTGAGGCGGTTCTTGAGCACCCCGTCCTGATGGATGCCCGATTCATGGGCGAAGGCATTGGCACCCACGATCGCCTTGTTGGGCTGCACCGCCATGCCGGTGAGGTTCGACACCAGCCGCGAGGTCTTGTAGATCTCCTCGGTGCGCACGCCCGTAAGCGGTTCGCTGCTGTCTGAAGGGCGGCCGAAGTAAGGGTTGAAGTAAGAACGGCGCACATGCAGCGCCATCACCAGCTCCTCGAGCGAGGCGTTGCCGGCCCGCTCGCCAATGCCGTTGATCGTGCACTCCAGCTGGCGGGCACCGTTCTTGACGGCCTCGAGGAAATTGGCGACCGCCAGCCCCAGGTCGTTGTGACCATGGACGGAGATCACGGCCCCACCGATGTTGGGCACATGGCGGTCGATGCCGGCGATCAAGGCTCCGAATTCTCCCGGGGTGGCGTAACCGACCGTGTCGGGGATGTTGATCGTGGTGGCCCCGGCGGCGATCGCCGCCTCGATCACCTCGTACATGAACTCGGGATCGCTGCGGCCGGCGTCCTCGCAGGAGAACTCCACGTCGTCGACGAGGGAGCGGGCGTAGGCCACCATCTCCGGCACGATCGCCAGCACCTCCGCGCGGCTCTTGCGCAGCTTGTGCTCCAGGTGGATGTCGCTGGTGGCCAAGAAGGTGTGGATGCGCCTGCGGGCGGCCGGGGCCACGGCGTCGGCGCAGGCCTTGATGTCGCCACGGGCGGCCCGGGCCAGGCCGCAGATCACAGGACCCTCCGGGGTGCCGACGGTGGCGGCGATGCGCTGCACGGCATTGAAATCGCCCGGGCTGGCGAAGGGAAAACCGGCCTCGATGATGTCCACCCTGAGGCGGGCCAGCTGCTGGGCGATCGCCAGCTTTTCTTCAAGATTGAGGCTGGCACCGGGGGACTGCTCGCCGTCGCGCAGGGTGGTGTCGAAGATCAACACCCGACCTGGATCGCGGGCCCGGGGCGACGCAAAGCCAGTGGGGCCGTGGGAGCTGGAGGCAACAGCGGAAGCCATGACCGCTACAAGTCGAAGTGAGTATGAGTTGAGTCAGTCTAGGGGCCAGTGGGCGCCAAGAAACTGGCCCCGGCCTCGGCGGCTTTAAAGTGCAGACCCTGCAACGGATGTCCATGGCCGCAGGCGATCTGGCCCTGGTCCTCCACGCCCATCTCCCCTACGTGCGCTCCAGTGAGCCAGGCTCCCTGGAGGAAGACTGGTACTTCCAGGCTCTGCTGGAAAGCTACCTGCCTCTGCTGGAGGTTCTTGAAGCCAGCGCTGCCGATCGAGCCCAAGCCCCACGCCTCAGCCTGGGGCTCTCGCCCACCCTGCTGTCCCTGCTGTCTGCCCCCGACCTGCGCGAGCGCTTCACCCCCTGGCTGAAAACACGGCTGGAGTTGCTCAAGCAGGCCCCCGCCCAGCACCGTGAGGCGGCCAGTGCCCTGGCGGCTCAGCTGGAGCGCAGCCTTCGCCAGTGGCGCGCCTGCAAAGGCGACCTGCTGCCGCGATTCCAGCGCCTGCAACGCCAGGGCGTGCTCGATCTGCTGACCTGCGCCGCCACCCACGGCTACCTGCCGCTGCTGCGCCACACCCCCGAGGCGGTGCGGGCCCAGCTGCTTAACGCCGTGCGGGAACACGAGCGCCTGCTGGGGGCGCGCCCCCAGGGGATCTGGTTGCCGGAATGCGCCTACTACGAGGGTCTCGACCAGCTGCTCACCAGCTGCGGCCTGCGCTACGCCGTGCTCGATGCCCACGGCCTGCTGCACGCCCTGCCCCGCCCGCGCTATGGGGTCTATGCCCCCATCTGCTCCCCCGGCGGCGTCGCCTTCTTCGCCCGTGACGGCGATTCAACCCTGCCGGTATGGTCCGCCAGCAGCGGCTACCCGGGTGATGGCGACTACCGGGAGTTCCACCGGGACCTGGGCTGGGACCTGGGCGACGGGGCCCTGGCGGAGCAGGGCATCACCAGCCGCCGGCCCCTGGGGCTCAAGCTGCACCGGGTCACCGCCCAGGGTTGTCCGCTCGATCGGAAACAGCCCTACGAACCCAGCGCCGCCAAAGCCAAGGCGGCCGAACATGCGGCCCGGTATCTGGCCGGACGCGCCGAACAGGTGGCGGGATTGCGGCAGGCCATGGAACGGCCGCCCCTGCTGGTGGCCCCCTTTGACGCCGAGCTCTTCGGCCACTGGTGGTACGAGGGCCCCATCTTCCTCGCGGAGCTGTTCCGGCAGGCCCCGGCCAGCGGCGTGGGCCTGGTGACCTTGCGTCAGGTGCTGGAGCGCTCCAGTGATCTGCAGCTCTGCCGCCCCTCCCCCTCGAGCTGGGGCCAGGGGGGTTACCACCACTACTGGCTCAATGAGAGCAACGCCTGGGTGGTGCCGGAATGGCACCGGGCGTCCAGCGCAATGGTCGAGCGGGTGAACCGGGGGGTGCGCAGCATCGGCGAGCAGGATCTGCTCGCCCAGGCGGGCCGGGAGCTGCTGCTGGCCCAGTCATCGGATTGGAGCTTCATCCTGCGGGCTGGCACCACCACCGAACTGGCCCGCACACGGATCCAGCGCCACCTCGATCGCTTCTGGCGGCTGCTGGATGCGATCGAACGGGGTGTGGATCCACCGGCCCACTGGCTGAAAGCCGTGAAGGCCGAGGACAGCCTGTTCCCGCGGCTCAACGGCGCCGACTGGGCCAGCCGCTGATGCGCAGCGTTCCCACCCTCGACGCCATCCAGCAGCGCCGGCTGCTGCGGGACGCCCTGCCGGCGGAAGCGAGCTTCACGGCCAACCTCGCGGTTCGTGATCTCGAGCCCCCCCGACGCGGAAGGCTGCGGGTGTTGCAGTTCAATCTGGGCCGCCTCTGCAACATGCGCTGCCACCACTGCCACGTGGATGCGGGACCTGATCAGGGCCACACCCAGATGGGGGACGCTGTGGTGGAGCAAAGCCTGGCGGCGATCGAGCGCCTGCGCCCCGAGGTGGTGGACCTCACCGGCGGGGCCCCGGAACTGCACGGCCGCTTCCGCGATCTGGTGCGTGCCGCCCGCTCCCTGGGCTGCCACGTGATCGACCGCTGCAACCTGACGGTGCTGCTGCTGCCGTCCATGGCGGATCTGGGGGCGTTCCTGGCCGAGCAAGGGGTGGAGATCGTGGCCAGCCTGCCGGATCCCGAGGCCGGTCCCACCGACGCCCAGCGGGGTGAAGGCACCTGGGCCGCCTCGATCGAAGCCCTCCGACAGCTGAATGCCCTTGGCTACGGCCAGGGGGATCCTCTGCGCGTGCTCACCTTGATGAGCAACCCAGCGGGCACCCACCTGCAGCAGCTCACGCCCTGTGACGAGCAGCGCTGGCAACGCCAGCTGCTCGTGGCCCATGGGGTGCACTTCGATCGGCTGATCGGCCTCAACAACATGCCGATCGCCCGTTTCCTGCAGCAGCTGCAGCGCGATGGCCACGTCGACGGCTACCTGGAGCTGCTCCACAGGGCCTTCAACCCCGGGGCCCTGAACGGCCTGATGTGCCGCGACACCCTCTCGGTGGCCCCCGATGGCCGCCTTTACGACTGCGACTTCAACCAGATGCTCGAGCTTCCCCGCGCCGCCGATGTGAAGGGCGGAAACAACCTCGCTTCGATCCTCACCAACGTCGAGCTGGAGGGGAGCCCGATCGCCTGGGGGAACCATTGCTTCGGCTGCACCGCCGGCCAGGGCAGCTCCTGCGCTGGCGCCACGGTGACTTGAGAACGAGCCAAGCCAGACGTCAGGGGATCGACCTGATCCGCAGCGTCAGCATCCTCTACATCGTGGGGTTCTGGCACCTGCTCGGTTACGCCCCCGCCATCGACGGCTACAAGAATGATCTGACGTCTCGCCTGACCCTGGTGGTCCTCGGGCTGTTTCTGTTCATCTCCGGCCATCTGATCGGACGATCATCCAGCACCTCAGCCAGAGGCTGGAGATCGATCCCCGAGTTCTACAAACGTCGACTGATCAGGATTTACCCCCCTTACCTGCTGGCCCTGCTGCTGTTCGAGTTGTGCGGCCTGCTCGACCGTGGTCAGCTCCTACCAGCTGTGTTCTTGGTCTCCAGCCTGGTCGGCAACCATCTGAAAACCCTCTGGTTCGTTGAGGTTCTGGTGGTGTTCTACCTGCTGGCTCCCTTCCTCCTGCTCCTGAAACACAGCACGGGGGCTGAAGCATCACGGCTGAAAGGCGCTGCCCTACTGGTGATACTGATCAGTGCCAATGTGCTGCTGTCCAGGTGGCTCCCTCATTGGGATCCAAGATTGTTCTTTTTTTTCCCCGCCTTCGTCACAGGATTGATCAGTGCCAACTGGTCATCCACAACACCAATGGGAGGCCCCTTACCTACAAGAATCAGTACCTTGGCCTGCATCATTCCGGCCTGCATCGCTGCGGTGGTGGTGTCGTTCGGGCATGGGGATTTGAACGAACAGAATCTCGCCATCTTCCCCCTCGCTCTGTTCGGACCATGGGCCCTGTTCCTTGTCGTCTCCAGCTTTGAAAAAAGGCTTCAACTGCCGGGATATCTTCTGCAGCTGAGCCTTTCCAGTTACTTCCTCTATCTCTTCCACCGGCCGGTCTACTGGGCGTTGACCTCCCTGGTCTCTCCCTCAGGCGCCGTGCTGCAACTGATCTATCTGCTGGTCATCTGCTTGCCGGCGGCGATCACGACCGCCTGGCTGGGCCAACGGCTCTACGACCGGCTGTTGAGCCAGCTCAAGGAATCTCGGCATCGTTCACGGGTTGAGGACTCTCCCTAGAAGGGCCCATTCCCGCCCCTTCGCCTCCATCAACCCCCAGCGCACGGAACCCGGGGCGGTGGCGAACAGGCGCAACATCGCCGCCACCAGGGCCGGCAGCGGAAGGCTGTTGGTGAGAAAGCCATACCACTGCTCGGCTGGCAGGGCGAAGAAGGTGGCGAAGAAAGCCCGCAGCTGACCCTCGGGGTAGCGCATCAGCTTCTCAAGCCCGAAGCGGTAGAGGGCATGCTTGCGCCGTAGCTCCTGGGGCCAGAGGCCCGCCCAGGCCAGGCGTGCCAGCTCAGCGGTGGGCCGCTGGGGATCGGCCAGCCCAATGGCGATCGCCTCGGCCAGCTCGGGGGCCCGCCTCAGCAGGGCACCCACCATGTAGCCGGAAGCGGGGTGCACCATCGAGGCCGCCCCACCGAAGCCGACCACCGGTTGATGCAGATCCGGCAGGGGCAGATTCATCGGAAACAGGCAGAGTTCCTCGTGCTGCACCTCCAGCACCTCCACCCCCCGGGCCGCCAGGCGCCGCAGCAGACGCTCCTTGAGCCGCTCGAAGGGCAGCGGCGGGGCCAGGGCCAGGGAGGTTTCCTCGACGAAGAACACCCCGTCGCCATAGTCCATCGCATAGAGAAAGGTGGGGGGCTCCTGGCGCTCGACTGGGGTGAGGTGGCCTGTGCGGAAATCCATCAGCACAAACTGCTTCGGCTCCACAGGCGGCGCCGAAAAGCGCCCAACGATTCCGTAGGCGGCCTGGCCCGCCACCGGGCCTTCGTTGGGCCTGCGCACGAACACCGGATCGTGGCCACTGGCATCCACCACCAGGCGCGCCGCCAGCTGAGCGCCGTCTGCGGCAGTGACCACGGAACGGCAGCGGGCGTGGTCAATGGCCACCGCCCGGCCCCGGTGCCAGAGCAGCCCAGCCGCCTCACCCTGCTCCAGCCAGTGGCGCTGGAGCTTGTCTTTGTCGAACAGGCCGTAGTCGCGGCCATGGGGGCAGGGGGTCTCGCCAAACCAGCTGAGCGTGTTCGACCAACGGTGGCCGAGCAGATGGGCCAGCCCCAGCCGGTCCACCTCCTCACCCCAGATGCCGTAGGTGTTGGGCCAGGGATCCCTGGGATCCCCGAGCGCCAGTGCCGCCACGGTGACGCCCCGCTCCAGCAGGGCCGTGGCAATGGCCAGGGCCGCCGGTCCCGCCCCCACCACGAGCACATCGACCACAACGGCTGAATCGCCGTCGGTGGCGGGAGCCCCTGGGGCGTTCGCGCTCAAGGCCGGGCTGCTCAGGAGCCCGGCAGCGGGTCAGCGCCCTGGGAGCCGCTGGGCTCACTGGGCTCGCCATCGGTGGCCTCAGCAACCGTGACCACTTCGCCCTCTTCCTCGGCCGCCGGAGGCACCAGCACCACCTCAGACAGTCTGTCGCCGGAATCAAGCCGCTGAAGACGCACGCCCGTGGCCGCCCGCGACTGTTGCGGCACCGCATCGGCCTGCATGCGCACGATCACGCCCTTCTCACTCACCAGCAGCAACTCCTCACCGGACCCCAGCACCTTGAGCCCCACCAGCACATCACCGTCGCGGCGGAACTTGATCGCCCGCAGCCCCAGGCCCGCCCGCTTCTGCAAGCGGAACTGGTTCACCGGCACACGCTTGCCGAGGCCACTGGCGCTGGCCACCAGCACCCAGGGACCCTCACTGGCGGTGGTCTCTTCAGATTCGCCTTCGGCCTCGTCATCACCAGCATCAGAGGCGCTGTTGGCAATCTGATCGGCGAGTTCCACCGGCAGTACGTCCATGCTCACCAGCTCATCACCCGGCCGCAGGGCCATGGCCCGCACCCCCCGGGCGGTGCGCCCCAGGGGCCGCAATTCTTCGTCGGTGATGCGGAAATGGATCGTCATCCCTTTCAAGGAGCCGATCAGCACGCTGTCGCCGGGGAGAGCCAGGCGCACCCAGCGCAGGTCGTCGCCCTCCTCAAGACCAATGGCGATCAGACCGTTGGAGCGGATGTTGGCGAAGGCCGACAGACGCGTGCGCTTGATGTACCCGCCGCTGGTGAGCATCAGCAGTTGCACGTTGTCTTCGAAGGCACTCACCGCCAGCAGGGACGTGATCTGCTCCTCGCGCGGGATCGGCAGCAACTGAACGATCGGGGTGCCCTTGGCGGCACGACTGGAAAAGGGCACCCGGTAGGCGGGCAGTGCATAGGCCACGCCGCGGTCGGAGAACAGCAGCAAGGTGTCGTGGTCGTTGCAGCTGATGAACAGCCGCACCGCCTCCTCCCCCTGGCTCTTGGTGCCGGCCTTGCCGCGGGTGCCGCGGCTGGTGGCCTCGAACTCGCTCACCGGCATGCGCTTGAGATAGCCGTTTTCAGTGAGCAGCACCACCGAACGCTCGTTGGCGATCAGGTCGATGTCTTCGAGGCCGCCTTCAAGATCAAGGATCTCCGTGCGGCGGGGGGAGTCGTAGCGGCTGCGGATCTGGCCCAGTTCCTCGGTGATCAGCCCCAGGACGCGTTCGCGGCGGCCAAGGATGTCTTTGTAGTCGGCGATCTTGGCGACCAGGTCCGCATGTTCCAGGCGGATCTTGTCGGCCTCAAGGGCCGTGAGCCGGCGGAGTTGCATCTGCAGGATGGCGTCGGCCTGGATCTCGCTGAGGCCGTGGCGCTCCTGCAGCAGTTTCCGCGCTGTGGCCGTGTCAGCGGCGGCGCGGATCAGGGCAATGATCGGATCGAGTTGCTCAAGGGCGAGCAGCAGGCCCAGCAGGATATGGTCGCGCTCCTCGGCCTTGCGCAGGAAGTAGCGCGTGCGCCGCTCGATGGTGGTGATGCGGAAGTCGAGGAACACCTCGAGCATCTTGCGCAAGGTGAGCAGCACCGGCTCGCCATTCACCAACGCCAGCATGTGGGCCGAGAAATTGCTCTGCAGTGGCGTGAGCTTGAACAGGTTGTTGAGCACCACCTGGGGGTAGGCATCGCGGCGGAGTTCGATCACAATCCGCATGCCATCGCGGTCGCTCTCGTCGCGGATGTCGGAGATGCCTTCGAGTTTTTTGTCGTTGACCATCTCAGCGATGCGCTCGATCAGCGATGCCTTGTTGGTCTGATAGGGGAGTTCGGTGATGATCACCGCATCGCGATCCGGACGCCCGGGAACCTCGAGCGTTTCGATCGCAGCCACACCACGCATGGTCACCGAGCCGCGGCCACTCAAGTAGGTCTCGCGGATGCCTCGGCGCCCCAGGATCTGGCCGCCGGTGGGAAAATCGGGGCCGGGAATGATCGCCATCAAGGTGCGATCATCAACCTCGGGATTCTCGATCAGGGCGAGCAGGCCGTCGATCAACTCGGTGAGGTTGTGGGGGGGGATGTTCGTGGCCATCCCCACGGCAATGCCGGAGGAGCCATTGAGCAGCAGGTGGGGCACCCGCGCCGGCATCACGGTCGGCTCTTGCTGAGAACCGTCGAAGTTGTCGATGTAATCGACTGTTTCAGCTTCGATGTCTTCAAGCAGGCTGTCGGTGGTGAGCGCCTGCAGGCGCGATTCCGTGTACCGCATCGCGGCCGGAGGATCGTTGTCGACCGAGCCGAAATTGCCGTGCCCGTCGATCAGGGGCATTCTCATCGAGAAGTCCTGGGCCATGCGCACCAGGGCGTCGTAGACGGCTGTGTCGCCATGGGGGTGGTACTTGCCGAGCACCTCACCCACCACCCGGGCGCATTTCCGGTAGGGCCGATCACTGGTGAGCCCAAGCTCGTACATCGCATAAAGGATGCGGCGATGCACGGGTTTGAGGCCGTCTCGGGCATCGGGAAGCGCCCGACCCACGATCACACTCATCGCATACTCCAGATAGGAGCGCGACATCTCGATACGAAGGTCGGTCTGGATGATCCGCCCGTCGGATTCGCCGGGACCGGTTGGATCCGCCATGCATGACCATCTAAACCAACGATCAGTTTAACGAAACCCTGCGCCGATGCCTTTGCTGCCCCGCACGGAAGCCGAACTCCAGGAGCGCCAACGCCGCGGCGATCTGAAGGTGCGTCCTGCGGCCGCCTACCGGGCCCTGGTGGCCGAGCTGGGTCTGGAGCAGGCCTACGCCAGCACCGATGTGGTGGTGGCCAGCAATGCGGAATTCACCGACCAGGCCACGCTGCAACTGAGCCTGGGGCCCACGGACCCGCCGATCCGGGTGCGCGAGTTCCGGCTTGGCAACGTGGAGGGACTGGGCGGCCATGGCGGCACCGACCTGCTGTTGCCGATCGGTGGTGGGCTGAGCGAGCCCCAGCGTCAGGGCGGTGCCCAGGTCCTGGCGGCCCTGCTGGCCGGCGAGGAGTTGGAACTGCTGGCCAGCGGTGAGGCCACGGCCCTCCATCCCCGCCGGGAACTGGGAACCCGACTGAGCCTGGAGGGCATCGGTGCCGGCCGTCTGCTGCTCCATCGGGCGATCGGGGAGAACGGGGTGGTGGCGGTGAGCAGCGCCGAGGGCCTCACCCGCAGCCCTTTCGGCCCCTTGCTAGGCCCCTACATCACCGCCCTCTACAGCTGTGGCGGCAGCGGCAGCATCGGTCTGACCATGCCGGGGCTGTCCTTACTGGGGCCAGGCTCGCCGGTGTTGGTGGGCGGTGCCCTGGGCTGGGTGACTGGCGCCGGCAGCGGCCATCTGCCGGACACCCGGCGGCTGCCCAGCGGCCACGCACGCGTGCCCGGCGCCGTGGCGGCCGTGAGCGCCGACCTGCACGAGCTGAGCGGCGAATGGGTGCGGCCCACCTTCTTCGAGGGCCACGGCAGCGGCCTGCTGGTGGCGATCGCCGCGCCCGTCCCGCTGATCAATGCCACCGTGGCGCTGCAGGCGGCAACGGAAAACGACCAACTGGAAGCCCCGGTGCTGGATTTCTCGATCCCACGGCGGGTCAAACCCGGTTTTGGCGGGCTGCCCTACAGCCAGCTGCTCACGGGCCGGATCCAGGTGGATGGCCATCAGCTCAGCTGCGCCCCAGCCCACAGCCCACGACTCGCCGAGGGCATCGCCGCCGAGCTGATCGAACGGCTGGAGGCGGGCCGCTTCCCGCTGCAGCTGCCCGCGTTGCCGCTGAGCAGACGCTCGGCCCTGATCCCCCTGGAAAGCTGATCCACGGGCGCCGGCGAGGAAACGCCGTAAGCTCCCCGGCGATGGCATCCCAGGCGACCGATGGTCGAATCAAGCGCCCCCGGGAACGGGGAGTCCAACCCGCCCACGTCCACCTCAACGCCGATCACCCCACCGATCGAAGCCGTCGAAGCGGCAGGCCCTGGCCTCTCCCTGGGCGCGACCGATGACGGCACCGTGTCCACCCCTGAGCCGACTGGCGAACCGTCGATCGAGCCCTCAGCCGAATCCCCCGGCCTCCAGGTGAGCGCGGCGACACTGGAAACCCCCGCCCCCCCCAGCCCCGAACCCAGTCCCGAGCCGAGTCCGGAGCCCTCCACTGATGTCAGTGAGCCGAGTTCTGAGTTGGTAGCTGCGGTGGAACCCACCTTCATCAGCAGCATCGAGGTGCCCGCCCACCCCACGACCGCGGGCGAGGGGGGCGGCGAATGGGAGCTGTTGATCAGCAAGATCCGCCAGTGGCTCGAGAGCGGCGAACTGAAGAGCACCCTCCAAAGCGTGCGCACCCCCCTGCTGGCCCTGGGGGCCCTGGTGGGCCTGGTGCTGGTGCTTCGGATCTACGGCGCCCTGCTGGGGGCGATCGACAGCCTTCCCCTGGTGCCAGGCCTGCTCGAACTCACCGGCGTGATCTGGCTGGCTCGCTTCGCCGCCACCAACCTGGTGCGCAGCAGCGAACGCCAGGCCCTCCTGAGCGGGCTGCAACGGCGCTGGAAGGCGTTTTTCGGCAACAGCTGAGCTGACCAGGCGCAGTGGATGCCCAGGGAGCTGGCGCAAGGCCGGTTGATAGCTTGGCGCGACTGTCACAGCGCGCACCGGTGGACATTCAGTTAGGTCGTTCGCGAACCGTGCGTCGTGCCTATGGCATCGACGAAATCGCCCTTGTGCCAGGCGGGCGAACGGTGGACCCCGACGTCACCGACAGCAACTGGAGCATCGGGGGCTTCCAGCGGGAGATTCCGATCATCGCCAGCGCCATGGATGGCGTGGTCGATGTGGCCGTGGCCATCGAACTCTCCCGCCTGGGTGCCCTGGGCGTGCTCAACATGGAGGGGGTCCAGACCCGCTACGACGATCCCAATCCCGTGCTGGATCGGATTGCGGCGGTGGGCAAGGAGGAGTTCGTGCCTCTGATGCAGGAGCTCTACAGCCAACCGGTGCGCGAAGACCTGATTCGTCGGCGTATCGCCGACATCAAGGCCGGTGGTGGCATCGCCGCCGTCAGCGCCACCCCCGTGGCCGCCCTGCGCTTCGGCCAGGTCATCGCCGAGGCCGGTGCCGACCTGCTGTTTGTGCAGGCCACGGTGGTCTCAACCGAGCACATCGGCCCCGAGGGCCGGGAGACCCTCGACCTGAAGGCGCTCTGCCGGGACCTGGGCGTACCGGTGGCGATCGGCAACTGCGTCACCTATGAGGTGGCCCTGGAACTGATGCGAGCGGGGGCCGCGGCGGTGCTGGTGGGCATCGGCCCTGGAGCTGCCTGCACCTCCCGCGGGGTGCTGGGCGTTGGCATCCCCCAGGCCACTGCCGTGGCTGACTGCGCCTCCGCCCGAGATGATTACGGGCGCGAGAGCGGTCGCTACGTGCCGGTGATCGCCGATGGCGGCATCGTCACCGGGGGCGACATCTGCAAGTGCATCGCCTGCGGCGCCGACGCGGTGATGATCGGATCCCCGATCGCCCGGGCGAGCGAAGCCCCAGGCCGCGGCTTCCACTGGGGCATGGCCACCCCCAGTCCGGTGCTGCCCAGGGGCACCCGCATCAAGGTGGGCACCACAGGCTCGCTCGAGAAAATCCTGCGCGGCCCTGCCGGCCTCGATGACGGCACCCAGAATCTGCTGGGGGCCCTGCGCACCTCCATGGGCACCCTGGGCGCCCGCAACCTCAAGGAGATGCAACAGGTGGAAGTGGTGGTGGCGCCGTCACTGCTCACCGAGGGCAAGGTCTACCAGAAGGCCCAGCAACTGGGCATGGGCAAGTGATCCATCCCACACGGCAGCGGATTAAAAACCACACAAGGCGGGCGTAACCTGAAGACGTGGGGGCTACGGCTCGCACACTCCTCACACCCCCCAGCCCGGCGCGTCCGGGCCTTTTGTCTTTCACCCTGGCGCTGACTTGGGAATGCGCCAACAGAGGGTTGCTAGATTCGCCCAACCCTGATCTCCCCTCGGATGTCCAGCGCTGCTGCCGTCACCGACGCCTCCTTTGAGCTCGATGTGCTCAAGAGTGATGTGCCCGTGCTGGTGGACTTCTGGGCCCCCTGGTGTGGCCCCTGCCGGATGGTGGCGCCGATCGTCGAGGAGATCGCCAAGGAGTTCGAAGGCCGCATCAAGGTGTTCAAGCTCAACACCGACGAAAACCCCAACGTCGCCAGCCAGTACGGCATCCGCAGCATCCCCACCCTGATGGTCTTCAAGGGCGGCCAGAAGGTCGACACCGTCGTCGGGGCCGTGCCCAAGACCACCCTCTCCGGCACCATCTCCAAATACCTCTGAGTTCCCTCTCCACCCCGTCCCATCGCCCCGGCCAGAGCCCCCTTGAGGCCCTTGAGATTCAGTTGCGCGGTCACCCCCAGCGTCGGCTGATCGAGAGGGCCTTGGTGAGCTTGCTGGAAATCAGCCGCAGCGAGTCCGACGAAGACAGCTGGCGCCTGATCAGCGGCGCCCTCGCCGACATCAGTGAAGCCCTGGCGGTCTTCCACTCCAGGCGTGCCACCCGCAAGATCACCGTGTTCGGCTCGGCCCGCACCGGGCCGAACGACCCCAGCTATGCCGTCGCCGAGGAGCTGGCGGCGGCGGCGGTGGCGGAAGGTTTCGAGGTGATGACCGGCGCCGGCGGCGGCGTGATGGAGGCGGCCAACCGTGGGGCGGGTTGTGAGAACAGCATCGGCCTGAACGTGGATCTGCCCTTTGAGCAGCACGCCAACCGCTACGTCAGTGGCTGCGATGGCCGTCTGCTGCACTTCCGCTACTTCTTCACCCGCAAGCTCTTCTTCCTGCGGGAAAGCGATGCCCTGGTGGTGCTGCCAGGGGGCTTCGGCACGCTCGATGAACTGTTCGAGTCCCTCACCTTGATCCAGACGGGCCGCACCCCACCGATTCCGCTGGTGCTCCTGGCCCCGGCCGGCGACGATTTCTGGGAAGGCTGGGAGCTGCACGTGCACGACGGTCTCGCCAAGAGGGGTCTGATCTCTCCGGAGGACGGTTCCCTGCTGATGCGGGCCCGCACCGCCTCGGAGGCGATCGCCCTGATCTGCCGCTTCTACCGGGTCTTCCATGCGGCCCAGTTCGGCGCTGATCGGCTGGAGCTGCTGCTGCACGTGCCCTTCCCGAGCGCCCAGCTTCCCCCGTTGAACCACGCCTTCGCCGACCTGCTTGAGGAGGGATCGATCCAGGCGGGCGAGAGCTGCGACGACAACGGCATCCTGCGGCCTTGCCTGCGGCTGCACATCGACAAGCGCCGCATCGGCCGGCTTTACCAGCTGATCGACCACCTCAACACCCTGGATCTGCCCCCCAGCCAGGCGCTGGAGCATCCTGGCGAGCGCCTCTGCGCCATCGAGCCATGAGCCGCATCGGCTTGATCGACTACGGCATGGGCAACCTTCATTCCGTCACGCGGGCCTTCGAGCGTCTCGGGGCCGAGGTGGTGCCGCTGCAGCGGGCCGAGGCATTCGCTCACTGCCAGGCCCTGGTGTTGCCGGGAGTAGGGGCCTTCGATCCGGCCATGGAGCGATTGCACCGCTCGGGGCTGGTGCCGGCCCTGGAGGCCTGGACCAGCGCCGGTCGCCCCTTGCTGGGAATCTGCCTGGGGCTTCAGCTGCTGTTCGAGGGCAGCGATGAGGGCCAAGCCAAGGGCCTTGGTCTGATCAAGGGGAGGGTGCGAGCCCTGCCCCGCAGCCCCGGCCACCCTGTGCCCCACATGGGCTGGGCGCCATTGATTCCGGCGACCCCAAGCCCACTGCTGCCAGCGGGGGGCGCACCTGAGTGGGTCTACTTCGTGCATTCCTACGCCGCCGCCCCCAGCGAGGACTCCTGCGTGACCGCCCGGGTGGCCTTCGGCGAAACCCAGGTGACCGCGGCGCTCTGGCAGGGCCCGATTGCCGCCTGCCAGTTTCACCCGGAGAAATCCTCCAGCGATGGCCAGGCCCTGCTGCGCCGCTGGCTCGACTGGGTGGAGAGGCCCGGGACCGAGAGCCGATGAGTCTGCGGCTCAGCGGTGGCCGCAAGCTGATCAGTCCCCCGGGAGAGATCGCCCGCCCCACCACCGCACGGGTGCGCCTGGCTGTGATGAACCTGCTCGCGCAGGATCTGGCCGGGAGCCGTTGGCTCGATCTGTTCTGCGGCAGCGGAGTGATGGGCTGTGAGGCCCTGCAGCGGGGGGCCGCCGCCGTGGTGGCGATCGAGCGCGACCGGCGGGTGGCCACCGCCGCCCGGCGCAACCTGGAAGCGGTGGCCCTCGCTCTGGCGGGTACTGGCGAGCCCCCATCCACCCAACTGGTGGCGCGGGAGGCCCTGGGCTGGCTGGAGTCTGCTCCAGTGACGCCCTTCGATCTGATCTATGCGGATCCTCCCTACGAATCCGGGCTCTACGGGCCCGTGGCGGAGCGGGTGGCCCGGCGCGGCTGGCTGGCGGAGGGCGGGCGGATGCTGTGGGAATGCGCCAGCACGACGATCCCTGAACGACCGAAAGGCTGGACGCTTCAGGACCAACGCCGCTATGGCGGCACCAGCGTGCTGATCCTCAGCCGCTGATGGGCACTTCCACGGATCCAGGCGAGGAGATTCAGCCGCCCAGGGCGCTGCCCCGGCGGTACTGATTCCAGGCGGCCACGAACAGACCCAGCAGGGTCACGGGGATCAGACCGAGCACGATGCCGCAGAGCAGGGGTTCGATCATGGAGGGGGCCAACGAGGCTTCAGACCACAATTGTTTCATGGCCGAGGCAGGCTTGATCCCTAGACCCGCGCAACCGTGACAAGCCCACCCGTCGCCGCTCCGCTGTCGCCCCAGCTTCGAGGCCTGATCGCCGCCCTGGTGCTGCTGGCCACCGCCGCCTGCATCCTGTTAGTGATGGTGGTACTGCCCGCCTCCCGCAGCGACCCCTACACCTTGAGCACCCTCGAGCGCAGCGGCTCGGCTGAGAATGGAGGCCGTCTGTTCCTGATCAACTGCGCCGGCTGCCACGGCATCGCCGCCCAGGGGTTGGTCGGGCCCAACCTGCATGGGGTGAGCCAGCGGCGCAACGATGCCAGCTTGATCCGCCAGGTGGTGAGCGGCAGCACCCCACCGATGCCTAAGTTCCAGCCCGAACCCCAGGCGATGGCCGACCTGCTGGCCTATCTGCACAGCCTGGTTTGAGCAGCGTGACCCAGCTGGTGCTGGTGCTGGTGGAACCGGCGGGGCCCTTGAACGTGGGCAGCGTCGCCCGGCTGGCGGCCAACTTCGGGCTCCAGCAGCTGCGTCTGGTGGCTCCCCGCTGCGATCACCTTGGGGAGGAAGCGCGCCGGATGGCGGTCCATGCCCAGCCGCTGCTGGAGCACGCCCAGCTCTTCACCGATCTGGCCGCCGCCCTGGCCGACTGCCGTCGGGTGGTGGCCTGCAGCGGACGGGTCGATTCCGACGCCGTGCCGATGGAACCGCCGGCGGGCGCCCTGACCTGGCTGCTGGCAGCCGATGGGGAGGCCCCCAGCGCCCTCGTTTTCGGTCGCGAAGATCGGGGTTTGAGCATCGATGAACTGCTGCTGGCGAGCCGCGTCCTCCGCATCGCCACCGATGACGGCTACCCCTCATTGAATCTCTCCCACGCCGTGGCGATCGCCCTGCATGAACTGCGGCGTCTTGGGGCGGTGGACCCCGCTGGGTCGGCCGAGGTCAACGGCGAGGCTGAGACTGACGCCGGCGACCCCGCCCTGCGGGGAGATCTGGAGGCCTCCTTGAGCGATGCCGAAGACTTGCTGTTGGAGGTGGGGTTTCTGCTGCCCCACACCCGCCACGCCCGCATGGCCAAGGTGCGTGCCCTGCTGCAACGGGCACGGATCACCAGTGAGGAAGTGGCCCTGGTCCGGGGCATGGTCCGGCAGCTGCGCTGGGCGAGCCGCAGGCCAACCCCTTAGGGTCGCCCCAGTTCCTGGCAACGTCTCCGCCTGTGAGTTCCAGCCGCCCCACCCGCCCAGGATCCGGAAGCTGGGGACGCCCCCTGCGCCTGGTGCTGAGGCTGCTGGTGATCGGGGTCGGTCTGGGGGTGATCACCGGCACCGCCCTGAAGCTGCTGGCACCCCGGTTGGCGAAGGGGGGGCTCGGAGGAATCGGTGCGCTGACACCAGCCCAACTCCCGCCCGTCTCCAGGGGCCTGCAGCGGGGCCTGCCCCTGGGCCGCTTCGAGCCCAAAACCGAACTGACCGCCCTCAGCCAGCGCTGGGCCGCCCTGGCCACCGCCCAGAAGGATCTGAAGGCCTCGGGCTATCTGCTGGTGCTTGATGACGGGCGCTACGCCCAGCTCAATGCCGACACCCCCCTGCCGGCCGCCAGTGCGATCAAAAGCCCCGTCCTGTTGGCGGCCCTGGAGGATCTCGATGCAGGCAAGCTGCGCTGGAACGAGCCCCTGGTCCTGAGCAAGGAGGTGATCGGCGCCGGCGCCGGCTGGATGGCGAACAAACCGCTGGGCACCCGCTTCCCCTTCTACGAGGCAGCCACCGAGATGATCCGGGTCAGCGACAACAGCGCCACCAACCTGCTGATCAAGCGGCTTGGGGGCAAGGTGGCCCTCAACGCCCGCTTCCAGGGGCTGGGGCTGGGGGCCTCGGTGATCAACAACTGGCTGCCGGATCTCGATGGCACCAACACCACCAGTGCCCATGACCTGGCCCGCACCATCGCCCTGGTGGACACCGGCGACAAGCTCAGCCCCCGGGCCCGGGACCTCTACCGGGAAATCATGGGCCAATCCCGCACCAACACCTTGATCCCCCTGGGGGTGCTGCAGGGGCTCGGGGGGGATTCCTCCGACCCCGACAGCGAGCTGATGACCAAGGGCATCACCATCTACAACAAGACCGGCGACATCGGCATCGCCTACGCCGATGCCGGCCTGATCGAGTTGCCCAATGGCCAGAGGGCGGTGGCCGCCTTCATGGTCAAGGGCCCTTTCAACGACCCCCGCTCCACCGACCTGATCCGCGCCATGGCCGCCGCCGCCGCCCAAGCACTGGTGGGTCCTGCCGCACCTTCCGCCCCGACACCATGACCCAGCACTTCCTGCCTCCCGGGCTGCTGCTGGCACTTCTGACTGCATGGCTGCCTGCGTCCCTGACGGTCCCGCTCAGCGCCGCTGCCCAGAGCCCCCCCTCCACCACTTCGGCGGGCGTACCTGCCCAGGTGGTGCTTCGCCCCCAGCAGGTGCGGCCGCTGCCGGGCGGCCTCGATCCGGTGCTGGTGGTGAACGACAACAACCCGGAACTGATCCGCAGCCCGGGGATCCTCCTCTCCAGCTTCGACCCCAGGGCCGTGTTCGCCGGTCAGCCCCTGGCGGTGCCCGGCGCCCATCTCGATCTCCCCCTGCAGGGCCGCTTCGAGCTCTTCAGTCACCACGTCTATGCCGGCCGGCCCGAAAGCGCCGATTCGACCCTCTGGCTGGCGGTGGTGGCCGCCCCCCGGGGCAACCGACCCGTTCGCCTGCGGCTCGTGGCCGGGGCCACGGCGTTATCTCAGTCGAATGATCCGAGCCAACCGGCCGCCCCCTTTCTGCCCTTGCCTCCCCTGCTGAGCCAGAACGGCGAGGGCCCCTACGCGGGCCCCGGCAGCCGTGTGGCGGGCGAACTGCTGACCCGCCAGCCCCGCAACCCGCTGCTGCCGGAGCAATGGACTCTGGTGCCTGGCCAGCTCACCACCCTGCTGGCCTTGCCCCTGCCGGTGCGGGGCCTCGATCCCCTGCTCAATGGCCGCAACCTGCAGCTGCGCCTTGAGAGCGACGGGCCGGTGTCCGTGGCCACCCTGGCCAGCCTGGGCGGCGACAAACCTCCGGCCGAAGCGGAATGGACGCGTCTGCTCCAGGGGGATCTGAGCCCCAAGGAGCATCCCCCCTCCCCCCTTGGCAGCCTTGGGCCGATCATCTATTCACGGGTGAGCGGCCTCCAGCAGGGCAGCCTCTGGCGCGCCAGCCTCACCGATCCAGGCAAGACCACCCTGTCGGTGCGCAGCGCGCCGGTGTCCTGGCCGATCAGCAGCCTGGACCGGGGCCGGCTGGGCAGCGGCCAGGTGCAGACCGCCCCCCTGAAACGCCGCTATCCCGATACCGCCTGGGCCGCCCATGGGAACTACGGCATCGAATACGACCTCACCCTGCCCCTGCTCAACGACACCAACGCACCCGTGAGCCTGCAGCTGGCGTTGGATTCCCCCCTCAAGGGGGACGCCCCGATCGGCGGCCTGCGCTTCAATGCCACCCCCCCCCGGGCGGTCACCTTCCGGGGCCTGATCGAGGTTCGGGGCCTCGATGGACCCTCCGGCCGCCCCAGCGGTCCCCAGTGGTTCCATCTGGTGCTGCGCCAGGGCCAGAGCGGGCCCGCCCTGGGCACGGTCAGCCTGGCGCCCCGGGGGCAGCGGCGCCTGCGGGTGCGCCTGATCTATCCGGCCGACGCCACGCCGCCCCAGGCCCTCAGCCTGCTGCCGCTGGACGCTCCGCCTGCGGCCGGAGGGCCACAGCCGGCTGTGAAACAATCCGGAGTTTCCCCAGGCACGCCGTGAGTCCGAACCGGAAGCGCAGGGTCTTCCCCTTCACCGCCATCGTCGGGCAGGAGGAGATGAAGCTGGCCCTGCTGCTGAACGTGATCGATCCCCGCATCGGCGGGGTGATGATCATGGGTGACCGGGGCACGGGCAAATCCACGGCGATCCGAGCCCTGGCCGATCTGCTTCCCGAAATCGACGTGGTGGCGGGCGATCCCTACAACAGCTCCCCCACGGATCCCGATCTGCAGAGCGCCGAGGTGCGCCAGCGGACCGAGAACGGTGAAACCCTGGCCGTGGAGCCCCGCCAGGTGCCGATGGTCGACCTGCCGCTGGGGGCCACCGAAGACCGGCTCTGCGGCACCATCGACATCGAAAAGGCCCTGAGCGAGGGCATCCGCGCCTTCGAGCCCGGCCTGCTGGCCAAGGCCAACCGCGGCCTGCTCTACGTCGATGAGGTGAACCTGCTCGACGACCACCTGGTGGACGTGCTGCTGGATTCGGCCGCGTCCGGCTGGAACACGGTGGAACGCGAAGGGGTGTCCGTGCGCCACCCCGCCCGGTTCGTGTTGATCGGCTCGGGCAACCCCGAGGAAGGGGAACTCAGGCCCCAGCTGCTGGATCGCTTCGGCATGAGCGTGGAGGTGCGCACCGTGCGTGACCCGGAGTTGCGGGTGCAGGTGGTGGACCAGCGCACCGGTTTTGATGCCGACCCCGACGGCTTCAATGACCTGGTGCAGCCCAACCAGGACGCCCTTCAGCAACGGGTGGTCGAGGCCCAGCAACGGTTGCCCCAGGTGGCCCTTGACCCCGACCTGCGCATCCGCATCTCGTCGGTCTGCGGTGAGCTCGACGTGGACGGACTGCGTGGTGACATCGTCACCAACCGGGCGGCCCGCGCCCTGGCCGCCTTCGAAGGACGCAGCGAGGTGACCGACGACGATGTGGCCCGGGTGGTGGCCTGCTGCCTGCGCCACCGGCTGCGCAAGGACCCGCTCGAGCAGATCGACTCGGGCGATCGGGTGGTGAAGGTGTTCTGCAAGGTGTTCGAGCGGCCCGAACCCAGCGACCGCAGCGCCTTCAGTCTCGTGCTGGCGGGGTGAAGTCCCCTCTGTCGGCGTGAGGATTCTGGGCATCGATCCGGGTCTGGCCCGGGTTGGCTACGGAGTCATCGACACCGGCGGAGGCCGTCAATCCCTTGTGGATTGCGGTGTGATCCAGACCATGACCGGCCGGCCGGAGGGGGAAAGGCTGGTGGAGATCGCCCGGGACCTGCGCTCCCTGGTGCGCACCTGGCGCCCCGAACTGGCTGCGGTGGAGAAGTTTTTTTTCTACCGCTCAAGCACCACCATCTCCGTGGTTCAGGCCCGGGGGGTGGTGATGATGACCCTGGCCCGCCTGAACGTGCCGTCGGTGGAGTTTCCCCCCATGCAGGTGAAGCTGGCCCTCACCGGCTCCGGCCACGCCGACAAGAATGAGGTCCTCGAAGCGGTGATGCGGGAGCTGAGTCTTCAGGAGCCACCACGCCCGGATGATGCCGCCGACGCCCTGGCGGTGGCCCTCACCGGCTGGTTCCAGCGATGAACGACGGGCCGCCGCTGGCCGGCGACTCCGGCAAGGCCGCCCTGCGCCTGCACTGGCGATCACGCCGGCTGGCCCTGGTGGCGGAGGCCCAGGAAGCGTTGCTGAACGTCGCGCTGGTCGAGGTGCCCCCCCTGGTGGGTCCGGGCCAGCGCCTGGGGCTCTACTGGCCCTTGGCCGGGGAGCCCGATCTGCGCCCCCTGGCGGATCGACTGGGCGGGCGCCTGGCCCTGCCGGCGGTGGCTCAGGGACATTCAGCGTCCGAGCGGCGGCTCATCTACCGCGCCTGGGAGCCCCAGGCGCCGCTTGCCGCGGATGCCTGCCGCGTGCCGGCCCCGGCCAGGGGCCCGGCCCTGGAGGCGGATGAACTCGCCCTGCTGCTGGTGCCGGCCCTGGCCTTGGATCGCCGCGGCCTGCGCCTCGGCACGGGCGGCGGCTGGTATGACCGCCTGCGCCAGGACCCCAGCTGGCGCAGCGTTCCCGCCCTGATCGTGGCCCCCTCACTTTGCCGTCTGCCTTCGCTGCCGGCCGATCCATGGGATGTGCCCTTCGACGGCTGGCTGGACGAAACGGAGCTCCATTGGTTGCAACGTGTGTAGCTGCTTGGGTCCCAGCGGCGCTAGGGCTTGGCCTTTGCCAAGATCGTGCTCACGCACATGGTTTCATCTGTGGATTCACCGTCGGTCGATCAGAAGCGTTCTCCGGCCGCCCGCATCTCCACACCCTTCAGCGGCAGAGGTTCTGTCGCCGATCGCGTGATCGCCTCCGAACTGCGCTATCGGGATCAGACCAGCGAAGCGCTCTCCATGATGGTGAGCTCCATGGTGCGCATGGTCCAGGCCGGCCAGACCACCCGCAGCCGTTGGTCCGCCTCCTGAGCTGCGCTTGACTGGTTCAAGCCCCAGTGCGAGCCGCCCGATGTACCGCCCACCTTCTCTGGTCGGAGCGTATTTCCTCGCCGCCTTCCCTGGCGGCCTGGCCTGCACTCGCCCTGGCTTGGTGAGCTTCCTGGCCCTGGTGGCGGCCTTGGTGACGGTGGGCAACGGCGGGGCCGCCCGGGCCCACGCGATTGAAAGCAGCCTGGAGCGCCTGCAGTCGGTGCGCGATGGGCTCACCCTGCAGAGCCACTTCTCCAGCGGCGAACCCACCGCCAATGCCCTGGTGCGGTTGGTGCCCCCCGATGGGGCCCAGGCCGTGGAGGTGGGCCGCACCGACGCCAGTGGCCGCCTCAGCTTCGCCCTGCCCAAGGGGAGCAATGGCACCTGGGAAGTGCAGGTGGATGGGGGGCCTGGCCACCGCGACTATCTCGAGCTGCCGGTGCAGAAGGGTCAGGCCCAGCTCGATCGACTCAGCCAGCAGCCCACCCCAGCCGGCGGACCCTTCGATCTCTCGCCGCTGCTCGGACTGCTGATCCTGGGCGGTCTGAGCAGCCTGGGGGGCGTGCTGATCGCCCACCGCCAGGGGCGCCGCCCCCCCCACGCCTGAGCGATGACAACCGGCAGTGTGACCCTCGATGGGATCGTGGCGCGGCTGAAGAACAGCAGTGATCCCAAGCGTCGCTACGAGTACGTGCTCTGGCTGGCGCGCAAGCTGGCCCCCTTCCCTGCGGAGTTGCGTCAGGAGGTCTTCAAGGTGCGCGGCTGCGTCTCCCAGGTGTATGTGGTGGGACAGCTGGTGGACGGCCGTCTGCACTGGCAGGGGGATGCCGACGCCCAGATCACCAAGGGGCTCCTGGCCCTGCTGATCGCTGGGCTCGAGGGCCTCAGCCCAGCCGAGGCGGCGGCCATCGACCCCGCCTTCCTGGCCGAGACCGGCCTGCAGGCCAGCCTCACCCCCTCAAGGGCCAACGGCTTTCTCAACATCCTCAAGCTGATGCAGGCCCAGGCCCGTGGCCTCCAATCGGCGGCCTGAGCCTCTGAGCAGCCGATCGGCAGGCCGATTTCTAGGATCAGGGGTTTGAAGGCTCCAAAGGCATGACCATCGGCGTCGGATTGCTCGGTCTGGGCACGGTGGGAGCCGGTGTGGCCGACATCCTGGTGAACCCCTCCGGGCGCCATCCGTTGGTGGAGCAGCTGGAGCTGCGCCGGGTGGCCGTGCGTGATCCGGGGCGGGCCAGGCCCGTGGCGCTGGGCGAGCACCTGCTCAGCACCGACGCCGAGGCGGTGGTGGACGATCCCGCCGTGGAGATCGTGGTGGAGCTGATCGGTGGGCTGGAGCCGGCCCGCAGCCTGATCCTGCGCGCGATCGCCGCCGGCAAATCTGTGGTGACCGCCAACAAGGCCGTGATCGCCCGGTACGGCCAGGAGATCGCCGCCGCCGCCGCCGAACGCGGGGTCTACGTGCTGATTGAGGCCGCCGTCGGCGGTGGCATCCCGATCATCGAACCACTGAAGCAATCACTTGGGGCCAACCGCATCCAGCGGGTGAGCGGCATCATCAACGGCACCACCAACTACATCCTCAGCCGCATGGCCGCCGAAGGGGCGGCCTATGGCGAGGTGCTGGCCGATGCCCAGCGGCTGGGCTACGCCGAGGCCGACCCCGCCGCCGACGTGGAAGGGGGCGACGCCGCCGACAAGATCTCGATCCTGGCCAGCCTGGCCTACGGGGGCGCCATCGAGCGCGGCGCCATTCCCACTGAGGGCATCAGCCGCCTGGAGGGCCGCGACGTGGACTACGCCGCCCAGCTGGGGTTCGTGGTCAAGCTTCTGGCGGTGGCCGAGCACCTCGGCTCTGACCCCGACGGCACCCAGCGGCTGGATGTGCGCGTGCATCCCACCTTGCTGCCCAAGGATCACCCCCTGGCGGGGGTCCATGGGGTCAACAACGCCATCCTTGTGGAGGGGGATCCCGTGGGCCGGGTGATGTTCTACGGACCCGGTGCCGGCGCCGGGCCCACGGCATCGGCCGTGGTGGCCGACATCTTGAACATCGCCGGCATCCGTCAGGCCACCGGAGCGGGTGGTGCCCTGGATCCATTGCTGGCGGCAGGCAGCTGGCGCCACTGCCGACTGGTGGACAGCGGCACCACCCAGCACCGCAACTACGTGCGCCTGCAAACCAGCGACGAGGCAGGGGTGATCGGGCGGATCGGCACCTGTTTCGGCCGCGAGGAGGTCTCGATCCAGTCGATCGTGCAGTTCGAGACCTCCGGCGAGGCCGCCGAAATCGTGGTGATCACCCATGAGGTGAGCGAGGCCCGCTTTCGCTCCGCCCTGTCCGCAATCGCCGAGCTTCCTGAGGTGCAGGCGGTGGCCGCAACGCTCAGGACTCTCTGACATAGGGCGACAGGTGTGGCAGCCCTCCCAGGTCGTGGGGCACGATGGAAGCAATCCTTAAGAGTTCGCTGTCAAGCCCCGGGTCCGTTCAACGGTCCCGCCGCCGAACGACCCACCCGGCCTGAGCACCACCAACCAGAGCGACTCCCCGCGCCCCGTCCCATCCAGCCGCTATCCGGTTCCCATCCCACCACCCACGAGCCCAGGCTCTTTTGCGCGACGCGCCCTATGACGCTCCACCAAGGCGATTGCATCCGCCTCCACTCCGACGACCAGCTTTACCAGGTGATCGGCGTCGATGACCGCCACGACCGTTGCTGGGTCCGTGCCTGGCCCCTGGCCCCCCACGGATCTCCCGTGTTTGAAATTTCCCTGCAACAGCTGGCCAACGAACGCCACCCCCTGCCCCGCCGCAGCCTGCAGCCGTCTTGAATGGCGGCCTGTTGAACCTCGGGGCTTGCGCGCGCTGAACAGGCTGGCCCGAATCGCCCTGGTCGGGGCCTTGATCTTCCCCTTGGCGGCCTGCCAGATCCAGCGCAGTTCCGCTCGGCTGGTGGTGGCCAGCAAGAACCGCATCGACTCGGTGGATCCGGCCCAGGCCTACAGCTTCGGGGCCATGCAGCTGCTCAGCGCCATTGGCGACCCCCTGTATGCAATCAATGCCCAGGGCAAGATCGAGCCCCGGCTGGCCACGGCTCTGCCCCGGCTGAGCGCCGATGGGCTCACCGCCTGGGTGCCCCTGCGCCAGGGCGTGAGTTTCCACGACGGCAGCCGTTTCGATGCCGCCGCCATGGTGTTCACCCTGAAGCGGTTCATGGCGATCGGCAAGCTCAGTTACCTGGTGGGCGATCGGCTCACCGCCGTGCGCGCCAGTGGTCCCTACGAACTTGAACTGCGGCTGAAGCGGCCGTTCTCGGCCCTGCCGGAGCTGCTCAGCGCCATCAACCTCACACCCCTCTCACCCTCCGCCTACAGGCCCTTCAGCAAACGCTTCCTCAACAATCGCTTCGTCGGCACGGGCCCCTACCGGCTCACCAGCGCCAACGACCAGCAGCAACGGCTGGAGCCCTTTCAGCACTACTGGGGCCAACGTCCCGCCAATGGGGGACTCGATCTGGTCAGCCTCGCCAATTCCACAGCGCTCTACGGCGCCCTGCGCAGCGGCGAGGTGGACGTGCTGCTCTCCACCAGCCTCGACGGGGACCAGCAGATGGCCCTGCACCACTCCGCCCAGCTGGGCCAACTGAACGAGGGGGTGGGGCCAGCCCTGGAGATCGGCTACCTGAGCCTGCTCACGGACCATCCCCCCCTCGACAACCCCACCCTGCGCCAGGCCGTGGCCCTGAGCCTGGATCGGCGGCTGATCAGTGAACGGGTCAGCCAGGGCCTGCGCGCCCCCCTGCGGGACCTGGTGCCACCGAGTCTGAAAGGTTCCAGCCCCAGGGCCTGGCCGAGCTACGACCCGGCCGGGGCGCGCCGGCTCTTCCGCCAGGCGGGCTACTGCAGCGGCCGGGCACTCCCCCTGCCCCTGACCTTCCGCTCCAACGTCCCCTCGGATCGCCTGTTCGCCCTGATCTGGCAGGCCCAGCTGCAGCGTGATCTGGGCGACTGCGTGCGCCTGGAGATCACGGGCATGGAAGCCACCACCGCCTACCGCCAGCTGGGGGATGGGGCCTTCACGATGATCCTGTTGGATTGGATGGGGGATTTCCCCGATGCGGGCAACTACCTGACCCCCCTGCTGGGCTGCGACCAGGCCAAGGGCGACCGCTGCCTGAAGGGGGCCAGCGCCGCCAGCGGCAGCTTCTGGACCCGGCCAGGCCTGGACGCTGACCTGCGCCGCAGCGAAGGCCTCACGGGGCCGGCGCGGGCGGACCTGCTCCACTCGATCCAGACCGAGGCCGCCGCGGCCGTGCCCTACTTGCCGGTGTGGCTGGTGGCACCGCGGGCCTGGAGCCTGCGGCAGATCAGTCGGCCGGAGTTTGATGGCTCCGGCCGGGTGGTGCTCAGCCGCCTGCATCGACGCGAGCCGGGGGGGGCCCGGCCATGAGCCGCCGCCGGGAACTGCTGCGCTACGTCGGCGCTCGCCTGGCGCTGGCGCCGGTGATGCTGTGGCTGATCGCCAGCCTGGTGTTCCTGCTCTTGCGGGTGGCTCCGGGCGACCCGATCGATGCCCTGCTGGGCACTCGCGCGCCGGAGGCGGCCCGGGCCGCGTTGCGGCAGCAGCTGGGCCTCGATCAACCGCTGCTGGTGCAGTACGGCCATTTCCTGGCCGATCTGGTGCGGGGCAACCTGGGCGAATCGCTCACCAACCAGACCCCCGTGGCCGAGGTGATCCGTCAGAGCCTGCCCGCCAGCCTGGAGCTGGGGGTGGTGGCCCTGCTGATCGCTGCGGTGCTGGGCCTGGCGGCCGGCTTCAGCGGCATCGCCAGGCCCGAGGGCAAGCTCGATCTGGCCGGCCGGTTGTACGGCATCGGCACCTACGCCCTGCCTCCCTTCTGGGCCGCCATGGTGGTGCAGCTGATCTTTGCGGTGGGCCTGGGCTGGTTTCCCGTAGGCGGCCGCTTCCCCCCCACCCTGGTGCCCCCCAGTGGCACGGGCTTCTTTCTGCTTGACAGCCTGCTGTCGGGAAACGGCCCACAGCTGCTCGGCAGCCTGCGCCACCTGGTGCTGCCGGCGGCCACCCTCGGGCTGTTGCTCAGCGGCATCTTTGACAACGCCCTGCGACTGAATCTGCGCCGCTCCCTGCGCTCCGACTACGTGGAGGCGGCCCGAAGCCGGGGGCTCGGTGAGCGGCAGGTGGTGCTGCGCCATGCCCTGCCCAATGCCCTGCTGCCCGTGCTCACGATCACCGGCATCACCGTGGCCTCACTGATCGGCGGGGCGCTGCTGATCGAGGTCACCTTCTCCTGGCCGGGCATCGCCTTCCGTCTGCAGGAGGCCATCAGCCAGCGGGACTACAACCTGGTGCAGGGAATCGTGGTGGTGGTGGCGGGTCTGGTGGTGCTGGTGAGCGTGGCGGTGGATGTGCTGGTGGCCCTGCTGGATCCGCGCATCCGCTTTTGAGCCTCACAGCCCCCGACGCCAACGCTGGGCGGCCCCAGGATCGAGCACGTAGGCCGTCACCGTCTCCCGCTGAAGCTTCTGGACCGGCAAGGGCTTGCCCTGCTCGAGGCCAGCGAGGAAATCGCTGGCGAGCTGGAGCATCAGGGCCTGGGCCTGGCGGGGTTCCACCCCCACGAAGGCGTCGCCGATCTTGAACAGGGCCTGGTCATTTGAGGAGAGGCGCACGGGCGAAAAGTGGCTGGCCCCATCCACCAGCACCAACCGGCTGAGGGGATGGTTGCCGGGCAGGAACTGATCCAGCTGCTCGGCCACGGGCGGAGTGACCAGATCAAGGCTGCCCCCCAGCAGCAGCAACGGCACCGGCAGGCGCTTCAGTCCGCGATGGGGCCAGAGCAGGCTGCCGAAACTGTTGAAGGCCACCACACCCGCCACCGGCACGGTCGACCTGGCCGCCGGCAGGTTGACCTGATTCAGCTGGCATTGCAGCAGCCTCGAGAGGTTGATCAGAGGAATCGAGTTCAGGGCCCGATGGCAGCGGCGGCCCAATCCAGGTTCCGGGCGCAGGCCCGCCGCCAGCAGGGCTGAGAGACCGCCGAGGGAATGGCCCATCAACACCACCGAGTCGCCGAGCTTGGGCAGCCGGCCACTGCGCTCGGCGGAGAGCACCGCCTCCAGGTCCGCCAGGCGATCGGGCAGGGTTTCTGCCCCAGGCAAGGGCCGACGGCCATCCAACAGTTCCTTGACGGCCTTTTCATCGCTGCCGGGGTGCTCCATGGCGAGCACAGACCAGCCCCGGGCGGCCAGTTCAGCCCCCAGCCAGCCCATCTGCTCGGCGCTGCCCCCCAGCCCGGGCATCAACACCACCCAGGTGCGATGGCGGGGGGTCTGGGCGCGCCAGAGCTCCAGGGTCAGGGGCACCGACCGGTGGGCCACCGGCAACTGCAGTCGCTCCGGGAGCCCGGGGGCCTTGGCCCGGCGAGCCCTGTCCTGCGGTCCGGAGAAACCGGCGGATTCCGAGGGACCCTCGGGGAGCGCGGGTGCCACCGGCAGGGGCAGCTGGCGCAACCGCTCCATGGCCCGTCCCTGGTCCTGCAACTG
This sequence comes from Synechococcus sp. UW140, assembly GCA_943369485.1. Classification (GTDB taxonomy): domain Bacteria; phylum Cyanobacteriota; class Cyanobacteriia; order PCC-6307; family Cyanobiaceae; genus ATX-6F1. Next base: position 26,179 of record CALRNH020000004.1, on the reverse strand, counting down.
TTGGCGCCACTCGGCCGCCAGGACAATCAGAGCATCGAGCTGCAGCGTCAGCCGGTTCACCGGCACCGCCCGCAGCAGATCGAGCACGTTCACCTCCGCCTGGCGCGACAGCAGCTCCCGCAACGAGGTCAGCAGCACGTCACCACTGCCATCGCCCTCGGCGCTGATCAGCTCCCCCACCTCCGCCGCCACCTGGCGCCCCGCCCAGCTCTGCAGCAGCTGCTGGCCAAAGGTGCGATCCCGCAGCAAGGGCGCCCGCAGCAGCCTTGCCAGGTCCTGGCGGCTGCGGGCGTCCAGAGCCTCCATCCACAGTCCCAGATCCCCCTGGCTGCTGTCGGGGGAGCGGCTCCAGTCCTCCAGCTGACGCAGGTCCAAGGGCAGGGTGAGCCCATCAAGGCGCACATCGAGCTGCTCGGCGGCCCCGGCGGGCAAGCCCCCCAGCAGCAGACTGCTGAGCGCGATCGACAGCCAGCGGGAGCGGTTTGACACAGCCTCATGCGGGAACCAGGGCCAGGGCCTGGTGGTCCCAGTTTCCCGTGCCGCTGCGTGAGGTCGCCCTGATCCGCCTGATCGCCAGTGTGGGGGCGGGCGGGGTGCTCTACCTGACGCCGATGGTGTTCCACGCCGAAGACGTCTCCGCCACCGGTGTGGGCAGCGGTCTGGCGGCGGCGGCCCTGGCCGGCACCCTGAGCCGATTCTTCAGCGGCTGGTTGCTGGATCGGGGTCTCAATGGCTCGGTGCCGGTGCAGTTGGCGGCGCTGTTCTCCCTCCTGGCGGACACGCAACTGGTACTGGCCGACGGATTCAACGGCTACCTGCGCGGTCAGTTGCTGCTGGGCGTGGCCATGGGTTTGTACTGGCCAGCGATCGAACTGGCCGTGGCCCAGAGCTGTGGATCCTTCCCCTCCAGCCGGGGCTACGCCCTCGCCCGCAGCGCCGATGCCGCCGGCATCGCCACGGGGGCACTGGCGGGGGCACTGCTGTCGCAATTCGGCCGGTTGCGTGGCATCTACCTGGTGGACATCGCCTGCATGGTGGTGTTGATCCTGGTGCTGGCCCTGCGGCCCCTACCTGTGACCCACCAGCCCCTGGCCGCCGCCAACGGCAGCCCAGGGCGCTGGTGGCCGGCGCTGCTGCCGATGCTGGGGGTGACGGTGCTGGCCACGGCGATGCCGGCGTTGCTGCAGAGCGCTCTGCCCCTCGATCTGCTGCGCGGCGGGTTGGGGCGTGCGCCGATGGCCGAGCAGTTGGGCAGCCTGCTGATCGGACTCCAGCTGGTGCTGCTGCTGCTGCTCCAGTGGCCGGTGGGCCGTGCCCTGGCGGACCGGCCGGTGCGCTTCGGCCTGGGGCTCAGCCTGATCTGCTTCGCGCTCGGCAATGGCCTGCTGGCCCTCTCCGCCTTCGGGCTGGCCAGCAGCGCGGTGCTGCTGCTGGCCCAACTGCCCCTGGCCCTGGGGGAGGCAGCTTTCCTGCCCACCGCCACCGAGGCGGTGGTGGAGCTCAGCCCGCCGGAGCGCAAGGGGCTCGCCATGGCGCTGTTCTCCCAATGCTTTGCCCTCAGTGCCTTCGTGGCGCCCCTGGTGGCCGGCCAGCTGCTGGACCGCCAGGGCCACGGGGTGGGGCTCTGGTCGCTGATGGGGGGCCTTTCTCTGGCGGGGCTGGGCCTGGTGAGGCAGCTACGCCCCAGGGACAGGCTTGGCGCCTGAGCCCGGCACCCAGGCTTCATGGGGCAGCGGTTCGGTGCCGTACTCCCAATCGTCGTAATCGGGGTCGTTGCGGATCCGCCTGTGCAGCTCCTTCTGCACCTCAAAGTCGTGAGGATGCTCAGCCGGGGCCGCCGGATCGAGGGAAGAAGGTTCCTGGGCCTCGGTCATGGCCGATCGGTGCATCTGATCTGATTCTGGCCGACAGGGCTGACCGAAGGGGTCGATCCGTCGGGAAGCTCACGGCCCTTGAGGCGGTTGCCCGGGATCTGCTCCAGCCGCTCGATGGGGCCCCGTCGCTCGTCCAGCTGCTGACGGAATGGCCACCACCACAGGCTCGAAGATCTGGACGAGGTTGGGCTCCGCCTGCATCTGCCGATCAGGATCATCGCCACACAGCCCGGTGAGAGCCGTCTCCACCGGGTGGAGGTCTGGGAGAGGGGTCAGGGGACCGCTTCTGCCCCAGTTCCAGTTCACCTGAGGCAGCCGGTCGGCCACCAGAGCCTGGTGGCTTATCCCCACAGCCGCCGTGGCTGAAGCGGATTGCCTCCATCGGTGGACGGAGGGGAGACCTAGGGAAACTGCTCTGATCCCGGCACGTTCCAGGCTCCCTGGGGATGGAAATGAACGGCGCTGGCGGTGACGTCCGGCTCTGGCCGGGGGACCGCTGGCGGACGCGGCCCTGCCGCCGCCGAACTGACTGGCACTGCTGTCGCTGGCATCGCTGTCCCTGGTGGAGGGACCAGGAACCGCGACCAGGTTCGACCAAGGGACAGGTTGCCCTCTGCCTGCCCATTTGTGTCGGCCTGGGCCTGGGCGGAGGCCTGATGACGGGGCGGCTGGTGGCGGCCTGGGGGCACTCTGGCCAGAGGGCTGAGCCAACCGGTTCGACAGCGCCGAGGTTGCCTGGCAGCACTGGGGGCTGGGCGAGGTCGGCTGCTCTGCATCGGCTGGTGCTGCAAGCGGCAAGGAAGAGCCGATAGGGCGACCTTCCCTTCCATCGATTTCTCGGGCGAGGAGGAGCAATCACCCCCTTGCCCACACTCAACCGCTGGCTCAGCTGGCATTCCAGCGATCCTGCAGAACCTTGAGCTGGCCACTGTCACCAGTTGATTCCGCCTGCCGCATGCGGGACTGGGCATGACTGCACTCGTTGCTGATGGGCAGATTTCACTGGCTGCGCCTTGAGATCCTGGATCTGAACCTCCAGCCCCTGGCAATCAAGCGCACGTTGATCGGAGGCAAGCTGCCCGGCACGATTCGCTGATGCTTCAGCAGCCTGAGCCGCCCGGGCTGCATCCACCCCCTTGAGCCGCAAGGCGAACGTTGCCTCCTGCTGGCGGAGTTGTTCAGCCTGAGCGGCACGATCCTTCAACTCTTCAGATGGCATGGATGGCACTTCATGGCTAGCTCCCGCTGGCCGAATTCCGCACCCTGATTCAAAACAACAGCTGAAACTACACCGATTGCAACCACTATGGCTCCCGTAAGCCAGAACTTAGCTTGATGCCTTACATGATGGGGCGCTCAAAACACTTCATCGCACAAATCCTGCTCAAAACCGACAGAATGCGTTGCGCATCTTAGCCAATATCACCTCCTTTGACGTGCTCCAATTGTTACGTGACCCAACAGTGGGTAAGTTGTCATCCGAGCTGGTCGGTGCGCAGGCTGTTTCCATTCGCTAGCGGACTTCCCGGGAGGTACCACGATGGAGCGCCGAATGCGGGCGCAAGACGCTGGCGTCAGTTCGGTGCTGCTCCCCCCGACACCTTGACCTTTGAATCAATGAGACGTGTTCAATCGTTGGCCCGCTGCCGACATCGCCTCTCTGAATTCATCTCTGAAGTTGCCGTTGAGTGACTTCATCCATGCATCATCAACGGGCTGCGGGAGGTGGCGCAGTCCTTTCATGGGGCTTCACCTGGCCAAATCTGGACACGTGGTGGTGGGCGCTGACAACAGCGATCGCTGGCAGGTGAGTTCGGCGCACAGGGATGCACCGTCGCTCGTGGAGGCGGGAGCAGATGCACAGCCACCTCAGGCTTGACTACATCCGCACTGCTGGGAGAAACCGCCGTGGCTCTGTGTGCTGATCGCGTCGGTGCTGCTGCTCTGGCGCCGCAACGGGCGCCTTCAGAAGTTGTAGAGCGGCGGGATCGTGGGGGGCGTGTACGTCTTGTAGTTCCAGGTGCCGCTGGCGTTGTTGAAGGTCTGGTTACCGAACAGATCGGAGTAGATGGCGTCCCAGTTGGAGATGCCTCCATCCCCCATGCCAACGGCGAACACACCAACGTTGCCGGGATCGGATTTGGCCGCGGTGGCATCGAGGGCGTCATTGAGCTGGATCTGGTTGGCCCCCCAGATGTCCACGCCGGCGACGTTGGGGACCTTGATCGGCGTGCCGGCGCTGGTGTAACGCAGTCCGGAGCTGGTGATCGGATCGCCGGTCAGGCCGGCGTCCGTGTCCGTGGGCAGGGCCACGTTGACCCCGCTCCAGCCCTGGCCGAACTCGGGCCGGTTGTCCCACCAGGGACGCCTCTCCGGGCGCCCGTCGGTGATCAGGCCCACGTAGGTGAGCGTGTCAGGGGTCAAGGTGGTCAGGTCCTTGGCGAGCAGATCCTTGAGGGCAGTGAGGGCCCCGAGCATCTCGGTACCGCTGTAGCGATTGCCGGGGGTGCCGGGGGCGGTATAGGCATCAAGAGCCCCCGGGCCAGGCAGACCGCGGCTGATCCAGTCGGCGCTGGTGCTGGAGCCATACAGCTGATCAGGGGTCGTGGTGGCCAGCACCTGACTGGCCAGGGTGACACCGGCGTCGGGGAAAGGGGTGGTCGGATCCACGACGTCGAAGGTGGTCTTGGTGTGGGTGACCAGGTAGCTGAAGTCGATGGTGTGAACCGTGACCTTCTGGGCCGTGAAGGAGTCGAAGGGGTTGTCGATCAGATTCCAAGTCTTGATCTCTTCCGAGAGGGTCTGGCTGTTGGTGAGTTGGAAGTTGCCGTTGAAGCCGTATTGACCGTTCTTCTCGAAGATGTAGCCGGCATTGTTGAAGGCTGGTTTGAGGCCGTAATAGAAGGCGAGCCGGTTCTGGGCCTCCAGACGGCTCACCCCCGAGGGATCGCTTCCCAGCATCGAGGTGGAGTTGTCGAGCAGCAGGTAGAGGTTGACCGGATGGGGATCGGTGACCGGAATCGGTGGTTTCGGGCCAATCGGCGGGGGGTCATAGTTGATGTCGACACGGGCCGGGTTGCTGGTGGCCCCCTGCTCGTCGTCAATGGTGTAGAGGATGGCGGTCGGGTTGGTGACGAAACCCTCCTGGGGGGTGAAGGTGATGTCGCCGTTGACGGGGTCCACGGTCCAGGTGCCTTGCCCGGGGACGACCAGCGGATCTCCGGCGTTGCTGGTGCCCACGATCTTGATCGTGGCGGGTACCAGATTGGAATCGATGTCGGTGTCATTGGCGATCACGCGGATGGTGCCGCTCTGGCCCGATGTGACCCGACCGATGAAGTCGTCGCTGGCTAAGGGGTTGTCGTTGGTGCCCTCGACCGTGATCGTCAGCACCGCGGTGTCGATAAGTCCGCCACGGTCGCTGACGGTGTAGTTGAACGATTCCGCCAACTGATCGCCGACGTTCAACCGCTCCACCGTGAGGTTGCTGTTGTCGATTGCATAGGAGTAGGTGCCATCGGCGTTGATGGTGAGGCTGCCGTAGAGCCCTTTCAATCCCGTGCCAACAGTGCCGGCCATGCCAATCCCCTCCACCCCTCCGGTGCGAATTCCCGTGACCTTGCCGTTGAGTGACGGGGTGTCGTTGCTGTCCACGTCGGTGTCGTTGGCCAGCACGTTGCCGGTGGCGTTGAAGCCGGTCTTGGGGTCGTTGTTCACCCCCCCGGCCTCCTTGGCAATGCCGCTGTCGTCGCTGGCCACGGGGGCGTCGTTGCTGCCGGCGATGGTGAGTGTGAGAACAGCGTTGTCAATCAGGCCACCGGTGTCGCGCACGGTGTAGTTGAAGGCTTCGCTGAGGGTGTCCCCCGGATTCAGGGCCTCCACGGTGGGATTGGCGTTGTCCACCTCGTAGCGGTAGCGGCCCCTGCTGTCGACGATGAGCGAGCCGTAGAGCCCCTTGAGGGAGCTGCCGACCAGCCCAGCTGTGCCGGATCCCTCCACGGCCCCCAGCCGGATGGCCACAATCGTTCCGTTCAGTTCAGGTGTGTCGGAACGATCCACATCGGTGTCATTCAACAACACATTGCCGATGGCATCGGCGCCTGGCGTGCCGTTGAGGGTGCCTCCCGCCTCCATGGCGGTGCCGGTGTCGTTCCCTGACACCGGCGCATCGTTGGCCCCATCGATGGTGATCGTGAGCAGAGCGACATCGGTGAGGCCACCGGTGTCGAGCACGGTGTAGTTGAACGTTACCGTGAGTTGGTCGCCCGCGTCCATGCCGTCCACTGCCGGATTGGCGTTGTCGACCGTGTAGGTGTAGCTGCCGTCGGCACCGATCCTGAGGGTGCCGTAGGTGCCCACCAGCACGAAGCCGCCGCTGCCGTCGGGTGTACCGGCGACGCCGGAGCCCTCCTTGGCACCGATGCGGACGCCGGTGACGGTGCCTCTCGCGGGCAGGGGAATGTCGGCGCGATCAACATCGGTATCGTTGGTCAGCACATTGCCCGTGGCACTGGAGCCCGGCGTGCCGTTGAGAGTGCCACCGGCCTCAACCGCCACGCCCTGGTCATTCAGGGCGACCGGAGCGTCGTTGCTTCCATTGATGCGAATTCTGAGCACGCCGGTGTCGGTGAGACCGCCGGGATGGTCGAGCAGGGTGTAGTTGAAGGCCTCCTCCAGGCTGTCGCCTGGGCTGAGGGCATCAACCACCGGGTTGGCATCGTTGATGACGTAGGTGTAGCTGCCGTTGCCATTGAGGGTGAGGGTGCCAAAAGTCCCCACGACCAGGAAGCCTCCGGCCCCGTTGGGGACCCCAACCACTCCGGATCCCTCGGTCGCTCCGGTGCGAACCGAAGTGACGATGCCGTTGAGCAAGGGGGTGTCGTTGCTGTCCACGTCGGTGTCGTTGGTCAGCACATTGCCCGTGGCGTTGCTGCCGGGGGTCCCATTGGCGATACCACCGGCTTCGATGGCAATGCCCGCATCGTCGCTGACCACCGGTGCGTCGTTGGCCCCCTGGAGGTTGATCGTCAGCAGGGCGATGTCGCCAAGGCCACCGGTGTCGCGCACCGTGTAATTGAAGGTGTCGCTCAGGCTGTCGCCAGGATTGAGAGCCTCAACCGTGAGGTTGCCGTCATCGACCACGTAGGTGAACGACCCATCGGTGTTGAGGGTCAGGGAGCCATAGAGCCCCTTGAGAGCCACACCGACAGTTCCCGCCAGGCCCACGCCCTCCCTGTCCCCCAGCCGGACGGCCGTCACGGTGCCACGGGTGGCCAGCGGCGTGTCGATGCTGTCCACGTCGGTGTCGTTCGTCAGTACGTTTCCGACGGCATTGGCACCGGCCGTGCCGTTGAAGGTGCCGCCGGCCTCAACGGCATTGCCGGCGTCGTTGGCCGCAATCGGGGCATCGTTGGCGCCGTTGATGGTGATTGTCAGCCTGCCGATGTCGTTCAGACCGGCTCGATCGCTGACGGTGTAGTTGAAATCCTCGTTCAGGCTGCCGCCGGGGCTGAGGGCATCCACCACCGCATTGGCGTTGTTCACCACGTAGGTGTAGGTGCCGTTGGCGCGGATCGTGAGCGTGCCGTAGGCACCAGTCAGCAGGAAGCCGCCGGACCCGTCGGAGGTTCCTGCCGTTCCAGCACCCTCAGTCGCACCGGTGCGGATCGCCGTGACGGAGCCATTAAGGGAAGGGGTATCGCCTCGATCGACGTCCGAGTCATTGGTGAGCACATTGCCGGTGGCGTTGCTGCCGGCCGTGCCGTTGGCCACACCTCCGGCTTCCAAGGCGGTGCCGGCATCGTCGTTGGCGACGGGGGCATCGTTGGCGCCATTGATCCTGATGTTGAGAACGGCTGTATCGCTCAGGCCACCGGGATGATCGAGAACGGTGTAGTTGAACGACTCGATGATGAAGTCGCCAGGGTCAAGACCATCGACGAAACGGTTGCTGTTGTTGACCTCATAGGTGTAGGCACCGTTGGCCGTGAGCGTCAGGGTTCCATAGGCGCCCTGGAACGCAACCCCCACAGTTCCAGCCAGCCCCACCCCCTCCTTCGCCCCCCGGCGGATGGCGGTGATCGACCCCTGGGTGAGCAACGGGGTGTCATTGCTGTCCACGTCGGTGTCGTTGGTCAGCAGGTTGCCGGTGGCGTTGCTGCCGGCGGTGCCGTTGAGGGTCCCCCCCGCCTCCAGGGCCGTCCCGGCATCATTGAAAGCGACAGGGGCATCGTTGGTGCCCTTGATGTTGACCGTGAGCACCGCCGAAGCGAATCCCGGCCCGTCACTGGCGTCATAGTTGAAGAACTCGGTGAGCGTGTCGCCTGGGTTGAGGGCATCGACGACCAAATTGGTGTTGTTGACCTTGTAGACGGAGATGCCGCTGGGCTTGACGGTGAGTTCTCCGAACAGGCCCTGGAGCACGAATGCACCCGTCCCATCGGGGACTCCCGGGGTGCCGGCGCCGATGGTGTCGCCCGTGCGAATGGCGATCACCTTGGTGCCGGGAGGCAAGGTGGGTTCGTCAAGGAGATTGCCGCGACCTGGGAAGCCACCGGAGTTGTTGTTCACTCCGCCGGTTTCCTTGGCCGTCAAGGTGTTGTTGGTGAGGTTGCCGTCGGTGGCCCCTTCGATCGTGATCGTCAGAACCGCGATGTCGGTGAGGCCGCCGGGGTGATCGAGCAGGGTGTAGTTGAACGCCTCATCGAGGGTGTCACCAGGATTCAGTGCTTCAACGGTTGGATTGCTGTTGTCGACCTGGTAGGTGTACGAGCCATCGGCCTTGATGGTGAGGGTGCCGTAGGTGCCCACCAGCACAAAACCACCGCCGCCATCGGGGGACCCAACGTCTCCGGAACCTTCCTTGTCCCCAAGGCGGACGCCGATCACCGTGCCGTTGAGGGCTGGTGTGTCGGCCGAATCCACATCGGTGTCGTTGGGAAACACGTTGCCGGTGGCATCTGAACCACCCAGGGTGTTGCCGATTCCTCCGGCTTCCACGGCCGTGCCCACGTCATCACTGGCCACGGGGGCATCGTTGGCCCCCGTGATGTTGATCCGCAGAACGCCCGTATCGATCAGTCCGCCGGGATGATCGAGAACGGTGTAGTTGAACGACTCGGTGAGCACATCACCTGGGTTGAGGGCATCGACCGTGGGATTGCTGTTGTCAATCGCATAGATGTAGGAACCATTCGCCAGCAAGGTCAGGGTTCCATAGAAGCCCGCAAGTGGTGTGCCCAGGATGCCGGCAAAGCCGCTGCCCTCCTTGTCGCCAAGGCGAATGGACAGGACGGATCCGAGGGGTGGCGCGACCAGGTTCCTGCCATCGGCCGCATCCACATCACGGTCGTTGCTGATCACGTTGCCCGTGGCGTCGGCTCCCGCGGTGGCGTTGAAGGTGCCGCCAGCCTCGAGGGCATTCCCGATGTCGTCAAAGGCGACGGGGGCATCGTTGGCCCCGTTGATGGTGAGAGTGAGTACGCCGATGTCGCTCAACCCACCAGGCCGATCGAGCACGGTGTAGTTGAAGGATTCACTCAGGCTGGCACCGGGATCAAGGGCCTCAACGGTGGGATTGCTGTCGTCGACGACGTAGGTGTAGGTGCCGTTGGCGTTGATGGTGAGGGTGCCGTAGAGGCCTGCCAGGCCTGCTCCAACCAATCCAGCTGTCCCGGAGCCCTCGACGTCGCCGGTGCGGATGGCGCTGACCGAGCCGTTCAGAGCCGGGGTGTCGCCGGCATCAACGTCGGTGTCGTTGAGCAACACGTTGCCGGTGGCGTTGGAGCCGGCCGTGCCGTTGAAGGTGCCGCCGGCCTCCAGGGCCGTGCCGGTGTCGTTGATCGCCACGGGGGCATCGTTGGCCCCGGTGAGGATGATCGTCAGAACAGCGCTGTCGGTCAGGCCGCCGGGATGATCGAGCAGGGTGTAGTTGAAGACATCCCGCAGGGAGGCACCGGCATCGAGTGCATCCACGACTGGGTTGGTGTTGTCGACGACGTAGGTGTAGGAGCCGTTGGCATTCAGCGTCAGTGATCCATACAGGCCCTTGAGGGAAGAACCCACGATTCCGGCGGTGCCAGCACCTTCCTTGCTCCCCGTACGTACCGCCGTGATGGAGCCCAGGGGAGGAGCGACCAGGTTGTTGCCATCGGCGGCATCGACATCGCGATCATTGCTGATCACATTGCCGATGGCATTGCTGCCGGGGGTGCCGTTGAGGGTGCCACCGGCCTCGATGGCGTTCCCCAGGTCATCCGCGGCGACGGGGGCGTCGTTGGCGCCGGTGATGGTGATCGTCAGAACACCGATATCCGTGAGGGCACCATCGGAGACGGTGTAGTTGAAGGCTTCACTCAGGAAGGCGCCCGGATCGAGGGAGTCGACCGTGGGGTTGGCGTTGTCGACCACGTAGGTGTAGCTGCCGTTGGCCTTGAAGGTGATGGATCCGTAGAGGCCCTTGAGGGAGGCACCGATGGTGCCTGGTGTGCCCGATCCCTTGGTGGCGCCGGTGCGGAAGGAGTCGACAAAACCATTGATCGACGGCGTGTCGTTGGAGTCAACGTCGGTGTCGTTGAGCAGCACATTGCCGCTGGCATTGGCCCCCGGGGTGCCGTTGAAGGTGCCACCTGCCTCAAGAGCAGAACCCGCATCATTGAAAGCGACCGGCGCATCGTTTCTCCCCAGGATCGTGATCGTCAGAACGGCGATGTCGGTGAGACCGCTGGGGTGATCGAGCAGGGTGTAGTTGAACGACTCAGAGAGAAGATCGCCCGGATTGAGGGCTTCAACGGTGGGGTTGCCGTTGTCGATGACGTAGGTGTATGTGCCGTCGGCTCTTAGTGTGAGCGAGCCATAAAGACCCTTCAGGGCTGCGCCTACGGCGCCTGCGGTGCCCGCTCCTTCTTTGGCCCCGGTGCGGACAGCCACTACAGCGCCCTCCGGAGGCGCAATCAGATTGTTGCCGTCTCGGTTGTCGATATCGCGATCGTTGCTGATCACGTTGCCGGTGGCGTTGGCACCGGGGGTGCCGTTGAGGGTTCCGCCCGCCTCGACCGCCGCGCCGGAGTCGTTGACGCTGACCGGCGCATCGTTGGCGCCCTGGATCGTGATCGTGAGCACACCGATGTCGCTCAGGGCACCGTCGGAGACCGTGTAGTTGAACGCTTCGCTGAGGCTGGCCCCCGGATCGAGGGCATCGACGAGGGGATTGCCATTGGCAACCACATAGGTGTAGGTGCCATCGGCGTTGACGGTGAGCTGCCCATAGAGGCCCTGCAGGGGGGTGCCGAGGCTGCCCGCCGTGCCCGTTCCCTCGCTGGCTCCCGTTCGGAAGGAAGTCACCTTCCCCTTGGCGGCGAGCGGGTTGTCGGCTGGATCGGGATCGGTGTCATTGGCCAGCACGTTGCCGCTGGCGTTGCTGCCGGGGGTGGTGTTGAAGGTGCCACCGGCCTCGATCGCCGTGCCCACATCGTCCACCGCTACGGGGGGGCGGTTGGCCACCAGGATCAGGGTCTTGCTGCTGAGGTAGTCGTTAAGGCCGCCGACCCCGTCGTTTCCGTTGCGCTCGCCGTTGGCGGCGCCGGAGGCGCCTGGGGTGGTGCTGCCTGTGGCGTTGCCACCCGTGCCGTTAGGGGTGCCGGTGCCCGGCAGGCTGGTGTAACGGACCTTGGCGGTGTTGGAGAGGGCGGTGCCCGGTGCCAGGGCGGAGGTGAGAACGCCCGTGTAGGTGATGGTGATCGATTCGTCGACATCCAGCTCGGGCACGGTGATCAGAATCCGGTCCGCCAGGCCGTTGCTGCCGCTGACGATCGAGCTGTCGGTGGCCGCCGGTGCCCCCGCCTGGCTCAGGACGATCGTGGGCGGAGCGGTGAGCCTGAAGTTCACGCCCAAATCATCCAGCGTGTCGTCGATGACGAGCTCGTAGGCCTTCGAGGTGGCCGACTGGTTGAGGACCTGGGCGTTGCTCGGGTTGCGGATGACAACTGTGTAGACAAGAGTGTCGCCGGGGGTGGCGTTGGCGTTGCCTAGCACCCCCGTTTTCTGGAGCACAACCGTCTTGTCAGTCTGCAGGTTGGGCTCCAGCACCGACAGGGGGGTTGCATTCGATGTCGTCTGCACGGGATTGCCGGAGAGCCCCGCGCTGGCGATGAAGCTGTTGGTGAGGGTGACGCCGGCCTGGTTGGCCGCCACATTCGCCACGATGGCGTTGAATTCGACGATCAGCGATTCAATCTGGTTGGAGTCGGGATTGAGGTTGACGATCTGACCCAGGTTCCAGGTCAGCGCCTGGCCCGAGACTGCAGGGGCAAACCTGGCGGTGGGGATCACCGTGTTGTTGTTGCCAACGCTGGGCAGGTAATAGGGAGTGATCGGCCCCAGGCTCCAGGTCAAGTCACCTGGATTGGTGCTCACGAACGCCAGGGTGGCGGTGTTGTCGTTGAGGAAGGTGAATCCAGTGGGCAGGTTGTCGAGGATCGTCGAATTGCTGAGCGTGCCCTGGGGCAGACTTTCCTGCAGCCGGAAACGCACGATCTCACCGATGGCCACGCCGTTGCCGCTGGTGTGGGCCTCGGAGGTGAGCCGTGTGGTCTTGATGGCCCCCAGGGCCTGGCTCACGACCGACTGGCTGGCGTTCTTGCTGTAGTTGTTGACGCCTCCAGTGCCGTCCCGCTCACCATTGGCGGCCCCGGAGGCACCGGGGGTGGTGCTGCCGGTGGCATTGCCATCGGTGCCGTTGGGGGTGCCGGTGCCAGGCAGGCCCGTGTAGGTGATGTTGGCGGTGTTGGTGAGGGTGGTACCTGGCTGAATGCCGGTCAGCACCTTGCCCTGGTAGGTGAAGCTGAAGCTCTGGCCGCCATTGAGCCGGTCGATCTTGAGCTGGATCCGATCACCGTCCGCGGCGCTGGTGCCGCTGGTGACGGAGTTGTTGAGGATCGATCCGGTACCCGGCGGCAAGGTTCCGGGCAGGGTGACGCTCTGCAGGTCGAAGTTGCTGCCCAGGTTGCCCAGGGCATCGTTGAGAACCAGATCAAAGGCATCGGCGCGGCCTGCCGCATTGCGCACCGTGACCGTGTAGGTGAGGGTGTCACCCGCCTGCACGTTGCTGGTGGGGCTCACCGCCTTGGTGATCGTGAGGCTGGGTTCGGTGATCTTCACCGCCGCGGAGCCGCTGGCGGAGCCGCCCGTGTAACTCACCGTGGCGGTGTTGGTGCGGGTGGTGCCGTTGCTGTTGCCGCTGATGTTGGTGACCAGGGCGTTGAACTCGAGGGCGATCGTGTCGTCGACCGCGTTGTTGCGGTCGTTGTTGGTGAGGGTGCCGAAATCCCAGGTGAGGGTGGAGCCGGAGATCGTCGGGGTGGCGGGCGTGAGCGATCCGCTCACCCCGGAGGAGAAGATCGGGGCGGAGGCGGTGCCGTCATTGAGGAAGGAAATTCCTGTGGGAAGGCTGTCCACCAGCTTGAAATTGGCCAGGTTTCCCTCGGGAACCGTCACCTGGACCCGATAGCGCACGATCTCGCCGATGGCGACGTTGTTGCCGGCTGTGGAGGCCTCCGAGGTGGAGACGATCGACTTGGCCAGCGAGGCGTTGCGCAGCGTGATCGTGGCGTTGTCGGTCAGCCGGGCGGCACCGGGCAGATAGCTTGAGCCGCCGGTGGGCACGTTGGTGTAATCCTCAAGCACCCCCAGATTGGTGAGGGTTCCCCCCACCAGCTGGCCAAAGGCTCCGGCATCGACGCTGCCGTCGAAGCTCACCACGGCAATGTTCCGGCCGCTGCTGGCGTTGTAGCCGTCGATGGCGCCACCACCGACGCCATTCGCGTCAGGGAGTGTTGGGCCGGGATCGCTCAACCGGACGCCGCCAGCTGTGAAGATGTCCGCTTGGCTGGCGGGGGAGCCGTCGGGGCGGGTGTACCCCATCGTGGCGCCACTGCCGTCGACGATGCGCAGGCTGCCGGAGCTGAAGCTGAGCCCGGCGGGAAGTTCATCGCGCAGCTGCACGTTGAAGGCGCCGCGATAGCTGGTGCCGATGTTCTCGATCACCACCACGAAACGGACGGTGTCGCCGGCATCCAGGCCGGTCACATTCGAATCGAGGGCGCCGCTCTTGACGGCGCCGGTGGAGCCGTTGCCGCCGGCCACGCTGATGCCGGAGCTGTTCACCGTGCCGGTGAAGGGCACACTGCCGATGGAGGCGGGGAAGGTGGCCCCGCCTGTGTTGAGGGCGGGGCTGTAGGTGACACCCTGGGTGCCTGTGAGGCTGTCACGGCTGGTGACGACAATCCCTTTGCGGATCTTGAGATTGGGGGCCAGCACCTCTCCGGTGACCGGTGAGATCTGGGTGGGGCGACTGACGCCGTTGGAGTCCACCGTGCTGGCGGTGGCAATGTTCGTGACCGGTAGCCGGTCGTCAATCGCCGCACCGCTCACGGTGACGGTGTAATAGAGATCAACGGTGGTGGGGGTATTGCTCGGATCGCTGGTGTTGGCGATCGACGCCACCAGATCGTTGATCGCCGGCCCGGTCTTCAGGAGGTTGCCCGCCAGCAGCGGTGCGTTGTGCTGGCTGCCGTAACTGAAGGAGCCGGCCGGGGGGAGGGTGCCGGGGACGCTGACGGTGGCGCCGTTGCTGAAGAACTCGAAGGCGGTGGGGTTCGCGCCACCTCTGGCCTCGGTGTCCACGTCGTAGACCGGCGTGGGCAGGTAGTCGCTCAGGTTGAAGCCCTGGATATCGCCGGTGGGGAAGGTGACCTTGATGCGATAAGTGACCGTATCGCCGGGGGTGAGCGCCAGGGACCCACCACCAAAAGCCTTGCCATTGAGGGCCACCACCGACTTGGCGGAGGCGATATCGGCCACGCTCAGGTTCACCGAGCTGGCGTCGGTGACCTGGCGGTTGGTGTCGAGCAGAAGGCCGCCCGGCAGCTGTCTCTGGATGTCTCCCAGGAGGGAGACGTCATTGATCAGCTTGTCGCCCGCCTTGATGTTCTGACCGGCAGCTTTGGGGGCGACATAGGCATCGTCGACGCTGGCGGTGAAGGTGATCGAGCCCCCGGTGGCTCCTGCGGTGGTGCTGAAGACCCGCCCGCCTTGAAGGATGCCGTCGTCGCCTTTGGATTTCAGCCAGGTGCTGAGATCGAAGCTGAGGTTGTCCTTGCCGTTGACGCCAGGTCCGGCGAAATCCGGCAGGTAGGTGATAAACGTCGGATCAAAGCCGACATAGCCGTTGCCCGTGAGTGAAACCCCCTGCTCCTGGAGGTTGATCCTGGCGCTGCCGGGGGTATAGGTGAGACCATCGCCGAGCAGATCCCGAACCACCAGATCGCCGAAGGCGAAGTAATCGGAGATCTGGAAGAACAACGTGAAGCTGACGCTGCCGCCGGGCACCACCTGGCTGGAGCTGGCGGCCTTCTGGATCGCCAGGGCCTTGGCCGTGATCGTGTCGCTGGCGGGGGAGTTCAGGTTGACGCTGCCGTCGGGGGAGTTGCCCCAGCGGGCGGTGGCCGCCGCGTTGTTGGTGTAGATGATCGCCCCGCCGTTGGTGGGGTCGAGGGTGTCGGGAACGTAGAAGTTGATCTGGGCGGCCGCCTCCTCACCGCTGGTGGTGCCGGTGGTGGTGCCGTAGGTGATGACGACCTGGTTGTTACCCGGGGCCGTGGGGTTGCCCCCCGGCTGCTTGGTGATGGTGCCCGGCAGCTTCAGGCTGGGGTTGATGCTCAGCAGGTTGAGATCGCTGGGCAGGCTGTCGCTGAACAGCAGGTTGCTCAGCTGGGCCCCATCGGCGATGTTGGCCGACAGCCGCCAGAAGCCGCCGAAGTTGGGGCCGGTGACCGTTTCCGACTCCGCAAGGTTGCTGCTCTTGCTGAAGGTGAGCGGGGTGGGCACCACCTGCCCTGCCGCGTTCGGGGCGCTGATCGGCGGATCCGTCTGTGGGTTGTTGAGGGGATCGGCGCCGAGGGCGTATCCGCCGCCCGCCCGCAGGGCCACGGGCCCCAGCAGCGGGGCGGTCGCCTTCACCGTCACCGGCACATCCACCACCACTTCGGGGGCCGAGTCCACGTAGCTGCCGATGGGCAGCCGCCAGATCAGCAGCGTGTCGGGGGTGGCGCTGGTGAGGGTGACCCCGGTGATCGGGTTGACGAGGGTGAAGGGTCCGCTGGTCCCGACGCGGGTGAAGGTGTAGGTCTGGGTGGTGAGGGCCAGCCCAGCCCAGCTGGCGGCGCCGAAGCTGAGGTGGTCGCTGGGGGCGGTGACCTGGACTTCCAGCCAGGGCGAGTAGCCCGTACCGGCCGTCTCATCGAAGGTCAGCCGCAGGCTGCCCGTCTCCCCGTACAGCACGCCCAGCGAGGAGGGGGCAAGCCCGATGACGGGAGAGGGGGTCGCCACGGGCAGAACAGGGAAGCGATCAGATCAACAAGCTACTGAACTGGTCATGGCCGATCTGCTCGAATCGGCCAGAAGTTCGGATGACTCCGTAACAGACTTTGCCTTGCGCTGAGGTATGCACGCCACCTTCGCCCCATGGGATGCCTTGCCATGGGATGCCTTGCCATGGCCCAGCCTCCTGATCGGATTGGCGCCGGTGGGTGGCCTGTCACCGGTCCTGATGCGCAGCTGCGCATCTCGCTCCATGATTTACCTTGGGGCCCAGTAAAAGCTGAAGGCGCTGACGCCGAAAGGCCTGATTCGCCAGATCCGTTCGACGCAAAACTGACCGCACCGCCCGAATGCCGAACCCAAATGCCCAGCGGACGATGAGCACTCCTAAAGACCGACATCGATTCCTGCTCCTGGGGTTCGCCGCATCTCCCCTGCTGGCCGCCGTCATCTCCATCGCACCGGCCCGGGCGGCGCTCTGCCCCGATGGCACCGAGGCGGAGTTCTGCTTCCCACCGCCTGCCCCACCGATCACCCCGCCCCCAACACCGGGCATCCCTGTCATTCCAGTGAGTCCGGTGGCGCCTCAGCCCCCGCTGACGGTGAACGTCGATCGTCAGTCGGCTCCACTGCTTCCCTTGGGGGTGGGTTTCGGCTGGCAGCAGTTCAGCCGTGAGCTGCTTGAGGAACTGCCCCAGAAGGTGCCCGCTCCCCTTGAAGACACCCGCACCAGCGGCCGATTCAGTGACACGCCGGAAGTGTCGTTCAATCCCCGTCTGGGCTGGCAGGGCCCCCTGCTGGATGAAGCAACGGTCAACCGCACCTTCCTTGGCAGCGGGGTGTGGGTTGGAGTCCTTCCCGAGAAACTGCCCGCTGACGCGGTGGCCGCCATGGGCAGCTTCCGTTTCAGTGATGTACCCGGTGAGTACTACAGCGAACGTCAGGGGTGGCGAGCCCGCCTTTTCGGGGATGGCTACGGAGGCCCGGTGATCCAGTCCTCGGCCGGTTCCCAGGCCGCCTCAATGAGCGGGAGCCAGGTGGGCCTCCGACTCGACTATGCCCTCAGTGAGCACCTGCGCGTCGGTGCCTTCGGTCGTTTCGGCCGTCTCTGGGCTGATGAATCCTCTCTGGGACAGGGGGGCGGCGGACTCTTTGTTCAGCTCTCCCATCCCACTTGGTTCGCCGCGCTTGCCGCTGGGGGAGATGCTCTCCAGGGCCGTCAGAGCATCGGCATCAGAAGCAGCAATGCGTCGGGTGTGCGCACCAGCAACCCATCGGTCAGCGGTGGAGCCTTCAACCTGGCCACCAGTTTCGGTGGCCGCGTGAAGCTGTCGGCCACCTCCCTGTTGGAGCCCAGCGCCCTGCTCACCCTCAGCAGTGTTTCGCTCGGGGCGTCCTCGGTCTTTGATGGCCCCACCGATCGCATCTGGCGATTGCCATCCACCAGCGGCAGCATCGGCACCGCCGATGTGGGGCTCACCTGGAGGGCACCCATGCGCGATGGTGCCAACCTGCTCACCCCCTCCCTGCGGGTGAGCTGGTTGGGGTCGGGGTTCCTGGGCGGAACGCCGAGCACGGTGGTCAGGGATGCCGATGGTGCAGCCGTATCCCTGGCCCAGGGACAACTGGTCCAGGGAAGCGGTCTGGGTCTCCAGGGCCAGCTGGCCTACACCCTGGCGGACAACACCACGTTCTATGTGCGCGGTGGAGCAGGAATCTATGGCGCTGGAACCGCCTGGAACGTCGGTGGTGGCGTGCAGGTCCGTTGGGGCGGTGTCACCCGCAGCGTGGCGGCCATTCCGGCGCCTGCGCCCGAGCCCGAGCCCGTCCCCGCTCCTCAGCTGGTGCCAGCCCCTGTGCCCCAGCCGATCCGTGGATTGTGGTGAAACCATTCACCGGCAAGCTTGAGCCTGAGTCGCGGTATTCGGCCGCTTTCAACTCAGGTGAGAGTTCTCAAGGTGCCGCCAAGCTGAGCTTCTGCTGATCTGCTCCCATGGTCCGTGAGGCTGAGTCAAGCCTCTGGAGAGGCCTTGGGGGGAGCCAGCATTGAGTTGCTTGGCACGCCCCTGTGAGCCAAGTGTGCAGCGTGGAGCAGCGAGAGAAGCTCCTTTGGATGAATGGGGTCCGGTTCGGATGGCATTCTGCTGGATCTGTTCTGTTGGATCTGTTCTGCTGGAGCGGTAACGATGGACCGGAAGGCAGGCTGCGATGCGGCTTTGATTGACAGATTTGACTCCTGAGATGCACGGTTGGAATGACCCTTGCTGCTCTGGAAGTGATTCTCCATACCTGATCACTTTCCCATGCTGGCTCGGATTCGCTTCAGAGACGATGCCCATCGACTGCCACCTGATCAGCAGGATGATTGAGCTGCCTGCACAATGAACGACTGCCTGCGCGTGATCTGGCCGCTTTCCATTGCATTCGGCTCTCCATTGGCTTACTCCCATGGAGAGCCGAATGCTGTCTGTAGGTGTTGTGCTCCATCCTGTACTGCTCTGCCAGTGCTCTTGCCTCCGGCATCGATGCGAAGAGCTCAATCCTCAAGATCTCATTCCTGAGCAGGCTGTTGGAGACGAAGGCGAGCGGAGCTCCTTTGATTCCACGAATGGATTCTCCCAAGGTGAACCTGGCGGGATGTAGTCCGTGCTTGATCCATGGCCTGCACACCACTCCTGTCGTGCTTGGGCGATGAACTCTGGCCCGTTGTCCATCGGCAGATGGGTGGGCACTGGAAACGGCCTGAATAGCTCCTCGACGCTGTCGATCACATCGATCGCCTTGCATCGCCTGCCGACACAAATGGCCAAGCACAGGCGACTTTAGTCATCCACGATGGTCAGGAATTCAGTCTGCGCCCATCCATCGTCTGATCGAACTGGAGGTCGATCGCCCACACGTGGTGGGGATATTCGGATCTCAGAAGCTCCCTGGAGCCGACCGCCGGCCGCGAGCGCTTCCTCTTGTGGCAGGGGTCTCTGGAGCACCTCCTCGCGCCCAAGGCGTTGCATCCGCTTGTGGTTGGACGCTCCAGCCCTCGATCCGCAGACGCCGGTAGACCAGCCGCCGGCCCCAGCGGATGTGCTCAGCAGCGATCTCCCGGAGGCGATGGCGCAGCTTGGCCCCCTCGATGTCTGCCACCGGCACGGGCCGGCGTTGGGTGGTGCGGTCCTGGCCGGCCAGCCGGCAGGCGCGCCGCTCAGAAGCCCGAAATCGTTCCTGCAGAACCACCAAGGCTTTTTCGCACCGAGAGGTGCGCCTTGCAGCGCAACGACGTTCCGGGCTGAGAAGTTTCCCTCGACAGGCTCCCACTGCTTCTCTTCGAGAAAGCTGCGCCTACGCAGAAGCCTGCGACTGGAACATGGCCTTATCGAGTTCTGCATCGGCGAGCAAACGCCACTCCTTCAGAGAAACCTTCGGCTACGGGGTTGTTTCGTATGCGCTTCACAGGGCTTCTCCTGGCCAGGTCTGGCCGGTAGGGAAGCTCTCATCAGAGCTGGTTCAGTTCTTGGGGTCCATATCACTATCCATGCCCTATGCGTTGCAGATTTCGGCCCTCAATCCTGGGCATCCTCCTCCATACATCTTCCACTTCTCTGATCGTGAAGCTCATTGGGAGAGGCTCATTCGTCGAGACAGTGGCTTCATCGTCGGCATCCACTGGCAGGGGAACCCTGAGGCCGAGAGAGACTTTGGTTCAACCGGGCGTTCTCTGGCGCTGGAGACCTTGGCCCCTCTTGCGTCGATCCCTGGCGTGAGGCTTGTGTCTCTCCAGAAGGGGTCGGGCTCCGAACAAATGGCCAGTTGCCCATTCGCAGGGGCGTTCGTGGGTTGTCAGTCAGAGATTGATGCTTGCTGGTCAATGGAGGATGCCGCGGCGATCATGGGTGTCTGCGATCTGATCATCACCGCAGACAGCTACCCCATCCATCTGGCCGGAGGGATGGGGCTCAACGCCTGGCTTCTTTTGCAGCACGTCCCAGATTGGCGGTGGGGACTGGCCTGGCGTCATCCTGGAAGCCAGCATGGCTCTGGAGCGTCTTATCGCCAGCAGCGGTCGTGATCAGTCCGCTTCTCAGAGCACCTGAACCACTTCACTCACTTCGGGGATCTCTTCGCGCAGCTTGCGCTCGATGCCCATTTTGAGGGTCATGGTGCTGCTGGGGCAGGTGCCGCAGGCCCCCTGGAGGCGCACCTTGACGATCGGACCGTCGATCTCGACGATTTCGACGTTGCCGCCATCGGCCATCAGGTAGGGGCGCAGCTCATCGAGCACGCGCTCCACGTTCTCGATCGTCAGAGCGCGGGGGTCGTTGACGGTTTCGGTGGTCATGGGAACTCAGGGAGATGGCTTGAGCTTAGGGAGGCGGCGCGGGGGGCGCCTGGTTCCGCCGTGGTGACGCTGCTGCGCGCGGTGATCGGTTCCTGAAGAGCCGAGAACAAGTCGTCCAGGGGCCGATCGGCGTCGTCCGCCAACGTGATCTCGCCGCACAGGCCCCCCGGCAGGGGCTCCGGATTGGCTCTTGGTGCCATGGCTCGGGATAGGGATGACATCACAGTTTCGTTCCCGTCTGGTGACGCTGGGGGCCCCGGTGGCTCGCTTCGCTTTCAGCGCTCGTTCAACGCCCTCAGCACGGTGTCGACCGTTGCGTCGCTGAAGAAGAAGCACTTGCCGCGCAGCTCCTGGAGCACCGGGCCGGCGGCGGGGATCAGCCCGCGCAGGCGCGCCATCGTCACCACCGCGGCCGGGCCGGTGAGCTCCAGATCCAGCCGGCGGGCTACGGCGCGCCCGGTGTGGTCGCCGTGGATCAGCAATGACGCCTGGCCCCGTGCCCGCAAGGCAAGTGCCAGGGCGAAGCCAGCCCACCTCCAGGGCCTCGGCGAGATCCTCCTGCCCAGCGAAGGGCGGCCTACCGGGTTCCAGCTCCACGATTCTCAGTTGCGTCAGCACGGTTGCCGTCAGCTGGTCTTGCCGGAACAGGTCCCGGAGCAAGCCCAGTCGCCCGATCCGCGAGAGCCTGATCAAGGGCCCGGCATCGGCCATCAGCGCTGGGATCAAGCGTTGGAGGTGGCGTTCACCATTGCAGGCAGGGCCCCCAGCCCGAGCCAGCGCCGGGCGGCCTTCAGATCTGAGCGCGTGTCGGCCGGATCGCTGGAGCATAGGGGAATCTTCAGGCTGGACCGCAGCTCCAGGAAGCGCTCAGCGGCAGGTCGGCGAAGCGAGCGGCGGCCGCATCGGCCAGGCCGAGCCAATCGAGGGCAACCACCAGCGCCGTGGGCTGATCCCTATGGGTGACAAGGGCCATGGCATCGGCCTCGGCCGCCCGGATCACAGTGAAGGCGTTGCTTTTGAGCTGGCGGACCGTGAAGGTCTGCACGTGAAGGTCTGCATAGGCCCCATTGCACCGTGAATCGAATGCTCCCAGGGCGTGTAGGAACATGATCAAGGTGGCGGGTCCGGCGCTGGGGGCTCAGGCGCCCACTTCCTAGGATCATTCCCACTGGCTTCCCTGAACGGGCTATCCCGACGCGATGACCGACGTTCCCGTTGAGCGGATCCGCAATTTCTGCATCATTGCCCACATCGACCACGGCAAATCGACCCTGGCCGATCGGCTGCTTCAGGCCACCGGCACCGTGGCGGCGCGCGACATGCAGGCCCAGTTCCTCGACAACATGGAACTGGAGCGTGAGCGCGGGATCACGATCAAGCTCCAGGCGGCGCGGATGGAGTTCACCGCCGCCGATGGCGAGGTGTACATCCTCAACCTGATCGACACCCCCGGCCATGTGGATTTCTCCTACGAGGTGAGCCGCTCGCTCCAGGCCTGTGAGGGGGCGTTGCTGGTGGTGGATGCCAGCCAGGGGGTGGAGGCCCAGACCCTGGCGAACGTGTATCTGGCGATGGGGAACGATCTGGAGATCATCCCGGTGCTCAACAAGATCGACCTGCCCGGGGCCGATCCGGTGCGGATCAGCGAGGAGATCGAGGCGATCATCGGCCTCGACACCTCGAATGCCATTGCCTGTTCCGCCAAGACAGGGCTGGGCGTTCCCGAGATCCTGCAGGCGGTGGTGGATCGGGTACCGCCGCCTGCTGATCGGGTGAATGAACCGCTGCGGGCTTTGATCTTTGATTCCTATTACGACGCCTACCGGGGCGTGATCGTCTACTTCAGGGTGATCAGCGGACGGGTCGCAAGGAAAGACAAGGTGCTGCTGATGGCGAGCGGCAAGACCTACGAGCTCGATGAGGTGGGTGTGATGGCCCCCGACCAGCGCCAGGTGGAGAGCCTGCATGCGGGGGAGGTGGGCTACCTGGCGGCTTCGATCAAGGCGGTGGCCGATGCGCGGGTGGGCGACACCATCACCCTGCTGGCCGATCCGGCCGATGCGCCCCTGCCGGGCTACGCCGAGGCCAAGCCGATGGTGTTCTGCGGCCTGTTCCCCACCGATGCCGACCAGTACCCGGATCTGCGCGAGGCGCTCGATCGGCTGCAGCTCTCGGATGCGGCGCTGAAGTACGAGCCGGAAACCAGCAGCGCCATGGGTTTCGGGTTCCGCTGCGGTTTTCTGGGCCTGTTGCACATGGAGATCGTGCAGGAGCGCCTGGAGCGTGAATACGACCTCGATCTGATCGTGACGGCGCCCTCGGTGATCTACCAGGTGAACCTGATCGATGGGTCCATCCTGATGGTGGACAATCCGGCCACCCTGCCCGATCCGCAGCAGCGCGAATCGATCGAAGAGCCCTACGTGAAGCTCGAGATCTACACCCCCAACACCTACAACGGGGCGCTGATGGAGCTGTGCCAGGAGCGCCGCGGTGAGTTCATCGACATGAAGTACATCACCCCGGAAAGGGTGACCCTCCACTACGAGATGCCGCTGGCGGAGGTGGTGACCGATTTCTTCGATCAGATGAAGAGCCGCACCAAGGGCTATGCCTCGATGGAGTACAGCCTGATCGGCTACCGCAGGAACGAACTGGTGCGGCTCGATGTGCTGATCAATGCCGAGAAGGCCGATCCACTCACCACGATCGTGCACCGCGACAAGGCCTACAACGTGGGCAAGGGGCTGGTGGAGAAGCTCAAGGAGCTGATCCCGCGCCAGCAGTTCAAGATTCCGATCCAGGCCTCGATCGGCAGCCGCATCATCGCCAGCGAAAGCATCAGCGCCATTCGCAAAGATGTGCTGGCCAAGTGCTACGGCGGCGACATCAGCCGCAAGAAGAAGCTCCTGCAGAAGCAGGCCAAGGGCAAGAAGCGCATGAAGGCGATGGGCAAGGTGGACGTGCCCCAGGAGGCGTTCATGGCGGTGCTGAAGTTGAACCAGTAGGTCCAGCGGCAAGGGCGGAACTGGCAAGACCGGCAGAATTGGAGTCACAAACTCCAAAAAGGCGGCGGCGGCGGCGGCGGTCAGGCGATTTCCACAGGAGTCCGCCGGGAGCTTGTTCCTTTTGGTGCCCCGTGGCACCGGCAAATCCACCTGGCTGCGCCAGGTGCATGGCATGGCCTGTTGGTTCGACCTGCTCGATCCGGATCGCCCAGCGCCTGCATCAGGCCCGGCCCGAACGGTTGCGGGAGCGGCTGGCGGCCGAACCAAGGATCACGACCGTGGTGATCGATGAAGTCCAGAAGGTGCCGGCGCTGCTGGATGTGGTGCATGCCCTGGTGGAGGAGCAACCGGGCCTCCGGTTCGTGCTCACCGGATCCAGCGCCCGCACGTTGCGCCGGGGCAGCTGGAACCTGCTGGCCAGTCGCCTGGTGCCGGCGACCATGCATCCGTTTCTGGCGGCGGAACGGGGGGCCGCCTTCAGCCTGGAGCGCGCCCTGCGGGCCTACGCCTCCCTCTAGCTCAAGGAGGAGGTGCAGGCTGAAGCCCTGGTGCGCGATCTCGGCGGTTTCGCTCGGTTCCTTGAGGCGATCAGCTTCTCCCATGGCTCCACCCTCAACCTCTCCGCCATGGCGCGGGAATGCCAGGTGAGCCCCAAAACGGTGGAAAGCTACCTGAGCATTCTCGAGGATCTGTTGCTGGCCTTCCGGGTGCCGGTGTTCAGCCGGCGGGCCAAGCGCCAACTGGTGGCCCATGAAAAGTTCTTCTCTTTCGACGCTGGCGTGTTTCGCTCGCTGCGGCCGGCCGGCCCACTGGATGCACCGGCGGAGATCGAAGGCATGGCCCTGGAGGGTTTGCTGGCCCAGCACCTGCTGGTCTGGATCGCCTACCGGGGCGGCGTTGATCAACTCTTTTCCTGGCGCACCAAGGCAGGCCGTGAGGTGGACTTCGTGCTGTATGGCGCCGAATCCGTCGCGGCCCTGGAGGTGAAGCGCAGCCGCCAGGTCCACTCCAGCGATCTCCAGGGGTTGAAAGCCTTCCAGGCCGATGACCCCGAGGCCACGGTGGCCCTGCTGCATCTGGGCCCGGAGCCGCTGCGGATCGATGGCATTCTTTGCCTGCCCTGCGGCGATGTCCTGCAGGCGCTGGAACCTCGAATGCCGCTACCGATCTCGCCGCGGCCGATCGGTTGATCAGAGCTACGGGGGGTGGAGGAGAGCCCGTCCCCCCCTGGGAACCCTGAACGGGTGTTCATCCGGAGAGGTTTCCGATGCCCCGCCCCCTACAACGCCTGGGCCCCCCAGGCCCAACCCAGCGCCCACCCAGGGGCCGACTCCATACCCACCTACGAGGTCGTGAGGCCGGCTCGATCTTGCCGTTGGCCGCAGTGGCGGCGATGGTGATGGTGCTCAGCAGCCTCTCGCTGCTCGGCACCGCCCTGGCCGGCCGCCAGGCCCAGGCCGCCGACCTGCGCCGCCTCCAGGGCGAGGACGCCCTCAATTCGGCCGCCCAGCTGATCGCTGGCCAGCTGCTGCCAGGCAGCCTGCCCGCCGAGAGCCTGCAGGTGCCCTTGGGGGAGGGCAACGCCACGGTGCAGCTGCTGAGCTGGCAGCCCGGAGTTGATTCGGCCCTGATGCGGCTCCAGCTCCAGCCAGATCCGGCCCAACAGGCCCCGGCCCAGGCGGCGTTGAATGGGGCGCAGCCAGGCCGCACCGGCAGCTTTCGGCTGAGCCTCGATCCCAGCAGCGCCCAGGTGCTCGGCCTGCGCATGGAAGGGCCATGAACTTCGCCGATGTGCTGGTGGGTTCGCTGGTGTTCACGCTCGCCAGCGGCAGCTCCCTCGACCTCACCGCCCGCATGGGGCGCTCCTTGATCGCGCAGCGGCAGGACAAGGAACGGATGGAGCGGATCGATCTGGAAGTGCTGGCGGCGGAGCAGGCCCTGCGCCAGGCAGCGGCCCAGGCCCCGTTCGCGGATGCGGTGTGCGCCGATCCCACCGGCCACCTGGTGACCGTACTGAGCCGCTCCAGCTCAGGGGGCACCCTGCCGCCGGGAGTGGAGCGGCGGGTGGAGGTGGCCGGGGAGCGGCAGGTGCGCCTGATCCTGCGGGGCGGCGGCGAGGCCCTCGATCGCCAGCGGCTGTTCACCCCAGCGGCCTATGGGCTCTGCCAGGGGCTGCCCGCAGCCCCACCAACCGCGGGGGTGCCCTCATGAACGGGTCGAGCCGCATGGAGCAGGGGGGCTTCACCCTGAGCGAACTGCTGATCAGCGCCGCCTTGGTGGGGATCCTGGCGGCCCTGGGCTTCGGCAGCGGCGTCGAACTGCTGGCCCGCCAGCGGGTGGAGGCCAGCACCCGGCTGCTGCTGGAGGGCATCCAAAAAGGAAGGGCCGAGGCCGAACGAAACGGTCAAGCCTGCGGCCTGAGCCTGGGGGCCGAGGGCTTGACGTGACCCCCTTTGCTGCTCCAGTTCTTATAAGAGCTGATGGGGTGATCAGGCCGCTTTCCATTGCTGGAGGACTTCCAGGGGCGTACGCCCCTGGAGAGCTGAATGCGGTCTGTAGACGTTGTACTCGATTCGGTGTTGTTCTGC
>CALRNH020000003.1:0-202984 GCA_943369485.1 Synechococcus sp. UW140 | reverse complement strand
CGCAGGGGATGGCCCTTGGGGATTCGATCCTCAGTGGAGACGTAGGAGAACAGAGGACCGGTCCGCTCCTGCTGGCCGCGCATCCGCTCAGTGCCGTTGGGCCATTCTCACGCGGCTTGGTTGGTTTTTCAGCAGCCTCCTAGGGCTCGGAGCCAGACTCCGGCAGGGTCCGCACGGTGAGCAGTTGGTCTGACGGATCCCAGCTCCAGCGCGGGGTGGCGGCCGGGCCGTCGCCACGGCTGGCCTGGGTCTTGCGCCAGGCGGCCAGATCCCGCTGCAAGGGGCCCTTGAGGTAGGCCTTGGCTGCGGAAAGCCGGCGGGTGTAGCCCGGGTGCGTTTCCAGGGGCTCCTCCGGGGCATAGTCGGCGTCCAGCTGGGCGCCGTTCTGCAGCTGCTGGACACAGAGCACTGGGTCGTGGCCGGCGATGGCGGTCATCAGCATGGCGTTGCGATCGGCCGCCAGTTCCTGCTGCCGGGAGAGCCGGGCCAGGGCCCTGTGGCGCTGCTCCTCCGGCAACTCCTTCCAGAGTCCATTGGCCGCCCGGGAGCTGAGGAAGGCATGGCGGCGCAGGAAATGGGTGAGTTCGTGGGCGAGGACGCAGCGCAGGGCACCAGGGTCGTCTTCATGGACGAGGAAGAAGGACCGATCGAAGGTGATCAGACCGTGGGCATAGGTGCGTGCGCTGGCCGTGCCCAGCAGGTAGGAGAGACGGTTGATCTGGCGATGGGCCGGGGTTTCGGCTTCCGTCGGCGAGAGGTGGGCCCAATGCTCGCAGGCGTCACCCGCCTCCTTCTCCTGCTTGCTGGCCTTGCACAGGCCAGCCTTCTGGGCCCAGTAGGGGGCCGTCTCCCCGGCCTCGATCGCGAAGCGGATGGGGGTGGTGCGGATGGCGTTGGCCCGCAGCAGCTGATCACTGACCGCCTTGACCTGGCTCAGCTCCCGGGGCGGCTTGGCTTCTCCGCAGCCCGCCAGGGCGAAGACACAACCGAGAGTGGCCAAAAGGAACCCACGCCGAGGACCATGGCCCAGCCTGAGCGGGGAGCTGACAGAAGCAGGTAACTGCGGGTCCACAGGGGGTTCACCGGACATCTGATTCTCTTCGCACGCAGGCCAATGCGTGGAGTGGAGTGCCTGCAACGGCTTCCGATCGCGATCCGGGCGGCTAACGGGAAGCAACTCAGACGGCCCTCGCGCTCACCCTTGGGGAGGCCAGCGCCTCAAGGTGAATGCTCGGGGCCAAAGCAGACCCGTATGGAGCCTCCAGGGGCGGTGGGCTTCGGTGAAGCACTCCGCCAGGTGGCGATCTTCCACCCGTGCCTGGAGCTGCAGCGCCACCAGGCAGAAGCCATAGAGCCCGTAGGCCAACCAGCTGCCCGCGAGCAGAGTCCATCCAAGATCCATCACCGCATCGCCCAGATGCATCGGGTGGCGCACCACGGAAAACAGGCCGCCTCTGGTGAGCAGCGCCCCAGGGCGATCGAGTCGACCCGGCCGCCGCTTGAGCAGCCAGTAGTGCGCCAAGACGATCACACCACCGATGAGCACAAGGATCTGGGCCCAGAGGATCGGAACGACAACCGCCGGCGGAACGCCGAGCAGGAAACGGGCCGCCCCGCAGGCGATCAAGGCCATGGCCCCCAGCACCTTCAGCTTCCACCAGAAGATCCCATGGGGGGGCTGATTCACAAGGATTTCAGCAGGAACCACAGAAGGGTCCGCGCCCGATGTTCCATCCCTGGGATTCAAGTCAGTGACGACGTTCATGAAAAATCTTATGAAGGGAACGGCCTCATCAGAGCGGCTTCTGTGAGCCCGTCTTCTGGTACCTGGCGGTATCACGGGGAACGCTTGGAGACTGTTTCGAGCAACTGACAGAGCGGACATCACTGACGGGTTTGCTGATCCCCCGCCAGATCAAGCTTCAGCAGGCTGCCGCCTCGTATCGCCCATCGACACCCAAACTCAGCATCATCAGCCGCAGTCTAATGCAAAGTGCTTGAAACGAAAACGGCAATAACGAACTAACCTTGATGCGCTCAGCCTGGGGCGGTCATCTTGAGGTGGGATTCTCTGGGTTGTCCAGCCGGCATGGTTCAGAGGGCCTGACCCATAGAAACATTAACTCGCAGCAGATTTGTCAAAAGGAAAGGCACGCCTGGATGGGTGATCAATGGCACTGATCCAGCGAGAATTGTGCTTCATCAGATGGATTGGGGTTCCCTCAATGGCACAGATAAGCCATTGAACTGATATGCCCTTTCAACACAGGATCAGGCGAGGCAGCCTGTGATGCAATACCGTCACTGCGTGGCAAATCTGATCTTATCAAAAGCGCTATTGAGCATCGCAATTGGTTGAACAGGAGAAGGATTGGGATCGCCGTTTGTTCTGTCGACGATTTTCGCTTGAAATTGAGCTGAGCACATTCATTGCATCCACAGGTGTCATGGCATCAATCGATCCATATCTGCTTTGTTAACGCATTTTTCTGAATTGTCCCTGATTGGTAAACAGTGGACGCCGATTCCGTGCGATGGGCTTTCAGCGTCTCATCGACGAAGTCTTCAGCTCTGCCGTCGATCTGCTTGCCGAGGTTGACCTTCTGAGCAGTTGGCCGCAGCTCAGAATCATTATCTCGCCGGGAATGCGCTCGCTGATCGCCTCGATCCCGGTGAAACGGCCCATGCTGGGCACCTTGTTCAGCGCCGCTCTCATTCCTGGGGCGCTTAGTGATGTTCACAGCTGCATCAGATGGATCCGCAGCAGTCGCTGCGCGGGAGCCAAGGGCTACGTTGCCAGCAGAGACGGAGGGCGCCTGCCGAACATCCTGCTCTTCGGGTGGTAGGGCTCGACCCGATCGATGGGTGCTGACCAAGGCACCAACCGGTCCCGATCGACCAGGAACTTCTCTGACTCGTGGCTTCGCCGTTCGGCCTGCGGCCTCAGTTGATGGGCGCTTCCTGGCCGTGGCCACACATTGTCTCCACAGGCGAAGCCTTCTGTGGATCGTTGAGCGAACGGCTGGACGCCGAACAACCCTGACCTGACCCTTGATCACAGGACTGCTGTCCCGTGATCGGTCTTGGTTGTCCAGAGTCTCCGCAGGCCTGCCCACATGGACCTTGATCCAGTCAGCACAAGCCTTCCACACCTGAAGAGGCCGCCGCGATGCCAGGGTGGAACCTGAAGTGATGCCATCCCATGGCCGATGCGCCCTACCTCGTCTGCCTCGCGCTCGTCGAACAGGACGGCCAACGACGGCTCCCTGTGGCAGGAAAATCCCAGACGCAGGCCACCGCCCCTGGCGACGCCCCTGGCGTCCTGGCCAGAAGCCTTGTCCTGGAACTTCTGATCAGGCTGTGGCAGCGCACCGATCAGGGGGCCATCGCCCGGGCCTGCGGGGAGGAGAGCCTGCTGCTGCTCGAGCTTCCATTGGAGTGGATGACCAACGAACTGCCATCCCTGAAAGCGGCTTGGATCAATGGCGGGGCAACAGAGTCACTTCTGATCGGCCTTCAGAGACACACCGTTCAGGGATGGCGCGTTTCAATCGCCAAGTATGAGGAACCTCGCCTGACCCCTTGGCCTCAGAGCACCTGAGCAAGCGTGTGGGTGGCGGCAAAGTCTGATCATCAAGTCTGACGATCTGTTCGCCTCTCACATGCCTCAAAAACCACGCATCCCAGAAGGCGTGCTCGGAAGTGGCTTGTTTCAATGGAAGATAGCCTGCTTATCCATGCCCCAGGGGAATCAACAGATGAGGCAAGGCATGTCGCAGTGATCAGGTATCGCTGAACGAAAAGATAATCGCCATGGATCACACAACAGACAGCCCAGCAAAGATGGCCTGTTTGCCACTTACATCCTGGCCGCAGCTTACAGCAGGAACCCCACTCCATGGTGCAAGTTCCTTCTGCGCCTGGGAGAGAATTCGCTCGCCACGCTCCCAGGCACTTCTTCGCGCAAGAAGCTCCAAATCGTCAAACCAAATTGTTTTTGTCATCTGCCCACCATGCAACCGAATATGATAAACATAGGACTCAATCACAATACCTGGCGCCATGCAAGTTACGGCCATCATCATGCCGATGTCTTCGCCTTGCGGCAACCCCATCCAGCCGCCAGCACACTTGAGAAGGTTGGCCTCCATGAGTAAGGTTGTTGGACCCAGTGGGATGTTGGCTTTCGGTGTTGGCCAGGCACGCCAGATATCACCAGGGGAACTGGGCCCTGAGGGCACAATTTTGGGGTCTGTCTTATAGTCATCAGTACAATAACCAGCCGACCAAAGCGCCCCATGCCGACCCTGCAGAGCATCTAATCGTTGATCAATTGAGTGTGGATAGAGCCAATCATCATCATCGGCACTGGTGATCCACTCTCCTCGTGCCACGACCAAGCCTAGATTGCGCGCTGCGGCTTGGCCAATCGGCCGATCCGTTGCAATGACGGTAGCTCCCCTACACATCCCGTCAGGGAGTGCTTCGCGCCTTGCGCCATCGACAACAATGACATGTTCAACGGGACAATCATTGTTATTCAGGCTCTGATTCAACTCCACCAACATGCTTAGCCGCTCCGGAAGCAGCCGGGTTGGAGTAATCACACTGACAGTCATCCCGCTGCCTGAAGAAGAACTTCTTGACTGCGAACCGAAACAGACAAAGACCTCGCCATCCCCTGAGCTTCGCCGTTAACGCTCATATGCATGTTCAGCAAAAGCTTACAGACTCAATACGATTAACAAAACAGCCGATTTTATTAGGTTGCATCAACAGGGTAGCACTAGAGAGGCAGCGATGAGAATTCATGATGAATTTTCTCTAGATCACGTGATCCCTGCTCTCTTGTCTGCCTGATCCAGCAGTGGAGCCATTCAAACTCACTCCAGAGCTTTACCCTCCCAGCGCAGGCTTGGTGGCTCGATGGCGCTGCCTTGGTTGGTAGAGCAACAGGCTCACACCCAGTCGTGACATCGCCAGCAAGGCTGTCTTGTGAGCCATCGCGGCACGTCAAGCAGAACCTGCCAAGAAGGTCAAACGCCGGTGATTTAACACTGGGGCAGTGAAACCGGAATCTCTTGGCGTGAGATGAAGGACCGTTCAGGCAACGTATCGATGCCGAACAGCTTCACATCATCGCTGAATGGCGCATCCCTTCCCATCCGATGAACGGCTGGCTTGAGGCTGAACGGAACGATTCAGCTGTATTCGCCAGGGATGTCTTGCTTGGTGATCGTCACCCGCCCAATCTTCTGGCCTGAGGCACGAAGAAGTTCATCGCCGGAGAACTGGAAGCCCAAGGGGGCTGCGATCTGAGCGACATCGTCGGCGGTTGAAGCCGCCATCACCTGCTGACGCAGGGCTGGATCGTCCGACGCAAGTGCCAGGAAGTCCTTCAGGTGCTGGTGGGCCATGGCCGCACGCCCAATCGAGTGCTTCAAGCATCGCGCAGAACAGGTCCTCGTCCGGTCCTGCAGCGGCGCAAACCATCAACGGTTCAGCCGCTGCATGCGCCAGGTCACGAAGGTACCGATTGGGCTCCAGAGCAGATAGGGAATCAGCAACCACCAGCCAGGTCCGCTGACGTCAGCCACCGAAATCGTGAGCGCGACCCCCCACACCCAGCCGAGCGCCGCCAGCAGCGTTCCGTTGCGAAGGCTGCGGGTTCGGACGATCACCAGTGTGTAGCTCTGCACCAGGACGAGCAGCAGCAGGTAGCCAGCCATCAACAGCCCGCTGCCACTCGCGTTCCAGCTCAGGAGGGCCGAGGCGTAAAAACAGCCGTAGATGCCGATCCAGATCAGCGGGATGAAGCGCTCGAAGGTGAGCCAGGCCGGCCGCCGCAGCCGGATGAACCACTGGAATTCAGCGCGGCTGGGGTTGAGGCTGAAGGCCACACCCCCCATCACCACCAGGATCAGCAGGGCAGCCAGCACCGTTCATGCAACATCAACACCCTCAGCCTGGCGCACCCGGGGGCCCGTGGCTGTGCTCAAGGAAGCCCGACATCAGGGATCTCCTGGGTGAAGCGGCCCCGGCGCACCTCCCAGGGCCGGAGGATGCCGCCGGGCTGATCCCACACCCCGAAGCGGTGTCGGCTCGCCCGGAACTCCGCCTGTAAATACTCCTGCTGGTTGCAGGCCGCGAGGTACCGCCGGTAGGCAAAGGCCTGGCCGTCCTCCACCATCGCCAAGCCCAGATTGACCTCAGCGATCACCTCGGCCACGGTGCGGCCGTAGCGATCGACCGTCTGGGGAAGCAGGCGCACGCGACTGCCGATCCGCAGCCGACTGCGCAGATACTGGCGGGAACGCTCGCCATAGGGACGCTGGGAGAGTTCGGGTGCGTCAATGCAGGCCAGGCGCACGTTGATCGGCCGGCCGTCCTGGAGCACGCGGAGGCTGTCGCCATCGCCGATCGAGAGCACGGTGGCGGACACCTGCTCCTCGCCCTGGCCTGGCCCGGGCCCATTCAGGGCCAGTGACAAAACCAGCGAAACGAACAAGGCCGGCAGGGGAGGCAGCGCCAAGGGGGGCTCAGGCCAGGGCGCTCTTGCGACGTTGCAGGGCAGCGACGAGCGCCGCCGCCGCCACGACGCCAAGGGCCCCACCGGCGGCCAGGAACACCAGGGTCTGGAGCAGCAGCAGGAAGAGTCCGAGGGCCGAGGCCGCCTTGATCTGGATCCTGGCCTTGAGCAACAGGGTGAGCAGCACCAGCACGGTGGCCTTCAGGCCGGCCACCTGGGCCGCCACCAACGGGCAGAAGGGAGAGGGCAACACCATGGGGGAGAGTTTTCGCCCATGCTGGCGGGCGGCGGCGCTGGCTGCGGTTTCAGGCTCGCGCAGTCCATCCTGCGGCTGAGTGGACGCTCCTAAGCGCTCCCTGGAAGCCTGGCCGGTGATCGCCCATCCTGGAGACCCGACTTCAGCAGCGCGCTTGATCGATTCAGGCACCCCGGGCGCAGCACTGGTGCTGACGGCCGACGATCCCGCCGCACTCGCCGGTTTCTATGGCGGTCTGCTGCAGGTGGAGGTCGCGCCGGGCTGGGGCCCTGGCCACTGGCGGGTGCCTTGGCCGCCGGGTGGCTGGTTGGAGATCTACGCCCCCTCGCGCTCGCGGCCCCTGCCAAGGCAGCCCGGCCGCCTTGCCCTTTGCCTGCAACGCACCGCCAGCCCAGACGACGCCCTGGCGGTGCTCGCGGCCTGGATCGCCGCCGCGATCGAAGCCGGTGCCATCGGGGCGGAACCACCCCGGCTGGAAGCCTTCGGCGCCGAGGTCTGGCTCAAGGACCCCGAGGGCAACCGGCTGCTGTTGCTTGTGCGCTGAGCAGCTTGCTCTGGGCACCTGGACTTAGCCGGCCTGCTGCCAGAGCCGGAGCAGCTCATCGCGTTGGGCCGGCGTCGGTGGCGGCAGGAGCTTCACTCGATCCCCCAGGGCACTGCCGCCCCGTCCGTTCGCCCGGCGAAAGCCTCGGGAGGCCAGCAGAGCCTGGGCTTCCGCGTCGCCCAGATAGGCCACGAAGCGCTGGCCATCGGCCTCACGCCCCTGGCCCGCCCCGCGCAGCACCGCCGCCGCCAGCACCGTCTCGATGCTGGGATCGGGCACCAGAAGCTGATAGCCCCCAGCGCGCTGGCGGGCGGCCTCCGGTTGACGGGCCAGGGCGGAGGCCTCGTAGACCATCGCCAGATCCCCCTCGTTGGGTCCGCCGCTGATGAACTCCTTCAGCAGGATGTCGGTGGAGCGGGCCGGCCGGTACAGGGTCCGCCGCAGGGAGGCCACGCAGCCGCCATTGACAGCACCCTGGCACCAGAGCGCCAGGGTGAGCTGACCGGAATTGGAGCGCAGTGGATCGGTGGCGCGCAGGTCGAAACTGCCCCAGGCTTCCGGGGCGCCGATCGCCCCCCACTGGCCGACGGCGGCCGCCAGGCGCAGGCGGCTCCAGCTGAAGCGGCCATCGGGGAACAGCCGCTGGGCTCGCTGGGGCCAGACCACGGCCACCAGAAGGGTGCGGGCCACGGTTCGAGGGGCGTCAACGAACGGGCTGGCTTCCCCGCGGGCTTGCACGGCCTCGGCCAACGCCGCCAGGTGATCGCGGCTGGCCGGGATCAGCACACGAGCCCGCTCGGCCCCGCCATCAAGCCAGCGGTTCACCATCTCCTGGGATCCCTGGACCTGCCATTGCAGGTCGATGTCCGGGTGCTGGCGCTCGAAGGCGGGCTCGAGCGCCTCCATCGCTGGCGCCAGCTCTGAGCCGATCGCCACCAGCAGGGAGCGCCGCAGACCGGGCAGGGGCGCCGCCGCCAGGACCACGGCCACGGCGGCGATCGACAGCGAGATCATGCGCCTGCGCCGGAGGGTCGCCTGCACAGCCACGATCACAAGGTGGGCTCAGTCTGACCGCTGGCGAGCGAATCGCCCCACAATGGGTTGGTCGATGGGCAACCTCCATGGTCCGGCCCCTGCCGCAGGCCCTCTTCGCCTCCCTGCTGCTGAACCTGGCGGGCTGCTCCCTTTGGACTCCTCCACCGCTGGAGCTGGAGATGCTGGTGGGCAGCGCCCTCAAGGGCTTCTGCCAGAGCGCGGCGGCGGCGATCGCCAAGGACCCGCCCCAGCTCCCAGATCGCACGCCCGTGCTGCTGCGCTGCCGTTCCGCCGGCAGCGGCGATGTGGTGCAGCAGATCGAAGACCAGGCCCGTGGCGTGCTCCAGGGGGGCGGCGCAGCGGATGATCCGCGCATCCCCACCCTGCTCTCGGTGGATGGGGAGATCTACCTGGAGCTGCTGCGCCACCGGCTGCAGCGGCTGGCCCCGACCCGGGAGCTGATCCCCCTGCCCGCCGACGCACCCGCCCTGGCCTCCAGCCCGATGGTGCTGATGACCACACCTGAGCTGGCGAAGGGTCTGAACCGCCCTGATCCCTTCACCGCCCTGGCCCGCAGCAGCGACCACCACCAGCTCGACCCCAGCGGCCCCTTCCAGCCGATCCGCTTCGTGCATACCGCTCCCACCCGTTCCAATTCCGGCCTGCAGACGGTGGTGGCGATGGTGGCGGAGTCGGCCGGCAAGCGGCCCGAGCAGCTCACGGTCGCCGATGTGCGCGCCCATGGCGACGAACTGGAGGCGATCGAGCGTCACGTCACCCGCTACGGGAGCTCCACCGACGAGCTGGCCCGGGCCATGCAGCGCAACGGAGTGTTCTGGGCATCGGTGGGGGCGGTGTACGAATCCTCGGTGGTGGGGGTGAACAGTCGCCGCAGCCCCGATCAGGAGGCCATGAAGGCCGTTTATCCGCGCGCCACCTACGCCAGCACGATGCGGGTGATCCTGCCCAACGCCCCCTGGGTGTCGGAGCGGGAGAAACAGGCGGCCCTGCTCCTGATCGAGCGGCTGCAGCAACCGGCGATCCAGCAGCTGGCGGCCGCCGAGGGCCTCAGGCCCGCCAATCCCGCCGTGCCGGCCAGCCGCGTCACCCCAGCGCTGGGCGTCGATCCAGGCGCCGTCTACGACTCGCTGCGGGCGCCGAAGCCGGAGGTGGTCGAGGCGATCATCCAGGTGTGGCGGGATCTCGCCAAGAAGCCCTCCCGGGTGGCCCTGGTGGTGGACAGCTCCGGCTCGATGAAGGGGGAAAAACTGGCGGCCGTGCAACGCAGCCTGCAGCTCTACCTCGCCCAGATCGGCCCCCGGGACACGGTCGGCCTGTTCGATTTCGACGCCAGCCTGCGCCCGCCGGTGGTGGTGCGCGGGGGCGATGGCTCCCCCGGCAGCAGGCCCGAAGCCAGCGGTGCTGCCGCCAGCCGGTTCGTGAGCTCCCTGGTGGCCGAGGGCGGCACCCGCCTCTACGACGCCGTGCGCCAGGGGCGCGACTGGCTGCTGAGCAGCCGCAAGCCCGGTGAAATCCTTGCGGTGGTGGTGCTCACCGACGGCCAGGACAACGGCTCGACCCTGCCCCTGGAGGCCCTGATCAGCGCGCTCAAGCAAAGTGGCTTCGGCGCCGATGAGCGCATCGCCGTGTTCACGATCGGCTACGGCAACCAAGGGGATTTCGATGGCGATGTGCTCAAGCGCATCGCCCTGGGCAACGGCGGCGAATTCGCCACCGGTACGCCCGAAAGCATCCGCAAACGCATGGAAGACCTTCAGTTGGCCTTCTGATGGCACGCCTGCCCACCTGGGCCGATCCCCTCGATGAACCCCTGGCGGTCGCCGCCGCAGGCGTGCTGCTGCTGGTGGTGGTCAAGCTTGGCCTGCTGGGCCTGGTGCCGGGGCTGCTGCTGGCTCTGCTGAGCGCCCTGCTGCTGGCGGCCCTGGGCCGTGGCCTGCGCCGCCGCCCCAGCCAAGGTCAGCGGCTGCACGACCGCCGGGTGGAGGCCGGCATCGATGCGGCCCTGCTGCGCTCAAGCGAACTGGCGGCCCAGGCGGCGACCTTGCGACTGCAGGCGATCGAGCGCTTCACCGCATCGGCCCAGCTTGAGGCCCTGGGTCTGGTGCAGCTCTGCTGCGAACGGTTGACGGCCCTGCCCGAGAGGCTGGAAAGCCGCCGCCCCTTGCTCCAGTCCGGCGGCGGCGTGCTGCTCTCCACGGGTGATCTCTCCCTTCGCCTGCGACGCGAGGAACAGGCCCTTGAGCGCGAAGCCGACGGGCCCCTGCGCCAGGAGCGCCGGCGCCTTGTTGAGCAGTTGCGCCGCAACCTCAGCGCCGCCCACCAGGGGATGGACGAGCGCGAGGCACGGCTGCTGGCCCTTTCCACCCGGCTGGAGGCGATCGAGGGGGGCCTGCAACAACTGCGGCGCCAGATCGATCGCCAGTGGAGCACCGAGGAAGCCAGCGGCGCCGCCCTGACTGCGGCGATCGACCCCCTCGATGGGGCCCTCGATCAGATCGAGCGGCTGCTGGAGGCGGGAACGGCCTGATTCACCTCCCTCAGGGCGGAATAGCTCTGCCATGGCCATGGCGCATGGCGCATGGCCCATGGCCTGCGGCCCCAGACACCCACGACGGGCCCGACTCGGAAGCGTTCACCCTCCAGACCGGACGACGATGCACGGCGACCACAGAGCAGTGGAACCTTCAGGCGCCTCACGGCCTCTCCCGCAAGGCTGGTGGTCGAAGTGGAAGCGGGCGTCTGAGCGGGGCTCAGGATCGAGGCCCCAAGCGATGGGCCGCGTTCGAGCTGCCCCTTGACTCTCCACCCAAGTGGAGACCATAGGGTGGGGCAACTCATCTGTTCACCCCCGTTTGCCATGGCTGGACCCTCGTTCCGGTTCGGGGTCTCCGCACTCACCCTGGCTGCGCTGCTCTCCTCCCCGGCCCTGGCCCAGATCGATCCCCACGCGGGGCATCGCGGCATGGACGGCAAACCTGGTCTGACGACCCCGATCGGTGCGGATCCTGCCCATGCCGGCCACGCCCATGATGTGGGCCCTGCCGGCGCCACCTACGACCTGCGCTTCATTGACGGCATGGTGCAGCACCACACCGGGGCGCTGCGGATGAGCGAAGTCGTCTTTGGCATCGGAGCACCTGGCGTGGGGGCCCTGGCCAAAACGATCTGGCGCGATCAGGCGGGCGAGATCAGGGCCATGGGGCTGTGGCGCAAGGCCTGGTACCCCCAGGCGCCCGTCTACCCGGTGGCGCTGGCGAGCGGCGGCGATCCGAACTGCCTGGCGGGCCTCACCCGCATGGGCCAGGCCCAGATCGATGGCATGCGGATGATGGCTGAGCTCCCCAGCAAGGAGAACCGCGTGGTGTGGTTCCTCGAGGGCATGCTCGACCACCACGGCGGGGCGCTGATCATGGCCCACGACGCCCTGGCCAAGAGCACCAACCCCACGATCCGGCGCTTTGCGCGCGGCGTGATCGTGGCCCAGCGGGCCGAGATCATCGCGCTGCGCAGGATGCTGGCGCTGGAAGGCTTACGCAAGCCCGACTACCACAAGTACGACAAGCTGTTCTCGCTGTG
Source organism: Synechococcus sp. UW140 (assembly GCA_943369485.1). Classification (GTDB taxonomy): domain Bacteria; phylum Cyanobacteriota; class Cyanobacteriia; order PCC-6307; family Cyanobiaceae; genus ATX-6F1. The sequence continues at coordinate 191,023 of CALRNH020000003.1, read as the reverse complement.
ACGCTGCGTTCTGGAGCTCACTCCAGCAGGAGCTCACCGCGGACCATGTTCATGCCGCAGTGAAAGGGGTAGACCCCCGGCTCTGTGGGCGGCAACTCCAGGGTGGTGGTGGCCTTGAGGGGAAGATCGAGGGTTTTGTGGAAGTCGGGAAAAATCACCTGGGCCACACAGCCGCTCGGATCGATCCGGTGAAAGGACAGCCTGAGCGGGCGGCCCGCCAACGCCTTGATCCGGGCGGGGGCATAGCCGCCATCCACGGTGATCATGATCTCCTGGACTCCCTGGTCCCCCATCCGAGCCGCCACACCGACCCCATGGCGACCCAGGAACCACCACAGCTCGGCGGCAATCAGGGCAAGACCCACCACCACCACCAGCACATTGAGGCCCAAGGGCTGCTCGACCGTGCGCCAGAGGGGTTCTGCCGCATCGCGGACAGCCCCATGCATCCCGCCCCCCGCCATCAGCAACGCCCACACCATCACGACGCCGCAACCGGGAGGGGAGTGGGCCGGAAACGGCGCAACCGCAGCGCATTGCTCACCACCGACACGGAACTGAACGCCATGGCGGCACCAGCGATCATCGGGCTGAGCAGCCAGCCGGTGAAGGGGAACAGCAGCCCGGCAGCGATCGGCAGGCCGGCCACGTTGTAGGCGAAAGCGAAGACCAGGTTCTGGCGGATGTTGGCCATGGCGGCGCGGCTGAGCTCGATCGCCGCGGGCACCCCGGCCAGGTTGCCTGAAATCAAGGTGATGTCGCTGGCGGCGATCGCCACATCGGTGCCGGTGCCCATGGCCAGGCCCACATCAGCCTGGGCGAGGGCCGGGGCGTCGTTGATGCCGTCACCCACCATCGCCACCGGGCCCTCCCCCTGCTCCTGCAGCCGACGGATCACGGCGGCCTTGTCGGCGGGTCGCACCTCGGCGATGACCCGTTCGATCCCCACCTCGGCCGCCACCACCTCGGCGGTGCGGCGGGCATCGCCGCTGAGCATCACCACCTGCAAGCCCAGACGCCGCAGGGCGGCCACGGCGGCGCGGGCGCCTTCCTTGGCTGGATCCGCGACACCGAAACAGGCTTCGATTCGTCCGTCCACCGCCACCGCCGCCACGCTGCAGGCCGCAGCCTCGAGCCGAGCCACCTGAGGCTCAAGTGCCGTGGTGTCGTGACCCAGATCGTTGAGCCAGCGGGGGGTCCCCACCAGCACGTCCATCTCAGCCGTGCGGCCTTTGACGCCCCGTCCCGCCAACGCCTCGAAGTCCTCCACGGCGGGCAGCTGCGGATCCTGGAGCTGGGGGCGGATGTAGGCCACGATCGCCTCGGCCAGCGGATGCTCCGAGCGCTCCTCCAGGGCCGCCACGGCGGCCAGCAGGGCCTGGGCCGGAAGCCGGCCACCGGGCAGTCCACTGGGCAGCCGCTCGAAATCGGTCACGGCCGGGTGGCCGCGGGTGAGGGTGCCGGTCTTGTCGAGCACGATGGTGCGCAGAGCGCCGGCGGTTTCGAGGGCCTCAGCACTGCGAAAGATCAGACCGTTCTCCGCCCCTTTGCCGGAGGCCACCATGATCGAGGTTGGCGTGGCCAGGCCCAGGGCGCAGGGGCAGGCGATCACGAGCACGCTCACCAGAAACAGCATCGCCAGCACCGGGTTGCCGCTGATCAGGAACCACACCACGAAGGCGGCAATGGCCAGGGCAATCACCACCGGCACGAACCAACCCACGACCTGATCGGCCAGGCGCTGCACCTGGGTGCGGGAGCTCTGGGCCTGGCGAACCAGTTCCACGATCTGGGCGAGCACGGTGTCAGCACCCACCCGGCTGACCCGGAAGCTGAAGCTGCCGCTGCGGTTCATCGAGGCGCCGATCACCGCGTCGCCGGGGCCCTTTTCGACCGCGGTGGGCTCACCGGTGAGCATCGCTTCCTCCACCCAGGAGCGTCCCTCCACCACAATTCCATCCACGGGCAGCTTCTCTCCGGGACGCACCTGCACCCGATCCCCCACCACCACCAGCGCCACCGGGATCTCCTGAGGCACGCCGCCGCGCAGCACCCGGGCCGTTGGCGGCTGCAGCTGGAGCAGGCGCCTGATCGCTTCGGAGGTCTGTCCGCGGGCCCGGGCCTCCAGCAGGCGACCCAGCAGCACGAAGGTGAGGATCACCGCGGCGGTTTCGTAGTAGACGTCCGCTGGCAGTCCCTCGGCCGTGAGCAGCTGCGGAGCGACGGTGGCGACCAGCGAAGCGAGCCAGGCGATGCCGGTGCCGGCGGCCACCAGGGTGTTCATGTCGGCGTTGTGCTGACGGAAGCCGGAAACGGCACCCGTGAAGAACTCCCGCCCGCACCAGAACAGCACCGGTGTCGTGAGGATCAGCTGGGTCCAGGGGCTGGTGAACCAGGCCGGCAGGAAGGGAAGCGGCCGGCCTCCGAGCATGTGGGGCAGGCTGGAGAGCACCACCAGGACGGTGAGCACAGCCGCCACGGTGAGCTTGCGGCGCAGGAGCGTGAGCTCGTGGGCCAACTCCCGCTCCATGCCGTCTGCCGATCCAGGTGGGTTCTCGGCATGACAGCAGACTGGACTGGGGGAAGCTGGGCTCATCGCGGACCTGTCATCAGGAATCGGACCATCGCCAGGTGTCATCCCCCAAGCTATTGGTGGTTCGCTTCAACGGAGGTTGATCACTACTGAGTCGTATCCGCCTTCGAGGGCTCTTGCCATCTAGCTCACAGCGATTGGTTTCTTGCGACGACCGCGGAACAGCAAGCCAATGCCGGAGATGGCAATCATCAGGGTGAGGATTCCAATGATCGCCGAGTAATAGGGCTGCAAGTTGATGATTCCGAAGTTGCCCGTGTGGATCTTCAGAAGCCAGATAGCCTCAACGTTGTTCTCCAGCAGCAGACCGTAGATCGAGCCCGACAGTGCGGTGATGATCAGCGGGAGCGCCGCGATCGGCACCAGGGCCCGATGGATACGGCGGCGCAGGTGTCTCTGAGTCACTGGGGTTGGTGAGTTGGGGTCACTCGTTCTGAAGAGCCCTGTGCAGCACCTGCTCATTGGCGCAGGGCATCCAGAGGTTGCCCATCGCAAACGCGCCCTTGCACCTGAGTTCGACGGCGCGCGTTTCAGCTTCCTGCCTGGTCTTGAACATGCCCTTCATGTGCGCCGCAGCGGGTGCGGTGGTGAGAAGCGGGGCGAAGGCCAGCGCCGACAGGCCGACCAGCAGGACCCACCCGTAGGGCTGCTGGAGGGGGCTGGTGGGGTGCGGGGTCATCGAAGTGCCGCGGGGATGCTCAGGGCAAGAATCAGAGCTGGGACAGGGAACCGCTGGACTCACTTCTGCTTGGAGAGGGCCTTCTCATAGACCTCAAAGTTCTGGCAGGGCATCCATTCCTTGCCCATCGCAAAGGCGCCGCTGCAGTTCAGTTCCCTGGCTCGCTGTTCCGCAGCAGCCTTGCTCGGGAACATGTCGTTGGCCTGGGCGCGGGCGGCGCTGGGGGCCAGGACAGCGACTGCCGAGAGGAGCAGAGCCAGAGCGATGGGGTTCAAGGACAACCGGTGGTGGGGGAGGAGAGCCAACACCAGTTTAAAGTCTCCCCACGGATGGAGAGTCAAGCCCGTGGCAGCTGTTGCATGAAGACCGGCATGAAGATCGGGGCCCTGGCCGGCCGCAGTGGCCTGCCGGTGAAGACCCTGCGCTACTACGAGGACCTGGGCCTGCTGCCGGCAATCGGCCGCAGCCAGGGCGGTTACCGCCTGTTCGCTGAGCAGAGCCTGCAGCGCCTGGAGTTCATCCGCCGGCTCAAGACCCTCGGGCTCAGCCTGGAGGAGATCCAGGGCTGCCTGGCGGTTCACGATGCTGGTGAGCTGCCCTGCGACGACATCGCCATCCAGCTGGGGCGCCAGATCAAGCGGATCGATGGACAGATCATGGAGCTGCGGCAGCTCCGAAAGGAACTTCAGGGCTTGCTGGCCGGCTGGCAGAGCGATCCCGCCAAGGATGACGCGGTGATCTGCCCCAATCTTCAGATCTGAGGGCTGATCGTGAAGCCTGGCCAGCAGGGAACGATTGGGCACCGAGTCGATGGATCCATCACCCAACGCCGCTTCCAGTTCCCTGCTCCGTGCCCATGCTGAGCACAGCTGGATGCAAGGGAGCAGAGCTGATGGGCCATCACCATGTCGCGTTGGACCCGACACGTTCGGCGGCGTTCAGGCTCGCGGCCGCTGCAGGGCTGGGAGCGCTCGTCCTGTCACTGGGGGCCCCAGCGCATTCAGTACCCTCCCAGGTGGTGACCCCTGCAGGAAGCGGGATGGGAAGGGGGCTGAACGGTCCGGGGCGGATGGCCGTCCAGTCGATGGATCAGCACTTCATCGCGATGATGATTCCTCACCATGAGGGGGCGATCGCCATGGCCGATCTCGCCCTCACCCGGGCGCAGCGGCCCGAGATCAAGGCCCTGGCCGGCAGCATCAAGGCCAGCCAGACCCAGGAGAACGCCCAGATGCGTTCCTGGTACCGGCAGTGGTTCGGAGGCGATGTGCCTGTGTGGGGCGGAAGCTATGGCCGTGGGATCTATTCCGGCTGGGGCGGCTGGATGGGCGGCAACGCCGGAATGATGATGGGCCGTGGAGGGGGAATAGGGATGATGGCCACCGATGTTGAGTGGCTGAAGAACGCGCCTGATTTCGATCGGGCCTTCATCGAGCAGATGATTCCCCACCACCGCATGGGCGTGATGATGGCCTCGATGGCTCAGACCAATAGCCAGCATCCCCCGCTGCGGGCGATGCAGCAGGCGATGGTGAAGGCCCAGAGCCAGGAGATCGAGCAGATGGCCCAGTGGTATCGCCGCTGGTATGCCAGCAAACCCTGAAGCTCAGCGAACCGCGGAGACTTCAGAGTTCAGCGCAGAAGGCATGGCCACGGTCACCTGGCTCAGGGGGACGCAGAACGGAGGTGAACCATTGCGGGCCAGGGGCCAGCGGCGCACCCAGCAGGACTCCGAGGCGTCGTCGAGGCTGACCACCTGATAGGTGCCATCGGACTTGCCGCTGACCTGAACGAAGGAACCTGATTCGAGAGTCATGGGAACGTACGCGAGGGGACGATCGGTGTAGGGGCCTCCAGGCGGCGGCAGCGAGTGAGGCGCCTGGACAGCTGGTCTATGTATGAAGAAGCTAGTGGAACCGTAACGGTTGATTGCGGCCGTGCCAGCGGAAATCCGAACCCTGTGATGGCGTCCACACCTTGGGGCGGCTCAGGCTGAACGCCTCTCTCGCGGCACAAGCGCTCTCCGCACCCGCCAGCAGAGCTGTAGCCGGCACGCCCTTCCTGTCGCTGTGACCAACTTGCTTGATCAGGGGACCGCTTCGAGCCGCAGGGCCGCCCTACGGGCGGGAGAACCACGCCGCGCCAGGCGCCCATCCCTGGAAGCGCCAGCCTTGACTGGCCTCCGACTCCAGGGGCGCACCAGCGCCACGGCGGCCAGGGCGCCATCAATCAGCACCGCCAGCATCCACACCAGGAGCCCCAGGATCACGGCTCGCCTGGGGGGCCCTTCATGCGCCGGTGGTGGGAGCGCCGCCGGATCGGACTCAACCCTGCACTGCATCAGGGCCACCAAGGCTGTGGGCGGTTCAGCCGGCACCCAGAAACTGCTCGGCTCAGCGAGCTGGTGTGGGCGATGGCGATCGCGGCGGCGCAGACGTTCCGAGAGGGTGGGGTTCAAGGCTCAGCCTCAGGGGCCCGTGTCCTGCAGTCAACACGGCAGGATCATTGACTTAATGGATGTGTGGGCGCTCCCGTCGGCGAGGGGGCCAGGGGCTGGGGTGGCCAAGGCTCCCCAGCCCACGGGAGCGCTGGAATCAGCCCACGCTGACCTGGGTGATGCGCCCACCGAGCCGGTTCGCCCGCTGGATCGCCTCGTTGAAGCGAGCGAACGGCACCCGCCAGACCACATCGGCACTTCGCTCGGCATCGAGGTTGACGATGCCCCTCACGTGCAGGGTGACGGTTCGACCGGAAGCTCCCTGGAGGCCATGAACCTTATGGGCCTGGCCGGGGCCCCGAGCCGTGTGGGCACCAGCGACGCCGGCATCGCCCGATGCGACGCCGGAGCTGACCACGGAGCGGAACGGCCCCTCACTGGCACTCGGGCTCACCACCGGCACGGCCCGGTTCTGGTGCAGGGCACCGCCCAGGCGGAAGCGGGTGCCGGCGGCATCCCCCTTGACCGAGGCGGCGGCGCCACGGGCCAGTTGCATCAACCAGGAGAACTGACGGCCCTCAAGGCCCGCGGAATAGTCCCAGCCGTGGATGAAGGGGACCACATCAAGGCCGAAACGCTCCTGGTACTCAGGGCTGTCGATGTAGGAATCGATCTCGGCATCAACGCCCTGCTCCTGCAGGATCGTGAAGTGGTGGAGCATCTCCTCCCGGTTGTGGGGAGCGCGGCCCAGCAGGTGCTTGTGGTTGAGCTCAATGAAGCGGTAGGGGTTGCAATTCTCGAAGAAGCGGCTGCGGTAAAGACCGCTCTTGGCCACGGCCCGCACCAGTTCTCGTACGTTGAAAAAGCCGTTGCGGTAGAGGGATTCAACCCCTTCAAGCCGCTCGTTCTGCATCAGGTATTGCTGGCCGAGCACCTGCTGGTAGACGGCGCGGATCGTGAGGCGCTTGTCGTTGTCGGAATCGCTGATCCAGCCTTCCTTGTTGCGGTCATTGGCAAAGCGTTCGATACCGAGATAGGGGGCTCTGATCAGGGTCATCGGAAAAGTGGCGAGGGAGAGGCGAAGGGAGGCGCCAGGCTGGACCGTAGGCCGATCCGTGGGGAAACACTGACAACCTTCACCGGAGGCCATGGTTTTCAAAGAAGCGCCACAGGTTTTTACGTTTGTTTACGGACGTTCACTCCGGCCTGTCGCGCCAGCCGTCAGCAGCCCGAAGGGGGCACGGACCAGCAGCGCCCAGCGCCCCAGGGGCCCTGCCCATGTCAGGAGCTGGGCCGCAGTGCGGTTACAGCTCTTCCAGCCCAATGTTCCGCAGGCTTCTGGAGCAAGGGCCGCCCTCGCTCGCTGTCACTGTCGCTCCCGGCCCCAGACGCAAGGATGGCGCGGAGAAACGCCTGGAGCGCCCCTGCCGATCCCCGCTAACCCGCGGAAGGCAACAACGCCAGCGGAGAACCGCACCATCAGGGGCCACCTGCAGCCCTAGGGTGTGGTTGGTTCCAAGATTTCTCTTTGAAGCGAGCTCAAACTTTCTTCAGGGCCATCGACGGATCGATTCATAGTTTCTGAGTTCATGACGATTTACGTGGGCAACCTTTCCTTCGATGCCGAAGTGGAAGACCTCCAACAGCTTTTCGCGACCTACGGTCAAGTCAAACAGTGCAGCCTGCCCCTCGATCGGGAAACCGGTCGCAAACGGGGCTTCGCTTTCGTCGACATGGCTGTCGAGGCTGAAGAAGCCAAGGCCATCGACGACCTTCAAAACGTCGAATGGATGGGCCGGAACATCCGGGTCAACAAGGCCGAACCCCGCACGGGCGGCGGTGGCGGTGGTAACCGCGGCGGTGGCGGCGGCTATGGCGGCGGCGGCGGCGGTTACGGCGGCGGTGGCGGTGGCGGCGGCGGTCGCTACTGAGTTCACCGGGGAAACAAACCTGTTTCCCTTCGCCGCCTTTGGCGGCTGATCACCCCGGGGAGCTCCACTCCCCGGGGTTTTTCATGGCCCGAGCTCACTTCGAGATCATCACGTCCACCCCTGGCGTGCGCCGCCGCACCAGCACGCCGGTGTCGTGCTCGCTGCGGTGCAGGTGCAGATCGATCTCCTCCTCCCCGAGCCGTAGACCGGAGATCTCCATGCGATCAATGCCCTTAGGCAACACTGGGTTGCGGAAAAGCACCTGCACCCGGCCCGTGGCCGCCTCGCGACCGATGCCCATGCCGGTGATCGCCTCCAGCAGACCGAACACCGAGCCGCTGGCCCAGGCCTGGGGACTGCAGGCCACGGGGTAGTGGGTCGGCTCCTCCCCCTCCTGGCGGGGGAAACCGCAGAACAGCTCCGGCAAGCGGTACTGGGGCATCGCGCAGGCCGTGTCGAACAGGCCGGTGAAGATCCGCATCGCTTCACTGCTGTGGCCGTAGCGGGCCAGCCCCAGGCTGATCAAGACGTTGTCGTGGGGCCAGACGGATCCATTGTGATAGCTCATCGGGTTGTACCGAACCTCCCGTTCATCGATGGTGCGCACGCCCCAACCGCTGAAACTGGTGGGGGCCAGCAACTGCCGGGCGATCGCCGCCGCCGCGGGACGGCTGGCGATGCCAGTCCAGAGGCAGTGGCCCGCATTCGACGAACGCACCATGCAGGGTTCCCCCGCCCCGTCGATCGCCAGGGCATAGGTGCCGATCGCATCGCTCCAGAACGCCGCATGGAAGCGACGACGCAGGGCGCGGGCCTCCTCCTGCAGTTGCTCCGCCGCCTCAGGGTGGCCGCAACGTTGCTCGATCGCCGCCAACGACCGCCGGGCCCCGTAGGCGTAGGCCTGCACCTCACACAGGGCAATCGAGCCCTCCGCCAGTCGGCCATCGGCATGGTGGACCGCATCGTCGCTGTCCTTCCAGCCCTGATTACGCAAACCGCCCTGGGCGGCGCAGAGGTAGCGCAAAAACCCATCCGGACTCTGAGCCTCCGCGTTACGGATCCAGGCCATGGCGCTGTCAAGGGCCGGGCGGAGACTGTTGATGAAGTCTCTGTCGTCGCTGCGCAAGAAGTAATCGCCCGCCAGGATCAGGAACAGGGGTGTGGCATCGACGCTGCCGTAGTAGCGGGCGAACGGCACCTCTCCCAAGGCCGCCATTTCCCCCAGGCGCGCCTCATGCAGGATCTTGCCCGGTTCGGCATCGGAGGCGGTGTCGGAGTGGCGGGCCTGCTGTTCGGCCAGGAATCCGAGCACGCCCCGGGCGAGCCGGGGCTCCACCAACAGCATCTGGCGGGCGGTGATCAGCCCGTCACGCCCGAAGGGACAACTGAACCAGGGAACACCGGCATAGGGGTAAGGGCCGTGATCAAGTTGGGTGGACAGCAGATGGACGTCGGAGGTGGAGCGGTCGATCCAGGCGTTGAAGGCGGGGTTGTCAGTGGTGATCGAGGCGTTGAGAAGACGGTTGTTCCGAAACCGCTCCACCGTGGCCACCAGGGCCGCATCGAAGGCCTCCTGGGGGGAAGGATGTTGATCCGCATGGAAATGGAAATCCAGCATCAGGGCCAGCTTGCGGGTGCAGCGAGGCTCCAGGTCGAAGGCGAAACGCAGCTCCGTCTCGGACACATCCAGCACGTCCGCCTCCACGCGCAGGGCGGTGCTGCGGTCGGTTCCGTCGAGGCCCCGGTAGACCACCTCCAGGCTGTCGGCGGTGCAGCTGTAAACCCTGGTGCCGTGGTTCTGCCGGTGGATGCCGCGGACTTCAAAGATGTCAAGAAAATCGGCATTCACCAGCAGCACCAGGGGGATCGTGACGCTGGAGGCCGCGTAGCTGGTGAAGCTCAACTGCTGGAGAAGACCCGTGGGGGTGAGCACGGTGCTGCGCTCCAGGTGCACCGTGCCCGCTGGCAGCGAGCCGTGCGCCGAGCCGTCGTTGCTGAGATGGCTCACGTGGAGACCCATCTCCTCCCGTTCGGTGGAGGAGAGCACGGAGGGGGGGCAGCCCCAGAGCAGCAACTCCAATTGGCTCACATGCCGCATTCCCCGGTGGAACACTCCGGACTCGGGATGCGCCACCGGATTGATCTCACCCCGACGGTCGAGCATGGCGAACGTCTCGCCATCCTTGAGCACGAATGGGGGCAGCTGATCAAGCCGCATGGCACACCTGGTTGCGGTCGGCTCCCTGGCCAGCTGTCTTGGCTGCGTCCAGGGAGGCGTTCGTCTCCTGCATCAAGCGCCCATAGAGATGCTCATAGGCGATCGCCTGGCGTTCGACGCTGAAGCGGCGCTCGAAATCGGCGCGGATGGCCGTGCGCGGAAGCTCCTCGATGCGACCCACCGCCGCCACCGCCGCCTCGATCGATTCCACCAGCACTCCGTTGAGGCCATCAATGATCACCTCGGGGGTGGAGCCGTTGCGCCAGGCGATCACCGGGGTGCCACAGGCGTTGGCCTCGATCATCACAAGACCGAAGGGCTCCTGCCAGTCGATCGGGAACAGCAGCGCCAGGGCATGGCCGAGCAGCTCCTGCTTACCGGCGTCGTCGACTTCGCCGATGAACTCCACCGCGGGATGACGCTCCAGCAACGGCTCGATCATGGTGTGAAAGTAGTCGCGGTCGACCGCATCGATCTTGGCCGCCACCTTGAGGGGCAACCGCGCCGCCGCCGCAATCTCGATGGCGCGATCGAGCCGCTTCTCCGGCGAGATGCGCCCGACGAAGGCCAGATAGGGCATCGGCGTGGGCTCGAAGCGGTAGAGATCCGTTGGCAGGCCGTGGTGGATCGTGCCGAGCCAGCGGGCCTGGGGCAACGGCCGGCGTTGCGCCTCGGAGATCGACACCAACGGCACCTGATCAAAGTGGCGATGCAGCTCGGCCATCGAGGGAGCCGACAGCGGTCCGTGAATGGTGGAGAGATGGGGCACGTTCAGGCGCGCCGTCAGGGGGTAGTGACCGTGACCGGTGTGGAAATGCAGCACGTCGAAACGGTGCAGCTGCTCGGCCACACAATCGAGCTGGATCAGAGCAGGCACGCTTCGATCACCCTGATAGCCCGCCTGCCTGAGGGCCTGGGGCACACAGGGGTAGAGCTCGGCGCTGGTGATGGAATCACCGCTGGCGAACAGCACCACCTCATGGCCGCGGCGCACTAGCTCCTCGGTGAGGTAATGCACCACCCGCTCGGTGCCTCCGTAGCGCAGGGGCGGCACACATTCATCGAGGGGCGAGATCTGGGCGATGCGCATCGTTGAGGCTCCAGTACAGAACGATCGCCGCACTGCGCTCGCGCCGCCTGCCATGCCAGCAGCAGCCGGGGAACGCAGAACCGCGAACAACCAGGCAACAGTTGATCACCAGACAACGGTGATCGACCGAAACAAAGCGAGCCACCCCACAACGGCCCGGGGATGGGAAAACCTTTGTACTCCAACGTTAGGGAGGTGTTCCGTCGCTGACGTGCGGCAGATCGGCAGCAGATGGATCACCGCAAGGGACACACCACCGACGCAAGCTGAGGGCAATGCGACCAGCGCGACCCGCCGCGATCGGCCGTTCAGGTGCTGGGAAAGATTTGGAGATCGCCATGAACGTCCTGCTCGTCTACCCCCGCTTCCCCCAGACCTTCTGGAGCTTCAACCGCGCCCTTGAACGGGTGGGCCGCCAGGTGCTGCTGCCGCCCCTCGGGCTGATCACCGTGGCCGCCCTGTTGCCGCCGGAATGGAGCCTGCGGCTGGTGGACGTCAACGTGCGCGAGGTGAGCGACGACGACTGGTCATGGGCGGATCTGGTGATCCTGTCGGCGATGCTCGTGCAACGCAAGGACCTGGCCGCTCAGATCGGCCTGGCCCGCTCGCGGGGGCTACCGGTGGCGGTGGGAGGTCCCTTCGCCAGCTCCACCCCCGAGGCCCCCGAACTGATCCCGGCCGACTACCTGGTGCTTGATGAAGGAGAAATCACGATTCCCACCTTTGTGGCGGCCTTGGAGCGAGGTGAACGCTCCGGGATCTTCCGAGCGGGCGAGGGACGCCCGGATCTGACGGGTTCACCGATACCCCGTTTCGATCTGCTGGAGCTGCCTGCCTACGACGCCATGGCGGTGCAGTTCTCGCGGGGCTGCCCGTTCCAGTGCGAGTTCTGCGACATCATCGTGCTCTATGGCCGCAAACCCCGCACCAAGGAACCCGAGCAACTGCTGGCCGAGCTGAAGCACCTCTACGACCTGGGCTGGCGCGGCAACGTCTTCCTTGTCGATGACAACTTCATCGGCAACAAGCGCAACGTCAAACGCTTGCTGCCCGAGCTCCAGGCCTGGCAGGAGCACCACGATTTCCCCTTCGCCCTGATCACCGAAGCCTCGGTGGATCTGGCCAGCGACGACGAGCTGATGGAGCAGATGGGGGCCTGCCGCTTCGAGCGGGTGTTCCTGGGCATTGAGACCCCCGACGAAAGCAGCCTCACCTCAGCACAGAAACGCCAGAACACCCGCCAACCACTGGAGGAGGCGGTGGACACGATCACCGCCCACGGACTGGAGGTGATGGCAGGGTTCATCCTCGGCTTCGATGGCGAGCGACCCGGAGCGGGAGCTCGGATCGTGGCGTTCGTGGAGCACACCGCCATCCCGATCGCCATGCTCGGGGTGCTGCAGGCCCTGCCGAACACCACCCTCTGGCATCGGCTAAGCCGGGAAGGGCGCCTGCTGGAGCTTGATGGCGACTTCGACCAGGGGGTGCAGACCAACCTGCTCAACTTCAGACCCACCCGGCCGATCGAGGCGATCGGCGGCGAGTTCGTCGAGGGATTTGAGGCCCTCTATGCTCCCGCCACCTACATCGAGCGCATCGCCCGTCACTGCCTCATGCTGGGGGCACCCCGCTGGCGGCATGGGCGGCCCTGGTGGCGGCGCGGCTGGACCGGTGGCCACCGCCTCGCCGAGCTGCGCGGGGCGGCCGCCGTGGTCATGGCGCGCGGAGTGCTCACCCCCGGTGCGCTGCACTTCTGGCGCGTGCTGCTGGGCCTGGTGTTCAGGCGCCCCCAGCAGCTGCCACGATTCCTGCGCTTGCTGGTGATCCATGAGCACTTCCTCGACTACCGCCAAAGCGTGCGCGCACAGGTGGACGCGCAGTTGGCCTGGGCCCGCCAGCGGCCCGACATTCTCATCCCCTCCACCTTGGGCCCATCAACCCTGGCCGCCGGCCGCAGCTGATCCGCTTGCGTGTTCAAAGGGCTCCTACCATCGCCTTAGCGCTCTCTGGAGCATGGCGAATCACAAACGGCTGCCGCCGCTGGAAATCCTGCGTCAGCAGCTCAGCTACGACCCCCGCACCGGCCACTGCAGCTGGAATCGCGCACTGGGGTCCCGCGGGCAGAGCCGACAGGACGTGCGGGCCGGCAGCAAGGGCCGTGACGGCCGCTGGCAGATCTCGATCGAGGGTCAGCGCTATGCCCTGACGCGCATCATCTGGTGCCTGCACCACGGGGTGGATCCGATCGGGCGGGAGATCACAGCCATCAACGGCAACCGCGACGACCACCGCATCAACAACCTGCGGGCCACCGCCCAAGGCCAACCGCGGCGCCCCCGCCGAGTCACCCCAACCGACCTCAGCACCGGCTTCAAGGGGGTCACCCAGGATCGCAGCACCGGCCGCTTTCGCGCCCGGATCCTGATCGATGGCAGCCGCCAGTCACTGGGTGAATTTGACAACAAATACGACGCCTTCCTGGCCTACGTGAGCGTCGCGAAGGCCCAACTGCGGCGAACCCTCTCCTGAGCTCAGTTGCCTGAGCCCATGTCGCCCCTGCGACAGGCGAAGCTGCCACCCCTGGCCTGAGATGGACGCTAGCCGGATCACCCCCCTCCCCCCTTGCTGCGACCCACCCCCGGCGCCCTCCGCTCGTACCGATTGGAGGAACGCCCAGCCGCCATCCCCACGCAGCTCTATGTCCATGGCGGTCGTCAGCCCAGCCGCTTCAGCGTTGTGGTGTTCGAGAGCGAAGGCCCCAGGCTCCACTCCCTGCGGAGCCCCGAGGAGCTTTCAGCCCTCAAGCGCCGAGGTGTGCCCCTGTGGCTGCGGGTGATGGGACTGAGCGACCCACGGCCGATCACAGCCATGCTCCAGGCGCTGGACGTGCCGGCGATGCTGCTGCCGCCGCTGCTGGAGGTGCCCCAGCGGCCAAGGGTGGATTCCCTCGGCGAAGCGCTGCTGGTGGTGCTGCACCGCTTCAGCTTTGCCCATGACCCTGCCCATCTGATCAGCTCCCAGGTTGGGGCCCTGCTGCTGCCGGGACTGCTTGTGAGCTTCGAGGAGGCGCCAGCGGGGGAGGCCTTTCCGGAACTCACCGACTGGCTGGAGTCCCAGGTGGGGGCCACGGACCTGCGCGACCTCGACGACATCCTCCACTTTCTTGTCGATGAAATCCTCGATCAACTCTTCCCAATGCTGGAGTTGATCGCCAACCGGCTCTGCGACCTGGAGGAGGCGGCCCTGCGGGAACCCAGACCGAAGCTGCTGACCCGCACCTTCCAGCACCGCTCCAACCTGCTCACGATCCGGGGTCAGATCTGGCCCCTGCGCCACCAGATCCGCGTGTTGCTGCGTCAACGCCAGGAGCTGCTGGGACGGGAGGCCACCGCGGGCTTCCAGGACATGGGCGAACTGGTGGACCTGCTGTTCGAGAACTGCGAACTGCTGCGCAACCAATGTGATGCCATCACCCAGTCCTATGCGGCGAGCGTGGGCAACCGCATGAACCAGGTGATGAAGACACTCACGATCCTCACCAGTATCTTTGCGCCGCTCACCTTCATCGGCGGGGTCTACGGCATGAACTTCGAGAACATGCCCGAATTGAAATGGCGCTACGGCTATGCCTATGCCATGGCTCTGATGGCCCTGGTGGCCCTGATCCAGGTGTACTGGCTCTGGCGGCGCCAGTGGTTTGAAGACTGGACCGCCCCCCGCTGAGGGAGGCAGAGGTCGGGGAACCGCGGGCCGCTGGGCATGGACAAGAAGATCTGGCGCGGATCCATCGCTTGCCTGAGGGAGAATCACCGCATCCGCGCTGCAAATGAGCAGTGTTTCATGCGCCATTTGATGAATATTTAGCTGCCATTTTCTTGCACTTGCTGGCGATGCCGTCAGTCCTGCGAAAGCTGATTAGGTTTGTTGTGACGTTCCCTGTCAATAACGATGTTCAAACACCTCGCCATCGGCCTCCTGGTCGGCACCAGCTTGAGCGCTGTGCTCTCACCACCCGCCTCGGCCTACGACCTGGGGAACAACAGCAACAGAAACACCATCCGCTGGAACTCCGGCGGCGCTGTCTGGTCCACGGATCTTGCGGAGATCACCACCTTCGTGAACACCGGTGACATCACCGACCGCGGCCTCTTCGATGGCATCGCCCGCTCCGGCTGGACCGCGAGCGAACTGCGCACCGGGCTCGCCAAGCCCTACAGCGTCGATGTCACTGGTGTAGCGAACTTTCTCTATTCCGATCCCGGCATCAAGTTTCTAAAGAATGCCTCCCTCAGCTATTTCCCCTACTGGACCCAGAGCACCTACGCGGTGGAGTCCCTGCGCAGTGCCATCATCGGCGCCGCCGCAGATGGCACCATCTCCTCGCTCGACATCATGGCCAACTTGCCAGTGGATTACCGCCTGGCCCACACCTGCAACACCTATGACGGCAAGCAGAACGTCTGCGCCGAGGGCAAGTGCGTGGGTGAGGCGCAATGCACCTCGCTGTTGAGCTGGTATGTCTTCTTGCCCGCCTGCATCCAGGCCAATCAGCTGACTGCCACCGAGGTCACCCGGGAGGTCAGCTCACCGTTGGTGCCGCGGGAGCCCGTGCGTGCCCTCTGGTGATCAGGGCCTCAGCAGGGCCGAAGGCGCCCATCCGTCGGGGATCGAATGAGAAGTCCAGGATCTTGATGGGCCGGCCCTGGCACCCTGATTGGGAGCGTGAAGCTTCCTGCCGAGGGCCGATTCGTGCCGGGGGGCTCGCTCGTGGTTCAGCCTGTAGATGATCTCCATCCCGATGCTGGCCGCCCGTGGCGACGTCAAAACGTAGAGAGATGTCCCAGCTCACTGGCCGGGACTTCAGCCTTTACCGGGCCATCTGCCGGGAACTGGAGGAGCTGCAGTACGCGATCAACGAACAGTCGATCGAATATCCCGATTTCGAGGAGATATCCGTGGCGATGATGGATCGTCGCTTTCTGGTGGAATGGCTCAGGGAACTTAACTTTCCCACCGTCAACGCCTACGTTGACTGCGGCCTCGACGAAGCTGAGGAGGATCTGATCCTGCTTGATCCCCCCGCTTGAGTCGCGCAAATGAATGGGTTGGCGTTTGACCTGCCCCTGCCGTTCATGGCCTGAGCGCATCAATAGGTGGAGCGATTCGAACCCAACGCCTCAGGGGAGGGCTCGTCGTTTTGAGGGAGATCAGCGCGACTCACCACAAACGACACTCTCACCTTGTCCAATCTGGCCCAATGACAGGGCTTTCAAAGGCCGGGCCAATGGCGACGGCTTGCGCTGATCGGTGCTGGGGTTGAACCCATGCCAGCGCACCACGTCCACCACCTGCTCGGCAGGGATCGGCCAGGAGATGAAACCCCACCGGAGCCGAGCGATCATGCACAGCTTGTCGCTGGAAAGTGCCTGGGGTTGGAGCCCACTCAGCCGCCAGCGGTCGAGGTTGCCGCCCCATGGGCGCAGCTTGCGCTGGCGCTGCACAAGGGGAGGGAAAGTCTCCGGACGAGCTCGGCTGGCCCAGCAGCTTGAAGTGGTGCAGGCGTGAGGCCACCTGAAACAGCTCAGCTTCACCTGCGGCATCACCAGCTCTGAGCGGCATCGCCGTATCGTTGCCGTGCCGATCGGGATCGATCGGGGTGCTGTGGTTCGCGCTAGCGGACCGGGCACGGCTTCTGGTTCTGCTGGACTGGCGGGACCGGCAGGGGCAGGCCCGAATCCCTCACGATCACGCTCCAGTCAGGCTTGACCCAGCCCTTCTGCAGGGCGAGGAAGGCACCCACGCTCAGCAGGATCAACAGGATCTTGCTCATGCCTCCGGCGGCGCAGGGGCGCTGAATCTGGCATGCGGATAACGTGGGACCGACCTTGGGTCAGGTCATGTTCATCAGGCGCTTCACCAAGGCGGTCAGCAAAGGCTCCGCCGCCGCCCGCCTGAGGCAGGTGAACCGAGAGGACGCGTTGCATGAGTTTGAGCTCGCCGCCCTGGTTCAGTCGTACCTGGCCCATGAACCGCTTTACCTGGGCCGCGGCAACTTCTGGGACTGGGACGTGGACGGCATCCCCACTTGGCTGATTCCCAGATTTCAGGATCTGAACCTGCTGGAAGGTTGAACCTAGCCTGGGCCTCACAGCGAGAGCGCACATGTTCCGCCACCTGCTCGTGCCCACCGACGGCTCCGACCTCTCGCAACAGACCATCGAGCGGGCCGTGAGCTTCGCCCGTGAGGGCTCGGCCCGCATCACCTTCCTGCACGTGCAACCCGAACTGTTCGGCCCCGACAACCTGGCCTTCTTCGGCGACGCCATGGTCGTCAATCCAGGCTGGAACGAGGAGATCGCGCGCTCCAACGTGGCCTACGCCCATCACGTGCTCAACCAGGCCCAGGAGCAGGCCACGGCGGCGGCGGTCAGCAGTGAAGGGGTCACGGTCGTGAGCAGCGTGATCTACGAAGCGATCATCGATACGGCCAAGAGCCACGGCTGCGACCTGATCTTCATGGCCTCCCATGGGCGGCGCGGGTTGGCGGGCTTCCTGCTGGGCAGCGAAACCCAGCGGGTGCTCACCCATGGCTCCATTCCCGTGCTCGTCTACCGGACTCCAGAAGAGTCGTGAGTCCAGGGTTCGGAGGGCACGCGGCCCAACTCCAGCCGGTGGGAGCGGGCCCGCTGGCGGCAGGCATAGGCCTCCCTTTCCACCCGCTGGCCGGGGTGGTCAGGATCGTCGATCAACATGCGCCAGTGGGCGGTGGTGCTGGCATGGATCCGCTCCGCCTCCCGCAGGGCCTCCGGCGTGGGTGCGGACCGGCGCCGCTCGTGGTCACTCGAGCGATGGGAAGAGCGATGGCGGTGCCCCACGGCGGCCTCCGGTTGAGCTACCTCTGTTCTATCCACACCCAGGGCCGTTGAAACCACCTGTTAAGGAGCTGCGACTGGCGGTGCTGGGCCACGTCGAGTGGGTCAGCTTCGTGCGGGTGCCGGCCCTGCCGCGATCCGGCCAGATCCAGCACGCCAGTGATCTGTTCGAGCAGCCGGCCGGTGGTGGTGCCGTGGTGGCCGCCCAGATGGCCCGCCTGGCGGGAGGCGCCCACTTCTACACCGCCCTCGGCCGCGATCCTCTCGGCGAGCGGTGTGCCACCGAACTCAAGGCCCTGGGCCTGACCCTGCACATCGCCTGGCGGGAGGCCCCCACCCGCCGGGCGATCACCTTCATCGAACCGGGTGGTGAACGCACGATCACCGTCTTCGGCGAGCGCCTCAGCCCCTACGCCAGCGACGATCTGCCCTGGGAGCAGCTCGCCTGTTGTGACGGCGTGTTCGTGACCGCCTGTGACAGCGAGGCCCTGCGGCTGGCCCGCCGGGCCCGGGTGCTGGTTGCAACGCCGCGTCTGGGCCTGCCCCTGATCCGCTCCACCGGCCTCACTCTCGACGCGCTGGTGGGCAGTACCAACGATCCCGGCGAGAGTTACGCCCCAGGCGACCTGGATCCGGCGCCAGGGGTCTACGTCGGCACGGAAGGCGCAAGAGGTGGCTTCAGCCTGCCTGGCGGACGCTTCCGCGCCCAGCAGCGCCTCGCCGTGGAGCAGAAATGCGGCGAAGGGGACAGCTACGGGGCCGGTGATTCCTTCGCCGCCGGTTTCACCACCGCCTTGGCGGCCGACTGGAGTCTGGAGCAGGCGCTGACCCTGGGCGCTCGCTGTGGCGCCGCCTGCATCACGGGCCGCGGCGCCTACGCCGGCCAGATCGATGCGGCGGAGGCCGGGCTGCTGCTGGGCTCCGTCGGGGACTGATCGAGGAGAGCTCCTCGCGGCTGGGGGCATGGCGGTTCTGGTGAGCGTGATGAAGACAGGGCGCCGGCAAAGGCCATGCTGACGGCAGACGCCCATCCAAAGCCGCACGGAACAGGGCTCAGGGTCCGGTGCGGCGAACCCAAACAAGGGTCGGTTTGGAAGGGCCGTTTGATCGGCATCGCCGCTCCCTCTCGACGATCAGGATTAGAACTGGTCACAGCTTGGTTGCTCCACGTGGCCGCCAGCACCCGCGAGCCTCCAATCCGGCTTCTACGGTGAGCCGGTGACGGATTCAGTTCCCTTGACTCGGCCCCTTCGCGAGCGCTGGCAGCAGACACCGCGCCGCGTCCGCTGGCTGATCCTCGCCGCTGGTCTCGCCCTGGGCCTCGTGCTGGCCAGGGGTCTGCTGCCGCGAGAGAGCGAACAGCGCAAGCGCCCCCCGGTCCTGGTGGAAACCGCCCAGGTGCGCAGCGGCCAGCTTGATGTGGTCTTCCCCCTCACCGGCGAGGTCAAGGCGGTGGCCGCCGCCGCCATTCGCCCGGAGGTGTCGGGCATGCTCCAACAGGTGCATTTCCGCGAGGGCCAGCAGGTGAGCGCCGGCCAGTTGCTGCTCAGCCTCGATCCGGCCGAGTTTCAGGCCGCCTTCAACCAGGCCAGCGCCAACCGTCAGAAGGCGGAGGCCGGGGTGATCCAGGCCCGGGCCGAGGCCAAGCGCACCGCCACCCAGGCCCGCAGCGCCCGGGTGCGGGCCGAGCGCTACCGCAAGCTCGGCACCCAGGGGGCGATCAGCAGCGACCAGCAGGACCAGTTCACCACCGAAGCCGAGGCCCAGGAGGCCACCGCGGTCAGCGGACGTAGCTCCGTGGTCAGCGCCCAGGCCAATCTGTCGGCAGCGCGAGCTGCCGAAGCCACTGCCCTGCTGCAGTTGAAGCGGACCCAGATCCGCTCACCGATCAGCGGCCGCGCCGGCCAGCTGCGGGTCACCCTGGGCAACTACGTGCGCGACCAGGAGAACACCCCCCTGCTGGTGGTCAACCGATTCACCCCCATCGACGTGGAGTTCTCCGTGCCCCAGAGGCTGCTGGGCCAGCTGCGGCCAGGCCTGACGGTGCAGCTGGAGCCTTCCGGCCCCGGAGGCCCTCGCCCACAGGGCCAGATCACCTCGATCGACAACAACGTCGATCCCAGCACGGGCACCACCCGGATCAAGAGCCGCTTCGCCAACGTCGATGAGCGGTTGGTGCCGGGCCAGTTCGTCAAGGGCCAACTCAAGCTGCGCCGACTCGACAACGTGCTGCTGGTGCCCCAGACGGCCGTGCAGACAGGCCAGAAGGGCACCTATGTCTACCTGGCCACCGGAAAGCCCCAGGGAGGCAAGGCCCGGATGCAGCCGATCGGCACCGGCCCCTCCGCCGAAGGGCTGGTGGTGGTGAGCGAGGGGCTGAGCGTCGGGGAGCGGGTGGTCACCAAGGGGCAGTTCGCCCTCAGCCCCGGCGCCGTCATCGTCGAGCGGCCAGGCGGCAGGAGGAGCCGTCCCTCCGGGAACAAGCCTGCGCCATGAATCTCTCCGCCTTCACGATCAGGCGGCCGGTCACCACCGTGCTCCTGAGCCTGGCCCTGGTGCTGTTCGGGCTGATCGGCTACCTGCAGTTGCCGATCAGCGACCTGCCCACGATTGATTTCCCCACTCTGCAGGTGAACGCCTCCCTGCCGGGTGCTTCGCCGCAGACCATGGCCACCGCCGTGGCCACCCCCCTGGAGCAGCAGTTCTCCAGCATCGCCGGCATCAGCACGATCACCTCCACCAGCAGCCAGTCCAGCACCCAGATCACCCTGCAGTTCAACCTCGACCGCAACATCGATGCAGCCGCCCAGGACGTCCAGACCGCGATCTCCCAGGCCAGCCGACAGTTGCCCCAGGATCTGCCGAATCCACCGTCCCTGCGCAAGGTGAATCCCTCCGAGCAGCCGGTGTTTTTCCTGGTGCTCAGTTCGGAGGTGCTGCCGCTCTCGGAGGTGAACCGAGCGGCCGAGGTGCAGCTGGCCCAGCGACTGTCGATGGTGGAGGGGGTCTCCCAGGTGCAGGTGTTCGGGGCCCAGAAGTACGCGGTGCGGGTGCGCCTGGACCCCCAGGCCCTCACCGCCAAGGGGATCGGTCTCGACGAAGCCCTCAGTGCCGTGCGCGGCGGCAACTCCAACCTGCCCACCGGCAACCTCTTCGGTCCCAAGCAGACCTACTCGGTGGAGGACAACGGCCGACTCGACAACGCAACCGGCTACCGAAAGCTGGTGGTGGCCTACCGCAACGGCTCACCGGTTCGTCTGGCCGATGTGGCCGAGGTGAACGACTCGGTGGCCAACGAACGGCTGGCCAGCTGGTACAACGGCACCCGTTCGATCGTGCTGGCGATTCAGCGGCAACCGGGCAGCAACACGGTGGCCATCACCCAGACCATCCGTGACCTGCTGCCGCAGCTGAAGGAGTCGGTTCCTGCCGCCATCCAGGTGGATGTGCTGTTCGATCGCTCGATCGCCATCAAGGAATCAATCACGGATGTGGAGCACACCCTGGTGCTCACCGTCATCCTGGTGGTGGCCGTGGTCTACCTGTTCCTCGGGTCGGTGATCTCCACTGCCCTGCCGACCGTGGCGATTGTGGTGTCCCTGGTGGCCACCTTCGGAGCCATGTGGCTGCTGGGCTTCTCGCTCAACAACATCTCCCTGATGGCCCTCACCCTCAGCGTGGGCTTCGTGGTCGACGACGCCATCGTGATGGTGGAGAACATCGTGCGACGCCAGGAGCTGGGGGAAAGCCGCTTGGAGGCAGCCGAGCGGGGCAGCGCTGAGATCACACCCTCGATCGTGTCGATGACCATCTCCCTGGTGGCGGTGTTCATCCCGATCCTGTTCATGGGCGGGCTGATCGGACGGCTGTTCTCGGAGTTCGCCGTGACCATGAGTGTGGCGACCCTGCTCTCCGGAGTGGTGGCCCTCACCCTCATTCCCATGCTCAGCGCCCGGATGCTGCCCGAACGGGTCGGTGGCCATGGCCCGCCCCCATCCCCGAACCGGCTGCTGCGCTGGTTTGACCGCAGGTTCGATCGCCTCAGCGAGGCCTACGGCCGCACCCTCAGCCTGGCCCTGCAGCGTCCGAGAGCGGTGCAGCTGTTCTCCCTCACCCTGCTGCTGCTGTCGGTGGTGTTCTTCTCCCTGGTGCCCAAGGGCTTCATTCCCGACGTGGACACCGGCCAGTTGACCGTGAACACCCAGGCGATCGAGGGAATCTCCTTCCAGGAGATGGCGGCCCTGCACCAGAAGCTGGCCGCCAAAGTCCTGGCGAACCCCAACATCGCCGGGGTCAACAGCACCATCGGCGCCGGAGGCCCCAACGCCGCCTCCAACAGCGGTCGCCTGTTCCTGCGGCTCAAGCCCCGCTCCGAGCGCCCCCTGGCCGCTGACGAAGTGGCCCGCAAACTGCGGCGCACGGTCAACAGCGTGCCGGGTCTGCGGGGCTTCGTGCGTCAGCCCCCCGCCGTCAACATCGGCGGCGGCCAGAGTCGCGCCCGCTTCCAGTTCACCCTCCAGGCGATCGACCTGGAGCAGCTTCTGGAGGTGGCCCCCGCCTTCGAGACCCGACTCAAGGGCCTCAGCGAACTCACCGACGTGAACAGCGACCTGCTGCTCAACAACCCCAAACTCACGGTCAACATCGACCGCGACCGGGCGGCCGCCCTGGGGCTGAACGTGGCCCAGCTGCAGGCCACCCTGCGGGACGCCTACGCCGACAGCCAGGTCTCGACGATCTACAAATCAGACGGCCAATACCCGGTGATCAGCGGCGTCAAGCTGGTGGATCAGAACTCACCGGCGGATCTGGATCTGCTCTCGATCCGCAACGCCGACGGGAAGCTGATCCCCCTGGGTGCCGTAGCCAGCCTGGAGCGAGGCAGCGGCATCGTTTCGATCAACCACAACGCCCAGCTGCCGGCGGTGACGATCTCCTTCAACGTGCGGCCCGGCGTCTCCCTCGATGACGCCACCGCGACGATCACGGCCCTCGCCCAGGAACTTCTTCCGCCCGGCATCACCACCAGCTTCCAGGGGGACGCCAAGGTGTTCCGCGAATCGTTCGCCAACCTGGGCTGGCTGGCCCTGCTGGCGGTGGTGGTGATCTACGTAATCCTGGGCATCCTCTACGAGGACTTCATCCACCCGCTCACGATTCTCACCAGCTTGCCCTCGGCGGCGGTGGGGGGCCTGGCCACCTTGATCCTGTTTGGCTCGGAGTTGAACATCTACAGCTACATCGGCCTGATTCTGCTGATCGGCATCGTCAAGAAGAACGGCATCATGATGATCGACTTCGCCATCACGTCCTCCCGCTCGGGTCTCAGCCCGCTGCAGGCGATTCACGAGGCATCAGTGATCCGCTTCCGGCCGATCATGATGACCACGGTGGCCGCCATCAT
The DNA here is from genome assembly GCA_943369485.1 of Synechococcus sp. UW140. Lineage (GTDB taxonomy): Bacteria > Cyanobacteriota > Cyanobacteriia > PCC-6307 > Cyanobiaceae > ATX-6F1. The sequence goes on along the minus strand of CALRNH020000003.1, from coordinate 167,799 downwards.
CGGCACGATGCCGGTTGCCCTGGGTTTCGGAGCCGGGGCCGAGGCTCGCCGCCCCCTGGGCCTGGTGGTGCTGGGCGGCCTGGTGGTCTCTCAGGTCGTGACGCTCTACATCACCCCGGTGTTCTACGTCAGCGCCGAAAGGTTGGCGGCGCGGCTGGGGCTGCGACCACAGCTGGCTATAGGCGGCCCCGGAGCAGACCATGGCGCACACCATCAAGGAAGTCCTGTGCAGAGTGGCCAGGAGGAGCCGGTCGCGCCAGCCTGAACACATGACCCGCTTTGCCGAGGGGGGCCACGAGGTGGTCCTGATGCAGCCGCGCCGCTTCGAGGAGGTCTCCGAAGCGGTGCTGGCCGTGCGCGAGCGCAAGACGGTGCTGCTGAACCTCTCGGCCATGGAGCGCTCGGAAGCCCAGCGGGCCGCCGACTTCGTCGCCGGCGGCGTGTTCGCCATCGACGGCCACCAGGAGCAACTGGATGATCTGATCTTCCTGTTCGCCCCGAGCGGCGTGGGAATCGAGCGCGATCCGTTCTGAGCGCTCGGTTCAATCACGCCGCCCAGCCCAGACGAATCACTCCACCCGGAAAGTGACCGCCATCACGGCGGTGATGTCCTTGTCGATCGTGCGCGTGTCGTAGGAGCCCGTATCCCCGGTTTCGGTGGAGTTGGGGGCAGTGATCTGGAACGAACCCGTATCGGCATTCACGATTGCCCCGATGCGGGCGCCGGCTTCCGCGGCGATGGCCCGGGCCCGCGCCCTGGCATCACGGGTGGCCTTGGCGAGCATGTCCACGCGCTTTTCGGCCAGCCGTCCGTAGGTGTAGGCAGGATCGTTGATGGTGAGAGGCACGCCCTCGCCGATCAACTGGGCGGCGGCCCGGGCCACCTGGGCCACCTTCTCGACCCGGGCACTGGCCACCAGGATCGGCTGACGGCTGGTCCAGATGCTGGAGCGCAGCTCGCCGGTGCGCGGGTCGCGCACGTCGTCGCGTTCGGACTTGACGGCCCCAAGCTGCACCTCGGCCTCCGTCAACCCCTGGGCGCGCAGGAAGGCAGTGGTGGTGGCCACGACAGGCAGAAGCCCCTTGTAGGAGTCCCCCTGACTGACGCCGCCCTGGCGCACCTCCAGGGTCCAGTCAACCGCGTCACTGCGAATCCGCTCGGTGCTGGCGCCGGTGACGGTGATGCTGTCATTGGCCTGACGGAAGCCCTTGATCAGCACAGAACTGGACACCACAAGCCCCAGACTCAGCACCGCCATGGCAATGACCAGGGAAGGGGTGCGCCGCAGGGTCCGCCAACCACGCTCAAGCCAGCCAGGGTCCGAATCCGCCATCGCCTATCAGGGAGGGGTAGAGATTCCAACCTAGGTCGGCTCTCTGTGCACGGCGAAGGCCGCCAACACGCCTCCCGCGAAGCCCGAAAGGTGGCCGATCCAACTCACCCCCGGCGGACTGAGGAAGGGCAGCAGGCTGGGAAGCAAGGCTCCGTAGCTGAGCAAGGCAAACAGCGAGAGCAGCAATGACAGCAGGCGTTTCTCCAGCCAACCGACCAGCAGCAGATAGCCCAGCAGCCCGTAGACCACCCCCGAGAGCCCATGGCTGCCGTTGGGCCAGAACAGCCAGACGGGGATCGCCATCAGGTAGACCCCCAGCCACACCGCCAGGTAGTCACGGCGGCCCTGAAGGAGCACCAGCCACGAGAGGGGCAGGAACCAAAGGGAGTTGCTGATCAGGTGGGCGAAGCCGGCGTGGCTGAACGGGGCGGTGAGCACCCCGAGAAACGAGCCGCCGGGCTCCATGGGCAGGTTCCACTGGCCGCCGAAGACAACCTGATCGATCAGCTCCTGGCCCCAGGGAACCGCCAGCACCAGGATCGGCAGCCAGAAGCCGCCACGCACTCGGGTGGTCAAGGGGGCCATGGCTGCGGGTCAGGCCGTAGGAAGCCAAGCCTCTCACCACAGAGTGCTCGAGCTGCCGTTGGTGCTCCCGATCCCATCCAAGGTCCGCGAAGGGATCGGCGCCACGGGCCCAGAATGGGGGGATGGGAGCTTCGTTGCCAGATCGAGAGCGGCACAGCCGGCGGCTGGGCAGTGGCCTGAGCGCAGCTGATCTCTTCGGGGTCTGGCGCCTGGAGGAGGTGTGGCCCAGGCGCGGCACTGAGCCGTCACGTCTCAATGGCGCCCTGCTGAGGGGTCTGGGGGCCCAACTGGAGATCCGCGCGGCGGACCCTCCGGGGTCTCCAGGTGGTGCCGCCCTGCGGCTGCTCAATTCGGTGCGGATCGGGGCCCTGCAACTTCTCTTCCAGGGGCCCGCCCGGTTGCAGGGCCGGCGCCCTCTGCTCGTTTTCCGCTTCGAGCGCCTGGAGCTTCTGGTGGGCCCCTGGCGCGCCCTGGATCGAACCCTTCCGGCTGGCGAACCGTTCGAGACGGCGGCGGTGAAATCGCTTCCCTTCTTCGCCCTGATCGGCCTGGAGGCCGACGGCACCGTCCTCAGTGCCCGGGGGCGCGGCGGTGGGATGGCCCAGTGGCGACGATCGCTAATCTTGGCCGAAGGTCTTAGTCAGGATGTCCCCCCAGATCCCTGAAGGGCCACCGGACGCCATCACCCCACCCGGCGGAGGCAGCGAAGAAGAGGTGAGCGGCACCAGAGACGCTGAACAGGAGCCGATCCGTCGTAGCCGCACGGCCAACGTGGTGATCCTCACCCTCGCCTGCGGCCTCGCGGTGACGGCTGTGGCGGTGCTGGCCAACTTCCTCACCGCCCGATCCAGGGATGCGGTGGTGGAAGCCACCTCGATCGAGATCAAGACGCCGATCAGCGGAATTCTGGTGGAACTCAAGGTCAAGGCCGGCGACGCCGTCAGCGCTGGCCAGTCCCTGGGTCGGGTCGAAGACACCCGCGCCAGCGGCCAGGAGGTTCGCAACCTCAAGACCTCCCTGCTCACGGCAAGCAGCGACCTGGAGGAGCTTGACGAGGAGGTGGCCAAGCAGCGGCTGCTGGTGGAGACCATCCGAAAAGATGCAGACCAGCAACAGGAACTGGAGATCGAGCGCAGCAGCCGGGAGCTCCAGCGATTGGAGGCGGAGCTGCGTCGTTCCCGGGAGGAGGTGGCCTTCATCGATCGGGATCTCAAGCGTCAACAGACCTTGTTTCGCGCCGGGGCGGTGGCGGAAACGGTGGTGGACCGGGCCAGCACGGACCTCGCCCGTGAGCGGGAGCAATTGGCGGCCCTCGAGGAACGCCTGGCCGGTCAGAAGAGCGTGGTGGCGGCTGCTCGCAAGAACCTCACCTTGACCACCACCCGCAGCAACTTCGACCCCGCGGTACGGCTGCAGGAATCCAAGCTCAAGTTGCAGCGACTCGAGGGCCGGCGCCGCACCCAGGCCAAGCGGGTTGAGGGGTTGACCAGGCAGCTGGAGACCGCCGGGATCGCCCGCGGCCTTCAATCGGAGAGCACGCTGGTGAGCCCGCGCCAGGCCGTGATCTGGAAGCTGCTGGCCAACCAGGGGGACACCGTGCGGGCCGAGGCGCCAGTACTGCAGATGATCGATTGCAAGGACCGCTTCATCACCACCTTCGTCAAGGAAAGTGATCTCAACCGCGTGCGCATCGGCAGCCCGGCCCGGATTGACCTGGTGGGCGACTCCCTCGACCTGCGTGGTGAAGTGGCCTACATCCGCTCTGGCCTTGGCCGAGTGTCCCTGAAGGATGACACCAACCCGATCCCGATCAACCTCGCCCGCGAAAGCCAGGTCCGCGTGCGGATCCTCAACGACATCCCCGCTCCCCCCCTGAAGTTCTGCTACGTGGGTTTCACGGCACGGGTCAGCTTCGAGCGATGAGCCGCCCGCGGCCTGGCCCCCTCAGCTTGCGCACTCCCGCCATCTCACCATGGGCCTGGTGGCTGCTGCTGGCCTCGATCCTGGTGCTGATCGGCGCCCTGCTGCTCGTGAACCTGCAGCCTGGCTGGCTGGGATCCCTGCAGCTGAACCCGCTCAGTGACCGTGCCCTGCCGGAGCAATGGCAGGTCAAAGACCTCTGGCTCGATGCGGTGCTCCCCGTGGTCCTCGCCCTGGGAATGGCTCTGGGGGTGAACCTGCTGCCTCGGACGCGTTGGAGCCATGCCCTGGTGCTCACCGTGCTGTCGCTGGTGGGCCTGCGTTACTTCATCTGGCGCAGCACCACGATCAACTCAGCCCATCCGATCAGCCTGGTCTTCAGCCTCACGCTGTTTGTTTGCGAAGCCGTCTACCTGATCACCAGCACGGTGCAGTTCGTGCCATCGGTGGTGTTCGAGCCCAACCGCCGCCGGCGCGAGGCCAGCCGACTGGCCCGCTGGGCCCAGGAGCAGCAACCAGGCGTGGACATCTGGATTCCCACCTACAACGAATCCGAACGGCTGATCCAGCGCTGCGTCCTCGCCAGCAAGAACATCCGCTACCAGCACAAAACGATCACGATCCTCGATGACGGCCACAGGCCCTCCATCGCCGCACTGGCCGATCGCCTGGGGGTTGGGTACCTCAGCCGGCCGGACAACAGCCACCGCAAGGCCGGCAACCTGAATTACGCCCTCGCCCACACCTCCGCCGAGCTGATCGCCGTCTTCGACTGCGACTTTGTTCCCTTCCGGAACTTTTTCGAGCGCACCGTCGGCTTCTTCCAGGATGCGGGCGTCGCCCTGGTTCAGACCCCCCAGCACTACTTCAACTCCGATTTTCATAACCGCAACCTCGGGCTGGAATCAGTGATGCCCGATGACATGGATTACTTCTTTCATTACCTACAGGTGATCCGCGACAACTTCAACGCCGTGATCTGTTGCGGCACTTCCTACGTGGCACGCCGCAGCGCGATTGAATCATTGGGAGGATATGTGACAAGTTGCATCATCGAAGATCATCAGACAGGCACCAAGTTGCTCACCAGGGGCTGGCGGATGGTGTATCTCGATGAAATCCTCAGCCTCGGGGAAGTGCCACGCAGCTTTCGCGATTATCTCGACCAACGCCTGCGCTGGATGCAGGGAAACTTCCAGATCTACTACTCGGGCAAGGAGTTACCAATCTGGAGCAAACTGAACCTCGGCCAGAAGAGTTTCTATTTCAATCTGCTGATCAGTCTTTTTACACCCTTCTTCAGGCTGGTGTATCTGCTCTTTCCCCTTGCCAGCCTGGTTCTGGGGTTCACGCTGATCGCCGCCCCGCCGATCGAATACGTGGCCTACGGGCTGCCTTTCGTGATCCTGATGTATACCCTCACCACCTGGCTGACCGATCACCATCATTTCCAGTTCTGGAACGAGGTTTACGAATCGCTGTTCTGCTTTCCGGCCGTCGGACGCATCGTCCAGATCCTGCTCAGCCCCTTCCGGATCCTGGGCAGCGTGGTCACCAACAAGGATGTGAGCCGCAGCGGCGGCCAGCTGGACGTGGGCCTGGCCTGGCCGTTCATCGGCCACCTCACGGTGCTGGTGGTGAGCCTGGTGCTGTTCTACGGGCTGCCCCTGGTGCTCCCCAGCTGGAGCCGGCAGCCGTTCGAGGGAGAAGGCCTGATGCTCGCCTGGAACCTCTACAACGCCTGGGTGGTGCTCACCTGCCTGCTGGCCTGCGTCGATCGGCCCGTGGCACGCCAGAGCGATCGGTTCCCCCTTCAACGCATCGCCCGCCTCAGGTTGGGTGATCAGGAGCTCTGGGGCACCACCACGGAGGTCTCCGAATCGGGTGCCTCACTGGAGCTGAACCACGGGGCCTTCAGCGCCCCGGATGGTCTCCGTGGCCTGCTGACCTTGGTGGAAGAGCACATCGAACTACCGGTGCGGACACGATCTGATCAGCGCCGGGGGGGCTCCCGGCAGGTTCAACTGGCGTTCGACCCCCTGAGCGAGCCAGAGCTGAGCGCCCTGATCGCCTTGCTGTACGACGGCACCGCCTGGTACCAGAGACCCCGACGCATGGGCACCGTCGATGCCCTGCTCACGCTCCTGGCGAGCACCTGGAAGATCGTGCCGCGCCCGCCGCAGGGCAAGATGGAGCCTCACTGAGGAGCCCCATGGCGCGGCTGATCCTGGTTCTCAAATCCCCCGAACCGGTGCAGGCCCGGGACCTGATCCCCCAGCTGCTGCCGGTACTGGAGGAGATCGAGGCCAGCATCGATCAACAGGCTCCGGCCCACCTCAGTGCCCTGTTTCGATCCGCCCCGGACGGGATGACCTTGCAACTCTTCGCCGATGTCCAGCCCCAGGCCAGTGGCCCTGAACTGGATGTGGTGATCATGAGTCGCGAGCCCATGGGCAAAGGCGCCCCCGTCACCCAACGGGCCTTCGAACGCCTGATCACCCTGGTGAGCCAGAAAGCACCGCGTCTGCAGATCAGCTTCCGCTCGGACCGGGACGGTCCCCTGCCCCGCCTGCCATCCGCCGCCTGAACGATTCCTGGCGGGGATCAGGCCCAGCTTGAGGGCCCCAAACGGGAGGGTCTGGCGAACAGGTAGCCCTGCCCTCGCTCGCAGCCAAGCTCCTTCAGCATGTTCCTTTGCAGCTCGGTTTCGATCCCTTCGGCCACCACGGTGAACGAAAGTTCCTGGGCGACTTGAATGAACGCACGGATGATCGCCGTCTTGCGTTGATCGAGGCCCAGTTCGGCGGTGAAGGTCTGGTCGATCTTGATCGCATCCACAGGAAACTGCGTCAACCAGGAAAGGCTGGAGTAACCGGTGCCGAAGTCGTCGAGGTGCACCTTGACCCCTGCCTCCCGCAGCAAGCTCAGCTCGTCGAAGGTCACCTTGGGGTGGTTGATCAGCACGGTTTCGGTGACCTCAATCGCCACCCAACTGGGATCCACGCCGCTGCGCTCCGCCTGCTCCAGCAGGTAGCTACCCAGGCCCGGCACCCGCAACTGGGAGGGACTGACGTTGACCGACATCGAATAGCGATACCCCTGGTCGCGCCAGGCCCTGAGTTCGGCGAAGGCGTGACGGATCACCCATTCACCCAGGGGCACCACCAGACCGGTGACTTCCGCCTGGGGGATGAAGTCGCCGGGGGGGATCAGGCCGCCATCGCTTCCCAGCAGGCGCACCAAGGCCTCGGCACCGTGGATCGAACCATCGGCGAGGTCGACGATCGGCTGGTACTCCAGCACCAGACCGCCGCCTTCAATCGCCTCGTGCAACTGGCGACGCACCGAGATCGACAACTTCAGCTGCTCGTCAACGGAGCGGTCGTAGATCGCCACACCGCCCCCCCCCGCCTCCTTGGCCTGGTACATGGCCAGATCGGCGCGCCGCAGCATTTCATCCACCGACACCGACGCCTCCGCCGTCATGGCGATGCCAATGCTCATCGTCGGCCGATAGGACTGGCCGTCGATCGACCAGGGGGCGCCAAGCCGTTCCTTGAGCCGCAGGGCCAGCTGCACCGCGTCGGCCACCTCCACCAGGTTCTCGGCGATGGCGACGAACTCATCCCCACCGAGCCTGGCCAGGGTGTCCTCGGGGCGCAGGGCCTCCCTCAAACGGGAGGCGATCTCCACCAGCAACTGGTCGCCCACATGGTGGCCATGCATGTCGTTGATCTCCTTGAAGCGGTTCAAGTCGCAGAACAGCACGGCCATCTGTCCCTCGCGACGGTTCAGGCGCTGCAGAGCCTGGTCGAGACGGGAGTGGAGGGCCAAACGGTTGGGCAGGCCTGTCACCGAATCATGCAGAGCCTGCTCGGCCAGGGCCTCCTGGTTGGAGCGCCGTTCAGAGATGTTGCGCTGAACCGATACCCACTGGGTCACCTCGCCGGTCTCATCGATCAAGGGCACCAGATCGATTTCCACCCAGTACGTGCTGCCGTCCTTGGCGGAGTTCGAGAGCTCCATGCTCACCCGCTCGCCCCTCTGCAAGGCGCCGCGCAGACGGCTGCTGCTGTCCGGATCATGTTCGACTCCCTGCAACAGGCGGGGGCTGCGACCGAGCACCTCCTTGAGTTCGTAACCCGTCTGGGCCAGGAAAGCGGAATTCACATAGAGAATCACCGGCCCGGGGAAATCCAGGTATTCGGCCGTGGTCACCACCACCGCATCGGTGACCGCCTCGAGCACGCTCTCCACCAGCGACTGGCGCGTCCCGGGGGTATCGGGTTCATGGACTCCGGCCAGCACGCCCACACCAAAACCGTTGTCGGTGCGAAACGTGCGCACGGTGATGAGGTCACCGGCCCAGATCACTGGGGCGTCCACGGGGCCGCCGGTCTCCCAGTCGGTCCGCCGCCCGATCAGCTCGGCCAGCTCAGGCCAGAACAAGGCCAATGGCTGACCATCGGCGTTCTGGGCGCTGACCCCGAGGCGCTGGCGGGCGATCGAATTGACATGCTGCACCACCCCATGGCTGTCCACCAGAAGCAACCCGTCTTTGGGCAGCAGAAGAAAAGACTCGGGACGGAGGGAAACGGATGTCGTGGTGTCGGTCACTCCCTCTGGGCCTGTGGATGATCAGGTTGCAAGCCGACGATACGAACACCGGCGAGGAAAGGCACGTCCCTCAGCCAGCCCTCAACTGATTCTGCGTTGACTGTGTAAGGTGATACAAGCCAGTGGAAGCTCCACACACTCACCGGCTACTCCACCAGAAACTCAAATGGTGGATCTCTCCTCTGAACTCCCCTTTTCCTAGGTCGTTCAGTTCTTCCGCATCAACGACCCTTCCCCCCCAGGCTTCAGGGGTGGTCGTGCTTGTGACCGGCCATCAAGCTCCACCAGGGTGTTCAAACCCTGACCAAGCCGTGGAGCCCCAGGAACGGGGGCCGGCATTCAACTTCGATTCCCATCACCCTCCCTCGGAGGCTTCTTTCACCATGTCCCATGCATCTCCGCCCCGGCGCCTTCAGGCCATCGGAGCCCCCAACCCAAGCCCCCTGGCAACCTGCGCGAGCAAGCTGAGGCCCCAGTCCTCGGCCGAGCGGACCGGACGGCCCGCCAGCGCGACCATTGAGAACCCCCTGAGCTGGATCGAACTGCTGGGCCAGCGCTGAGGCCAGCTTTTGTATCAACGGCGTCTCCGGGAGCCCTCGCCTGCTCATTGGCTAGGTGCAGACAAAACGCAACCAATGCCCAGCCCCCAACGCCTCGCCGCCATTCAACGCACCCAGGAGCGCCCGGCAGCGATCACGGCCCCTACCGCGCCCCTACAGGAGCTTTGGGCCAGCGATGTGTTCAGCCTGTCGCAGATGAAGTCGTCCTTGCCCAAGGACATCTTCAAGTCGGTGCAGAACACCATCAAGGCGGGCGGAAAGCTCGACGTCTCCGTGGCCAATGTGGTGGCCCAGGCGATGAAGGACTGGGCGGTGAGTCGCGGGGCGCTCTATTACGCCCACGTTTTCTACCCGCTCACCAACTCCACGGCCGAGAAGCACGACGGCTTCATCTCCACCCAGAGCGACGGCTCCGCCATCTGTGAGTTCACCGGCAAGGTGCTCGTGCAGGGCGAACCGGACGGCTCCTCCTTCCCCAACGGCGGCATCCGCTCCACCTTCGAGGCCCGCGGTTACACCGCCTGGGACATCACCAGCCCCGCCTTCTTGATGGAGACGCCCAACGGCGTCACCCTCTGCATCCCCACGGTGTTCGTCTCGTGGACCGGTGAAGCGCTCGACAAGAAAACCCCCCTGCTGCGCTCCAACGCGGCGATGAACAAGCAGGCCCAGCGCCTGCTCAAGCTGCTCGGCAACACCGAGGTGGCACCCGTGAACTCCAGCTGTGGCGCCGAGCAGGAGTACTTCCTGGTCGACAGCGCCTTCGTGAGTTTGCGCCCCGACCTGCTGCTGGCCGGCCGCACCCTGTTCGGATCGCCATCGGCGAAGGGGCAGCAGTTCGATGACCACTACTTCGGCGCCATCCCCCAGCGGGTCCAGGTGTTCATGCAGGACGTGGAACGCCAGATGTACAAGCTGGGCATTCCTGCCAAGACCCGTCACAACGAGGTGGCCCCTGGTCAGTTTGAGATTGCCCCCTTCTTCGAAGCCGCAAACGTGGCCACCGACCACCAGCAGCTGACGATGACGTTGCTCAAGAGCACGGCTCGCAAGCACGGCATGAACTGCCTCCTGCATGAAAAGCCCTTCGAGGGCATCAACGGCTCCGGTAAGCATGTCAACTGGTCCGTGGGTAACGCCACCCAGGGCAACTTGCTCGATCCCGGCAGCAGCCCCGAGGAGAACATGCAGTTCCTGCTGTTCTGCGGAGCGGTCATCCGCGGGGTTCATCTCTATGGGCCACTGCTGCGGGCGGTGGTGGCCACGGCCGGCAACGATCACCGCCTCGGTGCCAATGAAGCCCCGCCGGCGATCATCTCGGTCTACCTCGGCAGCCAGCTGGAGGAGGTCTACACCATGATCAAGAACGGCAACCTCGGCAGCACCGACCACGGCGGCATGATGCAGCTCGGGGTCGACACCCTCCCCGAATTCCCCAAGGATCCAGGCGATCGCAACCGCACTTCTCCGTTTGCCTTCACCGGCAACCGTTTTGAGTTCCGGGCCGTTGGCTCCAACCAATCAGTGGCCGGTCCGCTCGTGGCGATGAACACGATCCTGGCCGATTCACTTGAATACATCACCGATCAATTGGAGGCCAAAATGAACGCTGGGGCCTCCCTGCAGGATGCGGCCACGGCGGTGCTCAAGGTGATCATGGAGGATCACGGCAATGTCGTGTTCGGCGGTGACGGTTACTCCAGCGAATGGCACCAGATGGCTGTTTCCGAGCGGGGACTGGAGAATCTGCCCACCACGGCCGATGCCGTCCTGGTGCTGGAGCGCGAGAACATCAAAGACCTGTTCGCCCGCACGGGTGTGCTCAGCCCGGTGGAGCTGCACAGCCGCTTCGAGGTCTACGCCGAGCAGTACGTGCTCGCTGTGGAAGTAGAGGCCAAACTCGCCCTCCAGATCGCCCGCACCCAGATCTACCCCGCCGTGATGGAGTACCTGGGCCAGTTGGCCAATTCGCTCCATTACCAGGAAAATCTGGGCCTTCCCCCCGATCGCGCCATGGCTGGCCGCATTGCCAGCCTGAACCAGGAACTGCTCTCCAACTGCACCGCCCTGGAAGCCTCCCTGGCCAGTCCCCCCCACGGCGAAACCGCGCACATGCGCCACTGCGCCGACACCCTGCTGCCCTTGATGCACAAGATCCGCGAGGCCGTCGATGGCCTTGAGACCCTGGTGGACGATGCCGTCTGGCCCCTCCCCAGCTACCAGGAGATGCTGTTCATCCGCTGAGTGCGCCAGGCTCTGCCAACACCCTCGCAGGGCCTGACCGTCGATGAGCTGTTTCGTCACCCTCACCGACGCCATCGCCAGCCGACAGTCGCTGCTGATCACGGGGCTGGATCCCAACCCCGAGATGCTCCAGACCTGGGCCCGCTCCCATCCCGGGGGCGGGTCTTTTCTGTCGCAGGCGCGCCGCTGGATCAAGGCGGTGATCGAGGCCACCGCCGATCACGTCTGTGCCTACAAACCCAGCCTTGGCTTCTATCAGTCGCTCGGGCCGATCGGTCTGGAGTTGCTCCATGAGGTGCGCTCCCTGGTGCCCGGCGATCTGCCCCTGATCCTCGATGCCAAACACGGTGATCTGAATTCCTCCTCCGCCCTGGCCCAATACCTCTTCCGCGACCTGGGAGTGGACGCGGTCACCCTCTCCCCCCTGGCCGGCCAGGACATCGCCGCCCCCTTTCTGCTCTACGGGGACAAGGCCGTCGTGGTGACCTGTCACAGCTCCAATCCCGGCGCCCGGGTGGTGCAGCACCACCCGGATGAGAGCAACCCGCTCTATCTGGCGATCGTGCGCGAATGTCAGCGCTGGGCCACGCCCGAGCAACTGCTGCTTGAGGTGGGCACCAGCGATCCGCAGGTCCTCGAGCGGGTGCGAAGGGAGGCGCCGGAGCGCTTCTTGATCCTGCGCAGCCTCTGGGGCAAGGAGGAGCGGCTCGAAGCCATGCTGCAGGCCGGTCTGAGCGCCTCCGCCGACGGGCTGCTGCTGCCGGTGCCCCAGAACCTGCTGGTGGAAGACGACATGGCGGCACTGACCAAAGGTCTCAAGCTCCAGATCGAAGCCATGAGGCAACAGGTGGCGGACTCACGGGTGGGAAGCGGTGACAGCTGCGTCCTCTGGCTGCCACCGCCATCCCCTGCGGAAGCGCCGGCCAAGGGCCTTGAAGGGGTCACCGATGGGGCCTCCCCAGGCGATCCTGACGACGATCCCCTCCAAGGGCTGATCCTGGATCTGTTCGATCTGGGCTGCCTGCTGTTCGGTCGCTACGTCCAGGCCTCGGGAGCGGTGTTCCCCTACTACATCGACCTGCGCCGGATCATCTCCGACCCCAACCTCTTCCACCGGGTGCTGCATGCCTACGCCGAGCGCCTGGAGGGGCTCCGCTTCGATCGCATCGCCGGCATTCCCTATGGCGCTCTGCCCACGGCCACGGGCCTCTCGCTGCTGCTGCACCGGCCTCTGATCTACCCACGCAAGGAAGTGAAGGCCCATGGGGCCCGGCGGTTGATCGAGGGGGACTTCTGCGAGGGGGAGACCGCGGTGGTGGTGGATGACATCTTGATCAGTGGCGGCAGCGTGCTGGAAGGCATCGTCAAACTGGAGACCTCAGGCCTCAAGGTGAGCGATGTGGTGGTGTTCATCGACCACGGTGGAGGTGCTCGCCGCCGTCTGGCCGAGGCCGGCTACTGCAGCCATGCGGTGCTGACCATCGGCCGGATCACCGAGGTGCTCCAGCAGGCCGGCCGGCTGGATGCCCAGCAGGCGGTCCTGCTGCCCTCAACTTGACGACGCTTCGGCCCCGGGAATCACGGCGCAGGCATTGATCGGCACCGGCTCCACCTTCCAGATCCGGCTGGCGTACTCGGCGATCGAGCGGTCGCTGCTGAAGAACCCGCAACGGGCGCAGTTGAGCAACGAACTGCGGCTCCAGCCCTGGGGATCGACCCAGGCCTGGTCGACGGCATTCTGGGCACGGCGGTAATCGGCCGTGTCGGCCAGCACCTTGAAGGGATCGCTGCTGCAGAGGTTCGCCAGCAGCGGATGGAACAAATCCCGGTCGCCCTCGCTGAAGTGACCGGAGCCGATCAGATCGATCGCCTCGCGCAGCAGCGGATCGTTCTCCAACCAGGGCATCGGGTGGTAACCGATGCGATCAAGTTCAGCGACCTGCTCGGCGGTGTGGCCGAACAGGAAGAAGTGATCTGACCCCACCCGCTCACGGATCTCCACATTGGCGCCATCAAGCGTGCCGATGGTGAGCGCGCCATTGAGGGCCATTTTCATGTTGCCGGTGCCGGAAGCCTCCTTGCCAGCGGTGGAGATCTGCTCGGAGAGATCCACGGCGGGGTAGACCTTCTGGCCGAGGCTGACGCTGAAGTTGGGCAGGAAGACCACCCGCAGGCGACCGTCCATGGCCGGATCCACGTTGACGATCTGAGCGATGCCACCAATCAAACGAATGATCAGTTTGGCCATCGCGTAGCCGGGTGCCGCTTTGCCGCCGAAGATGAAGGTGCGTGGGGGCAGCGCTTCACCGTTGCGCAGCCGCAGGTAACGCTCCACGATCTGGAGGGCCGCCAGGTGCTGGCGCTTGTATTCGTGGATTCGTTTGACCTGCACGTCAAACAGGGAGGCCGGGTCCACCAACACACCCAGCTCCTGATGAATGGAGGTGGCAAGACGCTGCTTGGCCTGCTCGCGCACACCCCGCCAGCGCTCGAGGAAGCCGCTGTCGCCCACAAGTGACTCGAGCTGATGCAGTTCTTCCAGGTCGCGGCGCCAGGCGCTGCCGATCGATTCATCAAGCAGGTTCGCCAGGGCGGGGTTGGCCACGGCCATCCAGCGCCGGGGTGTGACCCCGTTGGTGACGTTGATGAAGCGCTCGGGCCACAGATCAGCGAAGTCGGGGAACAACTCAGTGCGCACCAGCGCGCTGTGAAGCTCAGCCACCCCGTTGACTTTCTGGCTTCCCACCACAGCCAGGTTGGCCATGCGAACCCGCCGCTCGGGGCCATCGGAGATCAGGGAAAGGCGGGAGAGCCGCTCGGAATCACCGGGATAGCGGAGGCGCACCAGGCGCAGGAAGCGGGCATTGATTTCATAGATGATCTCCAGCTGGCGCGGCAACAGCCAGGCGAACAGATCGACACCCCAGGTCTCGAGCGCCTCGGGCAGCAGGGTGTGGTTCGTGTAATTGATGCTGGCGGTGGTGATCGACCAGGCGGTGTCCCAGTCGATGCCGTGTTCGTCAATCAGCAGCCTCATCAGCTCAGCCACGGCGATCGCCGGATGGGTGTCGTTGAGCTGAACGGCGAACTTGCGGTGGAAATCGGTGACCGCCAGCCCCTGGCCCTTGAGGATGCGGAACATGTCCTGCAGGGAGCAGGAGACGAAGAAGATCTGCTGGCTGAGCCGCAGCCGCTTGCCCTGCTCCAGCTCATCGTTGGGATAGAGCACCTTGGAGAGGGTTTCCGATTCGATCTTCTGGAGCACGGCTCGGGTGTAGTCGCCGGCGTTGAAGGAAGCGAAATCGAAGGATTCGGGGGCCTGGGCCGACCACAACCGCAGGGTGTTGGCGGTGTGGACGCCATAGCCCAGGATCGGCGTGTCGTAGGCCACCCCCTGCACCACCTGACCGCCGATGGTCACAGGGAAGCTCCATTCCGGGCGGATCACCTCCCAGGGGTTGCCGCCCTGCAACCAGGGATCGGTGCTCTCGTGCTGGGCGCCGCCCACGATCTGCTGGCGGAAGATGCCGAATTCGTAGCGGATGCCGTAGCCGATGGCCGGCAGTTCCAGGCTGGCCATCGACTCCTGATAACAGGCCGCCAGCCGCCCCAGACCACCGTTGCCCAGACCCGGCTCAGGCTCCTCCGCGAGCAGGGAGGCGTAATCGAGCCCCAGTTCGGTGCAGGCCTCCTGGGCGGCCTCGCGCAGGCCCAGGTTCACCAGGTTGTTCTCCAGGTGCGGGCCCAGCAGGTACTCGGCCGAGAGGTAGGCCACCGTGCGCACGCCCATGCGTGTGTAGGCCTCCGCGGTGTCCACCCAGCTCTGCAGCAGCTGGTCCCGCACCGCCAGGGACAAGGCGCGGTAGTGGTCGTGATGGGTGGCCAGCGACGGTGACTTGGCCTGGCTGTAGAAGAGATGACGACGCATCGCCCGGGCCAGGTCATGCCCCTCGGAAGAAACGCTGCGGGTGGCGGTCATGGAGACATCTGAATCCTGATGCCTGTCCTGATGCGGCAGGGGGGCTGGCGCTGTGTCGAGCGTCACCATTTCGCTATCGCTTCAGAAGCGGGAACCTGGCTCCAACAGGAAGGCCTCCTCTTCAGGTGTGGAGACCCGCCCCAGGGCCCCGTTTCGATGGGGGAAGCGACCAAAACGGCGGATCACCGCCCTGTGGCGCTCAGCGAAGGCGGCGCTGTCGTTGTCCACGAGCGTGGCGAACAGCGCACAGGCCCGCTCCTGCATCTTCAACTGCTCGCTGTGCATCAGCGGCATCAGCCAGAAGCGACGCCGGTTGACGTCCGCCTCGGCATCGATCCAGCCGGCCGCCAGAGCGTCCTGGGCAAGGGCAAGAGCCTGGGGATCACCGGCGAAGGCCCGGGCCTGGTCGCGCCAGATCTGGCGCGGAAACTGATCGAGCAACAGCACCAGAGCCAGGGCCGTGTCTGGTTGCCTGGCCCAGGGGGCCAGGGCACCGCCCTGGGCCGAGGCGCTCAGATCGCCATAGCGCTCGGAGATTCTGCGATCCAGCTCCGCCGATCGATGGAACCACTGCCGGGGCGTGAGCTCCTCGAACCAGAAGCGCAACAGCTCCACTGCCTCGCAGTCGCCAGAAGCTTCGATCTTCAACGGGGTCTCAGGCCAGCTTCGGGGCAGGCACCAGCGTGAGCCGTTCCACCGCCCGCAGGGGCCAGCCGCGCAACTCGACGAAGGTCTGCAGGCGGCGGGCCGCCACCTCGGCATTCACCACCCGCAGGGCCTTGGCGGGGTCGGCGGTGAACACCCCCTGGTCGGTGAGCCAGCGGTTGCGCCGCCCAAGCCCCGGCCTGGAGGGCTTGAGGGTCACACACCACTGGAGGGCTTTGGCCATCGAGCTCTTCCGTGCTGTCAACCTGATCACATCTAGGGGAATCCCCGGGCGATCCGTGGCGGATTGGGCCCACCAGGTGCCAGCCTTCACACTTGCGCTGCCGGAATGGCGCTTTCAGAGTGGCGCCTTCTGGGCACGCGCCGTCACAGGCGGGCCCCAGGAAGCAGCTTCGCCGTCGCTGCTGGCGATAGAGCCGCCGGGCGTGTTGCGATTCTTGGCACTGGCGGCAGAGCCTCCGCTGCCACCGTTAGAAAGAAATCACCGACGTCCGCTCCACCCCGTCGGACCCGAGCACCCCTCACCCGCAAGGTGCTCCGGAAACGCCCCTGGCCCGAAGGCCGGGGGCGTTTCTGTTGGAACCTGCCCTCAGCGCCCCAACTCGGAGAGCCGCTTGCGGGCCTTGTGCACGCGGACGTTCACCGCCTGCCGGCTGATGCCCAGGTCGGAGGCCACCTGGGCGGGGGTGCGCTCCTGCAGCTCCCTGAGCAGGGCCAGCTCCTGGGGGGCATGGGCCGCCATCTGCTGCAGGATCAGCTCATGGTCGAGACGATCAAGGGGATCGTTGCTGGGGGCGGCCACCAGTTCCCCCAGGGTGGTCTCCCCATCGCCGATGCGACCGTCGAGGCGGGCCTGGAAGCGCACGGCCGCGGCCGCCGTCACCCGCGCCTGCATGCTCGGCGCCAGTTCATCGAAGCGCACCCAACCCGCACTGACCTGGGCCAGGGCCGAACCCACCTGACCCGGAAGCCGCACGGCACCTCCTTCATGGTCGAGCAGGCGGCCCATGGCCTGCTGGATCCAGGGCACCAGATAGGTGCTCAGCTTGTAGCCCCGGGAGGGGTCGAACTTCTCGCAGCCCCGGTTCAGGCCCAGGGTGCCCTCCTGGAGCAGGTCTTCGTGGGGCAGGCCGCGGGCGTTGGCACGGCGCAGGTAGCGCTTGCTCACGCTCACCACCAGGCGCAGGTTGGCCGCCACCATGCGCTCCTTGGCCCGCTTCCCCCGGCGGGCCACCTGGGGCGCCGCCTCGGCTGGCCCCCCTTCCCAGTCCTGCCACTCCCGCACCATCGCCCCGAGGTGAAGTTCCTCGGCGGGGGTGAGCAGGGGAATGCGCACGGCCTGCTGCAACCAGAAGCCCACGGTGTCGGGATGCGTCACGTGCAGGGTCAGACCTCATCAAGACCGGCCCAGGACCGGCGACAACTTGCCGTCGGCCAAGGCCCCGGTGCTCGCCATGATGCACCGAATCCAGGGCAGAACACCGACAGATCCAAGTGTCTGCGGAATCGCAACGACCCCAACCCAGCGCATCAGTACATCAGCACTAGTTTTGACGGGTTCCACCGTTGCCGCCGCCGGCCGAGCCATGGTCCCCAATCCGAGCGGAATCGGCCCCAGCGCCCAGAAGAACGGCCTGGGTCCACCGGGCGGCGTCTGCCCGGCGGCGGCGGCCCTGCGCCAGGCCCAGCCGCTGCGCTTCCTCGAGGTCCGTCTCGGCGACACGGTGGTGGTGGCCCCCCCCAGCGGCCCCTGGTGGATCGGCCGGGTGATCCACCGGGAGGGCGGGGCCCGCTGCGACGCCAATGCCTTCTTCCAGGTGGCCTGCGTGGACACCGGCGTGATCCGCACCCTCAACGCCGATGCGGTGGCGGAGATCCTCACCCCGGCCGCCGAAGCGGCGCCGATCGATTAGCACTGGAGTGGCCCCAGCACCGTTGAACCATGTCCAAAGCCCAGCTAGGAGCCTTCTTCACCAAAGTGGATCTGGATCCCGCCCTTCAGCAACAGGTGCACGACGCCAAGAGCCCCGGGGCGATCGTGGCGATCGCCAAGGCGCTCGGCCATCCCTTCACGGAGGCCACCCTGGCGCGTCATCAACGCGGCTGAGACAGGGCCAGTCCAGCTCAGCTGACCTGAACCCCCTTCCAGAAGGCCACGCGCCCCCGGATGGCGGCGGCGGCCTGGTGGGGTTCGGGGTAGAACCAGGCGGCATTGGCGTTGACCTCACCATTCACCACCACGTCGTAGTAGTGGGCGACGCCTTTCCAGGGGCAGGTGGTGCGATGGGTCGACGCGCGCAGATGGTCTGTGCGCAAGGCGTCCGCGGGGAAGTAGGGATTGCCTTCGACGGTCACGATGTCCTCACTGGCGGCGATCACCGCCCCCTGCCAACGCGCTTCCATGACCACGAACCTCGGAGTGCCCATCCTGGCGCAGTGGACCGCTGCGGTGCCGCGTCCGATCGAAGCCGTGTTGTTGGTTCCGGTGCCGTTGGTTCCGGTGCCGATGGTGTCTCTGCCGAAGCGGCCTGAACCGGGTTGAGCAGAATCAGCGAAGGTTCGTGATCGCCATGGCCCAGCCCAAGGCAAACCACCCCAACGCCACCCTGCGGAACCTGGCCCTGCGGAACAGACGTGACGGCAGCCTGGAGTTGTTCGAGCGCAACTGGCGGGCCTACCGGGCCGTGGTCGACCACGATCTGATGGAGCATCGGGCGCTCACCGATGCCCTCAAGGCCGTGGCAGGGGCCCTGGTGCGGCCAGGCTGGGCCTGGGCTGACCTGGGCTGCGGCGATCTGGCCCTGCTGGCACCGCTGTTGCGCGCCCTGCCCCTGGGACGCTTCGAGGCGGTGGATGCCGCCGCCGCCGTGTTGCCCCTGGCGGCGGAGAACCTGGAGGCCGGCGCAACCGGTCCGGTGCCCTTCCCCTGCCACTGGAGCCACCAGGATCTGCTCGCCTGGGCGGAGCAGAGGGAGCCCACCTCCCGTTTCGACCTGATCAGCTGCAGCTACGCCCTCCATCACCTGAGCGACCTCGACAAGCAGCGGGTGCTGGCCGCCCTGATCCGGCGCCTGGCCCCCGATGGGACCCTGCTGATCGCGGATGTGTTCCGCCGCGACGGCGAATCCCGAGCGGCCTACATCGATCGCTACGGCCAAAGGGTGCGGGACACCTGGGGGGTCTTGCCAGGGGCGGACCGCCAGCGCGTGCTCGATCACCTCAGCGCCCACGACGAGCCGGCCGAGCGCGGCGCCTTCGTGGCCTGCGCCCGCAGCGCGGGCTGGGCCTGCCGCTGGATCTGGACCGGCAGCCACGGGGCGGAGGCGCTGTTGCTGCTCTGGCCTGCCTCTGCCAAAGATCCGAAACTGGGCCCTGGCCTGGAAGGGCTCGATGGCTGAGCGCGGCCCCCGCTGGCTGGTGCCGGGCGACCTGGACGGGCTGCTGGGCCTGGGGCTCGACAACCTGATCCAGATCCTGCTGATCGTGGCCCTCTGCCGGGGCGTGCTCGGCTACCCCGACCAGCTGATCTTCGCCACGATCCTGCCGGCCACGGGCCTCAGCCTGCTGGTGGGCAACGGCGCCTACGCCTGGCAGGCCTACCAGCTGGGCCGGCGGGAGGGTCGCGATGACCGCACCGCCCTGCCCTACGGCATCAACACCGTCAGCCTGTTCGCCTACGTGTTCCTGGTGATGCTGCCGGTGAAGCTGGCGGCCCTCGGCCAGGGGCTGAGCGCCCAGGAGGCGGTGCAGCTCTCCTGGCGGGCCGGGCTCGTGGCCTGTCTGGGCTCGGGGCTGATCGAGGCCGGCGGGGCCTTCTGCCTCGGCGCCCTGCGCCGCTGGCTGCCCCGGGCTGCGCTGCTTTCCACCCTCGCCGGCATCGCCCTGGGCTACATCGCCCTGGGCTTCCTGCTGCGCACCTACGCCAACCCGGTGGTGGGTCTGGCGGTGCTGGCGGTGATCCTGGTCACCTACTACGGCCAGGTGAAGCTGCCCCTGCCGGGGGGACTGGTGGCAGTGCTGCTGGGCATCGCCCTGGCGGTACCCACCGGTCTGCTGCGCATCGATCCCGCCAGCTGGCAGGCCAATGCCGCCCAGGTGGGCCTGCACCTGCCGCCCCTGCAGCTGGGGGCCCTCTGGGCCGGCCGCGACCAGCTCGTTCCCTGGCTCGGCGTGATCGTGCCCATGGGGCTGTTCAACGTGCTGGGCTCGCTCCAGAACCTTGAGAGCGCCGAGGCGGCAGGGGATCGCTACCCGCTCAGAAGCTCCCTGCTGATCAACGGTGTCGGCACCGTGGTGGCCGCTGCCCTGGGCTCCTGTTTTCCGACCACCATCTACATCGGGCATCCGGGCTGGAAAGCGATGGGGGCGCGGATCGGCTACTCCTGGCTCAACGGCCTGCTGATCGGACTGGGCTGTCTGCTCGGGTTGTTCGGCCTGGTGGGCCAGCTGGTGCCGATCGAGGCGGGCATGGCGATCGTGCTCTACATCGCTCTGGTGATCACCGCCCAGAGCTTCCAGGCCACCCCCGCCGCCCACGCCCCGGCTGTGGTGCTGGGGCTGCTGCCGGGACTGGCGGGCTGGGGGGCCCTGCTCCTGAAGGCGGGCCTGCGGGCCGGCGGGGCGGGCAGCCCAGGCCATCCCTTCGGGCCGGAACTGCTGGTTCCCCTGCGGCAGGCGGATGTCTGGGCCGCCGGGGCCTTCGCCCTCGAGCAGGGCCAGATCGTGGCGGCGATGCTGCTGGCGGCGATGCTCGTCTACGTCATCGAGCGCCGCTTCTCCGCCGCGGCCCTGTGCGCCGCCCTTGCGGCGGCCGCCTCCTGGCTGGGGTTGATCCACGCCTGGCGGTTCACCCCCGCCGACACGGTGCTGGATCTGGGTTGGGGCACCGGGGCCCCCTGGGCCCTGGGCTACCTGGTGATGGCTGTGGTGTTTGCCTGTGCGGCCCTGCTGGATCGGCGGCGATCCCCCGGGCGATGAACGAACTGATCGCCCGTCTAGGTCTGGCACCCCACCCTGAGGGGGGCTTCTACAGGGAGATCCACCGCTCCGAGCTGCGGGTGAGGCGCGCCGATGGGGCCACCCGCTCGGCGCTGACGCTGATCGACTACCTCTTGCCGGCGGACGCCTGCAGCCGCTGGCACAGGGTGCAGCAGGCGGAGGAGAGTTGGCACCACGCCGGCGGCAGCCCGCTGCGGCTGTGGCGCCTGGCGCCGGAGGGGGGCGAAGCCGAGGCCCTGTGGCTGGGGCCCGATGATCCGCGGCGCCCCCAGCAGAGGCCCGTGCAGCGCATTCCCCCCGGCTGGTGGCAGGCGGCCCGCAGCAGCGGTCCCTGGAGCCTGGTGAACTGCTGCGTGGCGCCGGGCTTCGAGTTCAGTGATTTCGAACTGCTGGGGAACCAGCCCCCCGAGCATCATCCGCCAGGCGCGCTACGGGAGCTTCTCTAGCGCTGGCGCCGCAGGGCCCGGCGATCAGAAGCGCACAGCGTCAATGCGCTCGTCACCAGCTCGCTGGGGCAAGGATCTGGAGGTTCACGAAGCCCACGGGGCTGGCCACGGGATCGGGTCCGGCCGGGAAGGCCGTCACCTGGAACATGTAGGTATCGGACTGGGAAGGGTTGCGAAAGGGCCGCAAGGCCACGGTGAGGGTTGAACCGGGGGCCACGGGCTCGGGAAAGTCGATGCGGAACAGGCGCTGGTCGTCATCGAAACGCACCACAACGGGAACCTTGGCGCCTTCCCGGCGGGGTAAGCCGAGGAAGGCGCGGCTGGCCCGCTCATCGAAGCTGAAGCTGCGATCGACACCCCGGGTCTGCAGGATCTGCAACGCCCCCAGGGAGGCGTCGGCCTTTTCGGGCAGATCGATGGTGATGTAGTACTCACCACCGCTCTGTTCGACATACCAGTAGTAGTTGCGCAGGCTGACCTTCCAGGGGGGCGAGGCAAAGTAGGTCTGGCCACGCAGTTCCAGCGCGGGCGCCGGCGGGGTCGGCAGGAGCAGCGGTATGACCAGCGCTCCAAGGGGGAGCACCAGCGCCAAGGCCCCCGGCAGCAGTGCGCGCAGAACCGACGGGGGACTGCCGGCGACAGGGGACAGGTTGATCGCGGGGCCGTCGCCTGAGGTTCGCCCGCCGTACCTGGTGATCACCCAGTACCTCCCCGCTTGGATCTCCAACCCTAGGAAGTGCCATCGAACGACCCGGCTAAACTGCTAAATCAGTGATCCGGCCACCCGTGAGCAGCACAGATTCCGCCCGGGTGATCACCCCTGAGCTCGATGCCATTGATCTGATGCTGCGGGATCTCCAGACCCGGCACGATGAGATCCGTCACCGGGCCGCTTTCCGCGGCTGCACCCATGAGCTGCTGGAGCTCCAGGAGGAGCTGGTGGAGTACCTGCACAGCAAGAGAAGCTCCCTGCAGTCGGCCGTCTGAGGGTCTCGGGCTGCGGCCGGCTCCCAGTGAGCTTCCCGTTCAGCCCTCGCTTTCGCCTTCGAGCAGCCGCGACTGAAAACGCGCGATCAGCTTGGGCACCAGAGCGACCACCGCCACGATCAGCAGGGCCCCCAGGCCGAACTGCACCACCCCGGTGACCATCCGCTCGATCGGGATCCAGCGGCCCCCCAGCCAGGCCAGGCTCACCATCGTGGAGGCCCAGATCAGGGCGCCGGCAAAGTTGCAGACGATGAATCGCCGGTAGGGCATGCCCACGGCCCCGGCCATGGGACCCGCCACCACCCGCAGCACGGCCACGAAGCGCCCAAGAAACACCGATTTGCCGGCGTGGCGCAGGAACTGCTCGCGCCGCCGCTCCATCTGCTCAGGGCTCTGGCGCAGGAAGCCCCCCACTTTGAGGATCAACCCCCAACCGGCCCGGCGGCCCACCCAGTAGCCGATGTTGTCCCCGAGCACGGCCCCGGCGGTGGCCGATCCCATCACCGCGAACACGTTCAGCTGGCCGCTGCCCGCCGCATAGCCCCCCAGCAGGGTGATCGTCTCACCGGGCAGGGGAACCCCGGCGTTCTCCAGCAGCATGGCGGTGAACACGACCAGATAGCCCCAGCGGCTGAGCAGCTCCTGGAGTTGGTCGAGGCTCAGGTCCATGGGCATCACGATGGAGCCTCAGACGGGTGTTTCCCGAAAGGGCCTTGGATCCTGATCATGGCGGTGCCGGGTGGGGATCGGGCCAGCTTCCTGTTGGCCGTCCAGCCCAGCGGTGATCTCCAGCACCTGGCGCAGTCGCCGGGCCGCATGCAAACCCATGTCCCGGGGCACGCTGATGCGATCGCGCAGGTGGCGCAGGCCGGCGGCGGAGCCGGCGGGGGGCGCGCAGAGCGCCTCCGGCGCCAGCAGGTTGCTCAACGCGCAGCGCAGGGCCGGCTCGAAACCATCACCCCGGAAAGGGTTCACCTGCACGATGGCGCGGCGGTGCTTCAGCACACGGCCCAGGGCTTCCTGGACCGCCCCGGGAGGTTCCTGGAGGCTGGTCTCGCCCGGCGCCGAGCCGACGGCCACCCGCTGCCAGCAGGCCCGTTGACCGGCGTCTCCGCTTGGGTGGCAAGAGCCCATCTGGGGAGGCAGGTCGTGGACGTGGGTGTGGAAATCGCTCTGGGTGCCGAGGTAGGTGGGGCGTTGCTCCAGGGCCCTGAACCAGGCATCGATGGCGGGGTGGCGCTGGCGCAGCTCGTAGCCCTTGTAGGCGTAAAGGCTCGCGTTGGCCCGTTCCATGAAGGGGACAAAGATCCCATCGGCCGCTGAAAACACCGGGAGGAAGAAGGGGCCTTCGCTGAGCTGCAACGCCTCTTCCACGGCGCAGGCCATGCGCTCGAACTGCTGCTGGGCCGACTGTTCGTCGGCCGGGGTGGCGTGGGGTGAACAGAGCCAGTGGCACCAGGCGCGAAAGAAGCGCCGCTCCAGCCGGCGGATGGCCATGACCTCCAGCTGCTCCAGAGAGGCCCCGAGGGCGCCAAAGGCGGCCTCCAGGGCCAGCAGGATGGCGTCGCTTTCGGTGATCAGGCGACCATCGA
Source organism: Synechococcus sp. UW140 (assembly GCA_943369485.1). Lineage (GTDB taxonomy): Bacteria > Cyanobacteriota > Cyanobacteriia > PCC-6307 > Cyanobiaceae > ATX-6F1. The sequence goes on along the minus strand of CALRNH020000003.1, from coordinate 143,871 downwards.
GCTCCAGGGCGGGGAGCATGCCTGAGGGCACCCGGTGGGTGTACCAGCGCTCCTTCTCTCCGTAGCAGCGCATCGAGACCTTCTTGACCCGATAGGGGATGCGCTTCTCCTCCAGCCACAGCCAGACCTTCTGGCAATAGGGGCACCAGGCGTGGTTGTCGCGGTAGAGGGTGACGCGCACCGCTGTCTCGGAGGCACCGAACAAGCGCAGGCACGCCTGGGAGGAGGTGGGGCCGTTGACGCGGTCGGGCTCGCTGGGCGCCTGGGCCTCCAGCTCCTCCCAGCTCAGGGAATTCCGGACCATTGACCAATCGACAGCCAACGTGACCTCAGCAAGCTGGGTTCTGTTCTAGTCAGCGCAGCTCTGAGCTGTTCGCTGGCGCCCGGGCGCAGGCCAACCAGCGAAAGACGGGGAATCGACCCGAGCGGGTTGGCTGGGGCGACGGGCGCTGAACAGGAGCCAAGCCACGGGCGACGTGCTGGCCAGCGGCGCCACAGGGTGCCCGCTCGGGCTGCTCAGCCAGCCAATGCTCAACACTTTGAGCATGTTCCCCAGACGCACAGCCGGCCGTGTGGAGGCTCGTTGCAGAAAACGAAAGGAGTCGTGGGGATGTCAAGGTGCGAAGACCCATCCACCTACATCGGTCATTTCACCCTACTTGGTATCAGCTATTGCGAATCAAGATCGTCTTCAGCGGTCACCGCTCTCGCCTTGTTTTCAACGGCACACCCAAGGGCTCCAAGACTGAGCGTCTCCGCAAAAGATTCACTGGGCATCGGATAGCGGGGTTTCCCCAAAAGCCTTTTGAATACTGGCTTAATTCGATTCAGAGCGACGGGTGGCGAGCGTGGATCATCGAGAACCATGACCTGATCGATCCACAAGCCAAGACAGCCGTGAAGGGCGGCAAAGTGCTTCAGTAAAGTTTTATGGGCTTGCTCTGCAGCAGATCTGCCCCATCTAAGTCAATTTCATACAAAACCCCCGCGATTCGTCTGATGATTGAAGCGTCGAAGCAGGTGCTTATGTCTTCAGATACTTTTGGCGATTATCTCCATACCATTGGCCGTATCCCCCTCCTCACCCCGGCGGAAGAGTTGCATCTCGGAACCATCGTCCAACGCTGGCAGCAGGGCACCGAGGAGTGCCGCGATCTGGAACGACGGGGGCGTCGGGCCATGGCCCGGATGGTGACGGCCAACCTCCGCCTCGTGGTGTCCGTCGTCAAGCGCCACCAGCGCCGCATGTCCCACCTGAACCAGGAGCCCATGGACCTGGTGCAGGCCGGCAACATCGGCCTGCTGCGGGCGGTCGAGAAATTCGATCCTTGCCGCGGCTACAAGTTCTCCACCTACGCCTACTGGTGGATCCGCCAGGCCGTGAGCCGCTACATGCAGGAGCAGGGCGGTGCGATCCGCTTGCCCGTGAACGTGATTGACCTGGCCAGTCGGGCCGAGTCGTTGATGGCTGGCTCCGACCGCAAGATCAGCTTCAAGGAGCTGGCGAAGCAGCTGGGGGAAACCGAGACCCGGCTCCAGTTCGCGCTCCACGCCAGCCGCCGCAGCCACACGGTGTCACTCGATCAACAGACCGGCAGCGACGGCGAAATGACCCTGCTGGATCTGGTGGCGGATCCCAATCAACTGGAACCCCACGACGACTACCGCTGGATGCTCGATCACCTGCGGCAGCTCGACGATCGCGAAATCAACGTGCTGAAACTCCGCTACAGCCAGGACCAGCCGCAATCGTTCGCCAAGGTGGCCCAGCTCAGCGGCCACACCAAAGATCAGGTGCAACGGATCGAACGCCACGCCCTCGGCAAACTGCGCCGCAAGCTGACGCCGGTCCTGCATCCGGCCTGAGCCCCTCGGCCGTGGAATCCCAAGACCCCACTCCCGCCATCGACCATGCCCAGAGGCTGCGCAGCCTCTGGATCAGCTGGTTCCTGGCCATGCTGTTCCACACCGATCTGGGCCTGATGCCTCTGTTCCACGGTCAGTCCGTGGAGATCGAAACCCATGTGGCCAGCACCAGCCTGCAGGCGTTGTTCGCGGCGATGCTGGCCTACGTGCTGGTGCCCCTGGCGGCGCTGGTGCTGATCGCCTACGGCGCCAGCAGCCCCCCGGGCCAGACGGTGTGGCGGCGCTGGCGGGCCTTCCACTTCGGCCTGAGCGTGCTCTACACGCTCACCAACCTCGGCCACCTGCTGGCCGACCTCCTGATTCCCGATGCCCGAGCCGATCAGATCGTGCTCATGGGAGTCCTGGTGGTCATCGGCCTGCTGATCAACCGGGAGGCCTGGCTCTGGTGGCGCCCGAGGCGACCGAGATCAGGGCCAGGCTGAGGGCGGCCACCGCCGATCCCGTGGTCATCAGGCCCAAGCTAAACGGGGCCAGCAGCAGCAGCTGGCGCAGGGGCGACCAGCCCAGGATCAGCGCCCAGAGAAGCAGGCCGGAGCCAGCCACCGCCGCGGTGACCAGGCGGCCCCCGACCATGTCTGGCGAGGGACCCGCTGCGGCGGGAAGGCGCACCCGGTTGATCCACACCAGGCCGCCGCTGGAGAGCAGCAGCACCGAGATCACCAGGGTGCGGCGCTCCAGCAGATCTCCCCCCAGGGGCCAGCCCAGGGCCAGGGCCAGCACCACCGCCAGCAACAGACCGCCCTGGATCAGGGCCAGGCGCCAGGCCGCCGGTCCGAACAGGGGGGCCTGCAGGGAGCGGGGCGGGTGGCGCATCTGCGCAGGATCCCCTGGCTGGGCCTCAAAGGCCCCCGTGCAGGCCGGCTCGATCACCAGATGCAGCAGGGCGATGTGCACCGGCAACAGCAGCAGGGGCTGCTGCGGCACCAACAGCGGAATCAGGCCCAACGCGGCGATGGGCAGGTGCACAGCCAGGGTGTAGGCCAAGGCGCGGCCCAGGTTGGCGTAGACCCGCCGCCCCATGGCCAGGGCCTCCACCAGGTCGGCGAAGACATCGTTGAGCAGCACCAGATCGGAGGCTTCCCGCGCCACGGCGGTCCCCCGCAGGCCCATGGCCACGCCGATGTCGGCGGCCCGCAGGGCGGGAGCGTCATTGACCCCGTCGCCCCCCATCGCCACCACCTCGCCGGCGGCCTGGAGCGCCTGCACCAAGGCCAGCTTCTGCTCGGGCCGCACCCGGGCAAACACGTTCACCTCCTTCGCCGCCGCCGCCCGTTCGATCGGGGCGAGGCGGTCCAGCTCATCACCGCAGAGCACGGCGCCGGCCCCCAGGCCCGCCTGGTCGGCGATCGCCCGGGCCGTGGTGGGGCCATCGCCCGTGATCATCACCACCCGCACCCCCGCCGCCTGCGCCCGCGCCACGGCGGCGGGCACATCGGCGCGCAGGGGATCGGCCAGGCCGATCAGCCCCAGCGGTTCGAACAGGTAGTCGTGGAGAGCCTCCGGAGGCAGATCCCCCTCCTTGAGACCATCGGGTTGCTGGTGGAGCGGGAGCCCCTGCAACCCCCTGGCCACCGCCAGCACCCGCAGGCCACCGGCGGCGAGTCGATCCGCCTCGCGCAGGAACGCCTCAGCCACAGGCTCCGGCAGATGGCAAAGCTCGCTCACCGCCTCCGGCGCCCCCTTGGCCGCCAGCTGCCAGCCGCTGGCGGGATCGCGCCACAGCCGCGAGAACACCAGCAGATCGGGGGTGAGCGGGTACTCCCGCTCCAGGGGCCAGTCCTCGTGAAGGTGCTCAGTGCCCTGCAACTGGCTCTGGGCCAGGCGAGCGATCGCCTGCTCCATCGCATCCACCGGATTCGGCCGACTGGCGAGCACCGCCAGCTCCAGCAACTCGTGGAAGGGTTCGCTGAGCGGCGCCTGTGCCACCGCCGCTCCAGGCGTCACACCTGGAAGAGCCCCAGCCAGCTCGGGCCAGGGAGTCCGCTCGGGCCAGGTGATCAGCGCGTTCACGGCCATGCGGTTCTCGGTGAGGGTGCCGGTCTTGTCGACCGCCAGCACGGTGGTGCTCCCCAGGCTCTCCACCGCCGCCGGCCAGCGGGCCAGCACCCCGATCCGGGCCAGACGCAGGGACCCCAGGGCCAGGAACAACGCCAGCACCACGGGAATCTCATTGGGCAAGACCGCCAGGGCCAGGGCCAGCCCCGCCAACAACGCCTGGGGCCAGTCGCCGCTGCTCGCCCCGTTCAACGCCGTCAGCAGGGCGCAGAGGGCCAGGGCCATGACCGTGAGCCGCTGGGTCAGGCCCCTGGTCTGGCGCTGCAGCCGGGTGGGGGGCGCCTTCAGCGTGGCCAGGCTGGCGCCAAGGCGCCCCAGGGCCGTGGCGGCTCCCACCGCCTCCACCCGAACCACCCCGCGGCCGCCGGCCACCAGGGTGCCGGCGCGCACCGGCGCACCGATCTCCAGCCGGGGCACCGGCAACGACTCCCCGGTCAGCAGGGATTCATCAAGACTCAAGCCAAGGCTCTCCAGCACCGCCCCATCGGCCGCCACCCGGTCCCCCTCGTCGAGGAGCAGCCGATCGCCCACCTGCACCTGCTCCACGGGAAGCAGCAACTCGTCTCCATGGCGACGCACCCGCGCCAGGGGGGCCGAGAGGGCAGCCAGGGCTGCCAGTGCCCGGCGGCTGCGCTGCTGCTGAACCCCATCGAGCAGGGAGATGAAGGCCACGAACGCCAGCAAAACCAGCCCATCGGTGGGCTCCCCGATCAGGCCGTAGATGGCGGCGCAGGCCAGCAGCAACAGATTGGTGGGCTCCAGCACGCTCAGCCAACCCTTCCCAGCTGGCTCAGCTTGGCGCCAGGAACATGAACCGACGGCAGCGGTAGCGTTGAACTTCTTGTCTCCAGCGGGCTCTCCGTATCTCCATGCCGCAGTCGCTGTTCGAGAGCGTGAAGCGCACCTTGGTGGGGGATCCGCTGCCCACCAGCGCCCATGGCGAAGAACGGCTCAACAACGCGGAGGCCCTGGCGATCCTCAGCTCCGATGCCCTCTCCTCGGTGGCCTACGCCACCCAGGAGATCGTGCTGGTGCTGGGCGCGGCCGGCGCCGCGGCCCTGGGCTTCACCCTGCCGATCACCGGACTGATCGTGCTGTTGATGGTGGTGGTGGCGATGAGCTACCGCCAGACCATCAAGGCCTACCCCCAGGGAGGTGGCTCCTACCGCGTCTCCCACGAGAACCTAGGGGACCTGCCCGGTCTGGTGGCCGGAGCCTCGCTCTCGATCGACTACGTGCTCACCGTGGCGGTGAGTGTGGCGGCGGGCATCTCCGCCCTCACCTCCTACTTCCCCGTTCTGGAAGCCGAGCGGGTGCCGCTGTGCCTGCTCGCTGTCGTGCTGCTGATGGTGGCCAACCTGCGTGGCCTGCGCTCCAGCGCCAAGCTCATGAGCCTGCCCACCTACCTGTTCATGCTCACGATCTTCGTTCTGATCGTGGGCGGGCTGGTGAAGCTGGCCCAGGGTGAACTCGCCGCCCTTCCGGAGGCCGAGCAGACCTTGCAGCTGGCGCAGGCCCATGGCAAGGAGACGATGGCCATGGGCAGCTTGCTGCTGATGCGGGCCTTCAGTTCTGGATGCGCCGCCCTGACCGGGATTGAGGCGATCAGCGACAGCGTCATGGCCTTCCGTCCGTTGGAATGGCGCAACGCCCGGCGCGTGCTCACGGTGATGGTGCTGCTCCTGGCCAGCATGTTCACCGGCATCAGTGCCCTGGCGAGCCAACTGGGGGTCGTTTACCGGGAGAACGGGCCAACCCTGCTCTATCAAATCGGCCAGGCGGTGTTCGGAAACGGCCCGCTGCTGTTCGTGCTGCAGCTGGCCACCCTGTTGATCCTGTTGCTGGCGGCCAACACCGCCTACGCCGATTTTCCCCGCCTGTCGGCCTTCCTGGCCCAGGACGGCTACATGCCCCGTCAGCTGGCCTCGTTGGGGGACCGGCTGGTGTTCAGCAACGGCATCTTGATGCTCAGCGCCCTGGCGGGCGCGCTGGTGGTGATCTTCGGTGGCAGTGTCAGCCGGCTGATCCCCCTCTATGCCGTGGGGGTGTTCACCAGCTTCACCCTGTCCCAGGCCGGCATGGTGGTGCACTGGTGGAAACAGAGAGGTGAGGGCTGGCTCGGAAAGGCCCTGATCAACGGCTTCGGCAGCCTGGTCACCGCCGTGGTCTCGGTGGTGCTGCTGTTCAGCAAGTTCACCCATGGGGCCTGGCTGGTGGTGGTGGCCGTGCCCCTTGTGGTGGGGGTGTTCCTGACGATCAAGACCCACTACCGCCAGGTGGCCAAGCGCCTACGGCTGGCGGGCGACGTGCAGCTGCACCTGCCCGATCCACCGGCCGCCGGCGGAGCTCCGGTGGTGGTGCTGGTGGGCCAGCTGCACCGGGGCAGCTTCGAGGCGATCCGCTACGCCCGCAGCATCGCCGGAGAATTGGTGGCCGTGCATGTGGACCTGGGACTGGGCAAGGCCGATGCTTTCCGCGAGCAATGGCAGCGCCAACTGCCCCAGGTGCCGCTCGTGGTGCTGGAGTCGCCCTATCGGTCGCTGCAGGCGCCGGTGCTGCAGTTCGTGAACCAGTTCGAAATCGACCATCGCAAGGACCGCGACAAGTTCTGCACGGTGGTGCTGCCGGTGTTCGTCACCCGCCACCGCTGGGAGAACCTTCTGCACAACCAGTCGACGATTTCGCTGCGCAGTGCCCTGCGCCGCCAGGGCACCAGGGTGGTCACCACGGTGGGCTTCTATCTCTGAGGGTTTCGCAGGCCAAGGTCTGCGCTGCCTGCTGGCCTGCGCCGACGCCACCATCGCTTCGGCCTGAGTCATGAAAAAAGGAGCGGCGCCAAGCACCGCTCCAGAAAGCAACTCCCCTGGCCCCTTTGGGCCTGGGGCTGGATTCACCAGAGGCCGCGGATGGGCTGGGGGGCGGGAGCCACGTAGGGCTCGGGCTGGGGAGCCGGAGCCACGTAGGGGGCGGGAGCCGGAGCGGGCTGAACGGCCACCGGAGCCGCGGGGGCACCACCAAAGCGGAAGCGGGCACCGAGCTTGGCCCCCCAGTTGTTGGTGGAGCCGTAGTTGACGTCGGAGCCGTCGAAGCTCGTGGCGCCCTGGTACACGCCTTCGAGGAACACATCGGTGCTGCGGCTGGCGGCGTAGCTCACGCCCACCTTGGCCTGATATCCGAACAGACCTTGGTTGTCACTGCCGGTGCGGCCGAGGGGAGTGTTGATGCTGGGGGTGCTGAGGTTGGTGTAGCCGATGCCACCGCCGATGTAGGGGGTCCAACGGCTGTTGGTGTTGATGTCCCAGTAAGCGCTGGCGAGCACGTCGTTCTTGTTGACGACACCCGAGGAGCTGGCGCTGCCGAAGCCATCCACGCTGATCCGATTGACGCTGCTGCGGCTGTAGCCGTAGGTGAGCTCGGTGCGGATGGCGCCGAAGTCGTAGCCGACGCCGGCCTCGCCGGAGAAGCCACCGCCCTGCTGGATGTTGCCACTGAGTGGGAAGTTACGGGCATCCCAGCTCAGGTCCTGGGGCCAGCTGGCGCCGAGGCCGATGGTGGCGTACCAACCGGTGACGCTCGAATAGGACGCGGGGGTGGTGCCCCATTCCTGGGCGCTGGCGGGCTGGGAGGCGAGGGTGCCGCCGATCAGGACGCCACCTGCACCGAGCAGAAGCAGGGATTGAAGAGAGGTACGCATGGATCACTCCAGAACGGTTCTGACTTTCTTCTAAACAGCCCCAAAACCCCTGGACAGGATCACAGTGTCAATGGCAGCGCTGTCACATTCGCTACATAAAACGGTTGATTTCGATCCCTTTCGACCCACCGAAGCGCTCCTACAACAGGATCAGAGCGCTGGAGGCCAAGCCATGTTTCTCAAACTGAGCCAGGACGGCAGCCTGGTGGAACTGCTTGAGCCCGCCCAGCTCTGGGACCCGTTCATCCCTGTGCTGCAGTGCCGCCTGCATGCGGGAGAGGAACTTCAGGATCTCCAGGACTTCGCCAAATCCGACCTGCGCTTCCTCTCGGATGAGCCCCTGCCCCGCTGCTGGCTCGACCCTCGCTACCACCAGGTGCTTGGCGCCGGGCCCGAGGCCCTGCCGGCCCAGAGCGTGGCGGCTGGCTGAGGGCAGCCTCAGGATGAGCGGGTGAATCCCAAGCCAGCCAGGCCAACAAGTTCAGGCCGCTGCTCGGGTCCCGGCAGCTGGTAGCCCTTCTGCCGGAACATCCGCAGGCAGGCGTCCGCGACGGCCGGGTCATAGAGCGTGCCCTTGCCGGCCTCAATCGTGGCAAGGGCCGCCTCGATGCCCTTGGAGAAGCGATAGGGCCGATGGGTGGCCATCGCCTCCACCGTGTCGGCCACGCCGAGGATCCGCCCCTCCAAGCTGATCTCCTCCCCCTTGAAGCCGTTGGGATAACCGCTGCCATCGAGGCGTTCGTGGTGGTGCAGCACGGCCTCGGCCACCGGCCAGGGGAAGTGAATCGGCAGCAGCACGTCGGCCCCCTCCTGCACGTGGGTGCGCAGCAGGGCAATCTCCTCTTTTTTGAGGACCGTGGGTTTGACCAGGATCTCAGCCGGGATGGCGAACTTGCCGATGTCGTGCACCAGGCCGCTGATGCGGATCCCCTCCATCTGGTGCTTGTCCAGCCCCATCTCCGCCGCGATCGCCGTGGCCAGCTGCGCCACCCGCGACTGGTGCCCCGCCGTGTAGGGATCCCTCGCCTCCGTGAGGGACACCAGGGCCGCCACCATGTCCTCAAGACTGCGGAGTGTCTCCTGCTGATAGGCCTGGGCCTGCCGCTCCGCCGCCCGGCGATCGGAGATGTCGCGGATGTTGCACTGGATCACCCGTTGCTCACCCACCAGATAGGCGTTGCTGACGAACTCCACCTCCTTGAGCGAGCCGTCGGCGGCGCGCAGGGGCAGGTTTTCGTAGCGGACATAGCCCTTGTCCTGCAGTTCGGCAAACAGCTGGATCGCCTTGTCCTTGTCGAGGAAGGAGCCGATCTCCCAGAGCTGCTTGGCGATCAGTTCCTCGGGCTCACGGCCGAGGAGCTTGCTGATGTAGGGGTTGGCCAGGGTGATGCGGCCGCTGCTCCACTCCAGGATCAAGATGCCGTCCTGGGCGTTGAGGGCCAGCATCCGGAAGCTCAGCTCAGACTCCGTCAGGTCCTTGTGGGCCCGTTGGATCTCGCTCAGATCGGCGGTGATCAGGCAGCGGATCAAGGTACCTTCGGCCTCCTCGATCACCAGGGCACTCATCGAGGCGAGCACGGGCACACAGGTGCCATCGGAGCGCACCAATTCCAGCGCTGCCTGGGCCGTCTGACCGGAGCTGAGGGTGCCCAGGCTCTCCAGCTTGGGCTGCTGGCTGGCGCGCACAAGATCATGCAAGGGCCGGCCGATCAGGCTCTCCCGCTCGCACTGGAGCATCGCGGCCAGTTGCTGGTTGGCGTAGAGGATCCTGCCGCTGGGGGACACGGTGGCGGCCCCCTCCCCCATCGACTCCACGATCAGTCGATAGGGCTTATCGGCCGTGGTGGCGCTGTAGAGGAGGGTGTCGCCGGGCTCGGCGCCCGTCACAACCGCATCCACCGCCCCGCTCCGGATTGCCTGCAGGGCATCAGTGAGTTCGGCGACCTGCTGGCGGAGGGCTTCGATCTCCCTGGGGTCCGCCTCGGCAGCGGAGTGGGTCATGGGCCGGGGGGCGACCCCGCACCCGGAGCAGGTTGCAGATCCAGGGCCAGCAGGAGCCGCTGCTTGTCGTTCAGGTCTCCGATCACGCGCCGCAGCGGTGGCGGCAGCCGCTTGATCAGGGTGGGGATGGCCAGGATCCTCTCCTCGGTGAGCACATCGGGATGGCTGCGGACGTCGACCACCTGGAGCTCCACCTGGCCCTTGAGCTCCGCATCGCAGATGCTCTGGATGTTGACCAGGGCCGCGGTGGAACGGGGGCTGGTGCCGCTGATGTAGAGGGTCAGCAGGTAACGCGGAGTGGCGTGCTCGTCGTTCATGATCCTTCCCCCCGGTGTTGTTCCATCCAGAGGAGTTCGCTCGCCTGGGAGGCCAGCAGGTCCTGCTCCTGGGAGATCGCCTGCTCCCTTTCGGCAGCCTCCCTGTTGATCTGGGCCCGCATCGAGGCCATCTGGGCCTCCACGTCGGCTACGTGCTGCTCGAGGGCCTGGCGTTTTTGCTGGATCGCGACCAACTGGCGGGCGGTGCGGGCGTGAAGCTTCAGGTGGTACGCCTTGCGGGCCGAGCCGGTGAGGATGCCGGCAGGACCGACCACCACGTCCTCCAGGACGGGCCCCTGGTCGGTGAGCCGGAACTCCCGCATCTGGTTCGAGTGATAACTGCCGCGGCTCTTGATCACCACCACCAGACGCGTGCGCTCGCCGTCGGCTTCCACGTTCTTGAGCAACACCCAGGTGTCGAGGATCGAGGAGATTCCCACAACGCCGGAATGCTCATGCTCGGTATCGGTGAGGACGGTCATCAACAAGGTGATCCCCCTGTCCCTCATCATCTCGATGGCCCGCACCAGGATGGAATTGGTCACCTCTGGATTGCCCACATGGCTCAGGGCTGAGACGGTGTCAACGCCCACCACCTGGGGCTGAAACGTTTCGATCAGCTGCTCAAGGACTTTGAGACGCTGCTCCAACCCCTGGCTGCTCGGCCGTTCAGACCAGATCTGCAGCAGACCCGCATCCAGCCAGTGCTGGAGATCGATGGCCACCGAGGCCATGTCGCGAATCAGCTGGGAGACGGATTCCTCCGAAGAGACCAGCAGGGCCCGCTCGCCGCGGCGGGCCGCCTCACAGAGGATGCAGGCGATCAGGGTGGATTTACCGTTGCCGGTATTGCCCGAAATCAAGGCACTGGAGCCACGGTAAAGACCGCCGCCCAGCATCTCATCGAGCTGAGCAAGACCTGTGGTGATGCGTTCGCTGGAGACGATATAATCGAGTTTTGCCGATGTGATCGGCATGATCTCAATGCCACGATCGGAGATGATGTAGGGATATTCATTGGTGCCATGGCGGGAGCCGCGGTACTTCAGAATCCGCAGGAAACGGGTGCTGATTTCAGCCTCCACCCGCAGCTCCAGCTTGACCACGCAATCCGATACATATTCCTCGATGCCGAAGCGCGTGAGTTCCCCTTTCCGCCCGGTTTCGCCGATGATCACCGTGCTGATGCCACGCCCATTGAGCCATTCGAGTAACCGCAGCAGTTCACCCCGCACGATCTCCGTGTTGCCGAAGCGCGCCAGCAGGGTTTCGATCGGATCGAGCACCACCCGCCTGGCACCCACCGCATCGATCGCCAGCTCCAGGCGTAGGAACAGACCTTCGAGATCAAAGCTGCCGATGGCCTCCATTTCATCCGGGTAGGTCTGGATGCACTCCACCGCCAGTTGGCCGGTCCGCACCAGGTCGGCCAGGTCGAACCCCAGGGAAGAGGCGTTCTGGAGAATCGACGGCTTGGATTCCTCGAAGCTCACCAACACCCCGGGTTCCTGGAATCTGACGGCCCCGTTGACCAGGAACTGAATCCCGAAGATGGTCTTGCCCACCCCCGCCGAGCCGGTGATCAAGGTGGAGCGGCCCCGGGGCAGGCCACCGCCGCTGATCTCATCGAAGCCCCGGATGCCCGTGGGGGCCTTCTCCACGGGCATCAGGGCGACGTTCCCGGCAGGGTCGCCGGGGTCGGTGCTGGCAGGGTCGGGCGGCATGCTCACATTCGCCAGCCAGATGAAGTCAGGCTAGGGATGGCTGGCCGGCCTGACGGCAACGGCAGGGCCTCCGTTCACACCAGGCGCGAGCCACTGGCCTGCAGCCGTTGCCCGGGATCGAACACCGCCGCGATCGTGCGGATCAGCCAGCGGCCCCCGGTGGTGACCTCCGCCCGGCCCAGGCCGCCCTGCTGCTCCAGTCGCACCAGTCCGTCGTCCTCAAGAACCTGCAGGTCCTGCCATTCCACGGCAAAGCGCTCCAGGTCGAGCTCCACCTGGAAGTGGCACATCACCTCCTTGATCAAGGCGCGGCGCTCCAACACGGCAGGATCGTTCACCACAAGGCCGCGCTCCACCGGCAACCGGCCCTGCTCAAGCTCCCGGTAATAGGACTTGAGGTCGCGCTGGTTCTGGCTGAACAGCTGGGGAAACTGGCTGATCGCCGTCGGGCCGATTCCGAGCAGGTCAAGCTCACCACCGGTGGTGTAGCCCTGGAAGTTGCGGTGCAGCCGCTGCTCTCTGGCCGCCACCGCCAGGCTGTCAGCGGAGAGGGCGTAGTGGTCCATGCCGATGGCGTCGTAGCCATCGGCGGTGAGTTGCCGGTTGGCGTCATCGAGCATCGCCAGGCGATCGTGCTGGCCTGGCAGATCCTCAGCGGCGATCCTGCGTTGAAGGGGCAACTGCTGGGGCAGGTAGGCGAAGGAGAACAGGGAGATGCGATCAGGCCTGAGCTCCTCCACCAGATCCAAGGTGGAGCGAAAGCGCTCGGGGGTCTGCAGGGGCAAGCCGCAGATCAGATCCACGTTCACACTCTCGAAGCCCGCCTCACGCAGCCATTGCATCGAACGGCGCAGCTGGTCCACGGCCACCACCCGGTTCACCGCCTGCTGCACCTCGGGATTGGCATCCTGGATGCCGAAGCTGATGCGGTTGAAACCTACAGCCCGCAGATGCCTGGCTGCCCCCTCGCTGAGGAATTCCGGGTTGACCTCAATCGAGGCCTCCAGGTCATCGTCCAGATCGAAGTGCCTGGCGATCAGATCCCAGAGGATGGTCTGCTCCTCAGCGGTGAGGTAGTTGGGGGTGCCGCCGCCCCAGTGGAGCTGGGCCAGGCGCCGGCGCTGGGGCATGGCCGTGGCGATCAGCTCCAGCTCCTTCGCCAGGGCCGCCAGATAGGGCCCCACCACCTTGGAACCCAGTTGGGTGGTGATCCGGTTGCAGCCGCAGTACCAGCAGGCGTGCCGGCAGAAGGGCACGTGCACGTAGAGCGAGAGGGGATCGGAGCTGGGCTGAGCCAGCTGGGCCGTCAGATCGCCGGAGCCCACCTCCGCTATGAAGGCGGCGGCGGTGGGGTAGCTGGTGTAGCGCGGCACGGGCCGGTCGTACTTGAGCAGCAGATCCAGGGGGGTGGTCCCTGAGGAGGTGCTGGGGGCGGTGACAGGGGCGGCGGTGAGCGTGGTGGCCATGGGAAACGGACGGAGTGGGGCTGAAAGAGGGGGGATGGGACAGGAACCGCAACGGTGGCGGGCTCAGCCGACCAGCGCGGGCTCCAGTTCCGACAATTCCGCCAGTTCTGCCAGCAGGGCCTGGGTGGCCAGGAAGGCGGTCTCGGCCTCCTCGAGCAGTTCCTCCTCCTCGGCCTCACTGAGCTCCAACTGCTCATAGGCGTCGTGGAAGGCGACCTTGAGATCAGCCACGGGCTGCTCGAAGCGCCAGAACTGCAGAGACTTCAGGTCATGGGCCGTCAGGATTCCATTGGCCTGCTCCGCCAGCTGCTGGCCGCCGGAGAGATCGCCGCCGTAACGCACATACACGTGGGCCAAGAAGCGATGGGGGGCCTCCTGGGCCAAGGTGGCGAGCCGCTCCAGCCAGCCGCGGGCGGCGGCCGAGGCGGGGGTGGCGGGAAGGGAGGCCAGGGCTTTCTGGTCGGCCGCCAGGGCCGCGGAGCGGCGCAGCGCCGTCCAGGGCAGATCGGTGGCCCCAAGGGCGCAGGCCAGATCAGGGCCCCGCTCCTCGATCAGGGCATAGGCAGGGGCCAGGGTGCGGATCAGCGCCGCCAGCTGAAGCGGCGACACCTGGCCCTCCAGCAGCGCTCGGGAGAAGACCATGCTTTCCGTCTTGCGGTGGGCGGCGCCGATGCGCGCGTGGAGCTTGCGCACCCGGGGGCCGAAACCCTTGCGCACAACGGCCTCAGCGCCATGGGCATGGCTGGAGATCGCTTCGGGGATGCTGGTTGTCATGGCGAACCGTGCCGATAGGTGAAGGAGGAGTCCTGCCAACTCATCCAAGCCAACGCTATAACACTATCGTTGTGTCACAGTTACGACGTTGCCAAACGGCGCAACGTCATCCCCCATGGTTTCCCTACCCTTTGCCCCTGCCCCGCTCGGCTTCCAGGAACTCCATCTGCTGCTGGCACCCCTGGGCCAGCTGAGCGGCGATGGTCAGCTACTGGAACTGTTCAAGGAGCGAGGCGAACACCCGGGGCTCAGCCAGCTCTGGTACCTCAAACCCATCGCCATCGCCAACGCCGGCCTGGAGAGTGGTGAGCCGTTGCAGGAGGGGGTCGCCTGCGACGATGCTGGCGTGATCACCTGGTTGCAACTGCGCTTCGGGGGCATCGAGCAGACGATGGTCACCACAGCCGATCAGCTGGAAGGCTGGGCCAGCCATCTGCCTCCGGCCGCTCCTGAGGCCCGCCTGGACCGTGCTGCCTTCGTCTGACCACTCCCCGTCCGAAGCCCCCGCAGGAATGACGTCCAGCGGTCTCAGCCTTGCAGGCCATCCAGCAGCCCTACAGCTCTCTGCTTGAACTGGGCCTGGGTATGGCGGCCGCCAGTGCCGGCACTGGTCCGGGCTGGGGCCTTCTGAAACCGATCCACCCCAACCCCCCTGAAACGGATCGCACTCCGTTGATCACGCCCGCTCGGTTGCGAGCTGCTGGGACGACGCAGCCAGGAGACGGCTGGCGGCCTGGGCCAGCACTTGCCGGGACTGGGTGACGCTGAAACCGATGCGCTCCATGGCCCCCTGAAGGAGAACAGAGAACTCCGCCGTCAGCTCCGACGGATCCATGCCCAGGCTGATCAGGTCCCCACGCAGGGGCGCCAGCATCCCGAACACAATCGGCAGGGCCTGAAGGCACCAAGCAGCGACTGCGCCGGAAACGGTCGCCAAACGGGGACGCAGCCAGGTCTCGCCATAGTCAAGGTGCTCATCCTCATCGGCCATCACCCGCTCGGTGATCGGCGCGGCGTAGGGATCGGCCACGGGCAGGTACTGACGGTAGGCCGCTACCGCGAAGCACTCAACGATCAGGCATTGGATCACGACCATGCCCACCAGATCCGCCCGTTGGCGGGCCTGCTGGAACAGCGCGTGCAGGGGCTCGAACAGCTCTCGGGCAAAGGCCGTATCTGGCTTGACTCCCAGGTTGGCGCCGCAGCCCAGGAAGTCGCGGGAATGGCTCAGTTCCATCGCCGCCAAACCCTCGAGCAGGGGACCGTCAGTCGGGATGGCTTTGGCAAGCAGCCGGAAATGGCGGTAGGCCAGGGCCTCACCCACAATCACCACAGCGTTGATGCGGCTGTAGGCGTCCAAGTAGGAAGCACGGGTGACATCAGGCCGGTTTCCTGCTGCTTTGAGCGGCAAGGATGACGAGGCGTTCGACATGCGCACCTATCAGCAGAGGGGCTTGGGAGTCAAGTTCTGGCGCCGGGTTCCAAGGGGAGGAGACGAGCGCGCGGCTGGAGTTCAAGGTTTCGAGGGGCTTGGGTTGGGCAGCCGCGGCTGGGTTGCGATGGGATCGTTCATCGCCGAGCGGGCGTCATTCCAACGGCCGGATTCGGCCATCTCGAGGCAATCGTCGAACCAGGGACCGCCGAGGGTGTAATGGAGCACCTTGGGCGTCTGCGGCAAGGGCTGAACCCCGACGAGCACGTTCCACTCGGGCGGCAGCTCGCCGATGGCCTCATCGGCCAGCCAGCGAAACTGGTGGAGCTCCAGCCCCGTTGCGGTGTTGACGAAGTCTGGGGTGAGGGCGGTGCAACGGGAGCAGTTGAACAACATCACCGACGACCAGTTCTTGCGCGCGTAGGGGGTCTGTGGCATGCCCTGAAACTTGACACCCTCATCGCAGACATGCTGATGCTTCACCACCTGAACAGCGAAGCGCTCGTCCCGCAGTGCCCATAACTCGGCTACGTCGCCCAGGCAAAGCATGTCCGCATCGATGAACAACGCCCAACCCTGAAAGCCGTTCAACCAGGGAACAAGAAAGCGGCTGAACGAAAAGGCCGTGCTCTGTTTGCTGTGGTGGGGCCGCTCGTACACCCCCAGGAGTTGCTCCTGGCGCACCTGGCCGATCAGCACCGGCACCGATGACGACTCCTGAATCGAGTCCGCAAGAACGTTCACCGCCACCCGTTCTCGGGGGTCATAGCCGATGAACACACGGGGGGTGCCGGCGCTCAACGCAGCCCCATGGAACTCGGTCATGGTGAAAGCGGGCGATGAAACGACGGCTGAAGCATGGGGGCCAAACGGATGTGGCGTGCCAGGCCAAGGCGACGCAGGGCGGCAATGTGCCACCAGGTGGGATCCAGCTCCCACCAACGAAATCCCATGCGCGCGCTGCTGGGGTAGGCATGGTGGTTGTTATGCCAACCCTCGCCGAAGGTGACCAGGGCCACCCACCAGTTGTTGCGGGAGTTATCACCGCTCGGGTAACTGACGTACCCCCAGCGGTGGGTGGCCGAATTCACCATCCAGGTGAAGTGGTAGACGATCATCAGTCGCAGGGGAATGCCCCAGAGCACCAGGGCCAGCCCACCGGCGCCCGTGACCGAGCCCAGCCACCACAGGAAGGCGGCCAAGGGGATCTGCAGCAGAAGGAAGTTCCGATCAAGCCAGCGGTAGTAGCGGTTGGGCTGGAGATCGGGGGTGAGCCGCGCTACATGGGCCTTGGCCGGCACCTCCTTGAGCATCCAGCCGAAGTGGCTCCACCAGAAGCCCAGATGGCTGTTGTGGTGGTCGGCCGGATCATCGGAGTGGAGGTGGTGGTGGCGGTGCAGACCCGCCCATGCAATCGGACCATGCTGGCAACTCAAGGTGCCGCAGGTGACGATCAGTGCCTCCAACCACGGCGACACCCGAAAGGAGCGGTGGGCGAGCATCCGGTGATAACCGAGGGTCACCCCGATGCAGGCGGTCAGCCAATAGAGCACCAGCAACACAACCAGCGCCAGCGGGCTCCAGAAGCGCGGCAACAGCGCCACCAGGGCCAGCAGATGAAGCACCAGCATGAAGCCCACCGTGGCCCAGCTGGTGCGCAGACGCTCAGGCACCACCGGCTGGATCCTCATGGGCGCAAAGCCGACACTCATGCGGCCTCCGCGATCACCATCGGCTGGAGAAACTGCCGGGCCAGCAGGCCAGCAAATTGCACCCTGCGGCCCAGCTGCTGCAAGGGCTTCAGCAGGCTTGCCGGCTGCTGCCTGGCCGCCTTGATCTCCAGAAACGTCGCCACGATCTGGTCGCGGAGCTGGAAGTAGTCGCTTGAATCCAGGTTGAACACCCAGGGAAAGGCCCGGCGGGCGGTGCGGTTGGTCTGCCGCATCACCTCGGCATCGAAGCGGCTGGCATCCATGCCCAGCAGTTCATAGAAATCGTGCCGCTCGGCCACGGTGAGGCTGTGGGTGAGAAACACCGACCACAGGAAGAATCGGCTGAGCAACTTGCCCCTGAGGCCCTGTCGCAGGCTGGGCCAGCAGCGGATCAGCATGTTGAAGATGTCGCCATGGCGGTTTTCGTCCTGGCACCAGGGCTCGAAGAAATCGAACAGGGGGGCGATGTGGTGACCGGGGTGGGCCTTGAGGTGGCGATCGATCAGGATGTAGCGCCAATAGCCGATCTTCTCCGAGAGGAAGACGGAATACAGCACCCAGTTGAGAGGGAACCAGGTGATCGGTCGGCGGGTGCTGAGGCTCGGCAGATCCAGCTGGATGCCCTCGGCCACCAGGGCACGGTTGAGGAAACCGGCGTGGCGGGCCTCATCGCGGGCCATCAGCTGGAACAGGCGGCCCAGCTCGGCACGTCCCTCCTGAAAGAGCCGACGGGAGAGCTCCTTGAACAGCAGAAAGCCTGAGAACTCCGACACACAGGAGCGCACCAGGTAGCTCTCGTAGGCGTCCTTCTCCTCGGGAGAGAGGTCGCGCAGGCGGTCGAGGGGCACACGACGATCGAAGTGATCGCGGTTGTAGTCGGCCTCCATCTCGGCGAGCATCGCCTCGAAGGCCGGCCTCTGGAGCTCCACATCGGTGCGAGCCGCCTTCTCGATCTCGGTGGTGTAGAAGCGCGGAGTGAGCAGGTCTTCGCGCAGGTGGGGAGCGGAGGTGGTCATGGCGCTCGGGATTGGAGTGGATGGGGAATGGGCTGGCAGACGGAATGCTTGAGCTTCAGTCGCTGGCTGACTGATCGCTGCCGATCTCCACGCTGTTCCGATCGGCACGGGCGTAGGCGATGGCATCAGCCCCCAGGCGGTGGTGATCGAACCACTCCTGGATGTCCATCAGCCACTGCAGCCGCGCCAGGCGCAGGTGTCCTCCGACGCGAAAGGCCTCGACCGCCCGCTCGGCCGCCTGGCGGTGACTGGCGCGGTGACCGCCGCAAAAGGCACTGGCTTGAACCAACCAGCGCTCCTCAAGCCGGAGGTGCTGGCTCAGCCGACGCAGCAGCAGGGTGCCTTCGCACCACTCCTGGCTTGCTTCGGCTGGATCGAGCTCGACGCGACCGTCGCAGTGCCGCTCGATCAGACGCTCGAGCTGGGCTTCGAGGCGATCGTGCTGACGCTCCAGCAGTGGGCGGCGCTCGGACCACAGCCGGGGCCAGCGGAAGGCCTGCAAGGGACGATCCGGCGCCCGGGGCGCCAGCAGTGCAGCGACCATCAATCAACGACATAACAACATCGTGATACTACTGGCTCAGGGTGCTGGAGCGATTGTGGATTCACAGATCCGGCCTGGTCGCTCTGGCTGGAACACCCGAGCACCCTGGCGGCAGTGGTCCTTCCGTGCCAGGAGCCCATGCCGACAACGTGATACCGCACCCCCGTCACAGCTCAGCCGCATGCAGAGCCCTCGGCTTAGATTCGGGCTCCACGGGTCGCCTCGCCAGCCGGATGGCGCCCACCACCCCGCCCCCTCACCGACCCGCACCATGGAGGCGCTCGCCGACTACTTCAAGGTGTTCTCCGAGCCGAACCGGCTGGCGGTGCTCGAGGCCCTGCGCGGTGGCGCGATCAACGTCACCGCCGTCGTGGAACGCACGGGACTCAGCCAGGCGCTGGTCTCCAAGCACCTGAAGCTGCTCACCATCGCCGGGGTGGTGCGCCGCCGGCCCGAAGGAAGCCTGGTGTATTACGAAGTGATCGACAAGGGGGTGTTCAAACTGATGCAACAGGCCGAGAAACTGCTGCTGGCCTCCCGCCGCCAGAAGATCAAGGCCCTGGCCGCTTCGATCTAGATGACACCCTCCACGATCGAAGCGCTGCGCGAAGCCCTCGCGGCCGGGCAACGGGCCTTCCCGGGCCTGCAGCTGAACGACGTTGATGGCGGTGAGCTGGATCTTTCCCAATGCGATCTCAGTGGTGGCTGCTTCAAGGAATCCCGCTTCGGCCACACCAACCTCAGTGGCGCGAACGTCTGTGGCGCCAGCTTCCAGCAGGCCCTGATCTGGGGCGCCGACCTCTCGAACCTGCGGGCAGCGTGCTCCTCATGGCACGAAGCCGACCTTTCCGGCTCCCGCCTGCAGGGGGCCGACTTCGAGCGGGCCCTGCTGCACCGTTGCTGCCTGCGGGGGGTGGTGGCGGCCGGCAGCCGCTGGCGCGACAGCCGCCTGGTGGAGGCCGATTTCCGCTCGGGCCTCGATCAGCACACCGACCTGGGGGGAGCGGATTTCCGCGGCGCTGATCTCAGCTTCGCCAGCCTGGAGGGGGCTCAGCTGCGGGCCGCGGTGTTCCAGGGGGCGTGCCTCTATGGCTCCAACCTGCGCGATGCCGACCTGCGCGAGTCCGACCTCAGGGGTTGCGATCTGCGCGATACCCAGCTGGGTGGTGCCCAGCTGGAGGGGGCCCAACTGGAGGGGGCCCTGCTGAGCTAGCTCGTCCCGTGGGCTGCGGGGGCCTGGCAGCCCTGCCCATCGACCCCCAGCGCGGTACGCCCAGGGGGCTGGATGCGGCGGCTCAACCGAGCAACTGCTTGCGCAACTTGCGGATCCGCACCAGCAACTCAGCCCGGTTGCGCTGGCGCAGGGCATGGCGAGCCAGGAACGCCAGCACACTCACCACCCCCACCAGCTCAAGCAGTCCCCCCACCAGGGGGATCTCATCGATGGCCGAAAGGGTGGCCCCGGTGATTCGCAGCACCAGCACCGCCACCACCGCCAGCGCCAGCACCTGCAGCACCGGCACAACATCACGCAGGGAGCTCAGCTGGAGCGCGCTGATCTGACGCAGGATCTCCCGCACCAACGGGTAGGGCAGCCCCGCCCCAGGGGCTGGGGCGGGGCCCGCCGCTGGGGGCTCGGAGGGAACGTCCGGAGCCGCCGCCAAGGGCACCAGGGGACCCGCCTCCGCCAAGGGAATCGAGAGGTTCAAGCGCTCGGGAGCCGGGGCATCGCCAGGCTCCCCGCCTGGGGGGGAGGGATCGGAGAAGGGCAGCACCACGGGCTTCAGACGGCCGCCAGGCCCTTCTCGTTGAACACCCCTTCGAACAGCACCGAGGAGAGATAGCGTTCGCCGGAATCCGGCAGCACCACCACGATCGTCTTGCCGGCGTAGGCGGGTTCGCTGGCCAGGCGCACCGCCGCCACCGTGGCCGCGCCGCAGGAGATGCCCGCCAGGATGCCCTCCTCACGGGCGAGGCGCCGGGCCATGGCCACGGCGTCCTCGTCGTTCACCTGCTCGATCCGGTCCACCAGATCGAGATCGAGGTTGTCCGGCACGAAACCGGCTCCGATGCCCTGGATCTTGTGGGGACCGGGCTTGATCGGCTCACCCGCCTTGGTCTGGCTGATCACCGGGCTGTTGACCGGCTCGACAGCCACGGACACCAGGGGCTTGCCCAGGGTCTGCTTGATGTAGCGGCTGACACCGGTGATGGTGCCGCCGGTGCCCACCCCCGAGACAAACACGTCGACGACGCCATCGGTCTGCTCCCAGATCTCGGGGCCGGTGGTGTCGTGGTGCACCTGGGGGTTGGCGGGATTGGCGAACTGCTGCAGCAGCACGTAGCGATCGGGATCGGAGGCGGCGATGGCCTGGGCCCGGGAGACCGCACCGCTCATGCCCAGGCGGCCTTCGGTGAGTTCCAGGTGGGCCCCGTAGGCGGTGAGCAGCTTGCGCCGTTCGAGGCTCATCGTCTCCGGCATCGTCAAGGTGAGCCGGATGCCGCGGGAGGCCGCCACGAAGGCCAGGGCAATGCCGGTGTTACCGCTGGTGGGCTCGATCAGTTCCTTTCCGGGACCCAGCAAGCCATCTCGCTCCGCCTGCCAGATCATCGCCGCCCCGATCCGGCACTTGACCGAATAGGCGGGGTTGCGGCCTTCGATCTTGGCCAGAACCCGCGCCTGGGCGTCACCAACGACGCGATTGAGCTGCACCAGGGGGGTGTGGCCGATGCTCAGGCTGTTGTCAGCGAAGACGGCGCCCATCGAATGGTCGTGGCAGGTGAGCGCACCCTAAGGGAGCCCTCCGATTCGGGCCAAGTCCAGTTGTCAAGTCCGGCAGACACCACCTTCAGGCCTTGCGGAGCCGTACATTTCAGCGATTCCGGTCCCGCAAGGAGTCGTCAGCGATGGGCCTCACCGCACTTCAGCACGGTGGTCCGGCGGTACTGCCACTGCTGTTGTTATCGGTCGTGGTCGTGGCCATCGGCGTCGATCGGGCCCGCTACTGGCGGGCCCAGGGCCTCGGCGCCTCCCGGGGCGAACGGCTGCTGGCGGAGGCCCTCCAGGGCTGTTCGGTCGTTGGGCAAGCGACGTTGCGTCAGGAGCTGCTGCTGCGGCAACTGGAACGCCAGGGAGCCAGTGGCGAGGCCGTGCTGGAAGCCGCCGCCGTGATCGGCCCCCTGCTGGGCCTGATCGGTACCGTCGCCGGGCTGATCCGCGCCCTGGCGGACCTGGGCCCCCAGCTGGTGCTGCCCAGCGGCGGCGCCAGCCTGACCAGCTATTCCCAGGTGCTGGTGAGCACCCTGCTCGGTCTGGTGGTGGCCTTGATCGCCACCGTGGTGCTGCGCACGAACCGGGGCCTGCGCCTGCGGCAGCGGCAACAGCTCGAAACTGCGGGCTTGCGCCTCGCCCTGGAGGCTCAGCCATGACGCCGCCACTGTTTGCCCTCACCGGCCTCACCCTGGTGCTGCTGACGGCTGTGGCGACCGTGCCGGAGCTGCTGCAGGTGAACGAACCCCGGGTGAACCTGCCTCCAGCGCAGGAGAGCCGTCCCCCCTGGGTGGTGGTGCGCTCAGGGGCCGGCCGCTGGTTCCTCAATGGATCTCCCATCCAGACTGTGGCCCTGGTGTCCCAGTTGAACGCCGCACCCCCGGGGGGAACGGTGCGCTTCCTGGCCTCCTCGGCCCTGGCCACAGGCGAGGTGAGCCGCTCCCTGGCCTGGCTGCGCCGGCAAAGCCGCCAGCCGGTGCTGCTGGAGCTCGCCCAGAACCCGCGATGAGCCCATTCAGCCCCTCGATGAAACCCGCCACCGGCGCTGCCGGGAGCCTCGATGGCCTCGCCTACGGGGCCCTCTCCTCCGCCCTGGCCCTGTTGGCGGTGGGGTTCCTGGTGGTGCCCCAGCTCCTCGCCCAGCGGCCCGCCCACAGGGGAGTGGTGGCGCTGCACCTGGCCGCCGACGGCGGCCTGCGGCTCTGGAACCGCCCGATCACCCCCCAACAGCTGCCCCAGGTGTTGCGGGATTCTGGTCGGATCAACCCACAGGCCCGGATCCGGCTGATCCCTGACCCCGCCACCCCCTGGGGCGTGGTGCAGTCCGTTCTTCCCATGCTCGAACTCGGTGTCCTTCCCTTTGAAGTTCAACTTCCCGGATCCCCGGCCCAATCCTGAACGCTCCGCTCCAGGTTTGTTGGCCGCTCGGCTCAGGGCGGCCAAACTCCCAACGGCGCTGATGACGGGCTGGCCCTTGCCCTGGCGCGCCCTGGCCCTGCCCGTGGGTGTCGCCGTGGCGCTCCATGCCCTGTGGCTGGCGGGGGCCAGCCTGGTCGAGTCCAGGCGCCCGGCCCCGGCGGCGCTCACCAGCGGCGACGACACCCCCGAACTGCTGCGCTTCAGCCGCCGGGCCAGCACTGTGTCGGGGGCACTGACGGGCCAGGGCCAGGGTCAAGCTCCGAACCTGAGCCTGGTCCCCCTTCCCCTGGACAGCACCCTGCCGCCACCGCCCCCCGACCTGGCCTTCACCGGTCGGGGCCTGATGCCCCCAGGCAGCAAGCCCGCGAGTGGCGGAGCCAGGGTCGCTTCCCCCAACTCACCCAACGGAGCCGTTGCGCCCACGGCGCCACCACCCCTGCGCCTGGGGGAGCTGGTGCCGGCTGAGCGGGCTTCCCTGGAGGGACTACCCAGCGATCCGCTGCTGGCCTTCAAGCTCGCCGCAGCCCTCGGCAACCGATCTGACGGCACGGCCGACTCCCCTGGCTCTGACAAAGCCGCCGAAGCCATCGCCCGTCGCCATCTCAAGCTGACCGCTGGCGGCGAGAAACCCTTCCTGCTGCTCTGGAAACAGGGGCAAACCCTGGCGCCACGCCCGGCCGCCTTGACGGATCTACCCGAAGGGGTGGAGGTGCGCAGCCTGCCCCTGGCCGCCGTGCGCCGGCAGGGTCTCAGCCAACCCCACGGCCTCTCGATCAGCTACGGAACAACCCTGCTGCTGCTGTGGGTGGATGGCGACGAGCTCTGGCTGATCCAGCAAAAAGCCTGAAGATTCCCCAACCTCTTTAGGTTGCAGAGACCAGCTCGAACAGGGGAAGACGATGCAGGCGGGCGCCCAATGGGGACTCGATCCGATGGGCATCTCCCTGCTGGTGCGCTGGCTGATCGGCTGGGCGTTGATGGCGCGCCCTCCCGGCCTGCCGGACCTTCCGGTTCAGGGCACCCCCAGGCTCTCGGTGCTGATCCCCGCTCGCGATGAGGAGCGCACCCTGTCTCACCTGCTGGAGGCCCTGAGCCGGCAGAGCCTGAAGCCCTGCGAAATCCTGGTCATCGACGACCAATCCAGCGACGGCACCGCCGCTATCGCCCGCACAGCCGGGGCCAGCGTGGTCAAGACCCCGGACCTGCCCCAAGGCTGGACCGGCAAGAACTGGGCCCTGCACACGGGCGTGCAGCAGGCCTCCGGCGAGCTTCTGGTGTTTCTCGACGCCGACACCGAGCCCGAGCCGGAGTTGCTGCGGCGTCTGGTGGCCACGGTGCAGCAGAGCGGCGGTCTGGTGTCGGTGCAGCCGTATCACCGCACCGAACGGGCCTACGAGCACCTCTCGATCCTGTTCAACCTGCTTGGGGTGATGGCGGTCAGGCTGGGTCGTGGGGGCGGGGTGGCCTTTGGCCCGGCGATGGCCACCAGCCGCGGCGACTACGACCGGGCCGGGGGCCATGCGGCTGTGGCTGGCCATGTGGTGGAGGACTGGTTCATGGCCCACGCCTACCAGGCGGCGGGGCTCCCCACCAGCGCCTTCATCGGCTGGCAGCAGCTGAACTACCGCATGTACCCGGGGGGGCTCAGGGACCTGATCCACGGCTTCGACAAGAACTTCGCCGCCGCGGCCGGGGAGGTGTCCTGGCTGCGGATGCTGGCGGTGGTGCTGTGGCTTTCGGCCCTGTTCTGGGCGGCCTGGTGTCTGCCGGCCAGCCTGCTGGGCCTGCCGGTGCTGGGAAACCCACCGCTTGCCGCCAGCGCCCTGCTCTATCTCGCCTTTGCCCTGCAGCTCACGCTGCTGGTGCGCCCGGTGGGCAACTTTGGCCTGGCAGGACTGCTGTTCCCCCTGCCGGTGCTGTTCTTTCTGGTCGTGTTCGTGCAGGCGATCCTCAACCTCAAGCGGGGCCGGATCGAATGGAAGGGCCGCCGGGTGGACACCCACATGGAGCAGCGCTGAGGGCAGGTCATGGTGGGATCAATCATCGAGCTGCCGGCGCTGGAGCTCTCGGATGGGGCGATCGCCACCAGCTGCGCCCTGGGCTGGCTGGCCTGGTCGCTGCTGATCGGCTATGGCGCCCAGCGCCTCGACCCGCACTGGCTGGCCGGCTTCACGGCACTCGACGGACCCCTGCCCTGGGTCGACGACCCCCAGTGGTGCCAGCGCGTGCTGGGGATCCGCCGCTGGAAGGATCACCTGCCTGAGGCCGGCGCCTTCTTCCCGGGCGGTCGGAGCAAACGCTCCCTCAGCGGGGGCGAGGGCCCTGGAACCATGGCGGAGCAGCAGATCCAGCTGGAGCGCTTCTTGGCCGAAACCCGCCGGGCCGAGCTGGTGCATCTGGCCCTGCTGCCCTTTGCCCTGGTCACGGCCCTGTGGTGCCCGCCCTGGGCCGTGGGCGTCAATCTGGTCTTCGCCGCCCTCTTCAACCTGCCCTGCCTGCTGGTGCAGCGCTTCAACCGCCGCCGGCTGCTGCGTCTGCTGGGTCGCCTCAAGCCTTGAGCGACTCAAGGCCTGAGCGACTCAAGCGCTCAGAGCACCCGTTTGAGGTGCTCCGCCAGCCGCAGGGCCAGGGCGATCACGGTGAGCCCCGGGCCCACACTGGAGCAGTTCGGGAACACGCTGGCATCGGCCACGTAGAGGTTCGTCAGTTGATGGCTCCTGCCGTGCAGATCCACCACGGAGGTGGTGGGATCAAGGCCCATGCGGGCGGTGCCGCAGGCGAAGCCCAGCACCGCCAGCGGCGACTCGCCGCGGGGATGGAGCGGAAAGGCCCGTACCACCGTGGTGGCGGGGTCGGCCTCGAGAGCCTTGATCGTGGACAGCCAGCGGTAGACGAGGCGGTCATGGGCCTCCCGGTTGTTGGGGGTGTAGGTGATCTGCACGCCCTCGCCCCGCAGGCTCACCCGGTTGGCGGGATCGGGCCGCACGCCGCTGCTGGCCCACCAGCTCACCGTGCGCACCGCCAGCTGCTCCAACAGGGCCTTGGGCAACAGCCGCGTGACCAAGGAGAGAAGGGGCGGCGATTCGGCGAACAGGGGGTCCTGGAGCACGCCGCCACCGTTGCGGATCTGCCCCAGGGGCACCGACACATTTTTGTCGCCCCAGTAGTAGTCGTTGATGGCCAGACCGCAGCCGTAGCGGCCGGAATCGGGCCGGGCCGCCAACTGCAGGATCGAGGAAAGCTGGGGCTTCATCAAATTGCGGCCCACCTGACCCGACCCGTTGGCCAGGCCATCGGGATGCTGGTCGTTGCGGGAGCGCAGCAACAGGGCCGCGGTGTTGATGGCACCGGCGGCCAGGACCACCACATGGCCGTTAAACAGCCAGTTCTGGCCCTCGATCTCCGCCTGCACCCCCTTCACCTCACGGCCACTGGGGTTGACGTGCAGCCGCGTCACCCGGGCCCCCGTTCGCAGGGTCACCCGCTGGGAGCCCACGGCCCCATCCACCCCGAAACGCTCGGCGTCACCGCTGGGATCCAGCTCCGACATCGACCAGCTGATCGGCGGCTCGTAGGCGGTGACGCCGAGGCGGGCCAGGTCGGTGCGCAGGGTTTCCAGGATCGGTTCAAGCGGCCGGGGCGGATGCAGGTAATCCCCCGTGCGCGGCGGCTCGGTGGGGTCGACGCCCTGGCGCCCATGCACCCGGTAGAGCCGCTCCGCCCGGTCGTAGTGGGGGGCGAGGTCGGCGTAGCTGAGCTCCCAGCCGGGGCTGGGGCCATCCAGCAGCCGCTGGGGGGCGAAGTCCTGCTCCCGTAGGCGCTCCAGCACCCCACCCCAGATCTTGGTGTTGCCCCCGAGGGCGTAGATCATCTGGGGCGGGAAGGGATCACCGTCGGTGCCGAACCACTGTTCGCCGGGGTGGTAGCGGGTGTTGCGGATCAGATCGACATCCCCCAGGTTCTGATCGGTCAGGGCCATGGCGCCGCCCCGCTCAAGCACGAGCACGCTCTTGCCGCTCTCGGCCAGAGCACCCGCCAGGGTGCCGCCGCCGGCACCGGTGCCGATCACGATCAGGTCGTAGGTGTGGTCGTCGATGATCACGGCATCACTCCCTCAGCGCCAGACGTAGAGAAGCAGAAACAGCGCGATCCAGATCACATCGACGAAGTGCCAGAACAGTGACGTGGCCACCACTCCCTCCTCACCGCCGTCGTAATTGCCGGGAATGAACGACCTCACCAGCATCAGGGCCATCAGCAGCACCCCCGTGGCCACGTGCAGGCCATGGAATCCCGTCAGCAGGTAGAAGGTGCCGCCGAAGGTGCCGGAGGTGAAGCCGAAGCCGAGGGATTGCCATTCCAACGCCTGGCCCACAAGGAAGTAGACCCCCATCGCCATCGACAGCAGCCAGAGGGCGCGGAAGCCCCAGAGCGAGCCCTTGCCCTTGAACCACTCCGCCAATGCCAGCGTGAACGAACTGGACACCAGCACCACGGTGTTCACCAGGGGGGTGCGCCACTCCAGCCCCTCCACCCCAGGCGGCAGCCAGTCGTTGGCCGAGAGCTTCAGGACGGCGTAGCCGCTGAAGAAGGCCAGAAAGATGACGCTCTCGGAGCACAGAAAGATGATGAAGCCCGTGAGCGTGTGATTGCCATGGCCGTGGGCCGCGTGGCCGCCAGGGGATGGGGCACCCCCGAGCGGGGCAGAGGTTTCGGGTGGAGCGGGAGTGGAACTCATGGGCGCACCTCGAGAAGTGCCAGGTCCCGCTCGATTTCAGCCTGGTGCTCCACCAGGGGCTTGCCGGTGCCGTAGCCGTAGGGCGCACTGATCACCGTGGGGACATGATCGTCGAAGTTCTCCAGGGGCGGTGGCGAGGGCAGCAGCCACTCCAGGCCGATCGCCCGCCAGGGGTTGGCTCCGGCCCGCTCCCCCCGCACCCAGGAGCTCACCATGTTGAGCAGGAAGGGAATGATCGACACCCCCAGCAGGAAGGCGCCGAGGGAGGCAAGCACGTTCCAGAAGGCGAACTCCGGGTCGTAGGAGGACACCCGCCTGGGCATGCCCATCAGCCCCAGGGGGTGCATGGGCAGAAAGTTGAGGTTGGCCCCCACGAAGGTGAGCAGGCAGTGGAGCTGGCCCAGTCCCTCGTAGGTTTTGCGGCCGGTGAACTTGGGGAACCAGTGGTAGATCGCCGCAAAGATCCCCATCACAGCCGCCCCGTAGATCACGTAGTGGAAATGGCCCACCACGAAGTAGGTGTTGTTGACGTGGATGTCGATCGGCACCGTGGCCAGCATGATGCCGGTGATGCCGGCAAACACAAAGTTGATCAGCCCACCCAGGCAAAACAGCATCGGCGTGGTGAGTTGCAGTTTGCCCCCCCAGAGGGTGGCCAGCCAGGCGAACACCTTCACCCCTGTGGGCACGGCGATCAGCATGGTGGTGACCATGAACAGATCGCGCATCCACTGGCTCACGCCGCTCGGGAACATGTGGTGCACCCAAACCACCAGGCCCAGGACCACGATCGCGAACGAGGCCAGGGCCACGAAGGGATAGCCGAACAGGGGTTTGCGGGCATACACCGGGAACAGCTCCGAGAAGATGCCGAACACCGGCAGGATGATCACGTACACCGCCGGGTGGGAATAGAACCAGAAGAAGTGCTGATAGAGCACCGGATCACCGCCGCCGGCGGGGTCGTAGAAGCTGGTGCCCACGGTGAGATCCAGCAGCAGCATCACGGCGCCGCCGGTGAGGGCCGGCAGGCCGATGAGCTGGATCGTCTGGGCCGCCAGGGCGGTCCAGCAGAAGATCGGCATCCGGAAGAACCCCATGCCCGGGGCCCGCATGCGCAGGATCGTGGTCACAAAGTTGAGGGCCCCCAGGATCGAGGAGATGCCGGAGAGGGCCACGGCCAGAATCCAGAGGGATTCGCCATTGATCAGATGGCCCAGGGGGTTCTGCACGCTGATCGGCGGATAGGACCACCAGCCCGCCGACGCCGGCCCGCCGGGCACGAAGAAGCTGGCGATCAACACCAGACCGAAGACCGGGAACATCCAGAAGGCCACCGCATTGAGCCGGGGGAAGGCCATGTCCGGGGCGCCGATCATCACGGGGATCAGGAGGTTGTTGAGCCCGTTCAGCACCGGAAAGGTGAACAGGAACAACATGATCGTTCCGTGCATCGTGTAGAGGCCGTTGTACACGGTGCGATCCACCAGATCGGCCGCCGGGGTGAGCAGTTCCCCCCGCATCACCATCGCCAGGAAGCCCCCGATCAAGAAGAAGGCAAAGGAGAGCACCACGTACTGGATGCCGATCACCTTGGCGTCGGTGCAGAAGCTGAAGTAACGCAGCCAACCGGGTGGAGACGGCGGTGTGGGAGCAGCGGGGGTGAGGACGGTCATCGCTCAGGCGTCGTGGGGGAGGGAGGAGGAGCCTGGAACATTCACCAGGGGCGGCGGAGCGGGGGGCACCGTGGCCCAGCGGATCCCCCCCGCCGGCTGACGCGCGAGCCTCTCGGCCTCCACGACGGCCTGGCTCAGTCCCGGTTGCAGGGGCTGCTGGTTGGCGGCCACGAGCCAGGAGGCGAAGGCTTCGGGAGGCTCCACCACCACATCGGCCTGGTTGGCGGCGAACCAGGCACCGCTGAACTGGGAATCCCTCAGCCGGTACCGGCCACTGCGGGTGGGGGTGAGTGAGAAATCAATCGCACGGCCGGGCACCACGTCCTGCTTGAGCCGAAAGGCCGGTACGTAGAAGCCATGCAGCACATCCGGGGAGGTGAGTTCGAAGGTGACGGGCTGATCCAAGGGCAGATGCAGCTCGGTGGAGGAGACCTGCGCCTCGGGATAGCGGAACTCCCACGACCACTGGCGGGCGATCACCTCAACCCTCAGGGGGGCAAGGCCTGCGGCGGCTGCGGGGCCACGGGCCACGGCCTCGATCACCGCCCCAGACCCAGCCCCAGCCGCAGCTCTCGCCCCGTGCACGTGTTCCATCGGTCCCAGCACCCCCAGCTGCCGGTTCACGCGGATGCTCACCACCGCGATCGCCATCACGACCACCAGCGGAATCACCGTCCAGACGATCTCCAGGCTGGTGTTGCCCTCCAGCGGGGGGCCGTCCTCCTGGTCGTACTTCTCGGCTCGGTTGAACAGCAGCACCCAGACCAGCACCGAGAGCACCCCGAGAAACACGAAGGTGCCGATGGCGGTCTCCAGGCTGAACAGGCCATCCACCAGGGGCGCCGCATTGGAGGCCTGCACGGGGAACCAGCGGTAGGACTGATCCCCCATCCAGAGGCTGGCCAGCACCAGCAACACCAACCACACGGTGAGCAGCAGGGCGCGGATCACGGCAACGCCTCCCGCAGGTCAGCGCCAGCGGCCAGCAACTGGGCCGCCGTGATGTGCACCCCGAACTCCGCCGCCAGCTGGGCCCCGAGGGTGCCGTGCAACCCCATCAGCACGGCGATGCCCAGGCCGGCCAGCAGGTAGCTCCACTGCACCTGGCGGCCCATGTCCTTGCGCCAGGCGAAGCGCTGGAAGCCGCGCCAGATCGCCATCAGCGCGATCAGCAGCAGCAGGGCGACACCACCCACCCCGTGCCAGAGCATCGTCACCTGGCTGCCGAGTCCGAAGGCACTGGTGACCCCGGCCAGGGGCTCCGCCAGCAAGATCTCGTAGAAGCCGCTCGCCACGGTGAAGAAGCTGAACAGGGCGCTGGCCAGCAGGTTGTACCAGCCCACATCGTGGAAGCCTGCGCGGGTGACCGGCAGGGCCAGGAAACGGAACAGCCGTTTCTCGAAGGGGTAAAGGGCGCCGATGATGTCGAAGCCGATGGCGACGGCATAGAGACCGATGCTCAGGTGCACCAGGTTGGGATGGATCGGCAGGCCGTAGGGCAGGCCGTTGGGGCCAAGGGCCAGCTCAGGGCTCATCAGACCAGCCCCCGTCGCAGGGCATCCACCACCGGCACCGTGTGCAGGCCGTAGACCCAGATCAGTCGATCCCCCAGCACCACCTGCACCACCACCAGGGCGCTGAGCAAGGCGCCCGCGCCGAGAAAGGCCACG
This sequence comes from Synechococcus sp. UW140, assembly GCA_943369485.1. Lineage (GTDB taxonomy): Bacteria > Cyanobacteriota > Cyanobacteriia > PCC-6307 > Cyanobiaceae > ATX-6F1. Next base: position 112,937 of record CALRNH020000003.1, on the reverse strand, counting down.
GGGAGATGCTTGGGATCCCGCAGCCGGATCACGTAGCGCCAGGCCGTGAGCACCGAGAGCACTCCCGCCAGGGCCCAGCCCAGGGTGGTGTGCTGGTTGAGCAGTTCCCGCGAGGCGCCGTAGGGGTTGGCCAGGCCGGCTTCGATCTGGCCAATGATGATCGCCACGAAGATGGTGGCGGTGGACACCAGCAGGTTCCAGAAACTCACCTCCAGCAGCTCCGGACGCCGAGCCACCAGGGCGATCAGATCGAACACGACCACCATCAGGGCCGAGGCGATCACGAAGTGGACCACGATCGGGTGCAGGGTGTCGGGCCACGGCAGGTTGTGGTCGTTGAGGGCCGGCAGTAGCTCGAGCATCGACCGCTTCCGCCTGGTCACGCGTCACCACAGTGTGTCCGAAGTCGCAGGCCAGGGCGGCCAATGTCACCAAAAGCCTTCACGGTTAAGGCTCCTAGGCTGAATCCGGCCTGCCTTCTGACCAGCGCAATGACCTCGAATCCCACCCTGCGCTGGATCACGGCGCTGCTGCTGTTGCTGGCCGCCGGTCTCTCGATCGTGCTGCCGTTCGTCTCGGCGACGGCGCTGACGATCGCCATCGGCGGGGTGGCGATCGCGGCCGGGGTGGCCCAGTTGCTGCGGCTCACCGGCGAGGCGGAGCTGAACGGCAAGGTGTTCCGCGGACTCTCCAGCCTCTTCTACGTGGCCACCGGTGTCTGGATCCTGATCCACCCGGTCGACAGCGAGGTGAGCCTGACCCTGCTGGCCGGCCTGCTGCTGGTGTTCGAGGGGGTGATGGAGCTGGCGGGCGCCGCTTCCGGGGCCGGGGCGGCCCGGGGGCTGGTGATCGTCGATGGGGTGGTGACGGCCTTGCTGGGCGGGCTGCTGGTGGCCGAGTGGCCGAGCGACAGCCTCTGGGCGATCGGCACCCTGTTCGGCGTGGCCCTGTTCTTCTCGGCGATCAACCTGCTCACGGCACCCACTGCTCCCGCCGCCTGAGCCGGCGGGAGCGGAGGCCGAGCCACGGCCCAGATCGCCATCGGGGACCGGGGCCCCTGGAAGCCTCAGGACTGGCAGTTCTTGCCCCAGGTCTGGGTGCAGGTGCCGTCGTCGTTGCAGGCCACCGCCTTGATCGGTCGATCGAAGCGCTCGGCGAAGGCCTGCTGCACGATCGCCGAAGGGGCCTCACCCTTGAACACCTTGGTGGCTTTGCAGCTGGCCTGGGCCAGGGCCGCCGGAGAGGCCAACGGAATCGCCAGCAGGGGCAGGATCAGCAAACGACGCACGGAACTCTGGAGCGCTTGGCAGCAACCCTACCAAGGGTTCTCGGCCAACGATCCGTCAGGTTGCGAGCAGATTGGGCCGCTCCACAGGCTGTTGGTCAGCTGCCTGGCCCGCCCCGGCGGGCCTGAGACTCGATCAGGTTGAGAACGCCGCCAAGGGCGGGGTTGATGCCCTGGCGATGCAACCCCGGCCTTACGCCATCAACTTTGAACCTTCATTTGAACCTTCAATCTTCAACCAACGGGCCGATTGCTCTCTGGTGCGTCTGCGTTGACTCTTCTGGCTGTGGATACCAGCTCGACCCACACCGGCGCGGGAACACCAGGCTGATCGCCCCAGATGAGAAGCCGGCAGTCTCCCAATGAAAACTGTTAAAAAACAATTGCCCCTGTCTTCTTCGTCTGGATGCTAGATGCTGTATCAGATCCCTATTGGTCAGTCATTGCCTAGTCAAGGGCATCTCCTTTGGAGCAATAAAACTGTCTCTCGCCAAGGGGTTAGTCCAATTCCTGAAACCAACACCGGAGCGAAGCGAACTGGGACACCATTGTAAATTGGCGTCCCTAAAGCCATTCACTATGAAGCGACTCCAGATTCTTGCCGCCTCCCTGCTGAGCTTTGCTGCTCTAGCCGTCGCATCGCCAGCATTGGCCGACACCGTCGATGCCCGTTGTGATGTTTTTCCTGCAGGTGAGGACAAGGCCACCTCCTCTGGGCTCTGTACCTTTTCGCAGCGACAGGGCTTCGTGAGCATCCAACTCAAGAACGGTAGAAGGATCGAGCTCAAGCCCAATGAGAGCACGCCGGACGCCTACTTTGATGAGCGAGGTGAGCCTGCCAAGCGCGAGATGCTTGAGGCCAATCGCGGACAGGTTTACCGGCTGGAAAAGCAGTCGATCTTTGTCTTCTGGGATACAGCCCCCTACTCGAAGGGCGCAAAAAGCGGCAGCGCCTCTCCGGGGAGCGGATCTGCCACAGAAAACCCACCCGAGATTGTCCCCCTCCTCTTGGGCATTCATCAGGTGAAATTTGATGGTGGTTGCCGGGTCAATTTCAACAAGGCAGGGAAGTACTTCAGTAAGACATCTGCCTGTAAGGCTGCCTAGGTCGGTGTTGCCGAGGATGCCATTCGTCGTTACTTCCGCGAGCAGGGTTCCACGACCCATTGATGGCGGCAGGGATCCCCACCGAACGACCTATTCGGCTGCAGCGAGGCCGGCCACTTGATGCGTTCCTCGCTGCATCACGGCCTCAACTTGAAAAGAAATCAACAGCAACCACAGGCTCTGGCATCACCGCAGTTCCTGTTGCCTCTACTCATCATTTCAGCGGGAAGCTGTTGCCAGGTCGATGCTCTGATCCCTCAGCTTCGCCACTTTCCCAAAGTGTGTGACTTCACCTGCAGTGCAGAGATATGTGGATGCCCACAGCTCAACAGGCTGCTTGCCTGAACAATGAATGCAATGGCATCTGCTGGTTGGATGGCCATTGGACTCGTGATCTGGTGGCTGGGAGCGGTCTTAATCTCCTATAGCTGTCGCAACAGACTCGGGGCACTTGCACTCTTCGCCTTGCCGATGGACCTGTCATCTGGCTCAGCGTGATTGTAGTGGTATTGGTTGGTGATGCTTGTTCTCTTGGCTGGAGCAGGCCGGTGGGGAGCACATATCCTGCAGCGTTGGCGTCCTCAGATTTCCGCACGGGCGTCAGCAGCGCTGTTGCTGGTTTCGGTCATTCTCGTGATCCTTTCACGTTCAGAGTTGATGCCTGTTTCAGTGGAGCCTCACGACAGCACGACTGGACGCTCGGTGGCGTGGATCGTTTCAGCATGCGCGCTTGCACTTGATAGCCTGCTTTGATCTGGAAGCCTTGCGGGCTGGCGCCAAACGGAAGTGATCCACTTTGAAAGGATGTCCCGATTGGAGTCGACTCGTAGAACATGAGTGCTGGCTATTCGCACTATGTAATGAATCGCAGTCGTGGGTGATCACGCGGGAACAGCAGGAGCACGGCCCCTGCTGAACCTGGAATCAGCCCAGGATTACTGGCGGCGGATCGGGCCTGTCGTTTGCGCGTCGGAATCGAACCAGCTATTCTCATTCGTGAGGCGCGGATCGCCTTGAATTGTGTAGGTGATGAAGCCAACTTTGAACATCAGGGCACCGTCAGTGAGTTTGCTGGAAACAGATTTTCCATTCACCATGACCTTATTCTTACCATCGACGCGAATCGTAGATACCGTTCGCCCATCGACATTTCTGGCGACCCACTGGCCAGCGTAGGGAGAAGTCGCGGTTCCAGCAGTACCGAAACCGGCTTTGGCGTTTTCTGCTTTCGTTTTGTTGATGTCGCACCCCTTCATTTCGGTCACCTGGGTGCAGCCAGACTTCTCAAGCTTCTTGGCATACGCTGAATCAATGGCATGGGATGCGAGCGGTAGAAACAGTCCGATCGCAGCAGCGGCAGCGGCAACAGCCAAGATGTGTTTGCCGTGTTTCATACTAAAAACTCCCTTGGAATGATGTGAGCAGACCTGCTTGCTGCAGCACTTAATCACTGCTTTCGCAGAAGATATGCAGCGGACCCATCCTAGGATGGGAATTTGGCATGAACAGCAGCATCCCATTCATTCTAGTAAAATGTCAATATTGCAGCTTTTGCAACAGCTTGCTCTTCGCTATCGGCGACTCCTTCATGTAGATGCCGGAGACACAACTGTTGATGATCGCTTCCTATTCATCGCGACTGTGATCCCCCACAACGCCCTGCCAGCCAGACGCCGTTCTAGAAAGCCCTCTGCACCATGAGAGTGTGGCTGTTATCAATTGTGCCGTTGATTCTGGCAGGGGGCCTGAACACTCTCGACGCCCAGGCGATCCCTCCACCACCGGAATCATTCTATGGGGAGTCGATCCGCTGTCAGGTCTCGGGCAGCTGCGTCAGGCTTTCAGCCGCCTTCGGTAGGAGACCTCGCTGAAGCAGCCAGCGCGCGAGGCTTTGGTCGAGGATCATCCCTGGCTTTGAAGCGCTACTGGTTCAGTGCCCCATCGATCGGATGCCCTGCAATGGTCCCCAGAGTCCGAGTCTCCTGGTTCTGGCGCTCAGCTCCGCTTCTCTGTAGCTCGCTTGATTGCACGGGCTCGAGGCTTTGCGATCCGGCGCCGCCATGCCGGCCTGCACCAGGCTCAGGTTGACCGGCACGGTGGCGCCAACGGGAATGATCTCAGCCAAATCGACTCCGTCAGCGGCCTTGCTGCGTGTCGATAGCGTCACCCAAACGCCGGGTGGGAGCAGGCTCTCCAGGGCTGCCCGGGCGGCCCGGCCAGCGGTGCCCTGATGGAGCGACGGGGCATGGATGCAGGCCAGCCGCACCGTGAACGGATCGCCGTAGGGGGTGACGATGATCGTGTTCCCATCCAGCAACTTCACCACCCGGACGTCGTCGGGTGGGGGCGGGGGGATGGAACGAGAGGGCACTCCCGTCATCGACAGGAGCAGGGCGGACAGGCCAGCCAATGCGCGATTCACGGCGTCATCCCTCATCGAGGGCTGACGCCTCAGCCACCCACCACAAGGGCATCGACAATCTCATAGCGCTCGAGGTTCTCCCCAAGAAGCAGCACCGACACATCACCACGCCGCTGCACCGAGAGCTTCTCGGGCTGATCGGAAGCGACGGCCTTGCCCTTCACGAACAGGAACTGCCGCTTCTGGCCCCCGGGGATCGTGACCACCACCGTGGCGCTGTTGTTGGCCCGGCGGATCACGGAGGCCTTGCAGCGGGTGGCCTTATCACTGCTGCCCGTGACGCAGGGCACCTCCGCTGAGGCGTGATAGGGAGTGCCGGGGATCAGGGCATCGCGGGAGGCGGGCACGGGGGCGAGGGGAGCACCGCCGATCCCCACCTTCAGGCTGTAGGTGCTGGTTTCGTTGCGGCGCGCCGCCGGGCGCATCATGTACACACGCACCCTGACGTCACCATCGCTGGGCAGGGGCCCGCTGTAGCGGTTGCCGGAGCTGCTGCCGATGAACAGGGCGTTGTCAGTGCCCGCTGCCATGACGTTGAAGTAGTTCTGCAGATTGGAGCCCTTGAGTTCCACCGTCAGGGTCTGACCGGCGCCGGCCCGCAGTTTGTAGTCGACGGTCTGGTCGCCCTTGAGCTGGCCCTTGAGCAGGGCGGAACTGGCTCCAGCAGGGAACGTGACCCTCCGGCTCTCGACCGCCACCTGGGCCAGGGCGCCCGCTGCCGGAAGGCTGATCGCCAGGAGGCCAGCGACGCAAACGGCAAGTGGAGCACGCATCGGAGCCGACAGCGAGAGGGTCAGATCAAGCTAATCCGCCCTGCCGGTGGGACAAAGCAGGGCCGCTGTTGGATGAACGTGTTGTCCTCCATCTTCGTCGGTTACCGATCACCGGCATGGTTCCGGAATGGGTTGCATCGAAACCCGGTACTCTCTCGGAGTTGGAAGGAAGGCACGATCACCGCAATGAAACCCAGCTCCGCTGCCGTCCTCTGCCTCAGCCTCTCGACCCTGGCCCTCCTCCAGGGCCTGAGCCTGCCTTCACTGGCGGCACCACCCTGGCTGAAGTGCACCTTCGCCGAACCCACCCCCACCGATCCCAGCAAGGTGGTGAGCTGGCACATGTTGAGTCAGGAAGCCAGGAAGAGCGTTGAATTCGTCAACACCAGTGGGGAACGCAGAACCCTCAGTGCCCTCTATACCCCCAGCCAGATTCTCTTCGTCTATCCCAAACAGATCAGCCGGGATGTCAGCTATGAGATTGAATTTCGCCTCAATCGCAAGACGCTCGCCATCACCAAGCAGGTGAACAACGAACTCGGCAGCTCCAGCGGAACCTGCGCCTTCGCCCCGGCCCCTTGAGCACCGCGAGCCGGCGATGGTGCGCCTGGCTGCTGGGCGTTCTTGCCCTGACCTTCAGCCTGCTGCTGCCGGTCGCCTCGGCGGCCCTGCCCCCCGGGGGCGGCGACGCAACCTCGGAGGCGGCGACCGAGGCCGGCAGCTACGCCATCGCCAACGTCAAAATCCTGGGCATCCCTGCCCTCACCGTGGCCTCGCCGGTGGTGAGTGACCAGCGGGCCGGACCGAACGCCTCCCAGCGGGCCCGGGTGATCGAGGGCAACCTGAACCTGCTCTATGCCGCCCCGAACTTCTGCAGCCCCACTGAGGCCCTGAGCGAAAACCTGCTGGAGACCCTGGTGCTGCATGGCCCCGACCGGGCCTGCCGGGGGGCGAACTGGGGCCCACTGGGCAAGCCCGGCGACCTGAGCATCGTGATCAGCCGCGATGCCGGCGGCCAGAATGTGCTGAGCGCGCAACTGCCGGGTCACCCCGAACCGCTGCGGCTGCTCACCGTCACCGAAGCCGATGCGCGGCTGAACGGCGTCAGCACCGACACCCTCGCGCAGAACTGGCGACAGCTACTGGAGCGGCGACTGCGCCACGCCCGCGAGCAGATGCAATTCGATGCTCTGCAACTGCGGGAACGGACCACCCTGGGGGTGGAGCTGCTGCTCGGCCTGCTGACGGCTCTGATGGTCTGGCTGCTGTCGAAAAGCCGCCGGCTCACCTCCCGGCTGCAGGAGGAGGTCAACTCGCCCCTGAGCCGCTGGCGTCAGCTCCTCGTCGCGCTCAGCGCCGGGCTCTCCAGCTTGCTGTTCGTGGCGGTGCTGGGCCTGTTGATGGCGATGGTGGGCCTCGGCGTGATGGCCGTCCCCGGCAAGGTGACTCTGGGGCTGACCCTGCTGATGCAGCCCTTCGACGCCCTGATCAAGGTGCTGATCATGGGCCTGCTGGCGGCGGTGCTGCGGCTTCTGGCCAATTTCCTGCTGCACCAGTGGCTCGACAACCGCCATGTGCCGGCCGATCATCGGGCCCGCCGCAGCCAGCGCCATCGCAGCCTGCTGCGGGTGTCTCACCGGCTGATCGACCTGAGCTGCATCGCCGTGGTGGCGGTGCTGATCCTGATCGACATCCCTGGGGTGCGTGAGATCTCGACAACGGCCGCCGTGGCCGGTGGAGCCCTGCTGGGCGGTCTTGCCTTTGTGTTCCAGGGGTTGCTGCGGGATTTCGTCGCCGGCCTGGCGGTGCTGCTGGAGGATCGCTACGCCATCGGCGACTGGATCGAAATCGGCGGGCTGGAGGGAGACGTGGAGGATGTGGGGGTGCTCAGCACCCAGCTGCGCTGCACCGATCAGCGGGTGGTGGTGATCCAGAACAGCCGCTCCGAGCAGGTGATCAACCACACCAAGTTCCGTTCCGGAGAGGATGTGCGGCTGGTGCTCTCCCACCAGCTGACCGACATCGACCAGGCTCTGGCCGTGATCGATGCGGCGGCCACGGACTTCGCCAATGAACCCGCCTGGGCCGGCAGGCTGCTGAAGGCTCCCGTGTGCCGTGGGGTCACCAATCTCGCCCCCCAGGGCATTGAGGTGTCCGTGCTGCTGATCACCCGCGCCGGAGAGCAATGGCTCTGCGGGCGGGAGCTGCGCCGCCGGCTGCTGCTGGCCCTCGACGGCGCCGGCATTCCCCTCGCTACGAGCTGGAGGGAAGCTCCACCGTGAAGCAGCTTCCCTGAGCGGGCTCGCTGGTCACCCGAATGTCACCACCATGGGAGGAGCAGATGCGCGAGACGATCGCCAGCCCGAGGCCGGAGCCACCGTCGGGACGATCGGAGCGGGCCCGCCAGAAGCGATCGAACACCTGGGGTAAGTCCTCCTCGCTCAGGCCGATGCCGCTGTCCTGCACCGAGAGGACCACCCAAGAGCCGCGGCGGTGGGAACGCACCGACACCAAGCCGCCTTCAGGTGTGTAACGCATGGCGTTGTCGAGCAGGTTGCGCACAAGCCGGTGAAGCAGCGGCGCCTGACCCAGCACCTGCAGCCCCGGGGTGAGATCCAGATTCAACACCTGATGCTTCAGTTCGAGCCCATCGCGGTAGAGGGTGATCTGCTGCTCCAGCAGGGCCGAGAAGTCCACCGCCTGGGGCACCTCGAGGCGCTCCTCATCCTGGCGGGCCAGCAGCAGCAGGTCGTCCACCAGTCGCTCCATCTGGGCCGTGGCGCTGGCGATCGCCTCAAAACGTCGCTGCTGGCCTGGCGCCGCCTCCGCGACCGCCACCAACCCCATCTCGGCGTTGGCGGCCAGCGCCGCCAGGGGGCCCCGCAGTTCATGGGAGGCATCGAGGCTGAATTGGCGCAGACGCTGGAGACTGCGCTCCAGGGGGGCGACGGCCCGGCGGGTGAGCAGCAGGGCCGAAAACGCACTGAGTACCAGGGCCATCGTGATCGCGACGGCCAGGGTCACATCGAGCTGGCGCAGCCTGTTGTCCAGGGGCTCAAGGTCTTCGCTCACCCGGATCCAGACCCCAGGGGCTCGATCTGAGGGCCGCACCAGGGCGATCCAGTCAGAGCCCTCCTGCCAGGTGACGCGTTGGCCCTCAAGCTTCCTGGGCAGGGGGCCGAGGGTGTGCACTTCCCCCAGACGGGCCACGGCCCCGGGCCGACCGGCCACGAACCACTCAACTTGCTGGCGGGCGGTGGCGAAATCCTTGCGACTGTCCTGCAGATCACGCTCCGTTCCAGGTTCAGGCAGGGGCAGGCCTGAGAAATCCTCTGCAATCAGGCTCAGGTGGCTGCGCACGTCCGCCAGCTGTCTGGCCTGGAAGCCCTCACGCACCACGGCGGCGAACAGCAACAGCACCGCCGCCAGGCTGCCCAGATACAACAACAGCAACTCGTTCTGCTGACGACGCAGGGATCGGGCGGGCCGAGCGGTTGGCGGGCGTTTGCTCACACCGATGGCGGTGTCAACCGGTAGCCCAGACCATGGAGGGTTTCGATCGGATCGGGGCTACCTGCGGAACGCAACTTGCGGCGCAGGTTGTTGAGGTGGGTCTTGACCGTGTCTTCCCCCGAATCGACCTCCAGCGACCACAACTGATCCAGAAGCTGCCCGCGGCTGAACAGCCGACCGGGGTGGCGGAGGAACCACTCCAGCAGCTGCCATTCCTTGCTGGTGAGGGTGAGCGTGCGTCCATGGCACCACGCCGCCGCTGCGGCCGGATCGAGTTCCAGGGGTCCCCAGACCAGGCGGCTTGGCTGGTAGGGCCGATCGGAGCGGCGCTCGAGCGAGCGAATGCGGGCGGCCAGCTCGGCCATGCGGAATGGTTTGACCACGTAGTCGTCGGCACCGGCCTGAAGACCATCGACCACATCGCCGAGGGCATCACGGGCCGTGATCATGATCACCAAGGTGGTGTTGTTGTGCTGCCTGAGCCCGCGAACGATGCTCAGCCCATCGCGCCCCGGCAGCATCCAATCGAGCAGGGCCAGCTGGTACTCACCCCCCAGCAATTGATCGAGGGCCTGGTCGCCCTGGGTGAGCCAGGTCACCGTATGGCGGTCGTGCTCGAGGAAGTCGACCAGGGGCTCCGCCAACCGGGCGTCGTCTTCAGCCAACAGGATGCGCATGGAGATCGGGGACGACCGAAGTCGGAGCACCGGGGTGGCTCAGGCATTCGATCCGAAGAATCCCACCCAGCTCATCATGGTGCACGCGGCAGATGGAGGTGTGCTGGGCCCGGAACAGATCCACTTCCCGCAGGCCGAACTGATCCGCCATGGCCGAGCGGCCCACGTCTGTACTGCTCTGGAGCAGGGGACCCCTGACCTCGGCAGGGAGCGGGGGGAGGTTGTCACTGGCGGCAGCGGTTGCAGCGCTGCTCCGCCAACTGCGGCCCAGGCGCCAGAGGGCCGCCAGGGTCAGCAGACCCGCCGGCACGGCGAGGCCCCCCAACAGCACACCCCAGGCACCCCAGAGGCCGAGGGTGGCCATCTCCGCGGCCCACTGCCGATGGGGGGGCTGCCCGGCACGCAGATCGATGATCGGAGCGAGGCTGGTTGGCACGGGAGAAGCCGGAACGGAGTGTCGATCAACACTGTGGGAAACAACCGTGCAGATATCGGCAAGTCGGGACCCAGGCTCAGGCCCGCTGGCCCCGATCGGGACTGACCCAGCGGGCCCGCCGGCCTCGGCCCCGCTTAAGCACCATGGGCAGGGCCATCACCGAGGTGGTCAGGGTCAACAACCAGAACACCAGCGGGTACCAGATCATCCAGTAGACGTTGCGGACCAGATCCCGGTCGTAAGGGCGATCGAGCCAGAGGCTGAAGCTGAACTGCAGCAGGCAGACCAGGGCCAGCCAGGCACCATCGGCCCTGGGCAGGAGCGGGAACTCCAGGGCTCCGGCTCCGCCCTTGAGCAGCGACAGAGCCCAGATCAACAGCACCAGCACCATGGCGTGGGCCCAGAGCAGGCTCAGCAACGGCTCCAGCAGGAAGGGCAGCAGCCGCCACTGGCGCGGCCGCAGCAGCAGATCCAGGTTGCTCAACAGCACCTGCACGCCCCCCTCGGCCCAGCGCAGCCGCTGTTTCCCCAGCCCAGCAAGGGTTTCCGGCATCAGGATCCACACCAGGGCATGGGGTTCGTAGGCCACCCGCCAGCCCCCCCGCTGCAGGGCCCAGGTGATGGCGATGTCCTCGGTGAGCATGTCAACGTTCCAGTAGCCGACCTCCTGCAGGGCCTGACGCCGGAAGGCGGCGATCACGCCTGAGAGGGTGAACAGGCCGCCGAGACTTGACTGGGCCCGTTTGATCAGACCGATGATCGAGGAGAACTCCCCCACCTGCACGCGCCCCAGCAGGGTGGTGCGGTTGCGGATGCGGGGGTTGCCCGTCACCGCCCCCAGGCGGTGGTCCTGGAGCAGCCGCCGCACCAGCCAGGCCACGGCGTCGGGGTCCAGCAGGGCATCGCCATCGATGCACACCAACAGCTCATGGCGCGCCAGCAGGGCTCCGGTGCGCAGGGCCATCGCCTTGCCCTGGTTGCTGGCCAGATGCACCACCCGCAGGCGCCGGTCCACCGCGGCCCAGGCATCCAGCTGAGCGCCGGTGTCGTCGCTGCTGCCGTCGTTGATGGCGATCACCTCCCACTCGGGCCAATCGATCGCCAGAGCGTGGCGCAGGGTCTCCGCCAGGTTCGGGCCTTCGTTGAAGCAGGGGATCAGCACGCTCACCGGCGGCGTAGCCAGGGGCGGGGGGGGATGGCGTAACCAGCGCTCGTTGCGCTCCGTGCGCAGTACGAACACCAGGGCCAGAACCATCCACAACCCCGCCATGGCCAGGGGGTAGTCGACCACGAACAGACCGAGGTCGCGAATCGCTTCGATTGTGTAGGTCAACCTCAGCGGCGCGCCGGCAACTGGGCCAGCACGGGATCACTGGAGTGGGCCATGAACACCGGCCGCAGCACAGAGGGATCGGGAGTACCGCGGTAGAGGTTGTCGGGGTAATAACCCACATGACGGGCCCCCAGCCGGTAGAGATCCTGCACCTGGGCCGCCAGTTCATGGCTGGGGATGTCAGTGCGGGTGTGCCAGTCGGTGCTCTGCAGCTCGAACAGGACCCGCTCGAGGCCATGGGGCTTCTGCTTCACCTCATCCACCAACCGACTCAGGAAGGCCTTGGGATCGCTGGCCTTCTCCATGTAGGGCATGGCCATCACCGCGGTGAAGTCGTAATCACGGATGGCATCATCGAGAGATTGGCTGTACCAGGACTCAGCGTGGGGATTGAGCACCACCTGGGCATAGAGGTTGCGGGCCGTGCGCAGTTGGGCCTGGTTCTCGCGCACCTTGTCCGCAAGGTGCAGGGTGAGCCGTTCGAGTGCATCGGTCTTGCGGTTGGTCCAACGGCCCAGCAGGTCGTCGCTGGCACGGATCATCGCCAGGTCACCGGGGAGGCCCCAGCGGCGGTACTGGCGCAGGGCCATGGGGCTGGCGTCCTCGTAGTCGCTCAAGGTGACATCGTCGTGAAAGAGGACGCCATCGAAGGTGGCACGGCGGGAGAGGTCGGTGTAGATGTCGTCGACCACGGCCATGGCCCGGGGCGAGAACGGCGACAGCCTCGGATAGCCCATGGCCAGATGGCCCGAGCGGCTGGGCTGGGTCACCACCCGATCCGTGGCGGCGGGGTGCCCCTTGGGCAACTCGAAGGCCAGCACGGGCATCCAGGCGTAGAGACGACGCACCTGGGTGCGGGTGCGGATCTCCCAGGCCACGTGGTTGAACAGATCAGCCCGCAGCGGCAGATGCCGGTTGGGGAAATAAACCGAATTGGCAGCGCCGTCGCCGTCGGGGTCGGCGTAGGCCTGAAGGTAGACGGTGTTGATGCCCATCGCCCGGATGCGCTCCAGCAGAAGCTTGAGGTTGCGCTCGATCTGCTCGGGATTGGGGTCGTAGATGTTGTCGAGGTCGACATGCATCGCCTTGACGGAGCGGGCCGTGTCGCCGATGTCGTGATCGCGCTGGGTCAATTCCCGCTCCAACCCCCTGGCACCGCCCATGTCGGCGGTCATCAGCACCCGTCTGAGGGCCGAGAGAGGCACAGCGGCGCGGTTGGCACCGTCATCGAGGCTGAGCCCGATCGGCATGCCCAGTTCGCTGGCCACGGAGGAGGCCGTGGCGTTGTAGCGGCCGTAGGGCCAGACCACCGCCCGGGGACGGTGGCCGAGACGCGCCAGGAGCAGGTCACTGTTGTGGGCCAGATCGGCCTTGAGCCGGCGGCGATAGTCGGCTTCGCTCTCGTAGCCCTTGCCCGGGCGATAGAGGCGAGAGGTGACCGCCGGTTCTGAGTTGCTCTGGGGGTTGGCGGTGATGCCCTTGTGGAGGTCGTAGGTGTGGCTGCCCGCCTCCACCAGACCGCTGCGCTCCATCATTCGGATCTGTTCCCAGCTGAGAAAGCGCTGTCGCGGTTGGCGTTCATCGCCGAACTGCACCAGCGGTGAGGCGGTCTCCAGCCAGCTGCCCACCAGACCCAGGAGAGCCGGTGCCTGATGGCGCTTCAGCACGGGAAAAGCATTGTCGTAGAAGCTGCGGTAGCCGTCGTCGAAGCTGAGCAGCACCGAGCGGGGCGGCAGCCGCCTGCCGCCGGATCGGGCCCGGAGCACCTCCTGCACCGAGGCGAAGTGGTAACCCTGGCTCGCCAACCAGTCGATCTGGGCGGCGAAGTTGGCCGGAGATACGGCGTAGTCGCGCTCCAGGGTGCTGGAGCCCTCGGCAATTTCGTGATAGCCCAGCACCACCAGACCACCGAGGGGGTCGGCGGCATTGGCCACGGCAAGGGGGGCGGCTGCCCCAAGTCCGTCCCCCCAGAAAAGCACCAACCCCAGGCCCAGCAGGGCCGCCATCAGAGGTCGAAGCAGCGATCGAACCAACGCCATGGCCACAACTCTGGATGGCCAGCGGAAAGAAATCGATAACAGGAGCCCATGGGCAGGATGGGAGAGTGGCTTCAACGGCTTTCGCGTGATGGAACCTGCCGTTCTGAGGGCCGGGGTCCCGGCCCGGGGGGATCCGCGCCGAGCCTTCCTGGTCGATCTGGCCCTGCTGCTGCTCGGGCTGGGTCTGGTGGTGCTGATCGCCAGCCTCGGCAGCCAGATGGCCGTGAGCTTTCACCCCAGCGGCCGCCTGGCGGGCCTGGATCTCTCCCCCGGCCGGCTGCCCTACTACGCGGCCCGATCCTGCCTGCGCATGTTCATCGCTCTGGCCATCTCCCTTGCTCTGGCCATCGCCATCGGCTCGCTCACGGCCCGCTCGGCGGTGGCCGAACGGCTGATCCTGCCCCTGGTTGACGTGCTGCAGTCAGTGCCGGTGCTGGGATTCCTGGCGGTGATCGTGCCCTTTTTTGTCGGGCTGTTCCCGGGCAGCCTGCTGGGACTGGAAGCCGCCTCGATCTTTGCGATCGTCACCGGCCAGGTCTGGAACCTGATCTTCTGCTACCACCAATCCCTGCGCACCATCCCCAAGGAACTGCGGGAGGCCGCCAGCGTGTATGGCTTCAGCGGCTGGCAGCGCTTCACGCGCCTGAACCTCCCCACCAGCGCGATCCCGATGGTGTGGAACGGAATGATGAGCTTCGCCGGCGGCTGGTTCTTCGCCACCCAGAGCGAAGCGATCAGCGTCAACAACGCCAACTACACCCTGCCCGGGTTGGGTTCCTACGTCGCCTCGGCCATCGCCGGGCAGCGCATCGACTGCGTGCTCTGGGCCCTGCTGACGATGCTGGCATTGATTGCGTTGACCGACCAGCTGTTCTGGCGGCCACTGGTGGCCTGGAGCGAACGCTTCCGGCTCGATGCCAGCGCCAGCGCGCAGCCGGCGGAATCCTGGCTGCTCACCCTGCTGCAGGAATCCGGCGGTCTGCGCTGGCTGGGCCTTGGACTGAACCGCCTGAGTGGGCCCCTGCGCCGGCGCCTCAACCGCTGGAGCGCCGCACCGCGCCAACCCCGCTCCCGCGCCAAGCGCCACAACGATCCCCGCTGGGTGGATGCCCTGGTGCTCGTGGTGGGGGCGATCGCCCTGGTGCTGGTGATCCAGCGCAGCGCCCAGCGGGTGGGCCTGGCGGAGGTGCTGGCGGTGCTGGGTTACGGCCTGCTCACCCTTGGGCGGGTGCTGGCGGTGCTGGGGGCCAGCACCTTGATCTTCCTGCCCCTGGCGGTGACGATCGGGTTGCGGCCAAGGCTGGCCAGCCTGCTCCAGCCCCTGATCCTGATGCTGGCAAGCATCCCGGCGAACCTGCTGTTCCCGTTCTTCACGGTGCTGTTTCTGGTCAGCGGTACACCGCTCTGGCTGGGTTGCGTGCTGCTGATGGCCATGGGGGCCCAGTGGTACGTGCTCTTCAACGCCACCGCCGGCGCCAGCGCCATCCCCGCCGACCTGCGTGAGATGGCCCAGGTGTTCGACCTCAAAGGCCGCCAGCGCTGGCGGCGCTTCCTGCTGCCGGCCCTGTTCAGCAGCTGGGTCACCGGGGCTGTCACGGCCTGCGGCGCCGCCTGGAACGCCTCGATCGTGGCCGAGCTGGTGACCTGGGGACACCAGCGGCTGGAGACGGCGGGGCTGGGCTCCTACATCGCAAGCGCCACCGCCCACGGCGATCAGCCCCGCCTGTTGCTTGGGCTTGTGGTGATGGCCCTGATGGTGGTGAGCTTCAATCGGCTGCTCTGGCGCCCCCTCTACCGCTTCGCCGAGGCCCGCTATGGCGAGTGATCTCCATCCACGTTCACCGAATCCACTGCTGCGCAATCCACTGCTGAGCAATCCACTGCTGCGCGTTCGCCAGGTGGCGAAGCTATTTCGCAGTGCCGACGGCAGCAGCCAGGTGGCCGTGCTCGACCAGGTGGACCTGGACATCGAGGCGGGGGAGGTGGTGGCGCTGCTGGGTCGCAGCGGCAGCGGTAAAAGCACCCTGCTGCGACTGATGGCCGGCCTGCTCCCCCCCAGCGAAGGGCGGATCGAGCGGGAGGGTCAGCCCTTGGAGGGGGTCAACCGCGACGTGGCGATCGTGTTCCAGAGCTTCGCCCTGCTCCCCTGGCTGACGGTGCTGGAGAACACGGCGGTGGGTCTCGAGGCCCGGGGCCTGCCGGAAAAGGAGGTGCGCCAGCGTGCTCTCAGGGCCCTGGCGATGGTGGGGCTCGAGGGCAACGCCGAGGCCTACCCGCGGGAACTCTCCGGCGGCATGCGCCAGCGGGTGGGCTTCGCGCGTGCGTTCGTGATGGAGCCGGCCCTGCTGCTGATGGATGAGCCCTTCAGCGCCCTCGACGTGCTCACCGCCGAAAACCTGCGCCGGGACATCGACGAACTCTGGGCCAGGGGCAACTTCCCGGCCCGCTCGATCGTGATCGTCACCCACAGCATCGAGGAGGCGGTGCTGCTGAGCGATCGGGTGGTGCTGCTGAGCGCCAACCCCGGTCGGGTGCGGGGGGTGGTGAGCAATCCCCTGAGCAGACCGCGGGATGACACCCTGCCGGCCTTCCGAACCCTGGTGAACGAGCTGTACGGCTACATGACCGACCCAGACAAGCCGGTGGGTACCACCCCAGCCGCGCCCGAGATCGCGCCAGCGCCATGGTCTGCGGCCGTGGGCCTGGCGCTGCCGCCGGCCTCCCTGGAGGGGGTCGAGGATCTGGTGGCCCAGGTGCCGGAAATCGGGGGGATCAGCCTGGCGGAACTGGCCGACGAGCTGGTGCTGGAACTCGACGAGCTGCTCCCGATCATCGATGCCGGCGAACTGCTGGGCCTGATGGAAGTGGACGATGCCCAACTGGAGCTCACCGAGGCGGGCCGGCGCCTGCGGGCAGCCGAAGAGGATGAGCAACAGGAGCTGTTGCGCAGCCAACTGCTCAGCCGGGTGCCGCTGGTGCGGCAGCTGCAGGAGGCCCTCGACGCCAGCCCCCGGGGCGAGGTGGATGGCGACACGGTGCTGGCGCGGCTGAACGAGCAGTTCACCGGCCAGGAGGCCGAGGCCGTGTTCGACACCTTCATCAGCTGGACCCGCAGCTGTGGCCTGTTCCGCTACAACCGCGAACAGGATCGCTTCCGGCTGGCGGTGAACGAACAGCTCGAGAGCTGAGCCCCCATCGGCTAAGCCGCCTCGAGCCTCCAGCCGCCATGGCCATCGAGCCGCAGAAGGCGCTGATGGAACGCCCGCAGGCTGGGGCGATGCCCCACGCTGATCACGGCGACGCCATGGCGTTGGAGCAGCCCATAGAGCTGACGCTCGGCGTCGAGATCCAGGGCGCTGGTGGCCTCATCGAGCAGCACGAACGGGCGGGCCGCCAGCAGCAGGCGGGCAAAGCCGAGCCGTTGCTGCTCGCCGCCGGAGAGCAGCCGCGCCCAATCCTCCTGGGCCCCCAGATCCGGGTAGCGCTCCCCCAGGGAGCTGAGGCCGGCGCCAGCCATCGCCTCCCGCAGGACGGCGTCCGGTGGTGATGGCGCCTCCAGTGGCAAGCCATAAAGCAACTGCTCCCGCAGACTGCCCAGGGTCATGTAGGGCGCCTGGGGGAGCACCATCCAGTCGGACGGGGATGGACCGCTGAAGGAGCCGGCGGCGGCGGGGGCCAGCCCGCAAAGCACCCGCAACAGACTGGTCTTGCCGCAGCCACTGGGGCCACTGATCAGGAGCCGCTCCCCCCGCTCCAGGCGCAGATCAAGGCGTTCGATCAGGGGTGGGCCGCCCCCCGGATCGGCGACGCTGAGCTGGCAAAGCTCCAGCCTGGGCCGCTCAGGAGCGCGTCCTGGTGCGGCGATGGCGCCAGGGGGATTGGCGCCCGGGGGACTTGCATGAGTGGGCCGGGGGCGATCCACCATGGCGCCGCGCAGTTCGCCGATCCGGTGCAGGCTGGCGAACAGGCTGGAGAAATCATCGGCGCGCACGATCAGAAACGACAACGCCGCCTGCACCTGGCCGAAGGCGATGCTGCCCACGGTGAGCTGGCCGAGGCTGACACGGCCACTGAAATAGGCGCCCGAGAGCACCAGGTAGGGCACGAACTGCATCAGGAAGCCGTAGAGCCCCGTGCCCTGCTCCACCAGTGCCCGCCAGCGGATCACCCGTTCCAGGTTGAGCAGCACACGGGCGAAACGGCCCCGCAGCCCCCGCGCTTCCCGGGCCTCGCCGCGCAGGAAGGCGATGCTTTCGCCGTGGCTGCGCACATGCATCAAGGCGAAGCGGAAATCGGCCTCGAGCGATTGCTGACGAAAGCCCAGCGTGGCCAACCGCCGCACCAGCTGCACGATCACACCGTTGCCCAGCACGGTGGCCACCAGCAGGGTCAGCACCAACAGTCCACTGATCTGAAACAGCACCAGCACGTAGGCCGCCAGGGACAGCAACGAGGTGCAGAACCCGAAGAACAGATCAGTGGAACTGAACACCGCCCGTTGGATGTCGTCGGCGATGCGCTGATCGGGGTTGTCGATTCCGCCGACGCCGGCGGCTCGGCTCTCCAGGTGGTAGTAGTTCTGGCCACTCAGGTAGTCGTCGGAGAGCACGGTGGTGGTGCGATCGCGCCAGGCCAGGGCGAAGCGCTGCTGGCCGTAACTGTTGAGGTACTGAACCGGCAGGGTGACCAGATAGATCGCCGTCAGGCCCGCCGCCGTGCCCCAGAAACGCTCGGCGCTGCGCACATTGAGCGCCTCCATCACCGCGCCATTGCCCTCGGTGAAGGCCACATCCACCGCCGTGGCCACCACCAGCACCAGCACCAGAGCGGCCAGGGCCAGCCAGCGCCGGGCCAGCACCCGACCCAGCCACCGGGCCGCCAACCAAGCCCCCAGCAGCCCCGCCAGGGTCAGCCCCACGGCCAGCAAGCGGATCTGAACACTGCCGGAGAGGGTCAGGGCCGAACGCAGGTAGGGGAAGGCCAGATCAAGGCGGGCCTGGCCGAGGACGACATCCAGCAGCTGGGCCGCAGCACCGATCACCAGGGCCGACAGCCCCAGGGCCAGGGTGACCGCCACCAGCAGCAGGGCGCAAAAAGCCAGCAACTGGCGCTGGGGGGCCTGGGAGAGCTGGCGATGGCGCTGGGGGGCCTGGGAGAGCTGGCGATGGCGATGGCGGGCCGGCAGCAGAAAATCCGCGGCCAGTTGACGAAACTCGACGGCAAAGGTGACCAGCCTCGGGCTCACGTGTTCACCGTCTGCCGGTAGAACCAGCCCTTCGCCGCTTCGGCGGCCAGCACGTAAGCCAACAGGATCAGGGCCAGCAGCGCCAGGAATCTGACCGGCAAGGGCACGAAGCCGAAGATTACCGCCAGGGGGGAATAGGGCAACAGCAGCGTCAGCAGCAGCACCAGCACGATCGACGCCGCCGAGATCACCGATTCCACAAACCAGCCGGTGCGGAACTGGGCGGCATCCCCGCGCAGCACCCGGAGCAGCACGGCGAAGGTGAGGTAATCGAACACCGAACTCACCAGCCCGAAGGTGAGCATGAAGCGCTTGATGAAAGGGATGTTCCAGCGCCGGGGCCGCTCGATCCAGTCGCGATCGACCCGGTCGGTGGCGATCGTCATCTCCGGCAGATCGGTGAGCAGGTTGGTGAGCAGGATCTGCTTGGGCAGCAGCGGCAGAAACGGCAGCAGCAACGAGTGACCGGCCATCGAGAACATGTTGCCGAAGTTGGCGCTGGTGGCCATGAACACATGCTTGAGCGTGTTGGCAAAGGTGGGGGACCCCTCGCGGATGCCGTCGGCGAGCAACGCCAGATCGCGCTCCAGCAAAACGATGTCAGCAGCCTCCTTGGCCACGTCCACCGCCCCTTGCAACGACAGGCCCACATCGGCGGCAAGGAGGGCCGGGGCGTCGTTGATGCCATCGCCCATGTAGCCCACCACGTGGCCCGCCCGGCGCAGGGCCGCGATCAGCCGTTCCTTCTGGTTGGGCTCCACCTCGGCGAAGATGTCGCAGGCCCGGGCCCGCAGCGGCAGAGCTTCATCGCTGATCGACTGCAGCTGGGAGCCGGTGATCACCTCCGGCTCCAGCAATCCGGCCTCCCGGCCGATGCGGGCAGCGATCAGGGCGTTGTCGCCGGTGATCAACTTCAGGCGCACCCCCAGCCCCCGCAACTCGGCCACGGTGGCGGCGATGGCGGGCTTGAGCGGATCGCTCTGGCCCACCAGGCCCACGAAGCGCATCCCCCGCTCCGACTCCCGCGTGGCCACCGTGCCTGTGAGGTCATCGCGCACTGCCACCCCCAGCAGGCGGTAGCCCTGGGCGCTGAGCTGGTGGTACTGCTCCAGCAACCCCTCCCGTACGGCCTCGATCGGCACGGGCCGCCCATCGCTTCCCTCGGCGCTGTTGCACACCTCCAGTAACCGGCCCAGTGCCCCCTTGGTCACCAGCAGGCTCTGGCCGCGGTGGGAGAGCAGCACACTCTGACGCTTGCGCAGGAAGTCGAAGGGCACTTCATCGAGCTTGCTCCAGCCCTCCAGATCCAGCGGACCCCGTTCCTTGATCGCCGTGTCGATCGGTTTGACGTAACCGCTCTGAAACATGGCGTTGGCATAGTCCAGCAGCAGGGTGCGCTCGCTGACCTCCCCCTCCACGCCATGGGCGAACTGCACCCGAGCAACCCCTTCGGTGAGGGTGCCGGTCTTGTCGGAGCAGAGCACATCCATGCTGCCGAAGTTCTCGATCGAGGCCAGGCGCTTGACGATCACCTGGCGCCGGGCCATGCGCCGGGAGCCGCTGGCCAGGTTGACGCTGATCACCGCCGGCAGCAACTGGGGCGTCAGCCCCACCCCCAGGGCCAGGGAAAACAGGAAGGAATCAATGACCGGACGCTGCAGGTAGACGTTGAAGGCGAAGATGGCTACCACCAGGAATAAGGTCACCTCCAACAGCAGGTAGCCGAAGCGGCGCACACCAAGCTCGAACTCCTTCTCACTGCGGCGCAGTCGCATCCCTGCCGCGATCGCTCCGAAGGCGGTGCCCCGGCCCGTCTGCACCACCACCGCCCGTCCGGTGCCGCTGACCACATGGGTGCCCAGGTGCAGCAGGTTCAGGCGGCCACTCAAGGGCGTTGCGGCGGCGTAATCCCCCAGCTGCTTGTTCACCGGAAAGCTCTCGCCGGCCAAGGCAGCCTCATCCACGCTCAGGTCGCACTCCTCGATCAGGCGGGCGTCGACGGGAATGCTGGCCCCTGCCGAGAGCAACACGATGTCGCCGGGCACCACGGCCGTGCTCGGGATGATCTGCTCCTCCCCATCGCGACAGACGCTGGTGCGCAGTTCGACGGTGCGCAGCAGCTCCCGCACCTCCCCCTCGGCGCCGTGTTCCTGGATGAACCCCAGCAGCCCACTGACCAGCACGATCACCAGAATGATCAGGCCGTACAGCGGAGAGTCGAGCAGAAAGGAGAGCAGCGCGGCGGCGGCCAGGATCAGGATGATCGGGCTGGAGAACTGACGCAGCAACAGCTCGGGGGCCCCGGAACGCGACGGCGCCGCCAGGCTGTTGGGGCCATGGCGGCGCAACCGCTCGGCCGCCTGCTCCTGACTGAGCCCCTGGGTCCCCACCTGCAGAGAGGCCAGCAGGTCGGGGAGGGGAACGCTCCAGTAGGGCTGATCGTTGCGATCGAGCTGCACGCTGGGGCCGGCATCTGGCTCACCCTATGCAGCAAACATCCGTCTGGTCGTGCGTGGGCGAAGCAATCGAGACAGCCCACTTGAGCAGCAGTGCCTGGCTCGGCCCGCTAGGGATCCAGGCCCATGGAGCCCATCATTACGTTGGTGGCGACTAGACCTTGCCAACGCGGAGAAGCTTGTGAGTATGGCTAAGCGATCGGCCCGAAGATTGACCCCCTTTTCCCCTTGTGCAATCCCATTTTTCGCCTGGCCTGAGGAGTTTCCTGCGCTCAGCAGGTAAGGAGTGGCGCTACCTCAGTGCAAGCCGGCGGATTTTTTCCAATGATGGCCTCTACCTGGCCCTTCTGCTCAGCGGCACTCTTCTTCTGGTTTCCCTGGTCCTGTCCTGGCAGCGGCAGCAGGATCAGTTTCGCAACAAGAATCAGATCGAATCCACCCTGCTGAACTACCGGGTGCGCGGTCACATGGTGACCGCGCTGGACTGGAGTCAACGCCAGGCCACCCTTGACCTTCTGGCCAACGGAACACCCGATGGACTGGGCCGAGAACTTCGCAACTCCACGATTATTCGTGACGGCCAGGGCCTGCTTCTGGCTGATCGCGCCGGGCAGGTCAGTTTCGATTCCCTCGCGAGCGACAGCACGAGCCCCCTCAGCCGCGCCGCCCGAAACGCCGTGCGCGCCTGCCTCGTGGAGCGGCTGCGCTGGCTGAGCATCAACACGCGTCCCCAGGAACGCGATGCCTACGGTCTGCTCTGTCGGTCAACGGATGTGCTGGTGGTCGGAGGCGCCTCCCGCGTGCTGTCTGCCAATGCCAAGGAAAAGCCCCACGGGTGGGTCGTTCAGTACGGCATCTCCCACAACAACAATGGCTCATGGGAAGACGGCCGCTCGGTTCTCGGTGAGATCGCTCAAAAACTCTCCTTGATGGGAACGGGCGCCGTCGATACTCTTCGGCCGATCGGTAACAATCCCAAGACCGTCCTCGTGTACTTTCTGGCGGCCGAACAGCCGGGCCAGCTCTGGGTGCTGCAACAGCCCGTATTGATCCAGGACGTGATCAAGGGAGCCTTCACCGAGACCCTTCTCCCCTGGGGAGCAGTCAACCTGGCACTGCTGGGACTTACCCTTGCTTCCCTGAGCAATGCCCGCCGAATCAGGCTTCAGCACCGACGTGAGCAACGCCGCAGCCACCGCCTCCTGCACACCTACCGGATCCTTGATCAGGGCGGCGATCTGCTCAGCCTGCCGGCCTTCCTTGATCTGGCCGGCCGCACGGATGAACGAACCCTCAAGCAACCTGGCCGCGCCGTGAGATTGGTGGGCGACATCAAGGCCACGATTCATATCTTTTCTCTCGACACCCAAAGCCAGGTCAGCACCCAGTCCTCCCTCATGGCGGACCTTCATGAGCGGCTGCGACAACTGCTTCCTGAGGCCCTCATCTGCCGGACCCCGGAAAACTCGCTCGCTCTCCTGACCGAGAGCAGCCATACCGATGGATCCGACACCATTCGCGCCCTGGAATCGGCGATCACCGACACCCGTCAGAAGTTCTCCGGCTCCGTGCGAGCCGACATCCGAGCGGCGCTCACGCCCCTTGAGCCTTCGATCGTGGAGAAACAGATCTCAGATCTGGCTATCCTGAACCGCTATGGGAACAGCGAAAGAGCGGTCGTGCTGTTGCCCGCTAGTGATGACGGGATACTGACCGACGTGCGCCGCAAAATCAGCGGAGATTTCATCGCCACATCTTTCGCTGAAGGACTCCAAGAGGTTAACGCCCATCTGGAGGACGTGGTAAGGATCGTGGATGGCTCGCGCACCATCTGCTACCGGGAGATGCTGTTCCGTTTCCCCAAGGAAACACAACCCCTGATGCAGGTGCAGGAGCTCATTCTGGCTCTGGAGCGAAACAACAGCATTCACCTGATCGATCTGCTGATGCTGCGCAAGGCTATCTATCTTCTCAGCAACCATGAGAATCTTGAACTTCGGCTTGGCGCCAATCTCTCCGCACAGACCCTCCAGAACAGCCGTCATCGCGAGGAGATCCTGCAGATCATCAGAGAGGTGCCGGCCAAGGTGCGTAAAAACTTGATTCTTGAGGTGACGGAAACGGCGATTATCGGGGGGCCCGAACTTTGGAAGAGTTTTCTGCTTGAGCTGGGTTCGCTGGGGGTAAAAGTTTCGATCGATGATTTCGGCAGTGGCTATGCCTCGCTCTCCCACCTATTCGAATTCCATGCCGACTTCATCAAGGTTGACATGAAATACACACGAATGGTCCCCAACCATGAAGTGAATTCCATGGTCAGTTTCCTACTCAGCTTTGAGGTCAACAGTGCCACTCGCGTGATCATGGAGGGGATCGAAACTGAGGAGCAACTGCACCACTGGCTGGGGGTGGGAGTCAGCCATTTCCAGGGGTTCCTTTTCACTCCCAAGTACTGAGTCATGCTGGACGATCGCTCCACCTCCACTTCGGGAGACTGAACTCCAGTCTTTGATTCAGCCCAGCTTCGACCTCAGGTCCCGGCTGCTTATGAACCTGGGGCCACAGCTTCCAGCGAGGCGGTCCCATCTGCATGGAGAACGCCACTGATGGGCCGTCTGGGGGAGTCGCTCAGGAGCGACTCTGCAGGGTGACCACCGGCTGGTCCCCGTTGAAAGAAGTCTGTGGCCAGAATGGCTGATTCAGCCGCCCGCGATGCTCAACAAACGCACCACCGCCGTGGTGGTCGGCGTGGTGGCCCTGCTCGGGGTAGGCGCCTGGGTGATCCGCCACTGGGGCATCGAGAGCACCGACGACGCCCAGATCCAGGCGCACCTCTACCGGATGTCGAGTCGCCTGCCGGGCACCGTGGCCGAGGTCCTGGTGGAGGCCAACCAGCCGGTGCGCAAGGGGCAGGTCCTGTTGCGCCTCGACGACTCGGACCAGCGGGCCGCCGTTCGCCGGGCGGAGGCCGATCTGGCCGCCGCCCTGGCCAAGGCCGAGGCCGCCCGGGTCACCGTGGCCGCCGACCGCAGTGACGCCGACGCCAGCCGGCAGCAGGCGGACGGCGCCCAGCTGGAGGCAAAGGCCGAACTGGAGCGCACGCGCATCGATCTGGAGCGCTTCCAGCGGCTCAAAGCCGCCGGGGCCGCCTCCCAGCAGCAACTGGAGCTGGCCCGCAGCCAGTTCCTCCAGGCCGAAGGGCGCCTGAGCCGCAGCGCCGGCAGCCGCGCCACGGCCCAGGGGGACCAGGCCAAGATCTCCGTGGATCGCAGCAAGGCGGTCGCCGCCGCCTCCGAGGTGCTCCAGGCCCGTTCAGCCCTGGCCAGCGCCCGGCTCCAGCTTGGTTACACCACCGTGGTGGCCCCGGCGGCGGCCGTGGTGGGCGCCAGGGAGGTGGAACCGGGCCAGTCGGTGCAACCCAGCCAGGGGCTGCTCAGCCTGGTGGGGCGCTCGATCTGGGTGGAGGCCAACTTCAAGGAGACCCAGGTGGGCTCGATGCGTGTGCGCAACCGGGCCGAGGTTCGTGTGGACGCCCTGCCCGGGGTCACCCTCAAAGGGCAGGTGAGCAGTCTCTCGCCCGCCTCCGGGGCCCGCTTCGCCCTGCTGCCCCCCGACAACGCCACCGGCAACTTCACGAAGGTTGTGCAGCGCGTCACGGTGCGCATCGACCTGGAGCCCGCCGCCCTGGAGCACTGGCGGGCGCGGCTGAAACCGGGGATGTCGGTGACCGCCCAGGTGCACCTCTGAGGTGGCCACCCCCCTGACGGCATCACCCCAGAAAACCGTGCTGACGCCAGCGGTCTGGCTCATCATCGCCACGGCCTCGCTCGGGGCCTTCCTGGAGGTGCTGGACACCAGCATCGTCAACGTGGCCTTGACCAGCATCCAGGCCAACCTGGGGGCCACCCTGGCGGAGGTGGGCTGGGTGGTGACCGGCTACGCCATCGCCAACGTGGTGATCCTGCCGCTCACCGCCTTTCTGGCCGACGGCTTCGGCCGGCGCAGCTACTTCGTGTTCTCCCTGGCCGGCTTCACCGCAGCCTCGGTGCTCTGCGGGCTGGCCCCCAACCTGCCGGTGCTGATAGCGGCGCGGATTCTCCAGGGGCTGCTGGGGGGCGGCCTTCTGGCCAAGGCCCAGGCGATCCTCTTCGAGGCGGTCCCGAAGGACCGCCAGGGGTTCGCCCAGGCGATCTTCGGGCTGGGGATCATCACCGGCCCCGCCCTGGGTCCCACCCTCGGGGGATACCTCACGGATCTGCTGGGCTGGCGCTGGATCTTCCTGATCAACCTGCCCTTCGGCATCCTGGCGGTGCTGATGGCCCTGCGCTCCCTTCCGGCGGATGAACCCAAACCACCCCCCGCCCTGGCCTCCGTCGACTGGATCGGCATCGCCCTGCTCACCAGCGTGATGGCTTCGCTCCAGGTGGTGCTGGAGCAGGGCGAGCAAGTCGCCTGGTTCGAAGACAGAGGGATCGTCACCCTGACGCTCACCTTTGTGATCGCCCTGCCGCTGTTCATCGCCTGGGAACTCAGCCGGGAGCGGCCGGCGGTGGACCTGCGGGTGTTGCGGCACCGCAGCCTGGCGGTGGGCAGCCTGTTTTCGATGATCGTCGGCTTGGGGCTCTACGGCACCGTCTTTCTGATCCCGATCTACGCCCAGTCGGTGCTGCGCTTCACGGCGATCCAGACGGGCCTGCTGGTGCTCCCGAGCGCCCTGGCCTCCGGCGCCACGATGCTCGTGCTGAGCAGGAAGGTGCAGCAGATCGACCCCCGCAAGGCGATCGCCGCCGGCAGCCTCTGCACCAGCCTGGTGATGTTCGCCCTGGCCTCGATCAACCCGGGCACAGGCGAGGACAGCCTGTTCTGGCCGCTGATCTTCCGGGGCATCGGAACGGTGCTGATGTTCCTGCCCCTGAGCCTGGCGGCCCTGGGGGATCTGCCCCCGGATGAGATCAACGCCGGCAGCGGCTTCTACAACCTCACCCGCCAGCTGGGGGGCAGCTTCGGCATCGCCCTGCTCACTTCCCAGCTGAGCCACCACGAGGCCCAGCACCGGGCCCGGCTCACCGAGGCCGCCGGCGCCCTGGACACGGGCCTGCGCGAGCGCCTCGAAGCCCTGCAGCTGATGCTCCAGCAGCAGGGGGTGGATCCGGAGCTGGCCGCCCGCCGCGCCCTCAAGCTGGTGGATCAGAGCCTTGACGCCCAGGCGGCCCTGCTGGCCTACGGCGACGTGTTCCACCTGCTGGCGCTGGTGTTCCTGGCGGCCATCCCCCTGGTCCTGCTGCTGCGCGCCCCCCGCCGCCTGCAGCCATGAAGCCGCCTCAGGACGCGACGGTGGTGATCGTGGGCGCTGGCCCGGCCGGCGCCAGCCTGGCCCTGCAGCTGGCCTGCGCCGGGGTGCCCGTCACCTTGATCGAGGCCACCCGGGAGTTCAGCCGCCAGTTCCGCGGCGAAGCGCTGATGCCCTCGGGCCTGGAGGCCCTCGCCGCCATGGGGCTGGAAACCCTGCTGAGGGAGTTGCCCCAGAGGACGCTGGAGGGCTGGAGTTTCAAGATCGAAGGCAGGGAGCTTTTCAGTGCTGATGAACCGCTCGGATCGGCGCGCCCCTGCACCCTGGTGTCCCAGGGCCCCATGCTGGAGGCCCTGGTGGAGCGGGCCAAGGCACTGCCGGGCTTCACCTGGCTGCCGGGCACGGCGATCGCCGATCTGATCGAGCATGGCGGGCGGATCAGCGGCGTGCGCCTGGTCGATGGCCGCTGCCTGGAGGCCGCCCTCGTGGTGGGGTCCGACGGGCGCCGCTCAGTGGTGCGTCAGCGCGCCGGCCTGGCCCTGGACGCCCTGGGTTCGCCGATCGATGTGCTCTGGTTCCGGCTGCCGAGTGCGCCTGAATTCGAGCAACCGAACCGGTTCACCACCCTGGTGGCCCAGGGGCAGATCTGCAGCCTGTTCGCCGGCACCAGAGCCGGGGAACTGCAGCTGGGCTGGGTGGCCAGCAAGCCAGATGGCTCGGCGTCATGGAGCGAACGCAGCGCAACGGACTGGTGCGAAACCTTCGCCCAGCTGGCCCCCGAACCCCTGGCCCAACACCTGCGCCAGCAGGCCGGGGCCCTGATGGGCCCGGTGCGCCTGAACGTGGAGGTGGGCCGCTGTCCTCTGTGGCACCGCAGAGGGCTGTTGCTGCTGGGGGATGCGGCCCACCCGATGAGCCCGGTGCGCGCCCAGGGCCTGAACATGGCCCTGCGGGACAGCCTGGTGGCCGCCCGGTCGCTGGCCCTGCTCTGGGGGGCCGCCGCCAGAGCGGGCGATCAGGGCCCCGATCCAGCCGACATCGATGGGGCACTGGGAAGGATCCAGGCGGACCGGCTCCCTGAGATCACGCGCATTCAGGATCTTCAGGCCCAGGAGGCAGGCCGGGGCGAACTGCTGCGCTCCCAGGGCTTCCTGCGCTGCGCCCTGGCCCTGGCGGCGCCGCTGGCGGGGGCGGCGCTGAAACGCCATTGGATTCATCAGCAACGTGTGCTCCGCGACGGTCTGCCGTTGCCAAGCTGCGTGGGATCCTGAACGCCCGGACCAGCGCATTGCCGATGCCCTCCGACCCGGCTCTTGCGGCCTTCGGCTCCAGCTTCACAGCCATCACCCTGGCGGAGCTTGGCGACAAAACCTTCTTCGTGGCCCTGCTGCTGGCGGCCCGCCACCGGGCCCGCTGGGTGTTCACCGGAGCCTTCGCCGCCCTGGCGGTGGTGACCGTGGTCTCCCTGGCCGTCGGCTACGGCCTGCGCAGCCTGCTGCCGGCCAGCCTGGTGCCCTGGCTGGCGGCGGCGCTGTTCGGAGGCTTCGGCCTCAAGCTGTTGATCGATGCCCAGGGTCTGGGGGCGAATGCAGCCGCGGAGGAGGCCGAGGAGGCCGAAGAACTGGTGGAGCAGGCCGAAGCCCGCCATCCCTCGGCCACGGCCTGGGGCGTGATGCGTGAGGCCTTCGCGCTGGTGTTCATCGCCGAACTGGGGGATCGCACCCAGTTCGCCACGATCTTTCTGGCCACAGGCCCTGGCTTCGGCTTCGCCGCCCTGCTGGCGGGCAGCCTGCTGGGCCACGCCCTGGTCACGGCCCTGGCGGTGGGGGCCGGCCGCTGGATCGGCCAGCGGATCAGCGAACGGCTGCTGTTCCAGCTCAGTGGTGGCCTGTTCCTCGTCTTCGCCCTGGTGGCCCTGCGCCAAGCCCTCGCCTGAACCGGCCGATGTCCCCCTCCTCCCCCCACGCCGCTGACCACGATCACAGTCACGACCACAGGCACGATCACAATCTCAGCCCCGAACACGACCATCACCACGACGACAGCCGATCCAGTGACGACGGCCGATCCAGTGACGACAGCCATCCCGCCGTGGGGATCCAGCAGCAGCCCCACCCTCGCCAGCACGAGCACAAACCCGGTTCGGCGGCGGCCTTTCGCTGGAGCATCATCCTCAACAGTGCGCTCTCGGGTCTGCAGCTGGCGATCGGCTTCGGCTTCGGCTCCCTGGCCCTGGTCGGTGACGCCGTTCACAACCTCGGCGACGTGGCCGGGTTGCTGCTGGGCTGGGGGGCGGAGAAGCTGAGCGCCAGACCAGCCAGCGAGCGCTTCACCTTCGGCTACGGCCGCAGCACCCAGCTGGCCTCCCTGGTGAACGCGGTCCTGATCCTGATGGCCGCCGCGGTGGTGATCGTCGAAGCGCTGCAGCGGCTGGGGCGGCCGGTGGAGATGTCCACCGGGCCTGTGGCCTGGGCCGCCGCCGCCGGCATCGTCGTCAACCTGCTCTCCGCCCGCCTGTTCGGCCATGGGCACCAGCACGACCTCAATCGCCGCGCCGCCGTGGTGCACCTGCTCACCGATGCGGCCGTTTCGGCGGCGGTGCTGGGCAGCGTTCTGCTGGTGAGCCTGACGGGCTGGAATGTGCTCGATGCGATCACCGCCATCGGCGTGGGCCTGGCGGTGGCCTGGAGCGGCTGGTCACTGCTGAAGGAGTCCCTGGCGGTGGCCCTCGACGGGGTGCCCCGGGAGATCGACCGCCGCTCGGTGGAGGCGACCATGCTGGAGCTGCCGGGGGTGATCGAGGTGCACCACCTGCACATCTGGGGCATGAGCACCTCCCAGAACGCCCTCACCGCCCACATCATTCGCAGGGCCGACTCAACCGATGACATGGCCTTGCTGCATGAGGCCAAACGCCGGCTGGCGGCGCTGGGGATCGCCCACAGCACCCTGCAGCTGGAGCCGCCCCCGACTGATCCGCCCACTGATCAACCCAGCTGAAGCCCGCCTCTGCCGCCCCACCGATGGCCCGTCCCTACCAACCCTCGCTGCTGCGACTCGTCCATGGCGGCACCGCCCTGCTGGTGGCCGCCACCTGGTTCAGCGGCCTGCTGATCTACAGCCATTACGACGGCCGCTGGGGGCGCCTGGGCTGGCAGCCTCCCGGCGACTGGATCGACCTGCATGGCACCGCCGGGGTGGTGCTGTTGCCCCTCGCCTTGATGCTGGCCCTCTATGCCTTCACCCTGGGACGGCGCCAGCTGAACCGGATCGGCAATGCCCTGCCCCTGGCGGCTCTCGCCCTGGCCCTCGGCAGCGGCAAGCTCATGCAGGAGGACTGGTTGCGGGACTACCAGCTGCACCACCTCATCTACAGCTTGCACCTGATCAGCTGGCTGTTGATCACCCTCACGCTGCTCTGGCACCTGTGCGGTGCGCTGCGGCTGGGGGGCTGGCCCCTGATCAGCTCGATGCTCAGCCTGCGCCTCCAGGCCCGCGATCGGCCCCAGCACTGGCCTGGCCAACTGGGGCGCTGGCTGGGACGCTGACTGGACCTTGGGGGCCCCCAGCCTTGATGAGGTCTTGGTCAGCAATTATCCAGGTTTCAACATCATTGTTGGGCCAATCATTAAAGCAATCAGAAATAAATTCCCCAAACGCCTGATTCTCCAGCGCCAAGCGTTAGACCCATCGCACGCAACCCATTGACAACGGGAGCGGCACATTCCTGCCCCAAACCGTGCCTGCAATGAAGCCCACTCTGCTGCTGATCGACGACGACCTCGATTTTTGCCAGCGGCTGGTGGTCGAACTCAACGCAGCCGGGTTCGACACCCGCTACGCCCTCGATGGCATCCACGGCCAGGCCCTGGCCCACCAGCTGTGCCCAGACCTGATCATGATCGATCTGATGTTGCCGAAGGTGGATGGCCTCACCCTCTGCATGCGGCTGAAACGGGATCCGCGCACCACCGCTGTGCCAGTCCTGATTCTCACCTCACTGCGGGACATCAGCGACAAGGTGAGCGGTTTCAATGCCGGCGCCGACGACTACGTGATCAAACCCCACAACAGCGAGGAACTGATCGCCCGGCTGCGGGCCCTGCTCCGGCGCAGCGGCTCTCAGGCGCTGCCTTCCCTGCGCGGAGAGGTGCTCACCTACGGGCCTCTCACCCTGGTGAACGAGCGGCTGGAGGCAATCTGGTTCGACCAGCCGATCCGCCTCACCCGCCTGGAGCTGGAGGTGCTCCACTGCCTGCTCCAGCGCCACGGCCAGGCCGTTTCCCCCGAGGAGATCCTCGCGGAGGTCTGGGGCTACGAACCGGATGTCAATGGCATCGAATGCCTGCGGGTTCAGATCCGCCACCTGCGCGGCAAGCTTGAACCCGACCCCCACCGGCCCACCTATCTCAAGACCATGTACGGCGTGGGCTACTGCCTGGATCTGCCCATGGACCAGCAGCGCTACGGCTGAGTCACGGGCGGCTCACCGGCTCACTCCCCCCACATCCGCAGCAGGTTGCTGTAGCTACGGCAAAGCAGGTCGAACACCTCGCCCTTGCCACCGCTGGCGAACAGGGTCCGGCGGGCCGTGTCCAACTCGAACAGCAGCTCCCGCCGCTCGGCGCTGCGCACCCGGCTCTGAATCCAGCCCACCGCCACCAGCCGCTCGCCGGCGCTCACCGGCTCCACCCGATGCAGCAGGGTGCTCGGATAGATCAGGGCATGGCCCGCCGGCAGGCGGATCATCTCCTCCCCTTGGGGTTGCTCCAGCACCAGCGCGCCGCCTTGGTAGTGATCGGGGGCGGAGAGAAAAACCGTGAACGAGAGATCCGAGCGGCCTCCGTCCATGAAGGCGTTGTCCACGTGGCGGCCGTAACCGTCCCCGGGGCCGCTGCGGCTGAACAGCAACCCATGAAGACGCACCGGCAGGGCCGCCGACTGCAGCAGAGGATGCGCCAGCAGAGCCGCGCTGACCTGGCTCGCCAACGATTGATGCAGGGCACTGCCGCGATCCAGCTGCCAGTTGCGCTTCACCTGGCGGGCGTGCCAACCGGCGGTGGAGCTCCCGGCCAACCAGGCCCCCTGCTCCGCCTGCAAGGCCACACGCAAGCTCAAGGCCGCCTCGGGGCTCAGCAGGGATTCGAGTTCAAAGCGCATCTCTGTTGATCAACCCCTCAGCCAGAGCACCGTTTGGTAGAACACGAAACTGCTCACCCAGGCCAGCAGCAGCGACCAGACCACCGCAAAGGCCGTGAACCGCCAGTTCTTGGATTCGCTGCGAATCACCGCCACCGTGGACAGGCACGGGGTGTAGAGCAGGGTGAAGATCATGAAGCTGTAGGCCTGGGCCCAATCCAGGTCCAAGGCCAGGGCCTGACCCAGCCGCACCGGGTCGGCCTGGGTGTAAATCACCGCCAGCCCCCCCAGCACGATCTCCTTGGCGATGAAGCCGAACAACAGCGCCACCGTGAGTTTGGGGTTGATGCCGATCGGGGCCAGCAGCGGTTGCAGCGCCTGGCCGAGCATCCCCGACAGGGTGCCGGCACTGGCGGGGGGAACCCCCACGGGCAGGTTGTTCATCAACCAGATCGCCACCACCCCGAAGATGATGAAACGCCGTGACCAGATCCAGAAATGGCGCACTTCGCACCAGGCCCGGTTGAGCATCTGGACCGCCGTGGGAAAGCGATAGGGAGGTAACTCCAGGATCAGCGGCTCATCGCTGCTGAAGCTGCCCTTGAACAGCGCCGCAGTGAGAATCATCGCGACGAAACTCAGTAGATAGAGGCTGAAGATCACCAGGGCTCCCTGGCTGGGGGCAAACAGGGCCGCCGACATGAACAGGAACACGTTCAGGCGCGCCGAGCACAGCGAGAAGGGAATCACCAGCATCGAGAGCAGGCGCAGGCCACTGGAGCGCATCACGCGGGTGCCCAGCAGCGCCGGCACATTGCAGCCGAAGCCCATCAGTGAGAGCACGAACGAGCGGCCATCGAGCCCCAGCCGCTCCATCAGACCGTCCATCAGGAAGGCCGCCCTCGAGAGGTAGCCACTGTCTTCGACCACTCCCATGGCCAGAAAGAACAGGAAGATCACCGGCAGGAATGCCGCCACTGTGCCGATGCCCTGGTAGAGGCCATCCATCAGGAAGCCGCTCAGGAAGGGGGGAAGGCCGCCCAGCAAGGGCCTCAGCAGTTGAGTGCCGAGGCCATCGAGCACGGTGGCGAGCCCCGCCTGCAGCGGCACCCCCAGGGCGTAGATACCCTGGAACATCAGGAACATCGCCCCAAAAAACAGGGGAAGCCCCAGCACCGGATGCAGCAGCAGCGCGTCCAGGCGGCGGGTGGTGCGATCCTTGAGGCGATCGGGCAGCCGCACGGCGGCCTCCAGCAGCGGCGCCAGGGCGGCATCGAGGGCCGGATCAGCGAGCAGGAAGCGACCTGGATCGAGGCAGCACACCGGGGGATCTGCCAACGCCAGCCGGGCCTCGATCGCCGCTCGAACCTCCGCGAATCCTGTGCCGTACTTGGCGCTGATCGGAAGCACCGTCAGGCCCAGCTCCCTGCTGAGGACGTCATGGTCGATCGTCAGCCCGAAGCGGCGGGCCTCATCGGCCATGTTGAGCAGCACCAACACCGGCAAGCCCAGGCTCTGGGCCTGGAGCACCAACTGCAGCTGCCGGTCGATCTGACTGGCATTGAGGATCACCAGCACCAGATCCAGCGGGGTGCGCTCCAGGAACCCCCGCACCAGCAGTTCGTCTTCGGAGAAGCCGCGCAGGTCATAGATGCCCGGCAGATCCACCACCCGCGCCAGGCGACCGCCCAGCTCCAGCTGGGCCTGCAGCAGATCGACCGTGAGCCCTGGCCAATTGCCGATCTGGGCATGGGCGCCGGTGAGCCTGGAGAAAAAGGTGGACTTGCCCGTGTTGGGCATCCCCAGCAGGGCCACGCAGGGTCGGCGATCGGACCCCTGGGGCTCCGAATCCTGGGGAACCACAGACCCTTCAGGTCCTGACCCGGAAGCGGTTTGGACAGCCGGTGGCGAAGCGGGTTGCGACGTGGTGGCGGGGCCCATGGCGCGCCTTCTCATGCCCCATTCTCGCAAGGATCCATGCGGATGCGCTCAGCGTCGCAGCGGCGCAACATCAGCTCGGTCATGCCGACGCGCACATGCAGCGGACCTGACCACCAGGCCCGCCGCAACACCTGCACCGTGCGGCCCCTGCAGAGGCCAAGGGCACTCAACCGTTGCAACAGCCCCGCTTCTCCAGCCACCGCCAGGATCCTGCCCGAGCGTCCCACCGCCAGACGAGCGAGGGAGAGGGCGTGGCCCGGCGGAGGGAGGCCCATGGGCGGGCTTATTGCAACTGAATCTCAGTATCGTAGCGCCGTCGCCGCCCGGGGAAGATGGGTGATCACCAGATGGCGCTGGGCATCGATGCTCAGCCAGCCCTCATCCCGCAGCAGCCCGATCACCCTGGTCACCGTCACCCGGGTGGTGCTCAGGGCGCTGGCCAGTTCCTGGTGGGTGAGCCGCAGATTCAGGCGCAGACCGGTGTCGCAGGGTTGGCCGTATTCCTGGGCCAGCAGCTCCAGGAAGCCCCGCACCCGCTCCTCCACCCGGCGCAGGCCGAGCAGCGCCAGCAGCACTTCAGCCTGGCGGTAGCGGCTGGAAACCGCCTGCATCAGCGCCATGGCCAGATGGGGGCTCTGCTCGATCTCAGCGCAGGACAGGCAGAGCAGATCCGTATCGCAAAGGGTGATCGCTTCGTAGGCCTCCACATTGGAGAGCGGATCACCGAAGGGCTCATTCGGCCCCGCCAGACCAAGAAGCAGCTCATCTCCATGGATGGAGACGGCCCCCAGCTTCACCATGCCCCGCACGACCAGCCAGATGGTGTTCTTCAGCAGCGGCACGGAACTGCCGGTACTCAGATGAACGAGGTTGCGTTTCTGGTAACTGGATTCGAGAACCTCGCGCAGGCCATCACTGCGGCCCGCATCACGGGGCGGTGTCGCAACCATCGGAGTGACCAAAAGGAACCTGCCAAGCGTATGGAGGAACACATGGAAACGGGCAAAGCTTTGTTAGCCAGAGGGTTAAGTTCTGGCTAAGGCGTGATCGGATTGGCGGCAACGGCTCGGTGCCCTGGACCGGCGAATCCCAACGGATTCAGAAAAGAACCCTGCCAATAAAAAAGGGTCCAAAAGGACCCTTTGAAACACTTAAGGGGAAGCCATGAGATCACAGCACGATCTAAATCAATCGCGCGGTCATCCGCGAAGTCATCGGTCTCTTAGGAATCGATCTTGCCGATGGCGGCCCGCGACGACTTGAGAATGCTGTCACGCAGGGGCACGTAGCCCAGATCATCCGCCAGACCCTGGGCTTTGGGGCTCAGGGTGTAGAGAAAGGCCTCACGAATGGCGCTGGCCTTGGCGCCGTTGCCGGTTTTGTAGGCCAGGATCCAGGTCAGGGTGGTGATCGGGTAGGCCTGGGCACCGGCTGGGTTGGGATCTTCACCGGCCAGGTTCTCGTCGAGCTTGATGCTGTTGAGGGCCGCGGTGCCACCTTTGAGGTCGGGCTTGATGAAGTTACCTGCCTTGTTCTGGACAGCAGCCGACTGAAGTGGCCCCTTGACGAAGGCACGGCTGAGGTAGCCGATCGAGCCGGGGGTGTTGGTGAGCACACCGGCCACACCCTCGTTGCCCTTGCCGCCCACACCGACCGGCCAGTTCACGCTTTTGCCTTCACCGACCTTGCTCTTCCACTCGGGGGAGAAGCTTGAGAGCGAGTTAGTGAACGAGAAGGTGGAACCCGAACCATCGGAGCGATGGGCCACGACAATCTTGCCCGGGGCGCACTTGAGTTGCTTCCAGTCCTTGATGTTGCCGAGGAAGATGTCTGCGGTCTGCTTCTGGGTGAGCTTCAGGCTGCAACCCGGCTTGTTGTAGGCGATGGCGATCGTGCCGCCGGCGGCAGGAAACTGCACCACGCCCCGCTTCACCTTGGCGGCGTCGGAGGCCTTGATCGGCTCATCGGTGGCGCCGAAATCCACGGTGCCTGCGACGAACTGACGCACACCAGCGCCGGAGCCCACCGACTGATAGTTGACCTGGATGTCCTTGGCTTTGGCCAGATCAGCGAACCAGCGCTGGTACAGCGGCGCGGGGAAGGTGGCCCCGGCGCCGTTGAGGTTGGGGCCCGCTAGAGCGGAAGCACCGACGCCGAGGGCGGCGAGGGTGGTGAGGGTCAGGGCCTTCTTGGCGAAGGTCATCAGGGCGGCCATGGGGGAGCGACCAAGGTTTAGCCGCTGGACCCCCCCGGCATCGTTATGGCTTGGTTAACCCGCGCTCAAGATCTGATTGAGCTTTCCCCGTTCCTTTGGATCGAGGGCCTCCTCAGCCAGGAGCCGCCAGCGGCCCCAGCTGAGCCCTTCGCGCCGCTCCAGCTCGGTGGCCAGGCTGGGCAGCACCTCGGCCAGGGGCCTGTGCAGCTGCTCGCCCAGGGCCGAGCGCAACACCTGAAGATCCTGGAGATCCCCCAGGCAGCCCTGAACGGCCTTGAATCGCTCGATCCAACCGCCGGGGCGCCCCTCAAGCAGCGGCGCCAGATTTTCCAGGCCGTAGCGGGCCCCCTTGACCCGTTTGCGCAGATCGTGGAGCACCGTGGCGTCCCGGTGGGGATCGGCGGCCCACCAGCCCGGATGGGTCATCAGGCCTGTGATGCAGGGCGCGGGCCATTCCCCCAGCCAGTCGCGCACGGGCTCCTGCCCCAGGGGGGTGAAGCGCGGCTGGCGCAACCAGCCCTGGAGGGCCCCAAGCATCGCCAGGTAGCGGCCCCGCTTGAGCTGGTGCTCAAGATCGAGGAAGGCCAGCCGGCGGTCGCGGCGCAAGCGCTTGAGGATCGGCTTGAACAGCTCTTGCTCCGGTGCACTGAGCAGGGGCAGGTCGTGGTTGTGGAGGCGGTCGCGGAGCACATCGAGATCCCGGGCCACCCCGAGCCGGCGTGCCACCCGGGCGATCCGCTCATCACTGACGGCCTCGGGCAGCACCAGGGCGCGCTCAAACTGCACCAGGGCCGTCCGCAGCCGGCGCATGGCCACCCGCAACTGATGAAGGGGTTCAGGGTCCTCATCGGCGAGCACGTCGGCGTGCAGGGCGACAATGCGCCTGAGGGCAACGGCGAGCCGATCGGCGGCATAGGCACCGGCGCTCAGGTGCCGATCGATCGCCGCCGGTTCAGCTGGTGTTGGGGCGCTCATCGCCGCCGCCCCGCCTGGGGTGACCGGCGTGCGGAGCGGCTCGCCGTCCAGTTGTCGAACCAGCGGCGGCGCCAGAGCACATAGGCCTGCAGGCCGGCCACGAACACCATCGCCAGCAAGCTGACGTAGTAGCCGTATTTCCAGTTGAGATCAGGCATGTTCTGGAAGTTCATGCCGTAGATGCCGGCGATCAAGCTCATTGGCGCGAAGATGCAGGTGATGATCGCAAGGGTCTTCATCACCTGGTTCATGCGGTTGCCGGTGCTGGCCATGTAGGCATCGGTCACCGCATCGCAGTGGTAGCGCATCAATTCGCAGCTGCCGAAGATCATCTCCCCATGCTGGCTCATGTCGGTGAAGCCCTTCGTGCCTGCTCACCCAGCATCCGATGGTTCTGGCGCAGCATCGTCTGGATCTCGGTGCGCAGCGTCCAGATCTGACGGCGGATCAAGCGCAAGTTGGCGCGCACCTCATAGGCCCTGTTGATCACCCCGGGGGTGGGTTCCTGCAGGGCCCGCTCCTCGAGATCGTCGAGGCGATTGGCGAACTGTTCGAGCAAGGGATCGATCCCATCGAGCAGTTCATCGATCACGTCATGGAGCACGTCGTCGAGATCAGCCACACCGGGGACCCCATGGCCCACCAGCCAATGGCTGAGCACCGGAAAGGGCTCCGAGCTGGGCACCTCCTCCACCGACAACAGCAGGCGATCAAACAGCAGCAGCCCCAGCTGCTCACTGACCACCGTGAGGCTGCCTGGCGCGAAGGACATGCGGTGCAGCAGCACCACCAGCCCATCGCCCAAGGAATCCACCCGGGTGCGCTGGGGCCGCTCCAGCAGGGGCCGGTGAAAGTCACTCGGCACATCAAGCACCCGCAGGGCCTCGGTGATCCGCCCGAGCTCCGCCAGACCCTGAATCCTTAGCCACAGGGGCCGCCCCAGAGCCGCCAGTGACTCCAGTTCAGCGACGCTGCGCAGCCCTGTGGCTCTGGACCCCCCCGCTCTCCGAACACGATCACCGACAACTCGGTGGGGGCCGGGCCGTCGTGGCGGGCGAGGGCGGCGGGGAGGGCACCGGGGCGGGTCTCCAGCCGCCGGGTCTCCAGTGCCCCAGGGGTCGGACGGATGCCATGCGACTCCAGCATCGTCGCCGAATCCAGTGAACTCTTGAGGCTAGTTGGAGCGGCCGGTGTGATCCACCGCACATGAACCCATCGCTGCAGCGATCAGATTGGGAGGTTCCACTAGCGTCAGAGCGACGCGGTTGAACAAGTGACGGCTTCCGACGACGACGCTTTGGATGGTGATTGGATCGCCAGTGGGGGCACCCATTCCCCCATGGAAGGCCACAGTGGTTACCGCGGCGATGACTGGAGCCCGGAACGACTCGCCTTTCACCAGAACCTCGAGCAGTTCGCCGAACGGGTGGGGCTGATCGTGGGCCTCCAGGGCAACGGCAAGGTGAGCCAGGAGCAGGCCTACGCCGAGATCAAGGCGATCTGGAAATCCCTCAAGGACAGCAAGAACGCCCTGCTGCAGTCGGACGCGACGCGCTGACACAAGCGTTGACCGCCTTTCCTGGTGTTCAAGTCCCGAACTCACCAGCCCCGAACTGACGAGCCCCGAACAGACCGGGGCCTTCCCATCAGCGCGGTGCTCAAGATCATGAAGGCCTGAGAGCGGTCGGCAATCTCGATCTTGCTGGCAACATCCAGCGGCGGATCACCACCCAGCTCGTTGAGCCGCGATCGACGACCAGCGTCTCAGGCCCGCTCAGCAATGGCAGGTGCGCCCCAGACAGGGGCGGAGTCTCTCGCTTCAGGCTCAGGGGGAATCGCCAGAGGAAAGCTGGCTGAGGGCCTGCACACTCCCGGGTCCCAGCGTCAGCTGACGGACGCTGCCATCGGCCAGAGCGAGTTCCAGTCCCAGCGGCAGAACGTCGCTGGGACGTGGTTGCAGGGGCGCCAGGTCGAACTGGGCCGATCCAGGCGGTGGCGCTGAGCCCCCGGGCGGCACGAGTTCAGCGCTGAGGTTGCCCAGCTGCCATTCACCGCCCAGTCCATCACGGAGCTGGAGCGTTCGGGCGTGATCGGGCTGGATTCGGGGGCTGAGGCCATTGAGCCGCAGTCGCCAGCCGCCGGCATAGGCGGGATCGGGCTGCTCAAACAAGCTCAGCTGCCAGCGGTCTCCATGGGAATCGGCGATGGACCAGCGCTGGGGAACGCCGGCCCAGGCTGGCGACGGTTGCAGCAGGAGCAACAGGGTCAGGAAAAGACCCGCAAGCAGCACGCCCAGTCGTTGCGGACACTGTTGAGCAGATAGACCCATAACAACTTTTAAGCTTTCATGACACGTCAACGGTAGTGTTGTATGTGGAGGCCGCCGGTGGTTGCAGCGTTTGGTCGCCCCAGCCGTTCCAACCCAGCGGCGCCTCCTGTTCTCCGCTCCCGAGCGATGACGACAACTTCCCTGCTCCCCCAAAGGAGCAATCCCTGGACCGCCTTCAAGAACTGGGTGACCAGCACCGACAACCGCCTCTACGTGGGCTGGTTCGGGGTGCTGATGATCCCCACCCTTTTGGTGGCCACCTGCTGCTTCGTGATCGCCTTCATCGGCGCTCCCCCCGTCGACATCGACGGCATCCGCGAACCCGTCTCCGGCGGCCTGCTCTACGGCAACAACATCATCACCGCTGCGGTGGTGCCCAGCTCCAACGCCATCGGCCTGCACTTCTACCCGATCTGGGCCGCTTCCAGCCTCGATGAGTGGCTCTACAACGGTGGTCCCTACCAGCTGATCATCTTCCACTTCCTGATCGGCATCTTCTGCTGGATGGGCCGGGAGTGGGAACTGAGCTACCGCCTGGGGATGCGCCCCTGGATCGCCGTGGCCTATTCCGCCCCGGTGGCCGCCGCCACCGCCGTGCTGCTGATCTACTCGATCGGCCAGGGCTCTTTCTCCGACGGCATGCCGCTGGGCATCTCCGGTACCTTCAACTTCATGCTGGTTCTCCAGGCCGAGCACAACGTGCTGATGCACCCGTTCCACATGATCGGCGTGGCGGGCGTGTTCGGTGGCGCCCTGTTCGCGGCCATGCACGGTTCGCTCGTCACCAGTTCGCTGGTGCGGGAATCCACCGAAACCGAATCCCTCAACAAGGGCTACAAGTTCGGCCAGGAGGAGGAGACCTACAACATCGTGGCCGCCCACGGCTACTTCGGTCGCCTGATCTTCCAGTACGCCTCCTTCAACAACAGCCGCAGCCTCCACTTCCTGCTGGCCGCCTGGCCGGTGGTGGGCATCTGGTTCGCCTCCCTGGCGGTGGCCAGCTTCTCCTTCAACCTCAATGGCCTCAACTTCAACCACTCGGTGCTGGATCACCAGGGCCGGGTGATCAACACCTGGGCCGACGTCCTCAACCGAGGCGGTCTCGGCATCGAAACCATGCACGAGCGCAACGTGCACAACTTCCCCATGGATCTGGCGGCCCTGCAGCTGAGCCCCGTGGCCCTCAGCGCGCCTGCGATCGGTTAGTGGGACTTTGACCCACACCCAGCCAGATCACTGATGCGGGCAGCAGCACACCGGCTTGCAGCCCGAAGGCCCGGAGTGATCCGGGCCTTTTTCTTGGCAGAGCTGCGGCCAGAGATCTCAAGATTCCCTCCGCTTCTCCGATGGGCAACGAGTCCAGGCTGGTGTTGATGCCGCCCATGCGGATCCCCTCCGTTGCCACGGCCCCATGCCCTTCGCGCTGAACTTCGTCCACCCCGTGCTGATGTGGGCGCTGCTGGGCCTGATGCTCTATTCGGGCTAC
Source organism: Synechococcus sp. UW140 (assembly GCA_943369485.1). Taxonomy (GTDB): domain Bacteria; phylum Cyanobacteriota; class Cyanobacteriia; order PCC-6307; family Cyanobiaceae; genus ATX-6F1. Next base: position 72,276 of record CALRNH020000003.1, on the reverse strand, counting down.
CTCGGCTACAAGGCCAGCTTGATCCGCAAGGTGGGCGCCGAGGAACGCAAGGCGATGCTTCCCCAGCACTACGGCCAGCGTCATGCCCGACTCGGTGCGGTGATCGTGGGCCTCACCCTGCTGGGGGCCGCTGGCGGGCTGGCGGCCACCTTCCTCAAGAACGGCAAGCTGATCATCGGCCCCCATCTGTTCGTCGGTCTGGCCGTTGCCGCATTGGTGATCGCCACGGCCTCCCTGGGGCCATCGCTCCAGAAAGGCAAGGACTGGGCCCGGAGCCTGCATGTGGCCGTGAATGGGGTGGTGCTGGTGATGTTCGGCTGGCAGGCCATCACCGGCATCGCCATCGTCCAGAAGCTTCTGAGTTCAGCGGCATCACCCATGACCCTTGGCACCTGATCCGATGGCCTCCACCACTCCTCTCCAAGGCCGTTGTGGCGATGGAGCAGCTCGATCAGATGCGCATCAACCTGGCCTCCAGCCTCGAAGGCCCCACCGAGGAGCCCACGATGGAAACGATGCAGGAGGTGTGCAAGCCGATGGGCATGCGGGCCATCGCCATCGGCAAGGAGAACGGCTGGCAGGTGCGCCAGGTGGCCAGCAAATACCGCAACCCCGACCACGCCCCCGCCAGCCCGCAGGAGCTTGAGGTGATTGATCTGTTCAACCGACACCCTGAGATCAACGGGCTCTGGGAGCCGGCCGTGGCTGAACAGGGCGCCGGCATCAACTACTACCGCCGAATCAACGTGGAACCCAGCTGCCTGGCCTGCCACGGCGCCAGGGCCTTCAGCTTCAAGGTGGGGGACCTGCGGGGCATGGTTGCCGTGAATCTGCCCGATGTGCCCACTGCCATCAGCCAGGCCATCGGCTGAGAGCCTGAGACCAGGCAGGAAACCGCGCTCGGCGATCGAAGGCAGGTTGAACCACAAGCAAACCTCAAGAAGAACAAAGAGTGGAACGAATCCAGATCGACCACCTCAGTCTCCAGAAATTCAGGTCTTTACTTTCATTGAGGCTCCTTGGGCTCATGATTATGGCCTCAATCTTGCTGGGGATGGGGGCTCCTCCCGTCGCCATGGCTGCCACGCCAGTGACCATTCCTAAAGTGCCAGCTTCTACGGTCCCTGCTCGGGTCGTGCCCACAGTCATTGTGGAAACAGCTGTTGATCAGTACCTGACCTCAATGTCGGGAGATTATTACGCGATCGGCACAGTTTCAGCCTTGAAGAACCTGATCGCCCAGAGCAACCCTTTGCTCGTCGATGTGCGCACAGCATCAGAGTACAGTACAGGTCATCTTCCAGGGGCGATCAGCATTCCACTGAACGATCTCCCCCATCATCTGGATCGTATTCCAACTGATAAGAAGACGGTGTTGTACTGCTCAACGGGTTACCGATCGGCGATGGGAGTGATGGCTCTTCGCCTGCAGGGATTCGATCAGGTCAGGGGCTTTCCGCCGAGCTTTGCTGGCTGGCAGGCAGCCGGAGAGCCTGTGTCCCAATCAGAGGCCGCAGGCAAGGCTCAGGCCTGATCACTGCACCGCCGCTCCGATCCGATCGAGTGGAGCGCCATTGTTTGCTCAGGGTTGAGATCGAAGCTCAGAACGCCATCAGCTGTTCGCACTGTGAGGTGGAGGGGAAGGGCTTCACTTGGCCTCGGCATCAAGGCGCTGAGATCAAACTGGGCCGACCCGGACGGAACGGGCAGGCTTCCCTTTGGGACGATCTCCTCGCTTCTGTTGGGCAAGCTCCACTCCTGGCCCATTGAATCGCTTACCACGAGTTGTTGTTGATGGTCCAGAGTGGTGCTGGAATCAAGCGCATTGAAGCGAATTCGCATGCCGGAGGAATACTCCGGAAATGGCTGCTCAAAGATCCTGGCATTGAGTCGATGGCCCGATCCATCGTTGAGGGCCCAGCTGTCCGCCGCAAAGATTGGGCCAGCTGCCAAAAGTAACGTCACCAGCACGGGCAGGATGCCAAGTATGCCCTGCCGCAGAATTGCAGCAAAACGGATGGGAAACATCATGATTCGGCAGAGAAGCTGCTCTTCCAACGCTAAGAATGTGACCAACCCTTGACGGCCTTTGTTTGCACAGCCACAGCTTTGTGCTTCGGCGTCGTTGGCTGCAGATTCCTGTGAAGTGAGCCGTTGAGGGCGACAGTTTTGCGCTGTCAGCAAACCTGGTTGCCGCTCAAGCCTGGGTCTTCATCATTGACAGGTAGAACCAGCAACAGGCCTTGCCGGTGACCTGACCATCAAACGCCCTGCAGCTGTTTCAGCTGCTGCTCCAGTCGTTGCTTGAGGCGCCGCTGCACCAGATTGCAGAGGTCCTCCACCAGGGGGTCAGCCACCGCATAGATCAGCCGTGTGCCATCCCGCTCACAGCTCACCAGGCCCTCCCGCTGCAGCTGGCCCAGCTGGCGGCTGATGTGGGACTGGCTGAATCCGGTGGCCTCGATCAAGGAGGCCACATCCATGGCACCACCGTGTTTGAGCTGACAGAGCAACTGCAGGCGGGCGGGCTCGCTCAGCAGCCGGAAGAAGCCACTGAGCTCTTCGAGCAGCTGGGGGCTGGGCAGGGACTGGGGCGGGGTCCGGCGCATGGACGAGCTTATGCCGATACACGCATTATGCACGACGTGCGCAAGGCGTGGGCCCGAGGCGCGCAGCGACCCGGATAGCCGAAATCGCCTTAACGCCCATAATGCGTCTGTGCTCATAAAAGTTGGCACTTGATAACCCATGGCCGTCGCTCCCGCACCCGCCCTGTCCATCGCCGCCGCCGCGGGCGGTGGCTCCCTGCTCTTCCGCCAGCTCTTCGACGGCGACACCGGCACTTTCACCTACCTGCTAGCCGATGTGCCGAGCCGCAAGGGGGTGATCATCGATTCGGTCTTCGAGCAACACGGCCGCGATCTCTCCCTGATCCGCGAACTGGGTATTGAGCTGGTGGCCTCGATCGACACCCACGCCCATGCCGACCACGTGACCGGCAGCTGGCTGATGCACGAGGCCACAGGCTGTGCCATCGGGCTGGCCGCCGACGCCCGCGCTGAAAACGTCACCCGGCCCCTGGCCCATGGGGATCGCATTGTCTTTGGGGGCCGAGCCCTGGAGGTGCGCGCCACCCCGGGCCACACCGATGGCTGCATCAGCTTCGTGCTCGATGACCAGTCGATGGCCTTCACCGGCGATGCGTTGCTCGTACGTGGTTGCGGCCGCTGCGACTTCCAGCAGGGCAATGCCCACACCCTCTGGACCTCCATCACCGAGCAACTGCTGACGCTGCCGGAGTCCTGCCTGCTCTATCCCGGCCACGACTACACCGGCCGCACCGTCACCTCCGTGGCCGAGGAGAAGGCCTTCAACGCCCGCCTCGGCGGCGACGCCAGCGAGCGGGATTTCGTGGGCCACATGGAGAACATGAAGCTCCCCCATCCCCACAAGATCGCCGAGGCCCTGCCCGGCAACATGCGCTCCGGCAAGCCCCGCGAGGCCGCCGCCGCGCCCGCCTGGGCGCCCCTCGCCCGCAGCTATGCCGGACTACCTGAGCTCACCCCCGCCTGGGTGGTCGCCCATCAGAGCGAGATCACCGTGCTCGACGTGCGCTCCGCCGAGGAATTCAACGGACCCGACGGCCGCGTGGCCGGCAGCCTGTTGATCCCCCTGCCGGAGCTGGAAGCCCAATCGGCCCAGATTCCAGCCGACAGGCCCGTGGTGGTGGTCTGCCACTCCGGCAGCCGCTCGGCCCTGGCCACCCAGCAGCTGCTCAAGGCGGGCAGGGCCCAGGTGGCCAACCTGCGGGGCGGCCTGAGCCGCTGGGCCGCCGAAGGCTACCCGCTTGAGGGCATTACCCCGGCCTGAGGCTTCCAGTTCCGATCGACATCTCAAGTTCGCCTTTCCTCAGATCTTCACTCCCCCAACCATGACCACCACCTCCTTCAACAGCCGCATCAGTGCCCACGACCTGGCCGATCAACTGGCGGCCAGGGACGTCACCGTGATTGATGTGCGCGAACCGATGGAATACGCCTCCGGCCACATCAGAGACAGCCTCAACATTCCGCTCTCGCGCATCACCAAGGTCAATCTGCCCCGCGGGCCACTTGTGCTGGTCTGCCAGAGCGGCAACCGCAGCACCAAGGCCCTGACGCAATTGGTCCAGCAGGGGCACCCCAACCCGGTGGTCGACCTGCTGGGTGGCGTACCCGCCTGGCAGCAGGCCGGTTTCGACCTGCACAAGATCAAGGGGGCACCCCTACCCCTCATGCGCCAGGTTCAGATCGCCGCCGGCGGCCTTGTGCTGCTGGGGGTGATCCTGAGCCAGTTGGTGGCTCCCGGCTGGATCTGGCTGAGCGGCTTCGTGGGGGCGGGCCTGGTGTTCGCCGGCGTCAGCGGCCTCTGCGGCATGGCCCGGCTGCTGGCCGTGATGCCTTGGAACAGGGTGTCCGTGTGAACCCCTCCCTCCTGATTCTCCTGGGCGCCGGAGGGGCCGTGATCGGTTTCCTGCTCGCCGTCCTCGGTGCCGGCGGCTCGATCCTGCTGATGCCGCTGTTGATCAGCGGTGCGGCCCTGCCCACCCGAGAGGCCGTGCCCCTGTCGCTGCTGGTGGTCACCCTGATGGCCCTCGGGAATGTGGGCCCCTACCTGCGCCGTGGCCTGGTGGCCCCAAAACCGGCCCTGATTCTCGGCGTGCCGGCCCTGGCGGGCAGCTGGATCGGAGGCAGCTTCGTCAAGGCTGGCCATGTGAGTGAACCGGTGCAGCTCGGAGTGTTCGCCGCGGCGGCGCTGCTGGCCGCCTGGTTACTCACCAGGCGCGCGGCCATCGGTGAGGCAGCGGAGCAGCGCGAGGCGGGATCTGCGTTGGTTCTTGGCGGCCAGGGCGTTCTGATCGGGCTGCTCACGGGCATCGCCGGGGTCGGCGGTGGTTTTGCAATCGTGCCCGCCCTGGTGCTGCTGGCCGGCCTGCCGATGCCGTTGGCCAGCGGCACCAGCCTGCTGCTGATCGCCGTCAACAGCCTGATGGCCATGGCCGCCCTGGGGCACTGGCCCGCCGCCGGCCTGCCGCTTCTACTGCCCCTGCTGCTGGGTGGATTCATCGGAGCGGTGATCGGCCAGCGGCTGGCGCCGCACATCCCCGACCGGCAGCTGCGCCGGGGATTTGCCGCCCTTCTGGTGGGCTCGGCCCTGCTCACCGGCGGCGAGGCCTGGCAACGGCAACACAAACTCGCCAAGCAGCGAACCATGCCGACCGCCACAGCACTGATCACGACCTCCCTCCCCCCGCACGTCGATACGACCCCCGACAGCCCGGCACTGACGGTGGACCTCCTGTCCCCGGAGGGCAGCTGGGCAGCGCTCCTGACCACGCTTTCCACTCCGGGGTTTCGCCTGGCCCGGCCCGGGTGGATGGCACGTTCCCGGCAGCAACCTCAACCAGCGGAATCATCGAAACCGTGGCAAGCGACGTGCATCCTCAGCTCAAGACCGGGGCATCGCTGGAGAGCATCGCCCTGGAGTTCCTCGAACACCGCATGACGGTCTCTCCGGTCGCCCGAAACCGGCCGGATGCCTTCCACAAAACAATCCCCGTTGATCGAACCCCATGAATCCCTTCTACCTACGCGACACCGACCAATCGTTCTCGGCGGCCTGCACGGCCCTGGAAGCGGCGATCCCCGCCCACGGCTTCGGTCTGCTCACGGTGCACGACCTCGGCGAGACGCTCCGCTCCAAGGGGCTTGACTTCCCGGAGCAGTGCCTTGTGTTCGAGGTCTGCAACCCCCAGCAGGCCGCCAAGGTGTTGAAAGCCGACATCCATCTGGCCACGGCGCTTCCTTGCCGGATCAGCGTGAGCACCCAGGCAGGCCGCACCCAGATCGGCATGGTGCGCCCAACGCTGATGCTCAGCGCGCTCTCCAGCGATCCCGGGCTGGCGGAGGTGGCGCGGCAGGTGGAAGCGACCACGATCGCGATCATCGAGGCGGCGGCCTGAGCCACCCCGATGGTCACTCCTCAGGCGCGGCCCATGAAGCCGCTCAGCAGGCAACCAACGCCGACCGCCAGGAACAGCCAGGGGGAGAACCCCACGATGGGGCCCAGGGCCACACCGGCCAGGATCACCAGCCAGGGGCAGCACCGAGGCCAGGGGGCCCACAGTCCAGAACCCCCTGGGTGGGATCTGGGGCGAAACCCGCCCAGGGGATCGAGCAGGAACGAACGTCGCCTCATTCAGCTCGCACCGCCTTCTTGTCCTGCTCCAGCAGATGCTCCAGCAGCAGCTTGAGCAGCAGCGAAACGATCGCCACCCCGCCCAGGATCAGGGCCGCCCCGTAGGCCAGTTCAGTGTGATACTGCTTGTAGGCGTCCTCCACGAACAGGGGCAACGTCTGGGTCTTGCCGGCGATGTTCCCGCTCACCACCGCGACGGCGCCGAACTCCCCGAGGCAGCGGGCCGTGGTGAGAATCAGGCCGTAGAGGGCCGCCCAGCGCACCGACGGCAGGGTGACCTTCCAGAACACCTGCCAATCACTGGCGCCGAGGGTGCGGGCGGCCTCCTCCTGATCCCAGCCCTCCTCCTCGAGCGTGGGGATCACCTCCCTGGCCATGAACGGAAAACTGACGATGATCGTCGCCATGACGATGCCCGGCCAGGAGAACAGGATCTTGAAGCCGCTCGATTCCACCAGCCCCCCGAACAGGCCATGGGTGGGGCTGTAGAGCAACACCAGCATCAGACCCACCACCACCGGTGAGATCGAGAACGGCAGATCAATGATCGTGAGCAGCAGCGCCTTGCCGCGGAAACTTTTGCGGGCGATGGCGGTGGCGGCCGCCAATCCGAAGATGGCGTTGGCGGGCACGGCGATGGCCGCAACGATCACGGTGAGCCGCAGGGCACTGAGCAGGTCAGGATCACTCAAGTTGGCCAGAAAGGCGCCCACCCCCTTGGCAAAGGCGCCCACCACCACGTTCAACGCCGGCAGCAGAATCACCACCCCCACATAGAGGCTGGCGATCAGCGGGATCACCAGGCCTGCCCATGGGAAGCGCCTGGGGGCGGGAGAGGGGGCCGGCTGGGGTTGGATGCGGAGATCCGTGGAAACGATCATGGTGGATGGAAAGCCATGGGACTGACGCTCAGACGGCCGACTTCAGTTCGCCGGAATAGCGCTGCCCCCAGATCTGGATGAAATTGATGACCAGCAGACTGAGCAACGAGAACAGCAGCATCACCGTGCCGATCACTGTGGCCGAAGGGATGTCGTATTCCTCGAGTTTCTGCACGATCAAGGTGGGAGTGATCAGATCCTTGAAGGGCACGTTGCTGGAGATCATCACCACCGAGCCGTATTCCCCCACAGCCCGGCTGTAGCCCTGGGCCACGCCGGCAAGAAGGGCCGGGAACAGCTGGGGCAACACCACCCGAACGATCGTCTGGAGTGGGCTGGCCCCCAGGCTCCAGGCCGCCTCCTCCTGCTCCTTCTCCAGAGCCCGCAGCACCGGCTCGACCGTGCGCACCACAAAGGGCAGGGAGATGAACAGCATGGCCACCCCGACACCCACCCAGGTGAACGACACCTTGAGGCCGAACAGCTGCAGCAGGGGCGCCCCCAGCCAGCCGTTGGTGCTGTAGACGGCGGTCAACGCCAGGCCGGCCACGGCCGTGGGCAGCGCGAAGGGGAGATCGATCAGGGCATCCAGCAGCCGCTTGCCGGGAAAACTGCTGCGCACCAGGGCCCAGGCGATGATCAGGCCGAACACCCCGTTGATCAAGCTGCAGGCCAGGGCCAGGCCGAAGCTGATCTTGTAGGTGGCCACGGCCTCAGGTGCGGTGGCCGCCTCCCAGAAGTCGGCGGGTCCGATCCCGGAGGCCTTCAACAGCAATCCGCCGATCGGCAGGAACAACACCAGCCCCAGGTACAGCCAGGTGATGCGCCAGGGCCAGCTGGGCAGCCTGAAGGCCAGGAAGCCCGGGCGCTTGATCGTTGGCGGGCGCATTCCTGGCCTTGATTGGGCGTGCGGGCGCGACCGTACCACCGGCAGGACCAAGATTCAACGGTTCACCGGTGGGGAAGCGGCTAAAGTCCCACCTCCCGTGCCAGCGGCATGGGGCGAAACTTGTTGTTTGGCCTTCCACCCATGGGCATCCGCGTCGCCGACGTCACCAAGTGCTTCGGCGATTTCATGGCCGTTCACGATGTGAGCCTGGACGTGGAGACCGGCTCTCTGGTGGCGCTGCTGGGTCCATCGGGATCGGGCAAGAGCACCCTGCTGCGGCTGATCGCGGGCCTGGAGACCCCTGATGTCGGGCGCATCTGGATCACGGGTCAGGAGGCCACCGAGCGCTCGATTCAGGAGCGCAACGTCGGCTTCGTCTTCCAGCACTTCGCCCTGTTCAAGCACCGCAACGTGCGCCAGAACGTGGCTTTCGGCCTGGAGCTGCGGGGCTGGAAGCGGGAGGCGATCCGCCGCCGGGTGGATGAACTGCTGGAGCTGGTGCAGCTCCAGGGGTATGGCGGCCGGTACCCCTCCCAGCTCTCCGGCGGCCAGCGGCAGCGCGTCGCCCTGGCCCGGGCCCTGGCCGTGCAGCCACGGGTTCTGCTGCTTGATGAACCGTTCAGCGCCCTCGACTACAAGGTGCGCAAGGAGCTGCGCGCCTGGCTGCGCAGCCTCCACGATGAGATGCACGTGACCACGGTGATCGTCACCCACGACCAGGAGGAGGCCATGGAGGTGGCCGATCGCATCGTGGTGATGAACCAGGGCCGGATCGAGCAGATCGGTACCCCGGCCGAGATCTACGACCACCCTCAGACCCCCTTTGTGATGAGCTTCGTGGGGGAGGTGAACATCCTGCCCAGGGGGCTGCTTCCTGAGTCGGGGGGCCAATCCTCAGCTGGCGATCAAGGCGACACGCCCGTGTTCGTCCGGCCCCATGACCTGGAGGTGTTCACCCAGGCGGTCCCTGGCTCGATCCCCGGGCGACTGCGGCGCCTCAACCACATGGGGCGCGATCTGCAGGCGGAGCTCGTGCTGATCGATGGCCAGACGGTGCTGGCCCAGATCCCCCGCGATCAGCTGGATCCCAGCGCCCTGAAGGTGGGCGACACCCTGCACATCCTCAGCCGTCAGGCCCGGACGTTCGAGCCCGACTACTCAATCTGAGCCGGGCTCCAGCGCAACGCCGTGGCAAACCCCAGCAGCGCCGCCGCCAGCCAGATCCAGCCGTGGAGGCTGAAGCTCATCACCCCGCCAAGGAAAGCATTGACGTTGCAACCGGAGGCCAGCAGCCCCCCATAGCCCATCAGCACACCGCCAGCGCAGCGGCGTGTCAGCTCGGCGGCCTTGATCGGCCCGCTCCCCCGCCAGCGAAAGCGGCCCTGGGCGATCGCCGCCGACAGGGCGCCCGCCACCAGGGCCAGATCCAGAAGCACCGGCTCCAGCAACCACCAGGGCCGATCGCCCTGGAGCAGGGCCAGGCGGGCTGGAGCGGCCCAGAAACGGGAGTTCTCCGGGCTCCAGCCCAGCAGGGTGGCTCCCTTGGCCCCTGTGATGGCCAGCCCCCAGAGCACTTTCCAGGGCTCAGCCGTGATCAGCAGCACCCCGGTGGCGGCCAGGGCCAGCAGTGCAGCGCCGCCATAGGCCGGCTGCGCCGACCAAAGGGGCATTCCGCTCCAACGCTGCAGCCCCCAGGCCAGCAGCAGCAGAACGGCGAGCTGGGCCAACACCGCCGCCGCCAGGGGGTATTGATCCAGGAGCACCGGCGAGGCCAGCTTGGGCTGAGTGGCCAGGAGGGGCCGCTGCAAGCTGCCCAGGAACGCTCCGATCAAGAGACCCAGCAGGGCCATGGCCACTCCCCATCCTCCCCTGGAGGTGGCGGCCAGGGTGCCGCAGCCGCAGCCCCGGGCCAGGACCATGCCCACGCCAAACAGAAAGGCTCCCCCGAGGAAGGGAAGCGTCAGGGGGGTGCGCAACAGCTGGGGCTGGAAGCCCCAGGCCGGGCCCAGGGCCAGAGCCAGCCCCATCGCCAGCACCACCAACGCCGCAAGAAGCAGCTGGGGGTAAATCCCCACTGGGTCACCCTCAGCCATCAGCCGGCGGTAGCCGGAACTGAAGCCGAAGCGGCTGCGCACCAGCACCTGGCCGAGGGCGCAGCCCAACAACCAGAGCAAGCCGGCTCTGAATTCAAAAGCCGTCAGTAGAGCCGCCACCCCGAGCACGAGAATCCAAGGGGCGACAAGACCAAGGATCCGTCTCAACGCTTCTTGGTCTTCGCCGCTGGGGCGCTTTCGCTGCCGGTGTCACAGGAGATGGCCTGGATCGGGGCGAGCGTGAGGAGCACAACCAGAACGCCCAGCGCACCAGCGCTGAACCCAGGGAAGCGAGGGGAGGAGCTCATACGGGACACGATGATCATCAGCCGGAGGTGACTTGCTCAGGCCCGGTCCGCACGGGGTGGGGCGAGGCGCTGTACTCGGTCCATGATCCCTCGTAGATGCGCACGTTGGGGTACTTCAGCAGGTGCTTGAGCGCCAGGAACTGAAGGCTGGCCTCACGCCCGGTGCTGCAGGAGACGATCACGGTTTTGTCGGGGGTGATGCCCCGGCTCACGAACAGCGCCCGCAGATCCTCGATCGACTTGAGCTGATGGGCGTTCTTTTTGGCCTCATCGGGGTTGTTGGCCTCGGTGAGCAACTGCCAAGGGATGTTCTTGGCCCCGGGGATGTGGCCGTTGCGAATGAAGGTCTGGTCGGTGCCCTCAAACTGGGCCTTGGGCCTCGGGTCGATGATCACCACATCCTTCTTGCCGATCAGGGGAAGCAACGCCTTCAGAGAGATGTTGAGCCCCTCGACGGTCGTGGGCTTGAAGCTGCCCGGCTTGAAGGTGGGGAACGCCTTGGTGGTTTCAGCACCGGCTGCCTTGAAGCCGGCGAGACCTCCATCGAGGATCGCGACCTTGGACAAACCACTCTTCTCGAGGATGTAGGCCACCAGGGAGCTGCCGAGCACATTGGTGCCATCGGAATAGATCAGCACCGAATCCCTGTTGCTGATGCCAGCGCGGCTGAGCAGACCGGCCAGTTCGCTGGGGCCCCAGATCTGAAAGGGAAGTCGGCCGTTCGGACCACGGAAGGTCTGCTCCGAGAGGTGAACGGCTCCGGGCACATGGCCGCCGATGTAATCCAGGGGCGGCACGGGGCGCACATCGAGCACCTTCCAGCCTCCCGACTTCAGAGCGGCGGCCGCCTGGTCGGGGGTGAGGACCGAGAAGCTGGTGCTGCCGGGCTGGAGGGTGGTCACCCCACCGGCGTTGGCTGCCTGGGCCACCTTGGCGGTCGAGGGAAGCGGCAGCTCAAGGGCCAGGGCCGTGGTGGCGGCCACTCCAAGGGCCGTGGAGATCAGCAGACGGCGGCTGAGGAACAGAGGAACCGGAGACATTGAGCGCAAAGACGATCGGAGTTACGATGATATACCAACGAGGGCTGAATCGAAGCTGGCGTTACAGCTGTCTGATCGGTAGTCGCTGATCAGCTTTCTTGAGACCGCCGTGGCCGACCATGGCGTGCAGACCCGCTCAATCACTAGCCGTCCCAATCTCTAAGTTCCCAGGGTTGCCAAGGTCCTCGTCGGCCTAGGTGACTTGGAGTTGTGGTCATTCAAACAAGACAGAGGTGAGCCCAGAAGGCCCACCCCTGCCACGGACACGGTCAACGTGTCAATCAAGATTCCTGCGGCCTACCTATAGCGAGGACTCATCGAATCCGCTGGCCCGTGCGATCGGTCGCAGCATGGTTTCAGGCCAGTACGACACCAGCCGGACATCCGAACGGAATTGAACCAAGGTAAACAGGTCCTGATGGCGCAGGAGTTGGCCATTCTTGAGCATCAGGGTGTAGCGCTCATGGGAAAATGGTTTGGCCATGATCCTCAACCCCTCTCGATCGGCAGAGCGCTGGAGGGAATGAACAAATCCTCCTTGCTCACCTGCTGCAGCAGCCCTTCCAACTTGTAGCGGTTGAGCATCTTGGTGACGGTCACCCGGGTGAGGCCGCAGAGTTCGGCCAGGGCCTTGTGGGTGAGGTTCATCTCCTTGAGCGAGAGCCTGTAGCCCCGGGTGCTCACCTGGCCGTAGTGCTTGCCGATCCAGGCCAGCAGCCCCAGCAGGCGCTGCTCGGCCGAGCGAACGCGGTTGATCTGGAAGATCTCCTCCAGGTTCTGGATCTGACGGCGCAGAAACTTGTCCACATCCGCAGCGGTGGGGTGGAACTGCTCGACCACCACGGTGGTGAGGCACTGAATCTCGAGCGGGCGCAGGGCGGAGTAGGCGGCGGTGACCCAATCACCGGGGCCCCAGAGCCCGAGGGTGATGGTTTCGCCTTCCTCGTCCCAGGTGGCGGTGCGGATGTAGCCGTCCTGAATCTTCCAGCTCAGTCCTTCAGGGAGAACGTCATTGGGCAGGAGCGTGAGGCGGAGCTGTGGCTGGATCAGAGAAACGACCATGGAAGTGGGGGATGCGAAGGGCCATTGGGAACGAACGGGGGGCCAGAACGGAGCTGGCTCGGCACATTCGGCGACGACAGCACATGGGCGAGCGGATTCGATGGGTCAAACCCTAGCACTCATAACCCATCGGTCAACCGTTCTTTTCTCGGGCCAGAGGTTCCAGGACCGTCTCAGATGAAGTACATGGCCTGGGCTTGCAGCAACCCGTCGCGCTGGTCCAGCAACTGCTGCAGGTTGGTGCCCTCCAACAGGGCCAGGCGCGCCTGCTCCAGCCGCACCGCCAGGCCGTCCAGCACATCAAACTCAGGCGTCTCGCGGCCGGTGGTCTCCCTGGCCGGATTCTCCCCCTCCAGGCAGTGGACCACCTCGGACACGCGCACCTCCGCCGGCGGACGAATGAGTTGGTACCCCCCCTTGGGGCCGCGGATGCTGCGCAGGATGCCGCCCCGCCGCAGGCTGGTGAGCATCTGCTCCAGGTAGCGATCCGGGATGTTCTGGCGAGCGGCGATCTCGGCCACCTGCAGCACCCCGCCGCTGGCGTGGATGCTGGCCAGCTCAATCAGTGCCACCAGCCCGTACTCGGTCTTCGCACTGAACGCCAAGGCCTGTGTGCTCCAGCTCGCCCAGCGGTGATCATCGCAGCAGCAAGGCCACCGGAGCGATCAAACCCAAATCCCGATCGATGTAGTCGGGACTACCAGGAGGCCACCCGAAGGCCCTAGATTTCCCATGCATCCAATCGGACTTCCGTGGTTCACCCGTTTTCTGTCGTCGGACGGCGCGCCGCCCTTGGTCTGGGCGTGGCCCTGATCGCCGGCCTGCCCCTGGCCTCCAGTTCCTCCTTCTCACTGTTCGGCGCACCCGCCCAGGCCCAGCAGAAAAAGGAAATCCTTCTGGTCAGCTACGCCGTCACCAAAGCGGCCTACGACAAAATCATTCCCCTGTTCCAGGCCGACTACAAGAAAAAGACCGGCCAGGACGTGAGCGTCAAAACCAGCTACGGCGGTTCCGGGTCCCAGACCCGGGCGGTGATCGATGGCCTGGAGGCCGATGTGGTGGGCCTGGCCCTGGCCGGCGACATCCTCAAGATCGAGGAAGCCGGCCTGATCAAGCCAGGCTGGGAAAATGAAAACCCCAACAACTCGATCATCACCAACTCGCTGGTGGTCATCTTCACCCGTGCGGGCAACCCCAAGAAGATCAACAGCTGGAAGGATCTCGACAACAAGGATGTGGACGTGGTCACGGCCAACCCCAAGACCTCCGGTGGCGCCCGCTGGAACTTCCTGGGTCTGTGGGGCTCCATCACCCAGACCGGCGGATCCGAAGCCCAGGCCCGCAACTTCGTGACCACGGTCTACAAGAACGTGGACGTGCTGCCCAAGGATGCCCGGGAAGCCACCGATATCTTTGTGAAGCGCAGGCAGGGTGATGTGCTGCTGAACTACGAAAACGAGGCGATCCTCGCCAGGAAGACCGGCGAGTGGACCGTTCCCTACAAGATCCCCAGCCCCAACATCCTGATCGAGGGTCCGATTGCCGTGGTCGACAAGAACGTCGACAAGAAGGGGTCGCGCAAGATCGCCGAGGCCTTCACCAAATTCCTCTACACCCTGCCGGCCCAGAAAGTCTTCACCGAGAACGGGTTCCGACCGGTGACGGCCGAAGGCAAGGCGGCCGCCAAGGGAAGGTTTCAGCAGGTGCAGACCTACACCGCCAGTGAGTTCGGAGGCTGGAGGGCGATCAACTCCAAGATCTTCGGCAAAAAGGGCCTCTGGGATTCGATCTTCGCCAAGAGCCGCTGAGGGCAAGGTACGGCCTGAGCCAGCTGGCCGCCTAAGGTAAGGACTGGTTCTTGATCGCCTTACCGCAGTTTCCATGCTTGCCCGCCTGTTGCCGCGTCGAAACCATCGGGTGGTGGCCGGGCTGACCGTGGCTCTTGTCCTATCGGCTTGCGGGGGGGCGGCCGACCAATCGAGCCGAAGCGGACAGCCCAAACAGCTCCTGCTGGTGAGCTACGCGGTCACCAAGGGGGCCTACGACCGCATCCTTCCCGTATTCCGCGCCGAATGGAAGTCGAGAACCGGAGAAGACCTGGACATCCGGGCGAGCTACGGCGCGTCAGGAAGCCAGTCGCGGGCCATCATCGATGGACTTGAAGCCGATGTCGCTGGTCTGGCGCTAGGTGCCGACATCAACAGACTTCAGCTGGCCGGTCTGATCGAACCGGGTTGGGAGAACGAACTCCCCAACGGCTCAATCATCACCCACTCCACCGTCGCCCTGCTCACCCGTGCGGGCAACCCCAAGGGAATCAAGGGTTGGAGTGATCTGAGCCGCAACGACGTGGAGGTGGTGAGCGCCAACCCCAGAACGTCTGGGGGTGCCCGCTGGAACTTCCTGGGGCTGTGGGGCTCGATCACCCAGACCGGTGGCAATGAGGCCCAGGCGAAGGCCTACGTCGGCACCGTCTTCGGCAACATCAAGAGTTTGCCAAAGGATGCCAGGGAGGCCTCCGATGTGTTCCTCAAGCGCAATCAGGGCGATGTGCTGCTCAACTACGAAAACGAGGCGATCCTCGCCACCAGGACCGGCGATCTCAAGGCTCCATTCCTGATCCCCGATCCAAACATCAGGATCGATGGTCCGATCGCAGTTGTGGACAGAAACGTCGACCGCAGGGGCACCCGCAAGGAGGCCGAGGCCCTGGCCAGCTTCCTGATGACGGCTCCGGCCCAGAGGATCTTTGCCGAGGAGGGATTCCGCCCCGTGAACCCCGAGGTCTGGTCCAAGGTCAAGGGACGGTTTGCCCCCATCGGCTCACTGTTCACGGTGCAGGACTTTGGGGGCTGGGCCAAGGTCGAGTCCACCTTCTTCAGCGCGGGTGGCCTCTGGGACCAGCTGTTCGACAAAGTCCGCCGATGATGGCGAGCTCACCTACCGCAGGGCATGTGTGAACTGCTGGCCCTGAGCGCCAACACCCCCACCGACATGACCTTCTCCTTCCGGGGTCTGGCCCGGCGCGGTGGTGCCACAGGCGACCATGGCGATGGCTGGGGTCTGGCCAGCTTCGATCCCAGTGGAGGAGGGGTGACCCTCTACCGCCAGAAGGAACCGGCGGCCTTCTGCCCCCTGGCCGCCCAGGTGGCGGACCTCAACCTCAAGGCCCATTGCTCGATCGCCCACATCCGCAAGGCCACCAAGGGCGAGGTGGCTCTGGAGAACTGCCACCCCTTCCACCGCCGCTGGGGCGATCAGGATTGGGTCTTCGCCCACAACGGCGACATCCATGAATCGCTTCCCCCCGGCAGCACCTACCGGCCCCTCGGCAGCACCGACAGCGAGGCAGCTTTCTGCTGGATTCTCGAAACCCTCAGCGCCGCGGGCCTCGCCCCGGGGGATGAACAGGGACTGTTCGAGCAGCTCGTGCGTTGCTCCGACTCCCTGGCGGCCAAGGGCATCTTCAACTGCCTGATCAGCAACGGCGCCTGGCTGTTCGCCTATGCCAGCACCAAGCTGCACACACTCACCCGGCGGGCACCCTTCACCACGGCAACCCTGGCCGATGACGACCTCACGCTGGATTTCTCCAAGCTGACCACCCCCAACGACGTGGTCACGATCGTGAGCACCGCGCCGCTCACCACCAACGAGCACTGGCGGGCCCTAGAGCCCGGAGAAGCCCTGCTCCTGAACGCCGGTGAGGTGATCCGCCATCACCGGGCGGCGGTCAGGAACTGAGCGAGGCCACCAGCGATGCCATAGGCGTGGGTGTAACCCAGATGGCGGAGGCGTTCGACCAGGGCTTGGGAAAGGGTCTGGTCCTCGCTGTAGCAGAGGATCGGCGCTGAACGATCGGGCAGCCGCTGGGTCAGGCCCCCATCTCCCAGGTCGATGGGAACCACCTCGGCAACTTTGATGTGGGCGGCAGAACAGTCCTGGGCCTTGCGGACATCCAGCAGGATGGCCCCCTCCCAGATCAGGCGGCGGGCCTCGAGGGGCGGTAGCTGCCGGCGCCTGGCCCGCTGGAGAGCAGGCTCGTCGAGCAGCGACTCCGCCGCCTGGGTGGGCTCAAGGTCGGGCAGGCGCTTCTCATCGAACCCGAGGGGACCGAAGGGGGGTGTCACGGCAACAGAAGCAATACCCGCAAACCCTATGGCTTAAGTGTAGTAACGACGTGGTCACGGCCACACCCCCGGGCAAGCTCACGCACCACCGGCCTCGCATCAGCCCCGCAGGATGGGCGAGCCGGCATGGGATTGGCGCTCAGGGAGTCAGGCACGGCTGGAGTTCCCTTTCCACAGCTTGCTGCTCAAGCAACGGCCACTTTGGAGTCAGCGCCCGAAGACCCAGCCAGCCGCCTCCCAAGGCCATGACAGCCACTGCCATGAGAGCCACTGCCAAGACCGCCACTGCCAAGACGCCCAACACCATGACAGCTCGATCAAGTTTCAATCTCACTCCCCAGGAGCTGGTGAACATTCAAGCCAGCACCGACGCGGACAGCGGCAGGCTGGTCGTGGACATCCGGCCGCGCCGCTCCTTTCGCAGCGCCCACATCCCCGGTAGCCACAACATCCCCCTCGCCCACCTGGTGAGCGGTGAGCCGCCCGAGGGCGATCTGGTGCTGATCGGTGGCTCCGAGCAGGACAGCGGTCGCGCGATTGAGGCGCTGCACCAGCAGGGCTACCCCCGGCGGATCGAGCACCTGGGGGGCGGCTTCGACGCCTGGCGCGACCAGGGGCTGCCCGTGGAAGGAGCGGATTCCCAGCCACGGCTCAATCGCCTGGAGCAAGCCCCCTGGATTCCGTTGATGGCTGTTGCGTCGCTGCTGTTGCTCGCCCAGATGCGCTCCCTGAGCTTGTCGATCCTGACGCTGGCGGTCGTGCTCGCGTGGGCGCTGGTGCAGCGCCTGGCCGAGGGCGTCAACAGACGGAGCACCCGCCAACGGCTACGGGTGTGAGCCTTCGAGACGAGAACTTCCATACCGTCATCGCGATGACCATCTGAACGGCGACAGGGCCGACAGTGACGGCGCGTCGGCGGCGGTCTTCAGGCGGGCCAGGCCGATCAGCACCAGCGGCAGACCGACGAGGAAGAGTGCACTGAGACAACCGAAAGCAATCAGAACCGTGGGGCCGAAATTGTTGGGGACCGGAGGGGCGACCGGGCTCAGGCGCCTGCGTTGTCGGTTGAAGGAGAGCGTCATGGTGGGCGCCTGCCGCTAGATCCCGGCGCCGCCATCGAAGGTTTCCTGGCGGGCCTTGGCCTGGGTGACGAAGCTTCCCGGAGCCACGCTCTTGGTGACCCAGACGTTGCCGCCGATGGTGGAGCCGGCGCCGATGGTGATGCGCCCGAGCACCGTGGCACCGGCGTAGATCACCACGTCGTCTTCGACGATCGGATGGCGGGGCTGACCCTTGATCAGGGCGCCGCTTTCATCGCGGGGGAAGCTGCGCGCCCCCAGGGTCACCGCCTGATAGAGCCGCACGCGCTCGCCGATGATGCAGGTCTCGCCGATCACCACGCCGGTGCCGTGGTCAATGAAGAACTCGCCGCCGATCGAGGCCCCGGGGTGGATGTCGACACCGGTTTCAGAGTGGCCCAGTTCGGAGATGATTCGGGCGATCAGGGGCAGCCCGAGCCGGTAGAGCTCGTGGGCGATGCGATGGGTGGTGATCGCCCGGATGCCCGGATAGCAGAACAGCACCTCGTCGAGGTTCTTGGCGGCGGGGTCCCCCAGGTGGGCCGCCAGGAGATCCCCTTCCAACAGGCGGCGAATCGCGGGCAACTGGGCGGCGAAACGGCCCGTCAACTCGATCGCCTGACGTTGCAGGGCTTGGAGATCGAGGTGAAGGGCGCTGCCGCTGAGCCACAACTCCCGTTTCACCTGCTCGGCCAGCAGCTTCAGGGTGTGCTCGAGGGTCTGGCCGATGAAGCTGGTCAGGCCCGCTCCGGAGCGGTCGGGCTCTCCGAAATGGTGAGGAAAGATCACCGAGCGCAACCCCGTAAACACCTGCTGGAGCAGCTCCGGTGAGGGCAGCGGGAAGGGATGGTGACGGGCCCAGTCAAGGCCCGAATTGTTGGTGGGATTGGCCAGAGCCTCGACGATGCCACTCAGATCCCAGGAATGAGGGCCGCCATCGGTGGCCACGCGGGAGCGATCGGCCTTGACAATCCGAATCGGGGAGGGGGGCTCGGGGGGCGCCATGGCGATCGAAGCGAACCCAGCGATCTGATCAGGCCAGGGCTGATTTGATCTTGCCACGGCTCCCAGGGGGGAGAACCGGCCAGAGCGCTCGCCGGAGTAGCCGGGGCAACACGGGCGGTCGCTGGCCTGCCGTTAGCTGAGGTCAAAGTGTCTGTCCCTTGAACCCCAGCGTTTCCTTGGGTGAGGCCTCCCGCTTCTGGCTGCAGCTGGGGCTGATCAGCTTCGGAGGGCCTGCCGGCCAGGTGGCGCTGATGCACACCGAGCTGGTGGAGCGCCGCCGCTGGCTGTCGGAGCGTCGCTTCCTGCACGCCCTCAACTACGCCATGGTGCTGCCGGGGCCGGAGGCCCAGCAGCTGGCCACCTACATCGGCTGGCTGATGCATGGCATTCCAGGCGGCCTGGTGGCGGGCAGCCTGTTCATCCTCCCGTCGCTGGTGCTGTTGATCGCCCTGGCCACGGTCTATGCCATCTGGGGCACGGTGCCGGTGATGGCGGCGGTGTTCTGGGCCCTCAAGCCCGCCGTGACCGCCATCGTGCTGCAGGCGGCCTGGCGGCTGGGGCAGCGCACCCTGCATAACGGCGTGCTGATCGCCATCGCCGTGGGGGCATTCGTGGGGCTCACCCTGTTGAAGCTGCCCTTTCCCGCCCTGATCGGCGCCGCCGCCCTGGTGGGCTGGCTGGGGGGGCGCCTGCGGCCCGAGCTGTTCCGCTCCAGCAAAGGCCACGGCACCAGCTCCGAAGGGGGAGCGGGCGACGCCCTGCACGGCGATGACACCCCCACTCCCGCCCACGCCCGCTTCAGCCGCCGGGGCCTGGCCCTCACTCTGCTGGCGGGGGGGCTTGCCCTCGGCCTGCCGCTGGCCCTGGTGACCGCACTGAACGGCTGGAACGGCGTGCTGGCCACCATGGGGCGCTTCTTCACCCAGGTGGCCCTGGTGAGTTTCGGCGGTGCCTACGCGGTGCTGCCCTACGTGACCCAGGCGGCGGTGGGGCAGTTCCACTGGCTCAGCGCCCCCCAGATGATCGACGGCCTGGCCCTGGGAGAAACCACCCCCGGCCCGTTGATCATGGTGGTCACCTTCGTCGGCTTCATGGGGGGCTGGAACACACCGGTGTTCGGCGCCACCGGCTCCTGGCTGGCGGCCCTGGCGGCCGCCCTCACCGTCACCTGGTTCACCTTCCTACCCTCCTTCGTGTTCATCCTGGCGGGGGGGGCGCTGGTGGAGGCCAGCCGCGGTGACCTGCGCCTTGGCGGTCCGCTCACCGCGATCACGGCCGCCGTGGTGGGGGTGATCGTCAATCTGGCGGTGTTCTTCGCCGGCCACGTCCTCTGGCCCGCCGGAGCCACCGGTCCCTTCGACGGCCTGGCCCTGGCGTTGCTGGTCGCCACCAGCTGGGCGCTGCTGCGCTGGAAATGGAGCGTGCTTCAGGTGATCGGCGCCGCCGCCCTGGTGGGGCTGCTGCGGCAGGGTCTTCAGCAACTGCTCTAGAGGATCTGGGCCAGGAACTGGCGGCTGCGCTCGTGGCTGGGGTTGGTGAAGAAGGTGGCGGGATCGGCCTCCTCCACCACCTCGCCCTCCGCCATCAACACCACCCGGTGGGCCACCTCGCGGGCAAAGCCCACCTCGTGGGTGACGACCACCATGGTCATCCCATCGGCGGCCAGATCGCGCATCACCTCCAGCACCTCGCGCACCATCTCCGGATCGAGGGAGCTGGTGGGTTCATCGAACAACAGAATGCGAGGTTCCATGCACAGGGAGCGGGCGATCGCGACGCGCTGCTGCTGGCCACCAGAGAGCTGGCCGGGGTACTTGTCGGCCTGCTCGCGGATGCCGACTCGGTGCAGCAGGGCATAGGCCTGCGCCTCCACCTCTGCCCTGGGGCGCTTGCGCACCTGGATCGGCGCCAGGGTGAGGTTCTCAAGCACGCTCAGGTGCGGAAACAGATTGAACTGCTGGAACACCATTCCCACTTCGCGGCGGATGGCATCGATGTCGCGGAGATCGTTGGAGAGGGCCCGGCCATCAACGGTGATGCTGCCCTGCTGGAAATCCTCCAGGGCGTTGAAGGTGCGAATGAAGGTGCTCTTGCCCGAGCCCGAAGGCCCCATCACCACCACCACCTCACCGCGGTGCACCGTGAGATCCACCCCGCGCAGCGCGTGGAACCCGTTGGGGTACCACTTCTGGACCCCACGGGCCTCGATCATGCGTTCGGCGGAAGGCTGGCTCATGGTTCAGGCGTTAACGGTGGTGTCGAGGCGGCGCTCCAGGGCACGGCTGCCCAGGCCGAGGGCAGCGCAGCAGCACCAGAACAACACCGCCAGGGTGAGGTAGATCTCGGCGTTCTTGCCCAGGTAGGCCGGGTTGGCCATCACCGAGCGCGCCATGCCGAGCAGATCGAGCAGTCCGATCAGCGACAGCAGGGTGGTGTCCTGCAGCAGGGAGATGAACTGTCCCACCATGGTGGGCAGGGCGGTGCGCAGGGCCTGGGGCAGCACCACCGCGCTGAGGGTCTGGAGCACCGAGAGCCCCAGGGATCGGGCCGCCTCCACCTGGCCGCGGGGCACTGCCGCCAGACCGGAGCGCACCGCTTCGGCCAGGTAGGCGGCACAGAACAACGTGAGCACCGCGGCGGCCCGCCAGACCCGATCCGGGGCCAGGCCCCCCGGCAGGAGAAAGCCGAGGATGTTCTGGCCCAGGAACAACAGGGTGATCAGCGGCGCGCCGCGGATGAACTCGATGTAGAGCACCGAACCCCAGCGCAGCAGCGGCAGTTCGCTGCGCCGCCCGAGGGCGAGCAGCACACCCAGCGGGAAGCTCAGCAGCATCGCCAGGCTGGCCAGAAGGAGCGTCAATAGCAGACCGCCCCACTCGGAGGGGGCCACGTTGCTCAGCCCCAGGCCGCCGGCAATCAGCCAGAGGCCCACCAGGTAGAGCAGAGGCCAGCCCAGGGGCAACAACCGCCGCAGCTTGGACGGCAGGCGCTGCAA
Organism: Synechococcus sp. UW140; assembly: GCA_943369485.1. GTDB lineage: Bacteria > Cyanobacteriota > Cyanobacteriia > PCC-6307 > Cyanobiaceae > ATX-6F1. The sequence continues at coordinate 50,557 of CALRNH020000003.1, read as the reverse complement.
CCAGGCGGCCCCCCAAAGACCGAAGGCCCAGCGCAGGGCCAGCAGCAGGGCGGTGATCGCCCACCAGCGCCCCTGCAGGGGCAGGCTGAGCGTCAGGGCCGCGGGGCCCCAGAGGCTGAGGGCCACGAGCAGACCGGCGGCGAGCCGGTCGTTGAAGGGCCAGCGGCGACCCCGCAGCAGCCCCCAGCCCAGGCCGGTGGCGGCCGCCAGCAGGCCCACCAGCAGCCAGAGGCGCCATTGCTGCTCGATCGGGTAGCGACCCACCGCCAGCAGGGTGCTGTTGGCCTGGATCACCAGCCACTGGGCGCGACCGAAGGCCCAGCGCCCGAAGGCCACGGCCGCGGCCACGATCGCCACGATCAGCAGCGCACTCATCACCCCATCGAGGGGGGTGGCCATCAGTTCACGGCGCAGGCGCTGGGGAAGGGAACGGGTCATCAGCGTTCGCGGATCTGCACCAGGCCGTTGAGCCCGTTCATCAGCGCCGAGATCAGCAGATCCAGCACCAGGTAGGAGCCCAGCAGGAGCAGGATCACCTCCACGGCGCGCCCGGTCTGGTTGAGGGTGGTTTCAGCCACCGAGTAGAGGTCGGCGTAGCCCACGGCCACCGCCAGGGAGGAATTCTTGGCCAGGGAGATGTACTGGCTGTTGAGACCCGGAATGATCACCCTCAGGGCCTGGGGCAGCACCACCCGCCGCAGGGTGGGGACCCAGTGCAACCCCAGGGAGGCGGCGGCCTCCCACTGGCCCTGGGGCACCGAGGCGATGCCGCCGCGCACCACCTCGGCGATGAAGGCACCGGTGTAGGCGATCAGGCCGGTGAGCAGGGCCGTGAACTCCACCGAGAGCCGCAGGGGAGCGTGCCAGACCCCATTGATCAGCTCCGGACCCTGCCACTGCCAGCCCACTTCTAAGCCGGCGCCGTAGAGCCCCGACTTGGCCAGCACCAGGCCCGGCAGCTGCAGGGCGCCCGTGCCATTGGGCAAGGAAAGGAACACCACGAAGTACCAGAACACCAGCTGCAGCAGCAGCGGGATGTTGCGGATCACCTCCACGTAAACGGCCGCCAGACGCCGGAGCAGGCCGTTGCTGCTGAACGAGGCCATTCCCAGCAACGTGCCCAGCAGCGTGGCGCCCACAAGCCCGAACACCACCACCCGCAGGGTGTTCGCCAGGCCGGCCAGCAGAGCTCGCCAGTAGGGCAGTTCAGCGTTGAAGGGCAGCACCGATTCGGAGAGGTCGAAACCGGAGGGCTGCCCCAGCCAGCGCCAGCTCAGCAGCAGGCCAGCGGCGCTGAGGTTGCGCACCAGGTTGCCGAGCAGAAAAGCGATCACCACCAGGATCAGCAGGCCCACCAGGGCCTGCACGAGCCAGGGGAGCACACGCCGATCACGCCACCACGGGGGCCTTGGCGCCGCCGCTGGCAAGGGGGACTGACTCAACGGAAGGGGGGCGAGTAGATCAGGCCGCCCTCTTTCCACTGGCGGTTGAGACCGCGCTCCAGCTTCAGCTTGGAGTTCGCCCCCACGTTGCGCTCGAAGATCTCGCCGTAGTTGCCCACGGCGCTCACCGCCTTGACGACGAAATCGGGGGGCAGGCCCAGCTGCTTGCCGAAATCACCCTCCACACCCAGGAACCGGCGCAGGTCGGCGAGGTTGGGCTTGGCCTTGGCCTCAGCCAGCTTGGCGGCCACGTTGGCCTGGGTGATGCCCAGCTCCTCCGCCTGCATCAGGCCGTAGATGGTCCAGCGCACGGCATCGGCCCAGGCTGGATCAGCATTCACTGTGGCCGGGGTGAGCGGTTCCTTGCTGAGCACCTCGGTCAGCAGCTCGTGGGCCTTGGGATCGGGGAAGGCGGTGCGCTTGGCCGCGAGCTGGGAGCGGTCGCTGGTGACCGCCAGACAGCGGCCGCCGAGGTAGGCGGTGTAGGTCTGGTCGCCGGTCTGGAACTTCAGCGGGTTGTAGGCAACCTTGAGCTCGCGCATGCGGTCGGCGAGGTTGAGCTCGGTGGTGGTGCCGCTCTCCACGCAGATCGGCTTGCCGGCCAGATCCTTGAGCGACTTGACCCCGCTGGCCACGGGCACCATCACCCCCTGACCGTCAAAGAAGGTGGTGGGGGCGAAGCTCAAGCCGTTGCCGCCAGCGGCGTCGCGGCTCAGGGTCTCGGTGGTGTTGCGCGAAAGCAGGTCGATCTCGCCGCTCGCCAGGGCTGCGAAACGCTCGCTGGAGTTGAGGTCGCGGTACTCGATCTTGTCTGGATCATTGACCACCGCGGCCGCCACCGCCTTGCAGATGTCCACATCGAGGCCGCTGTAGCGGCCATCGGATTCCAGGAAACTGAAACCAGGCAACTTGCCATCCACGCCGCAGAGCAGCTTGCCGCGACTGCGCACGGTGTTGAGCTTCTCGCTCTGGACCCCGTTGCCACCGCTGTCGTTGGCGCAGCCGCCCAGCACAAGGGCCAGCAGCAGGGGGGCGGCGAGGAAGCGGCGATGCAGGGGAGCCATCGGGGCCATGGGAACGTGCCAGCAGTGTGCCAGCGGCAGCGGCCCGCTCCAGTAACCATGCCGACAGGGCCGCCCTCATGCCAGGGACTGGGCCCCCAACTGAAGCAATCCTTCGATGCCCTGCCAGCCCAGGTAGGCCGCCAGCAGCAGCGCCAGCACGCCCACCATCGGTTCGGCCCGGTGCACCAGCCAGTCCTTGGCGCGGGTGAGCGGGGCCTCGAGTCGGCCGCCGCTGAGGATCCACAGCAGGGGGGGCAGCAGCAGCAGCGAGCTGGCCATCAGCACGAACACCGAACCGATCTCCAGGTCGGTGCGCAGGCCGGGGCGGTTGGTGAGCACCAGGCCCGCCTCCTTCACATAGAAAACGAAGTTCTCCGGGCTGATCAGGGCGCAGCCCATGCCCAGACCGAGCAGCGGGCCCAGGTCCAGGTCGGGCAGGCGCTGCATGAGCTGCATCGCCCAGCCCTCCTCACCGATGCTCACCGCCGGGGTGAGCTGGAACAGGCCCAGCCCGAGCAGGGCCCCGGCACCGATCAGATCCACCAGCACCTGGCCGCGGCCGCCTTGGTGCATCAGATGGCTGAAGCGCTGACCGAAGACCACGAACGCCCACAGGGCACCGCCATTGGCCAGGGCCCAACCGGTGAGGTAGCTGCCACAGCGCAGCAGGGGCTTCTGGCCCAGCAGCAGCAGCGCCACCAGGGCGATGTTGATCGGCGAAAAAGCCACACCCAGGCCCAGCATGGTGGTCTGGGTGAACCAGTGGAAGGGATGCATGCCGAGGCCTGTGGTCGCTCGATTCTGATGATCGGGCCGCTCAGCTGCGACGGGGGCGGCGATCAGATCAACCCTGGAGCGGCCAGGCCCTCCGACCGCGAGCAACCGCCATACATTGCGGATAGACGCAGGCCTGCCGCCATGAAAGCCCACCAACGCCAAACCCTGCGCGCCCTGTTCGCCCACCCCGTCAACCACGGGATCAGGCTCAGCGAAGCCGAGGCGCTCTGCCATGCCCTGGGGGCCGAGGTGGAGCACCACGGCGGCCGTCTGCAGATCCGTCTCGAGGCGGGGCCTGAAACCTGGCTGCACAGCGGCGGGCACCACCGCACGACCCTCGATCCGGAGGCGGTGCTGCGGCTGCGCCATTTCCTTGAAGAGGCGGGCGTCAGTGACCATCCCGAAACCGAACCGGATTCCCCCCGGGGCGACCAGGGCCATCGCCTGGTGCTGCATCTGAGCCACCAGTGCACGGATGCCTTCGCGCTGGAGGGCGAAGCGGTGGAGCATGCCGTGCTTCGCCCCCATGGGATCTGGGGCTCAGGCGAGAGCGTCACCCATCGCCACGACCGTGACATCTCCGGCCAGCGCGCCCCCCTCGACCACGACTACCTCACCCGGATCACCGAGGCGATCGCCGCTGCCGATGCGGTGCTGCTGCTCGGCCATGGCACCGGTGAGAGCGACCTGCGCCAGGTGCTGCTGCGCCATCTCAAGACCCACCGCCGCGATCTCCTGGAGCGGATCGTCGGGGTGGTCTCCCTCGACGACAGCGCCCTCGGTGAGGGGGAACTGCTGGCGATCGCCCGCGAGCAGTTCGGCAACCTTCCCCACCGCCGGACCCTGAAAGTGCCGGGGCAGGAGCTGAGGGAAGCCTGACGCCCAAGGGCGCCGGAACGGGCCAGACCCCAGCCGGGGTCCTGGGAGCGCCGGCTGGGGGCAGCCGGTGCCTAAGGTCCTTCAATGGCGCCGTCCAAGATCACCGTGCGCAAGCGTTTCGAGCAACGCTTCGAGCGCTGGCTCTGGCGCATCCGCCTGATGGCGATCGTGCCGGTGGTGATGAGCCTGGTGAGCACGGCTGCCTCCTTCGTGCTGGGCACACGGGAGATCTTCAAGGCGCTGTTCAAGATCTTCGGTGGACAGTTCGAGCCCAAGGGTGAAGCCAAGCTGCTGGCGGAGCTGGTGTCAGGGGTGGATCTGTACCTGATCGGCATCGCCCTGCTGATCTTTGGCTATGGGGTCTACGAACTGCTGATCTCCGACATCGAGGCGGCCAAGGGCCACGATCAGAACAGCAGCGGATTGCTGGACATCCGCAGCCTCGATGGGCTCAAGGAAAAGCTGGTCAAGGTGATCGTGGTGGCCCTGATCGTGGCCGCCTTCAAGGCGATGCTGAGCTTTCCGATCAGTGATGGGCTTTCGCTCGTCTATTTCTGCGCCAGCGTGCTGCTGCTCGCGGTGAGCGGTTATCTGGTGACAGGCGGCCCACCGGGCTCCCGGGGCCCGAAATGAACAGGCCTCCGGCCACCTCGGGCGCCAGCGGCAACCCCGAACGGCTGTGCCTGCGGCGTCCCGATGACTGGCACGTGCATCTGCGTGATGGGTTACTGCTGCAGGCGGTCGTGGGGGCCACGGCCCGGGTGTTCGCCCGGGCGATCGTGATGCCCAACCTGAGCCCACCGATCACCACCGTGGCGGCGGCGGCGGCCTACCGGGAGGAGATCCTCTCGGCGCTTCCCGAGGGTGCCGCGTTCACGCCGCTGATGACCGCCTACCTCACCGACGCGAGCGACCCGGACGAACTGGAGCGGGGCTTCCGTGCGGGGGCGTTCACGGCCTGCAAGCTCTACCCCGCCCACGCCACCACCAACTCCGCCGCCGGCGTGAGCGATCTGGCCCGCCTCACCGCCGTGCTGGAGCGCCTGCAGGCCATCGGCATGCCCCTGTTGATCCACGGGGAGGTCACCGATTCGGAGGTGGACATCTTCGATCGCGAACGGGTGTTCATCGAGCGCCATCTGGAGCCGCTGCTGGGCCGATTCCCGGCCTTGAAGGTGGTGCTGGAGCACATCACCACCACCGAGGCGGTGGATTTCGTGGCCGCCGCTGGCCCACAGCTGGCCGCCACCATCACCCCCCATCACCTGCAGATCAACCGCAACGCGATGTTCCATCGCGGCCTGCGCCCCGACTTCTACTGCCTGCCGGTGGCCAAGCGGGAACTGCACCGGCTGGCCCTGCGCCGGGCCGCCACCTCCGGCAACCCCAAGTTCTTCCTGGGCACCGATTCGGCCCCCCATCCGAGGGGCGCCAAGGAATCGGCCTGCGGCTGCGCCGGGATCTACAACGCGCCGGTCGCCCTCGAGAGCTATGCCCAGGTGTTCGAGCAGGAGGGCGCCCTCGATCGGCTCGAAGCCTTCGCCTCGGAATTCGGACCGCGCTTCTACGGCCTCCCACTCAACGAGGGGACGATCGAGCTCAGGCGGGAACCCCAGGCTGTGCCGAGGCTGCTGGAGTTCGAGGCCGTGGGCAAGCCCACCGCCAACAAAGAGAGCCTGGCCCTGGTGCCGTTCCACGCCGGAGACACCATCCCCTGGAGATTGAACACCAACAAGTGACAACGGTGACAGTCAGCAGCTGGCACAGGCCCCATGCTGGCTTTGTGTCGACGCGTAGAAAACGATGATCCTGTCTCCTCTAGCCCCCAGCCGCCCCCGGGCCTACCGCCTGGTCGACCAGCACGGATCCCCCCACCCCGTCCTCGACGACCTCTACGACTCACCCGATGCGGCCTGGGGCGAAGCGGTGCAGTGGTGGACTGAGCAGGGATTGGGCAGCCCGGAGGCGATCGGCATCGGCGTGGAAGTGAGCACCGCCAGTGGTGACTGGCGCACCCTGCGTCATCCTGGGGCCTGAGTTTTCTGAGCACCACGGCCCAGGTTCCCAGCTCCATCGCCACGCGCCTGAGGGGCGCCGAACTCCTCGCCCATCCAGGCCTCAACAAAGGCACCGCCTTCAGCCGCGGCGAGCGCCTGGCCCTGGGCCTCGAAGCCCTGCTGCCCTACCAGGTGGAAACCCTGGAGCAGCAGGTTCAGCGGGTGTGGGCCCAGTTCCAGGAGCTGGCTGATCCCCTGCAGTGCTTCGCCTTCGCGGCGGCCCTGCGCCAGAACAACCTCACCCTCTTCCACCGCTTCCTCGAAGAGCACATCGAGGCGGTTCTACCGATCGTCTACACCCCCACCGTGGGTGCGGCGATCCAACGCTTCAGCGCCACCTACCGCACCCCCTCCCAGGGGCTCTACCTGGCGGCCCCCGACCAGGACCGCCTGGCTGAACTGCTGGCCCAGGGCATGGCCCAGACCGGGCTCCAGCCGCCGGAGCTGCTGCTGGTCACCGACTCCGAAGGCATCCTGGGCATCGGCGACCAGGGGATCGGCGGCATCCACATCTGCCAGGGCAAGCTCGCTGTCTACACCCTCTGCGCCGGGCTGGATCCCGAGCGGGCTCTGCCGGTGGTGCTCGATGTGGGCACCGACCGCGCAGAACTGCTGAGCGATCCCCTCTACCCCGGCTGGCGCCACCCACGGCTGCGCGGAACGGCCTACGACGACTTCATCGCCACCTTCGTGGCCGCCGTTGAACAACTCGCGCCCCACGCCTTCCTCCACTGGGAAGACTTCGGCACCGCCAACGCCCGCCACAACCTGGAGGCCTACCGGCACCGGCTCGCCAGCTTCAATGACGACATCCAGGGCACCAGTGGCGTGGCCAGCGCCGCCGTGCTCGCCGCCGCCAGGGGTTTGGGCCAGACCCTGGCCGAGCAGCGCATCGTGATCTTCGGCGCCGGCACGGCCGGCTTCGGCATCGCCGAGCGCCTGGCGCGGCTGCTGGAGCGGGGCGGCATGGGGGCCCTGGAGGCACGGCGGCGGATCTGGCTGATTGATCGCCAGGGGCTGCTGCGCAGCGACCACGACGATCTTTCCCCCAGCCTGCAAGCCTTCGCCAGGCCCACCGAGGAGCTGGACTCCTTCCCTCGGGATTCCAAGGACCGCATCCCGTTGCAGGCCGTCGTGGAACAGGTGCGGCCCAGCGTGCTGATCGGCACCTCGACGGTGGCCGGGGCCTTCAACCGCACCGTGGTGGAAACGATGGCCGCCGGGGTGAAGCGGCCGATCATCCTGCCGCTCTCGAACCCGACGGCGTTGGCGGAGGCCCGGCCCGCCGACCTGCTGGCCTGGACGGACGGACGAGCGCTGGTGGCGACCGGCAGCCCCTTCGAGCCGGTGACCGTGGCGGGGGTCCAGCGGGTGATCGGGCAGTGCAACAACTGTTTTCTGTTTCCGGGTCTCGGACTGGCCAGCGTGGCCGTGGGGGCGCAGGAGGTGAGCGAGGAGATGATCGATGCGGCCCTGGAGGCCCTCGCCCTGGCGATCCCCGCCGCCAACGATCCGCAGGCCCCGCTGATGCCGCCACTGACGGCCGTGCAGGTGGTGTCGCGGGCGGTGGCCGAGGCCGTGGCCTTCGCGGCGGTGGACCAGGGCCTGGCCAGGTTGGCCCGCAGCCACAGCGAGGCGATCGAGCGGCTGGACGCTGCCACCTGGAGAGCCCGCTACCTTTCGATTGAGGCGCTCTGAGCCCACCCCTTGCCGAGCTGACCATGGCCGCCCGTCTCGCCATCGGAGCGATCCACGTCCGCCCCGAGGTGATGGAGTGGATCGGCGAAGAAACCCTCGATCGACTGTTGATGCGCCACCGACGCGGCGACTGGGGGCGTGTGGATGGGCGTGACGCCCGGGCGAACACCCTGGCGGCCTACCACCAGCAGGGAAGTCTGCGCAGCGTGTACGACGTGGGTGGGGAGATTCAGGTGTGGATCATCACCGGCGATCTGGGTCTGGACAGCCTGCACACCACCGTGCTGATTCCCAGCGACGATTGATCCGACAACGCCAGCAACGGCTGACGCTGGCCACCGGGCGGCCTGGCCTAACTTCAACGGGTCAATCCCCGCTGCCCCATGTCCCATCGCCTGACGTTCCGCTTCGCCCGTTCGTTCCAGCGCCTGGCCCAGGCGAGTCTGCCGGCGGTGGTCGCCCTGGCCAGCCTGGGAACCGCCGCCCAGGCCGCGCCGGTGTGCACCTTCCTCGCACCGATCGGCGGCAATGGCACCACTCCGGTGATCTCCAAGTCCGTGGGCCGCGGTAAGGCGATCGGCAAGACCAACTGGAACACCGACTTCATCGTCAACCAGCCCTACACCAGCTTCAAGTTCTTCTTCACCGCCAACTCCTCTGACGCCGGTGCCAAGTACCCGGTGGAGGGGTTCATGAAATTCAGCGATGGCTCCAACCTGAAGGTGATCAACGAGACCATGAACCCGCCGATCGGCACCGGGCGGATGTTCGGCCCATTCCCCGCCATCCCCGGCAAGCAGGCCAGCCAGATGAACTTCAAGGTGGGTGCCAGCAGCGACCCAGGGGCCCTGGGGTTCAGCTACCGGATTTCCGTGCAGGGCTGCAAGTAGGTCGATCGAACCAGATACGTTCCGTCCCCCAGGCTCTCTCGATGGGCCACTGGGGGGCGGACTGAGTGATGGGGGCAGGGGGACTTGAACCCCCACAACGTTGCCGTCTGCGGATTTTAAATCCGCTGCGTCTACCAATTTCGCCATGCCCCCGACCCGAGCATCCTAGATTTGCCCAACACAGCACCCTGGTTCCGTGGCCTTGCCTGGTGTCTTGAGCTCAATCTCCACCGATACCCTTCTGGTGCTCGGGGCCTACGGCGCCATCGGCGCTCTCTACCTGGTGCTGGTGCCCCTGGCCCTCTACTGGTGGATGAACCGCCGCTGGACCACCATGGGCAAGATCGAACGCACCGCCGTCTACGGGTTGGTGTTCCTGTTCTTCCCGGGTCTGATCCTGTTCGCCCCCTTCCTCAACCTGCGTCTGTCCGGCCAAGGCGAGGCCTGAGCCATGACCCGCGGCATGGTGATCCTGCTCGGGCTGGGAGTGTTCGGCCTTGGGGGTCTGGGCTACCTGGGCTTCCAGGCGGCGGGCTTCGAGGGCTTCTCCGCCGGCATCGCCGCCGAAGCGCTGCTGATCGTGCTGGTGCTGGGCTGGACAGGCAGCTACCTGTTCCGTGTGGTGTCGGGAAACATGACCTACATGCAGCAGCGCCGCCGCTACCGCGCCGCCTATGACGCCGAAACCGACGACGAGCTGCAACGCCAATTCGACGCCCTCTCCCCTGCGGAACAGGAAAAGCTGCTCAAAGAGGTGGGGCAGCTCAAGGCCGACGCCGAGCTCTGAGGGCCAACCCATAGGCTCACTGGAAACCACGAGCGCCAGCGGCCGATGAGCGGCACCCCCCTACAGGAACGGTTCCAGCTGCTCCAGCAGCAGGGCCGCTGCGCCCTGATGCCGTTTCTGGTCGCCGGCGACCCCGATCTGGCCACCACCCGAGCCTGCCTGCTGGGGCTCCAGGGGGCTGGCGCCGATGTGATCGAACTGGGAATCCCCTACAGCGACCCCCTGGCGGATGGCCCTGTGATCCAGGCCGCCGCCGGCCGGGCCCTGGCCGCCGGCACCACCCCGGGGGCGGTGCTGGAGCTGCTGGGCGGCCTGCGGGGGGAGTTGAACATCCCGGTGGTGCTGTTCACCTACAGCAACCCCCTGCTCAACCGCGGCATGGAGGCCTTCTGTGCCGCCGCCGCCGCCGCCGGGGCAGCGGGCCTGGTGGTACCAGATCTGCCCCTGGAAGAGGCCGATCAGCTCTCGGTGATCGCGGCCGCCCATGGTCTCGATCTGGTGCTGCTGGTGGCTCCCACCACCCCCGACGAACGGCTGGCACGCATCGCCACCGCCAGCCGGGGCTTCACCTATCTGGTTTCGGTGACGGGGGTGACCGGCGTGCGCACCAACCTCCAGCAGGGCGTTGAGCAGCGGGTGAGACAGCTCAAGGCCCTCGGGCCCACCCCCGTGGCCGTGGGCTTCGGAATCTCAGGCCCAGAGCAGGCCCGCCAGGTGCGCGCCTGGGGCGCCGACGGGGCGATTGTCGGCAGCGCCCTGGTGAACATCATGGCCGAGGCGGTGGAATCGGGAAGCTCGGCCCCCTTGGCGGCCGTCAACTTCTGCGCTCGCCTGCGGGCGGCCCTGGATGACTGAAGCCCTGATGCCCGCTCTGCTGGAGGCCCTGCTCCGGCTGGCGGGGGGTCTGATGGCGCTGGGACTGGCCCATCTGATCGCCAGCCGGCTGATCCTGGGCATGGACCGCCGGGACCCGGCCCTCACGGAGCGCTTCATCCTTGATCGCCTGGAGGGCACCGCCCTGGGTCTTGGGACGCTGGGGGTGCTGCTCTGGGCCTGGAGCGCCTTGGCCCTGGGCGGCCCTGCCGACCGGCTCGCGGGGGGCCTGGTTCAGCTGCTGGTGGTGGTCCTGGTGGTGCGCCTGCTGAACCGGATCCTGCTCAAGTTGCTCACGGTCGCGATCTCCCGGGTGGGCGATGCCACCGCGGTGGAGGGCCTGATGGCCCTGGCGCCGTTGCTGCGTTTCGTGATTTGGGTGCTGGGGCTGCTGGTGTTTCTGCAGAACCAGGGGGTGCGACTCACCGCCGTGGTCGGGGCGCTGGCGGGGGCGGGGCTGGGCATCGGCTTTGCATTGCAAGGCCCGGCCAGGGATGTGATCGGTTACCTCACGATCCTGTTCGATCGTCCCTTCGAAGTCGGTCAACTGATCCGCTTCGATGACGTCTGGGGGCGCGTGTCGAGGGTGGGGTTGCGCTCAACCGAGTTGCTCAGCCTCGATGGTGAGCGTGTGGTGATCAACAACGCTGACCTGCTGGGCAAAACCCTGCGCAACTACGCCGATCTGAAGGAACGCCGGGTGGTGCAGCGTTTCCTCCTTCACAGCGGCACCCAGGCTGCTGAAGCGACAAACGTGGCCCAGTTGGTGCGCCAGGCCGTGGCGTCGGTGGAGGGGAGCCGATTCAATCGCTGCCACCTGATCCAGTTGACCGAGCGGGGGCTGGTGTTCGAAATCTGCTACTTCCTGCCTGGCGCTGATCTGGTGGCGTCGCTGGACGCCCAGGAACAGATCAATCTGCACCTGCTGGAGCAGATGGTCGGTGCCGGATTGAGATTCGCTGAATCTCCTCCGTCACCGGGCGCCTAGATCACTCCTCGTCGTCGTCGCTGCTGCCGACAGGCATCAGGCGGATCTGCTTGCGCCCCAGCTTGATCTCGAAATCATCACCGGGCTTGAGATCCAGCAGGGCGGTGTAGGCCTTGCCGATCAACAGATTGCCGTTGCCCTGCACGGTGGCCACATAGCTCAGCTTGCGACCACCTTTGCCCACCGCAGCACCGCTGGAGCCGAGGGAGACGCCCTTGGCTTCGAGCAAGGCCTCGTAGAAGGCGGTGAAATTCAGACGCTCGGAGCCATCCTTTTTGGTGGAGACGTAACCGCTGGCCCGAACCAGGTCGGATTTACTGACATCACCAAGCTCCTTGACTTTTGCAAGGAGATCGGAACCCGTGAGTGCCACAGTTGAAGCGCTAAAGACAACGTGAATATAGCGAAGAACTGGCGAGGTTGCTCAACCCCGATCAGACGGGATCGACACCGATCACCCCTGCGGCCTTGAGGGCCTCCCGCTACTAACGTCGCAGGGATCCCACCACCATGGCCATGGCGAAATTCGTGCTCTGGGGAACCTACTGCGACAACGCTCTCCAGCGGCGCGGCCCCTTCCGCGAGGAGCATCTCGCTGGACTGCGGCAACAGCAACAGGATGGAGTTCTGATCACCCTCGGTCCCACCGAAGGCAGCACCCACGTGTTCGGAATCTACGAAGCGAGCACGCAGGAAGTGGTGGAAACCCTGCTGCACCAGGATGTCTATTGGCGCAACGGAATCTGGACCGACCTGAAGGTTTATCCCTGGATCCAGGCGTTTTGAGCCTGTTCCCACACCCAGGCCCCGACCACCTCGGCTCCCCCGGGTCCGAGGGCCTCGCCGTAGCCCCCCATCTGGCCAAGGCCGTTGGCGGCCACCATGGCGATCGACTCCGCACTGGCAAGACCGCGCCGCTCCAGCGCCTTCAGCTTGAGGGTCTGGGAGCGGCGAATGATGTTGCCGCCGTTGATGTGGCAGGCGGCGCAGTGATTCGCGAACAACCGGGCGCCCGCCCCCTCAACCTCCTGGGCTGAGTTGGGTTCAGCACCCAAACCCCAGGCGGGCAGGGGCCAGAGCACCACAAGCAGAGCGATCCCCAGCACCAGGGCCAGGCCCCAGCGACGCAGGGCCGCCAGTGGCAAGGCCTGGGGCCGCTGGGGCTGAGGGGGCACACTGAGCGGGACGTTGCCCATGGAGCGCACGGGGCCGATGGTGTCGTTTCTGCACAGCGCCGACTGGCAGATCGGCAAACCCTATGCCCGGGTGAACGATCTTGATAAACGGGCACGGCTGCGGCAGGCGCGCCTCGAGGTGATCGATCGCCTCGGGCCCCTGGCCCGCTCCAGCGCTGCGGCCTTCCTGCTGGTGGCGGGCGATCTGTTCGATTCCCCCACCCCCAGCTCCAGTGACGTGAGCGCGGTCTGTTTCGCCCTCGGCCGCCTGGACCTGCCGGTGTTGGTGATCCCCGGCAACCATGACCACGGCGCACCTGGATCGCTCTGGCACTCCGCCTTTTTCCAGGCCGAGCGGGAGCTGCGCGCCCCGAATGTTCAGGTGCTGCTGGAGCGCCGGCCCCTGGTGCTGGAGCAGGCTGTGGTGCTGCCCTGCCCCCTGCTGCGGCGCCAGGACAGCGAAGACCCCAGCGGCTGGTTGCGGCAGCTGGACTGGGACACCCTGCCGGCGGAACGGCCACGGATCATGTTGGCCCATGGCTCCATCTCGGGCTTCGGCGCCGCGGATCTGGAGGCCGACGAGGACAACCCGCCCGCCGCCAACAACCTTCTGCGCCTGGATGACGCCCTGCTCGCCTCGATCGACTACGTCGCCCTGGGGGACTGGCACGGCCTCAAGCAGGTGTCAGCCAAGGTCTGGTACGCCGGTTGCCCGGAGCAGGACCGCTTCCCCCGCGCCAGCGACTACCGCTCCGGCCAGGTGCTGCAGGTGGAGGTGGAGCGGGGCGGGTCCGCCGCCGTCTCGGTGTTGCGCACCGGCCGCCTGGACTGGCATCAGCTGCGTTTTCGCTTCAACGGCGATGAGGATCTGGGGCGCTTCGAGCAACAGCTCCTTGGCCTGTTGGGCGATCGGGTCGGCCAGGACCTGCTGCTGCTGGAGGAGGAGGGCCAGCTCAGCCTGCAGGGTCACCGGCGCTACGCCCTGCTGCTGGAGCGACTGGAGGCCCAGCTGCTGCGCCTCAAGCGCCGGGGCCATTGCGAGGCCACCCCGGAGGGCGATGAGCTGGCCGAGCTCACCCAGCGACCCGGCGACCCCCTGATCGCCAAGGTGGCCCACGCCCTGAACCAGCAACTCGAACACGCCCAGGCCACCGATCCATCCACCGATCCGTCCACCGATCCATCCATGGAGCCGTCCACGGAAACGGGCGCCGTGGTGCGGCTGGCCCTGAGTGAGCTGCACCGGCTGGTGCAGGCCTGCAACCCCTGAACCCATGCGCCTGCTGTCCTGCCACCTGCGCCGGGTCCGCCTGCACAGCGACCTGAAGCTGAGCTTCGATCCAGGTCTGACCGTGATCGGCGGCCCCAACGAGGCCGGTAAGAGCACCCTGGTGGAAGCCCTGCACAAGGGTCTGTTCCTGCGGGCGACGGCCACGGGCCGTGGGGTGGAGGAACTGCGGGCCCGTCGCCATGGCGGCCAGCCGGAGGTGGAGATCCGTTTCGAGGCGGGCGGCCAGTGCTGGCAGCTGCGCAAACGCTTCTCCGGCGCCAGCGGCACCTGCCACCTCAGCAACGACGCCGGGGTGGCGCTCTCCGGCAGCGCCGCCGAGGAGGCCCTGGCCCAGCTGCTGGGGGTGGGCCAGCCGGTGGAGGGACGCCGCATCGCCCAGTTGCCGGAACGCTGGGCCCACCTCTGGGTGCGCCAGGGAGAAGGAGGCGCCAACCCCCTCTCGGGCAGCGGCGAGCGCTACGACCTGGGGCGCCTGGTGGAGCAGCTGCAACGGCGGGGCGGCACCGAGGCCTTCCACTCCCCCCTGGACCGGCAGGTGCTGGAGCGAATCAACGCGCAGCTGGACATCAGCTTCACGGGCACGGGCCGCGTGCGGGCCGGATCGGAGCTGGCCCTGGTCCGCCACAACGATCAGGAGGCCCAGCGGCGTGTGCACCTGGCCCAGACCCGCTGTGAGGAGATGGAGGCCTCGATGGAGCAACTGCACGGCCTCCTGCAGCGCCTCGAGCAGATCGAAGGACTCGAGCGACCGGCTCTGGAGCAACGCCAGGCCCTGGCCCACGGCCTGCGCCTGAAGCAGGCGGAGCTGGAGCCCTCGCGCCAGCGCCTGCACCTGCTCGAAGCCACCCTGCAGCAATACCAGGCCCTCAGTTCCCAGCGGGAGCGTCAGCTCCTGGATCAGCGCCGGCTCCAGGGGGAGTTGGATCAGGCCACGGCCGCCCTGCAGCGTCTCTCGGCCCAACAACGTGAGCGCAGGGAGAGCCACGCCCTGCAGCTGGCGCAGGCCAAGGCGCTCAGGGAGCGGCAGGAACGGCTGGAGCTGCAGGTGGAGCTGGCCCGTCTGGAGCGCAGCGAACACCAGCTCCTGCTCCACCGCCGCCAATTCGAGACCTTGCAGGAGCAGGCCGAGCAGGCCAAAAGCGCCCTGGCAGCACTGCCGGCGATCGACCAGGCCCAGGTGCGGCGACTGAGGGAAGCCGAACAGCTGGCCGAGCGCACCAGCGCCCGCTGCGAGGCGATGGCCACCAGCCTGGAACTGATCAGCTCCGACCAGACGGTGCAGCTGGGGGGGGTGACGCTGGAGGCCGGGGCCCCGCGCACCCTTCTGGAGCCCACGGACCTCAGCATCGGCACGGGCGTGCGGCTGCGGATCAGCCCGGGGGGGGGCGACGCCCTGGCCCAGGCCCAGCGCCAGCGGCAGCAGCAGCAGGCCGCGATCACCGCCCTACGGGCCGAACTTCAGGTGAGCAGCAGCGAAGCGGCCGAGGCGATCGAGCGCCAGCGGCGCCAGCTGGAGACCGAGCTGGCCAACCTGCGCCAGAGCGCCAGCACGATCCCCTGGAGCGGCCTGGCCGACCGCCTCGCCGCCCTGGCCCCCCAGAGGGCCCGACTGATGGCGGCCCTTGCGGCAGCGCCCGGCGTTGAGGTGACCGATGGGGAAGCGGCCCTGGGCGAGCTGGAGAGCATGGAGCCGGCGTTGAGGGACCTGCGCGGCCAGCTCACCAGCCTCACCAGCGCGCTGGAGGCGAGTCAGCTGGCCCAGGAAAGCGACCGGGAACGGGAACAGGTACTGGCGCAGCAGCTGGCGGAGCAGCGCCAGCGCAGTGATCAGTTGCAGGGCTCCCTGCTGGCCCTGGAGCAACGGCGGCAGGAGCTGCTCAGCAGCCACGGCGACCTGGAAGGCCTCAGCGCCAGCCTCCAACAGCAGGCCACGGACCTGCGGGCCGAGGAACGGGTGCTGGAGTCGATGGTGCGGGAGCTGCTTGACCTGGATCCACCTGGCAACGCCACAGCGGCGGGAGTGACTCCGGGCGCGGCCACTGGCCCGCTGACTGGCGCGGTGACTGGGACGGTAACCGGCGCAGTCACCGGGCTCCCTTCTGGCCTCGAGGCCAGAATCAACGCCGAGAGGACCCGGCTGGAGCAGGAAAAGGACGGCCTGCTCACCCGCAAGGGACAGTGCGAACAACTGTTCAAGAGCTACAGCTCCAGTGACCCGCGCGCGGAGTTGGAGTTCCGCCAGGCGGAGTGGGAGGCGGCCCAGGCGGAGCGGGCCGCGATCGAGCGGCGAATCGCCGCCCTGCAGCTGCTTCAAACCCAGTTTTTGGCAGCCCAGGATGACCTCGCCAGCCGCTACGGCGCGCCGTTGACGGCCGCCCTGGGGCCCTATCTGCTGGCCCTGGGTCAGCAGGCCGATGCCCCCCAGATGCAGCTCGATCCACAGCAGGGATTTGGGGATCTCCTGCTGCGCCAGGAGGGAGAAAGCTTCGGCTTCGAGCGGCTGAGCGGCGGCATGCGCGAGCAACTGGCCGCTGCCCTGCGGCTGGCGCTGGCGGAAGTGCTGCTGCCGGCCTACGACGGTTGCTTGCCATTGGTGTTCGACGATGCCTTCACCAACACCGACCCCCGGCGACTGGCGTTGATCAAGCAGATGCTGGGCCTGGGCGTCAGCCGCGGGGTGCAGGTGATCCTGCTGACCTGCGCGCCCGACGACTATCTCGAGCTGACGGCACCCCCCCACACCGGACGACTGGAGTCGCTCCACTGATGGCGTTCCACTGATGGCGCTCCAATGAAGGAGATCAACGGATAGCGATCAACGGAGCTTGCCGGTTCCATGGGCTGAGCTGAGGCTGCTCGGGATGAGCTGAGGCTGCACCGATGGCCAGCTGGCGCGGGCTGCTCGCCTACGCAGCTCGACCGGACAGGGGGCAAGATTGTGCCCTGGATAACATTCCGGTTCGCTCACAAGATCTTCCTGAAGCTGCTCTGGCGCTGCAGTGGAGTGGAACCCAATGGGCTGATGGGCCCACTCCTGGCGTCCGCTGGAGACTCAATCTTCGTCGTCTTCGCTGGAGCCAGCGGGGATCAGGCGAATCTGCTTGCGGCCGAGCTTGATCTCGAATTCGTCGCCTGGCTTGAGATCCAGCAGGGCGGTGTAGGCCTTACCGATGAGCAGATTTCCGTTCCCCTGCACCGTGGCGATGTAGCTGAGCTTGCGGCCGCCCTTGCCCACCTTGCCGCTGGAGCCGAGCTCCACTCCCTTGGCCTCGAGGAGGGCCTCGTAGAAGGCGGTGAAATTCAGGCGCTCGCCGCCATCCTTCTTGGTGGAGACGTAGCCGGCGGCGCGGACGATATCGGACTTGCTCACATCACCAAGTTCTTTGACCTTGGAAAGCAGCTCGGAACCCGTAAGGGGTGACATTAACGTTGCGATGAACTTGACTTCTTGAAACTACACCATGCGGCGCAGCTCGGCCAGCCGCATGATCGAACTATTCCGGCTTCTCCCCACCGGCGCGGCGGGTGCGTTCGTAGCGTTGGTAGAGCTCGGTTGGTGATCTGTAGCGCTGGGGGAGGGAATCGTGGAGCCGCTGAAGGTTGTGCCAACACAACGTGCGCTCGATTTTCTCCAGGCCCCGTTCTTCGCCCACCAAACGCCTCAGGGCCATGCAATAGGCGGAGAACCCTGCCTCCAGCTCGCCGATCGTGAGGGGCTTGTGTGTGGCCATGGCCTTCAACTCCGATCCATGGACTTGGCTAAACCGTAAATAAGGAGACACCACCCCGAGAGGCTCCCGCTCCAGGAAGCCGCGAAAGTCTTTTCAATTCTTCGCAGCATTGAGTCAACCTAGTCCCATGGCCCTGCTTCGCCCCCTGCAGCCCGAGGATCTGCCCCAGCTGATCGAGGTCTACCAGCAAGCGGTGCTCGAGCTGACCCCGCCGCTGTACAGCCCGCGCCAGGTGGAGGCCTGGGCCGGCCATGGCGCTGGAGTCGCCCTGAGATCGGAGCTGTCGGCGGGATTCGGCCTGGCCAGTTGCTCCGAGGGGGGCGCCACGATCGAGGCCTTCGCCCTGCTGCATCCGATCGATCGCCTCTCGCTGCTCTACTGCCGCGGCCGCTCAAGCCGCCAAGGTCGCGCCTCGGCCCTGCTGGAGGCGCTGGAGAACCATGGCCGCAGAATGGGTGTCGTGCGCCTGCGCACCGAAGCCAGTCAGCTCTCGCGGCCCCTGCTGGAGCGCCGGGGCTGGCGGGTGGAGCGGCCCGAACAGGTGCTGTTCGCGGGCGTGCTGTTCAACCGCTTCCGCATGGGCAAGGCCCTGGTCGGCCCAGGCCTCCCCACACCGTGAACCGAAACCATGGCGGAAGCCGACCTGCAACGCTTTCTCGAAAAAGTGCGCCAGTTGCAGGCCTTCGTGGCCCTGGGCGAAACCCAGCCGGAGCTGCGCCGCGCCCTGCGGGATTGCGACACTCACCATCAGGTGGTGGATCTGGCGGCCCACTGGGGATTCAGCATCGGCCGGCGCTGGGGTGAGGCCGACGGCCCTGGCGAGCCTCGGGCCGGCAACCTGCTCGCCGGCCCTTGTCCCCCCCCCGGCCAGGAGCTGACTGATGTGCTCCTGGAAGCCCCCGGCCTGCGCCTGGAGTCGATCCATTCCTGCTCAGCCGTCACCGCGGAGGGTCAGTGGTACGACCAGAGCGAAACGGAATGGGTGCTGCTGCTCCAGGGCAGCGCCAGGCTGCGCTTCGAGGATGAGTCACAGCCCAGGGATCTCAAGGTGGGGGATGCGCTGCTGATCAGTCCCCACCGTCGTCATCGGGTCGAGGCAAGCGATCCCGCCCCAGGAACCGTTTGGCTCGCCCTGTTCCTTGGAACGACGACCTGATTGCCACCGGCTGGCGCACCAGCCAGTAGGCAGCGGCCAGGGACAGCACCACCAGGCCGAGCCCGGCCAGCAGCAACGGCTTGTCTTCCGACCCGGGGGGAAGCACGATCACCTTTCGCGCCACCGCCGTCAGCGCGGTGACCAGCACCAGCTCGATCTGGACCACCTTGCGGCGCAGGTAAGCCGTGAGGTTCTGCAGCACCTCCAGGGCGATCAGCACGTTGAGCACGTCACCGAGCACTCGGGTGAGTTCATCCCCCAGCCAGGTGGTTTCGGAGTTGAGCAGATCGCTCCAGACCAACTGCAGCAGGTGGAGGGTGGCCACCACCACCACCACCCCGAGGATCAGCGAGAGGCCCTTGGCCAGCAGGCGTTCGCACCGGTCGATGGCATGCAGGAAAACCTGGTCGTCGCGCAGGACCCGCAACAGCCGCTTCATTGGTTGAAGGGACTGAACTGGGGCTTGGCGGGGGTGTTGTCCGGAGGGTTCTGGAGCTTGGTGTCACAGGTGATGGCGCCATCGGCCGCTGTGACGCAGTTCTCGGGTGTGACCGTGGTGCTGGGACCCACCTTGCCGCGGTTCCCTGGGCTGAGCAGAAAATTCTGGCTCTGGGCCAGGGCCCCAGGAGCGGCGAGCACCAGAGCCGCGGCCCCCAGTGCTGTGGACCCCAGGGCCAGCGCCAGGCATCCCTTGAGGGCTGACCCTTTCAACACAGATCGGTTGGAGCGCCGTGGGGATGGAGCGAACATGGGAGCAGATGACGCGGAGTTGGGGACAGTTTGCCTGGGAGGATCAAGGCTTGAGATCGGCGCGGATTTCTTCGAGCAACAGATCGAGCTGGCCCAGGGGATCCTCGAACTCAGCGCCCCCATCGGCCGGCGCCTCCTCACCCTGCCACTGCTCCTCGATGCCACAGAGTCGTTCGGCCAAGCCCGTGAGGCCGGCCCGTCCGTAGGTGCGCTCAAGCTCCCCCAGCAGCACGGGCATGCGGATCGAACTGGCCCGCAGGGCGCGGCGCAGATCGGCCTGGGTGCGGCCGGTGTGGCGCAGCCATTCCTTGAGGAAGGCCTGCAGCTCATCCAGTTGTTCAGTGCTGAGGGTGGCCATCAACGGCTGGGGGGGAACCAGCGGTCCAGCTTGCGCTGCGCCCGCAGGCGGATCTCCGGCGTCAGGTGACGGCCGCAGAGGCCCAACAGGGCCGTGAGCGCCACCAGATCGTCGCTGAAGCCCGCCGCCGGGATGAAATCGGGAATCAGATCCAGGGGCAGCAGCAGGTAGGTGAGCGCCGCCAGCATCGTGAACCGCACCTGGTACGGGGTGTCGCCATCGAGCAGCAATTCCAGGCACTCGACCGCCGGGCGGGCCAGCAGGCGGCCGGCTCGGCGCAGCAACTGGCGCAGGGTCCCCTCATCCACCACGGTGCTTTCGAGCACCTCTGCGTCCACCGGATCCGCTGCGTCGTTGGCTGATGACATGGCCTGGCCCGCCGAAAAACGAACGTCCCCATTGTGGGGCGCCCCTGCGGCTGGGGTCGAGCTCGGGTTATCCGCCTGCTCCTGGGGTGATGGCCGTCAGCCGGCCTCCCCCAGGCCATGGCCCTGGACGCTCCGGCGCAGTTTGCCCAGGGCCCGTTGCAGCAGCTGTCGGCCGTACTCACGGCTGCAGCCCAGCCGATCGGCGACCTGGGCCAGGGTGTGTCCCTCGCCGGTGCCCTCGAGGCCGAAGCGCAAGGTCACCACCATGCGCTCCCGGGCGCTGAGGCCGGAATGCTCCAGCAAGCTCCAGAGCAAGCGGCGGCGCTCATCCCGCTCCGCCTGCTCAAGCGGCGGCGTTTGCTCGCTGGGGAGCAGGTCGATCAATTCGGATGGATCCGAGCCGGAATGGATCGCGGCCTGAAGGCTGACGGTGACCATGCGCTGCTCGCAGGCCAGCAGGTCCTCCACGCCGCGGAGGGGGAGCCCCAGTTCGTGGGCCAGCGCCTGGGCCAGGGGAGGCAGACCGCTGCGCTGCAGCAACCGCGCCCGGGCGAGCCGAAGCCGCATGAGCTTCTCGTTGACGTTGACAGGAAGACGGATGGTGCGGCTCTGGTTGGAGAGGGCGCGGTTCAATCCCTGGCGGATCCACCAATGGGCATAGGTGCTGAAGCGGTGGCCACGGGTGGGGTCGTACTTCTCCACCGCCCGGGTGAGGCCGAGGCTGCCCTCCTGAATCAGGTCCAGCAGATCGAGCCCCTTGCCCTGGTAGCGCTTGGCCAGATTGACCACCAGGCGCAGGTTGGCGGTGATCATCTGTTCCTTGGCCCGCTCCCCGAGGCGGATGGCACGCCGTTCCTGATCGGAGAGCGGCACGCCGCAGGCAGGCTGGCCACCGGGTTCCGCCGAGCCGCCCGTGAGGGCCACCATGGCCTGCACCTTGCGACCAAGGGTGAGTTCCTGCTCAGGGGTGAGCAGGTGGTGGCGACCGATCTCCACCAGGTAGTCCCCCAAGGTGCTCGCCATGGCCCACCGGAACGCCTACCTCGACGCTAGGGGCGTTTGACCGGACCACCGCATCCGTTCAAGAAAGCTTGGATCGAGCGCCAGGCCGCGGCCCCCGCTACGGTCGGCAGGCTCAGAATCCCGCTCCGATGCCTGGCTTTGCCGCCCTGCCCACCGACGTGCTCAGCAGCGCCGGGGTGGCCTACGCGCACTATCTGAGCATCATGCTCAGCTTCGGCGCCCTGGTGCTGGAGCGGCGCCTGATCAAGGCCAACCCCAGCCGCGGGGAAGCCACGTTGATGGTGATCACCGATGTGGTCTACGGAATCGCCGCTCTCACCTTGCTGGTCAGCGGCATCCTGCGGGTGCTCTATTTCGGCCAGGGAAGCGACTTCTACACCGAGAATCCCGTGTTCTGGTGGAAGGTGGGCCTTTACCTGGCGGTGGGAACCCTTTCGCTGTATCCCACGGTCACCTACATCCTCTGGGCCATCCCCCTGCGCAAAGGGGAACTGCCCCAGGTCAGCGAAGCCCTGGCCGGGAGATTGAAGTGGATTCTCAACATCGAGCTGGTGGGATTCGCCTCCATCCCCCTGCTGGCGACCCTGATGGCCCGGGGCGTGGGACTGGCGGGCTGAAGGCCGCGATGCGGCCAGCGCACACCCTGCTGATCGGCGCCCTGGCGCTGTTCGGGCCAAGTGCCAAGGCTTGCCCCGTGGCGGAGGCGATTCGCCCCTGGACCACGCCAGGGCCATCCTCCGCCGAAGCACCCCGGGTT
Source organism: Synechococcus sp. UW140 (assembly GCA_943369485.1). Classification (GTDB taxonomy): domain Bacteria; phylum Cyanobacteriota; class Cyanobacteriia; order PCC-6307; family Cyanobiaceae; genus ATX-6F1. The sequence goes on along the minus strand of CALRNH020000003.1, from coordinate 28,493 downwards.
CCCCTGCCGGCCTCCAGAGCGGGGCCCCAAGCTGCCTCCAGCTCCGATTACCGGGAGTTGCTCAAACCCACCCCGGCCGGCTGGGCACGGTTGGATCACTGGTGCGTCTGGGTGGAGCCCACCGGGGCAACGGGCCCCCAGAGCCCGTTGGAGCAACGGTGGCTGGGGGCGGTGGAGGCCGCCCTGAAGCGCTGGCAGCGTGAAGTATCGATCGAGCGGGTCGACGACCCCAGCCGGGCCCAGGTGCGCGTGCGCCGCCAGCGCCCCCCCCTGCGCCAGGAAAACGGCCGTCTCCAGGCCAGCCACGGCCGCGCCCTGCTCGAGCTGGTGCAGGTGCAGCGGGAAGGCCAATGGCGGCTGGAGCCTCACGTGGAGGTGCTGATCAGCCCTGGCCAGCGGCCCCTTGGAATCGAGGCCACCAGCCTGCATGAACTGGGGCACGCCTTCGGACTCTGGGGCCACAGCGATCAGCCCACCGATGCGATGGCGGCGGTTCCGGGGCCAGTGCCGCTGCTGGAGCTGAGCGAACGGGACAGGGCCACCCTGCGCTGGCTCTACGGCCAGCCTGCCCTCGATGCTCCCAGGGGCGCCCACTAATTTGACGTCGTCAGCGGTATGAGGCCGCGCCGGAGCGCGATCAGCACCGCATGGGTGCGGTCCTTGGCGTGGAGTTTGAGCATCAGAGACTTGAGGTGTGTCTTGATCGTCTCAAGCGAGAGGTAGAGCGAAGCCGCGATCTCGGCGTTCGAGCAGCCCTTGGCCAGCTCCCGCAGCACCTCCAGCTCCCGGGGAGTGAGGGCATCAAGGGGATGGCCGTTGGGTTCGATGGGCAGCCCCCCCCTCTGGGCCCGCCGCCAGAGGGCCCGGACCCGGGCCATCAGCTCCTCGATCGAGAAGGGCTTGACGAGGTAGTCGTCAGCGCCGGCATCGAGCGCCACCACACGATCGGCCACCGGGTTGTGACCGGTGAGCATCAGCACCGGCAGCACCAGCCCCTGGCGGCGGATCGAGCGGCAGACATCCAGGCCCGAGAGCTCCGGCAGATCCCAGTCGAGGATCAGCAACTCGGGCTTCGGCTCACGGCCCAGGAGATCGAGGGCCTCCGCCCCGTTCGCCACCACCGTGGTCTCGCAGCCCTCCTGCTCCAGCTCGACGGCCAGGGCCATGCGCAAGGGGATGTTGTCTTCGACCAGCAACAGGCGCATGGGGATTGCTCAGCTCGGGGCAGGGCAGGCGCGCAGTGGCACCAGAAACTCCGTGCCCGGGCTCCCATCCAGCCGCGGGGCGGCCGACACGCGGCCCCCCATGGCCGTCATCAGGGATTTGACCAACCCCAGGCCGAGACCCCGGCCGCCCTGACCCCTGACATTGCTGCCCCGGTAGAAGCGATCAAAGATCAGTTCATGCTCACCCTTGTGGAGGCCCAGGCCGATCGTGGTCAGGGGCGTTCGCAGCTCATGGGACATCGAAGCGACGAACGGCTCATGTCCGATCACCAACTGCTGGGTGCGATCCAGGAAGTAACGCAGCATCAAGGTGACCACGATGGCGAAGGCCGAGAGGTTGAAGGACACCATCGACAACACCCGGACCTGCAGAGCCAGCAGCAGCCAGATCGGCAGGGCCACCACCAGGTTGGTGGCGTCGACCCATTGCAGGGCCTGCCGCCGCGACGGCAGATGGATCGGTCCTGGGGCCACCGAGATCGCCTGAAGCGACGATTGGCCCCTGGGAATGGCGGAGACCAACTTTCCACCCCCCCCTTCCTCAAGACCGTAGCTCCGTCAGCAGAACAAACTCACTCATTTGGGGGAAGGAGTGCAGGGGGTTTCAGGCAAAAGTGAACCAACGGGCATCCAACCCCCCTCGCACTCGTCATCATGACCACCCTCACCCGTGTGAACAGCTTCAACTCCCGGCTTGAGATCGCCCGGCGCTCGCCCCGCCGCCTGAGCGTCACCATTCCCTACGGCCTGCACCAGCGCCTGATCGAACGATCCGACCAGGAAGGTCGCAGCATCAGCAACCTTGCCGCCTACCTGCTGGAGTTCGCGATCAGCGAATGAACCTGCGGGGGGCGCCGCGCCGGGCGGCCAACACCTCCAACACCTGTCGCCAATCCACCCCATGGTGGGCCAGGGCCACCTGGAGGTGGAAAATCAGATCAGCCGCCTCTCCTGCGATTGCCTCGGGGTCATCGTCCTTGCAGGCCATCACGAACTCGGCGCTTTCCTCACCGATCTTCTTGAGAATCGCGTTGTCCCCGCCCGAGAGCAGCTTGTTGGTGTAGCTGCCCGGCTCGGGCCGATCGCGACGCCCCTCAATCACCCGAGCCAGTTCGGTGCAGGCATCGGCCGGTGGGGGCAGGGCGGCCGGGCCGCCGGCCGTGGGCGCGGGACCGTCGTCGAAAAAGCAGCTGCGGGCTCCCGTATGGCAGGCCACGTCGCCGCTCTGCTCGATCGTGAGCAGCAGCACGTCGGCGTCGCAGTCGTAGCGCAGGCCCTTCAGCTTCTGGGTATGGCCGCTGGTGGCCCCCTTGTGCCAGAGCTCCTGGCGCGAGCGGCTCCAATAGTGAACCTCTCCACTGGCCAGGCTGCGCTCGATCGCCTCGCGGTTCATCCAGGCCACCATCAGCACGGCGCCATCAAGCCAGTCCTGGGCGATGGCCGGGATCAGGCCGTCGTCGTTGAAGCGCAGCGCCTCGATGAACTGGGCTTCACGGGGGTCGGGGGGCTGAAATGATGCCACCACAGGGAACCGATCCAGCGGGATCAGATCCTCCCGCACCACGATGACGGCCGCCTACACCTGCTCCAAAACCTTCAGCGGCTATCCCTGCTGCCACCGCCAGTGGCGCCACGGGGGCCACTGCCGCTTCGTGCACGGCTACAGCCGCAGCTTCAGCTTCGAGTTCCGCTCGCTCCATCTGGACCCGAACGGCTTCGTGGTTGATTTCTCCAGCCTCAAGGATCTGGAGGCCCAGCTGGCCGCCCAGTTCGATCACACCTTCCTGGCCAACGCCGACGATCCGCTGCTGCCCCAGTGGCAGGCGTTGCATGGGCAGGGCGCCCTGGACCTGCGGGTGATGGCGAACGTGGGCATGGAGGCCAGCGCCGAACTGGTCTGGGGCTGGGCCAATGAGCTGCTGCGGGAGCGTGAGGGGGGCAGGGCCTGCTGTTGGAAGGTGGAAGCGAGGGAGAACGAAAAGAACGCCGCTTGCTTTGAGGCGCTGCCGGCCTGGTTTGAGTTGGCCTGATGATGTCCGTGCCCCTCGAGCGGCTGGCAACGGCCTGGGCGGTTTACCAGGGGCTCGTGATCGAGGCGATGCCGTTTCTGCTGATCGGGGTGACGATCGCCTCGATCGCCCGCTGGCTCAACCCCGGTGGGGCCTGGCTCCAGCGCCTGCCCTCCCACCCTTTAGGCGGGCCACTCACCGGCGCGGCCCTGGGTTTCGCCCTGCCCGCCTGCGAATGCGGCAACGTGCCCGTGGCGCGAAGGCTGCTGGCGGGGGGTGCCCCCCTGGCCACCGCCCTGGGCTTCCTGTTCGCCGCACCGGTGCTCAACCCGATCGTGCTGGCCAGCACCTGGGCCGCCTTCCCCGACCGCCCCTGGCTGCTGCTGGCCCGTCCCGCCGGGGCCCTGGTGATCTCCCTGGTCCTGGCCAGCCTGCTGCGGCTGCTGCCGGAATCTGAGCTGCTCACCCCTGCCCTGCTCGAGGAACGCCGGCTCAGCCAGCCCTTGGCGGCCGTTGGGCTGCTGGAGCGACGCGGCGGGATGCTTGGGACCCCGCCGGCGGCCGCCGCTCCGACCGTTGGGCCCCGGGCGCCAATTGGGGAGACCCTGGGCCATGGGGTGCGGGAGTTTCTCAACCTGGCGGTGCTGCTGGCGCTCGGCAGCGCCATCGCCGCCTCGGTGCAGACCCTCTTGCCCCGCAGCTGGCTGCTGGCCCTGGGCAGCGCCCCCACCCTTTCGATCCTGGCGTTGATGCTGCTGGCGGTGGTGGTGTCGGTGTGCAGCAGCGTCGATGCCTTCCTGGCCCTCGGCTTCGCCGCCCAGGTCACCCCCGGGGCGCTGCTGGCCTTTCTGATCCTGGGCCCCGTGGTGGACCTCAAATCCATCGGCCTGTTCGGGGTGCTTCTGCGCCCCCGGGCGATCGCCCTCACCGCCGCAGGGGCCACCGTGGCGACGTTGCTGATCGGCCAGTGGGTGAACCTGTGGAAACTCTGAGCGCCCTGCTGCGTCCCCTGGCCCTGGGGCTCTGGGGCCTGGTGCTGGTGCAGAGCGGCCTCAGCGGCCGACTGGATCTGCTGGTGCGCGCCGCCTTCCACCCCCTGATCATCGGCAGCGGCATGGTGCTTCTCACCCTTGCGGCCCTCGATGGGGTGCGCCTGGGGCGCCAGCGGCGACCATCCCGGCCGATTCGCACGAGCCGAAGGGAACGCGCAGCCCTGCTGCTGGGCTTGGCCCTGGCCCTGGCCCTGGCGATGCTGCTGGTGCCTCCGGTGCCCTCCTTTGCCGATCTGGCGGCCAACCGCCCCAGTGGCCAGATGGAGGAGCAGGAGCTCAGCTTCGTGCTGCCGCCCGCCCAACGCAGCCTCACCGACTGGGTGCGGCTGCTGCGCAGCCAGCCCGACCCAGCGCTCTACGCCGGCGACCCCGTGCGCATCAGCGGCTTCGTGCTGCCGGTCGAGGGCCAACAGCCCGAGCTGGCCCGGCTGCTGGTGCGCTGTTGCCTCGCCGATGCCACGCCCTTCGGTCTGCCCGTGCGCTGGCCCGCGGGCCAACCGCTCCCCAAGGCCGACCAGTGGCTGGCGATCGAGGGCCAGATGGCGCTCGACGCAACCTCCCGTCCACCCCGCAGTCTGGTGATCCCCAACCGGATCACCCCGATCCAGCGCCCCCGCAGGCCCTTTGAACCATGAAGCCCTGGGTCCTGGCACTGACGGGCGGACTGGCGCTGGCCGTGCTGCAACAACAGCTGCTGCTGCGGCATCCTCCCCGGCTGCTGGGGATCGACACGGCCGACACCAGCTCCGGGCCCGGGACCCTCGACGTGCGCTTCAGCCGCCCGATGGACCCGGCGAGCGTGGCGGCCGCCAGCCGGCTCACGCCGGCCTCGGAGCACCAGTGGCTGGGGGTCGGCAACCGGCAGCGGCTCCTGCTGGCGCCAGGGGTGCGGGTGGAGGGGCCGCTGCGGATCGAGGTGGGCGGCCGCGACCAGCGGGGCATGGCCCTGGCCCCACGGTCCTGGCTCTGGGATCCACGCCCCCGGATCGTGGCGGTGGTGAGCGTGGCGAGCGGCGAGCAGCTGCAGCTGCGGGACCACGGCGGCCGCTGGCGTGCCCTGGGCCCGATCTGGCCATCGATTCCGATCCTGGAGCCCCTGGGGGACGGGTCGGGGGTGGCCCTGGTGAGCGCCGATCGGCAGGGACGTCAGCGGGTGTGGCGGGTGGACCTGCGCCAGAGCAACCTGGCCCCCCTCAGCACCGGCCTGGCCGCACCATGGATCGCTCCCCCGACAGGACTGAGCGCTGAACCTTTGGTGTTCGCCTACCTGAGCTCGAACCGGCGCGGGGACCTCCTGGTGCAGGAATCCCGTGAGGCCTCAGGCCAGAGCAACACCGAACTCCAGCGGCGCGACGGCAGCCGGATGAGCCTTGATCTCAGGGCCAGTGGCCCGGTGCTGTTGGTGCCCCAGGGGGGCGCGATGGTGGTGCCTGAGGTGGAGGGACTCAGCCTGCTCAGGTTCCCTGGAGCTGGTGTCGGCCGGCAGATCCTGCCCGGCAGCCGCGACCTGAGCAGTTTCTGCCCAGTGGGCGGCCGGGCCCTGCTGGTGCAGCATCGGCCCGACTTCACCCGCGCCCTGGAGATCGTCGAACCGGGCCAGGCGCCTCGCACCCTCTGGGTCGGTCCCCAGGCCCTGGTGGCGAGCGCCTGCGAGCGCAACGGCTCCCGCATCTGGGCGCTGACGATCGAAGGCCTGGGCCAGCCGCGGCTGACCCTGCTGGCCCTGGACCGAACCGGCCAACCTCTGGGGAAGCGGGAGCTCACGGGCTGGGAGCTGGAACCCGGCACGGGTCTGGAGTTGGATCCCAGCCGCAACCAGCTGCTGCTCACCCTGCGGCCCATGGCGGTGGGCGGCGGCCGCACCCAGGCCAGGCCCGCCCTGATCGACGCCGACAGCCTGGAGTTGCGCCTGCTGGACCGGCCGGTGCGCCAGGCCCGCTGGCTTCCGCCCGGCTGAGGGCGTTCAGATCCCGGCCGCAACCGTGCGCCGGAAGGAGAGTCCCAAGGCCGCCAGGAACCCCAGCAGCTGAACAATCACCACGCAGGGCCCCGAAGGCAGATCAAAGCTGCCCGAGAGCAGCAGACCAAGCACGGCGCAGACGGCGCCCAGCACTGAGGCCAGCAGCACATAGCCGTTGAAGTGATGACTGACCAGCCGGGAAGCGCAGGCGGGAATCACCACGAAGGCGCTGATCAGCAGCACCCCCACCGCCTTGATCGAAATCGCCACCACGACGGCCAGCAGGACGATGAACAGCAGCCGGTGCAGGGGCACCGCCACCCCACGGGAGAGGGCCAGCGGTTCATCGAGGGTGAGCAGGATCTGATCGCGGCGGGTGAGGGCCAGATAGCCCAGGGCCACGGCAAGCAGCCCTGAAATCAGCCCCAGATCCAGCCAGGAGACCCCAAGGATGTCGCCGAACAGCAACTGGTGGATGCCACCCTTGTAGGTGCGCACGAAGCTCAGGGCCACCACCGCCAGGGCCAGCGACGAGGAGTAGACGATGTTCAACAGGGCATCGGTGGGCAAGGGGCTGCGCTCCACCAGGTGGTTCACCACCAGGGCAAAGACCACCGCGAAAGGGATCAGCACCAGGGTGGGGTTCAGCCCAAGCAGGATGCCAAGGGTGATGCCGAGCAGGGCGGAGTGACCCAGGGCATCACTGAAAAAGGAGAGTTGGCGCAACACGGCGAAACTGCCCAGCAGGCCGCCGAGGGCCCCGGTCAGCAGCCCCCCGAGCAGGGCCCGCTGCATGAACGGCAGTTGCAGCAGATCGCTGAGCGCAGGCCCCTCGGTCATGGGCTGGGGGCGTGATGGTGATGGTGGTGGTGGTGGTACGGCACATAGCCACGCCCGTACACCCCCTCCAGCTGGGCCGGGCTGAGGGCGTGGTCGGGGTGGCCGGCACAGCGCAGGTTGCGGTTGAGGCAAAGCACCCCATCGCAGGTGCGGCGCACCATGTCGAGGTCATGGGAAACCTGGAGGATCGTCCAGCCCTCGGTGCGGCGCAGCTGGAAGAGCAGATCGTGGAACTGCTCAGCGGCCTGGCTGTCGAGCCCGGCCTGGGCCTCATCGAGCACCAGCAGCCGCCGGGGGCGCACCACACAGAAGGCCAGCAGCACGCGCTTGGTCTGGCCGCCGGAAAGCTCACTGATCAGCCGATCGGCCAGATCGAGGCAGCTGGTCTTGCCCAGGGCCGCGGCCACGGCCTGCCGCCGCCGCTCTCCGCCCCTCCAGGGCCAGCGCAGGCCTGCCGGATCCCAGCCCAGGCCCACGAACTCAGCCACCGTGAGGGGGCAGCGGTTGCGGACCGCAAAGTTCTGGGGCAGGTAGGCCACCTGGGCGCGCACGGAGGCCGGCAACTGGCCCTGGCGGCCCATGGGCCGGCCCAGCACGCGAATCTCTCCCTCCTGGCGGGGGATGATCCCCAGCAGGGCCTGCACCAGGGTGCTCTTGCCGGCACCGTTGGGCCCCACCAGGGCCGTGTCTGTTTCCGGCGCCAGATCGAAGCTCACGTTCTCGACGGCGCGGACGCCCTCGCGCCGCACCGACAGGTTCCTGACTTCGAGAACCATTTCCAACATCACTTCAGCCTACCGGCGCCCACGGCGCCGTCAGCCCCCGAGGGCCGCGACCAGATTCGAGGCGTTGCGGCGCAGGGTGTTGGCGTAGGTGCCCGGTGCTTCGGCCGGGTCGGGGCCGGTTTCGAGCGAATCGAACGGAATCACCGTCACCCCCAGATCGGCGGCGAGGGCGTTGAAGGAACGGCTGCCTTCCTGGGGTTCTGAGAGCAGCGCCTTGAGATCCGATTGCCTGACCTGCTCGGCCACCCGTTGCAGATCAGCCGGGGTGGGGTTCTCCTCGGGAGCTCCCACCACGAAGGCGGCCCGCAGCCTGTAGCGCTCCGCGAAGTAGGGGGCGAAGTCGTGGAAGGCCACGAAGGTCTTGCCGGCGTAGGGCCTGAGCTGGGCCGCCAGGGCGGTGTTCAGGCTCCGCAGCTCGGCCGTGAAGCGGGCGGCATGGGCGGTGAAGCTGGCCTTGCAGGCGGGCTTGGCGGCAATCAGGCCATCGCGGATGGTGTTCACCTGCTGCACCGCCCGCAGGGGATCCAGCCAGATGTGCGGGTTGACCTCGCCATGGCCATGCCCCCCGGCCTCGGCCTTGTCCCCGCCATGGTGATGGCCGCCAGCCGCCCCGGGGGTGGTGATCGTGGTGATGCCCGTGCTGGTGTCGATCACCCGCAGGCGCGGATTTTCAGCGCCGGCCACCAGCTTGTCGAGGAATCCCTCGAAACCCAGGCCGTTCTTGACCAGCACATCCGCCTTCCGAAGGCGCACCAGATCTCCGGGGGTGGCCTGGAAGTCATGGGGCCCCACGCTGGTGGGGATCAGGGCCGTCACGGTGGCGCAGCTGCCGGCCACGGCCTGGGTGAATTCGGTGATCGGCAGGAAGGTGGTAACCACCGCCAATGGCTTCTCTGGCTTGAAAGCCATGGGCGTGGGCTGACATCCCGCCAGCCCGCCAGCCAGCCCGATCACCGCCGCCAGCAGCCCTACGGCGAACCTGATGCGGGCGCGGATCCCGGCATGGGGCGCAGCAAGCGGAGGGCGGCTCAGGTGGGGCATGGCGACAGGGCCTTTCGGCAGGGCGCCCGCCCAAGGACCGGCGCGATTTGAGAATGATACTCAATCTAGCCTGAGTCTTCCCCCTGGGGCGCCGCTTCGCCTTGCTCCATAGGATCCTCTTCATGGAGGCCTTTCGACCCGCCACCCTCAACGGCAAGCAGCAGCACCTGCTGGAGCAACTGCGCCTGGCCAGCAGCGAGCTCTCCGGGCAAGACCTCCACGCCCAACTGCGCGGCACCCCGCAGGCCATGGGCCTGGCCACGGTCTACCGGCATCTGCGCCAGCTGCAGCAACAGGGGCTGGTGCGCTGCCGTCACCTCCCCAGCGGCGAGGCCCTGTTCGCGCCCACCGAACGCGACGAGCACCATCTCACCTGTGTCGACTGCGGCCGCACCGTGCCCCTGCCCGCCTGCCCGATGCACGGCGACGATCTCAGCCCCCAGCACCTGGACGGCTTTCAACTGCTGTTCCACACCCTGGAGTTCTTCGGACTCTGCCCGCTCTGCCAGGAACGCCAGCAGGGCTGAGCTGACGAGAACGATTCTCAATCCATGAGCTAGGTTGGCCATGGCCATCGCCCGCGTGCCCGATGGCACCCGCCGAGGTGCTGGGTGAGCGGAGCACCGTTGCAAACCCCCTCACACTCGCTCAAGCCCATCCCGCCGCGCCGCCGCCTGCGTCCATGACGATCTCACCTTGCCTGCGCTGGCGCCATCCAGCCACCGCCGCCCTGGGCCTGCTCGCCGCCCTGGTCCCCCTGGCCCTCGGCCCAACCCAGGCCGCCGAGCTCAACCTCACGGATGTCAAGCGCTACAGCGGGCCGATCGAAGCGCGGGAGCAGGTCACCAGCCTCAGCCAGTTCTCCGACCTGCAGCCCAGCAGTTGGGCCTACCAAGCCCTCTCCAGCCTGGTGGAGCGCTACGGCTGCGTCGCCGGATACCCGAACGGCACCTTTAAAGGCGCTCAGCCTTTGACCCGTTGGGAAGCCGCGGCTCTGCTCAACGCCTGCCTCGATCGCATCACCGAAGTCACCGACGAGCTCAAGAAACTGCTCAAGGAGTTTCAAAAGGAGCTGGCCGTGTCGCGCGGCCGGGTCGATGGCCTCGAGGCCAAGCTGGGGGAACTGGAGGCCACCCAGTTCTCCACCACCACCAAGCTCTCAGGCCTGGCCACCTTCGTGGTGGGAGCCAACACCTTTGGCGGCAGCGCCCGCGCCGCAGGGAAAGCGGCCCAATCCGAGGTGGGGGGCACCACCTTCACCTACGACCTCCAGCTCAGCCTCGACACCAGCTTCAGCGGCAAGGACCTGCTGCGCACGATCCTGCGGGCCGGCAACTTCGGAGATTCCGCCTTTGGTGGGGCTGGGCCCACCGGAAACCTCTCCACCCTGGAAGCCGCCTTCGAAGAGGAGGCCGGTCCCGACGCGGTGGGGATCGACAAGCTCTTCTACCAGTTCCCGATCGGCCGCTCCTTCACCGCCACCGTCGGCGGCCGGGTGGGGCAGGAGGACATGCTCGCCCTCTGGCCCAGCGTCTACCCCAGCGACACGATCCTCAACCTCCTCACCCTCAACGGCGCGCCGGGGGCCTACAACAAGAACATCGGCCCCGGCGCTGGTCTGTGGTGGCAGAGCAACGGCTGGAGCCTCAGCGGGAGCTACGTGGCCGCCAACGGCAACGTGGGCAACCCGAACCTGGGGGGGATCGGCACCGGCGCCTCCGCAGGCACGGGTACCGCCCAGATCGGCTTCGGCCAGGAGCAATGGGCCCTGGCCGCGATCTATTCCTACGTGCAGTCGGGGGTTGAAGTGCCGGGCACCACGCCCCTCGCCGCCAGCGCTTTCGCCAACCCCGCCAGCCGCACCAATGCCTTCGGCCTGAGCGGCTATTGGCAACCCAAACAGAGCGGTTGGCTCCCCTCGATCAGCGCCGGCTGGGGCCTCAACAGCACCTCCTATGACGGCCAGGAGGTGGATGGCGATGGGAGCACCAGCCAGTCGTGGATGGTGGGCCTCCAGTGGAGCGATGCGTTCGCCAAGGGGAACACCTTCGGGATGGCGGTGGGCCAGCCGGTCTTCGCCACAGCCCTCACCGGTGGCAACAGCCCCAGCGATGGAAACTACGCCTGGGAATGGTGGTACAAGCTCCAGGTCACCGACGCCATCTCGATCACGCCGGCGCTCTTCTACCTGAGCCGTCCCCTCGGTCAGGACACCCCGCCTGGAAAGAGCTTCAACCAGTTGGGCGGGCTGATCAAGACCAGCTTCAACTTCTGATCGCCAGCGGCCCTCTGAGCGTCAGCGGCCTTCTGGACATCAGGCGTTCACTTTGCTGATCGCTCAGTCCCAGTCAAAGCTCACCAGGCGCTGGCCGGGCAGCAGTTTTTCGCTCTCGGCCCGCAGCTCCCGCAGCAACTCGACGCTGATGTCCGGGTGCTGGCGAATCTCCTTGACCAGACGCTGGACGTCGTCAGGGGTGAGGCCAACGCTGGCGACCCGCTCCTGCAGGCGGGCCCGGAACTGCTCCAGCAGGGCCAGCTGCTCGGGCCCCAGGGGCCTGGCACCTGGATGGTCGATCTCCATGGCACGCGACATCGGCTGAGCGGACCCTAGCCGGGGTCCTCCGCGTCGCCCAGGCGCCAGACTGACACCAACGATCCAGCCTCGATGAGCACCAGCACCGCCCCCCAGAGCAGCACTCGCCCCCTGTCAGATGGGACGCCACTCCCCAGCCCCCTGCCGGTGACGATCCTCACCGGTTTTCTGGGGGCCGGCAAGACGACGCTGCTCAACCACATCCTCAGCAATCAGGAGGGGGTCAAAACCGCCGTGCTCGTCAACGAGTTCGGGGAGATCGGCATCGACAACGAGCTGATCATCGCCACGGGGGAAGACACGGTGGAACTCAGCAACGGCTGCATCTGCTGCACCATCAACGGGGAACTGCTGGGCGCCGTCGAGCGGATCCTGCAGCGCCCTGATCCGGTGGACTACCTGGTGGTGGAGACCACCGGCCTGGCGGACCCCCTGCCGGTGGCGATGACCTTCCTGGGCAGCGACCTGCGGGATTCCACCCGCCTGGATTCGATCATCACCCTGATCGACGCCGAAAACGTCGACGACACACTGCTGGAGGGCGAGGTGGGCCGGGCCCAGGTGGTCTACGGCGACATCCTGATGCTCAACAAGTGCGACCTGGTGAGCGAAGAGCGGCTGGCGGAGCTGGAGGCCAAGCTGCGCGCCATCAAGACCGAGGCCCGCATCCTGCGCTCGGTGAAGGGAGAGGTGCCCCTGCCGCTGCTGCTGAGCGTGGGGTTGTTCGAATCGGATCGGGTGGTGGCCGAGCAGCAGGCGCCTGCCAATGATCACGATCACGCTGACCACGCCCACGATCACACTGGCCACGCCCATGACCATGGGCACGATCACAGCCATGGGCATGATCACGGCCATGGGCCCCGCGGTGGTTCCGCCGATCACCTGGCGATCGCGGGTTACACCTCCCTGTCGTTCAGCTCCGACGGACCCTTCGCCCTGCGCAAGTTCCAGAACTTCCTCGACAACCAGCTGCCCGGTTCGGTCTTCCGCGCCAAAGGGGTGCTGTGGTTCAACGAGAGCGAGCGGCGCCATGTGTTCCACCTCGCCGGCAAGCGCTTCTCGATCGATGACTCCGACTGGCCGGCTGAGCGCAAGAACCAGCTGGTGCTGATCGGCCAGGACCTCGACCACGCCAAACTCCGCCAGCAGCTCCAGGCCTGCGTGGCCAAGGACGCCGGCAAGGGATTCGGCTGAGGGCGTCCCAAACCGCCACGCTCGACACAACAGCTCTCGTTGTTCTGGTTAGTGTTGGTCGACTGAGCGCCGGGGTCCATGGCCGAACTGCTGCTTTTCTCCGGTGTGATCGCCCTGCTCGTGCTCGCCTTCTGGCTCACCATCGATTCCGACGACGACAACGGCGGCGGTGGCCTGATGCAAGCGGCGCTCGTGCCTATTCCCGTGCGCTCCAGCCGTAACAGCCGCATCTGAGCGACCGAATCCTTGTCCGCTCTAGGGCTTGGTAACAATTGTCACGCGCTGCCGCAGCATCGCTGCGAGGCCTGGCCGGCTGGTTTTCTTAGCTTCCAGGCCGTGATCGGGCCATTGGCCCCCCAGGCTGAATGCCGTTTCCGCTGACCCCGCTGCGACCCGACTCCAAAGCCCGCAAGCGCCGCCTGATCTACCTCGCCCTGCTGGGATCGGCCCTCGCCGGGAGCCTGGCGGTGCGGGCTCAGCAGGCCGGTGGCGCCACCCCAGCCGCCGAGATCGGGGTCTACTCCGGCCGCCACTACAACACCGACAAGGAGCTCTACCGCCAGTTCACCGCCCGCACCGGCATCAAGGTGAACCTGCTGGAGGCCAAGGATGACGCCCTGATCGAGCGCCTCAGAAGCGAGGGCAAGAACAGCCCCGCCGACGTGCTCGTGCTGGTGGATGCCGCCCGGCTGGAGAAAGCCACCTCCCTGGGGCTGCTCCAGAGCGCCCGCTCAGCCGCGCTGCTGAAAGACGTGCCCCTCAACCTGCGGGATTCCAAGGGCCGCTGGTATGGCCTCACCCGCCGGGTGCGCGTGGTAGTGGTGAACCCAAAGCTGGTGAAACCCGGCCAGATCCGCACCTACGCCGATCTGGCCAGCCCCGCCCTCAAGGGCAAGCTTTGCCTGCGCGATCGCAGGAGCGTCTACAACCAATCCCTGGTGGCCGACCAGCTGATCCAGCGCGGTGAGGCCGCCACCCGGCAGTGGATCAAGGCGCTGACGGCCAACGTGAGCCAGCCCTTCTTCAGCTCCGACACCCCCCTGGCAAGGGCCGTGGCCAGCGGCGAGTGCGGCGCGGGCCTGGTGAACTCCTATTACGTGGCCCGGATGCTCACCGGCCAAGGGGGCGCCAGCGACCAGGCCCTGGCCCGCAACCTCAAGGTTGTCTTCCCTAACCCCGCCCATGTCAACATCAGCGGCGCCGGCGTCACCCGCCACGCCCGCAACCCCCAGGGGGCCATCCGGTTGATCGAGTTCCTGGCCTCCCCCAGCGGCGGCAAGGGCTACGCCGAGGCCAACAACGAGTACCCGCTCAAGGGCTACGGCAACAACGCCACCTTGAAGAGCTTCGGCCCCTTCAAGGCCGATTCCGTTACCGTGGAGCAGATGGGGGCAAAGAACCGCGCCGCCGTCGAACTGATGGAGGCGGAGGGCTGGAAGTAGGACTCCTGAGGTGAGCCTTCCATCAGTGTCCATGGCCCCCGCTGACAAGGCGTTCGCCGGGGTCCAGCCCAGCCGGGGGGTGCTGGCCGGGGGCGTTCTGTTGATCGGCGGCCTGGCCCTGGCGCCGATCGCGATGCTGATCGGATTCACCGCCCTGGGCTCCCAGGTCGCCACCCTGACCCTGGGGGCCGATGGCGGCGAGCAACTGCTCAACACCGTGGTCCTGGTGGTGGCCGTCGGGGCCCTGGGCGCCCTGCTCGGCACCGCGAATGGTTGGCTCACCGCCTGCTGCCGGTTTCCCGGGCGACGCTGGCTGCGGATCGCCCAACTGCTGCCTCTGGCCACCCCCGGTTACCTGCTGGCCGCCACCTTGATCGACCTGGGCAGCCAATGGCAGCTGCGCGTCCACGGCCTGGGCTGGACCGTGCTGGTCCTGACCCTGACCACCTACAGCTACGTGTTTCTGCTGGCAACGGAGAGCTTTTCGGAGAGCGGTCAGCGCCAACTGGAGGCCTGCCGCAGCCTCGGGGTGGGTCCCTGGGGCAGCTTCGCCCGGGTGGCCCTGCCGATGGCGCTGCCCTCGATCGGGGCGGGGATCGCCCTGGCCGGCATGGAGGTGGTGAACGAGCTGGGGGCCGTGGAACTTCTGGGGGTGCCGACCCTCTCGAGCGGCATCCTGCAGCGCTGGCAGGGGGAAGGGGATCCCCGTGGAGCCGTTGGCCTGGCCCTGTTTGCCCTGGTGATCGTCAGCCTGCTGGTGGGGGCCGAACGCCAGCTGCGCGGCCGCAGCCGCCGCTGGGCCCTGGCCCAGGGGGGCGATGCGCCCCAGCGCTGGCCCCTGGGGGGCTGGCGCACGCTGGCCGCCCAGGCCCTGACACTGCTGCCCCCGCTGGCCACCCTGGGGCTCCCCCTGCTCTGGGCCGGCCTGAGCTGGGACCAGCTGCAGGGGGAATCGGCCACTGAGCTGCTCGGGTTGAGCCTGCGCAGCCTGGTGCTGGCCCTGG
The DNA here is from genome assembly GCA_943369485.1 of Synechococcus sp. UW140. Classification (GTDB taxonomy): domain Bacteria; phylum Cyanobacteriota; class Cyanobacteriia; order PCC-6307; family Cyanobiaceae; genus ATX-6F1. The sequence continues at coordinate 13,344 of CALRNH020000003.1, read as the reverse complement.
CGGCCGCGGGGATCACCGTGGCCGCCGCTCTGCTGCTGTCCATCGCCCGGCGCTGGCTGCCCTCGGCGCTGCTGCAGCGGCTCAGCTTCGCCGCCGGCATGGGCTACGCGGTGCCCGGCGCGGTACTGGCCCTGGCGCTGATGCTGATCGGCGGGCCGCTGGCCCTGAGCCCCTTGCTCCTGTTGCTCTGGGGCTACGGCGACCGCTTTCTGGCGGTGGCCAAGGGGGGCCTCGATGCCGCCCTCGAGCGCCTGCCCCCCAGCGTCGATGAGGCCGCCACCGGCCTGGGCTGCAGCTGGCCCCAGGTGCTGGCCCGCGTGCATCTGCCGCTGCTGCGGGAGCCTCTGCTGGTGGCGGGGCTGCTGGTGTTCGTGGACACGGTCAAGGAGTTGCCGCTCACTTTCGCCCTGCGCCCCTTCGACTTCGACACCCTGGCGGTGCGGGTGTTCCAGTACGCCAGTGATGAGCGCGTGGGGGCGGCGCTGGTGCCGGCCCTGCTGATCCTGCTGCTGGGGCTGGCGGCCTCCCTGGCGCTGGTGCCCAGCCTCGAAAAAACCGGATCAGCTCCGCAGCAGCGCTGAACCATCGGCTCTCCGGATCACCACCACCCCGGGCCGCGGCGGACGGCCTGGGGCACCGCTGGGCCAGTTCGAGCCGAGCGGCACCTGACGCAGCTGGGGGAAGCGGCTCCCCTGCCGGTCCACGAGGGTGAAGGCCTGGAACTCCTCCATGCCGGAGCGGTGGGTGCCGTTGGCTTCGCCGGGGTGCTGCACCGCCAGCAACAGGCTGCGCTCCTCGCTGTCGAGGGCGAGGCCGCAGAGCTCGCATTCCATCGGCCCGGTGGCGAAGCAGAGGGCCTGGCCGGCGGCGGCCCCCTGACGGGGCAACAGCCAGCAGCTGTTGTTGCCGAAGACATCGGTGGCCGACGAGCCATTGCTGCGGTCGGTCACCATCCAGAGGTTGCCGGCCCGATCAAGGGCCAGGTTGTCGGGGTTGGTGAAGCCAAGGCCGCCGGCCCAGGGTTCGCCGCCCGTGGCCACCATCCGCCAGCGGAAACGACCCTCGCTGGCGGGTCCTGTTTCGCCCAGGCGCATCACAAAGCCGTGGGGCCAGCTCGGCTCCCCCTTGGGCCCCTGGAACATCGCCGGGTCAGCGCCACCTTCGGCGTCCGGGCTGCCGGAAGTGAAGGCGATCAGCAGATCTCCTGTGACCGGATCGAGATCCGTGTCTTCCGGCCGGGCCGTGGGGGTGGCGCCCACGGCATTGGCGGCCAGGTGGGCATCAATCAGGATCGCCCCCAGCTGCTCCTCACCGGCGCCGGGATAGAGCGCCGCCAGGGTGGGAAAGCGTTGGGCGTAGGCCTGCACCTCGGCATCTCCAGTGAAGGTGACACCGCCGGCCTGGAGCCGGTCGGGGTTGGGCAGCATCACGGGCACCCGCAGGCCGGCGGCGCCGAAGCCCGACGGCAGGAAGGGATCAAGCGCTGTGGTGGGCAGCAGCGGAATCCAGCGGCCGCTGCCATCGGCGCTGAAGCGGGCCACCTCCAGCCGCCCCTGGCCGAACAGGGCAGAGTTGCGCTTGTCGAGGGGATCCCTCACCACGGCGGAACTCACGAAGCGGTAGAGGTGGCCGCCGCGTCGATCGCAGCCGGAATAGACCACCAGGGGCGCTCCGGCCTCCGCCCGCACGGCCACGGCCTCGTGGCGGAAGCGGCCCAGGGAGGTGTGTTTGGTGCCCGGATCGCCGGGATCGGCCGGATCGATCTCCACCATCCAGCCGTATTTATTGCCGGCCAGCCCGTACACATTGCCGAGTCCCTCCAGGTCGCCCTCCCGGCAGACCAGGGGCCGCTCGCGGGGGTGCTGGGAGCTTCCATCGGCGAACACCGGCTCGCAGACATGGGTCTGGAAGTTCTCCTCGGCGCTCAGCACCGTGCCCCAGGGGGTCTTGCCGCCGGCGCAGTTGGCGAAGGTGCCGATCACCCGATCGCCCAGGCCGTCGTCATAGCCCTGCCGCTGGCGGCGGCGGAACACGGCGGCGGCGGGCCCGCTCACCTTCAGGCGTTGCGCCGGCTGGCTCAGGCCACTGATGCCGGTGATGCGCCGGTCGAGCGGCCCGGCGCTGCGTACCCAGCCTCCAGCCGGGGAAGCCACCAGGGTGGCCACACCGATGCCCAGGTCGGTCATGGCCTGGTCCGCCACGCCCCGCAGCAGGGACCAGAGCGGATCCGAAGGTGAAAGGGTGGTGCAATCGATCCGCCCGCCTTGGGCCTTCAGGGCCGCCACCAGCTCCGTCCAGGGCAGGGGCTGGCCCACCACCTCGGCAAACCCCTCCAGCCAGGGGCGCTCGCTGATGTACTCGAAGTTGATCGTCAGCAGGGCCCGGCCAGGCCCCTGGGGGGTGAGGGCCAGAAAATCGTTGTTGTAGCCCACCCGGCCGTTGCCGAGTGGGTCTCCCCAGGCCAGCAGCAGGTCGGAGCGGAAGCCCTCGGGCACCACCATCCGATCCGCGAGGGCGAGGCGGCCGTAGCGGCGGCGCTGCTCCGTTGCCGTCAGGCCATCGGTGGCCAGGGGCAGGGGAGCCTGCACCGGCTTGAAGGGGAGCGCGGCGGAGGGGAGCGGCGGGCCAGGGCGGGCCGAACCGGCCTGCGCCGATCGTCCCAGGGCCTGGGCCGCCATCGATCCAGCGCCCAGTCCAAGCAAGGCGAGCACCTGGCGGCGGCGGGGGGTCATGGGGAGGAGGGGCAGCGGGGGGCGATGCGGGCCACCAGGCTGGACTGGAGTGGATTGAAATTGTCATCGCTCACCAGCAGCAGCGTCGGTCGTCCATCCGACAGGGGCGGGCCAGCGGCAAGACCTTCCCAGTTGTCCGGGGTGAGCCCGGTGGCCAGCAGGTCCCACTGCCGCATCGGTCGCCCGGGCGCAGACGCCGGGTCCGGCAGCGGCAGCAAGACCAGCTGGGCCGACCAGCGCGCCGGGGCCTCGTAGCCCCGGATCAGACCCAGCAGGCCAGCCGGTCCGCCAGGACCGCCAGGACCGCCGGGCCAGGCCAGCAGGTCGGTGAGGCCCCAGGCCGGACCCTCCAGGGGGAGATCGAAGGCACCGAGCGGGCGAAAGGCAGGCGCAGCGTTGCCTCCCGGTTGGAGGTGGCCCAGGGCCTTGGCCAGGGGACCGAAAGCCAGCAGCCGAACCTGGCCCGGAGGGTCCTGCAGCAGGGGCCGCTCCGCCGCCAGCAGCAGCCCGTCGAAGCCGGGCGGCAGCAGGGTGAGCGATTCCGGCCCCTGATTCGCCCCGAGACCACGGCCGACGGAGGCGCGCCACTCCTCGGGGAGCTCAAGGGCCTGGCGCAGCCGGCCGCTGCGGCGATCGAAGCGCAGCAGCTGGGCCGGGCGCTCCGCCGTGCGGCGCCCCTCACTGACGATCCAGAGCTCCTCGCCCCGCAACACCATCCCTTCCCCGTCGAGCGGATGGGGGAAGGGTTCCCCGGCTGCCGTGGTCAGCGGAATCCGCCGACCGATCCGCAGGGGCAAAGCGCCCAGGTGTTCCACCCCCCGCACCGGCAGGAGAAAGGGCTGGGGGGCATCACTGAGCAGCCAGAGCACCGTTTCGGCAGCGGGGCCGGGCTGGGGTTCCGCCACGGCGGCGGAGAAGCCGCCGATCGGCTGGCCATCGAGGCCCTCGCGAGGGAGCGTGACCTGGGCCAGCAGCTGCCAACTCGCCGGCTCAGGGCAGGGCCAGGGAAGCTGAACCGGTCCAGCAGCGCTCAGGAGCAAGGGCAGCATCGGCGGTTGTGCTCAGGCCGCCAGGGGGGCTGAGGCCACCAGTTCCGGGGCCAGCCGCAGGCCGCTCTCACCGGCAGGGGCCTCCAGCAGCCTGGCCTGGCGAATCCTCGAAATCAGCCGGGTGCTGGTGACCCGGGTGGTGCCGATCAGTTCACCGATGCGCTCGTGGGTGAGCCGGAAGGGCAACTCGCACCAGGCGCCGCAGCGGCGCCCGAGCCGGCGCACCAGCAGGGAAAGCAGGGCATGGAGACGCTGGTCGGCGGAGCCCAGGTGGCGGATGCGCAGCAGTTGCAGGGTCCACTCGTTGACCGGATCGAAGCCGCCGGAGGCCAGGGGCTCGGCATCGCTGCGGAAGACCAGGGGCGTGAGCGCTTCGACGCAGACGCCCTCGCTGCAGAGGCGATCGGTGCGCAGCTGGTCGCCCGGCTGCAGGAAGGCCAGGGTCATGCCCTCGGTCTCCTCGCAGGGGCAATAGACCCGGGCCACCCCTTCAAGCACCTCGATGCAGCTGCCGGAGGGCCGCAGGGCGGGGTCCAGCAGAACGGTCTGACCGACGGGCATGCGCACGGCACTGGCGGGTTGGTCGGGCAGGAAACGGAAGCTCATCGGAGGGAACGGGCAGGCCCTGAAGGACCCTGTTGCGAATGACTCTCAACCTAAACAAGCATGACGCACTTTGCAAGCGATTCTCAATAGCAAGATTGGATCGATCGACGCAACTGACTGCAGGCGCTGGCCCAGGGCCGAAGCCGTTTGAACTCGCCCTCCAGCGCGTCTGTGCCCAACGGACCTTCAGGCTGTGTCATCGGTCGTCCGCAGCGGTGTGAAGCGTCATGGCGGCGCCCATGGCTGGCCCCAGGCTGTAGCCAGCTCTCTGCTTCAACGCCATGGTTCGCCTGCATGGAGATCGCTCCAGCCTTCTGGCCGCCCTCACAGCCGAATGGGCTCAACAGCAGCTGCAGCTGCCAGGCTCTCGCTGGCCTGAATTCAGACCTGCTCCGCCGCTGCGCAGGGGGGACATAGCCCCCGCACGTTGAGCACGCATTCCAACAGCCGGAAGCCATGGCCGGCGGCCGCCTGCTCGCCGGCGCTCAGCACCGCGGGGCTCTCGAATTCCTCGGTGCGTCCGCAGCGCACGCAGACCAGGTGGTGGTGGTTGCGGTGGGTGTCGCTCGCCAGCTCGAAGCGCCGGCCCCCTTCCGGCAGCTCCAGTTCCTGAAGCAACCCGAGGGAACTGAGCAGCCGAAGGCTGCGGTAGACCGTGGCCAGGGAGACGCGGCCTTCGGAGCGGATCAGGCGCTGGTGCACCTCTTCGGCGCTCAGGTGGCTGCCTTCGCCGATGCGCTCGAACAGCTCCAGCACCCGTTGACGCTGGGGGGTGAGCCGCCGGCCACGGTCATGCAGGTTCGTGCGCAGGGCATCGTCCGGCGCTGGGGGGCCGGCGCCGGGGATGGCAGGCATTTCTCAAGAGTAGGCCTAATTGCGATTAAGTGGCTGACCCGGCGGGCGGGTCCGTGCCCACCAGCGCTGGTCGAGGTGGGCCGTGCCCGCCGCCATCAGATCCGCCACCACGGTCACCAGGCGGTAGCTGAGGGCGACCGCCAGCAGAGGCCCTTCGGGTAGCTCAAGCCCCAGGCGCAGCAGCAGGGTGGCCTCGAACACCCCGAGCCCCCCCGGCGCCCCGGGCACCACCAGTCCGGCGGTCCAGGCCAGGGCGAAGCCCGCCAACCAGTGGCCCCAGCCCAGGGAGAGCTGTTGATCAAAGGCCAGCACACAGCAGGCAAATCCTCCGAAGCGCAGCAGCACGAACACCAGTTCCGCCAGCAGGGGTACCAGGGGGTAGCCGCTCAGGGTTGGCGCGGCGGCCTCAGCCCCCAGCTGGTTGGTCACCTCTAGCTGCAGGGCCTCATCCTCGGGAAGCCGGGCGCTCAGCTGGAGCAGCCTCCGCCGCTCCAGGGCCCCCAGCAAGGGCCGGAACCAGCGGGGCGCCAGGGCCAGCAACGGCAGCAGGGCCAACAGCGCCAGCCGGTCCGCCCCCTGCAAGGGCCACAGACCCAGGGGCACCAGGGCCAGGGCCGCCGCCGCCATCAGCAGCGGATCCAGCAGCACCGCCAGCACCGCCCGATGGGCCGTCTGGGGGCTGGCCGTGACGACACCACCGCCGCGCAGGACCTGGATCCGCTGCACCAGGTGCCAGATGCCGCCGGGCAGGTACTTGCGCAGGTTGCTGGCCAGAAACAGCAGCACGGTGCTCCCCCAGTCGGGGGTCAAGCCAAGCCAGCGCAGGCAGAGGCCCCAGGCCAGCCCATTGGCCACCAGGCTCAGCAGGCTCACCCCTACCCCCAGCAGCAGCCAGGCCCAGCCCTGGGCATCCAGGAAGAGCTGGGCCAGTTGGCGGCCGTTGTTGAGCAGGGCAGCGAGCACGAAGCCCAGGCTCGCCAGAGCCACCCAGAGGCGGGATCCGCCCGGCAGGGGCGGAAGCTTTGGCCCGTGGCGCTGGAACAGAAAGCGGCGCTGGGACAGCCAGTGGCGCTGGAAGAGCCAGTGGCGAAGGTTGTGCCAGCGGCGCTGGATCAACCTGATGCCAGGGCCCGTCATGGCTTCTCCTCGCTGGCCCAGGCCGCCTGCACCGCCGCGCGCAACTGTTGCAGCGAAAGGCCGTGGCGGCGGGCCAGCAGCGCGAGATCCTCGTACTCCGGCTTCATCGAGCGGCGCCCCTGGGGGCTGAACGCCTCCTTGATCCGCACCGGACCCCAGGCGGTGGCCAGGCTGCGGCTGCTACGGGGCAGGCTCCAGCGGCACTGGAGCTGTTCGCGCACCCCCAGGCTGCTGCCATGGGCCCACCAGATTCTGCGCAGGGCGCCAGCGCGATCGGGCGGCACAAGCACGCTGATCAGCGCCGCTGGGCGCCCCTTCTTCATCGCGATCGGCTGGCTATACACCTCCAGGGCCCCCGCCCCGCGCAGTTCCTCGATCAAAAAGGCCAGATCCTCGGGGCTCGCGTCATCCACCTGGGCCTGCTGCAGGAGCAGGGGCTCGAGGATCTCATCACCATCGGGCCCCTGGCTTGTCCATGCGGGGCGGGGCTCGGCCAGCCAGAGGCGCAAAAGGTTGGGGCGATCGAGGCGGCGGCTGCCCAGACCGATGCCCACCCGCTGGGGCACCAGGGCCGGAGGCAGCGCGAAGCAGCTCGCCCAGGTGGCCATCAGGGCCAGGCCCGTGGGGGTGGTGAGCTCTCCGGCGGGAAACCCTTCACTGCTGGCCAGGGGCACGGCGGCGCGGGCCGCCAGCTCCAGCACCGCGGGGGCGGGCAGGGGCAGCAGCCCGTGGGCGGTGCGCACGGTTCCATGGCCGGCCGGTGGCGGCGCGCAGATCAGCTCCTCAACGCCGAAGTGCAGCAACCCGGCGCAGACCCCGACCACATCCACCAGGGCATCGATGGCGCCCACCTCGTGGAAATGCACCTGCTCGGGCGGGTGGCCATGCACCGCTCCCTCCGCCTCCGCCAGCCGGGTGAACACCGCCAGCACCCGAGCGCGCAGGTCGTGCTGCAGGGGGCTCGCCTCCAGCAAGGCCTTCAGTTCGCTCCAGTGGCGATGGGGCGGCTGCGGCTCCAGCGCCTCCACCTTGAGCGCGATGCCCCGCAGCCCGCCGCTGGAGCCCTGGTGCCACTGCAGCCCGTAGGCCCCCGTGAGCCCCAGTTGGGCCAGGGGCTCCTCCACCCGCTCCCGGGGCAGGCCCAGGTCGAAGAGAGCCGCCAGCAGCATGTCCCCCGCCAGGCCGGTGGGGCAATCGACATAGGCCAGGGTCATCGGGGCCAGGGTCATGGGGCCAGCCTCATGGCGCCCAGGGCCGTGGGTCTCAGCACGGTGGGGGCACCAGCCAGCAGCCGCTCGGCCTCCGCCTCGAGCCGGACCGCCTCCCGTCGCAGCCACTGCTCCACCTCCCGCCGGGCGCGGCGCTGTTCCATCTGGGCCGTGGCCACGTCGTAGCCGGAGAGCCCCCACAGGCGTCCCAGCAGCGCCCGGTCATCGGCGCCGCCCCGGGCGCTGCCGTAGTGCAGTTCCTCGGCCACCATGCCGGCCTGGAGCATGCGGCTCCAGCGGCGCAGATCCTCAGCGGGCAACTTGGCCGCCGCCGGCAGCTCGAAGGCGGTGCTGCCATTGCAACGCAATCCGGCCCGCAGGCAGGCCAGGCTGCCCACCAGCACCTGGACCACCGTGAGGCCGTTCTCGGCCGCGACCAGGGCATGGGCCGCTTCGTGCAGGGCGATGCGCCGCAGCCGGGCCCGGCCGCCGGGCAAGGCTTCCGCCAGCAGGTGGCCGCCCAGGCCCCCGAAGCGGGCGGCATCCAGGCTGAGGGTCGCCAGGGCCGCTGCCGCCCCCAGGGCGATCGGCCCTGGACCCAGCCCCACCAGCGGACCCAGCAACGCCGCCAGGGTGACACCCCCCACCGCCAGGCCCGCCCGCAGGGCCGGACCGTCATCGCTGGTGCTTGGGTCGTTGGAACGCCGGGCGTCCGGTGGCGCTGTGCCGTTCTGATCAGGGCGACTCATGGGAGCGCAGCCCCGATCAGGGATCGGCCCAGACGGGCGCCGAGGCAGGAGCCCAGCAGAACGACGCTGGACCCCTGAATCCAGGGACCGCTGGTGGCTGGCCAGAGCCCCATCTCAGCGGCCGGGCCGGCTGATGGCGTTGCGGTGGGGACCAGAGGCAGGGCCTGTGGCGGGCCCAGTGGCGGGCCCGCTGCGGGGGGGGCCACTGCGGGAGCCGTCGCGGGCGGGGCCCCGGTCGCCCTTGCCCTTGGCCTTGCCCCCACGGTTGCCCCGCTGGGGCATGGGGGCGATCACCTCGAAGCGCTCCAGGTGAAGCTGCTGGCCCTGGCGGCGCAGGTCTAGGGCGACGAAGTGACGCAGGTGCTCCATGGGCACGGTCCCTTTGAGCTGCAGCTTGAACGGGGTGGGCCGGCTGCCGTCGGGGCGGGGCTGCTGGCGAACCTTGATCACCAGATCGGAGCTTTCCGGGCGGGTGTAGATCAGTTCACCGCGCACCGAGAAGTAGTCATCGCCCTCGGGCAGGGCATCGGTTGAGGTGGCATCCGCTGCCTTGATGACCGTTGTGCTGGCTTCGGCTGGCTCGGACCCGTCCGTCCCAGCCCCGTCAGGTTCTGCCGCCAGGGTGCTCGGTTCCCACACCCCCACCATCTGCAGGTGGAGAAAGTCGGCTTCACGAAAGCGGGGATAGACCACCCAGAGGTGGGGCTGCCCGAGATCCAGGTGACGCCGCATCAGGTTCAGCACCCGCCCCAGCACCACGGCTTCGATCAAGGTGCCGTCATCGGTGTGGATGTGGCCCCGGGTGAGCTGCTCGGCGTCATCGGGGACATAGCGCCCCCTGACCACGCCGATGGCCCGGTACTGCAGCGGTTCGGTGACCGGGGAAATCGGATGGTGACGCATGGTCTCTGGGGGCAACCCTTGGCCCGAGGGTCAATGTAGTCCTGCTCCCTTGCCCCAGACTGAGCCCCAACCACACCCAGACCATGGCCCCGCGCACGCCCCCCGGCTCCGGCACTGGAGCGCGAATCAGCCTGGGGCTGGGGGTGCTGATCGCCGCCCTGGCCGGGATCTGCCTGGCTGGGGGCTGGTGGCTGGGCCAGCGCTCAGCGGGGGCCAGGGGGCCTTTGCCCCCCCAGATCGCCCTCCAGCGCCAGGCCCAGCAACTGCAGCGCTCCGTCGACCAGGGCCGGGCCAGCGAGGCGGAGAAGGAACGGCTGCTGCAGATCCTGCTGGCCCTCGAGCAGAAGACCGAGGCCACCAAACTCCTGGAGCGGCTGGCGGACCAGAACCCGGAGCGCTGGCCCCTGCGGTTGTTGCTGGCAGAGCTGCGCCGCGACCAGAACGATCGCGCCGGGGCCGAAAGGGAGGTGCGCCAGATCCTCAACCTCTCCCCCGATCGCATGGAGGCCCTGCAACTGCGCACCCTGCTGCAGGTGGAACAGGGACGCGGCGGCGAGGCCCAGGCCCAGCTCCAGGCGGCGTTCCTCAAGGCCAACACAGCACCGGCCACCGCCAAGGCCCTTCCGTTGGGCCTGTTGCTGGCGGACCTGCTCCAGCGCCAGAAGCAGGGGGGCGCCGCCGAAGCGCTTTACCTCAAGCTGGCAGCGGACCACCCCAGAGACCCGAGGCCGCTGCTGGCGATGGCCCTGCTCAAGCAGGAGGCCGGCGACACCAAGGGGGCCCAGGACGCCCTGGCCAAGGCCAGGGAGCGCAGCCCAGACAAGGACGACCCGCGACTGGATCAGGTGGCCACCGACTGGGGTCTGGCGCCCCTGCGCAGCCTCAAGGTCCCTTCAGCTGCGTCCCCGAAGCCGGCGCCGGGGAATTCTGCGCCTCCAACGCCCTGAGGGCCTGGTCCACCGCATCACCGGGAGGGGTGGCGTCATCCATGGCCGCCCCCTTGCGCAGGGTGTTGATCAGGTCGCCGGGGTTCTTGGCATCAAAAATGCTTTTTGGCTTGCCGGTGCCGGGGCCGTAATCGAGGAACTGCTCCTCCTGCGTTGATTTGCCGCCGTAGGGATTGTTGGTCTGGGCCAGCGCCGCCGTGGTGGTCAGCGCCATGGCCAGGGAAGCCATGAGGCTGGCCCCGCCCGCCGCAAGACCCGTTCGGTTGCGCCCCATCGCCCCTGGTGCCGTGATGGAACGATGCTAGGTGGCTCCAAGCGAGAAGCGGACGAAGCGCATGCGCATCGCCACCTGGAACGTGAACTCGGTGCGCAGCCGCCTGGATCAGGTGGTGGATTGGCTCCAGCAGGAACGCCCCGATGTGCTCTGTCTGCAGGAGACCAAGGTTGAAGACGGCAGCTTCCCCGCCGACGCCTTCACCGCCCTGGGCTACGAGCTGGTGATCAGCGGCCAGAAGGCCTACAACGGCGTCGCGATCCTGAGCCTGCACCCACTGGAAGATGTGCGCATCGGCTTTGCCGCCCTGCTGCCGGAGGACGCCGAAGCGGGCGAGCTGGGGGAGCAGAAACGCGTGATCAGTGCCCGCATCGAAGGGGTGCGCGTGCTCAACCTCTACGTGCCCAACGGCTCAGCGTTGAGTTCAGAGAAATACGCCTACAAATTGCGCTGGTTGAACTGCCTGGGGCGCTACCTGGGGGTCCTGGAGCTGGAAGGCGATCCCCTTTGCATGGTGGGGGATTTCAACATCGCCCTGGAGGATCGCGACCTCCACGACCCCGGTCGGCTCACGGGCGGGATCATGGCCAGCGAGGCCGAACGCTCGGCGTTGACGGGCGCCTTGAACGGGCGCTTGAGCGATGTGTTCCGCCTCTTCGAACAAGGGAGCGGCCACTGGAGCTGGTGGGACTACCGCAGTGGCGCCTGGGACCGTGACCGGGGATGGCGGATTGATCACATCTACCTCTCCGAAGACCTGCTGGTGTGGGCCACGGGCTGTGTGATCCACAAGGCCGTGCGAGGCAACGACAAGCCCAGCGACCATGCCCCGGTGGTGGTGAACCTGCAGCTTCCCGAAGAGGAGGAACACGAGGAGGGTGGCTACGGGGGCTATTGAAGGGCTGGGGGCCGTTCGGCCATAAGGTTCCGCAAACCGCTGCCGCGAACGATGACGCCATCAACGACCCAACGGGCAGGGGCGAGCCGGGTGGCGGTGGCTGCTCTGATGGCAGCCATCGCTCTGGGCACAACCGCCCCGGCCTCAGCCCAGAGCACCTGCAGCTTCCTCATGCCCCTTGGAGGCGGTACGGATCCTGTGGTCTCCAAGCAGGTGGGCCCCGGCCGGTTGCTGGGACGCACGAACTGGAACACCGATTTCATCGTTGATCGGCCGTTCAGCAGCTACCGCTTCTTCTTCACGGCCACCTCCACGGACAAGGCCACCTATCCGGTGCAGGGATTCATGATCTTCACCGACCGGGACAGCCTTCGCCTGTTCAACGTCAACCTGACGCCCCCGCAGGGCACCGGGCGGATGTTCGGGCCGTTTCCATCGATCCCTGGCCGGCGCACGAGCTTGATGAACTTCAAGATCGGCGCCAGCTCCCAGCCCGGCGCCCTCGGCTTCAGCTACAGGATCTCTGTCCAGGGCTGCAACTGAAGCAGACGTCCCGGCATGGAACCTGAGGGCCATGGAGGTGGGGTGAGGTTCTTGTTCTGAGGCTGCCGGCCGTTGAAGCTGAATAGGCTTGCACCAACGAATGGCACGCTGCGATGGCCTTCAGAAGAACGATCCTGACCACGCTGATCGCGATCCTGGGCCTCGGGTTGCTGCCGGCCTCCGATCCAGCCCAGGCGCGCCTCGGCCTGGGTGGAGGGATTGGCGTTGGCCGCTGGGGATCCGGAGTGGGCTTCGGCGGCTATCACCCCGTCTATGGCGCCGGGGTGCGTCCGGGGGTCGGCGTCAGCGCAGCGGGGGCAGATTTCTACGCGCGGCCCTACGCCGGCTTCCATCCGGCCTGGGTGAACGGCGGCTACTGGGAAGCACGGCCCTGGACCGCCGGTTGGTACCGGGTCAATCCAGCCGGTTGGGATTGGTGGGGCGCCAACGCCTCTGCCTGGGGGCTTACGGGGCTGGCCACTGGTGCCGCGATCACCTCCCTTGTGAACACGGCTGCAGCGCAACAGTCGCCGGTTTTTGTGGTTCCCCAGACCACCTATCAACTCAACTACGGGTCGGTGGAGGCGGTGGGCACTGGTGGCGCCAGCTTCTTCTACAGCGTGGATGGCGGGGTCAATCAGTTGTTTGGCGGAGCGAACTGCCAGCAGGGCCTGCTGAACGGCCAGGTGCCGGCCTCAGCCGCCGAAGCACAGCTGCTGAATGCCGTTTGCCAGGTGGCTTTCGGTTCACCGGTCTGAGGGGATGCCAACGATGCCGAGCTTTCGCCAACTGCTGATCGGCGCGATCCTGCTGGCCGTGGCCATCGCTGTTGCCGCTGCCATCAGCCTGCGCCAGGGCGCCCAACCCTTGACTCAAGCCGATGCCAACGCTGAATCGGCCCAGATCCTTTCGGTCGATATGGGAGTTTCGGCCGAACTGCCTGCGACGTGATTCGCCTGTTTTCCGGCTCCCAGTCAGGGAATCCAGCCAGCTCTGGCTCGCCTCGGCTTCGGCGGTGGGGTGGGCGTCGGGGGTTGGGGAGGGGCGTGGACGCCCGCAACTGTTCGGGCTTTCATCCAGCCTGGGGGAACGGCGGCAACTGGGGGGTGCGGCCCTGGAGCACAGGCTGGTAACAGGTCAATCCTGCCGCCTGGAGCTGGTGGGGACCCAGGGCTGCCTCCTGGGGGCTCAGCGGCCTGACCACCGGTGTGGCCATCACGGTGCCGCAGACCACCTACACGCTCAACGACGGCTCCGTGGAAGCGTTGGGTAGCCAGGGGGCCTATGGGGCGCCGGCCTAGGAGGCCGCTGAAATAGCCGCCAATTCGTGACCGGATGGCCTTGGCGAAGTTTCGCCGGCTGAGGTGAACGCCACGCGGGGGGCTGTTTCGGCGATTGCTCTGCTGCTTTCAGCCGCCAGTCCCCGCCCTGGGGGGCTGAACC
>CALRNH020000002.1:0-221608 GCA_943369485.1 Synechococcus sp. UW140 | reverse complement strand
GGCCGCGGCGGATCCGACACCTACGACCTCTCCAATAGCAACCTGCCCTCCGCCTGGGTCGATCTCACCCTCCCCAATGAGGTCTACTCCTCGTTCCTCAACACGTCCACCGGCGCCAACGCCAACTCGGCTATCGCCGATCTCACCTCCGTTGAAAACATCGTCGGCACCAGCGGCAGCGACCAGTTCTATGGCGATGCCGGCAACAACACCTACTTCTTCAACGGCTTCACCACCGGAACAGCGGAGGTCTTCGATGGTCGCGGAGGCATCAACACCTTCGATGGCTCCCGCTCCAACATCTCCCTGTGGATCGGCCTCAACAACCCGGCCATGGAGGTGTGGAGCGTCAACACCACCGCTCAATCCACCGGCGCCAATGCCAACACCCAGGTGGCCAACCTGGTAGGGGTGCAGAACATCGTCGGCTCGCAGTATGCCGACACCCTCATCGGCGATGGTGGCTTCAACCGCATCGATGGATTCGGGGGGTTTGACATCATCACAGGCGGGGCCGGAAATGACACCTTTGTGTTCAGAAAAGGCCCTCAAACCCAGACCCATCGAATCACCGATTTTGCCGGTGGTGCTGGCATTGCCGATGTGATTGAGATCAGTGGATATGGAGCTGCGTTCGATACCTTTGCTGAAGTATTCGCGGCATCATCGCAAATAGGCTTAGACACACAGTTCAATTTCGGGACTGATTTTCTCACTCTCTCCAACTTCACCCGCGCCAACCTCGTTGCTGATGACTTCGTGTTCGCTGGAACCTAAACGGTTGGCGGCTGGCACCGGTAGGGGGCACCCAAGGGACTCCGGATGCGGTTTGCGCACGGCTTCCTTATCCAGCGGCAGGAGATTGCCAGAATGCCTGAGCGCAATCCGCCCGCCTGCCCTCGGCGAAGGCCTCCATTGGCAAGCGGAGCGCCTTCGCAAGATGTGTTGTCTCACCAGGTCATTGAGCGATCAGCAGCCTTTGGAAGCCTTGCTGATGGTGGAGGCCCTCTCGGGCCTCAGCTCCCGCACGGGCAGGTTGCTCTGGACTGGGGGAGGCTCGGCTGATGGATCCGGAGGGCAACCGGCTGCTGCTGTTGGTCCCCTGAACACCGAAGCCAGGCCGGTGGAGTGATCGGGTCCTGGCGCCGGCTCAGTTCTCCCCAACGGGGGCGGCTGCGCCGTACAGATCCATCCGCACTCCCAGAGCAGGGCAGGCATCGAGCTGGTCCACCGACGGCAGGTCGATGCTGGAGGCCACCTGACTCACAGGCCAGCTTCTTGGGAATCTGGGGTTGAGCCTGCCGCATCCCGCCAGCAACACCAGCGCAACGTCACTGCTCCATCCCATGATCCTGTTCAGCGATCCCATCCGCCGACCCTGACCCATCGAAGACCAGCGCAGGATCTTCTTTCAGGGGGAACACGATGGTTCAGCCGCCGCCCGCTTCCTTCACAGCCTCACCCCTTCCAGCAGCGGGGCAGCCACGAGCAGCATCAGGCTGCGGCTCTCCAGCGGCGCCCCCGCCGGGCTCCAGCGTTCGGGCCGCTCGGGCAGGTCCTGACCGGCGGGCAGGGCGGTGTCGATCACCCGCAGCCAGCCGCCGGGGCAGGGGGGCAGATCGAAGTGCATCGCTTTGAAGTAGGCGTTCATGCCACACCAGAGCAGCGCCCCATGGTGGGGGGTCTCCAGGCTCCAGGCCAAGGAGTGAGACCACTTGGCCCAATCGGGGGTGTTCAGCTCCACCCCGTGCCAGTGGCGTTGGACCGGGAGCTCCTCAAGGGAGGCCTGGTCGGGGTTGAGCAGCGGCGTCAGCCGCGCCCGCAGCCGCAGCAGCCGGCGGCAGAACTGCCGCAGGGCCAGGTCTTGAGCGTTCGCGCGCCAGTGCATCCAGCCGATCGGATTGTTCTGGCACCAGGCGTTGTTGTTGCCCCCCTGGCTGCGGCGCACCTCATCGCCCATCAGCAGCATCGGCACCCCCGGCGCCAGCAGCAGGGAGGCCAGCAGGTTGCGCAGTTGCCGCTCCCGCAGGGCCACCACCGCATGGTCGCTGCTGGGGCCCTCAATCCCGTGGTTCCAGCTGTTGTTGTGGTTGTCGCCGTCCCGGTCGTCCTCGCCGTTGGCGAGGTTGTGCTTGCGGTCGTAGCTGACCAGGTCCGCCAGGGTGAAGCCGTCGTGGGCGGTGATGAAGGTGATGCAGCGGCCGGCCTCGGCCGGCAGGCCGCCAAACAGATCCGGGCTGCCGTTCAGCCGCTGGGCCATCGACCAGCTGGTTTTTTCATCGCCTTTCCAGAAGCTGCGCAGGTCATCGCGGAAGCGGCCATTCCAGGCGGCCACCCGTCGGGCCGGAAAATCGCCCAGCCGGTAGAGGCCGCCGCAGTCCCAGGGCTCGCTCACCAGCTTGAGATCGCTCAGTTCCGGGTCGGCCTCGATGTCCTCGAACAGGGGTGGCTGGTCCAGGGGGGCAAGACCCTCCCCCCGCGAGAGGGCAATGCCCAGATCGAAGCGAAAACCGTCCACCCCCAGTTCCAGGGCCCAGCAGCGCATCGATTCGAGGATCAGGCGCCGCACCAGGGGCCGGTTGGCCGCCACTGTGTTGCCACAACCGCTCACATCCAGGTACTCCCCCTTGGCGGTCTGGTGGTAGTAGAGCCGGTCGTCGAAGCCCCTCCAGCTGAGGGTCGGACCCTCCTGGTTGCCTTCGGTGGTGTGGTTGTAGACCACATCCACCAGCACCTCCAGACCGAGCTGGTGGCAGGCGCTCACCAACTGGCGCACCTGCCCCCGGGCCGCGAGCGGATCCCCGCCGGCCACGTAGGCGTGGTGGGGCGCCAGCCAGCTCAGGGGGCTGTAACCCCAGTGGTTCAGGCGACCGTCGGGGGCGTCGTGGGGATCGAAAGCCATCACCGGCAGCAGTTCCAAGGCGGTGACCCCCAACGCCTTGAGCTCGCCGAGCACCTCGATCAGCCCCAGGTAGGTGCCCTGCAGCGCCCGGCTCACCGGGCAGCCGGGGCCCTGGGTGAAGCCGCCCACATGCAGTTCGTAGATCACGGTGCGCGACCAGCTGTGGCGGGGCCGCGGCGCCGCCTCGAAATCGAATCGGTCGCGTTCGGTCACCACCCCCTTGAGACAGCAGCTGGTGTTGGGGGCGGCAGCGGCGGCGGCGCCGCGGCGGTAGACCTGCCAGCCGTCAATCGCACGGGCGCAGGGATCGAGCAGCACCTTGGAGGGATCGAAATTGTGCTGGCCGGGCAGCATTGGCCCGAAGACCCGGTAGCCGTAGCAGGCCCCCAGCCCAAGCCCCAGCACCTCCACGTGCCAGTGGTCACCGGAGCGGTGGCGCCCATCGAGGGCGATCACCCGCTCTGGTTCGGGGGAATCGCCGCGCTCGAACAGCAGCAGTTCCACCCGCGTGGCCCGGGGAGCCACCACGGAAAAGTTCACGCCAGCGGCGGTGAGACTCGCCCCCAGGGGCCAGGGGTGTCCCAGTTGGATCGACGCCAAGGGCCCGCGCGGATGGCTGGCACAAGCTAGGCCGGTGACCCGCTTCGGTGTTCCATGGCCATCGCCAGCCCCAGCGACGCTGGACGGCCACCCCAGGTGGTGCGGGATGACCTCTGGGTCTTCGCCCCCAGCCGCGACAGCCAGGGGGGCACGGCCTGGTGGCTGGCCTTGCCGGGCGGCGGCGTGCTGATCGATTGTCCCGGTTACACCGAGGCCAACCTCAGCTTTCTGCGGGAGCGCCCGGCGGGCCGGATTCTGCTCACCAGCCGCGAGGGCCATGGGCGCTGCCGGCGTTTCCAGGGGGCGCTCGGTTGGCCGGTGCTGGTGCAGGAGCAGGAGGCCTATCTGCTGCCGGGGGTGGCCCGGCTGGAGACGTTTGCCGAGGAGGCCGAGCCCCAGCCTGGGGTGCGCCTGCTCTGGACACCGGGGCCCACGCCGGGGGCCTGCGTCGTGCTGGCCATGGAGGCGGGCGGGTTGTTCTGCGGTCGCCTGCTGGTGCCCACCGGCGTGAACCGGCTGGCCCCCCTGCGCACGGCCCGCACCTTCCACTGGTCGCGGCAGGGACGCAGCCTGGAGCGCCTGGTTCGCTGGCTTCCCCCCGGGGCCCCCGATTGGATCGCCAGCGGCGCGGGGCTGGGGGCCCTGCGGGGCGACAAGCTGATCAGCGGTGGCCGCCGGCTGTTGGATGATCTTGCCGATCAGGCCGCATCGGTAGGCGGCTGGGCCGTCGGCGGATCGGACCACGGGGACGGGTGAATCTGTGCCATGGGCCACAAAAGCCCCCCCCTCGGCGATCGAGCGGGGCCAAACCAATGGCTGAGATTGAATTTCCGGTTGCCTGCGACCGCAAACACCCATACGATTGGCGCGCTCACACCCATGGCCGCAGGGGAGTCTCCGACCCGCACGGCTTCCGCTGATCCGAAGGATTCCGTTTCCGATGACCAACAAAGCTGATCTCGTCAACCTCGTTGCTGCCCGCACCGAACTCACCAAGACCGATGTGTCCCTGGTGGTCGATGCCGCCATCGAAACCATCATTGACTCTGTGGTGGAAGGGAAGAAGGTGTCCATCCTTGGTTTCGGCTCCTTCGAGGCCCGGGAGCGTTCCGCCCGCCAGGGTCTGAATCCGAAGACCGGCGAGAAGATCGCCATTCCCGCCAAGCACGTACCCGCCTTCACCGCCGGCAAGCTCTTCAAGGACCGCGTCCAGACCGAGTCGAAGAAGACCAAGAAGAAGTGAATCCGTCCCTTGGCGGCTGAGCTTGGCGGCCCGATGGGCCGCCTTTTTGCTGGCCCGCCGGTGGCCTTGCCGGCCCATCTACTGCCTCTGCTGCGTCCCGCTTCTGGGCGGAACCTGGCCGAGGTCGGCGGGCCTGTGCCCTACCGCGGTCGCTTCGCCCCCTCCCCCACCGGGGATCTGCATTGGGGCAACCTTCGCACCGCCCTTTTGAGCTGGCTCGATGCCAGGCTGCATCAGGGCCAGTGGCTGCTGCGCCTCGACGATCTCGATCGGCCCCGCAACCGACCCGGCGCCGAGGACGCCATCCTGCGGGATCTCGACTGGCTGGGGCTCGATTGGGATGGTCCGCTGCTGCGCCAGAGCGAGCGGCGGGGCCTTTATGGCTCGGTGCTCTCGGCCCTGCGGCGCTCGGGCGCGCTCTACCCCTGCCGCTGCAGTCGGCGGATGCTGGCCGATCCTTCGGCACCCCACGGCGAAGCGCCGGTCTATCCCGGCACCTGCCGGGGGCGCCCCAGCCAGTGGGGGATCGAGGCTGGGCGCCTGCCCAGTTGGCGCCTGCGCCTGCCGGATGCGCCGATCACGTGGCGGGAAAGGCTCGCTGCCCCTGGACTCCTGCAGGCGGCCCGGCAGGTGGGCGATCCGGTGCTGCGCCGTGCGGACGGGGTGCTGGCCTACCACCTGACCACAGCGGTGGATGAACTGGCCTTGGGCATCACATCGGTGGTGCGCGGGGAGGACCTCTGGGCCTCCACGGCCCCCCAGGTGGCGGTGATCGAGGCCCTTGGTGCAGAGGCCCCTACCTACGCCCACGTGCCCCTGTGGCGCCAGGCCTCCGGGGAGCGCCTGGCCAAACGTCAGGGGGCCGAGGGCCTGGCGGCCTGGCGGAGCGAGGGGCTGAGCGCCCCGGAGGTCATCGGGCGGCTGGCGGAGAGCCTCGGCCTGGTGCCGGCCCCCAGCGTGCTCAGCGCCAGGGCCCTGGTGGGGCAACTGAGCCTGGAGGCGTTCGAGGGGGTCTTGAGGCTTAACAAAGACTTCGGGATCAAGGGCACCCTGGGGTCCCAGACTTCCATCAACTCCTGATTGTTTTGATGAGCGACCCGCTCACCCCATCACCAAACGTCCCATCGCCCAGCCTTGGTGATCGGCCTTGCTGCCAGGCCTGTGGCGGGAGCGGTGTGCTCCGGATCAATCACCATCGTTTTCGGACCTGCCTGGATTGTCTCGGTCAGGGGGTCTTGCCGCAGTTCAGCGCAAGCCGCGAGCTGAGCCGCCTCCTGAGCGGGCCGAGCCAAGCCGATCCAATCGCGCCTGAAGTGATCGGGGAGGCGGAGGTCAGCGCCGGGGCTTGGCAGGTTGCTTCGCGATGAAGAAGACCGCGGTGGCCACCACCACCGCCAGCGGGGCGGCGGTGAGCAGCAGCAAGATGACGGCGGTCCAGTCGGTGTACATCGCTGCGTGGGCGGAGACATCTGCCATCATCGCCTTGACCGGTCGGCGTTGAGCATGGTCACAAGATTTCGCCCCTTGCTCGCCTGTGCCCTTTTGCTGGGTGCTCTGGCCGTGCCGGTGGCTGCCCGCGCCGATGTGCGTTTTCAGAACTGCGCGCCTGCCCGTGGCGGCGGCATCACCTGCGACACCCGCCCAGAAGGCAACACATTGCTCAATGACGAGGCGGCCCGCTTCGGTCTGTTCAACGACGCCAGCCCCGGCTGGGATGAGTTCAATCCTTACCAGGGGGAGGATCAGATGTTCGGCGGCAACCAGAGCTGAGCTCTATCCCCAAGGGTTCAACAGATTCTCGGCAGCTGCTCACCCCGGCCCGGATCCAGCCAGCGCCGCACCCCCAGGGCGTTCTCCAGCCGCACCTTGCCTGAGCCAGGACCCTCCACCTGACCGATCCGCTGGGCCGAGGGCTGCCCCTGCCTGAGCAGGGCGAGGGCGGTCTCCGCCTGGGGTTCTGGCAGCACCACCAGGAAGCGCCCTTCATTGGCCATGGCCAGGGGTTCGAGCCCCAGCAACTCACAGGCGCCACGCACGGCGGCGGCCACCGGCACGGCCTGCTCCAGCACCAGCATGTCGAGGCCAGCTGCCGCAGCCAGTTCATCGAGGGCCGCCGCCAGGCCGCCGCGGGTGAGGTCCCGCAGGCCATGGAGCTCCAGACCGGCGGCCAGCAGGGCCTGCACGTCTGCGTGCAGGGGCGCCAGGTCACTGGGCAGGGGGCTGCTGAACCCCAGCTCATGGCGAGCGGCCAGGATCGCCACCCCATGACGGCCCAGGTCGCCGCTCACCAGCAGGGCGTCTCCGGGGCGGATCGCCGCCGGGCCGATTGCCCGGCTGTGTTCAATGCGGCCGATGCCGGCGGTGGTCAGGAACATCCCGTCGCCCTTGCCCCGCTCCACCACCTTGGTGTCACCGGTGACCACAGCCACGCCGCAGCGATCGGCCGCCGCCCGCAGCGAACGGAGCACCCGTTCCAGGGTGGCCAGGGGCAGGCCTTCCTCCAGGATCAGGCCGAGGCTGAGGGCCAGGGGCCTGGCCCCCACCATGGCCAGATCGTTCACGGTCCCGAACACTGCCAGGGCGCCGATGTCGCCCCCGGGAAACTCCAGCGGCCGCACCACATAGCTGTCGGTGGTGAAGGCCAGCGGGCCTGCTTGGGCCGGCAGCAGCGCCGCATCGAGCGCGCCCCCAGCGGGCGTGCCCAGGATGGGCAGGATCAGGGTCTCGAGCAGCTGGCGGCTGAGGCGGCCGCCGCCGCCGTGGCCCAGTTGGATGGTGCCGGAGGGTTCGGTGGGACCGGGGCAACCTGAGGTCATGGCTCAGGGGCGGTAGCGGTGGTAGGCGGCACAGGCCCCCTCCGACGACACCATCGGTGCACCCAGGGGCCGATCGGGGCTGCAGAGCGTTCCGAAGCTGGGGCAATCCGTAGGCTTTGCCAGTCCCTGCAGCACCCGGCCGCTGAGGCAGACGGGATCAGCCGGTGCTGATCGGGTCGATTCGGCGCTGCTCCCGCCCTGAAGCAGGTCATCAGCGGCAAGGGCGTCGTAGGGGGCGCGCAGGCGCAGGCCGCTCTGGCTCAGCACCCCCAGGCCCCGCCAGAGGCGGTCGCAGGGCGCGAACACGCGTTCGATCAGCGCCTGGGCGGCGGCGTTCCCCCCGTTCGGGGCTCCCTGGCGGTAGGCGTTCTCCACACGGTGCTCACCCTTCTCCAGTTGGCTCACGCAGCGCAGCACCCCTTCGAGCAGCTCGAGTGCCCCGAACCCGGTGACAACGATCGGCACCTGGTGGCGTTGGGCGATCGGCGCGTATTCATCCAGGCCCATCACTGCCGCGACGTGGCCGGCTGCGAGGAACCCCTCCACCCGTGCCTCGGGTTCGGCCAGGATCGCCTCCAGGGCTGGTGGCACCCGCACCAGGGACACCAGCAGCTTCAGGTTGGTGAGCCCTTCGCTCCAGGCGCGGTGGGCCAGCAGGGCGGTGGCGGGCGCGGTGGTTTCGAAGCCCACCGCCAGAAACACCACCGTGAGCTCGGGGTGGTCGCGAGCGATGGCCAGCACGTCGAGGGGGGCGTAGACGATCCGTACCCGGCCACCCCTGGAGCGAACCGCGAGCAGATCGCGTCCAGAGGAACCCGGCACCCGCAGCATGTCACCGTAGGAGCAGAGGAGCACGCCGGGTGTGGCGGCCAGGGCCTGGGCTTGATCGATCACGGCGGCGTCGGTGACGCAGACCGGGCAGCCCGGGCCGTGGATCAGCTCCAGTTCCGGGGGAAGCAGCTGGTCGAGGCCATGGCGCAGGATCGCGTGGGTCTGACCGCCGCAGACCTCCATCAGGGTCCAGGGCCGCGTGAGGCGAGCACGGATCGTCGCCAGCAACGCCTGGACCTGGGCCACCTGGGGCTGACCTAGTGGTTGGCTCACCAGCTCACCTGGCTTGCGTTCCCCTGTGCCGCAGGCCCGTTGGTGGCCGTGTAGCTGCCCAGGGCGCGCATGTACTGGGCCCGCTCGAACTCCTCGGGGTCGGGGCTGCGCCGCTGGCTCATGCAGCCGCGTAGCTCCCCCAGGGAGCTGTGGCCGTGCTCTTCCAGCCAGCTGCGCAGCTCGGCCTCCAGTTGGCGCAGGTGGCCTGGGCCGTGGCGCAGCAGGGCGCTGACCACCTGGGTGATCCGTGCCCCAACCATCAACAACCGCACCACATCGGTGCCGCTCTCGACGCCACCGCTGGCGGCCAGCTCCAGATCAAGGCGGCCCTCCAGCAGGGCGATCCAGCGCAGGGGCGCGCGCAGGTCGGCGGCCGTGCTCAGCAGCGGGTTGGGGCGGATCTCCAGGGTTTCGATGTCGATGTCGGGTTGGTGGAAACGGTTGAACAGCACCAGCCCCGAGGCCCCCGCCGCCTGGAACTGGGCGGCCATGTGGACCAGGTTGGTGTAGCTGGGGCTCGGTTTGACCGCCAGGGGCAGGGCCACCGCAGCGCCCACGGCCTGCACGATCGCCACGTGCTGCGCTTCGATCTCGGCGCCCGGCAGCCGTGGGTCGGTGGGCACGCTGTAGAGGTTGAGCTCCAGGGCGCTGGCGCCGGCCTGCTCGATGGCGCGGGCCGCTTCGGCCCAGTGACCGGGCCGCAGGCCATTGAGGCTGGCGAGGATCGGGATGTCGACGCTTGAGCGGGCGGTTTCGATCTCCTGCAGGTAGCCGTCCAGCCCCAGGTGGGCTGGATCGACGACGGGCTGGTAGCTGAGGGATTCCGGATGGCTCTCAGCGCCGTGCTGCTGATGGTGCTCCCACTCCAGCCAGTCCCGTTCGACCTGCTCGAGGAACAGGGAATGGAGCACCACGGCGGCGGCACCATGCTCGGCCAGCAGCGGGATTCTGCCTGGATCGGCGCTCAGGGGCGCGCAGGCTCCGACCACCAGGGGCGAGGCCAGGGGCAGCCCCAGCCAGGAGCTGCTCAGATCGATGCGGCTCATGGTTCCTGCTCCGCCAGGCGCTTGTAGAGATCCCAGCGCCGGGTCACGTTCGCCTGGGCGCTGCGGGTGAGCTCCCGGGCGCGCTCCGGCTGGCTCAGGCCCAGCATCCGGAAGCGATTTTCACTGGCCATGGCTTCGGCCAGGGGCACTGTGGCAGCGCGGGAATCCACCACCAGCGGCGATTCTCCACGGTCGCGGCGGCGGGGGTCGTGGCGGTAGAGCAGCCAGCGGCCGGAGTCCACCGCCAGCCGCTGCTGCTGCAGCCCCTTGGCCATGTCGATGCCGTGGGCGATGCAGTGGGAGTACGCCAGGATCAGCGAGGGGCCCGGGTACGACTCCGCCTCCAGAAAGGCCCTCAGGGTGTGCTCATCCCTGGCGCCCATGGCGACGCTGGCCACGTAGACGTTGCCGTAGGTCATGGCGATCAGGCCCAGATCCTTCTTGGCGGCGGGCTTGCCGCCGCTGGCGAACTTGGCCACCGCCCCCATCGGCGTCGCCTTCGACATCTGGCCGCCGGTGTTGGAGTAGACCTCCGTGTCAAGAACAAGGATGTTGACGTCGTGGCCGCTGGCGAAGACATGATCGAGCCCGCCAAAGCCGATGTCGTAGGCCCAGCCATCACCGCCGATCATCCAGACGCTGCGCTTGACCAGATCGTCCGCCAGGTTCAGCAAGGTGGTGGAGCGAAGGTCGGCATCCGCTGCTGAACGGGCGTTGAGGTGCCGCTTGAGGGCCTCCACCCGCTGGCGCTGCTCGTAGATCCCGGCCTCATCGCTCTGATCGGCCTCCAGCAGCCCCTGGGCCAGGGACGGCGGCACGGCGGTCGGATCTTCGGTCGCCTCGCCGTTGCCGTCGGGTGCGGAAAGCTCCTTCAGCAGCCGCTCGGCGGTGGCCTTGCGCTGGTCGAAGCCGAGGCGGAAACCCAGACCGAATTCGGCGTTGTCTTCGAACAGGGAATTCGACCAGGCGGGACCACGCCCCTCGCAGTTGGCGCTCCAGGGGGTGGTGGGCAGGCTGCCGCCATAGATTGAGGAACAGCCCGTGGCGTTGGCCACCACCATGCGGTCGCCGAAGAGTTGGGTGGCCAGCTTGATGTAAGGGGTCTCGCCGCAGCCGGCACAGGCGCCGGAGAACTCAAACAGCGGTTGCTGAAGCTGCTGCTGGTTGATGCGGCGCAGATCCAATGTCTGGCGGTCGGCCTCCGGCAGCTGCAGGAAGAAGTCCCAGTTGGAGCGCTCCTGCTCGCGCAGGGGCCGTTGGGGCGCCATGTTGATCGCCTTGAGGCGCGGCTCACGGCGGTTGCGGGCCGGGCAGACCTCCACGCAGAGCCCACAACCCGTGCAGTCTTCAGCCGCCACCTGCAGGCTGAAGGCCTGGCCGGCCAGGTGGTGATCACGGGCGTCGGTGCTGCGGAAGCTGGCCGGCGCCGCGGCCAGCATGGAGGGGTCGTAGACCTTGGCGCGGATCACCGCATGGGGGCAGACCAGCACACACTTGGCGCATTGCACGCAGACCTCGGGATCCCAGACCGGGATTGATTCGGCGATGTTGCGTTTCTCCCAGCGGGCGGTGCCGCAGGGAAAGCTGCCATCGGCCGGCAGGGCGCTCACGGGCAGGCGATCGCCCTGGCGCTCCAGCTGGGGCTTGATCACCTCCCGCACGAAGGCCGGCGCCCCTGCCAGCGGCTGGAGCGGGGTGTGATCGACCGCGTTGATTGGGCCCCGGGGCACGGGCGCCAGCTCGGCCAGTGCGGCCTCCACGGCCGCCAGGTTGGCCGCCACGATCCGCTCCCCCTTGCGGCCGTAGCTGTGGCGGATGGCAGCGCGGATCGCCTCCTGGGCCTGCTCCTGGGGCATCACCCCGGCGAGGGCAAAGAAGCAGGTCTGCATCAGCGTGTTGATCGCTGGCCCAAGCCCCAGCTCCCGCGCCAGGCGGCTGGCATCGATGGCCTGCACGGTCAGATCCTTGGCCACGATCTGCCGCTGCACGCGCTCGGGCAGCCGCTCCCAGGTGCCATCGACTCCCCAGGGGCTGTTGAGAAGCAGGGTGCCCCCGGGCAGGGCCGCCTCGAGCAGCTCAAAGGAGTCGAGAAAATCCCAGTGGTGGCAGGCGATCAGCTGGGCGCGGCGGATCAGGTAGGCGGAGTGGATCGGCTGGGGCCCGAAGCGCAGGTGCGACACCGTGACTGAGCCTGATTTCTTGGAGTCGTAGACGAAGTAGCCCTGGACCTGCAGGCCGGTGGCGTCTCCGATGATCTTGATCGCGTTCTTGTTGGCGCCCACCGTGCCATCGGAGCCCAGGCCGTAGACGATGGCGCGGAACACCGTGTCGGGTTCGGTGTCGAAGTGCTCGTCGATGGGCAGGGAGCGGTGGGTGAGGTCATCGTCGATTCCGACCGTGAAGTGGTTGAGCGGATCGTCTCCATGGAGGTGGTCGAGCACCGCCTTGACCATGGCGGGGGTGAATTCCTTCGAGGCCAGGCCATAGCGCCCGCCCACCAGTTTCGGCCGCTCGCCGGGCCAGGACTCGTGCAGGGCATTGAGCACATCGAGGTAGAGGGGTTCACCGCCGCTGCCGGGTTCCTTGCAGCGGTCCAGCACCGCCAGGGCCCGCACGCTGGCCGGCAGCGCCGCCACCAGCGCCTCGCTGCTCCAGGGCCGAAACAGGCGCACCTTGAGCACCCCCACCCGCTCCCCCCGGGCCATCAGCGCCTCAACCGTTTCCTGGGCCGTTGTGCAACCCGAGCCCATCAGCACCAGCACGCGTTCGGCATCGGCGGCGCCGTGGTAGTCGAACAGGCGGTAGGCGCGGCCCGTGATCGCTGAGAAGTGGTCCATGGCCGCCTGCACCGCCTGCGGGGCCGCATCGGTGTAGGGGTTGACCGCTTCGCGGGCCTGGAAGGCCACATCCGGGTTCTGGCTGGTGCCGCGCAGCACCGGGCGATCAGGCGTCAGGCCGCGGGCGCGGTGGGCCTCCACCAGGGGCTGGGGGATCAGCTGGCGCAGGGCGTCATCGCCCAGCAGCGCCACCCGCTGGATCTCGTGGGAGGTGCGGAAGCCATCGAACCAATGCAGGAACGGCAGGCGGCACTGCAGCGTGGCGGCGGTGGCGATGGCGGCGAAGTCGCCCGCCTCCTGCACCGAGGCTGAACAGAGCAGGGCACACCCGGTGCCGCGGGTGGCCATCACATCGCTGTGGTCGCCGAAGATCGAGAGGGCCGAGGTGGCCAGGGCGCGCGAGGCCACATGGATCACGGCGGCGGTGAGTTCCCCGGCGATCTTGTAGAGGTTGGGGATCATCAACAGCAACCCCTGGGAGGCCGTGAAGGTGGTGGTGAGGGCGCCGCTCTGCAGGGCCCCATGCACCACCCCGGCGGCCCCGGCCTCGCTCTGCATCTCCTCCACAACCGGCACGGTGCCCCAGAGGTTGGGGCGGCCCGCCGCAGCCCAGGCATCGGCCGATTCGCCCATCGGGGTGGCCGGGGTGATCGGGTAGATCGCCATCACCTCGCTGAGCCGGTAGGCGACCCGGGCCACGGCCTCGTTGGCGTCGATGGTGGCGGTGGCAGCGGTGGCATCGCTGCTTGTGGTGCCCGGTTGCCTGCGAACGGTGGTGGTCATGGCTGCTCCATGGGCAACTCTGTTGACAGCTCAAAAGTCGTTTCGGCAGCGTCGCCCGGCTGCCAGATCCCCAGGGCGAAGCCCACGTGCACCAGCACGAAGTCGCCCAGGCGGGCCTCGGGCACGCAGGCCAGGCTCACCTCCCGCAGCACCCCAGCGAAACTCACCTGCCCCACACGCCAGAGCGGATCGTCGTGCTCCTCGATCCGGATCAGTTCACCGGGCACCGCCAGGCACATCGGGCGCCTCTCCAAGGCCATGAAGGGCCCCGGAAGGGGCTGGTTCCTTTCTAGGCATCCCCGGCGCGCTCGCGGGAACTGTTGCGCCCCGTTGCAACGTGATCGCCAGCAGCTGACCCACCGCCAGGGCGCCGTCGTTGCAGGGGAGCCGCACGGGCCGGATCGGGGTGATGCCGGAGCGCTCCAGGGCGCTGGTGGCCAGTTCGAGCAGCAGCCGGTTCTGGAAGCAACCGCCTGCCAGCAGCAACTCCCTGGCCCCCAGCCACTGGGCCAGCTCCACCAGCAGCTGGGCCAGGGCGGTGTGGAAGCGGTGGGCCAGGGCCTCGGCAGGGATGCCTTGGTCGCGCTCTGCCAGCAGGCCATCGAGCAGGGGCTGCCAGTCGATCTCCAATGGTTCGCTCGGATCCCCGGACCGCAGCGCGAAGCCAGGGAAACGGGCAGCGGAGGTTTCCTCAACCCGTTGCGCTCCGGTGTCCAGGCCCACGTGGGCGTCATGCCAGCGCCAGGCGGCTGCCTCCAGCGCCATCGCCGCCTCCCCCTCATGGCGGTTGACCGGGCAGAGCCCCAGCAGGGCTGAGAGGGCATCGAACAGGCGCCCGATGCTGGAGCTCTGCGGACTGTTCAACCCTGTGGCCATGGCCCGCGACAGCACCGCCAGCTCCTCGGCGCTGAACCACCCGGGCCCCCAGTGCCCCAGCCGCTCCAGGCCCGCCGCCCCATGGGCCGCCTGCAGCAGCCCGAGGGCCGCGCGCCGCGGTTCCCTCAGGGCCCGCTCGCCCCCGGGCAGGGGGAAGGGCCGCAGCCGGGCCAGGCGCTCGTAGCCATCGGCGCTCACCCGCAGCAGCTCGCCGCCCCAGAGGCTGCCATCGGCGCCCTGGCCGGCCCCATCCCAGGCCACCCCCAGCCGTGGGGGCCCCAGGCCGTGCTCGGCCATCACGGCCAGCAGGTGGGCGTGGTGGTGCTGCACCTCCAGCAGCGGGAGAGCGCCGCCCGACTGGGCCAGCTCCCGGGCGAGGTGGCTGGAGACATAGCCCCGGTGCTGATCGCAGGCCAGCCGGTCGGGCTGGACGCCATGCAATTGCGTCCAGCGTTCCAGGCTCCAGCGCAGCCTCCGCTCCCCCGCCTCGCTGCCCAGATCGCCCAGGTGGGGGGAGAGCAGGGCCTGGCGGCCCAGGCCCAGGGCGAGGCTGCTCTTGAGCTGTCCCCCCAGGGCCAGCGCTCCGTTCATTTCCGCGTCTTCGCCCAGCAGCGGAGACAGATCGATCGGGAGGGGGGCCAGGCCCCGGGCCAGCCGCAGCACCAGTGGCCGCCCCGCCACCACCTGAACGACGCTGTCATCGAAGGGCAGGGCGATCGGCCGGTCGTGAATCAGGAAGCCATCGGCGAGGGGGGCGAGCCGTTCAAGGGCGTCGTCGTCGTCAAAGCAGAGCGGTTCGCCGGAGCGGTTGCCGCTGGTGGCCACCAGGGGGGCAGCGAAGTCCCGGGCCAGCAGGTGGTGCAGGGGCGTGGCCGGCAGCATCACCCCGAGGCTGGCCAGGCCGGGGGCCACCGATGGGGCGATCCGTTGATGGAAGGCAGCGCCTGGGGCGCCGGGTTGTCGCCGCAGCAGCACGATCGGCGCCGCCGCTGAGCTGAGCAGGGCTTCCTCCTCGGGGCCGAGCGGTGCCAGGGCGCGCGCGCCGTTGAGATCGGCCACAAGCACAGCCAGGGGCTTGGCCGGCCGGCCCTTGCGCCGCCTGAGCTCCTGCACCGCTCGCTCATTGCCGGCCCCCACCAGCAGCTGGTAGCCCCCCAGCCCCTTGAGGGCGACGATCCGGCCGGAGCGCAACGCCGCCACCGCCTGGGCCAGGGGGCCAGCGCCCTCCGCCTCGGGGTTCAGGGGGGCCGATCCCCGCCAGCGCAGCCGTGGACCGCAGGACGGGCAGCCGATGGTCTGGGCGTGGAAGCGGCGGTCCGTGGGGCCTGTGTACTCGGCGCGGCAGGCGGCGCAGAGGGGAAAGCTCGCCAGGGTGGTGCGCTCCCGCTCGAACGGCAAAGCGATCAGCAGGCTGGACCTGGGCCCGCAGCTGCTGCAGCTGATGAACGGGTCGCCGTGGCGCCGGTTGGAGGGATCAATCAGTTCCTCAAGGCAGGCCTGGCAGGGGGCCCGATCCGGGGGCACCAGGCTGCCGCCGATCCCGTGGCCACCCAGGCTCCCGCTGCACAAGGCGGGGGCGCTGGGGCGGATCGAGAAGACCTTCTCCCCGATGGGGTCCTGCCAGAGGCGCTTCAGCGCCTCCAGGTGGCTGTGGGCGGGCGGGGCCCGTTGCAGTTGATCCAGGAACCGCTCCAGTTGCTCTCGCTCTCCCTCCAGTTCCAGGGTCACGCCGTCGGGTCCGTTGCTCACCCAGCCCCCCAGCTCCAGATCCGTGGCGAGGCGGTGGCAGTGGGGCCGAAAGCCCACCCCCTGCACGAGCCCGCTGATCTCCAGCCGCAGCCGGCGCCGGCCCATGGCCGGCTGCGCGAACGCCGTCACCGGCCCTTGGACGCCAGCCAGGCCAGCAGTGGCTCGAGCCCTTCGCCGGTGCGGGCCGAGAGCTCGAAGATCCGCGCCTGGGGTGCCACCTGGGCGAGGTTGGCGAGGGCCTCCTCGCGCAGGAAGCCCACGGCGTCAGCCAGGTCGATCTTGTTGATCACGATCGCGTCCGCCGACTTGAACAGGCCCGGGTACTTGAGCGGCTTGTCCTCGCCCTCGCCCACGGCCGTGAGCGCCAGTCGCAGCCCTTCACCCAGGTCGTAGGCGGTGGGGCACACCAAATTGCCCACGTTCTCAATCAGCAGCAGATCCAGGGCCGCCGGATCCAGCTGCTCGAGGGCCCGCTCCACCATCGTGGCCTCCAGGTGGCAGCCCTGGCCGGTGGTGATCTGCACGGCATCGGCGCCGGCCAGGCGCAGGCGCCTGGCGTCGTTGTCGGTGGCCAGATCGCCCACGATCACGCCCACGGGCCCGCCCTTCCAGCGCTGGCTGAGGGCCTCCAGCAGGGCGGTCTTGCCGGAGCCCGGCGCCGAGAGCACGTTCACCACCGTCAGGCCGAGATCCGAAAAGCGCTGGCGGTTGTGGGACGCCTGGTGGTCGTTCTTGGCCAGCAGGCCCGCCTCGAGCACGAGGGTGCGCCGGGGCGGGGCCAGGGCTGGGGCTTGGTCAGGAGCCCTTCCGCAGGAACAGACGGTGCACATCTCAGGACACTTCCAGGGAGGTGAGTTCCAGCTCACGGCCGCTGAGGATCCGCTGGCTCAAAGCGCCGCAGCCGGGGCAGGCGTAGATCACATCCACCGGGGTGAACTCCTGTTCACACTGGCCGCAGAAGCAGACGGTGGGGACCACTTCGAGACGCAACGTTGCGCCCTGGGCCGGCCCCCCCTGCATCACCACCTCGAAGGCGAAGGCGAGCGCCTCGGGGTCCACCCCCGAGAGGCTGCCGATGCGCAGGTGCAGCGCGTGGATGCGCAACGCCCCCTGGGCCGTCGCCTGCTCGTCCGCCAGGCGGCGCACCTCCTCCATCAGCGCCAGTTCATGCATCGCGATCGAGCCAGCGGCGCAGGGCCCGCCTGGCCGGCGCCAGCTGGGCGGTGGTGGCCGGCGACAGCTGCTCCCCGAGCTCGAGGCCGAGGGCGGGGACCCGCAGCCACCAGGCCGCCGGCCGCCGGCCGTAGAGCCCCTCGGCCAGCTGCAGCAGGGCCTGGGGGGTGCTGTGGTGACTGAAGCGGGGCCGCGGGTCGGCGACGACCTCCTCGGCCACCAGGGGCTCCAGGAGCGGGGCGGTGGCCGCGGCGGCACCAACCCAATCGACCAACCAGGCATCGATGAACAACACCCGTTCGCAGGCGGCCAGGCGCGGGGCCAGCTCGGGGCTGAGCTGTTGCACGGCCATCGACTCGACGCCCGAGAGCCCCCAGGCCTCCACTTCCTCGGCCAGGCGCGGGCCGACCCCGTCGTCGCTGCGCAGCCGGTTGCCGATGCCAATCACCAGCTGGGGAGCCAGAGCCAGAGCTTGTTCAACGGCCGATTCTTCAGCCGCCCATTCTTCAGCCACGGAGGCGTTCCTCCAGCAACGCTCCATCGATGCCATACAGCCTTACCTGAAGGGGCATGGAGCCGGCGGCATGGGTGGAGCAGGAGAGGCAGGGGTCGTAGCAGCGGATTCCAGCCTCCACGCGGTTGAGCAGGGCCTCACTGAGGTGGGCCCCATCGAGGTAGTGGCGGGCGATCTGGGTGACCGTGCGGTTCATGGCACGGTTGTTCTGGCCCGTGGCGATGATCAGGTTCACCCTCTCGATCAGGCCGTTGGCATCCACCCGGTAGTGGTGGAAGAGCGTGCCCCGGGGCGCCTCGCTCACCCCCACGGCCTCAAGGACATTGACGCTGGCCCGGGCGCGCACATGGCGCGCCTCGATGGCGGGGTCATTGAGCAGCACTTCGATCCCCTCCAGGCAGGCGACGATCTCGATCAGGCGGGCCAGGTGGTAGTACAGCGAGCCGCTCACCACCCGGCCGCCCCGCTGGCGCAGCTCGGCCAGCTCCCGATCAGCCCTTGGGGTGCCGATGCGCTCGCAGAGGTTGAGGCGGGCCAGGGGACCCACCCTGTAGCTGCCGGCCTCCGGGCCCAGGGGCCTGTAGTAGGGGAACTTCAGGTAGCTCCAGGGCTCGACCGCCTCGGCGATCACCTCGGCGTAGGCGTCTTCACTCAGGCCATCGACGAGCACGGTGCCGTTGGCATCGATGATCCGCAACGCACCGCCGTAGTGCTCCCAGCGGCCATCGCTGCCCACCAGGCCGACAAAGAGCGAGGGGAAGGAGCCGAACACCTCCAGTTCTTCGCCAAGCTGGGTATCCAGCAGTGTTTTGAACAGCCCCAGGGCTCCCTCGGCGATGGAGACCATCTCCGGCAACTGGGCCAGGACGTGCTCCTTGATTCCCTCGGCCAGGGGTGCGCGCACGCCCCCGGGCACCGCCCAGGCGGCATGGATCTTGCGGCCTCCGAGGGCTTCGATCAGGGCCTGGCCGAACTGGCGCAGGCGGATGCCGGAGCGGGCCAGTTGGGGGTCGGCGGCGATCAACCCGAAGACGTTGCGCTTGGCGGGGTCGGAGTCCCAGCCCAGCAGGAAATCTGGGCTGCTGAGGTGGAAGAACGACAGGGCATGGGACTGGCAGATCTGGGCCAGGTTCATCAGCCGACGGAGCTTCTCGGCCGCCGGCGGGATCGTCACCGCCAGGAGCTTGTCGCCGGTTTTGGCGGCGGCCAGCAGATGACTCACCGGGCAGATGCCGCAGATGCGGGCGGTGATCGCCGCCATCTCGGTGAACGGCCGGCCCTCGCAGAATTTTTCGAAGCCGCGGTACTCGACCACGTGAAACCGGGCCGTTTCCACCTGGCCGTCCGTGCCCAGGTGAATCGAGATCTTGGCGTGGCCCTCGATGCGGGTGACCGGATCGATCAGGACCGTGCGTGGTTGTGGGGTTTCGGGGGTGGGGGTGTCCATCAGCCGAAGCGGATCAGCTCCGCCCCTTCCATCTGCGGCCACGCCCCATGCAGCAGCGGCTCCAGGCAGGCGCGGATGCGCGCCGCCGAGGGGGGGCAGCCGGGCAGGTAGACGTCCACCGGCACCACTTGATGCACGGGGAGCACCTGATCCAGCAGCTCCGGCACCAGGCCAGGGGCATGGGGCAGAGCGCCCGATCCATCGGTCAGCTCCAGGTAGGCCCGGCGCAGCACGGGTTCGCTGCCCCCCAGCATGTTGCGCATGCCGGGGATGTTGGCGGTGATGGCACAGTCGCCGAAGGACACCAGGATCCTGGTGCGCGCGCGGACCTTCAAGATCAGCTCAAGGTTGTCTTGGTTGGCCACACCACCCTCCACCAGGGCGATGTCGACACCCTCGGGGTAGATCTTGGTGTCGGAGGCCACCGGGCTGTAGACGACGTTCGCCAGTTCGGCGAACTCCAGGAGCCATTCGTCGAGATCAAGGAACGACATGTGGCAGCCGGAGCAGCCGGCCAGCCAGACGGTGGCGACATTGAGGCGGCTCATGGCGTCCCCCCCTGCCGGCGGTAACGCACCAGGGACTGGAGCTGTTCGGGGTGTCTCTCCTTCTCTTCCGTCCCTTCGCCCTTGTGGAACAGGGCGCCGGTGGGGCAGACCTGGACGCACTTGCCGCAGTCGGTACAGGCGTCCACCGCCCCCCAGGGCTCATCGAGGCCGGAGATGATCCGGCAGTGCTCGCCGCGCCAGCCCACGTCCCAGACGTGGGCCCCTTCCACCTCATCGCAGACGCGCACGCAACGGGTGCAGAGGATGCAGCGGTTGTGATCGAGGCCGAACAGTGGGTGGGAGAGATCCACTGACCGCTGCGGGAAGCGGT
Source organism: Synechococcus sp. UW140 (assembly GCA_943369485.1). Taxonomy (GTDB): domain Bacteria; phylum Cyanobacteriota; class Cyanobacteriia; order PCC-6307; family Cyanobiaceae; genus ATX-6F1. The sequence continues at coordinate 201,639 of CALRNH020000002.1, read as the reverse complement.
AGGGCAGGCGGGAGTGGTCCATGCCCACGGCCACGGCCAGATCCTGAAGTTCGCAGTGGCCGTTGGCCACGCAGATGGCGCAGACATGGTTGCCTTCGGTGAACAGCAGTTCGATCACGGTGCGGCGCAGCTCAGCCAGGCGAGGGCTGCTGGTGCGCACCACCATGCCGTCGGCCGCGGCCGTGACGCAGGCAGGCTGCAGGCGGGAGTCGCCCTCGATCTCCACCAGGCAGAGGCGGCAGGCGGCCACCGGGCTCAGCCCATCGAGGTGGCAGAGGGTGGGGATGGGATGCCCCCCAGCGCGGGCCGCCTCCAGGACGGTGGTGTCGCTGGCGGTGGCCACAGGTTCGCCATCGATCGTGAGGTTGATCGGTTTCATCGCCCAGCCCAGCTCATGGAGCAGCGCTCGCCGTGGGCGGCAGCAGAGCGAGGAAATCGCCGCGGAAATGGCGCAGGGCGCTGAGCACCGGCCTCGGGGCGCTCTGGCCCAGGCCGCAGAGGCTGGTGTCGGCGACCATGTGGCAGAGCGATTCCAGCTGCTCCAGATCGGCGGCGCCCGCCCGCCCCTCCAGGTGCTTGCGCAGCAGGTCGTGCAGTTGCACGGTGCCGGCGCGGCAGGGCACGCACTTGCCGCAGGATTCGTCCCGGCAGAAGCCCATGAAGAAGGCGGCCAGGTCCACCATGTCGGTGGTCTCATCGAGCACCACCATGCCGCCGGAGCCCATGATCGTGCCCAGCTCCTTGAGTGATTCGTAGTCGACGGGGGTGTCCAGCCGCGCGGCCGGGACGCAGCCGCCGGAGGGACCGCCGGTCTGGACGGCCTTGATGGGGACCCCGCCCGGCGCCCCGCCGCCCATCTGCTCGACCACCGTCGCCAGGGGGGTGCCCATGGGCACCTCCAGCACCCCGGCCAGGCGCACGTGGCCGGTGAGCGAGAACACCTTGGTGCCGGCGCTGGTGGGGGTGCCGATGGCGGCGAACCAGTCGGCGCCTTCGCGCAGGATCGGCACCACGTTGGCGAAGGTCTCCACGTTGTTGATCAAGGTGGGGCGGCCCCAGAGGCCGTGCTCCGCCGGGTAGGGGGGGCGTGGCCGCGGCGTGCCCCGGCCACCTTCGATCGAATGGATCAGCGCCGTCTCCTCGCCGCAGACGTAGGCCCCGGCGCCCACCCGCAGCTCGATGGCGACATCGCCGAGGAGATCGCGCCCGCGGGCCTGCTCGATCGCCCGGCGCAGGTGGGAGATCGCCAGGTCGTACTCGGCGCGGATGTAGATGAAGCCCAAGCGGGCGCCGACGGCGTAGGCGGCGATCGCCATCCCCTCCAGCACCCGGTGGGGATCGCCTTCGAGCACGGTTCGGTCCATGAAGGCGCCGGGGTCCCCCTCATCGGCGTTGCAGACCACCACCTTGTCGGGGCCGGCCATGCCCGCCACCAGCTGCCATTTCAGGCCGGTGGGGTAGCCGGCGCCGCCGCGTCCGCGCAGGCCGCTGCGGCGGATCTGCTCGATCACCGCCTCGGGGCTGACGCTGGCGCGCAGGCGTTGCCATTGGGCATAGGCGCCAGCGGCGATCGCCTCATCGAGGTCTTCGGGGTCGATCTGGCCGCAGTTCTCCAGCACGATGCGCCGCTGCAGCTGGAAGAAGGGGTGCTCCGGATCGAGCCGCCGGGCCGTGGTCGGCGCCCAGCTGTCCAGGGCATCAGCGGCGAGGGCGTCGATCAGGCCGTCGGCATCGGCGAGCGTCACACCGCCGTAGATCCCACTCCGCTCGATCTCACCGCGCTCGATCCCGGCGCCGCAGCGAGCACCGCCGGGGTCGAGCGCCAGCAGGGGACCGGCGCCGCAGGGCCCGAGGCAGCCCACGCTGCGCAGCCGCAGCCGCTGGGCCAGACCCCGTTCGGCAAGGGATGTCTCCAGGTGGGAGCGGATCGCTTCGCTGCCGCAGGCCCGGCAGCCCGCCGCCGCGCAGAGCCGCACACTCGCCGGCGCGGCCGGGGCCGCAGGCCCGCTCATCGCTCAAGCCCCTGGAGCCGCTGCCGCAGGGAGGCCGGGCTCTGGTGGCTCCAGACGGTGCCGTCCATCACCACCAACGGCGCGCCGCCGCAGGTGCCCAGGCAGCGCACACGGCTCACCTCCATGCCCTCCCCCGATCGCTCTGCCAGCTCCGCCAGCAGCCCATCGGCGCCCTTCACATGGCAGGCGGTGCCGGTGCAGACCACCAGCTGATGGGGGGCCGGCGTCTGGAAGCGAAACAGGTGATAGAAGCTGGCGGTGCCGTAGACGCGGCTGAGGGGAAGCTCAAGCTCCAGAGCCAGGTGATGCAGCAACGGCGCGCCGAGGTGGCCGTAGAGCTCCTGGGCGCGGTTGAGCAGTTCAATCAGGGCGGAGGGCTGGCCGCGGCGCTCGCGCAGGCTGGGTTCCAGCTCGGCGAAGATCTGGTCGCTGGCCTCGGTGTCGGCATCGCTCACGGCCCTGCCCCGGGGATCTGGTCACGATAAGCAGATCTGTTGGCGCTGACCGCAGCCGCTTTACAGGACTAGAACGTGATCAGCCGCCCGTTCGCGCTGCCATGGCTTCGTACACGATCAGCCTTGAAGACGGTCGCAGCTTCAGCTGTGGCGATGATCAATACATCCTCGATGCCGCCGAGGAAAAGGGGGTCGATCTGCCCTCCTCCTGCCGCGCCGGCGCCTGCAGCACCTGTGCCGGCAAGGTGCTCTCCGGCAGCGTCGATCAGGCGGATCAGAGCTTCCTCGACGACGATCAGATCGCCCAGGGCTATGCCCTGCTCTGCGTCAGCTACCCACTGGCCGACTGCACGATCCGCGCGGCGGTGCAGGCGGAGCTTTGAGCCCTGCGGCCTCAGGGCTTCTGGACCGGCTGGCGCACGGGGGTCTGGGGGGTGTTGGCCGAGCCCGCTGACCCAGGGGCCTGGGGTAGCAGCTGATCGACGCATTCGGTCGTCGCATAGCGGCGGTTGGTGGTGCAGGTCTGCGTTTTGATGAAGGCGCCGGTGACGCGGTCGGTGGTGGTGCAGGTTTCGATCGCCCAGGCTTCGGCGCCGCTGAGGGGGTCGCGGTTGGTGGCCTCACGGCGGCAGCTGGTGGTCGGCTGGGCGAGGGCCGTGGGTGCGCTGATCACCACGAGGGCCGCCAGAGGCAAAAGGGTCGCCAGGCAGTGGGTGGCAGCGGCGATCGTTTCATGCGCCTGGGCTTGGGCCCGGATTTGGTGGCGAAGGTTCATGGGCTTCGAGTCGTCGCCTGGCATCCTTGATCGCCAGAGTCTGGCCGACATGGGTGCCGATCACGGAGCTGACCGTGATCAACACCGCGAACGACCATTCCAGGGCCGAGCCATTCAGGTGATCAGGCTGGGAACGGCGCAGGCAGTCACGCACCTGGCGCTCCAGCTGGCCTGGGGGGGCAGCCGGGTCGAGGAGGGCCAGGCACTCCAGACTGGCTGAAGAGTGGCCGAAGACTCCGTAGCCGATCCCCGCGAGTCCCAGGCCCGCCAACAGGCCCACCGAGGCGCCGATCATCGGCGTGATCGTGCGCCGGCTGATGGCGTAATAGAGCTGCGCAGCGAGGCCCGCCGCGGGGACGTTCTGGGCGAGGGCCCATAGCCAGGTGCCGAGGGGTCGTTCCCTGAGGCGAAGCCGGTAGGCCGTGGCATGGGGCAACTGAGCTCGCTCAGACGCCGGCCCGGGGGCGCTCATCGGGGTGGTACTTCAGCGTGGGAAGCGTGGTTGATGGCCTTGGCACCTGACCATGGTGGCGTTGGCGCAGAGGCTCTTCAGTCGAGGAGGCTGGAGCGGAGCGAGACTGACGTCGCTCATGGTGGTGGGCTTGCATGGAAGCGGACGCAGATGCCGTATCCAATGCGTTCCCATAGGGGGAACACCTACGGGCCCAGCATGCTCAAATGGTTGACTCTCCTGCCAAGGTATGGTCGGCAGGCACTGCGGTCCGATCGCAGCTGTCAAACCTTCAGCCCAGATGGCTTGACCTGGGCCTGGCCCAGGTCTTCGGTGGTATGGAAGCTCTCGGTGGGTGGTCGGGCCACTGAGGTCGGCTGCCAAGTGTTTCTGCCTCGCGCCGTTGACTGATCCCATGGACGGGCAGGCTCGATCCCCTCGACGTAGGAAGGTCAACAGGAATAAGAGGTGGCGGGGTGAATCGTTGGTGAATGAGTTGCACCATCCTTTTGGCTAGTCTGCGCTACTGATCACACTTGAGGCTCTGAAGTGGTATGGCTTCTATCTCTGAATCGGAATTCCTGCGAAGGGCTGGGGAAAGGAAGCGGATGCCTGAGGCCTTCGATCGAATCCTGGCTGAATTCCAGGAGTCTGGGAAAGAGCCACATGTGGGGCGGCTGTGGGATCTCAGTCGTCAGGGAGCTTGCATCATTCTTGTCGGTCATGTGACGCTCGAGGAAAATGCGACTGGCTCGTTGACGTTTCGCAGTGTTGACAGTTTTAAGGAGCAGACCCAATTGGCTGGAGTTTGTTGGACATATCCTCTAGAAAACGCTACCTTGGTTGGATTCGTGTTTGCCTCAAGCTTGCCTGCATCGGGCCATTTTCTTGCTTGCTATCTTTGAATCATTTTGCCCAAAGGATCAATCAGTTGGCAGGGTTGAATGCTGCCTTTGGCGGATGGCATGGAGAGACGCTTCATTAAAGAGTGATTAAAGGCTTCTTTCGCGAGTATGATCGAGGCGATTTCTGCGTTTCAATTGTAATTTGCGATGCGCTGATTGACTATTGAGTTGATTGGCTATTGATCTGAGTGCACCCGGTGACGGTTGATTGTTCGCGGCTCTTGAGTGGGCTTGTGGCGACTCGTTGGTGAATCACGTTCGTTGCGGGATTGATTCCGGTAACAAAAATTTGCATGGCTGGGGCGGCTTGACCCTTGACCTCATGCACTCAGGCCAAAAACCCTCTAGGGGCTTCCAATCAGTGGCGGTCATTATGGAAGGGCAACCCATTGTCAGCGGGCTCTAGCACTCAAGGAGCCATTCAGGTTGTCCACCCCCGCGGAGTGGTGCAGGCAGGCCAGGGCTGCGGGCGGACAAACCTCGCGACCGCTCACCCCCTTTTCGGCAGAAAGACCTGCTTGGACTACACACCCATGCGCACACGCCCCCTGATGGACTCGAACCATCGACCGGCTGCTTAGAAGGCAGCTGCTCTATCCAGCTGAGCTAAGGGAGCAGAGCTCCTTTTGGGGAGCATCATCATTGTGCCAGCCTCTGGCGATCTTCTATCTGTGATTCACCTGTAAGGTGGCTCTGGAGGTATCGACATCCTTGAAGATGCATCGAATAGCCCGTTGATGATTCAACCGAGCGGCCTGCCCCCAAGGAAACATAAGCGTCATCCGCTACCAAGCACACTTGCGGTCTTGTCGGCTGAATTCAGTTTGCCGGCGGGTCGAATGATCGTAGGCCAGCTCTGGGACATCAGTTCAGCGGGTGTTTGCTTTCAAGTCCCAACCCATGAGCCTCTACAGGAAAACACCATAGGAGCGCTGCTGATCCGTCATCCCTTCCGGCTTGACACCTTGACCTTCAGCGCTCAGGTGTGTTGGGCAAGCCCATCGAGGCGGGTCACCTTCATTGGTATGGTCTTTGACGGAGGGTTGCTAGGCCCAGGGACGTTCCTTGATGATTACATGAAGGCGTCCTGGGTGGACCGAATGCAGTCTTACCGAGATGATGGGCTGAGCTGAACCGCCCGTGCCTCCGCCATGAACGGTTTTGGCTCGGAGATCCCTCGTCGTCACAGGCGCTATCTCCTCCCTTCATCCATGGGTGTGGTTGTCGGGGACTTCTTCCCGTCCAATGGTGGGCAGACCCTGGAAGGAAAGCTCTGGGACATCAGCCCCCTGGGGGCCTGTCTGGTGGTGTCGAACGCCCTGGCCGTCGAGCCGGCTGACCTGGGTCAGCTGCGGGTGGGAGATCCCCACAGCCCGGCTCAACTCATCCTCACGGTTGAGGTGCGTTGGATCGAACCTGCCCCCCAGGTCACTTTCATGGGCCTGGCCTTCACCGGCAGATCTTTCCCCAAGGGCAGCTTCCTGGAGCCCTATTTCAAGATGTCCTGGGTGGATGCGATGAGGGTGCGGCGCATGGATGAGCTGCAATAGATCTGGGAAAAGGGTCATCAGCGCTGCGAGCCCTTAAAGTGGTGGGCTGAGCGATGTGGTTCATGGCGGTCACCCGGCTCAGCGACAGCCAGAAACAGGAGCTGGTGGCGCGCTTCCGGGAGGGCGAGGCCACCCAGGCGCTGGCGGAGGCCTATGGCTGCAGCCCCAACACCGTCAGCCGGGTGGTGAAGGCGGCTCTTGATCCGGCCACCTATGCCGAGATCAAGCACCAGCGGTCCCGGGGGGCTGCTGGTCTTGACCAGCTGCCGTTGGGGCCAGGGGCCAGCTCATCGCCCCGGGCGGCTGGGGCCCTTGGGGCTCCCCTTGATCTCATCGAGTCGTTCGATCCCCTGGATCCCCTGGAGCCGCTCCCTGGGGAGGTAGCCGATCAGTTGGAGCCTGATCAGCACCGGGTGCTGGCGATCGACGATGCCGACGATTTCGGCGACGACGCCCAGGACGATCCTGATCTGGAGGCCGATGACGAGGGCGAGCCCTTCGAGGCAAGCGAGTTCGTCACCGTCGCGGTCGTGGGCCAGTCGATCGAGGATCGGCCCCCCGCCTCGGCCCAGCCCCTCTGCGGCGTCGAGCTGCCCAGCAGCGTCTACCTGCTGGTGGACAAGACCGTGGAACTGCAGGCCCGCCCGCTCAGCGATTTCCCAGAGCTGGGATCACTCAGCGCCGATGAACGCGACCGCCAGGCCCTGGTGGTGTTTGCCAACCCGCGCCAGGCCAAGCGCCACTGTGGCCGCAGCCAACGGGTGATCAAGGTTCCCGACAGCGGAGTGCTCGAGCGCACGGCCCCCTACCTGCTCTCCCAAGGCATCAGCCGGGTGGTGCTCGAGGGTTCCCTCTACGCGTTGCCTGGATCCTGATCGGGGTTCCGATCCGATCCAGGCAGCAGCAGGGCCGCACTGACGCCGCCGCTGATCACCCCAACCACCAGGGCCAGCCCCACCAGGAAGCCGCTGGGAAGCGGCGCCACATTACGGCCGAGGCCCAGCTGCAGGCTGGGCCGATCACTCAGGTTCTGGGCCCCCAGGCAGAGAATCAGCAGCAGCAGCAGGCCACCACCGGTGCTGGCGAGCAGCAGGCGCAGGCGCAGCAGCATCAGGGTTCCCCGTTCCGATGCAAGAGAGCGTAGAGGGCCCGGCGTGAGAGGCCACTGAACTCCGCCAACTGGCGGGCCGCATCCCGGGGGCTCACGCCGGCCGCCACCCGACGTTGCAGCTCCGCCAGCAGCTCCTGTTCATCAGGGGCCTGGGGCACCACCGGCGGGGCTCCGCCCAGCACCAGGGTGCATTCCCCGAGCGCTGGGGTGGCGCTGAAATGGGCCAGGGCGGCGCTCACTGTGGGGCCGATCTGCTGCTCGTGGCGCTTGGTGAGCTCCCGGGCCACCTGCAAGGGCCGGTCACCGAACGCTTCGAGCAGATCCTCCAGCAGCTCCAGCAGCCGGTGGGGGGCCTCGTAGAACAGGAGGGTGCGCGGCTCGTTCGCCAGCTCCTTCAGCCTGGCCCGGCGAGGGTTGCGCCTGGGCGGCAGGAAGCCCTCGAAACAGAAGCGGCCGCTGGGCAGGCCGCTGCTCACCAGGGCCGTGGTCAGGGCGCAGGGGCCAGGAATGCAGATCACCGTGAGGCCGGCCGCCCGCGCCGCCGCCACCAGTTCCTCGCCGGGGTCACAGATGCCGGGCAGGCCCGCATCGCTGATCAGCGCCAGCCGCTCTCCCCGCTCCAGGGCCTCCAGCAGCTGGGGGATGCGGGCCAGCTGGTTGTGGGCATGGAAGCTGATCAGCTTCGAGCGGATGCCGAGCCCCGCCAGCAGCAGGCCGCTGTGACGGGTGTCTTCGCAGGCGATGCGGTCCACACCGGCGAGCACCTTGAGGGCCCGGGGGGAGAGGTCATCGCGGTTGCCGATCGGGGTGCCCACCAGGTAGAGGACGCCGGCGGCGGGTTCCTGTTCCTGCACAATGCACCGATGAGCGAACCCATGATGCCGCTTACCCCCGGCGCGATCCCGCTGCCGGAGGGGATCACGGCCGAGCGGCTGCTGGCGGTGCTGCGCCGCCTGGGCTGGGAGGCCGCCGACATCCTGCGGGCCTATGCCAGGGGCGAGCAGCCCCCCTACGGCCATCCAGCCGTCCTGGAGGTGGACCACGGCGGCGAGGGGCCTGTGTCGGCTGCGGATCTGGCGGTCAACCGCCAGCTGATCGAGGGACTGGCGGCGGCCTTCCCCTGCGCCCCCTGGGCTGTGCTCAGCGAAGAGAGTGCCAAGGAGCCGCCGGGGCCCGGCGGGCAGCCTGGCGCCGAGTGGCTGTGGATCCTCGATCCGCTCGATGGCACCAAGGACTTCCTGCAGGGCACAGGTGAGTACGCCGTGCATCTGGCCCTGGTGAAGGACCATCGCCCGGTGCTGGGGGTGGTTCTGCTGCCCGAACTGGAGGAGCTCTGGATCGGCTGGGTCGGCGCCGATGGCAGCGGCCTGGCCTGGCGTGAGGACCGGGCCGGCGAGCAGTTCCTGCCTGCCCTGAGCCGCCGCAGCGAGCTGGCCGAGCTGGTGCTGGTGGCCAGCCGCAATCACCGTGACCAGCGGCTCGAGCAACTTCTTGAGGCACTGACCCTGGGCGATACGAAGGCCATCGGCAGCGTCGGCGGAAAGGTGGCCACGATTCTGCGAGGCGAAGCCGACCTCTACATCTCCCTCTCCGGCAACAGTGCCCCCAAGGACTGGGACATGGCGGCACCGGAAGCGGTGCTGATGGCCGCCGGTGGAGCCTTCACCCATGCCGATGGCCGCCCCCTCTCCTACAACGATGGCGACCTGCGCCAGGCTGGTTGCCTGGTGGCCAGCCATGGCCCCTGCCACTCTGACCTATGTGCCCGGGCCGCGAAGGCGCTGGCGGTGATCGATCCCGGCTTTGTGGTGTAGCGCCCGGGCGCGCGGCGGCGCGGCGGGAAACGAAGGGCATCAAAAAGCCGACCCAGGGGAGGTTCCCCGGGCCGGCTGCCTTGGTTACGACCTAGGCCCCCCGCAGGGAGTCAGGCCGTGACGGCCACGGGCTCTTCTTGGTCGACGCCGCGCAGGGTGAGGTTGATGCGGCCGCGGTTGTCGATTTCGCGCACGCGCACGCGCACCTGATCGCCCACCTTGATCACATCTTCGACTTTCTCCACCCGGGCCTCGGAGAGCTGGGAGATGTGGATCATCCCCTCCTTGCCAGGCAGGATTTCGACGAAGGCACCGATCGGGATCACCCGTGTGACGTGGCCGCTGAACTGCTCCCCTTCGCTGACGCGGCGGGTGAGGCCCTCGATGATCCGCTGGGCTTCCTCGGCGGCGGCGCCGTCGTGGCTGGCGATCGTGACGATGCCGCCGTCTTCGATGTCGATCTTGGTGTTGGTGCGTTCGGTGATGCCCTTGATCGTGCGGCCGCCGGGGCCGATCACGGTGCCGATCAGCTCGGGGTCGATGCGGAAGCTGAGCAGACGCGGGGCGTGGGGCGAGAGCGTCTCTCGGGGCTTGTCGATCGCCTCCAGCATCTTGCCGAGGATGTGCAGCCGGGCCGGGCGGGCCTGGTTGACGGCTTCGGCGATGGTCTTGACCGCCAGGCCGGAGATCTTCATGTCCATCTGCAGGGCGGTGATGCCCTTTTCGGTGCCGGCCACCTTGAAGTCCATGTCACCGAGGAAGTCCTCGATGCCCTGGATGTCGGTGAGGATGCGCACCTCCTCGCCCTCCTTGATCAGGCCCATGGCGGCGCCGCCGACGGGGGCCTTCAGGGGTACACCCGCATCCAGCAGTGCCAGGGTGCTGCCGCAGACCGAGGCCATGGAGGTGGAGCCGTTGGAGCTGAGGCACTCCGACACCACCCGCAGCACGTAGGGGAAGCTCTCCTTCGAGGGCAGCACCGGCACCAGGGCCCGTTCAGCCAGGGCGCCGTGGCCGATCTCGCGGCGGCCGGGGGAGCGCATCGGCCGGGTCTCGCCCACCGAATAGGGGGGGAAGTTGTAGTGGTGCAGGTAGGTCTTCTCGCTGGATGGGTTGAGGTCGTCCAGTTCCTGGGCATCGCTGGGGGTGCCGAGGGTGGCGGTGGAGAGCACCTGGGTGAGACCACGCTGGAACAGGCCGGAGCCGTGCACGCGCTTGGGCAGCACACTGACGGCGGCTGTGATCGGGCGCACCTGGTCGAGGTCGCGGCCATCGACGCGCTTGCCCTCGTTGACGATCTGGGCGCGCATCATCTTCTTGGTGACACCTTTGTAGGTGTTGCCGAGGGCCTTGCCCGCGGCGGCCAGCCGGATCGGGTCGTCTTCGCCCAGGGCGGCGATCTTGGCGGCGACCTCACCCTTGAGCACGTCGAGCTTGGCGTCGCGCTCCGACTTGGTGAGGCTGAACTGCTTGAGCACCTCCGCGATGCCGGCGCCACATTCCTGCTCGAGGAAGTTGGGCAGGGCCGGGTCTTCCACCTTGGGCTCGGGGAGCACCTGCTCGATGCCCAGATCGCTCAGCAGCGTGAGCTGGGCCTTGATCAGTTCGCCCACGGCCTCGTAGCCGAAGTCGATCGCTTCGATCACATCCTGCTCGGGCAGCTGGTTGGCACCGGCCTCCACCATCACCACTCCGGAGGGGGTGCCGGCCACCACCAGATCGAGCTCGCTGCGCTCGATTTCACGGTAGCTGGGGTTGAGCACGAAGTCGTCGCCGAGGAGGCCCACGCGCACCGCCGCCATCGGGCCGCTGAAGGGCATGCGGGCCAGCAGGCAGGCGATCGAGGCGCCGGTGACGGCGAGCACGTCGGGCGGCACCCGCTCATCAAGGGAGAGGGTGGTGGCGACCACCTGGATGTCGTCCCGCAGCCAGGAGGGGAACAGGGGCCGCAGGGGGCGATCGATCAGGCGGGTGGTGAGGATGGCGCGCTCGGGAGGGCGGGCCTCACGGCGGAAGAAGCTGCCGGGGATGCGACCGGCGGCGTAGAGCCGCTCTTCGTAGTCGCAGGTGAGCGGGAGGAAATCAATGCCTTCGCGGCCCTTGGCGCGGGTGGCCGTGACCAGCACGGAGGTGTCACCGCATTCGACCAGCACCGAACCTCCGGCCTGGGGGGCATACAAGCCCGTGGTCAGCCGGATCTCCCGACCATCGAAGGAGACCGTCTGAATGTGTCCTGACACGTGCGCTTATGTCCGTTTTTTGTCAAATGCCATTCTCGCATTCGGTGCGCACGCCCCCCCAGGGGCTGGCGGCCAGGGGGCCCAGGGCATGGGGCGCGAGCGTGGGGCGCAAAAAAGGGCCCCCCAGCGGGGACCCCTCATGGCGCGGTATTCAGGGCCGGGCCGTCGGCTGGATCACCAGCTGGATTTGGTGACGCCGGGAAGCAGACCCTTGTGGGCACGCTCGCGCAGCTGGTTGCGGCAAAGGCCGAAATCGCGGTAATAGCCACGGGGCTTGCCGGTCGCCCAGCAGCGGTTGCGCACGCGGTTGGGGGCGCTGTTGCGGGGCAGACCCTGAATCTTGCGGTGGATCTCCAGCCGCGCCATCGGATCGCCGGCCGCCTCGAAGGCTTCCTTGAGGGCGGCGCGCTTGAGCGAGAAGCGCTCGACCATCTTCTTGCGCTTCACATCACGCGCGATCATCGACTTCTTCGCCATGCGGCTGGGCTCAAGTAGCAGGAGATTGCTGATCTTACCGCCTCAGCGGATGACTCGGGCAGAGGTCGGCCAGGGGGCAGCCGTCGCAGGCGGGTTTGCGGGCGTTGCAGACGGCGCGGCCGTGGAAGATCAGGCGGATCGAAAAGGTTTCCCACATCGGCTGGGGAAGCAGCTTCATCAGCTCCGGCTCGATCCGTCGCGGGTCGCTCTGCTGGCTCAGGCCGAGGCGGTTGCTGAGCCGCCGCACGTGGGTGTCGACCGTGACTCCGGCGTTGATGCCGAAGGCGTGGGCCAGCACCACGTTGGCGGTCTTGCGCGCCACCCCCGGCAGCTCCAGCAACTCGGCCATCGAGCGCGGCACCTCGCCGCCGTGGCGCTCCATCAGGATCCTGGAGCTGGCGACGATGTTCTTGGCCTTGTTGCGAAAGAAGCCGGTGGATTTCACGTAGGGCTCCACGTCGTCGCCGTTCACGGCGGCGGCCGTGGCCGCATCGGGGAAGCGCTCGAACAGGGCCGGGGTGACCTTGTTGACGCGCTCGTCGGTGCACTGGGCCGAGAGCATGGTGGCCACCAGCAGCTCCCAGGGGGTGCGCCAATCGAGGGAGCAGGTGGCCTCCGGGTAGAGCTCCCCCAGCCGCTCGAGGATCAGGGGCGCCCGGGTGCGGGCGCTGGGGAAACGGGGCATCGTGGATTCGGGCTGCGGCGTTGGGCTTGCTTCAGCGGCTGAGCAACTGCTGCACCAGGGGCAGCTGGGAGGTGTCCTTGACGATCAGCACCACACTCAGGCTCACCAGCAACACGAAGCCCGATTGCAGGAAGGCCATCTGCAGGCGCTCGGGAATCGGCTTGCCGCGCACGCCCTCAAGCAGCAGCAGCAGGAACTGGCCGCCATCGAGCAGGGGGAGGGGCAGGGCGTTGAGCACCGCCAGGTTGATGGAGATCAAGGCGGTGTAGACGAACAGGCTGCCGCCGCCCTGCTTGGCCAGCGACGCCCCCATCTGAACGATCTTCACCGGCCCGGACACCTGGCCGGCGGTCTCGCCGAAGTGGGTGGCCAGGGTCACGAAGCCATCGACGGTGCGGATGAGCAGCTGGGAGAACTCCCGGTTGGCCTGGCGGATCAGCTCCAGCGGACCGCTGGGGGGGCGGAAGGATTCCGATCCATTGGGCTGTAATTGGGCGCCGATGCGGCCACTGCCGCGCAGGTCAGAGGGGGTGAGACGCAGGGGCAGCCGCAGGCCGCCCCGCTCCACCTCCAGTTGCAGCGGTTGGCCGGGGGCTCCCTTGATCTGTTCAACCACCCCCACCACGGCCTCCTGGCCGCCGGCGATCGAGGCGCCCCCGACGCTCACGATCCGATCGCCCGCCAGCAGACCGGAGTTCGCGGCCGCCTGGCCCGGTTGGACGGCGACCACCAGCACCCCGGGGGTGGCGCTGAATCCCGACGGGATGCCCAGCACCAGGCCCTGGCCCAGCAGCACCGTCCAGGCCAGCAGAAGGTTGGCGAGCACGCCGGCGGCGATCACCAGGGCGCGCTGGCGCAGGGGGCGGTTGCGCAGAAGATCCGGGTCATCGCCCGGGATCGCGCTGTCCTTGTCGTCGTCGGGGAAGGCCACGAAGCCGCCGAGCGGAAAGGCCCGCAACGCGAACTGCACGCCGCGGCGCTGCCGCTCCAGCAGCACCGGACCGAAGCCGATTGAGAAGCTGCTGACGCGGATCCCCTGCCAGGTGGCGGCGAAGAAATGGCCCGCCTCATGCACGACGATCAGGCCAGCCAGGATCGCCAGTGCGGTGAGGACGCCCATCCAGTAACAGCTCTTGAGATTGGTTGAGTCTGGCGCAGTGGCTCAGGCTTCCGCGCTGATCCGCTCGGCCCCGAAGTAGGACCACAGCGCCGCCGGCAGGGCCACCGAGCCATCGGCCTGCTGACCGTTTTCCAGCAGGGCGGCCATGGTGCGGCCGATCGCCAGGCCGCTGCCGTTGAGGGTGTGCAGCAGCTGGGTGCTCTTGCCCTGTTTGAAGCGGATGGCGGAGCGGCGGGCCTGGAAGTCGGCGCAGGTGCTGCAGCTGGAGATCTCCCGGTAGGTGCCGGCCCCCGCCAGCCACACCTCCAGGTCGAAGGTGCGGGCGGCGGAGAAACCCAGATCACCCGTGCAGAGCTCGATGCGGCGGTAGGGCAGCTCCAGGGCTTCGAGCACCGCCTCGGCATCAAGGGTGAGCTGCTCGTGGGCCGCCTCGGAGGCGTCGGGATGGCTGAACCAGTACAACTCCACCTTGTGGAACTGGTGCAGGCGGATCAGGCCCTTGGTGTCGCGGCCGTAGGAGCCCGCCTCGCGGCGGAAGCAGGGGGTGAAGGCGACATAGCGCAGTGGCAGCTGCTCGGCGGGGATGATCTCGTCGCGGTGCAGGGAGGTGATCGGCACCTCGGCGGTGGGAGTGAGCCAGAGGTCGTCGTCGGCGCAGCGGAAGCTTTCTTCAGCGAACTTGGGCAGCTGGCCGGAGCCCGTGAGGCTGGCGCTGTTCACCAGGATCGGCGGCAGCACCTCGCGGTAGCCCTTGCGGGCGTGCAGGTCGATCATGAAGTTGATGAGCGCCCGCTCCAGCCGCGCCCCCTGGCCCAGGAGGGTCACAAAGCGGCTCTGGGCGATGCGCACCGAGCGCTCGGTGTCGAGCAGGCCGAGGCGCTCGGCGATGGCGCCATGCTCCTGCAAGTCCGCCTCGATGCGCGGGCTGCCCCAGCGCCTGACCTCCACGTTGTCGGCTTCGCTGGAGCCTTCAGGGGAGAGGGCCGAGGGCAGATTGGGCAGGCCCAGCAGTTGCTCGCGCAGCTTGGCGCTGAGGTTTTTCTCCTCCTCATCGAGCACGGCCACCTGCTGCTTGAGGCGGTTGCCCTGCTCGCGCAACTCTTTCACCTCTGGGCCGCCCGGCGAGGCGCCCGCCTGGATTCGCTGGCCCACCTCCCTGCCGACACGGTTGCCTTCGGCCTGGAGGGTGCTGAGGTGCTCCTCGAGGTCGCGCTGCTGCTGCGCGATCAGCTGCAGGCCGGTGAGATCGAGCTTGAGGCCGCGGCGCCCGAGCTGCTCCACCACCAGCTCAGGGTTCTGGCGCACCAAGCGCTGATCCAGCACGGGGTAGGCGGCAAGGGAAAGGGGAGCTTACGGGGCTGGGTGTGGGGGCCAGTTAGTGCCCGCGTCCCCATCTGGATCGGTAGAGGTGTGTCGTGCCACCAGGTTGTTCCGGCTGGTAAAGGTGTGAGGTCGACAGGGTTGTGGCGCGACCCAACGGCCCCAGACCTCACAACCCATGCACACACCTCCCAATGCCCGCCTGAGACCCTTTGGTCGGGAACGCTGATCCGGCAGCATCTCGACCAGGGTCGCTGCCTCGCTGAGTTGGCTGCCGAGAACGGCATCAGTGAGCGCACGGACCGCACATGGCTTGCCCGATTCCGGGATGGTGGTGTGGCGGCGCTGGCGGATCGTCGGAGTGTTCGCCGCACCCAGCCGGCGGACGCTCGATTCGCAGCAACTGCAGCAGGCCGTGGATCTCAGACACCGGCGCTGCACGCTCCGGAGGATCGCCCGGCAGTTGCTGCTGCCGATCACGACCCTGGCCAGGGCGATGTGGCGTCTGGGGCTGAACCGACTGCGTAACCTCGATTCCTAGCGCTTGCGCTTCTGCGAAGGCGAAGCTTTCTCAAGAGCAGCAGAAGTCCAGGCGCAGCGGTACCAATGGGAGCAGCTGGGCGACATGATCCATGTCGACACCTGGCGTCCAGTCCCGGAGATTTGCGAGCAAAGTCGCTGCAGTTTCTCCAGGATTGAGTCCTCCGTGGCGGTCCAGTTGAACAGGACCTTGGTCATGGTGTAGGCCACCACGAACTGCTCGATCTAATGCAAGCAGAAGCCCTTCGGGCTAGGGCGATCAGCTCTTTGACGCTGGAGACGCTGCCCCGCCGGATGGCCCTCTGCGTGGTGATCCCAAACCACCGCTGCCACCTGGTTAAGCCAGGAGGCAGCGGTGGGTGTGTCGTGGACATGGAATCGGGGCCGCTGCGCCTGCCAGGCTCGGAGCTACCGCTGTGCCCTAGCCCTTGGGCTAGGGCGTGCTTGTGAGTGCAGTAGTTGTCGATGATCAGGTGGACATTCAGGTCGTCCGGAACGGACTTCCCGATCGGGCGCTGGAAGCCCAGGAATTCCTGTAGGCGCAGCCTTCCCCGCCAGCGGTTGCCGGTGGCGAGGCCTGCACTCGGTGGTCACCTCCCCTTTCCCCACGTCCAAGGCGGCAAACAGGGGGGTGGTGCCGTGGCGGATGTAATCGTGGGTGACTCCCTCCATGTAGCCCAGCTCAATGGGCAGCAGCGGCTGGGTCAGGTCCAGGGCCTGGATCTGCGTCTTCTCGTCGACACAGAGCACCATCGCCATGTCCGGAGGATTCAGGTAGGGCCGACGATGTCGCGGACCTTCTCCACAAAGAAAGGATCGGTGGAGAGCTTATATCCGTCAGGCTTCCGCGGAGCGGTACGACTTCTGGCGGTGCGTCTGGACCGAGAAGGTCTGCAACCAGCGGTGAACGGTGGTTTTGGAGATGCCGATGGCAGCGGCGAGGGAGCGGGCGCTCCACGCTGCCATCGGTGGGCTACCCCTTCGGAGAAGGCTTCGCCTAGGTCTGCAGGGCGCGGTTGATGACCTCGGAGACGGTGTCGTCCTCGTAGGTGTGCGGCCGGCCGAGGTGGATCTTGTCGTGCAACCCTTCCAGACCAAGTTCTCCATAGCGCTTGCGCCACTTGCCGACGGTCATGCCGGTCAGGCCCATCCGTTTGGCGATGGCGGTGTTGGCGAAACCAACACCGCCGGCTAGCACGATCTGGGCGCGCTGCACAATCGAATGAGGTAGCGAGCGAGAGCTGGCGATGCCCTGCAGTTGCCGAATCTCGTCATCACTGAGGACCAGCGGCGGCATCGGACGACCAGCGCCACGGAGTGCCTCGGATAACCTCCCACAATTTTAGATGTTGTTTCCGGGACGGTGCACTAGGGCCAGTGGGTGGGATTCCCAGGTCCACAAGTGCACCAGAGCGTTATGTTCCGCGAGCGGTTGGCCCCAATAGATCTCTGGCCGAACCCGTGGGTCCGGTCAATCGCTCTGTGCAGCCTGAAAGAGGCGCCCCGCCAATGTCGAACCCAACCGCTTCCAGGTGAGTCTCAGACGTTGAAGAGAAACTCCATCACATCACCCTCAGCCACCACGTACTCCTTGCCCTCGCTGCGCAACCAGCCCCGGTTGCGCGCCTCCGCCAAGGAGCCGGCCTCGATCAACTGCTCGTAGCCCACGGTCTGGGCGCGGATGAAGCCGCGCTCGAAATCGGTGTGGATCACACCGGCGGCCTGGGGGGCGGTCATGCCCGCGTGGATCGTCCAGGCGCGGGTCTCCTTCTCGCCGGTGGTGAAGTACGTGCGCAGGCCGAGCAGGTGGTAGGTGGCGCGGATCAGGCTCTGAAGCCCCCCCTCGCTCACCCCCAGGCCCGCCAGGTAATCGGTGCGCTCCTCCTCGCCCAGATCCACCAGTTCGGCTTCCACCTGGGCGGAGATGCGCACGGATTCGGCCCCCTCACGGCCCGCCAGCTCCACCACCGCGCGGCTGTGGTCGTTGCCGGACGCCAGGTCGTCTTCGCTGACGTTGGTGGCATAGATGATCGGTTTGAGAGTCAGCAGGCCGAGGGGCCGGACCAGGCTCTGCTCCTCCTCGCTCAGGCCCAGGCTGCGGGCGGCACCCCCCTGCTCCAGCACCAACTGGATTCGCTCCAGCAGGGCATCCTCGGCCTGGGCCTCCTTGCTGGTGCGGGCCTGCTTCTTGAGCCGCTCGCGCCGTTTCTCCACCTGGGCCAGGTCGGAGAGGCCGAGCTCCAGGTTGATCACTTCGGCGTCCCGCACCGGGTGCACACTTCCAGAGACGTGGATCACGTCGTCGTCCTCGAAGCAGCGCACCACGTGCACGATCGCGTCCACCTCGCGGATGTTGGCGAGGAACTTGTTGCCCAGTCCCTCCCCCTGGCTGGCACCGGCCACCAGACCGGCGATGTCGACAAATTCCACCCGGGTGGGGATCAGCTCCTTGGAGCGGGAGATCGCCGAGAGCTTGGCCAGTCGCGCATCCGGCAACGCCACGATGCCCACGTTCGGCTCGATCGTGCAGAAGGGAAAGTTGGCGGCCTGGGCCTGGGCGTTGGCCACCAGAGCGTTGAAGAGGGTGGATTTGCCCACATTGGGCAGCCCCACGATTCCGGCTTTGAGCATGGGCCGAAATCTAGACGGGTCGGTCTCCGCCACCTTCGGGCTCGCCATTCGACACCCAAACCATCAAGACTGGGGCGATCGACGCATCCGACCCATTCCTTCCTCCATTCTCCAACCAGCCCCGAAGGTCGCTGAGGAGACCAAGCCAACGGGTCTGATCAAGCGCCCTCGCCGGCCACGCCAACGCCTCTGGGCCGCCGGCGCCCTGGCCCTGGCCGTCGCCATCGGCGGCTTCAGTCTCTGGTCGGGCCGGCGCAGCGCTGAGCGGACCAAGAACCTGAGTGCCTACACCGTGAGCGCCGAACGCGGCAGCCTGCCCGGCATCGTCACCGCCAGCGGTGAACTGAAGGCCGTTCGCAGCGTCAACGTCAGCCCCAAACGCGGAGGCGTGCTCCAGACCCTCTACATCGACGAGGGTGATCGGGTGAAGGCGGGCCAGCCGATCGCCCTGATGGACAGCGGCGATCTGCAGGACCGCGAAAGCGAGTTCCAGGCCCAGGTGCGCCAGGCGGAGGCGGAATACCGCCGCAGCCGCTCGGAATTCGAACGGCGGCGCAAGCTCTATGCCCAAGGCGCCATCAGCCAGGACGACTTCATCACCTTCAACACCCGCCTGGCCACCAGCCAGGCGGCCCTCGACGCCGCGCGGCAGCGGAGCGGCCAACGCGGCGTGGAACGCTCCGAACTGACCATCCGCGCTCCCTTCGACGGTGTGATCACCCAGCGCTTCGCCGACCCGGGCGCCTTCGTCACCCCGACCACGGCGGCCTCGGCCAACGCCGGGGCCAGCAGTTCCTCGGTGGTGGAACTGGCCCAGGGCCTTGAGGCGGTGGCCAAGGTGCCCGAGAACGACATCGGCCGAATCCGGGTGAACCAGGAGGCCAGCCTGCGGGTGGATGCCTTCCCCGACAGGCGCTTCGCCGCCCGGGTCAAGCAGATCGCCCCGCGGGCGGTCAAGACCAACAACGTCACCTCCTTCGAGGTCAAGCTTCAGCTGATCAATCCCCCGCCGGAGCTGCGCATCGGCATGACCGCCGACATCGACTTCAAGACCGGCCAGCTGGCGGTGCGCACCCTGGTGCCCACTGTGGCCGTGGTCACCGAAGGAGGGAAACCAGGGGTGCTGCTGGTGGGCAAGGGCAACGAACCCACCTTCCAGCCGGTGGAGCTGGGCACGAGCAGCGGCCGCAACACCCAGATCCTCAGCGGCCTGAACCCCGGCACCAAGGTGTTCATCGACCTGCCGCCCTGGGCCAAGAAGCGTCCTGGGGGGTGAGAAGCGGCGGGGCGAAGGCCTCAGCCTTCCCCTTGAGCGCGTTCCGCCAGCAGCGCCCGGCTGGCCTCCAGGATCCTGCCGCTGGCCTTGCCATCGCCGAAGGGATTGTGGGCCTGGGCCATGGCCGCGTAGGCGGCGGGATCCTCCAACAGCCGCGCCGCCTCGCGCACGATGTCGACCGTATCGGTGCCGATCAATCGGGCGGTGCCTGAGTCGACAGCCTCGGGACGTTCGGTGGTGCGCCGCAGTACCAGCACGGGCTTGCCCAGGGCAGGAGCCTCCTCCTGAAGGCCGCCGGAATCGGTGAGCAGCAGCGTGCAGCCACGGATCGCCGCCACCAGGCTGTCGTAGTCAAGCGGTTCGGTGAGGAAGGCCCGGGGGTGATGGCCCAGCAGCGCTTCGAGCGGTTCACGCACGGTGGGGTTGCGGTGCAGGGGCAGCAGCAGGGCGGTGTCGGGGAAACGCTCCAGCAGCTCCAGGAAGCCATGGCCGATGTCCTGCAGACGAGGTCCCCAGTTCTCGCGCCGGTGCACCGTGGCCAGGATCACTCGCTGCCGCTGCCAATCGAGCCCTGGGATCGCCAGCTGGGGGGCCCGCTCGGCCATCAGCAGCAGGGCATCGATCACGGTGTTGCCGGTGACCAGCACCCGCCCCACCACGCCGGAGGCTTTGAGATTGGCCTCCGAGACGCTGGTGGGAGCAAAATGCAGCTGGGCCACCTGGGAGATCAGGCGCCGGTTGGCCTCCTCCGGGAAGGGATCGAGCAGGTTGTCGGTGCGCAGGCCCGCCTCCACATGCCCCACGGGGATCTGCTCATAGAAGGCGGCCAGGGCCGAAGCGAAGGCGGTGGTGGTGTCCCCCTGCACCAGCACCAGATCGGGCCGATGGGCCGTGAACTCCTCCCGCAACCCCTGCAGGGCCGCGCAGGTGACGTGGGTGAGGGTCTGCTTCGGGGCCATCAGCGCCAGGTCGAGATCGGCCGTGAGCCCGAACAGATCCATCACCTGGGCGACCATTTCCTTGTGCTGGCCTGTCAGCACCACCCGGGTGCGCAGATCGGGCGCCAAGCGGAAGGCCAGGATCACAGGCGCCAGCTTGATCGCCTCTGGCCGGGTGCCGAGCACGATCGTGACCAGGGGGAGGGAGGTCAAAGGCGAGCAGCAATCGGGCGGATCCTAAAGATGGCCGCAGCAAATCCATGACAACAGGCTTAATTCAAGCAAAGCTTGGTGCCACGAATGCATGCCGTCACCATGTCCGCGAACGAAGCAGGGGCGTCCTCCTCCCTCTTTCCCCCCCTGGAGGAGTCGACCCTGCGAGATCTGCCGACCGTTCCGATCATCCAGGCGATCCCATCCCCGACCGCGCCACTCCCCGAGGCGGGCTCCGGCGATTCGATCAGCGTCATCGACGAAGGTTCCAAGGGCCTCAATCTGCCTCCCGAGCCCAGCACCCTTCAGGAGATCGTGCGCATCGCCCACGAACGCAACTACTCCGACGTCCACCTCGGGGTGGGGGAAGAGCCCCGTTATCGGGTTCGGGGCGACATGCAGCACACCGGCTGGCCAGTGGCTGATCAGGCCAGCTTCAACGGCTGGCTTCGGGAGATGCTCACGCCGGTGGAAATCGACCGATTCCAGAATGACAAGGAATTTGACGGTTCCTTCGCCTTTCCGTTCGTGCGGGTGCGGATCAACCTGCTGGAAACCCTGCTGGGGCCAGCGATGGTGCTGCGCCTGATCCCTCAGAAAATCGCCACGATCGAAGACCTCAACCTGCCCAGTGTGCTCGAGGAGGTCTGTCAACGCCCCAAGGGGCTGGTGCTGGTGACCGGGCCCACCGGTTCGGGCAAGAGCACCACCTTGGCGGCAATGGTCGACTGGATCAATCGCAACCAGAAGCGTCACATCATCACGATCGAGGATCCGATCGAATTCGTGCACCAGAGCAAGCGCTCCATGGTGCGCCAGCGGGAAGTGGGGCACCACACCAAGCTGTTCCACAACGCCCTGCGCGCTTCCCTGCGGGAAGACCCCGATGTGATCCTGATTGGTGAAATCAGGGACAGGGAAACACTCACCACCGCCCTGGAAGCCTCCCAGACCGGTCACCTGGTATTTGGAACCCTGCACACCAACTCAGCCGTGCGCACGGTGGAACGGGTGCTGGGCATGTACCCCCCTGAAGACCAGGACAATGTGCGCCGCTCCGTCTCCGAAGCCTTGCTGGCGGTGATTTCCCAGGGCCTGATCAAAACCACCGATGGCAAACGGGCCGCTTTCCACGACATCCTGGTCAACACCGATGCCTGCAGGGATTACATCCAGCAGTGCAAGATGGACGAGGTTGAGCAGATCATGGAGCGCAGTGGCTTCGACGGCATGCAGAGCGCCAACCAGGCGCTGCTCAAACTGGTGCAAGCCGGCCGAGTCTCCCCCGCAGACGCCCTGGCCCAGAGCCTCAAACCGAACGAACTGGCCCAGTCACTTCGCGGCCGTCAGTGAGCTGCTCAGCAGACGCACCAGCAACAGCACCCCAATGCCAAGCGACAGCCCGAGCATGGCCAGTCGGCCATTCCAGATCTCGGCCTGGGGAGTGAATCCCCGCCGCCAGGCGTTCAGCTCATCTGGTCCCACGGGCGTGGGTCCTTCGCCGTTCTCACGCATGTCAGCAGGGGCCATGGGGCCGGCCGCAAGGTTGATGGTTCACACTAAAGGGATCGAGGATTAACGGCCCCTCACTGGCTCGTAAAGGTCATCGGCCTGCTCCAGCGGGAGCCGCGGGGTCACCCCGAGCTTGAGCGAGCTGCGCGATCCGGCCGTCAGCCGCTGGGCCGCTGCCACCCCCACCATGGCCGCATTGTCGGTGCAGTAGGCCAGGGGGGCCACGCGCCAAAACAGCCCCAGGGCGGCGCAACGCTTTTCCATCAGGGCACGCAGGCGCTGGTTGGCTGCCACCCCACCCACCATCACCACAGTGCCGAGGCCCTGGTCACGGGCACAGCGGCAGGTGCGTTCCACCAGCACCTCCGCCACCACCTGCTCGAAGCTGGCCGCCAGATCAGCCACCGGCAGCGGCCCTCCCGTGGTGCCAAGTGACTGCACCAGCCGCAGCACCGCTGTCTTGAGGCCGCTGAAACTGAAGTCGTAAGGATGAAAGCCACCCTGGGGCAGGGAGACCCTCCCCTTGGGCAGGGGGAAGCGATGGGGATCGCCGTCGGCCGCGGCCGTCTGGATCGCCGGACCACCGGGGTAACCCAGGCCCAGCAGCCGGGCCACCTTGTCGAAGGCCTCGCCGGCCGCATCATCGCGGCTGCGGCCAAGGCGCTCGTAGCGGCCCGGTCCATCGATCCGGATCAATTCCGTGTGTCCGCCACTCACCAGCAGCACCAGGGCGGGCCCCGGCGGCAGGGGCTCCCCCAGGTGCACCGAGCACAGGTGGCCCTCCAGGTGATGGACACCCACGAAGGGCAGTCCATGGAGGGCGGCCAGGGTGCGCCCGGTGACCGAACCCACCAGCAAGGCCCCCACCAGCCCCGGGGCCACCGTGGCGGCAATGCCGTCCAGATCGCCGAAGCCCAGACCGCTCTCGGCCATCACCTGGTCGATCAGCAGCGGCAGCGCTTCAACATGGCGGCGGGAGGCGATTTCGGGCACCACCCCACCCCAGCGCGCGTGTTCCTCCATCTGGGAGGCGACGGCGCTGGCGAGCACCGTTCGGTCGCACACAATCGCCGCAGCGGACTCGTCACAACTTGTTTCGACGGCCAGGAGCGTCGGCATTGGCTCTAGAGATGTCCCCTACTGTCCGCAAGTGACATCCTGCCTTCCCGCAGGTCTTTATCCCAGCACCGGACACGATGCGCCGTCTCTTTGCTGTTCTGATTTCAGCCTTCCTGATCTTCGGCTTCGCCCCCGTGGCACACGCCGATGTAGCGGGGCTGACCCCCTGTGCTGAGAGCCCCCGCTTCCAGCAGCGGGCCAGCCAAGCCACCACCGACCAGGCCAAGGCCCGCTTCGCGAGCTACAGCCAAGCCCTCTGTGGCACCGATGGCCTGCCCCACCTGATCGTCGATGGCCGCTTCAGCCACGCCGGTGATTTCCTGATTCCGAGCATCGCCTTCCTTTACATCACGGGCACGATCGGCTGGGCTGGCCGCTCCTACCTGATGGCCATTCGCGGCAGCAAGGACGCCACCATGCGTGAAATCCAGATCGATCTGCCCCTGGCGTTCAAATCCACCCTGTCCGCAGCCACCTGGCCCCTGGCGGCCTTCAAGGAGTTCGCCGGCGGAACAATGCTGGAAGACGACTCGAAAGTGACCGTTTCACCCCGCTGACTTCCTGGAACCATGAAAAAATTCCTCACCACCGCCCCCGTCGTGGCCGCCGTCTGGTTCACCCTCACGGCCGGGATCATGATCGAGTTCAACCGGTTCTTCCCCGATCTGCTCTTCCATCCCCTCTGAGCCCGGAAATCCCATCCCTTTCCAGCGGCCCGATGGCCGCTTTTTTCATGGGCGGCCCTCCTGTCCTGGCGTCCGGCCCAGCCGCCCTGATGGCTGGCCCCAGATCTGGAGGGCGAGCCCATGGAGCCCCCTCGGGGTGTCCCCTTGCCAGCACAACCGTGCCAGTACCGACCGTGCCGCCTCCCTCAGGCGCTGGGGGAAACCGCCGGCTCAGCGCTCAGCCCCATCAACCTCTCCAGTTGGAGCAGGGCCTGATCCAGATCGCCGTTCACCAGCACGGCATCGAACTCCGCCTCGGCCTGCAGTTCCACCCGCGCCCGCTGCAGACGCCGGGCGATCGCCTCCTCACTGTCGGTGCCGCGGCCGCGGATGCGTCGCTCCAGTTCCTCGAAGGAGGGGGGTTTGAGGAAGATCTGAAAGCCCTCGGGGAAGCTTCGCCGCACCTGGCGAGCCCCCTCCAGCTCGATCTCCAACAGCACCGGACGGCCTTCGGCCAGGTGGCGCTCCACCGGTTCGCGCGGCGTTCCGTAGCGATTGCCGGCGAATTCGGCCCACTCCAGCAGGCCGCCCGCCTCCAGTTGAGCATCGAAACGTTCGCGGCTGAGGAAGAAATAGTGCTCCCCGTCCACCTCCCCGGTGCGAGGCGAGCGGGTGGTTGCCGACACCGACAGCCAGATGCGGGGATGGCGCCGCAACAGTGCAGCCACCAGGGTGCCCTTGCCGACACCGCTCGGTCCGGTGATCAGCGTGAGCCGCCCGGCGGAGGAAGGGGAAGCCATCATCGGGAACACCGTCGGCCAGCAGAGTAGGGGCCATGACCGCGCCTGAACCAGCCACTGGATCCACCAGCCCAGCGAGCCCGCAACGCCTTCCCCTTCAGGCCCTCGATCTGACCAGCCTCAAGGCGGTGTTGGCGGAATGGCGGCCCACCCTGCTGCCCTGCCGCTTCGAGAAGGCGCAGCAGAGCGCCCCCCATACCCTGCAACTGGGGCTGCGGGGACTTGATCGTCGCCATTGGCTGGAGATCAGCTGGCAGGCGGAGGCGCCACGGTTGCTGGCGATCGAGCCGCCCGCCCGCATCGGTGCGGGCAGCACCCTGGCCCAGCAACTCCAACACGGCCTGGCAGGCCTGGCCCTGGTGGAGCTGGTGCAACGGGGCTGGGAACGCGTGGTGGAACTGCGCTTCGCCCGCCGCCCAGGTGATCCGATCAGCCGCTCCCTGGTGGTGGAACTGATGGGCCGCCACAGCAATGTGTTCCTGCTCGATGAGCAGCAGCGGGTGATCACCCTGGCCCGCCAGGTCAAGGAGCAGCATTCACGGTTGCGGCCGATTGGCACCGGTGATGCCTACGGTCCGCCACCTTGCCTGCAGGGGCGCTGCCCCTCGCTCGAGGAGTCCTTCTCTCGCTGGAGGGGGCACCTCACCCTGGTGCCCATGGGCCTGGGCCAGGCCCTGCGGGAGGCCTATCAGGGGATCAGTCCAGCCTTGGCTCTGCAACTGGCGGGAGATCAGCCGGAGGTCTCGAGAGCCCTGCTGGAGCAACCGGTGGCCGCCCTGGACGAGCGGCAATGGGAGGAACTCTGGCTCCGCTGGCAGCGTTGGCTGCAGGTCCTGGCCACGGAGGATTTCCTGTTCACCCCCGGCGGCAGCTGCGCCTATCGCTGCTGGCAAGAGGCCAGCGCAGAGACACGCGCCAGCGAAGCCCACCCGGACGAGCTACCCATCAACGGAGCCCTCAGCCGCTACTACAGCGGCGAGCTGAACCGCCGTCTGCTGGCCGAGCGTCTGAGCGGCCTGCGCCAGCGTGGAGGCCAGGCGATCGAGCGCGAGCGGCGCTTGCTGCAACAGCAGGAGCAGCTGCTCGCCCGGGTGGAGGACAGCGATGGGCTGCAGGAACAGGCCCACGCCCTGCTCAGCGGCCAGGCCCCGAGCCGGGAGCAGATCGACGGGGCCCAACGGCTCTACCGCCAGGCCCGCAAGCTGCGGCGCTCGCGGGCGTCGATCACCCCGCGGATCGCCCACCATCGCCAGCGGCTCGAACGACTGGAGGCCAGCCTCACCTTCATGGAGCAGGCCGACGAACTGGCCCAGCTGGAGCCCCTGGAAAGCGAACTTCTGGAACTCAGCGCCGACGGTCGTCGCCCGAAACGCCCTCTGGGCGGAGACGCCAACCGTGCGCCGGCCACACCACAACCCCTGGAGCTGCGCAGCGGCGGTGGCCTGCGGGTGCAGGTGGGCCGCAACCACCGCCAGAACGAGTGGATCAGCCTGCGCCAGGCCCGCCGCGGTGATCTCTGGTTCCACGCCCAGGAATGCCCGGGCAGTCACGTGGTGCTCAAGAGCTCGGAGGCGCCAGCCCAGGACGATGACCTGCAGCTGGCGGCCGATCTGGCGGCCCACTTCAGCCGGGCCCGGGGCAATGGACGGGTGGCGGTGGTGATGGTGCCCGCCGATCAGTTGCAGCGCATCCCCGGTGCGGGGGCCGGCACGGTGCGCCACCGGGGCGGAGAACAGCTCTGGGCCGACCCTGGCCGCGCCGCCGCCTGGCTGCGCACGGCAGCCGGATCAGGCGCGCCGGTCCCTAGCCTCGAGGCAGCGCAGCGTTCATGAGTCCCAACAATTCCCCATCGGGCCAGCCGCCCGCACCGATTCGAGTCAACCCCCTTGACGCCGCGGGCGGCTGGTTGGCGAAGACGGCACCGGGCGGCGATCCAGGCGACTACCCGGCGGAGGTGGAGATGAGCCTGGTCGATCACCTCGAGGAACTGCGCCAACGGGTGTTGCAGAGCCTGCTGGCGGTGGTGGTGGCCGCCGCCGCCTGCCTGGTCCTGGTCAAACCCCTGGTTCGCCTGCTGGAGATGCCCGCCGAGGGCATGCGCTTCCTGCAACTGGCGCCAGGCGAGTTCCTGTTCGTGTCGCTGAAGGTCGCTGGCTACGCCGGTCTCACCCTGGCCCTGCCCTTCATCCTTTTCCAAGGACTGGCCTTCGTGTTGCCCGGCCTCACCCGACGGGAACGGCGGCTGGTGGCGCCGGCGGTGGCCGGATCGGCCGTGCTTTTCCTGGCGGGTCTGGCCTTTGCCTGGTGGGCCCTGGTGCCAGCGGCCCTGCGCTTTCTGGTCAGCTACGGCGCCGATGTGGTCGAGCCGATCTGGTCGATCGAGCGCTACCTGGATTTCGTGTTGCTGCTGATGGTCGCCACCGGTCTGGCCTTCCAGTTGCCCGTACTGCAGCTGCTGCTCGGGGCTTTCGGCCTGCTGCGGGCCGAAACGATGCTGGCGGCCTGGCGCTGGGTGGTGCTGGCGGCGGCCCTGGCGGGGGCCGTGCTCACCCCCTCCACCGATCCGGTGACGATGCTGCTGCTCACCGGTGCGATCACCGCCCTCTACCTGGTGGGGGTGGCACTCGTTGCCCTGGTGCAGTCGGTGCGAACCCATGTCGACACGGCCGGCGACGGCGTTCACGAAGTCGCCGGAGGTGGCCCCAGGTGAGAGCTAGAGCAGGAATTCCTTTCCTCGACCGCCGGTCTCCAGCGCCAGTCCCATGGCCTTGCCCAGCCTTGGGCGCTCCGCCGTGGTCAGGAGCCACTCGCGCACCTGGCCGGCCACCCCCAGTTCGTTGAGCATGGCGATCAGTTCCTCCAGGTGAGCTTTGTAGGCCTCCGCGTCCAGCGGAAACGACTGCTGCTCCAGGTAGGCCCACATCACCTGCAGATAGAGCCGGCCCCGGCGCTGCACCAGCTGCATGTCGTAGGAGGCGCGCCAACGGGAGCGCAGCACCCCGAGCACCTCCTCAAGGCCGAGGGGCGGGGCGGGCTCCGCGTTGGGAGGATCAGTCAAGGAAATGACACCTATTGCGCAACAGCATGTTGCAGCAATCCACCACGGCCCCGTCGCCACAAACGGTGCTGGGCAGGGCAACGTCCATAATGGGCGGCACGTCACGTCGGCTCTCTGGACCGCTCCTATGACTCAGATCCAAGCGAGCGATGTGCCCGGAATGGGTCGTCGGCAGTTCATGAATCTGCTGACCTTCGGATCGGTCACCGGCGTGGCCCTTGGAGCCCTCTATCCGGTGGTGAACTACTTCATCCCCCCCAAGGCTGTGGGCGGCTCCGGCGGTGTGAGCGCCAAGGACGAACTGGGCAATGCCGTCACCGCCAGCGGCTGGCTGTCCACCCACAATGAAGGCGACCGCAGCCTGGTCCAGGGCCTCAAGGGCGACCCCACCTACCTGACCGTGGAAGGGCCCGATGCCATCGGCAGCTACGGCATCAACGCGATCTGCACCCATCTGGGCTGCGTGGTGCCCTGGAACAGCGGCGCCAACAAGTTCATGTGCCCCTGCCACGGCAGTCAATACGACGCCACCGGCAAGGTGGTGCGTGGCCCCGCGCCCCTTTCTCTGGCCCTGGCCAAGGTGAGCGTCGAAAACGACAACGTGTTCCTCAGCCCCTGGACGGACACGGATTTCCGCAACGGTGAGAAGCCCTGGTGGGCCTGAATCCGCTGAGCCTGCTTCCCCCCTCCCGTCGCCTGCCCGTCCGTCTCATGCGCCGCTCCCTCACCCTCCTCCTCACGTCACTGCTCACCTTCGGCATTCTGCTGATCGCCCCCCAGAGCAGCTGGGCCTATCCCTTCTGGGCCCAACAGAACTACGAGAATCCCCGCGAAGCCACCGGCAAGCTGGTCTGCGCTAACTGCCACCTGGCCAAGAAGCCCACCCATGTGGAAGTGCCCCAGGCGGTCTTCCCCGATACGGTCTTCAAGGCCACCGTCGAGATTCCCTACAACACCGATGTGCAGCAGGTGGCCGGTGACGGCAGCCGCACCGGCCTGAACGTCGGAGCGGTGGTGATCCTTCCTGACGGTTTCACCCTCGCCCCCCCCGAGCGCCTCAGCGAGGAGCTCAAGCAAGAAACACAGGGGGTCTACTACACCCAGTACAGCGACACCTACCCCAACATCCTGCTGGTGGGCCCACTCCCCGGTGACCAGCATCAGGAGATCGTCTTCCCGATTCTGTCGCCCGATCCCGCCACCGACAGCGCGATTCACTTCGGTAAATACTCGATCAATGTGGGCGCCAACCGGGGCCGGGGCCAGGTGACGCCCACCGGTGAAAAGTCCAACAACACCGTCTACACCGCACCCGCGGCGGGCCAGGTGGCCAGCATCACCCCCGGCGAGAACGGCACCACCGTTGTGACGATCACCACCGCCGATGGGGCCAGTGTCAGCGAAACCATCCCCGCAGGCCCCACCCTGCTGGTGGCCGTGGGTGATCAGCTGGCCGCCGGAGCCCCCCTCACCGACGACCCCAACGTCGGTGGGTTCGGTCAGTTGGACACCGAAATCGTGCTGCAGAACCCCGTGAGGATCTACGGCTTGCTCGCCTTCTTCGCCGCCGTCACCCTGGCTCAGATCATGTTGGTGTTGAAGAAGAAGCAGTTCGAGAAAGTCCAGGCCGCCGAGGGGCTGATCTGATTCACCGCCGCGCTTGAGCTCATC
Source organism: Synechococcus sp. UW140 (assembly GCA_943369485.1). Lineage (GTDB taxonomy): Bacteria > Cyanobacteriota > Cyanobacteriia > PCC-6307 > Cyanobiaceae > ATX-6F1. The sequence goes on along the minus strand of CALRNH020000002.1, from coordinate 172,301 downwards.
CCTCTTCCAGCCCTGACCCTTCCTGGCTCGGCCGCCTTGGCCCTGTTCAGTTCCCCCGGGCCCCTGCTGTTTCAGCTGGGGCCTCTCTCCCTGCGTTGGTATGGGTTGCTGATCGCCCTGGCGGTGCTGATGGGCCTGGCCCTGGCCACCCACCTGGGCCGCAGCCGGGGCATCGAAGCGAGCCTGATCGCCGATCTGCTGCCGATCCTGGTGTTGGCGGCAGTGATCAGCGCCCGGATCTATTACGTGGCCTTCGAGTGGCGCCAGTATTCCCTCAACTGGCTCGATGCTCTCAAGGTCTGGCAAGGGGGCATCGCCATCCATGGGGCGTTGATCGGCGGGTCCCTGGCGGTGATCCTGTTCTGCCGCTGGCGCAAGCAACCCTTCTGGGCCCTGCTGGATGTGCTCGTGCCCTCGGTGGCCCTGGGCCAGGCCATCGGCCGCTGGGGCAATTTCTTCAATTCCGAGGCCTTCGGAGTGCCCACCGATCTGCCCTGGGCCCTGACCATCCCCCTGACGAACCGGCCTGCGGCCTTCATGGGCCAAAGCACCTTCCACCCCACGTTCCTCTACGAATCGCTTTGGAACCTGGGGGTGCTCACCCTGCTGCTGGTCCTGTTCAATGGTGCGCGCCAAGGCAAGTTCTCCCTGCCCGATGGAGCCCTCAGCTGCGTCTACCTGATCGCCTACAGCGCAGGTCGCTTCTGGATCGAAGGGTTGCGGATCGACCCCCTCTGCCTGTTGGGTCAGCCTCCGTTCTGTGAAGGTGGGCTACGGATGGCCCAGCTGATGAGCCTGATCCTGATCGCCATCGGCGGCTTCGGCCTCTGGTGGCTCTACGGCCGCCGGCGGGCCCTGCCCGACCCCAGCGGTGTCTCGTCCCACTTCAACGGCACGGCCCCTTGAACCATCCCCCGTCAGGGCCCGCGGCCCATACCGTCAAGATCGTCGGAGCCGGCCCCGGCGCCCCGGATCTGCTGACCTTGAGGGCCGCCCGCGCGATCGAGCAAGCCGATGTGCTGGTCTGGACCGACTCCCTGGTTTCACCTCAGATCGCAGCCCTGGCACCGGTGGGCTGCGAATCGATTCGCACCAGCACCCTCACCTTGGAGGAGGTGATGGCCGTGGTGATCGAACGGGCCCGCGCCGGTCTCCATGTGGTGCGGCTGCACGATGGTGACCCTTGCCTCTACGGAGCCCTGGCCGAGCAGATCTGCCGGCTGGCCGATGCAGGGCTGGAGGTGGAGGTGGTGCCGGGGTTGAGCGCCTACCAGGCCACCGCCGCTGCCCTGCAGAGCGAACTCACGATTCCGGGGCTGGTGCAGACGATCGTGCTCAGCCGGGCGGGAGGCCGCACCGGTGTGCCCGAGCGGGAATCCCTGGGGCGGCTGGCGGCCCTGCGGGCCTCTCTCTGCCTCTACCTCAGTGCCCGCCATGTGGAGGAGGTTCAGGCCGCCCTGCTCGAGCATTACCCCGCCGACACCCCCGTGGCGATCGGCTACCGGGTCAGCTGGCCCGATCAGTGGCTGCAGGTGGTACCCCTGGAGCGAATGGCGGCCGTCAGCCTCGAACGCGGTCTGATCCGCACCACCCTCTACGTCGTCAGCCCCGCCCTGCGCTCACCGGTGGAAGCTCGCTCGAAGCTTTATTCCGCCAGCCATGATCACCTGTTCAGGGCCGCCGCTTCTTCCAGCCCGGCCTGATCAGGGGCGGCGGGATCGCTGGGGGCCGGCGGGAGCTCCACCTCGCCGTAAAGCTCCCGCGCCAAGCGGGAATGATCAAAGCTGCAGCCCAACCGCGCCACGATCGCCTCGAGATCGATGACGGCGTTGCCCAGGCAGCAGGTCCCACCTGGGGAAGGGGTCACGTTGAACACCAGGCCAGGCCGAGGCGCGATGCGTGCTTCCCCGAGCATCAACCGCCGCTCCCCCTTGTGGATCAGCTGGGGACGCACCCCGCCGTAGCCCTCGGCGAAGCGCAGATCCTCCAGCCGCATGCCGGGCACGATCTTGCGTGCATCGGCCAGAAACAGGCGCCGCCGCAGCCAGGGCACCTCGAACAGCAGGTTGCGCAGGATGTAGTTGCGGATGTCGGCCACGCGCAGCAGCTGCCAGAACACGGCGAGCACCGACCAATCCAGCCGCAGCACCTTCAGGAACTCGAAGAAGGAGGCGGGTTGGTAGCGCTCCAGCAGCGGCAGGAGCAGGGCGGTGGGTCCAAAGCGCGTCTTACCTGGCGCCCGCACATCGGGGTCGCCGTGGATGGCGGCGAAGGGCAGTCTGTCGTTCTGCACCGTGTAGACCTTGCCCCTGAGCAGGTCGGGAGTGAAGTAGAAGCTCCCCGCCACCGGCAGGCAGGAGTACTCCAGGCCATGGCCCAGCTGCTGGGCCATCAGCAGGCTGTGGGCGCCAGCACAGACCACCACATGGCGGGCCCGGTACAGCCTGGGACCCGCCGCCGTGCTGGCGTCCAGCAGGAACGACTCTCCCTCTGGGGTGATCCTCTGGACCCGCTGCCCCAACCCCAGCTCGAGCTGGCGATCGGTGCCGGCCACGGCGGCGTGGGCCTGCTCCACGAAGGACTCCGCCAGCTGCTCGTAGTCGACGGCGGTGTAGGTGCTGCGGATGCCGATCGCCACCAGCTCCTCGCGGCGCGGGGTCCCATCCACCAACGCCACATGGGGCTCCCACTGAGCGATCTGCTCTTGATCGAGCAGTTCCATGGCCGGAAAGTGGGGGGCAAAGCGCGAGAAGCGCTCCCGCAGGAAGGCGCACTCCCCGGCCCCCACACCAAGGACCATCTTGGGGGTGCGGAACACCGTGCGCTCGCGCCGCTGACCATCCAGCAGGGCGGCGTAGTGCACGATCATGTCGGCCGTTCGCTTGACCTTCAGGGCCTTCTCGAGGCTGTAGTTGGTCTCGATGTCGCCGCAGTGGATCGTCTGGCTGTTGTTGGTGGCCTTGGAGTTGACCTGGGCTAACCGGTCGTAGCGCTCCAGCAGTGTGATCCTGGGCAGATCGGTGTAGCGGGCCAGCTCGAACAGAAGAGCGGTGCCGCAGACGCCTCCGCCAACGATCAGCACATCCACCTCCTGGCGGGTCTCAGGATCGAAGCTGGTGGTGGACGAGGCGGTCACGTGCGCGCGGGGGGACGGAGATTCCGTTGATTCTTCATGGTCGCCCCCCGGGCGCCAGGATCGGGCCGACGAGGTTTTATGATTGAGGGGTGCGGGCGATTAGCACAGCGGTAGCGCACTTCCTTCACACGGAAGGGGTCACTGGTTCGAATCCAGTATCGCCCATTAATTCATTGTACTGATGCTCATCATCAGGTCAGTTATTTTTTATGGCCACCATTTGCCTCGGCAAGCTGAGCGGTCAACAACTACACAGACCAACCCACTGATTGGGGTCAAAATAGATGATGGCCCTTCGGCCCGCCACCTGCTGTTCTCCGTGTCCGAGCCGATCCCCGAACCCCCGTCGCATTCGGGTGATCCCCTCCTCCGGCTCGGCACGGTGCTGCGGGAGGCACGGGAGGCCAAAGGTCTCAGCCTGGAGGCCCTGGCCAATCAGTTGTGCATGGGCAGCGACCAGTTGCACGCCCTCGAAGAGGGTGCCGCTGACCGCTTGCCAGAAAAAGTGTTCGTGGTGGCCCAGGCCCGTCGGGTGGCCACCGTCCTTGGACTGGAGGCTGACCCCCTGATCGAGGAACTCAGGCGAACCGATCTCGGCTCCCCCGGCGGCAACGGCGCCTCTTCCAATCAACGCACCAGAGCCTCGTCACTACCATCGCCGCCCCTCCGCTCCCTGGCACCATCCCGCCCTCCCTCCAGCACCAGCAAGGGTTCCCCCCGCACCCCCCCTCGGTGGGCCCTAGGGGCCCTTGGTGGGCTGGTGCTGGTGACCAGCCTCGGCACCCTGGCCTGGCGCCAATGGCAAGCGGTCCGCGCTCGCTCCGAGCCTCCAGAAGCGCCACTGGCCGCCTTGAGACCCCCGGCTCTGGCCCAGTCCAACCCGGAATCCTCAAAACCAGCTGTGACTGCCCCAGGATCGAAGGCCGTTGTGGTGCTCTCCAGCCCCAAGGGCAGCTGGATCGTCGTGCGCAACGGCTCCGGCCAAAGGCTCTACCAGGGCCTGCTCAAGGGTGAGCGCCAATTTCCCGCTGATCCAGGCCTGAGGGTGCTGGCCGGTCGGCCCGATCTGGTCATGGTGCGCATCGGCGGCTCTACCGCCCGCCGCCTCGGGCCGATCAATGAGGTGATCTGGCGCCCGCTCAGGTGACCTCCAGATGGAGACCCATGGCCTCCATGACCGCCGGAGCGCAGGCCTGCAGACTCCAGCGTTCCAGGCTCAGATCCAGGCCGGCGCTCAGGGGTTTGAGCTCGATCGTGACGGCAGAGGGACCCGGGCGCACCACCAGCTCGCCGATCAAAGGTTCGGGGCGGCGGTCCAGGGCGCTGGCCAGGCGCAGCAGCAGCGCCATGGACGCCACCGTGCGGCGTTGGGAGCGCCCCTCGATCAACTGCCACGACTCATGGCGTTTCTTGGGCAGGCCACGGCGGTGGTAGCGGGCAATGGCCGCCACCATCAGTTGCTCGGCTTCGGAGTAACCGAGCAACTCCCCGTGGCGAATCAGGTACCAGGTGTGCTTGTGGTAGGCGCCAATGTTGATGTGCTGGCCACAGGCGTGCAGCATCGCGGCGGCCCAGAGCAGCTGGCGACCCTCCCCATCGTCGGCATGCAGCAGCCCGGACGTCTGGTCGTGAAGGCTGAGGGCATGGTCCGCCACCCGCTGCGAGCGTTCTTGATCCACCCCGAAGCGTTGGGCCTGATGCAGCACCGTGCGCTGGCGAATCGAGCTCTGGAAAGCGAAGCGATCGACGATCAGATCCTTGCGCAGCATCCAATCGACGATCAGGCCCTCCCGCAGGGCCCGTTCGCTGATGACCAGTTCGCCAACACCGAGCATCGCCATGGCGGTCTGAAGCACCAAGGCACCGGGCACGATGATCTCGGCCCGACGCTCGTTGAGGGTGGGGAGGGCCCGGCGCTGCTCGGGGGTCATCTCCACCAGCCGGGCCACCAGCAGATCCAGCCGTTCCCGGCTCAGGCGGTAGCCCTGCAGCCGCAGCGGCGGACGCTCGTCCTGGGCCGCCGCCATCGCCGCCAGGGCCATGGCGGTGCCACTGGTGGCCACCATCACCGGCGTCTCGCCGGGCTGCAGACGCCGCTTGATCTTATCGACGGCGGGCTCCAGGGACCCTTCGATGAAGGCGGTCAGGAACGAACGCCGCTCGGGCGGGATCGGGTCCTCACGCACGAAATCACGCTGCAGCCGCACCGCCCCCACCCTGGTGCTGGTGAGGGCTCTGGCGTCACGGCCATCAGCCAGGATCAACTCGGTGGAGCCGCCACCGATGTCGAGGATCAGATGGGGCTGGTCACCGAAAGCCATGCCCGAGAGCACCCCCAGATAGATCAGCCGGGCCTCCTCCTGGCCACTGATCAGGTCCACCTCAAGCCCCAGTTGCTCCTGCAGCGACTGGAGGAATTCGCGGCCGTTGGGGGCCTCACGCACGGCGCTGGTGGCCGCGGTCACGATCTGTTCCACCCCATGGCTGGCCGACAGCTCGCGGCAATGGCGCAGGGTGACGAAGGCCCGTTCGATCGCCTCGGGGGTCAGTTCGCCGCTGTCTTCGTCGCGTTCCCCCAGGCGGGTGCTGGATTTCTCGGTGAGCACCACGCTGAAGCTGCGCAGCACGGGATCCACCGCCGCGATCAGCAGATGGATGGAATTGGTGCCGATGTCGATCGCCGCCACATGGCGCAGGCTCTTCGCTGAGGCCGAAGCCGCCGCTGCAGGGGCCGTCAGGTCGCTGACGGGGGCCCGTTGCTGCTCAAGCTCCGGCATGGGGTCGATCGCCTGGACTCGGCGTCACTTTGCCACCAGCGCCCCCTGGCATGGACAGCCGGAAGCAGCTGCGATCTGCTGCGATCTAGGGTGCCGCCAGCGTTTGGCATGCAATCCATTCCATGGCCAGCGCAGGCAGCGGTTCTTTACTGCGGGGCTGGTTTGAACTGCTGCGCTGGCACAAACCCAGCGGCCGGCTGATCCTTTTGATCCCGGCGGGCTGGGCGTTGTGGCTGGTGCCCCAGGCGCCGCCGCCGGCGGCCCTGGTGGGCTGGATCGTGCTCGGTGGCCTGGCGGTCAGCGGGGCGGGCTGCGTCGCCAACGACCTCTGGGACCGCCACATCGATCCCCAGGTGGAGCGCACCCGCGAGCGCCCCCTGGCCAGTGGCCGGGTTGGAGTCACCAGTGCCCTGGTGCTGCTGGCGCTCTGCCTGCTGCTGGCCCTGGGCGTGGAGCTGGCCCTGCCGTCGACCAGCCGATATCTGTGCCTGCTGCTGGCCCTGCTGGCCCTGCCGCCGGTGCTGCTCTACCCCTCGGCGAAGCGCTGGTTTCCCCTGCCCCAGCTGGTGCTGGCCCTGTGCTGGGGCTTCGCTGTGCTGATCCCCTGGGCCGCCGCCACCGGATCCCTCTCAGGCGGCTGGCCCCTGGCCCTGGTCTGGCTGGCCACCCTGGCCTGGAGCTTTGGTTTCGACACCGTCTATGCCATGGCCGACCGCCGCGACGACGCGGCCCTGGGCCTGCGCAGCAGCGCCCTCACCCTGGGCAAGCGCGCACCCTTGGCCGTGGCCCTCAGCTATGGCCTCACGGCCGCGGCGCTGGGGATGGCCGCGGCCCTGCAGGGGGTTGGGGTGATCTTCTGGCCCCTCTGGGCGGTGGCCGCGTTGGCGATGCAGCGGGAGGCCCGGCGCCTCGATGGGGCCCACTTTGGCCGCCAGGTGCGGCTTGGCGCCCTGCTGCTGCTGGCGCTGGTGCTGGGCGGGCAGCCATGAGCGGCGGATCCAACCAGCGCCATCCCCTGGGAGCCGATCTGCCGGCTCCCCTGCGGCAGGGCGATCGGGTGAGGCTGGTGTCCGCCAGCTCAGCACTGGCGGACACCGAGCGGCTGGACGCTGGCCTGGCGGTGCTCAAGCGCTGGGGCCTGGAACTGGAAGCGGACTTCGATCCCCAACGCCGCTGGGGCTATCTGGCCGGTGAGGACCACCAGCGCCGCGCCGACCTGGAGGCGAAGTCCGAGGGGGCCCCGGCGGCACTGAGGGCCTGCGTGCGCGGGGGGTGGGGGTCAGCGCGGCTGCTCGAGCAGCCCCTGGAATTGACACCCGGCTGGCTGTTGGGCTTCTCCGATGTGACCTCCCTGCTCTGGGCCCAACGGGCCCGGGGCCAGGCGGGCGGCGTTCACGGCCCACTGATCACCACCTTGGCAAGCGAGCCCGGCTGGAGCAGCCAGCGACTGCACGATCTGCTCTTCGGTCTCCCCCTGGAGGATCTCAGCGGCGAGGGCTGGCAGGCGGGCGTGGCCGAGGGCCCCCTGCTCGTGGCCAACCTGACCGTGGCCACCCACCTGCTGGGCACCCCCTACCTGCCGGACCTGAAGGGGGCGGTGCTGGTGTTCGAAGACGTGGGCGAAGCCCCCTACCGCGTCGATCGCATGCTCACCCACTGGCGACTCTGCGGCGCCCTGCAGCAGCTGGCAGGCCTGGGCTTCGGACGCTTCAGCGACGACGGGGAAGCGCTCGAGACGCAGGGGGAATCGGGTGAGCGGGATGGGCGCTTCAGCACTGAGCAGGTGCTCAAGGAACGCAGCGCCGACCTGGGTATCCCCGTGCTCGGGGGCCTGGAGGTGGGCCATGGCCCTGGCAACGCCGCCCTGCCCCTGGGGGTGCGTGCGCGTCTGGATGGTTCCGCCGGGCATCTCAGCCTGCTGGACTAGGGCGCAGGGAGAGCACTGCCTCCGCGATGCGCAGGTCGAAGGGGGTGGTGACCTTGATGTTGGAGGGTTCCGCCGCCAGCACCTGCACCGGCCAGCCCAGGCGCTCGAACAAGGCGGCGTCATCGGTGACGCTCCAGCCCTCCCGGTGGGCACGCTCGTGGGCCGAGCGCAGCCGTTCCACCCCAAAACCCTGGGGGGTCTGGGCGGCCCAGAGCTGACGGCGGTCCGGGGTGTCGAGGATGGTGCCGGCGGCATCCACCCGCTTGATCGTGTCGCTCACAGGGGTGGCGGCGATCACCGCCTGCCCCTGGCGCACGGCGGCCGCACAACGTTCCAGCAGATCAGGATCCACCAGACAACGGGCGCCGTCGTGGATCAGCACGTGCTCAGCCTCCGGCGGCAGGGCCGCCAGGCCGCGGCGCACGGAGTCCTGGCGGCTGTCGCCTCCATCGATCCAGACCACTGGCCGATCCGGGGCGGCAGCGGCCACCAGAGCCTCCACAGCCAAGCGATCCAGCGGTTGACCCACCACTCCGATCCAGCGGATGGTGGCGCAGGCCAAAGCCGCCTCAAGGGTCCAGGCGAGCACCGGCCGGCCGGCCACACTAAGCAGCAACTTGTTGCGATCAGCGCCCATGCGCCGGCCGCTGCCGGCGGCGGCGATCAGTAAATGCACAACGGGTGGGGGGAAGCAGGGAGAAATCCAGACCTGATTCATACAATCGGGCCGCGACAAGCCTGCCCTGCCGCCCCGATGCGCGTTCTCTTTTTGATCCCGGGATCCAGCGCGTCGCAACTCCAGGCGTTCCCCGCCGTCGCCGCCGTCGCCGATCAGCTCCAGGCCCAGGTGCAGGTGGTCTGCCCCACGGCCTCGGCGGCGATCTGGACCCTGCTCCCCCAGGTGAAACGGGTGCTGGCCTTCGGCGGCGATGGGGAGGCGGGCTTTGGCACCGGCAGCAGCCTTGCGGACTGGAGCAACCTGCTGGGCTCCGTGCGGGACCCCGACTTCCAGGCCTGCATCAACCTCGCCACCGGGCGCCAGGTGAATCTGATGCTCTCGATGACCCACATCCCCACCCGGATCGCCCAAGGCGGCTTCGGCCTCACCGACCGGGTGAGGCCTGAGGCGGGTTGGCCCAACCAGACCCTGGAGGCCTACCTGCGCCCCCTGGGGGTGAGCCTGGACGCCGAAGCCTTCCGCCTCTCCCTGCCCCGGCCCGCCCTGGAGCTGGCGGTCGCCGCACTGCCCGCAGGCGATGGCCCCGCCCTGCTGCTGGCCCCGGCCGGCGGAGCCGGCGACTGGCCCGAGGCCCATTGGCGGGCCCTGCCGGAGCAGGTGCGCCTCAAGGTGCCAGGCCTGCGGGTGCTTCACACCAGCAGCGAAGCCAGCCCCGTGGAACGGGCGGCCCAGGTGTCAGCGGCCGATGTGGTGCTGGGGAGCGATCCCATCAGCATTGAGCTGGCCATGCTCAGCGGCACCCCTCTGGTGGCCCTCGGTCGCAGCAGCGATCAGCTGCCGGTGCGCAGAAGCCTGCAGGGAATCGGCACACCTGGGAGCCTCGATCAACTCGGTGTTCCTGAGGTCCTGCAAGCCCTGGGGCTGGGTTGATCCGCTTCGCCTCCACCCACCCTTAGAGGATGGCCCAACGCTTCCGGCGCCGTGTGAGTCCGCCTTCGGCCGGGCGAAACCGACATCCCTGGCGCACGCCACTGCTGGCACTGGCGCTGCTGATCAATGCCTCGGCGGCGGGCTACCGGCTGACCGAAGGCTGGGACTGGGGGGACTGCTACTGGATGGTGGTCGTCACCTTGAGCACCATGGGCTGGAGCGACGGCACCACCGCCGCGATGCACGCGGGCGGCAGGGTGGTCACCACCCTCTCCCTTGTGGGGGGTCTGGTGGTGGTCCAGTTCGCGATCCAGCGTCTGCTGGGACTCTCCCAATCCGGTTACTTCCGTCGCCTGCGGGACAACAGTTTTCGCCGCTCACTGCAACGCATGAACGACCACGTGATCCTCTGCGGCTATGGCCGCATCGGCCGGGAAATCGCTGAAAAGCTTTGCTCAGAGGGCATTCCCGTGCTGGTGGTGGAGCTGGAACCAGAGCGCAAGGAGGCGGCGGAGGCGCGCGGACTGCCGGTTCTGCAGGCGGACGCCACCCTCGATGAGACCCTGCGCGACGCGGGCATCCACCATTGCCGCAGCCTGGTGGCCGCCCTGCCCAGCAATGCCGCCAACCTCTACGTGGTGCTCAGCGCCCGTGGCATGGCCCCCCACTGCCGGCTGATCGCACGCTCCGACAGTGACCAGGCCGAGCGCAAGCTGCGCCTGGCGGGGGCCGACCAGGTGGTCAGTCCGTACGTGGCCGGCGGCCGGGCCATGGCCGCCACCGCCCTGCGCCCCCTGGCGGTGGACTTCATGGAACTGCTCGCTGGCTCCAACTGCGAAGTGGAGGAGTTCCAGCTCAGCAGCCGCCCGGAACTGATGAAAGGCATCAACGGCCGCAGCCTGGCAGACATGCAGTTCGGACGTCACAGCGGCGCCCTGGTGCTGGCGATCCGCTCACCGGAACGCGAGGACGCCGAATCCACCAGCCCCCAGGGAAGCACCTACTCCAGGGGCGGCAGCACCTTGATCGCCAACCCCGGCGGCGATGTGTGCCTGGCGCCAGGGCAGTTGCTGGTGGTGCTGGGCAGCAAGGAGCAGCTGGAGCGGTTCGAGGCCCTGCTGGGTCCTGCCCTGGAGGGCAGCGATCCGATGGCCAGCTGAACCCCTCGGCCTACGATCGCCAGCGTTTCTCCTGCCGCCGATGTCCGTGCCCGCCGCCGCCCCCCTGGCCGGACAGACCGCGCTGGTGACCGGCGCCAGCCGCGGCATCGGCCGGGCGATCGCCTTGGAACTGGCCCGAGCCGGGGCCAAGGTGGTGGTGAACTACGCCAGCTCCGCCGAGGCTGCCGAGGCCGTGGTGGCCCAGATCATCGCCAGTGGGGGCGAGGCCTGGGCCTACTGCGCCGACGTGGCCGACGAGGAGCAGGTGGAGGCCATGATCAAAGCGGTGCTCGAGCGCCACGGAGCCATCGATGTGCTGGTCAACAACGCCGGTATTACCCGTGATGGCCTGCTGATGCGCATGAAGACCGCCGACTGGCGCAGCGTCATCGAGCTCAACCTCACCGGCGTCTTCCTCTGCACCCGAGCGGTGAGCCGCTCGATGCTCAAAGCTCGCCACGGGCGCATCGTCAACATCACCTCGGTGGTGGGGCTGATGGGCAACCCCGGCCAAGCCAACTACAGCGCCGCCAAGGCGGGAGTGATTGGCCTGACCCGCAGCACCGCGGCCGAATTCGCCAGCCGGGGTGTCACCGTGAACGCCGTCGCCCCCGGCTTCATCGCCACCGACATGACCAAGGATCTGCAGGCGGAGCCGATCATCGCCGCCATTCCCCTGGCCCGCCTGGGTCAGCCCGAAGAGGTGGCCAGTGCCGTGCGCTTTCTGGCAGCCGACCCCGCCGGCGCCTACATGACCGGTCAGGTGCTGCAGGTGGATGGCGGCCTGGTGATGCGCTGAGCGGCGAACCTGCTGGGCTCAGTTCTCGAGCGGCTGGCCCAGCTCTTCGCGAAGGCGGCGGATCTGCTGCAGCAATCGCAGACGACGGCTGCGGGCGGTGATCGTCAGGAACAGGCGCAGGGGCACGTAGACCAGTGCCATCAGCAGCCCCACCCCAGTGACCACCAGAAAAGTGATGTAGTTGGGCCCCGTCAGCGGTCCCGCCAGTGGGCCCACCAACGGATCCACCACCACGTTCTCCAGGGTGCTCTGCAGCAGCTCGTCCATCGCCAGACCCTATCGGGACGACCAGGGGCCCGCAGGAGGATTCGGGTTTCCCCACCAGCGCAGCGATGCCCCCGGGTCAGGCCCTGTGGGAGCCTGAGCCAAACGTATGTCTTCGCTTTCAGGCATGGCCAAGCTGATCAACTTCTCCGATGAGTCCCGCAGCTCCCTGGAGCGGGGCGTCAACGCCCTCGCCGATGCGGTGCGCGTCACCATCGGCCCCCGCGGCCGCAATGTGGTGCTCGAGAAGAAGTTCGGCGCCCCCGACATCGTCAATGACGGCGTGACGATCGCCAAGGAGATCGAACTGGAGGATCCGTTCGAAAACGTGGGCGCCAAGCTGATCCAGCAGGTGGCTTCCAAAACCAAGGACAAGGCCGGAGACGGCACCACCACCGCCACCGTTCTGGCCCAGGCCCTGGTGCAGGAGGGTCTGCGCAACGTGGCCGCCGGAGCCAGCCCGGTGGTGCTGCGGCGGGGCATCGAGCGGGCCACGGCCCAGGTGGTGGAAGGGATCCAGCGCCTGTCCCGGCCTGTGAGCGGCGATGCCATCCGGCAGGTGGCCACCGTCAGCTCCGGCGGGGATGAGGAGGTGGGACGCATGATCGCCGAGGCGATGGAGAAGGTGAGCGCCGATGGGGTGATCACCGTCGAGGAATCCAACTCCCTGGCCACCGAACTGGAGATCACCGAAGGCATGGCCTTCGATCGGGGCTACTCCTCCCCCTATTTCGTCACCGATGGCGAGCGCCAGGTGGCAGAGTTCGAGAACGCCCTGCTGCTGGTCACCGACCGCAAGGTGAGCGCCCTGGCGGATCTGGTGCCGCTGCTGGAGAAAGTCTCCCGCAGCGGCTCAGCGCTGGTGATCCTGGCCGAGGAGGTGGAAGGTGAAGCCCTGGCCACCCTGGTGGTGAACAAGAACCGTGGCGTGCTCCAGGTGGCCGCCGTACGCGCCCCCTCTTTCGGCGAGCGGCGCAAGGCCGCCCTTCAGGACATCGCCATCCTCACCGGCGCCACCTTGATCAGCGAAGACCAGGCGATGACCCTGGAGAAGGCCAGCCTCGAGGATCTGGGCCGGGTGCGCCGGATCACGATCAGCAAGGACACCACCACGATCGTGGCCAACGACAGCCGCCACGGGGCGGTGCTGGATCGGGTGGCGGCAATCCGCCGGGAACTGGAGGCCACCGATTCCGACTACGACAAGGAGAAACTCAACGAGCGGATCGCCAAACTCGCCGGTGGTGTGGCCGTGATCAAGGTGGGCGCCCCCACCGAAACCGAGCTCAAGCACCGCAAGCTGCGCATCGAAGACGCCCTCAATGCCACCCGGGCAGCGGTGGAGGAGGGCATCGTGGCCGGCGGCGGCACGGTACTGACCCAGTTGGCGCGAGACCTGGACGCTCTGGTGGCCCGACTCTCCGGTGACGAGCGCACCGGTGTGGAAATCGTGCAACGGGCCCTGAGCGCCCCCCTGCGCCAGATCGCCGCCAACGCTGGAGAAAACGGCGACGTGGTGGTGGCCGAGGTGGCCAGGCTGAACCTGGGCTTCAACGCCCTCAGCGGCCGCTACGAAGACCTCCTGGCCGCCGGCATCATCGATGCCGCCAAGGTGGTCCGCCTGGCCCTGCAGGATGCGGCGTCGATCGCCGCGCTGCTGATCACCACCGAGGCCGTGATCGTCGACAAGCCCGAGCCGCAGGGCTCGGCCGCGCCCGACGGTGGCATGGGCGGTATGGGTGGCATGGGTGGAATGGGCGGTATGGGTGGAATGGGCGGTATGGGCATGCCCGGGATGATGTGAGTCCCAAGGGCTCCTGGGTCAGAGCGGCCATCGGCAAGCTCTGGCCGAGCGCAATCAGCCCAGGGCCCGCACGTAGGCCGCCACCTGCAGATCCACCCCGGTGATCGCGGTTCCGACCACCACCGCATCCGCCCCTTCCGCCAGGGCCCGAGCGGCCTGATCGGCGGAGGAGATACCTCCTTCGCAGATCAGGGCTACCTCGCTTGGAAGCTCCTGGCGCAGAGGTCCCAGCAGCCCCCAGGCCGGCGGGCGCAGGCCAGTGGTGGCCTCGGTGTAGCCGTAGAGAGTGGTGCCCACCCAGCGGCAACCCAGCTCAGCCGCCCGCAGACCATTCGCCAAGCTGTCGATGTCGGCCATCAGGGGGGCTGCCAGTTCCTTACGGGCCCGCTCGATCAAGGCCTCCAGTTGCTGGCCCTCAGGGCGGTGGCGTTCGGTGGCATCGAGCGCCACCACATCGGCTCCGGCCGCCCAGACGGCGCGGATCTCCTCCCAGCCGGGGGTGATGTAGACGGGGCTGCCGTCGTAGCTGCGCTTCCAGAGCCCCACGATCAAGGCCCCGGGGCAGCGGCGGCGCACGGCGCCGATGTGCTCCGGGCTCTCCAGCCGCACGCCGATCGCACCGTTCGCCAGGCTGGCCTCGGCCATGGCCGCGATCACATCCGGATCGCGCAGGGGCGAGCCCTCGGGCGCCTGCACCGACACGATCAGCCCGCCCTTGAGCGCCGCTCGCTCGAGGCGCGAGCAAGGCTCAGGAGGCACGGCGTTGGGGCGGATCGAGGCTTTCGTCGGGGAGCCAGGCGCGCAGGCGATCCAGGGTCGGATGGGCTGGGGCCGGCGCCGGCCGGATCAGGCGCCCGGCCGAGCTGGGGGTCAGGGGCAGGCGGGCCACGGCCTGGGCCACAGCGGGGGCCGGCTCGATGGCAGCGGCTGGCGCCATGGGCGGCTGGGCGCTGTCCGCCATCGCTTCACTGGCCTGGGAGAGGAAGTTGAAGTCCTTCAAGGGCTCCTTGATCAGCGCATCCTCCCCAGGCGAAAAGGCCTCCATCGGACTCTCCGAGGAGGGCCAGGGGGACCCCGTGGCGGGGAAGGCCGCTTCAACGGGGGGCTCTGCTTCCTCTCCCTGTCCTTGGAAGGTGCAGGCCACCTCCTCGAAGCAGTCACGCACCAGATGACGCAAGCGCGCCAGACGACCGCGCCGCGCCGGTGGAGCCTCGGCCTCGGCTGACGCGGCGGCCACAGCGCTCTCGCTGGTCAGGGATTCGCTGGCTTGGGGCCCACTGGCCATGGACTGAGCGGCGCAGGCCGCGGCAGGTTCCTCGATGCAGACGCTGCCGTTGGCCGGGCCCGCGGGGGGCTGTGCGCTCAGTGGCTCAGGGGCGACCGCCGATGCTGCGCTCGAAGGGGGCTCAAGGGACGCCCCAACCTTGAACGCCTCCTCGCCGCGAAGGGTTTCATCGACATCCAGTGGGACCTGAACGGCTTCTGGAGGATCGCCAGTGGGAGATCCCTCCCCGCTCTCAAGGCCCCCCGTGATCGTCGGATCGTCTGTCTTCGGTGTGCCGCCCTGGGCCACAACAACGGCGAGCGGTGAAGCGGACGGATCGGACAGCGGCGCTGCGATCTCCAGCCCAGTGGCGGGCTGTGTGGCCGCCATGGGCGGCAGGAGGGCCTCAAGTGGCTCCTCCCAGGCGAGCTCGGGAAACGGCGGAGCCAGTGGAATGGCCCGATCAGGAACCGGGGCGACCCCTACCCCCATGTCAGTCGCCTCGAGCGCCCCTCCAGACCCCGCCAACAGCTGCTGGCGCCACCAGAGAGCGGTCTCCGGATCGGCTAGCGAGGCGATCAGTGGTTCAAGGGCCTCCACCCCCTGGCGGTGCACCCACTGCAACGACATCCGGGGCACCGCCACCCCGTCCCGCCGGGCGACCGCCCCGAGCAACCGCTGCCGGAGATCCTCCTGGCGGGGGGACAGGGGACGGAAGGGGGAGGGAGGGGAGATCACGGTGGCGACGTCAGGTGAGCTTGCGATCCAACAACGGGCGGATCAGTAGAAACAGGGACAGCGCCAGGACGGCGAGCACCAGCAGGCATTGGGAAGCTGTCAGGGAGCCATAGGGCGCGACGAGCACCACATCGGAGAGCGCGAAGGCCCCCGCGTAGGCCGCACGAATGGGCTCAATCGCGAAGGTAAGGGGATTCAGGGCCGCTAGCCAGCCCAACCAGGGGGGCATGAAGGAAATCGGTGCCAGCGCGGTGCTCGCGAACAGCAGTGGCAGGTTGGCCACGAAGATCACGGCGATCAGTTCGATGTGGCCCGGCAGGGCGAAGGCCAGCCCCAGGCTCAAGGCGGTGACGGCGAACACCAGCAGCAACAGGGTGACCAGCACCAGCACCAGGCCGGCGCCGCCGGGCCAGCCGTACCCCAGCAGGGCGGCGGTGCCCATGATCGCCACGCTCTGCAGCAGGCTCAGGCTGGTGATGTAGAGCACCGAGGCCAGAACGATCGAGAAACGGGAGCGCAGGGGCGCCACCAGCAGCCGGTTCAGGAAGCCGAATTCCCGATCGAACATCAGCGGCAGGCCGGCGTTGAGGGCGGCACTGAAAGCGGTGAACACGATCACTCCGGCCCCCAGAAAGCGGCCATAGCTCATGCCGTCCGGCAGCAGGCCCGCCGGCGCGTTGGCGAACAGGGCCCCGAACAGCACCAGCCAGATCAGGGGCTGGAGCACCCCGGCCACCAGGGTGCTGGGACGTCGCACCAGTTGCAGAAACAGGCGCTTGGTGAGCGCCAGCGTCTCCTGGCTCAGATCCGCCAGGGCTGAACGGCCCGCCCCGGGGCTGGGAGAGGGGGCCAGAAGCGAGGGAGCGCTGGTCATCGGCGGACAGCGAAGGAAATAGGGGAAAACGGGTCAGGACAACGTGACCGGGAATCGGGCTGCTCAGCGCATGGCCTGCTTGCGTTCTGCCTTGGGATCCCGGCTACCGGCAACCGCCAGCTCCGCATCCATGAGCGTGCGACCGGTGGCCTGAAGGTAGACGTCATCGAGGCTGGGGCGGCTCTGGGCCAGGGCGAACACGGGCCAGTGGGCCTCCACCAGCTGGCGCCTGAGCGCTTCGACCACCCCGTCATGCTCCACCACCAGGTTGAGGGAGAAGCCCTGGGCCCGGTTCACCACCACCTGGCGCACCCCCTGGCAGCCCCGCACCAGGGCCTGAAGCTTCAGGGCCTCCTGTTCATCACTGAATTCCCGCACCCGTAGGGTCACCCGGTCGCCACCGAGGGCGGCCTTGAGCTCCGCAGGGGCCCCTTCGGCAATCACCTGCCCCCCTTCGATGATCGCCAGCCTGTCCGCCAGGGCGTCGATCTCCTCGAGGTAGTGGCTGCTCAGAAGCACCGTGGTGCCCTGGTCCCGCAGTTGGCGCAGCACCTGCCAGATCGCCGAGCGGCTCTCGATGTCAAGGCCCACGGTGGGTTCATCCAGCACCAGCAGGGCCGGGCGGTGCAGCAGACCGCTGGCCAGATCGAGTCGGCGGCGCATCCCGCCGGAGTAAGTGCCACAGCGGCGGTCGATCCAACCCTCCATGGCCAGCAGCCCCACCAGCTCAGAGATGCGCCTTTCCCGCTCCGCTGAAACCATGTGGTACAGGTCGCCCTGGAGCTCCAGGAGCTCTCGTCCGGTCAGGATTTTGTCGATCGCCACGTCCTGGGCCACGTAACCCAGCAGCTCACGCACGGCGCGGGGTTCGGCGAGGGCATCAAGCCCCCCCACCCGCACGGTGCCGGCGTCGGGAGCCAGAAGGGTGGCGAGGATGCGCAGGGTGGTGGTCTTACCGGCGCCATTGGGACCGAGCAGCCCGAAGAGGGTGCCCTGGGGCACCTTCAGCGACAGGCCCCGCAGGGCCTCCACCGATCCGTAGCGCTTGCTGAGGTTGTGCAGCTCGATCAAGGCGATTCCTGGCGCTCAGCGGTCCGATCGGATCAATGTAAGAAGGGCAGCGCCCCCGACAGGAGTTCGGTCCCCTGGCGGCCGAACAGCTCCGCCGCCGGCAGGCGGGAGAGCAGCAGGAGCAGACAGAGGCCAAACAAATAGAGGATCGACCAGGCGAACAGCCTCCGGGCCCGCCTGGGATCATCCGGATCCCGCTCCAGATCAGACACCAGCTGCAGCAAGCGGGCATTGAAGGGCAGCACCAGCAGGCCGTAGAGCAGGCCCCCGGCGGGCAGGGCGGCGATCCCGACCAGGCTGAACAGTGCCGTGGCGCGGGCGTAGTGGCGGATCGCCCGGACGGTGACCACCGGGCCGGCCACCACCGGCAGCATCGGGATGCCCACGGAGCGGTAGTCCTCCCGCAGCAGCAGGGCCAGGGCCCAGAAATGGGCCGGGGTCCAGAGCATCACCAGGCTGAACAGCCACCAGCCCCCCCACCCCAGCTGGCCCGTGGCTGCTGCCGAGCCCACCAGAGGTGGAATCGCGCCGGCCACTCCGCCGATGACGATGTTCTGGGGGGTGCGCGGCTTGAGCAGCACCGTGTACAGCAGCACGTAACTGCAGAGCCCCAGCAACGAGAGGCCGGCGGCCAGCCCATTGACCCCCACCAGCAGCAGCCCCGTCGCCGCCAGGGCGAGGGTCACCGCCAGGGCAAAGGCATAGCGAGACGAGAGCCGTCCGGAGGGCAGGGCCCGACCGCTGGTGCGCTCCATGCGCCCATCAAGGCCTTCTTCCCAGAGGCAATTGAGCACCCCCGCCGACGCCGACGCCAGGGCCCCGCCCACCAGGGTGCAGGTGAGCCGACCGGCGGACAGGGGCCAGCCGTCGGAGAGGGCCATCCCTCCCAAGGTGGTGGCCAGCAGCAGGGGGATCAGGCGTGGCTTGACGATCTCCAGCCAGGGGGGCAGGTTCACCCGGGACCGCGAAGGCACCAGCTGCTCCCGGCTGGGGGTGGGTGGGCCCAGGGGCGTCAGCGCCGGAGGGGCGGCGCTAACCACGGGAAACCTCCAGGACCCTGGTGGCCTCATCGTCCACCAGGGGGGTCTGAGCGAGCACGCCGCGAACGCTGAGGCCCGCCAGCACCGCCACCAGCAGGGCGGCCGTGAGCTGATGGAGCACGGTCACAGCGGGTACGGCCAGGGTCAGCCGCAGGCTCCAGACCCCCAGGGCGATCTGAAGCAGCACCAGCGCTGCGGCGAAGAGCGCCAGGCCCCGGGGCCGCCCCGGCCAGGGGGGAGCGAGGGCGGTGGCGCCGGCCAATACCAGGACGGCCGTGGCCGCCAGGGGTGCCCCCTGACGATGGGCCAGCAACCAGGCGCAAGCTTCTCCGGCGGCCAGACAGCGGCCGGCGGCCCACTGGCTGGCCATGGCGCCCCCGAGCAGGCACTGGGCCAGAACACCGCTGGTCGCGACAACCGCCAGGGCAGGCCACCAGCGGGGAGCTCCTCGGACCGGTTCCTTGTGGCCCTGGGCCGACGCCTCGAGGATCTGGTGGAGGCCGCTCACCAGGGCCACGAGCACCAACGCCGTGCCGAGGTGGGCGGTGACGATCCCGGCGGGTAGCAATTGGAGCACCGTCAAGGCGCCCAGGCCCCCCTGGAAGGCCACCAGCCCCAGGGCCAGTCCGGAGCCCCAGGTAAGCGCCCAAGGCAGTTGCCGGCGCCGCAGCAGGCTGAAGCCGAACAGCACCAGCAGCGCCACACCCACCAGGAAGGCATCAAGGCGGTGGAACCATTCCAGAAAAACCGGCAGCGAGAGGCGACTGCCGGGGAAGAGGCTGCCGTAGCAAAGGGGCCAATCAGGGCAAGCGAGCCCCGCTTCCATGACACGGGTGGCCCCTCCGATCGCCACCAGCGCGACCAGCGCCACCACCAGGTGCGCCGTCAGCAGGGTCAGACCCGCGATGGCCGGGCCATGGCGCTGAAACGCTGCGCTCACCCTTTTCCCTCATCGGCGTTGGGGCACGGTAGCGGTGATTTCCGAGACCACGAGATCAGCGGGTTTCGCATCAGCTTTGGCCGCCCAATCATGTTCAATTGCTCACAACAAAGCCCCTGATCCCAACCGGCCCGGCGTGGTCGCCGGAGGCCCAGGGGATCCCCTCCTGGGTCCAGAGCGTGCCGAGCGCTGAGGGGATGAAACCTTCCGCCCAGCCTCGGCCGTGGCCGCAGCAGAGACGTCCTGAGGAAGCGCCGCGGCGGAGGTGAGCGCCTGAACCGGCCTGTTCTGTCACCTGCTCAGCTCCCGACCGACAGGGCTGATCGGCAGCCGAAGAGCGGGCGTCATCGACCATGCGCTGGTGTTCCCCAAGACGAAACCAGTGAGGGCGGGGCCTTCGCTCTTGCGGGCCCCGCCGCTAACTGGGCAGAATCAATCCACATGACCCCAAATCGATGCTGGAAGGGAAGGCCCTGCTGGAGAAGGCCCGCTCCCTGAGCAACCGTCCCGAGGAGCAGATCGCCCGGGCCTGTGGCTACGTGGGACCCAGCGGACGAGTGCTCAAAAAAAGCTTCCACCGCGCCCTGGTCGAAGCCAGAGGTTACTGCGTGCCCGCCGCCGAGGCGGGGCCCGCCAAGGGACGCCAGGCGGAGTTCCGCACGCGCGTGCACGGCAACGGCAATCTTCTGATCGGCCACGCCTACACCCGCCGTCTGGGCCTGGAACCCGGCCAGGAGTTCCGCATCGAGATCCACCGGGAAACCGGCTCGATCTGGCTGGTGCCGCTCGAGGAATCCCAGGCTCGCGCCGATCAGGAGGGCTCGATCGGCTGAGCCGCCTGGCCACTCCGGTCCGTTTCGTTGGGGACCAGGAGGTGAAAGCTGGAGCTGAACACCAGCAGATCGAGGCCGCTGAACAGGAAGCTGATCCCCACCAGCACCCCCAGCACCTGCAGCAGCCCGCCGAAGTGCATGGTCACGATCAGCAGTCCCAGCGCCACGGTCACCAGGCCGTTGAGCAGCCCCCAGCTCCAACCCTTGGTGCGGGTGTGGGTGAGGGCCACCACCATTGCCACCAGACCTTCCACCAGGAACACCAGCCCCACGGCCAGGGCCAGGGTGGCCACCTGCCGGGCCGCCCCCACCACCCCCTGACCGGCGCTGGTGAGGATCCAGAGCCCGGCCACCAGGAACAGGGTGGAGACCACCAGACGCAAGAAGGTGATCCAGCGGTTGAGCTGCCTGGAGCGCACCAGGTTGTTGACCCAGCCCACCAGCCCCGCCACCAGGAAGGCCACAGCGATCAGGACCGTGGCCCCGAAGGAGGCCAGCACCGGAAACACCAGGGCCAGCACCCCGAGCACCAGCATCAGGAGGCCCTCGGCCAGGGTGAAGGCCCGCAGGGAGCGCAGGGAATCCATGGAGCGCTCTGAGGTCATGGCAGCAAGGCTCAAGGCGAAGACGTGGAGGCGTGCGCACAGGCCGCAGCCATCTGAACCGTAGTCACGGCAACGGCTTCAGATCATGTCCCCCTTTGGGGTCTCAGGCCCAACCCTGCTCGACCAGCCAGGCCCGATCGAGGGGCGCTTCGGGCGTTGTCAGGGCTGGCATGGGTCCGGATCGGCCGCCCGCCAACAGCCGTTCGGTGTACTTGGCCAGCAGGTCCGCCTCCAGATGCACCGCCTCCCCCTGCTGGAGATGCTGAAGCGTGGTGGAATCCCAGGTGTGGGGGATCACCGCGATCCAGAACTGAGCCCCATCCTGGTCGCAGCCGGCCACGGTCAGGCTGATGCCATCGACGGCGATGCTGGCCTTCTCGCAGACGTAGCGGCCATAGGCGCGGTCCTGCCAGCACACCGCGAGGCGCCAGGAGGCGGGCTGACGGTCGATCGCGGCCACGGTGCCGAGGCCATCCACATGCCCGCTCACCAGATGGCCGCCGAGCCGGTCGCTCAGCCGCAGGGCCGGCTCCAGATTGACGGCCGCCCCCCGCTGCGCCTTGTCGGCCAGGTTGGTGCGTCCCAGGGTCTCCTCGCTGACGTCGGCGCGGAAGCCATCCCGCACCAGGGAGGCCACCGTCAGGCAGACCCCGTCGACGGCGATGCTGTCCCCCAGGGCAAGGGGCCCCAGGGCCGCGGTCTCGCGCACCTCCACCCCCGCCGCCCAGGGCCGCAGGCTTCCGACCGCCTGAATGAGACCGGTGAACATCTCCCACCCCTCGCCGATGGCCATAATCATCGAAGGCCCATCCGTCAGCACCATGGTCGAAATGGGCGTCGCCGGAATCGCTCTCGATGCTGCGAGCCGCAGCCCGATCGTGCTGCTGAGGGATCCCTCCGGCCGGCGCCAGGTGCCGATCTGGATCGACCAGGCCCAGGCCCAGAACATCCTGGTGGGGCTTGGGGGCCAGAAACCACCGCGCCCCCTCAGCCACGACCTCATGGCCGAGCTGATGGTCCTGGGGGGGCTCAGCCTCGAGCGGGTGATCATCCACGCCATCGAGGACAACACGTTCCGGGCGGTGCTCAAGCTCACCGACGCCGAGGGCGACACCAGTGAACTGGACGCCCGCCCCAGTGACGCCATCGCCCTGGCCCTGCGCACCGGCAGCGGTATCTGGATGCTGGAGGAGGTGGTCGCCGACGCCTCGATCCCCGTCGATGCCGACGCCGACGCTGAGGACCAGGAGGATTTCCGTCGCTTCCTCGAGGGCGTCAGCCCAGCGGAACTGGTGCGCAACCTGAAGCGGGCCCAGCAGGACCAGGACAACGACGCCCCCCCGGCGTGATCGAGACCCTGGCGGCCCGCCGGCCCTTCGGTCCCGGCAGCCCTGAAGTCTCCCTGTTCACCCTCGGCACCATGCGGGCGGTGAACGGCCTGGAGCAGATGCGCGCGGTGCTGGCGGCCGCCCTGGCCTGCGGCATCAACCACCTGGAAACGGCCCCGGCCTATGGCCCTGCCGAGGGCTTCCTGGGGGAGGCCCTGCGCCGGCTGGCGGTGCCGCGATCAGCGCTGGTGATCACCAGCAAACTGCTGCCTGGGGCCAGCCTGGAGGAGGGCCAGGGCCAGTTACGCGCCTGCCTCGCCCGCCTGGGCGTCGGGCGGCTCGACAACCTGGCGGTCCATGGCTTGAACCGCCCCGAGCACCTGGGCTGGGCCCTCAATGGTGAGGGAGCCGAGCTGCTGCGCTGGGCCCAAGGGGAAGGCCTGGTGGGCCAGGTGGGCTTCAGCAGCCACGGCAGCCACGGGCTGATCGAGGCGGCCCTGGCCAGCGGCCGCTTCGGCTTCTGCAGCCTGCACCTGCACCTGTTCGATCCCCAGCGGCTGCCCCTGGCCCAGGCGGCCCTGGCCGCTGGCCTGGGGGTGCTGGCCATCTCCCCAGCCGACAAGGGCGGCCGCTTGTTCGACCCGCCCGCTGAACTGGTGGACGACTGCGAGCCCCATCACCCCCTGGAGCTGGCCTACCGCTTCCTGCTGGCCAAAGGGATCAGCTCCTTGAGCCTCGGGGCGGCCGCACCAGGGGATCTGGGCTGGGCGGAGCGCCTCGCCGACGCCACCGGTCCCCTGGAGATCAGCGAACAGGCCGCCCTCGAACGCCTCGAGGCGCGGGCGGCCGAGCGCCTGGGGGTGGAGCGCTGCGGCCAGTGCCGGGCCTGCCTGCCCTGCCCGAGGGAGGTGCCGATCCCCGAGTTGTTGCGGCTGCGCAACCTGGCCCTGGGCCACGGCATGGAGGCCTTCGCCCGCGAGCGCTACAACCTGATCGGCCGCGCCGGCCACTGGTGGGAAACCCTCAACGCCAGTGCCTGCGAGCGCTGTGGCGACTGCCTTCCCCGCTGCCCCCATGGGCTGGCGATCCCGGATCTGCTTGCCGACACCCACGCCAGGCTGATCGACGCCCCACGGCGGCGGCTCTGGGGCTGAGGCCCAGGGGAAGCCGAGGGCGGCTCAGGCGGCCGTCTGATCCCAGAGCCGCTGGTAGCGCTGGCGCTCGGCGGGGCTGAGCGGGGCCAGGCTGTTGCAACGCTCCAGCACGGCGGCCTCGGGGTAGAGCAGCCGGGCCTGCGCCTGGGGCCAAAGGGCCAGGGAGGCCCCCAGCCTCTCCCGGGGCAAGGGCGGCACCCAACCGGCACTGAGCAACCGATCCAGCAGCGGGGCTGAGCGACTCTCCCGCAGCCAATCCAGGGGTGGGGCGGGATGCTCCCCCGCCGGTCGCAGCAACAGATTCCACCACAGGGGGGAGCCGCTCGCCGGCAGCAAGGCGCTCAGGCGGAGATCGCGGCGCAGCAGCGGCAGCACCACCTGGCTGGGCAGCACCGCCGCCTGGGCCCGCCCCGCGAGCAGCAGGTTCAACCCATCGCGTTCATCGAAGGCCAGGGCCTGGCGGCGCAGCCGCGCCAGCTGGGCGGGCAGACGCGGATCCTTCAGGGCACCGGCCTCGGCGCTGGCCAGGCCCAGCTGGCGCAGGGCCAGCTCGATCACCAGCCGCGGGCTGGAGGGCAACACCAGTCGCCGCTTGAGCGAGGGATCCAGCAGCAGCTCCCAGCCGCGGGAGGGCTGCGCCGCCAGATCCGGGCGGCTGCGCAGCAGCAGAAGCCAGGTGCCGAAGGCCCAGGGCAGCGCCACAGGCGGGCCGGCGCGGAACAGGCGGCTTACCACGTCGGATTGGGGCAGCAGGCCCTCGAGGGCGGCCCCGGCCCCGAAGGGCTGCAGGGCGGCGGGCTCAAGGGTCTGGGCCCAGCCATCCCCCAGCTGCAACAGGGCGCTGCGGGGCTGCGACACCGCCCCGACCACGGCAGCGGCCGTCTCCAACCGCCGGGCCTGCCAGGGGGAGGGCAGGCGCTTGAGCCAGGCGGCGGGGAATTGGCCGCTGGAGGTGAACAGCTGAGGGGCCTGGCCTTCACCACAGCCCGCCAGCAGGCCGACGGCGCCCAGGGCCGAGAGGCGCAGCAGCTGGCGGCGGGAAAGCGGCGGAGCGGTCATGGGGCCGACCCTAGGTGCCGCCCAGGAGCTGCCCGCAGGCCAGGTCACAGGCCTCGGCCAGGCCCTGGGGGCTGCGGCCGCTCAGCTCCCAGAGCAGGGCCAGCCCGCCAGCCCCCACCCCTTCCTTGACGTAGCCGTCCTCGTAGTCGCGCAGGGCCCGACTGCGGCAGAGATCGAAGCGCAGGCCGGCGGCGAAGGCCAGGGGAACCACGCCCCAGTGCGCTCCGATCCGCTCCAGCAGCTGGGCCAGATCGCTCTCGGGCTCCGTGGCCACCCAGGCTGTGGTGCCCAGGGCAACCTGTTCAGCCAGCCGCTGGCGCAGGGCGGCGGGCGCCAGCGCCAATGCCAGGGCGAGCACGGCGGCCATCTGGCTGCCGCCCGCCAGCAGCACCGGGCGCCCCTGCTCCGCGGACGCCAGCACCAGGGCCGCCGCGAACACCTGCATGGCGTCCCCCACGGCGCCCACGACCACCAGCGGATCGACCGCGCCCGCTGGCGCACCGGAGCTGCCATCCAGACCAGCCGCCCCCAGCCCCCGCTCCACCAGTTCCGCCTTGAGCCGGTGGGCGGGCTCCCGGAGGCTGCCGCTCACCAGCCCCGCTGCAGCAATGCCCAGCCCCGTGAGCAACGCCTGGGCCGTGCTGGTCCCCCCCGGCACGCACTCCGCCAGTAGCAGCGGAGCCAGCGAGGGCCTGCGGCCCCAGCGGCGGCCCAGGGCCAGCAGGCGTTGCACCTGCCCTGGATCAAGGGCGGTGCCTGTACTCAGGCAACGGGCGGGAGCCTGCAGCAACTGCACGTGGGGCACTGCGGGGGCAATCGGGGCCCCCAGGTCGATCACCAGGGGCTCGAGATCGAGGCCCGCGCAGACCACCTGGCTGATCAGCGCCGGGCTCACCCCCGCCGGCAGCGGCGGCAGGGCATGGGGGCGGTGGGCCATGGGCCCCAGCAGCAGCAGCTCCGCGTCGGCGGCGGCGGTGAGGCGACGGGAGGCCGCGGTGGCTCCGGCGGCGGAGATGCCCTCCACGGCGGCTGTATCGGTACCGGCCAGCAACAGCAGCACCCTGGCGCGTTGGGCCTGGGCGGCCACCCGCGCGCACCATTGCTGCCCCAGCACGGGATCACCGCAGAGCTGCCGTGGGCCCACCGGACTCAGAGCGGGTCGAGGGCCACCAGGGAGCGCAGCAGCTCGGGCGGCTCGCTGATGGGGGCCTGGAGGCGAGGAAAAATCCAGTAGGAGAAGGCGTGCAGGGCCAGCACGTAGATCAGGTTCTGGAACAGCACCAGGCCCAGGGCCATCAGCTGCACCTGGATCAGCTCGGGGCCACCGCCGAGGTTGAGCAGTCCGGCGAGCTGATCGAGCAGACCGGCGGCGGCGTTGGTGATCACCACCCAGAGGTTCTCCCCCACCAGCACCGAAAGCACCGCCACCCGCACCAGAAATCCCAGCGCGCCGATCAACGTCCCGACCGACCAGGTGAGCCACCAGCTGAGCCGGCGGCTCCAGCCCCAGCCCAGCCAGAGGGCGAGCAGCCCGTAGGGGAACAGCATCAGCGGCCCCCTGATCGGCCCCATCAGGGCCACCAGCAGCAACAGGGCCACCAGCACCCCCTCGACGCCGCAGCGCCAGCCGTTGCGCAACAGCAGCAGCGCCAGGGGCAGGGGCAGGGCCAGACGGAACAGGGGACCGCCTACAGGCAGGTAGTAGAGCGCCACCCAGAGCAGGGCCGTGGCCGAGGCCAGGTAGGCGGTCTCCATCAGCTGGCGGGCCTGACGGCGGCTGAGGCGGCGCGGCGGCGGCGGCATGGGTCGGGCTCAGCGGGCCGGTGGAGCCGGCGTCACCAGGGGCGACAGGGTGGGGGCCGGAGTGACGGATGGAGCAGCCGATGGGCCGGAGCGGATGCGCTCGATCGCCTCCACCTCGAAGCTCACACCGGCGGCCCGCAGGGCCTCGGTGAGCACCTCAGCGGGGGCGGAGGGATCCGCGGCAGGCAGCTTGATCGTGACCCGGTAGGGGACGGGCGCGGCGCCCCTGCCCCCGACTGGACTGGCCTTGGCGGCCGTTGGTGACGTGGGCACGGTGGATCCCGCAGGCTTGGCCCCGGCGGTCTTGGGCTTAGCGCCTGGGGGAGAGGCCGCCGGAGTGGCCGGCTGGGCAGCTGGTTGGGCCCCTGGCTGGGCCGTGACAGGCTTCTCCGTCGAGTTCTGAGGTGTCGAGGCACCAGGGGTGCCCGCTCCAGAGAGCACCGCCGGCGGCTGTGCCTCGAAGCTGCTGGACAGGCGCCGGCCGATCGTGGTGCTGCCGCAGCCCCCCAGGGCGAGCAGGGCCGCCAGGCCCAGCGCCGAACCGGCCCAGGGCCTGGGGCGGAAGGAAGCAGGACGACCGAGCCGGCTCAACTGCTGGCGGCCTTGATGATGCGCACCGCTCCGGCCCGGGGCTTGCCGCTGCGGCTCGCCTTGGGGATCGCCGGGGCCTTAGCGGTGGTCGCCTTGATGGTGGCTGCCTTGGTGGTGGTCGCCTTGGCAGCCGCCCGTGGCTTGCTCGCCGCCTTTGTCGCGGCAGCTTTTGTCCCCGCCGCCTTACGGCTTGCCGCTTTGCTGGCCTTGCCCGTCGCCGCCTTGGCCGCCAGCAGCTCGACCGCCTCGGCCAGGGTGATCTCCTCGGCGCCCTTGCCCTCCGGTAGCGAGGCGTTGACCTTGCCCTGTTTGACGTAGAGGCCGTAGGGGCCGTCGAACACCTGGATGGACTCAGCGTCGCCTTCCGGGGCGCCAAGGTCCTTGAGGGCGGTGCGGCCGCCGCGGCCGCGCTTGGGCTGGGCCAGCAGCTCGATGGCCCGCTCCAGGGCCACGCTCAGCACGTCGTCCTCGGCCTTGAGCGAGCGGAACTCCTTCTCTCCCTTGCCCTTGTCGTGCACGACGTAGGGGCCGAAGCGACCGAGGCCTGCCTGCACCTTGCCACCGTCTGGGTGATCCCCCAGCAGCCGGGGCAGACGCAGCAGCCCCAGGGCCTCCTCCAGTGTGAAGTCCTCGGGCTTGACCCCCTTGGGCAAGGAGGCGCGCTTTGGCTTGGGGTTGTCATCGCTCACCTGGCCCTTCTGCACGTAGGGCCCGTACTGACCGAAGAGCAGGTAGACCAGTTCACCGGTTTCGGGGTCTTCGCCGAGGCTCTCGGGGCCCTCGGTCTTCTGGCGCAGGATCTGCTCAGCGTGGTCGGCGTCCAGATCGGCGGGGGTGACCTCCTGGGGCAAGGTGGCCTTGACCAGTTCCTCGGTGCCGTCGTCGGCGACACGCTTGGCCTCCAGGTAGGCGCCGAAGCGGCCGATGCGCACCACGCAGGGCAAGCCCTCCAGCTGAATCGTGCGGGAGGTGGTGGGATCGATGTCGCCCTCCCGTTGGGCCACCTGGGTCTCGAGCCCGCTGTCCCCCTTGAAGAACTTGGTCAGGTACGGCAGCCAGCGCTCCTTGCCGGTGGAGATCTCATCGAGGGTGGTCTCCATCCGCGCCGTGAAGCTGGTGTCCACCAGATCCGGGAAATGCTCCTCCAGAAGAGCGGTGACCGCAAACGCCGTGAAGCTGGGGGTGAGGGCGTTGTTGGCGAGGGTGGCGTAGCCGCGGTCGACGATCGTGCCGATGATGCTGGCGTAGGTGGAGGGGCGGCCGATGCCCTCTTTCTCCAGCATCTTCACCAGCGCCGCCTCGCTGTAGCGGGCCGGGGGCTGGGTCTGGTGGCCCAGGGCCTCCACCCCCTGGCAGGCGGGGGAATCGCCCACCACCAGGGCGGGCAGCAGCACCTCCTGGCCCTCGAGGGCGGCGTCGGGGTCATCACTGCCCTCCACGTAGGCGCGGAAGAAGCCGGGGAAATCGATGCGCTTGCCGGAGGCCCGGAAGCTGGCGCCGGCCACCTCCAGGCCCACGCTGAGCATGGTCAGGCGGGCATCGGCCATCTGGCTGGCCACGGTGCGCTTCCAGATCAGCTCATAGAGCGACAAATCCTTGCCCTCGAGGCCGGTTTCGTTGGGGGTGCGGAAGCGGTCGCCCGAGGGGCGGATCGCCTCGTGGGCCTCCTGGGCGTTGCGGCTCTTGGTGGAGAACTGGCGCGGGGCCGGGCTCAGGTAATCCTGGCCGTACTTCTCGGCCACGCAGCTGCGGGCGGCGCTGATCGCCTGCTCCGAGAGGTGCACCGAGTCGGTGCGCATGTAGGTGATGAAGCCGCGTTCGTAGAGCCCCTGGGCGGTGCGCATGGTGTCGCGGGCCGAGAGCCGCAGCTTGCGGTTGGACTCCTGCTGCAGGGTGCTGGTGGTGAAGGGCGGAACGGGTTTGCGCACCGTGGGCTTCTCCTCCACCTCCGCCACCCGCCAGGCGCCCGCCAGCACCGCCTCGCGCAGGGCCGTGGCCTCGCCTTCACTCAGCAGCTTCACCTTGCTGCCGGCCTTGAGAGCGCCGGTGGTCTCATCGAAATCGGAGCCACCGGCGATGCGCTCCCCCTTCAGGTGGGTGAGCTTGGCCTCGAAGCGGCCGCTCCCCTGCTCCAGCTGTGCCTTGAGGTCCCAGTAGCTGCCGCTGCGGAAGGCCCGCCGGGCCCGCTCCCGCTGCACCAGCAGCCGCACCGCCACCGACTGCACCCTGCCGGCCGACAGACCCCAGGCCACCTTCTTCCAGAGCAGGGGCGAAAGGGTGTAGCCCACGAGGCGATCGAGGATCCGGCGGGTCTCCTGGGCATGGACGAGCTCCATGTCCAGTTCGCGGGTCTGGTCGAGGGCCTTGGCGATGGCCTCCTTGGTGATCTCGTGGAACACCATGCGCTTGACGGGCACCTTGGGGTTCAGAAGCTGCAGCAGGTGCCAGCTGATGCTCTCCCCTTCCCGGTCCTCGTCCGTCGCCAGCAGCAGCCGGTCGGCGCCCTTGAGGGCGTCCTTGAGTTCCTTGACGATTTTCTTTTTGTCCTTCGGCACCACGTAGAGGGGCTCGAAGTCGTTGCTGGTGTTGACGCCCAGGTTCGACCACTTCTCGCCCTTGTAGGCCGCTGGAATCTCGCTGGCGTTGTTGGGCAGGTCGCGCACATGGCCCATGGAAGCCTCCACCTTGAAGTCCTTGGGAAGGAATCCACGGATGGTGCGGGCCTTCGTGGGGCTCTCGACGATGACCAGGGTGTGCGCCACAGGCAGGCGAAAGACCGGCTCCCTCTTTATCGCACCGCCGGCCCGCTATGGCGACATGGGCGTTCCATGACGACTACAGTCCGCACGTCCGGCCTCCCATTTCCGCTGACATGACGCTGATTGGTGCCCTCGCCGACGTGGCTCCGACGATCACCAGCCTGCAGCTGAACGCTGGAGCGATCGCCCCGGAAGTGGCTGTGCTGTTTGCGCTGGTGGGTTGCCTGCTGGTGGACCTGGCCGGCGAACGAGTGGCCAGCCAGTGGGTGCCCCCGATCTGCTACGCCGGCCTGGTGGCCGCCCTGGTGCTGCTGGCGCTGCAATGGAATGCGCCCCTGGAGCCTTCGTTCCTCGGCTCCTTCCTGGCCGACAACCTCTCCGTGGCCTTCCGTGCCGTGGTGGCCGGCTCCACTCTGCTGTCGCTGCTGATCAGCTGGCGCTACGTGGAGAGCAGCGGCACGCCGGTCGGTGAGTACGCCGCAATCCTTTTGGCCGCCACCCTCGGCGCGATGTTCCTGTGCGGATCCACCGATCTGGTGAGCATCTTCATTTCTCTGGAAACCCTCTCGGTCTCCAGCTACCTGCTCTCGGGCTACATGAAGCGGGACGCCCGCTCCTCGGAGGCGGCCCTGAAATACCTGCTGGTGGGCTCGGCGGCGGCGGCCGTGTTCCTCTACGGCGCCTCGCTGCTCTACGGGCTCACCGGCGGCGCCACCGGTCTCGATGCGGTGGCCCTGGCCCTCAAGACCAGCGAGACACCCGTCACCGCCCTGGCCCTGGTGTTCGTGCTGGCCACGGTGGCGTTCAAGATCGCCGCCGTGCCCTTCCACCAGTGGACCCCGGACGTCTACGAGGGTTCCCCCACGCCGGTGGTGGCGTTCCTGTCGGTGGGTTCAAAGGCGGCCGGCTTCGCCCTTGCCCTCCGTCTGCTGGTGGGCTGCTTCGACAGCTTTGAAACCCAGTGGAAGCTTCTCTTCACCGTGCTGGCGATCCTGAGCATGACCCTGGGCAACGTTGTCGCCCTGGCCCAGACCTCGATGAAGCGGATGCTGGCCTACAGCTCCATCGGCCAGGCGGGCTTCGTGATGATCGGTCTGGTGTGCGGCACCGAAGACGGCTTCTCGGCCATGGTGCTCTACATGGCGGCCTACCTGTTCATGAATCTGGGGGCCTTCGCCTGCATCATTCTGTTCTCGCTGCGCACGGGCAGCGACCGCATCTCCGACTACGCCGGTCTGTACCAGAAGGATCCGCTGATCACCCTGGGGCTCAGCCTCTGCCTGCTCTCCCTCGGGGGCATTCCGCCGATGCTGGGCTTCTTCGGAAAGATCTATCTCTTCTTCGCCGGCTGGGCTGACCACCAATACCTTCTTGTGGTGGTTGGTCTGATCACCTCGGTAGTGTCGATCTACTACTACATCTCTGTGATCAAGATGATGGTGGTGAAGGAGCCCCAGGAGGCATCGGATGTGGTCAAGGCTTATCCCGAAATCACCTGGTCCGTGGCCGGTATGCCCTCCCTGCGCACGGCCCTGGTGGCCTGTGTGCTGATCACCGCCGTGGGCGGGGTGCTCTCCAATCCACTCTTCAACTGGGCCAGTGCCACGGTGGCCGGCACACCGATGTTGCAACGGGCGATTGCCTCGGGCCTAACCGTCGCTATGGGTTGATCACCCCGTGAGCGAAGCGGTCGCCGAGCTGATCCATGTCAGCAAGGTCTACGGGCAGGGTGACACCGAAGTCCATGCCCTTGATGACCTCAGCCTGACGGTGGGGCGCGGTGATTACCTGGCGGTGATGGGCACCTCTGGCTCGGGAAAATCCACGGCCATGAACATCCTGGGCTGCCTGGATCGCCCCAGCAGCGGCCGCTACCGCCTCAATGGCGTGGCCGTCAATGATCTCGACGACGACGAACTGGCGGCGTTGCGCAACAGGGAACTGGGCTTCGTGTTCCAGCAGTTCCATCTGCTGGCGCACATGAGCGCCCTGGAAAATGTGATGTTGCCGATGATCTATGCCGGCGTGGGACCCGAGCAACGGGCTCAGAGGGCCAGAGAAGCGCTGGAGCGCGTCGGACTGGGGGCACGACTGCAGAACAAGCCCAACCAGCTCTCCGGCGGCCAGCAGCAGCGGGTGGCGATCGCCCGGGCAATCATCAACCACCCGGCGATGCTGCTGGCGGATGAACCCACCGGCGCCCTTGATTCACGCACCACGGCCGAGGTGCTGGGGATCCTCGATGAGCTCCATGACCAGGGAATCACCGTGGTGATCGTCACCCACGAAGACGATGTGGCGGCCCGAGCCCAGCGCATCGTCCACTTCCGGGACGGCCGCATCGCCGGCTAGGGCCCCGGCTTCAACCCGCCTTGGCCTGGGGCGCAACGGCCTTGGGCCGCTCCAGGGTCTGCAGCAGCTGCCCCATCAGCAGGGCGATCGCATCGCTGCCGGCGGAACCCTTGCCCGGGTCGAGTTCGCCCGGATCCACCGCCACCCAGCCGCCGTCCTGGGGGAGGCGCAGCTCGAAGTGCAGGTGCGGGCCTGTGCTCAGGCCCGTGCTGCCCACCCGGGCGATCACTTCCCCCTGGCGCACCCAGTCCCCCTCCTTGACGTAGATCTCCGAGAGATGGCCGTAGAGGGTGCGGCGGGTGGGGCGCTGGTGCTCGAGCTCCACGGCGATGCCGTAGCCCCCGGCCAGGCCGCTGCTGACCACCCTTCCGCTCAGGGCCGCCACCACGGGGGTGCCCTCCGGGGCAGCCAGGTCACGGCCGGCATGCATGAGCCAGCTGCCCAGCACCGGATGCAGGCGCCAGCCGAAGTTGCTCGTGGTCAGGGCGGATCCGATGATCGGGAACAGCAACAGGCGGTTGCCGTTGCCGATCAGCGGCGCTGGCCGGGGGGTGACCCCGAACACCTGGGCCAGGTTGAAGCTGCCACCGCTGCCCGCGAGCAGGGCGGACACCGGCACGGTGATCGGCGGCAGGGGCACCCCGTCGGGACCGATCCGCTCGAGCCCAGCGGCCCCGGCCAGGCCTGTCTCACCGTTGCGGCTGCGCCAGCGAATCGCCAACCCGGAGCGGCACTCCTGCTCGGAAAGGGCGCCGCTGCGACAGGCCTGCTGGTGGGCGGGCACATCGATCGGCACCTGAATCGAACCCTGGCGCAGCTGGGCGCGCTCCGATGGGGTCACTACCCCCTCGCGCACCAGGTCATCGAGCGATTGATCGAAGCGGCGGGGTGCCGTCTCCGCCCCGGACCACTGGCCGGTGCTGGGGCGCAGCGGCTCCGGCACGGCGCCGGAAACGGGGGCCCGCTGCGGTGGCAGGGGCGGCGGCACCGAGGGGGGAGGCAGCAGGGGGCCTGGGCTCGCCACTGGAGCGGGTGCCACAGGCCCCGGAGTAGTCAGCTCCTGCTGGGCCCAGGCCAGGGGCAAGGCACCAAGGGGCGCGACGGCAGCCAGAGCGAACAGAGCCAGGGAGCGCGCTCGGGGCAATGGTTGGACGGCCTATGGATCGGGGCAGTTTAGAAACAGCGCCGCAGTTGGGCCCGCCGCGGGCCGCGGACCAGCTCCAGGGCCCCATCACTCGCCAGGCCGGTGGCCCGCCACAACTCCCCTTCGAAGGGCACGGGAGTCTCCGGCAGCAGCAGGCGCCCCTCCGCCTCCCGACGCACCCGTTCAGGGGCCAGGGCGTGGGCGGCGGCCCACTCCAGGGCCAGCAGCGCCCGGGCGGCGAGGGCGGCGGTGTCGAGGCGGCGCCGGCCCAGGGCACGGGCCAGGGCCAGCCCCCCCGGCGGCACGGGATTGTGTCCATTGAGACCCAGGCCCACCTGGGCCCAGCGGATGCGCTCCCCGCGGCGACGCAGCCGGGGCAACAGACCGGCCACCTTGGCGCCCCGCACCAGCAGGTCGTTGGGCCACTTGAGGCGCGGCTCCAGGCCGAGTTCTTCAAGCTGCAACGCCAACCCCACCGCCACCGCCAGCCCCAGGGCCGCCGTGCCGTCGCCGTAGGCTGGCCAGGGCAGGGCGGCGCTGATCCAGACGCCCCCATGCGGGGCCTGCCAGGGCCGGCCCTGTTGACCGTGGCCAAAGCGCTGATGGCCCGCCAGCACGGCCAAAGGGGCGGCAGCCCCAGCCAGCAAGGAGCGCTCCAGCTCCAATTCTGTGCTGGCGCAGACCGCTCGCCATGTCAGTTGCCAGGGAAGTCCCGGGCCGGCATTCTTGAGCAGCCGGAGCCGTGCGGCGGCGATGCGCCCGATCAAGGGCTGCCCAAGCCAGTCACAGACTGGACAGCCAAGCGCCGATGCGCTCGGCACCCGCCTCCAGCTCCGTCGCAGGATGAACCAGCGCCAGCCGCTGCCAGCCCTCCCCCTGGGCCCCGAAACCGTTGCCAGGGGTGAGGGCCACGCCGGTGGCCTCGAGCAGATGGCCGCAGAAGCGTTCGGAATCGAGGCCGGCGGCCCTGGCCTGCGGTGGCAGCTTCAACCAGAGGTAGAGCGCCATCTGGGGCCGTTGCACCGGCCAGCCGTGGCGCTCCAGGGCGTTCGCCATGGCGTCACGCCGTTGGCGGTAGGTGTCCAGCAGCCGGGCCGGCCACTCGGGAGCCTGCTCCAGGGCGGCGATCGCCCCGGCCTGGAGGGCCAACGACTGGTTGAAGTCCACCACGGCCTTCACCTGGCGCAGGGCCGTGATCAACGGTTCGGCGCCGATGGCGAAGGCCAGCCGGTAGCCCCCCAGGCACCAGCCCTTGGAGAAGGAGAAGAATTCGATCCCGCACTGGCGCCAAAGCGGGCTGCGCAGCAGCGCCGGGGCCTCTCCCTCAAGCACCAGATCGACGTACGGGTTGTCGTGGGCGAACACCAGCCCATGGCGCACCGCCCTCGCCGCCGCCTCATCCACCCACGCCTGCTGGCCCGCGGTGGCCGTGGGGTTATGGGGAAAGCCCAGCACCATCAGCTTGAGCTGGTCCCAGGCGCTGGTGGGAATCTGTTCGAAGTTGGGGCGCCAGCCTTGCTCCGGCCTCAGCGGCAGGAAGCGGGGCTCGGCCGAGGCGAGATGCAGGCCGCCCAGGTGGGAGGGGTAGTAGGGATCCAGCAGCAGAGCTGCATCGCCTGGATTGAGCACCGCCAGGGGCAGGTGGGCGGTGCCCTCCTGGGAGCCCACCAGCAGCAGCACCTCCCTCTCCGGATCCACCGCCACGTCGAAGCGCCTGTGCGCCCAGGCAGCCACCGCCTCCCTGAAGGGCCCGGTGGCGGCATGCAGGCAGTAACTGGAACTGACGGGCTGCCGCAGGGCTTCCGTGATGGCGGCGATCGCCCCTGGCGGGGGTTGGAGGTCGGTGGAGCCGAGCGAAAGATCCAGCAACGGCGCCAGGGGCCTGCCATCCACAGGCCCCGCGGCCAGGCGATCGACGTAGGCCGCCTTGCGCTGGTCGTTGCGGGCGAAGACGCCGCTGCCGAGCCGCCTCAGCCGCTCAGAGGTGTGCATCCAGGAACGCCTGCAACTGGGGTTTGGCCATGGCGCCCTCGTGGCGGGCCACCTCGGCGCCTGCCCGGTAGAGAATCAAGGTGGGCAGTCCCTGCACCTTCTGGCCATCGCGGCTGAAGGGATTGGCATCGGATTCCAGCTTGCCGACGCTCAAGGTGCCTGCATAGGTGTTAGCGGCCCAGTCCATCAACGGCGCCATCAGGCGGCAGGGACCGCACCAGGAGGCCCAGACATCGACAAGCACCGCACCGGGCTGATCGAGCACGGCGGCCTGGAAGTTGGCATCGGTGAACTCGGCGACGGCCACGGCGGCGAACGGAAGCTGGGCCGATTGTATGGATGCGTGGGCGTGGTCCGAGCCGATGCCCAGACCAGGCTCGCCGCTCTGATGGCGCGATCAGAGCTTGTCGATCGAGCGCTTGAGGTCTTCGAGCTCCGCATCCACCTGGGCCGCCTTGGCGGGCTCAAGCTTGGGCAGCGGGGCATCGGCCGCCGGCAGGGGGATGGCAGCCGCACCGCCCTCGAGGCGATTCTTGAGGGCGGCCAGTTCGTCGTCCACATCGCTGCCGCCCTCGAGGGAGGCGAACTGGCTCTCCAGATCGGCGCCGGCCAGCTCGGCGGCCGCCTGGCTGCGGGCCTCCTGCTGCAGCACCTTCTCCTCCATCTGCTCGAAGGCGGCCATGGCGGAATTGGTGCCCAGGCCACTGACGGCGCTCTGGAGCTGCTCCTGGGCCTGGGCGGCCTGGGAGCGGGCCTTGAGCATGTCCTTTTTGGTCTTGGCCTCGGCGATCTTGCCCTCGAGGGCCAGAAGGCTTTTCTTGAGGGTCTCCACCTGGCCGGCCTGGCCATTGAGCTGGGCGTTCAGAGCGGTGGCGGTGTCCTGGTAGGTCTTGCGACGGCTGAGCGCTTCGCGGGCCAGATCCTCTTCACCTTTCTTGAGCGCCAGTTCGGCCCGCTCGTACCATGTCTTGGACTGGGACTCGGCCTGCTCGGCCTGGTTCTGAATGCGCTTCTGGCTGGCGATGGCGGTGGCCACGGCCGTGCGCAGCTTCACCAGGTCGGCCTGCATGTCGGCCACCGATTGATCCAGGATCTTCCCGGGGTCTTCGGCCTTGCTCACCAGGTCGTTGAGGTTGGCGCGCAGCAGACGGCTCAACCGATCGAAGAAGCCCATGAATCAATGTTGGAGCGTTCCGGAGGCTAGCGGCTGCGCCGAGCCAAAAACTGTCCGGGCTGGGCCGGTTGCCCGCACCTAACCTTGGGCCATGGCCCGCGCCCGCTCCGAGCAGACCCGACGCATCGGCAACCTGTCGCTGCTGATGGCGCCCCCGCGCCCCCCCGCCGCCGCCCTCGGCGACTGCCTGGCGCGTCTCCAGCAGGAGTGGCAGCGGGAAGGGGGCCTGGCGGCCCTGTGGCAGGCCTGGCCACGCATCGCCGGCCCCCAGCTGGCTCCCCACTGCCGCCCGATGAGCTTCCGCGGCGGTTTGCTCACCGTGGGGGCCAGCCACCCCCAGTGGCTGCAGGGCCTTCGCTACAACCGGCATCAGCTGTTAGGGGCCCTGCGCGGGGCTGGTTTCACCGTGCGCGACCTCCGCTTCCAGCAGATCCAGCCCCCCGCCCCCTTCACCCCCGGCGCCGAGGAGGAAGCGGCCACCTGGGCCGTCCACCCCAGCCGGGTGGATGTGCATGGCATGGGCCCCTGCCCCGACTGCGGTCGCCCCTCCCCTGGCGGCGAAATCCAGCGCTGGGGGCACTGCAGCTTCTGCCGGCGCCAGCCCCAGGAGAGCTCCGGCGAAGCTCAGTAGCGCTCCGGTCGGGGATCCCGCCACTGGATGCGGGCCTGGCCTCCGCTGATCAGCCCCCGGGCCCGCTCGTCGAGGCGGCGCCGATCCAGGCGCCAGAGCTTGTAGAGGCCAATGCGGGCCAGTTCCTCGGCCCCCAACCCCTGCCAATAGGGCTTCTGGGAGGTGGTGTCGTCGATCACCACCAGCACCGTGGGCGCCTGATCGAGGCGGGTGGGGGCCTGGCCGCGGCGGCGTTCGTGGAGCAGCCGGTCGTTGAGGTTGACCAGAGCTCCCGGCGAGCGGCCCTCGTAGAGCACCACCCGACGGCTGTAGTAATGCAATGACGGCTTCAGGATCCCCACCATCGCCACCGATTCACTCGGCCGTCGCTGGCGCACCAGCTCGGAAGCGATCTCCCGCACCGGCCGCTGCCGCACCCCATCCCCAAGGCTCCACATCGGCAGCACAGCCACGGCCTGGAACAGCACCAGCGGCAACTGCACGGCCAGCAGCCAGCCCGGGGGGCGCCTGGGCCAGCGCCAGAGCACCAGGCCCAGCACCACCAGCAGCGAGAAGCAGAAGGCCGCCCGCAGCACCAGCCCACTGGCCAGCAGTTCAGCGGGCAGGGTGGGCATCTCCGGATCGTTGATCAACGGCACCCAGCCGGGGGAGGCCCAGAGGGCCGCGGCCAGCAACGCTCCCAGAAGCAGCGTCAGGGCCCGGGCCCAGGCCAGGGGGCGATCCGGCGCCTGCCTTGAAGTCCCCGGGGGGGCCGGCTGATCGGCGCCCTGGGCCGCCAGGGCGATCAGCAGGGCCGCGGCCGGGGTGGCCGGCAGCCAGTAGCTGGGCAGCTTCGTGGCTGAAATGGTGAAGAAGGCCAGCACCACGAGCAGCCAGCAGGCGGCGAAAGACCCAAGGCTGTGGGCCGGCAGGCGCGCGCCTCGGGGGCGCCCCAGGGCTCGCCCCAGGCCCAGCAGCAGCAGGGGCGTGAACGGCAGGCTGGCCACCACCAGCACCGGGCCGAAGTACCACCAGGGCTGCAGGTGCTGGTTCACCACCGAGCTGAACCGCTGCAGGTTGTGGTACCCGAAAAAGCTGTCCCAGAAGGGCTTGCCTTCGACGACCAGCACGGCGGCGAACCAGGGAACCGCCACCAGGGCGGTGATCGCCAGGCCCCGCAGGGGGCGGAAGCGCCCCACCAGGGCGCCAAGGTTGCCCTGGTGCAGTCCGAAGGCGAGCAAGGTGAGACCCGCCAGCACCACGGCCAGGGGCCCCTTGGCCAGCACCGCCAGCCCCAGCGCTGGCCAGGGGCTCCACCAGGGGCGGCGCGGATCGGCGTGGGCCTGCCAGAACAGCAGCTGGGTGAGGGCGACGCAGGCGGTGAACAGGGCATCACTGACTCCGATGCGCCCCCAGAGGATGACCAGGGGCGAAAGGGCGAAGGCCAGGGGCGCCGCCAGGGCCGTCAGGGCGGGCCAGCGCGGGGGCCGCTGAGCCGATCCGGCCGGCTGGGGCCAGCGCAGCAGGGTGAAGGCCAGCGCCACCATCACGGCGATCGAGGCCAGGGCCGAGGGCAGGTTGGCGGCCCAGGTGCCGAGGGGGTTCCAGTGCAGCTGGCCGGGCAGCAGGTAGCCCAGCGCCATTGCCCAGTACACCAATGGCGGCTTGTCGTAGCGGGGCAGGCCGTTGACGGCGGGAGTGAGCCAGTCGCCGGTCTCGGCCATGGCCCGGGCAGCGGCGGCAAACAGGGGCGGGGTCTCATCCACCAGCCCCGAATCGCCCAGCCCCCGCAGGAACAGGAGCACCCCAAGCGCCACGGTGAGGCCCAGCACCACGCCGCTGCTCAGGCGGGAAGGACGCTCTGGAATCACGCGAGGCGAAACACGGCAAACGAACTTATTCCCAGACCGGTGTCACGCCTGCGACCGCCCGAGGACTGATAGCAGCCAAAACTCCATGCGCTCCGCGAAGGCGGCCCTGGAGCAGGTGCCCTCCACCCAGGCTCGGCAGGCCTGGCGATCGAGGCCCTCGGCTTTGGCCACCGCCTCCGCCAGGGCGGTCACGTCGTCGGGGGGGACCAGCAGCCCATTGATCCCCGGCTGCACCAGCTCCCCAGGACCGCCGCGGCGGTAAGCCACCACGGGCACGCCGCAGGCCATCGCCTCCACCACCACATTGCCGAAGGCCTCGTTCCACTTCGGGGTGTTGAGCAGCGCCGCACAGCGTCCCAGCTGCGCCTGGAGCTGGGACGTGGGCTGGAACCCTCTCCAGTCCAGGGTGCCGGACGGTACTGAGGCCTCCACGGCGGCGGCATAGGCGGGATCCTCCACAAGCCCCCACACCGCCAGGCGCCGCCCCAGCAGGGCTGCCGCCCTGGCCGCGTCCTCAAGCCCCTTCTCCGGGGCGATCCGGCCCACCCAGCCCAGCAGGGGCTCGGGTTCGGCGCAGAAGCCGTAGGCCTCCAGATCGAAGCCGTTGCCCACCAGCACCGGCGGATCGCAGAGGTCGAAATCATCGGCCTGGGACCGGGTGTGAAAGGCCAGCCGGCGCTGATCCCAGCGGGCCACATCGGCGATCACCGCATCCATGACCTCCGCCACCGAGCCCATGCTCACCAGGTGCAGCAGGGGGACGGGCAACTGGGGCGTCAGCCAGAACGGCAGCCAGTCGTAGGCCAGGTTGATCAGGGCATCGAAGCCGGCTTGCTCCGCCGTGGCCCGCTGCCACAGTCGCGGCAACAGGGCCTGCGCAGGCATCACGATGGGGGCCTTCCGGTGCTGGTGCTGCCAGCTGGGCTGGTCCACGCCGGGGCAGGTCCAGAGGCGAGCGCGCTCGCAGCCTGGGGGCAGCCGCGAGCCCTCCCCCGCCAGCACGGTGAGGCGGTGGCCGCGCTCCAGAAGCCCTGCCACCAGGCTGGCAAGGGTGAGCTCCACCCCGCCACCCCTGCCGCTGCCGAGGGCGCCGACCGGGGTGCTGACCACCAGCAGCCGCAGCGCCTCAGCCCCCATCGCTTGCGCGCTCCCAGAGCTGCTGGCGCCGGTTGATCAAGAGCACGGAGACCAGGGCCACCGCCGCCCCCAGCCACTGCAGGGGCCTCAGCTCCTCCGCCAGCAGCACCTGGCCGCACAGCAGCGCAAACAGGGGGGTGAGGAAGGTGAGAGAAGTGAAGCCGGTGAGGTCCCCACGGCTGGCGAACAGGAAGAACAGCCCGTAGGCCAGGGCGCTGCCGAAGACGCTGGCGTAGGCCATCAGGCCCCAGTCCTGGGCACTCCACTGGGGCCAGAACGGGGGGGCGCCGCTCCAGAGCAGCGGGGCCAGGGCCGAACCGAGCAGCAGGGGCACCCCCCCCAGGAGCATGTGCCAACCTGTGATCGCCACAGGATCGCTGGAGCGGCAGGCGTAGCGGCTGATCACGGTGCCGAAGGCCATGGCCAGGGCCGCCCCCAGCATCCAGAGTTCGCCATGGCTCCAGGCGCGGGCCCCGAGGCTGGATGGGGCCTCCAGCCACCAGTGCTGCAACAGCGGCGCGGGCAGTCCCAGACAGACGATGCCCAGCACCCCCAGCAGCAGGCCGAGCCAGCCCACGGGATTGATCGCCTCAGCGAACAGGCTGCGGGCCAGCAGCGCGACCACCAGGGGCTGGGAATCGATCAACACCGACCCCAGGCCGGCACCGGTGCGACCCAAGCCCACGGCCAGCAGCCCCTGAAACAGGGTGGCGTCAACGGCGGCGAACAGCAGCAGCCAGCCCAGGTCCCTGCGCTCGACGCGCAGGGAGCGGCCCAGCAGGGCAGCGGCCAGCAGCACCAGCAGGCCAGCGGGCACCAGGCGCATCCAGGCCAGGGTGAGCGGACCGGCGCCCGCCAGCAGGGGTTTCATCGCCGCCATCGCCGTGCCCCAGAGCGCAAAGGGCAACAGCATCAGAAGCCAGCGCGGCAAAGAGGGCATCGGGCAGAGTTGAGACCCCCTTTTTAAGATCCAGCGACTCTGCACCGCGTTTCATGTCCTGGCCCTGGCGCCGCAAGTCCCGCCGCAAGCTGGCCCGGATCGTCATCGCAGGAGCGATCACCGGCGCCACCCGGGAGCGGGTGCTCAAGGCCCTGCGGCAAGTGGAGGAGCGGGAATTCCCCGCCCTGCTGCTACGCATCGACAGCCCCGGGGGCACCGTGGGCGACAGCCAGGAGATCCATTCCGCCCTGGTGCGCCTGCGCTCCAAGGGCTGCAAGGTGGTGGCCAGCTTCGGCAACATCTCCGCTTCCGGCGGCGTCTACGTGGGGGTGGCGGCGGATCGAATTGTCGCCAACCCGGGCACGATCACAGGCTCCATCGGCGTGATCCTGCGGGGCAACAACCTCTCGAAGCTGCTGGAGCGCATCGGCATCAGCTTCGAGACGGTCAAGAGCGGTCTCTACAAGGACATCCTGTCCCCCGATCGGGCCCTGACCGAGGGGGAACGGGGCCTGCTTCAGGCCCTGATCGATTCGAGCTACGGCCAGTTCGTCACGGCCGTGGCCGAGGGCCGCAGCCTCAGCGAGGAGGTGGTGCGGGGCTTCGCCGACGGGCGCGTGTTCAGCGGAGCCCAGGCCAGGGAGCTGGGCCTGGTGGACGAGCTGGGGGATGAGGAAGCTGCCCGGCGGCTGGCGGCCCGCCTGGCCGATCTCGATGAGGAGAAGACCCGTCCTGTGACCTTCGGCAAGCCGCGCAAGGGCCTGGGGGGCCTGATCCCTGGCCAAGCCCTCTGGGGTGAGCTGCGGGCGGCCCTCAGCCTGGAGCTGGCCTGGGGCGGCCAACCCCTCTGGCTCTACCGCCCATGAGCGAAACCCTGGCCCTGCGGGCCCTGCGGGGGGCCACCACCGCCAGCGCCAACAGCGCCGAGGCCATCGCCGAGGCGGTGGCGGAGTTGATCGGTGCCCTGATCGAGCGCAATCAACTGCAGGGAGAGCGCATGCTCTCGGTCACCTTCAGCTGCACCTCGGATCTGGATGCCTGCTTTCCAGCGGCGGTGGCCCGGCAGCAGGCCGGCTGGGACGCCGTCGCCCTGCTGGACTGTCAGCAGATGACCGTGGCAGGCGACCTGCCCCGCTGCATCCGGCTGTTGGCCCACGCCTGGATGGAGCGTGACCAACCCTTGGTCCACCTGTACCTGCGGGAGGCAGCTCAGCTGCGACCAGACCGATCTGGTCACAACTGACAGCTCCACTGCCGCCCACCCGTGGAGCAGTCGATCTCCCATGCTGACCAGAATCCAAGCGTTGGCGCACCGTCAAGGTGCCCGCCTCTCCTCACCACCATGACCTCTCTGTTTGCCGTCCTGCGGCGCCCTCTGGCCATCGCCGCCGCCACAGCCGGTGCCACCGTGCTGGGCGGCCTGACGGTGGCCGGTGGCACGGCCCTGCTGGAAGGCGCCGCTCCCGCCCCGGCCCGGGCCCAGGGCACCCCCAGCCTGCTGGAGTTCCGCTGGGACAACAACCGGGATTACCGCAAGCTCTACTTCTTCATGACCGACACCACGCGGCTGAAGCGTTCGGAGTACTACCTGATCCTCAAACCGAAGGACCGCAAGACCGCCATCCTCAAACTGAGCATCACCATCCCCGAAACCTTTGATGTGAAGATCGATCCCAAGGACGTCAAGCTCTGCGTGATGAAGGAAGGTGGCATGCTCTCCCGCACGCGCTGCCTGAAGGAGATTCCTGCCGTGGTGGAGATTGCCAAGGGTGGTCGGGCCATCGAGATCTTCCCCAACACTCCTGTTCCCGATGACAAGACCATCGGGGTGTATCTCAACCTGTTCAACCCGTTCAACATCGGGATGTACCAGTTCAATGCCCTCGCCCAGGCCCCTGGCGACGTTCCGATGGCGGGCTACCTCGGCAGCTGGATCATTCAGATCGATCCCTCGAACTGACGTCGCCGACTGATAGGTTGGTCGATCAAGCCGAAACAGCAGCAGAGCCTGAGTCATGACCAAGCGGACCCTCGAAGGAACCAGCCGTAAGCGCAAGCGGGTCTCGGGCTTCCGTGTGCGCATGCGCAGCCACACGGGCCGGCGCGTGATCCGCACCCGCCGTCGCCGCGGCCGGGCCCGCCTGGCGGTCTGATCCGTCCGAAACGGTTACACCCAACGGCCCCGCAGCCATGGTCCTGCCCAGGGAACATCGGCTGAGGGGCCGTTTCGTGTTCGATCACCTCTACCAGCAGGGGGTGCGCCAGCACGGCCAATGGATGGTGCTGCGCACCATGGCGCCCCGGGATGAGCTGCTCAGGAACGAACTGCGACGGCAGGTGCCGAGCCCCTGCCGCTGCGCCGTGGTGATCAGTAGCAAGGTGAGCAAGCGCTCGGTGCAGCGCAACCGCCTGCGGCGCCTGCTTCACGACCACCTGCGGCTGGTCTGTCGATCCCAGGCTCCCGAGCAGCCGGCCCGCTGGATTCTGCTGAGCCTCAAGCCGGGGAGCGCCGAGGTGGCCGATGGCGTCCTACTGGGAGAATGTTCCATGCTTCTGCAGAAAGCTGGACTGCGCCCATGACCCCCGACACCAGCACAGCCCTGACCAGCGCCGAAACGCTGTTCTACGAAGGGGGGCCCGCCCGGGGTGACCTGAGCTTCAATCTCCTGTTCGGACTCACCCTGATCGGCCTCCCGTTCACGGTGGGAGCGATCATCCGGGCCCTGTGGCTGCGCTTTCGGATCACCAGCCGCCGGGTGTCGGTCACAGGAGGCTGGATGGGCCGCGACCGCAGCCAGGTGGCCTACGGCCAGATCAAGGAGGTGCGCTCGATTCCTCGCGGCTTTGGCTTCTGGGGCGACATGGTGTTGGTGCTGAGCGACGGCGCCCGGCTGGAGATGCGCGCCATGCCCCGCTTCCGCGAGGTGGAGGCCTACATCAACGAGCGGATCGCGGCACGCACCCCCGCGGCCGCCAACGGTTTCGGCAACCCCCAGGCCGCCAGCGCCTGAGGCGGCCCGTCAACAGCGGCCTGCGCTCATGCACACTGGCCCCATCGAACCCTGTCCTCTGAAGACCCCGACGCCGTGATCGGCTACATCTCCGACAACCTGCTGCTCCCGATCCTCGATTTCTTCTATGGATTGGTGCCCAGCTACGGGCTCGCGATCATTGCCCTGACCGTGGTGATCCGGCTGGCCCTGTTCCCGCTGAGTGCCGGCTCGATCCGCAGTGCCCGCCGCATGCGCATCGCCCAGCCGGTGATGCAGAAGCGCCAGGCTGAAATCAAGACCCGCTACGCCTCCGACCCCCAGAAGCAGCAGGAGGAACTGGGCAAGCTGATGAAGGAGTTCGGCAGCCCCCTCGCGGGCTGTCTGCCTCTGCTGGTGCAGATGCCGATCCTGTTCGCGCTCTTTGCCACCCTGCGCGGCTCACCGTTTGCCGATGTGCCCTACACCCTCAACCT
Source organism: Synechococcus sp. UW140 (assembly GCA_943369485.1). GTDB lineage: Bacteria > Cyanobacteriota > Cyanobacteriia > PCC-6307 > Cyanobiaceae > ATX-6F1. Next base: position 128,080 of record CALRNH020000002.1, on the reverse strand, counting down.
CAAGGTGCTGCCCGCAGAGGAGATCGCGGCGATTGAGACCAAGCCCTTCGCCAGCGCCAGCCACTCGATCTTCATCACCGAGACCAAGCACGTGCCGGTGATCGCCAGCCTGCCTGCCGGCACCAAGCTAGGGGTGGGCGACCGCCAACAGGTGCAGATCGGCACCAAAGACGGTGAGGCCTTCAGCGCCCTGCTGGCCGGGGTCGACAACGGTGACAGCTTCAAGCCCAGTTGGAAGGTGAGCAAGGGCGATGAGGTGGTGCGCGTCAGCGCCGACGGCACGATCGAGGCCCTCGCCCCCGGCGATGCCACCGTGGAGGCCACCATTCCCGGCCTGGCGGCCCGCAGCGGCTTCCTGTTCATCAAGGCCCTAGGCCAGGTGGGCTTCTACACCGACGGCGCGATCAACTGGGACATCGCCATCCTGGTGGCGGGCTTCGGCCTGAGCCTGCTGGCCTCCCAGGTGCTCTCGGGCATGGGCATGCCGGCCAACCCCCAGCAGGCCACGGCCAACAAGATCACCCCGGTGATGATCACCGGGATGTTCCTGTTCTTCCCCCTGCCGGCCGGGGTGCTGCTCTACATGGTGGTGGCCAACATCTTCCAGGCCCTGCAGACCTTCCTGCTCACCCGTGAGGCCCTGCCGGACAACCTCCAGACCATTCTCGACCAGCAGATCGCCCAGCAGGCCGTGGCCGCCACCGCCGGGGCCGGCGCTGACAGCGGTCGTCTGCCCTTCGAGCCCAAGGGCAAGAAGTGAGCGCCACGCTCCTGCCGGTGCCCCTGCAGGAGCTCAGGCTCCTCGGCGAAGGCCGCCGCTGGAGCGTGGACCAACCCCTGGACGATCTCACCAGCCTCACCCCGGTGCGTGGGGAACTGGAGGCCATCCATCGCGGCACCGTGCTCGAGGTACGCGGCCGGGCTGAAACAATCGTCACCCTGTGCTGCGACCGCTGCCTGCAGCACTACAACCATCCGCTCTCCAGCGACAGCAACGAACTGATCTGGTTGGGCGACGCCGAGGCGGAGTGTCCTGAGGTGCTGGAGCTTGATCCCGAGGCACCCTGCGACATCATCGATCCCAGGGGCAGCTTCGATCCGGCCCGCTGGCTGTTCGAGCAGCTTCACCTGCAACTGCCCCTGCGCAACGACTGCGGCCTCGACTGCCCAGGCCCTGACCTGCCCGAGGAGTGCCCGGAGCCCGCTGCCAGCCCGGTCGCCGATCCCTGCGGCGACCCGCGCTGGGCTGCCCTCCGACGCCTGCAGCGGCCCTGAGGCGTGATGGGCCAGGCCTGGTCGGACCACCTGGATCTGTTGATCCGCGCCCGCACGCCGATCCTCTGGATCCGCAGCCCGGAAGAGGAGCGCATCGCCACCCTGCTGGCTGAGGGGGCCCGGCGGCTGGGCCAGCGCCTGCTGCTGCGCTGGGATTTCATCGGCGGCCTGCGCGGGCTCCCCAACCGCGACGGCGAGGCCGCCCGCAACCCCCTGGCGGCCCTGGAATGCCTCGATGGCTTCAGCGGTGAGAAGGGAGCGATCCTGCTGCTGCACGACTTCCACCGCTACTGCGAGGACGGCGCCATCTGCCGCAAGCTGCGCAATCTGTTCGTCAGCCTGCGCCAGCACCCGCTCACCGTGGTGATCACGGCAGCCGAGTGGCAAATGCCCCGCGACCTCGAGGAGTGCGTCACCCTGCTGGATCTGCCCCTGCCGGAGGCCGATGCGATCCGCGCGCTGCTCCTGAGCATCGCCCAGGCCAGTGGACAGCCCCTGGAGGCCGGCGAGCTGGAGCAGCTGACCCACAGCTGCAGCGGCCTGAGCGAGCAGCGCATCCGCCAGGTGGCGGCCCGGGGCCTGGCCCGCCGCGGCCGCCTGAGCAGTGACGATCTGGCCGAGATCCTCGAGGAAAAACGCCAGGCGATCGCCCGCAGCGAACTGCTCGAGTACTGCCCCAGCGACGCCAGCCCCGCCGACATCGGCGGCCACGAGGCCCTCAAGCAATGGCTGGAGCGCCGCCACCAGGCCTTCAGTGACGACGCCCAGCGCTATGGGCTGCCCCTGCCCAGGGGGGTGCTGCTGGTGGGCCCCCAGGGCACGGGCAAGTCGCTCACGGCCAAGGCGATCGCCCACGGCTGGGGGATGCCCCTGCTGAGACTGGATGTGGGCCGGCTGTTCGCCGGGCTGGTGGGGGCGAGTGAGGCCCGCACCCGCGACATGATTCAACGGGCCGAGGCCATGGCCCCCTGCGTGCTCTGGATCGACGAGATCGACAAGGGCTTCGGAGGCGACGGCCGCAGCGACGGCGGCACCAGCCAGCGGGTGCTGGCCAGCCTGCTCACCTGGATGGCGGAGAAGGCCTCAGCGGTGTTCGTGGTGGCGACCGCCAACGGGGTGGAGAACCTGCCGGGGGAACTGATGCGCAAGGGCCGCTTCGACGAGATCTTCCTGCTCGACCTGCCGGATGCCGCCGAGCGCCTGGCGATCCTCGATCTGCAGCTGCGCCGCCGCCGGCCCGCCCATGCCATCCCGCTGGAGGTGGTGGTGGACCGCAGCGAAGGCTTCTCCGGCGCTGAGCTTGAGCAGACGGTGGTGGAGGCGATGCACCTGGCCTTCAGTGAGGGCAGGGAGTTTGGCGAAGCCGACCTGATCGTGGCGGCGGCCCAGTTGGTGCCCCTGGCGCGCACGGCCAAGGAACAGCTGGAGGCCCTCAAGCAATGGGCCAGCGGCGGTCGGGCCAGGCCCGCCTCCCTCCATCCCTGAAATCGACTCCGGCCAGATTGCGCGGCGTAACGAAAGCCAACGCCGGGTAACGAAGCGTGGGGTTCGGCCCTGGCGATCCGGGCCAGGGCCCTTAGCTTCAGCCCACTCGACCTGTGACCCCTTGGACACACGCCCTTCCATCGCCATGCAACTGACCGTGGCCTGCATCGGGGCCGGAGTGATCACCAGCTTCGCGGTGGCCCAGGGTCAGAACCCGCTCACCGCCCTTGGGATCACGCTGTTCTCGGCCGTGGCCGCTGTGATGGTGGGGCAGGTGCTCTAAATCCAGTTGTCCCGTCGGGCAGCGAAACAAGCCACAGATTGACCTGGACTTTCCTTTTGGTCCAGGGAACGCCAAGCATGACTTAAACGGAGCATTGATGGCTTCTATTTGTTTCGTGGCCATCGAGAGGCCAGGGTCGGTTTTGCTTGGCTACTGGTCATTGACGATCTGTTGTCAAACAGATTTCTGATCCTTTGCTTCCGTCAACGGACCCCACAACCAAACGCTCTCAGCTCGAAAGAAGATCCTGCTGAATCGTTTGAACGCGACGTAGCCGTTGCGATCGTGGGGGCGCGATCATCGGCATGTCATGGCGCTGTTGCTGGCCACTGTGATCCTGAATCGCCCGGGCGCTCGCGCCGTTGAGTTGAGGCAGCGAAGCCCCCTGAGGGCAGGTCCAACCCAGACGATGCTGATTGAGCCCCGCCACAGCCACCAAAACCATCAGTTCCATCAGCGAGAAAGCCTCCTCGCTGATCTGATGCCAGGGCTGAGGTGTTCCACGCAACGCACCTTGTTGTGCGAGCGTCATGCCGGTATCCCGCAGCCAGGGATGGGTTGAGACCAACCTTCCTTGAAGATGTGACGGGCTTGTTCAACAAGCCCTTCACTCGTCGTTTCCGGCCCCCCTGCGAGCCAACGCAACAGCTTGCTCCCCGCCCTGGCCACCCCTTGAACACCGCTGCGACAGACCGGCTGCGGGCGCTGATGCCCGCCCTGGCGAACAAGACCTACTTCAACTACGGAGGCCAGGGCCCCTTGCCCACGCCCTCCCTGGAGGCGATCAGCGAGGCTTTCGCCACGATTCAGGAACTTGGGCCTTTCACCAATGCCGTCTGGCCCTGGCTGGAAACGCTCACCGCCAGGCTGCGACACACGCTCTCGGCCGCTTGCGACGTGCCCCCCCACCGCCTGGCGCTCACCGAAAACGTCAGCAGTGGCTGCGTCCTGCCGCTCTGGGGCCTGCCCTGGGAGCCAGGCGATCAGATCCTGATCAGCGACTGCGAGCACCACGGGGTGGTGGCCGCCTGCTCTGAACTGGCCCGTCGCCAGGGGCTCCAGCTGGGAAGCTTTGCTGTCAAGAAGCTGGTGGGGGCCGAGGGGGCCAGTGCTCCAGAAGCGGCCCTCGGCGCCCTTGAGCGGGCCCTGACCCCCTCCACTCGCCTGGTGGTGCTCTCCCATCTGCTGTGGAACACGGGCGTGGAGATGCCGATTGCGGCGGTGGCCGATCGCCTCGCCGCCCATCCCAGGCACCCCTGGCTGCTGGTGGATGCGGCCCAGTCCTTCGGCAGCCTGGCGATCAGCCCGGCCGCTCGTACCGCCGACATCTATGCCTTCACCGGCCACAAGTGGGCCTGCGGGCCCGAGGGGCTCGGGGGCGTCGCCCTCTCCGAACGCCTGCTGGAGCAGGCCCAGCCCACCTTGATCGGCTGGCGCAACCTGCGCCAGGAAACCGATGAGTACAGCGGCTGGCATCGGGATGGTCGCCGCTTTGAGGTGGCCACCTCCTGTGTGCCACTGTTCGCCGGGCTGTTGCGCTCCCTGGAGCTGCTGGAGCAGGTGGGCCCGGTTGAGCAGCGCCTGGAGCTGATCAAAGCGCGCAGCGGCCGCCTCTGGCGGGGCCTGAATGGTCTGCCTGGTGTGAAGCCCGTGCTGGCGACCCCTCCCACGGCAGGGCTGGTGAGTTTTCACCTTGAGGGCCATGACCCGGCCGCTGTGGTGAAGGCCCTGGGAGAGCGGGGGCTGTGGATCCGCAGCCTCGATCAGCCCGCCTGCCTGCGGGCCTGCGCCCACATCACCACCACCGAGGCGGAAGTGGATCAGTTGCTCGCGGCCCTCGCCAGCATCTGATCGGCCTTGAGCTGACCAGCGCCGGCTAGGTGTGGTTTGCCACCAGGTTGTTCATGCCTGCAGCTGAGCGAGCCCCTGTTGGGGGGTGAGGCCAGGCCATCGCCCGGCTCAGGAAGCCCACGGTGGTCGGCCCCTACTCGTCAGCCAACACCTCAACGTAGGACAGGCGAGTGGCGTCATCCACGGCCACAAGGACCTTTTCGTAGCCGACTCCGCGGGAGCTTCCTTTGCGTGGATCATCGGTGATCCGGCGGCCAACACGATTGAACCGGGCCAGCTGCCACTCCTGCGGAGAAGCCTGCGGCTGGTTGTCGACATGGATCATGTCGCCGGGCTGCTCCCACTGGTAGCGCTGCACCGGCGGTCAGTGCTTTTCTTCGAGAAGGCTTCGCCTGCGCAGAAGCGCAAGCGCTAGGAGGCTGCTGAAAAACCAACCAAGCCGCGTGAGAATGGCCCAACGGCACTGAGCGGATGCGCGGCCAGCAGGAGCGGACCGGTCCTCTGTTCTCCTACGTCTCCACTGAGGATCGAATCCCCAAGGGCCATCCCCTGCGGCAGGTACGGCGGCTGGCGGATCAGGCGCTCGATCGGCTGAACCCCACCTTTTGCAGGCTGTACCCCGAGGGCGGCAGGCCCTCAATACCTCCTGAGCAGTTGCTTCTGGCCCTGTTGCTGCAGGCGATCTACAGCATCCGCTCCGAGCGGATGCTCATCGAGCAGCTCGACTACAACCTGCTCTTCCGCTGGTTTGTCGGCCTCAACCCCGACGATCCCGTCTGGCATGCCACCACATTCACCAAGAACCGTGATCGGCTGCTGAACGAGGAGCTCATGGCCAAGTTCCTGGAGCTGCTGCTGGCTGCTCCTGAGGTCAATCCACTGCTGAGTTCCGAGCACTTCTCGGTGGATGGCACCCTGCTGCGGGCCTGGGCCTCCCACAGCTCGCTCGAGCGGATCGATGGAACTGATGATGAGCCACCACCCAGTGGCGGCCAGGGGTTCGGATCAGTTCCTGCCAAGAGCAAGAAGAGGGTCAAGGGAGATTTCAGAGGGCTCTTGCTCTCCAACCAGACCCATCGCTCCAGCAGCGACGGAGAAGCCCGGCTGTTCCGCAAGTCGAACAGCACCGGAGCGTTCCTCAGCTACCTGGGCCATTGCCTCATGGAGAACCGCCATGGTCTGGTGGTGGCCAGTGAGGTGACCCCAGCCGACGGCTATGGCGAGCGGGCGGCAGCGCTGCAGATGGCCCGTTCGCTTGCGGGTGCGCACCAGAAGACACTGGGAGCCGACAAGGGCTACGACACCAAAGACTTCGTCGCTGATCTGCGCATCTCAGGCATCACGCCGCATGTCGCCCAGAACATCCAGGCCCGTCGCCGCTCCGCCATCGACGACCGCACTGTTCGGCACCAGGGCTACAGCCAGTCGATCAACGCCAGGAAGCGAATCGAGCAGGTGTTTGGGTGGATCAAACAGGCCGCCGGCCTGCGGCAGCTCAAGGCCAGAGGTCGATCCCGTGTGGGGGCGGTGTTTCGGTTGCATGTGGTGGCCTACAACCTGATCCGCCTGGCCAATCTGCTCAGCCAACGGGAGGCGCTGGCATGAAAGGAGCAAAACCGACCGATCAAGGCAGGTTCAGCCCCCCAGGGCGGGGACTGGCGGCTGAAAGCAGCAGAGCAATCGCCGAAACAGCCCCCCGCGTGGCGTTCACCTCAGCCGGCGAAACTTCGCCAAGGCCATCCGGTCACGAATTGGCGGCTATTTCAGCGGCCTCCTACCGCTGAACTCCTGCCACCACACCCCTGGGCACCACGATCCACCCCGATTCCGGCTCCCCGTAGCTCACGCATTCCCCACCGGACGCCACATGGTGGGCGGTGAGGGCACAGAGGGCGGCATCAATCCGATCGATGGAGGTCAACGGCGTCAGATCCATGCCCGCCTGCGCCAGCAGCTCCCGCCGCTGGATGCGCTTCTGGGCCGCCTGGGCCTGGCCACCGCGCAGGTGCCAGGTGATGGCGTGGGGGAAGGTTTCGAAGCAGCCGCGGCCGCTGTGGGGCAGGGAACGCACCAGGGGATAGGCCTGCTCCGGTGAGCCGCCCTCCAGCGCCTGATAGAGCTTCTCCCCCCGCAACATCCATTCGAAATACATGGTGGGGTGATCCAAGGCCGTCTCCCGCAACGGGGAGGAAAAACACCAGATCCCCTTCTGCATCAGCTCCCTCTCGCAGGGGCGCGCTCGGCCATCAAGGCTCCAACGACAGGGGGCATCGATGGCGATCACGGAGGCGCGCACCACCGAGCGGCACCAATGGGCGAGCTCCTGCACGTCGCCGGTGGCCAGCTGGTCGGCGTAGGTGCCGCCGGTGAGGGCCACGGCATGGAAGCCCTTGCGGGCGCCGCCCACGTCGATGCCGACGGTGGCATCAACCAAGGCGCTGACGCGTCCACAGGGGATCCCTGCGGGCATCGAGAACGGCGACCACAGTTAAATCGTCAGCTTCCACGATGTAGTAAATGCAGAAAGGGAATCGCTTGGACAACGCTCGATGAAACCCGTGGACAAGCCCATGAATCCCACCGTAGTAAGCAAGGGATTCAAGATCGGCCAACAAACAACTACGGAAGTAACCCCCAAGACCGGAAGCCTGTTGCTCGTAAAACCAAAAACCTTCCTCCAGATCTCTCAGAGCATCTGAAGAGATGCTGATGATCATCCGCCGAGTTGCTCAAACTGGGCCTTGGCCTCAGCCCAAGGGATTCGCGTCGCCCTGCCATCGGCCAGTCTCTCGCTACGTTCCCGCAGCACCCCAGCGTGCCACTCAGGTGAGGAGACATCAGCAGGATCGCTGCAGAGGCTTTGCCAGAGCTGCTCAAGAAGCCGCACCTTTTCCGGCACGGTGAGCGCGTCGAGCTCGGCACGGGAAAGTTCGATCGCCATCCAAGACCCTTGCCTTGGGGGCAGTTTAGAACCGATTGGCTGGGTTCACCGTGCCCCCCGCCGCACCCGCTACCCCACCGGCTCATAGAGATACCGCTGAAAGCCCGCAAACACCTGGCCGATCTCCGCCGCCGGCCCCAGATCGTCGACGGCATCGGCGATTGAGTTCTGGTAGCGGAGTTGCAGCAGGGGGGTGAGTTTCTCGGTGGCCAGTTCCTGCACCCCGGTGCTCACGTAGTGCTGCAGCACGAAGTTGAGGAACACCTCCTGCTTGCTGGTGAATTTGGAGTGGATGTAGAGGCGGGCGTTCTCAGCCCGCTCCTGGCGGGGAACGGGCGGCAGGGCATAGGCCACATGGGCCAGCACATCGAACAGATCGCTGTTCTCGGCCTCGATGATCCGCTGCATCTCCGCCAGCTGATCGGCGCCGAAGCCCTTCTCCTCCAGCCCCTGCAACAGCTTGCGGCGGGTGTCGGGTGCACTCCAGAGCTGCCGCAGCTCGGCCTCATCCTTCACGAACTCCGGCAGCTGGCCGTAGAGCAACTCGATGAACTGCTGGGAGCTCATCGGCCGGCCATCGGGATGCCAGAAGGACGTCACCAGCATGTGCTGGATCGAGCGTTCCTTGCCATCGCCGAGCTTGATGCGGGCCTTGGTGGGGCGCGGTTTGGGCCCTTCTGGATCCTCGTCTGCCTCCTTAGACGGCTCGGGTTCGCCAACAGGAACCAAAGCCTTGGGCTCGATCACATCCGGCTCCACCACCCCATCCCACTCCGGATCGCTGAAGTGGTGATGGGCCTTCACGAAGTCGTAGATCGTGAAGTAGTCCTTGCCATCGAACAGGCGAGTGCCGCGGCCGATGATCTGCTTGAACTCGATCATCGAATTCACCGGCCGCAGCAGAACGATGGTGCGCACGTTGCGGGCATCGACGCCGGTGGAGAGCTTCTGCGACGTGGTGAGGATGGTGGGGATCGTCTTCTCGTTGTCCTGGAAGGCCCGCAGCCAGGTGTTGCCCAGCTCGCCGTCGTTGGCGGTGACCCGCTGGCAGTAGTTGGGATCCGTGCTGCTCTTGAGCTGGTTGATCAGGTCGCGGATCGCCATGGCGTGGTCCTGGGTGGCGCAGAACACGATCGCCTTCTGGCGCTGATCGATCTGAGCCATGAAGATCTCCACCCGCTGGCGCTCCCGCTGCTGGATCTCGATGATCTTGTTGAAGTCGGCCTCCTTGTAGAGCTTGCCGGCCTCGATCTCCCCTTCCACCACCGTGTCGTCGGGGGTGTAGACGTACTCGTCGAGGGTGGTGGTGATCTGCTTGACGCGGAAGGGGGTGAGGAAGCCGTCGTTGATGCCCTCCTTGAGCGAATAGCTGTAGACCGGCTCGCCGAAGTAGGCGTAGGTGTCGGTGTTGCCGGCGCGGCGGGGGGTGGCGGTGAGGCCCAGCTGCACGGCGGGGGCGAAGAACTCAAGGATGCCGCGCCAGGTGGATTCGTTGTTGGCGCCGCCCCGGTGGCATTCATCGATCACGATGAAATCAAAGAAATCGGCGGGGTACTGGCCGAACCAGGGGGAGGGCTTGCCGTCCACCGGCGGGCCGCTCATGAAGGTCTGGAAGATGGTGAGGAAGACGCTGGCGTTGGTGGGCACCCGACCCTTCTTGCGCAGGTCGTCGGGTTCGATCCGCGCCAGGGCGTTCTCCTCGAAGGCGGCGAAGGCGGTGAAGTCGTTGAAGGCCTGATCGGCGAGGTTGTTGCGATCGGCCAGAAACAGGATGCGCGGCCGGCGCGTGGGTTCGCCGGAGAGGTTCCAGCGGGCTGCAAACAGCTTCCAGAGGATCTGGAAGGCGATCGAGGTCTTGCCGGTGCCGGTGGCCAGCGTCAAAAGGATGCGGTCGCGGCCGGAGGCGATCGCCTCCAGCACCCGCTTCACGGCGATCTCCTGGTAGAAGCGGATCTGCCAGCTGCCGCCCTTGTCGGGGTAGGGGATGGCGGCGAAGCGATCACGCCAGGCGTTCTCATCGGCGAAGGTGCGCTGCCACAACTCCTGGGGGCTGGGGAAGCCTTCGGCCTCCCCTTCTTCGCCCGAGTCCATGTCGATGGCGTAGATGCCCTTGCCGTTGCTGGCGTAGGTGAAGCGCAGCTGGAGTTTGGCGGCGTACTCCTTGGCCTGGCCCACGCCTTCGGTGAGCGGCAGGGAATCGGCCTTGGCCTCCACCACCGCCAGGAGGGTGTTGCGGTAGCTGAGCACGTAGTCGGCGCTGAGGGACTTGCCGCGGCGGCCGCCGCCCTCGATGCGCCCGGGGGCAATCGGAAACTCGCGGCGAATGCGGCTGCCCTCCACCACGCCCCAACCGGCCGCCACCAGCAGCGGATCGATCAGCTCGGCGCGGGTTTCGGCCTCGTTCATGGCAGCAGGCTGCCCACGTGATCGAGCAGCTCCGCACAGAGCTGGTTCCAGACGGTGCGGTCGAGGTGTTCCACATCCGGTTCTTCGTCGTAGCGCCACACCACGGCAAACAGGGTGAAGCGGCTGAGGCCAACGAAGGGCTCAACAGCGGCGCCCTGATCGCGCAGCATCTGAAACAGCAGCCAGGCCTTCAGAGCCTTCTCGATCGCCTGCTGCAGATGAAATCCCCAGGTGGCTTCCTCAAAGAGCGAAGCATCCGCCATCGCCGATGCTGTGCGCAGGTCGCGGTGGGCGATGCGCAGAAAGCCGGCCGCTGTTTCAGCCGGGGCCATGCAGGGGCTCCGCAGGATCCAGCCGGCGCCCATAGCGGAACGCCTCGGCAATCACGTTCTGACGTCCACGGCGCCGCTCCTCCACTTCACTGACAGAGAAGAGCAACAGCTCAATCGGCAGGCGGTGATGGGCCAACTTCCAGCCCAGGACATCCGTCTCCACCAACCGCGAATGGGCCGCCAACCATTCATCAGGCACGGTCACCAGCAGATCCAGATCGGAATCAGGCCGCTCGGTGCCACGGGCGCGGGAGCCGAACAGGCGCACCTCGGCGCCGGGAATCGCCACCTGGATCTCGGCCGCGATCGTGCGCAGCAGCGGCTCATCCACCACGTAGGAATAGCTGGAGGGGCGGGCCGTGGCGCTCATGGGGCCAGTTTGGCGTGGGTGGCCTGGCTCTGCCTGCTTCAGCTGCGCGCATCCTGCAGCGGGCAGCCATAGGCGGTGAACGCCGCATCGGCACTGAGCAGGGTGAACGGGCCGCTGATCGCCTGGGCCACCAGCAGACGGTCAAACGGATCGCGGTGGTGCAGGGGCAACTGTTCGAGCGCCAGCAGATGGGGCAGATCGATCGGGAGGAACTCAAAGCCGGATTGCTCCGCCCAGGGGATGGCCTCGCGAGCCGACAAGGGCATGGCACTGCGGGCCAGGGCGTGCTTGATCGCGATCTCCCAGAGCGACACATGGCTGAGGAACACTCCGCTGGCCTGGTGGGTGATTAGCTCACGGCTGAGGGGCCCCAGCTTCGGGTCATCGGTGATGGCCCAGAAAAAGGTGTGGGTATCGAGCAGCAGGCGCATCACCCCTGCTCGAACAGGTCGGCGATCAGGGGGTTGGCCCCATCAATGGACGCGGGCGCCACGAACTGCCCCCGGGCGATGCCCAACCGGCGGGGCCGTTCAGGGGCCTGCAGGCTGGTGAGCCGTGCCACGGGCCGACCGTTTCGGGCGATCACCACTTCGGCTTCGGCGCCGGTTTCGATCGCCTCCACCAGACGCGAGAGGTGGGTCTTGGCTTCGAGCATGTTCACCACACGGCTCGGGCCCCTGCTCTGACCAGGGCTGGGACGGGACACCATGGCTGCACGTCGCTCAACCAGACCAGACTAGACCAGCCAGCGCGGCCCAGCGCCTCACGCCCCCAGCGCCCCCATCGGCACCACGGCGATGCCATCCGCCCGCCGGTAGCCGTAACCACTGCCGCAGACCACCGCCAGAAAGGCCGGTTCTCCTGTGCGGCGCGTATCGATCTGCTGGCGAAAGCGCTGCAGGCCGGCGGCGGCGGCCTCCACCTGGCCCGGGCCGAGCTTGATCTCGATCGCGCCCCAACGGCCATCGCGCAGCTGCACGATCGCGTCCACCTCAACGCCGTACTCATCGCGGTAGTGGAACACCTCGCCATCCAGCGCCTGGGCCAGCACCCGCAGGTCGCGGATGACGAGCGACTCGAACAGCAACCCCAGCCACTCCAGATCCTTAAGCAGGCGATCGGGGCTGCCGCCGAGGGCCGCCACCGCCAGGGAGGGGTCGCAGAAATGGCGCCGGGGGGCCTGCCGCAGGGCCGCCTTGGAACGCAGGTGGGGCCGCCAGGCGGGCTGGTTGTCCAGCACCATCAGCCGCTCCAGGGCCTGCAGGTGGTCGGCCACGGTGCGCGGGTCGAGCGGCCCATCGGCACCACCGGCATCGGCCGCCAGGGTGGACAGCTTCACCTCGGTGGCCACGTTGCGGCCGAGGGAACGCAGCAGGGCCCCCAACCGCTGGGGATCCCGCCGCCGCCCATCCACCCGCTGCACGTCCACCTGGCGCACCTGCTCCAGGTAGTCGCGGGCTGCCCGGGAGGCCGCCGCCAGGGGCCGCTCCAGCTGGGCCGGCCAGCCGCCGCGGCACACCAGTTCGGCCAGATCCGCCACCGTCAGCCCTGGATCGGCGCAGCTCGGCGGCTCCCCCTCCAGCAGCGCCGCCAGCGAAGCACCGCCGTGGCCTGCGCCACTTTCGGTCAGGCTCATGGGCCGCAGCCGCAGAAATGAAAAGCGCCCGGCCCCGGTGTGACGCTCAGCGTCATCAGCCGGCACCGCCGAACCGGTGAGCAGAAATTGCCCCGGCGCCTCTACCGCATCCACGGCTCGACGCACCTGGTTCCAGAGCGCCGGCTCCACCTGCCACTCATCCAGCAGGCGCGGCCGGGGCCCCGCCAGCACCAGGGCCGGATCCACCGCCAGCGCCTGGCGGGCGGCGGTGTCCACATCCAGCAGCACCGTGGAGGCGGCCAGCTGCTGGGCGAGGCGGGTCTTGCCGCAGGCTTTGGGGCCCTCGATCACCACCGCTCCGGCGGAGCCCAGGCAGGCGCGCAACTCGGCGTCGGCGATGCGGGGGCGGTAGGCCAAGGCGTTGCTGGCGGCCATGGCGGGGCGAGCTATGCAGGAGATGCCGGAATTCTAATGCAGAAAAAACTGACCTTCTGATGCAGATAAAGCGGAGCTTCTGATGCAGGAAAAACTGCTCTGCCCAAGCAGGGAAAGGTGAGGCGGCTGCGGGTTGCGCTCGCTGGGAACCACCATCGACCTGGGTTCCGGCTCCCCGTAGTTCACGCACTCCCCACCGGGGCACCCACGGTGGTGACGATCACCACGGCTCAGAGCTCGCCGTTGAACGCCTGGTGCAGGAGGGACTTCTTCAGTTCCTCCAGGGCGGCGAGTTTGCGCTCGTAGAGGCGGGTGAGGCGTTGGGTTTCTTCCTGAAGTGACTCAACTCCATTGACAATCCTTGCCTGCTCCTCAACCGATTCCGGAATCGGTATTGGAATCGCGTTCAGCGCCCTCTGGTTGAGCTTTGGCTGTGCAGCGCCAGTGATGAATTCATCAAGCTTGATACTTTCTAAATAGAACTCGACGAACCGCTGGGTCGCCATGCTCTCAAAGTGTAGAATGTGTGCGTGGTTATTGACCCAGTATCTGCCGGTTACCGAGAATGCGATGGGCGTCGATCTCGCCACCAGATTCGCTCCGTCTTCAGAAACCAACAGATTGTCGCCCTCGAAAATATAGTCCGCAACGTAATCAACGATGCCTGACGCACCGTAGTAGGGATACTCGCCACTGCTTCGGACGTTCTTGGTTATTGGAACTCGCCTACTGTCGAGGTTGGTCGATATCTTGTCGAGCGTCGTCTCCACCCAGCCCTCCCCCCGCTGACTGAAGACGGATTGAAGATGACTCTCAAAGAGTGCACGGGCGTTCTGGAGGTTCCGTTCGGCGTTGGCTTTGGCAGTGGCGAGACCCACAAACGCTTCGTCGAGCAGGGCGACGATTCGCTGCTGTTCGGAGAGTGGGGGATAAGTGAATGCAATGGCCTTGTACGCGTCGCCATTCAGATTACGAATTCCAGTTGAGTGACTCTGAATCCCCTCAGTGACTCCAGACAGATAGGTCCAATGCAGATGTTTATGCAGATAGCGAAAGTCAACCTCACCAGGATCAAGAACACGTAGCGCTGCCGTAAAATTGCTGAATGAAAAGTCCCCTTCTTGCTTGTCGAATAGAACCACCCGACCGACAGGCTGCTTCGGGCCGCCTCCAGACTTTTCAAGGATAATGTCCCCGAACTGGAGCCGCCTCTTCTCAAACTTCTTCGCTTCTACTTCGATGAAGGCGATATCAGAATCATCCAGCTTGCCTTCCTTGGTGAAGTTGGTATTCCTGATTACGCCGACAACAAGGAGTGGAGGCTTTTCGCCTTTCCATAGGCCATTAGTGAAATCGCAGACTTCATCAAGCGTCTTGGTTTTCCACCCGTCCTTCATACCAACGCCCTGATCCTCCCCAGCACCTCCGTACTCTCCGCATCCAGCGCCGCAATCTCCGCCAGGATCTCCCGCGGGCTCCGCAGGGCCGCCGCCTCACCCCCATGGGGGTTCTTCACCGAGAGATCCCAGCTCTGTGGGTCGATCGAGTCCACCGCCACGCTCCAGCTCTTGGGCGAATCAGCAAACGACTTCTGCAGCTCCACGAACTCCGCCAGGTCGCGGTCGTTGAGCGGGTTGGTCTTGCCCAGGTTGCGACCGGGATCGAGCTGGTAGAACCACACCTTGCGGGTGGGTGCGCCCTTCTCGAAGAACAGCACCACCGTTTTCACCCCCGCCCCCTGGAAGGTGCCGCCGGGGCAGTCGAGCACCGTGTGCAGGTTGCAGTCGGTGAGCAGCTTCTGGCGCAGGGCCACCGAGGCGTTGTCGGTGTTCGAAAGAAACGTGTTCTTGATCACCACGCCGGCGCGGCCGCCGGCCCGCAGCAGGCGGATGATGTGCTGCAGAAACAAAAAAGCGGTTTCGCCGCTGCGGATCTCGAAGTTCTGCTGCACCTCCTTGCGTTCGCTGCCACCGAAGGGCGGATTGGCGAGGATCACATCAAAGCGGTCGCGCTCCTGCACATCGCTGAGGTTTTCCGTGAGGGTGTTGGTGTGCAACACCTTGGGCGCCTCGATGCCATGGAGGATCATGTTCATGATCGCGATCACATAGGCGAGGCTCTTCTTCTCCTTGCCCGTGAAGGTGCGGGTCTGCAGCGTGTCCAGATCGGCGGTGCTGAGCTCCGCCCCTGTGGAGCCACCCTTGCGCATGAACTCGAACGCTTCGCACAGGAAGCCCGCCGAGCCCACCGCAGGGTCGTAGACCGACTCGCCGATCTGGGGGTTCACCACCTGCACGATGGCGCGAATCAACGGCCGGGGCGTGTAGTACTCACCGCCGTTGCGGCCGGCGTTGCCCATGCGCTTGATCTTCTCCTCATAGAGCATCGAGAGCTCGTGCTTCTCCGCCTGGGAGCGGAAGCGGAGGCCATCGATGACATCGATGATTTCGCGCAGGTTGTAGCCGCTGCTGATCTTGTTGCTCAATTCACTGAAGATCTCGCCGATCTTGTACTCGATCGTGTTCGGCTGCTCACTAGCTTGTGCCTTAAACCTCTTCAGATAAGGGAACAGGCGCACGTTCACGAAGTCGCGCAGGTCGTCGCCGATGAGGGATGCGTGGTGATCCAGCTGGCCGCTGGCGTTCTTCGGCGCCGCCCAGTTGTTCCAGCGGTAGGCCTCCTCCAGGATGGGCGTGTAGGCGCGGCCCTCCAGTGCGGCCACAGCGGCCCGGTCGTCTTCGAGCCCGTCGAGGTACTTGAGGAACAGCAGCCAGGAGGTCTGCTCGGTGTAGTCGAGCTCGGTGCCGCAGCCGGCCTCCTTGCGCAAACAATCGTCGATGGCGCGGAACGCCTGCTCGAAGGTGCTGGGGGCCGAGGCGGCGCGGGAACCGTTGGGGGCTCGAGTGCGGGGGGTCCTGCTGGCCGCCTCACCGTTGCCGGAAGCTTCCGCAGCCGACTCATCCGCCAGGGCCACCGAACCGCCGCGACCGCGGCCGGGCACGATCAACCGACGGCTCAACAGATCCTCCTTCACCGCTTCGTAGGTGGCTTCGTCCCACTCCAGGGTTTCCCGCAGGCGGCCGTTACCGGCTGAGCCGCCCAGGGCTTCGAGGGCGCCGAGGAACTCGTCGGTGAGGTCGTCGTCGGGGCTGACGTCGCTCAGTGGGTTCTCAGCGGCGATGGTCAACGCGACGAGGAGTTCTGTCGTCTCAGGATGCCAGCAGGGTTATGAGCGGGGCAAGGCTGAGCGGAGATGCACTCAGGCCAGGGTGGGGGAGGCTACGCAGCGCTCGAGATGAGAGGCGGTCAAGGTATTTCTCAACCCAACAGACCAAACCTTGGCCCGTCCACAGAATTTTAATGTTATCCCGCCTCGTCACCATCTTCAAGTCTGTCTTCAGATAGATCGGTGACTTGCGCGGATTCATCATGGGTTTCTGGCTGTATGTCAGAAGCAACTAGATTCAGAACGATGCTCTTCATTGCTCCCAGATTCAACGCATCTGCCAGCTTAGCCCTGAATTCCGAAGGTGTTTCGGCTACCCACTTATTGGTTTCCGTGAGTTGCAGAGCTTGAATTGACCTGAGCGTACCGTGGAGACCCAATGGGCTGGCATCAATGCCTCGCTTAATGTATGTCTTTTTAAAGAAATCTGGCATGTCTTCCTCCTTTGGCTGCAATCGTGCGGGGTAAGGGTTATTAGGGCGCATGACAACTGCGAGCAGCGATGCAGTCCGATTACTGGGAATATGTTTGGCATGCACGAGAATCATGTCGTTGCCAGACTTAGATTGTGCTGACTGCATGATCAGTTCCAGCAAGCCTTGGCTATTGACTTTCCAGTCTTCACTGGCATCTCGCAAAATATCCATGGGGGCGGCTGTGTCGCTCAATTCGAGATCGCTAGGCCAGTAACTAGACATTGATACCTTCGCGGAGTGTCAACAGGATAGGCAAATGATCCGACGCGTGCACAGAATCTGGCCGGCCGTGTTTATCGATAAGCGAATGAGCACCTGTTTCGCTCAAGATCTCGACCTTTTCAAAAAGGTCTACCAATGTATAGCTAAGTATGACTTGATCTAACATGTTCCATCCATATGGACCTTGATTACTGGTGTCGTAGGTCGTGCCAGCTGGCCCAGGCGTACGGTCGCCGAACAGGCTCCACATTGGATTGTAGTATAAATCGTAGACATCTCCAAGGTGTCGTCGCGTACCTGCTGCCACACATTGAGTTGTCATCATTGCATTTAGGCAAGGAGCAAGATTCATGCCTCGATCAAACGGATTCATGTTGAAGTCGCCTAGTATAATTAATTTATTTGTTGCGTGTTGCGCTTTAATTAACTGCATCTCAGTTGCTACCGACTGAGCGAATGACTGGCGGGCTTCTGGATCATAGTTCCGCATATCGACACCGTGAACCAATGCCAATAAAGCAAACTGATTCGAGATCCACAATTTTCGAACGCTTGTTCGGAATCCAGAATGAACTTCCGTCAAGTTTAGAGCCGGACTTCTGCAAAAGCAATGAAATCGATCCTCTGAGACTGCTCTCGGAATGAAGAAGGCTTCTGATACCCTTGTTCGAAGTGCAGAAAGGGTATTTATACTTTCGATGGAATTTTCATTGAGAATAATCACTTCAGCATTTGTTGTGGCTGCAATTGAGCAGACGTGATCAGTCAGGTCCGACCTGTTCACGTTCCAAAAGACTATCCTCGTCAAGCCACCCCCCTTCAGCGTGCCAATATCTTTATAGAGTGTAGACTAAATAGACGGGATAACGGTCCAGATCAGAAGTGGGCCGGAATTCTCGCCAAGACAACATCCCTCGCTCCCGTCTTCTGGATCTAGTTGTTATGCGCAATTGCGCGCAACCATTGCGGCTCCAGCTATCTTGACCGCATAGCCTCTCTGCGAAACATTCTCGTATATACGTGCAAGGTTAACTTTGCTAAAGAATGGGAGGTTCTCTTTAACGCTGTCATTAGCATCACCGAGGATCAAAAATATAATTTCATAGTCGGCACTCTTTAATCCGTCTATTGGAACAAGGTCATGAGCATCAGGATGAACGCGGCGCAACACCTTCCTCGCTTCCTTTCTAAACGTCCTATCGCCGAGCATGGCCTCTGCTGATACGCTGCCTTGTGCAAATAGGTGGCTTAGTCCGGCCGAACCGCCCTTTCGGTGCTTGACGTGAATCAACTGTTTCTCATTCGTCAGAAGATCGCATAGTTCGATAGGCGACGTCGTCTTCGAACATTTTACAAGCCTCTTATCCAACAAGTGGCAGCGCAACTGGCCAGCTACCCGCTCGTTGTAATTTCCTTCCGCCTCGATCTTGCTCTTTTCATCTTCCTCCCAGGTCTCAACGCTGGGAAATGGGATGTCACTGAGATCAATTCTAGCTAGCGTGGCATCGATGCCTCTCATAAAGGACTTATTGACCTCGTACCAGCTACCGCCAAAGATTACATTTTTGGTATTGGCGCCATCCAATTCAAAGTACAGACAGTTGTAGATTGAGTGACCGAACTGGTTGTCATGTATATCGGTGACATAAAGACGGTCTCGTCGTATGGATTCGATAGACACAGAGCCTGGATCGATATTCTCAAGATACTTGCTTGTGTCGATTGTTGGGGATAGCTCACGCTTTGACCTAGTGAAGCTGAAACCAAGCACCGAATCCCATTCAATGATCTCGGGCAATGTTACGAAGATATCGCCATCTCTGGCCTTCACCGCTTCAAGCAATGACTGATCCAATGATGAGATTGACGCGGCATCTTTCACGCGCCTGATATTGTCGACCCAGCCGAAGGAACTTCTGTAAAGTTCTAGTTCATAGTACCTTAGCAGATCTGCGGCAATTTGCGGTATATCGGCTACCAACATATCCAGGCCAAAAGAATAAATCGCGTCACCTCCAGAAATATTTTTGTACCCGACTCCCGTTCTAGGTGCACCAGTAACTGCACGAAGCACATCCCGAAATATGTCAATGCCGAATACACTGGCTTCCGAGCCGCGGGTAGCTTGGGTTTTCTTTTGGATTGGTTGATCTTCAAGCGTGTGAAGATCAACACTGCGTAAACTCTGATGACTAAGGGTATTCAGTGCCGTTCTTAGCCCAAAGTCCTGCTCGAAACATCCGGCGTTTAGTAGAAATCGGCCATAGCCAAAGGTAAAAGCGAGTACCTTGCCATTAAACCTTATGAGCAGCACTGCAGAACTCGACTTATTTGAAAGCTGGTCTATTTCCCTGCCGACAACTTCATCTACTAGCTGCGCCCAATGCGGTCGCTTTTCTTGGGAATTCTTAACGTACAAAACACCTTCGAATTCATGCTGCTCCAAAATCTCCAACTGAGTGACAGGTGTGTCTGCGCTCAGAAAGTATCTGAAATCGCTTTCCGAATATTCTATTTTTGCTAGTAGTGTGTTTAGGTGCCTATACGGTTTTCGGTCTAACATGTCTCCCTTCATAGCGCATAACTCTTATTTGGCGGATTCGGCAAGGTTCTCAAGCGACGCCCCGCTTCCCGCATAAGCTCCCAAGCCTCCTCTCTGCTGATAGCTGGGAGACCTGCTCTCTTCAAGAATCTCGACTCCAACTGCTCTTTCAAACGGCAACTTAGGCGGATCCGTCTATCTCCGCCACCTCCCCCACCCCCGAACCGTTCCCCCTGAACCAGTCCCCCCGTCCCGCCGCTGCCAGAGGGGCTGACCTCACACCCCAGGAGAAAGACAAGCTGCTGGTCGTCACCGCCGCCCTGCGGTTGGAACGGCGCTTGCAGCGCGGCCTGAAGCTGAACCACCCGGAAGCCGTGGCCTGGCTCAGCTTTCAGCTCCTCGAAGGGGGCCCGCGACGGCCGCACTGTGGTGGAGGGGGTGCCGAAGCTGCAGCAAAATCCCAGGGTGTTGCCGAGCTGAGCGCTTGGATCTCACCCTTCACGCTGCGGACAAGCTCCAGACCTACGGCATAGAGGGCGAGCGCCTGGCCAGCTGGAAAGCGGCCCTAAGCAGTGGTGAGCCCTTTGTGGACGTGACCACCGATGCCAGGGGCCTGGTGATCCAATGGGAGGATCGACCTTGGGTGGTGATCCTGAGAGAAGATGGACGTACGGTCGTCACCACTTATCCCTGCGACGCCCGCACCCTCTTCAATCGCCGAGGTACCGGTCGGTGGATCTCTCCCAACATCTGACCGTCCAACTCAAGGGCATGGAGCGCCTGCTGGATCCCCAGACCGGAGCGATCCTGTTCCGCCATCCCAGCCTGCGTGGCATCCCTGACCTGGTGGTGGAGGGGGATGGCTACACCCTGGAGTTCATCGGCCCCACCCTGCTCTGCCTCGACATCCAGGATCCGAGCGGCATGGCCCGGCTGCTGGCGGAGCCCGTGAAAGCCCAGTTGCCGATCAGCGTCTGACAGCCAGCACCGGATCGGCAAACCCGCGGGAAGCGCAACCGTCAGTCACGACGGCAAGCTTCGCCATCCTCCAGCAGCCTCTCGATCACCTCCTGGAGGTTGGCCTGTCAATCGTCAACGGTTGCCCCCTGGCTGTGGGCGGCTGGGTATCCAGGCGTTTGGCTGACAAGGAGCCCAGTGCTGGGGCAGCGCCTCATCACTGCAACGGTTCGGCAGAGGACGAACCGTTCCCCCTGAACCAGTCCCCCCTTCCCACCGCTGCCAGAGTGCCTGCGGCACACCCCCCTCCATGCACCTCACCCCCCAGGAGAAAGACAAGCTGCTGGTCGTCACCGCCGCCCTGCTGGCGGAACGGCGGCTGAAGCGGGGCCTGAAGCTCAACCACCCGGAAGCCGTGGCCTGGCTCAGCTTCCTGATCCTTGAAGGCGCCCGCGACGGCCGATCCGTGGCCGAGCTGATGCGCGACGGCAGCACCTGGCTCAAGCGTGATCAGGTGATGGAGGGGGTGCCGGAGTTGGTCGGCGAGGTGCAGATGGAGGCCACCTTCCCCGATGGCACCAAGCTCGTCACCCTCCACGACCCCATCAGATGAGCGTTGCTGCCGTGCCCAACCCCCTTCTGCCAGGAGCTCCTGGTTCCATCGAATGAGCCCCCTTATTCCTGGTGAGTTAATCCCCGAGCCCGGTGAGCTGGAGCTCAATGCCGGCCGCCCCGTCACCACCCTCTCAGTCGCCAACACCGGCGATCGGCCCGTGCAGGTGGGCTCCCACTTCCACTTCCACGAGGCCAACGGCGCCCTGGTGTTCGACCGCGACGCCGCCCGCGGCCTGCGGCTCGACATCCCCGCCGGCACGGCAGTCCGCTTCGAGCCGGGCGACCAGCGCGACGTACACCTGGTGCCCTTTGCCGGCGAGCGCCGTGTCTTCGGCTTCAACGGCCTGATCAACGGCCCCCTCGATTAGGCCCCGCCACCCCAATACCCATGCCCTACCGGATCTCCCGCCGCGCCTACGCCGAGACCTACGGCCCCACCACCGGCGATCGCCTGCGCCTCGCCGACACCGAGCTGATCCTGGAGGTGGAGCGCGACTTCACCGTCTACGGCGATGAGGTGAAATTCGGCGGCGGCAAGGTGATCCGCGACGGCATGGGCCAGGCCCAGACCCCCCGCTCCGCTGGGGCCGTGGACACCGTGATCACCAATGCCTTGATCGTGGATTGGTGGGGGATCGTCAAGGCCGACATCGGCCTGCGCGACGGCCGCATCGTGGCGATCGGCAAGGCCGGCAACCCCGACACCCAGGAGGGGGTGACGATCGTGGTGGGCCCCGGCACCGAGGCGATCGCCGGCGAGGGCCACATCCTCACCGCCGGTGGCATCGACACCCACATCCACTTCATCTGCCCCCAGCAGATCGAAACCGCCCTCGCCTCCGGCGTCACCACCCTGCTGGGCGGCGGCACCGGCCCCGCCACCGGCACCAATGCCACTACCTGCACGCCGGGGTCCTTCCACCTGGCCCGCATGCTGCAGGCGGCCGAGGGCCTGCCGGTGAACCTGGGCTTCTACGGCAAGGGCAACGCCAGCACCCCCGAAGCGATCGAAGAGCAGATCCGCGCCGGGGCCTGCGGCCTCAAGCTCCACGAAGACTGGGGCACCACCCCCGCCGCCATCGACTGCTGCCTCACGGTGGCCGACAAGTTCGATGTGCAGGTCTGCCTCCACTCCGACACCCTCAATGAAGCCGGCTTCGTTGAGGACACGATCCGCGCCATCGGCGGCCGCACGATCCACACCTTCCACACCGAAGGCGCCGGCGGCGGCCACGCCCCCGACATCATCAAGATCTGCGGCGAAACGAATGTGTTGCCCAGCTCCACCAACCCCACCAAGCCCTACACCGTCAACACCCTCGAGGAGCACCTCGACATGCTGATGGTGTGCCACCACCTCGATCCCTCGATCCCGGAAGATGTGGCCTTCGCCGAATCGCGCATCCGCCGCGAAACGATCGCCGCCGAAGACATCCTCCACGACCTCGGCGCCTTCTCGATCATCGCCAGCGATTCCCAGGCCATGGGCCGCGTGGGCGAAGTGATCACCCGCACCTTCCAAACCGCCCACAAGATGAAAGTGCAGCGGGGCTTCCTGCCGGAAGATGCCGCCGCCGGTGGCCGCAACGACAACACCCGCATCAAGCGCTACATCGCCAAGCTCGCGATCAACCCGGCGATCGCCCACGGCCTGGATTCCCAGATCGGTTCGGTGGAGGTGGGCAAGCTGGCGGATCTGGTGCTCTGGAAGCCTGGCTTCTTCGGGGTCAAGCCGGAGCTGGTGATCAAGGGGGGCTCGATCGTCTGGGCCCAGATGGGCGATGCCAACGCCTCGATCCCCACCCCCGGTCCCGTGCACGGCCGGCCCATGTTCGCCGCCTACGGCAAGGCCCTGGCCCCCAGCTGCCTCACCTTCCTCTCCCAGGCCGCCCTAGATGACGACCTGCCCCGCAAGCTCGGCCTGGAGCGGCCCTGCGTGCCGGTGGTGAACACCCGCGGCATCGGCAAGGCCGAGATGCGCAACAACACCGCCCTGCCCGTGGTGGAGGTCGACCCGCAGACCTATGAGGTGTTCGCCGATGGGGAGCTGCTCACCTGTGAGCCGGCCGAGGTGCTGCCGATGGCCCAGCGGTACTTTTTGCTGTGATCCTGAGGCCAACCGCACCGTTATCCCACCCGCCACACCCGCACCCCCCCACGGGGGAGGGAAGCCGCAAGCGTGGTGCGATCGGCGCTCAGGTCCGTGGGGCCCAGCGGAAGCTTCATCTGTGATGGGGACCGGTCACTTGGTGGCTGGACATCCAGGGTTGTCACCAATTGCCCGGTTTGAGGATCCCAAACCGTGAAGACGCCGTCAGCTCCCACCAGGACACCCTGCCGGCTCCAGTACAACGTCTCAGCGCGGCCCGCATCAGCAAGCGTCCTGAGCTGCTGGCCCGATCGCCAATTCCAGATCGAGAGGGGCGGCCCCTTGGATTGAGCCACCGCCAGGGACTGCCCATCAGGGGAGAAGCTCAGGGCCAGAGCAAACCATGAAGCATGGGCTGTCACGGTGCTGAGCAGCTTGTGCTGGGAGACATCCCACACCTCAATGGGGTTGCCGTCTGAGAACGGCGCCACGGCCAGCAGACGTCGATCGGGGCTGATCGCGATCGGCAGATGGGGCTGCTGATAGGGCGCAAAGTTGGCAGGGATCGTGTTCAGCAAGCGGCCGCCGCCCAAGTCCCACACCTTGAGGTCGTAGGGCACTGGCTTGACCGCCTGTGGATCACCGACCGCCAGGGTCACCAGCCGGTTGCCGGCCATCGGCAAGGCCACATAGGAGCCCTCCAGGCGCTGCCGCACCGCGCCGCTGGGGAGCTTGCGCACCTGAACCTGCTCGATGGCGGCGGTGAACAAGTCACGCCCATCGGGGCTGAAGCCCACGGAGGCCAAGGTGTCCTTCAGGGTTCTGGAGCCCCCGGTCACGGGTTGAAAGCTTTGCAGCCGTCTCCGGCTGGGGATGTCCCAGATGTCAACCGTGGCCTCGGAGTAGCGAACCGGGACGATCGCCAGTTGCTGGCCGTTGGGGCTCAGGGCCAGGCCGTTCGGGCTCCCGTCGTAGCCCGTCAGTTCAGCCACGACTGGGAATGAATCACCAGCGATCGCTGGAGGCGTGCGCATCACCACGGCTGGGGCCGCCAGGCCAACGGCGAGCACGACGGTGCAGATCAGATAGGTGATCAGCACGGCACCGCCCAGCAGCTGGGACGTTGTCAGTCGCTTGGGTGGGTGGGCCCCGATCACCGCTCCGAGGATGGCCCCGAGCAGGGAGCCGCTGGGAACCAGCAAGGCAAGCATCCCCATCATCCAAAGGGCGCCATAGGGCCCTCCCACGAGGGAGGCGGGGTTGGCCTGGATCGGCAGGGTGCCGATCAGCAGCATCCCCAGGAAGCTGCCCGCGATGGAGGGCTTGATCAGCCAGCGCCTGGAGGGCGGCGTGGGCTTGCCCCGTTGGCTGCGCCGCCAGATCAGCGTGGCCAGCGCGCCGACCACAGTCCCCACCACGCTGCCGACCACAAAGCTGCCCAGCGTCATGGTGAGAAGCCTGGGCAGCAGGAGCGTCAGCAGAGCACCCAAACTGAATGCATCCATCAACAGCCTCCAGACACCACGATTCGGCTATCTTCACGCATGGCGAAATCAGCCAGAAGCGATGTCCGAGCAGTCCAAGAACTGGCGATTCATCATCACCGGAATTGTTCTGATCCTCCTGGCCCTCGCCTTCTACTGGTTCAT
Organism: Synechococcus sp. UW140; assembly: GCA_943369485.1. Taxonomy (GTDB): domain Bacteria; phylum Cyanobacteriota; class Cyanobacteriia; order PCC-6307; family Cyanobiaceae; genus ATX-6F1. Next base: position 103,329 of record CALRNH020000002.1, on the reverse strand, counting down.
GATGGTCCTCGCGCCAAGATCAACCGATCCCGTGGCACTGCTGCAAACCGCCGGAACGGTCTCCGGTGTCGCGTGCGGCCTGGCCACAGCCCTGATCGTGCTGGGGCTGTTGGGCAAGCGCTTCCGTTGACGCTCCAGAGCCTGGTTCAGCTAGGAATCTCCAACGGCAGGTGCTGTGCCGCTTGATTCACTCGCCGGACAAAAACAGGTGAAGAGCAAAGGCTGCTGGCTGTTTTCCTTCCGCACGTGGGCGGCGGCCAGCGGAACGCTGTCGTCGCCGATTGAGGCAAACCCATCCGCCCAACGGCCACGTCTGGATCATTGTCTGACGCACCAAATCCTGTGATTCGACGTTTCCGGCACCCCCTGCGGCATCCGATTCGCTCCCCTTTCCATGATCCGTCACTTGAATGCTGCAGCCGTGCCCCCTGCCGGAGGTCGCCGCAACCGGCGACCACAACAACAACACCTGGATCAAGCGCTCCATCGCCAAGCTCTCGATCAACCCGGCGCTCGCCCACGGTCGACCCCTGTTCGCCGCCTACCGCAAGGCCGAGATACGCAACAACACCTCCCTGTCCAAGGAGGAGGTTGACCCGCAGACCTAGGAGGTGCTGCCGATGGCGCAGCGTTATTTTTTGCTATGAACAGCTTGCTCTGATCCGGAGGCCCTGATTGCAAGCCCTGCTGCTGCTGGCGCTGTCCGCTTGCCCTCCCCAGGCCAGCGCCGTGGTCAACCAGGTCTACGGCTGGTATCTCACAAACCAGAACACCTGGACCCGCTCGCTGCAAGGCCAGCGGGAGCGCTTCGAGCCCGGGCTCTACGGACCGCTCAGCGAAGCGATCAAGCCCTTCCAATCGCCCCGCAACGACGGGAGCGGCAGGCTGGAGACCGACCCCTTCCAGGGCACCCAGGTGGGCGCCCTCGGGTTCCGCCTGGCCGGTTGCCATCTGACGGCACCGGATCGGGCCGTCGTGTCAGTCCCCGTGAGGGTGGGGCGATCGAAAGCCTCCGCCAGCACCAAGACCATCCAGGTGCTGGTGCAAGCCACGGGCGGCCGCTGGCGCATCGCCGACATCACCTTCCCGCCGTACGAGGGTGCGCCAGCCCAGACGCCCCGCAGCAAGCTGAGCGATCAGCTGCGGGAGATCCTGGCCATGCGCAGCCCCTCATCGCCCCCCCCCGGGACGAGCGTCCCGGCCCACACTCCCTAGTTGCAACAGACCCCAACCGCTGGCCACCAGCCACACCGCGCCCACCAGCGCCAGGGGGAGGGCCCATGGTGAAGACAAGAGCATCGACCCGAAGCGGCGCCCCTACACTGCCAAACTCCGGTCCCCAGGCCGTGCCGCGGCGGCTGCTCTCCCAGAGACACCCACTGCTTTATCGGGCGTCGGTGGCGTTCCATCGGCTGCGCCGCAGCCTGCGCACCCGCTTCGATGGCCGCACCTACTGCACGGCCGCCAGCATCAGCGCCGAGCCGCTGCCTTACCGGATCCGCAAGCACCAGTCGCTGCTGATCCGCAAGCTGGGCAGCACAGACCTGCGCCTGCAGCACAACAAAATCGACAACCTTCGCCTGGTGGTGGCCGCCCTCGATGGCATCACCCTGCGCCCGGGGGACACCTTCTCCTTCTGTCAGTTGGTGGGCAAACCCAGCGTCCGGCGGGGCTTCAAGGAGGGGGTGGAGCTGTCCTTCGGGGTGGCGCGGCCGGGCATCGGCGGCGGCATCTGCCAATCGACGAACCTGCTCTACTGGCTGGCGCTGCACTCGGAGCTGTCGATCCGCGAACGGCACCACCACACCTGTGACCCCTTCCCCGATGAGGGCCGGGTGCTGCCCTGGTCGTCGGGAGCCGCCGTCTTCTACAACTACCTCGACTTCCAGCTCACCAACCCCACGGCGGCCACGTTTCAGATCTGCCTCTGGCTCACCGACACCCACCTGGCGGGGGAACTGCGCTGCGATCAGGACCCGGAACTCAAGTACCACGTGTTTGAAGAGAACCATCGGTTCCTCCATGACGGCACGTCCTACTTCCGCAGCAACGAGATCTGGCGCCGGGCGGTGAACCGCGCCACGGGCCTCACAGAGCGCCACGAGCTGATCTCACGGAATTTCGGCAAGGTGCTGTATGAGCCGAGTGAGGAGATCAAGCGGTCGGCGGTGGCGCTGGAGTCGGTGGGGGTGCTGTGAGGAGGTGGGGGCTGGGGTTGGCGGCCGCGCTCTCGCCCCTGGTGTGGATGCTGGCGGGGCCCGTCTCCGCCGAAGGACGGCTGACTCAGGGGATGCCTCGGCCGGCCGCCTCCAGAAGCTCCCTGCCGCTGCCGGCTGAGGTGCAAGCAAAAATGGAGCGGGCCGTGACCCTCAAGGAACAAGGTGCTTACACCGAAGCAGCGGCAATCTGGCAAACGGTCCTGGAATGGGCAGAGCGAACTCTGGGGCCTTCCGATCTGAGCACTGCCGCCGTGCTCAACAACCTGGCGGACAACCTGCATCGCAGCGGTTCTCTCACCCAGGCCGAACCTCTCTACAGACGAGCGCTGGCGATCGTTGAGGCCACCAGCGGTTCCGGCGATTCCAACCTGGCCATCACCCTCAACAACCTGGCCAATCTCTACCGCGAGCAGGGTCGCTTGGGCGAAGCGGAGGTGATCTATCTACGGGCTCTCTCGATCCTGGAGAAATCCCTCGGCCCCAACCATCCCGCGACGGCCATGGCCCTCAACAACCTGGCCGTGCTCTACCGGCAACAGGGATTGTTCACCAAGGCCTCACCCCTTGCTGAACGATCACTGCGGATCACCCATAAAGCCTATGGACCGCACCATCCCGAGACGGCCCGGGCCCTCAACAACCTTGCCGTCCTGTTCACCAGTCAGGGGGACTGGCCCCAGGCGGAACGATTTGCACGTCCGGCCCTGGCCCTCTACCGGGAAACCCTGGGTCCAGCACACCCCACCACGGCCAGCGCGCTCGGAAACCTGGCAGAGATTCTCAGGGAGCAGGGGAAGCTCGCGGAAGCGGAAACCCTGGCCCAGCAGGCACTGGCGATGAAGGAAAACGTTCTCGGTGCCGACCATCCCGAAACCATTCGATCACTCAGCAACCTTGCGGCGATCGTCATGGCCCGTGGCGAGCCCTCCAGGGCCGAGCCCTATGCCATCCAGGCCGTCCGTCGTCAGAAGCGGTCGGCTACTCCCAACCAGCCACAGACAGCCCTCTACCTCAATGCCCTCGCTGCGATCGAATGGGCCCTGGGGGCCCCGAAAAAAGCCGAACCTCTCTACCGCCAGGCCCTCGAGCTCAACACCGCCAACTTTGGTGCAGAGCATCCCAACACCTTCCTGTTTCGTACCAACCTGGCCTCAATGCTGGCCACGCTTGGCGACATCACCCATGCAGAACCCCTTCTGCGGCAGGGGATCTACGGACAGACCCTCTTTCTCCAGCGCGAAATCCCGCTCCTCCCTGAATCCCGTCGCCTTTGGCAGTTGCAATCTTTCGGCAACACCTGGGAGATCGTGTACACCTACGCCGGACGCAATGTCGCCACAACCGACCTCGCCCTGTTCACCCGCCTGAACCGCCAGGGGCTGCTCCAGGAGATCGAACAGCGCCAGGCCCTGCTCGCCCGCTCACCAGGCCCCCAGCAGGAGCTCAGCCAGCAGATCGCCAGCCTCACCAACCGCCTGGCGGATGTGAACCTCAGCCCCCCCCAGCGACAGGCTCTCCAACAACAACTCGGCGATGTAGAGAAGCAGCTCTATCGCCTCCTCCCCGCCCTGCAACCCCATGTGGTGGAACCCGGGGAGGTCGCCCGTGTCCTGCCCACCGACGGGGTGCTGGTGGAGTTCCAGAGGTATCGCCCCTTCGACAGCCGCCAGCCCACTGGAAAGAGCTGGGGGGAGCCGCGCTATCTGGCCTTGCTGCTGTTCCCCGATGGCCGGATCGCCAGCCAGGATCTCGGACTGGCCTCTGGGGTTGAACCCCTGATCCGCAGCGCCCTGAAGATCTCCGAAAAGGGGGAGCAGTCTCCGAATGAAGCCTGGGTGCAGGTGAGGGACATGGTGTTCCCCCCTGCCCTGTTGAGCCAGCTCAAGGACCGCAAGCAGTGGTTCCTCTCCCCCGATGGCGAACTCAGCCGCATCCCCTTTGCGGCCCTGCCCGCACCGGAGACGCTGGGCCCCGGACAAAGCCCACGCTGGCTGGCCCAGGTGGTGCGGCTGCGGCTGATCACCAGCGGCCGCGATCTGCTCCCAAAGCCTCGAGCCCCCCAGGTGAACGCCGGTCAGGCCCTGGTGATCGCCAATCCGGAGTTCGGGGCCCCCGGCACCCCCTGGGCGCCCCTGCGGGCGACGGCGAGCGAAGGGCAGGAGATCGCGGCTCAGCTCAAGGCCACCCTGCTCACAGGTGAGCAGGCCACCGCCACCGCCCTGCAACGCATCAAGGGGCCCAGGCTGCTGCATGTCGCCAGCCACGGCTTTTTCTCGGATCCCCAGCCGTCGGCCCAGCCAGCAGCCATCGCCCCTCAGCGCCTTGGCAGCCGGAGTGCCGCCTTCTCGGGGCCGCCGGCCAGCACCGGCGATCCCCTGTTGAACAGCGGCATCGTGCTGAGCGGCGCCAACCGCCATCGGCGGCCTGCCCAGGGTGGCTCCGCCCAAGCGCCAGCCGCCTCGACCCCCGACGGTGACGACGACGGCTACCTCACCGCCAAGGAAGCCTCCCGCTTGCAGCTGGAGGGCACCGAACTGGTGGTGCTCTCGGCCTGCGACACCGCCAGTGGCGTCAGCCAGAGCGGGGAGGGGGTCTACGGGCTGCAACGGGCCCTTACCGTGGCCGGTGCCCGCACCACCCTGCTCTCGCTCTGGAAGGTGGATGACGAGGCCACCGCCTTTTTCATGCAGCGCTACTACACCCTGCTCAAGGCCGGTAAAGGCAGGCAGGAGGCCCTGGTGCAGGTGCAGGAGGAGTTCCGCAGCACTCCGAAGCACAAGGAATGGAAGGACTACAGATACTGGGCCGCCTGGCAGCTCACCGGTGATGGCGCGCCGTTGCCGGGACTGTGAGCAAGCGGGCGCTGCTGGCCCTCCTGGGCTCCCTCTCGCTCCCGGCCCTGGCGATTCCGCCGCCCAGCACTCTCCCCGCGCCCCAGAAAGTTCCAGCGCCCCACTCCCGCGCAGGGCCCAGCACCCCCCAGCCCCTGCCAGCGGAAGTGCAGGCTCTGATCCATAGGGCCACCGAGCTCCAGGCCCGGGGGGCCTATGGCGAAGCCGCCGCGCTCTGGCAGCAGGTGGTGGCCGTAATGGAACGGGAGCGGGGGCCGGAGCATCCGGACACCCTGGCGGCCCTCAACAACGTGGCGGCCCTGACGGTGAAGGCCGGTGCCTACGCCAAAGCTGAACCCCACTACCTCCGGGTCCTGAAGGTGCGGGAGCGGCTCCTGGGGTCCCAGCACCCGAGCCTGGCCACCACCCTCAACAACCTGGCGGAGCTCTTCTATGCCCAGGGGCTCTACGCCAAGGCCGAGCCCCTGTTCCAGCGGGCCCTGGCCATCCGGGAGAAGACCGTCGGCCCGAACCACCCGGACACGGCCCAGGCCCTCAACAACCTGGCCGCCCTCTTCGATGGCCAGGGGCTCTATGCCAGGGCCGAACCCCTCTATCGCCGCGCCCTGGCGATCCGGGAGAAGGCCCTCGGCCCCAGCGATCCCGCCACCGCCAGCTCCCTCAACAACCTGGCGGCCCTGCTGGATGCCCAGGGGCTCTACGCCAAGGCCGAGCCCCTCTACCGGCGGGCCCTGGCGATCCAGGAGCAGGCCCTGGGGCCCAGCCATCCCCTCACCGCCGGCACCCTCAACAACCTGGCCCTGCTGCTGGCCAACCGGGGCCTGTCGGAGCAGGCCGAACCCCTCTACCGCCGCGCCCTGGCGATCCGGGAGCAAGTACTGGGGCCCGGCCACCCCGAAACGGCCGTCACCCTCAGCAACCTGGCCCTGCTGCTGCAGGAGCGGGGGGACTACGCCGGCGCCCAGGCCCTCTATGAGCGCTCCCTATCCAGCAACGAGGCGGCCCTCGGGCCTGACCACCCCAACACCGCCACCTCCCTCAACAACCTGGCCCTGCTGTTGGACACCCAGGGGCTCCTGTCCCGGGCGGAGCCGCTATATCAGAGGGTGCTGGCGATCCGTGAGAAGGCCCTCGGCCCCCAGCACCCCGACACCGCCAACGCCCTCAACAACCTGGCGGCCCTCGCCCGTAGCCGCGGTGATGCCCCCCGGGCGGAAACGGGCTACCGGCGCGCCCTGGCGATCCGAGAGAAGGCCCTGGGAGCCACCCATCCCGACACCGCCGCCTCCCTCGACAACCTCAGCGAACTGCTCAGCGACCAGGGCCGCACCGCCGAGGCCGAACCCCTCGCCCGCCGGGCCCTGGCCATCCGCGAGCGGGCCCTCGGCCCCAACCACCCAGGCACGGCCCTCTCCCTCAACAACCTGGGCGCGTTGCTGGAGCGCCGGGGCGACGGGGCCCAGGCGGAAGCCCTGTTCCGCCGCTCCCTGGCGATCCGGGAGAAAACCCTGGGCCCAGGCCACCCCGACACCGCACTCGCCCTCAACAACCTGGCCCTGCGCCTGGCGGAGCGGGGCGCCGCCGCCGAGGCCGAACCCCTGCTGGAGCGGGCCCTGGCCATCCAGCTGCGGCGCCTGGGCCCGGACCATCCGGACAGCGCCCGCGCCCAGATCAACCTGGCGGTGCTCCAGACGAACCGGGGGGCGGAGGCAAGCGCCATCGGCCTGCTGCGCCAGGGCATCCGTGGCCAGACCCTCTTCCTGCAGCGCGAGCTTCCCCTGCTGCCGGAGGCCCAGCGCCAGAGCCAGCTCCGCACCCTCGGCAACGCCTGGGAGGCCGCCTACACCTTCTCCGGCCGCTCCGCCGCCGGCACCGACCTGGCCCTGTTCAGCCGCCTGAACCGCCACGGTCTCCTGCAGGACATCGAACGGCGCCAGGCCCTGCTGGCCCGCGCCCCCGGCCCCCAGCGGGAGCTCAGCCTCCGCCTGGCTTCCGTCACCGCCAAGCTCTCCAACCTCTCCCTGGGCGCCCCCCAGCGAACCGCCCTCCAGGAACGGCGGCAGCAGCTCGAGCAGGAGCTCTATCGCCAGCTCCCCGCCCTCACCCCCCAGCTCGTCAGCCCTGCCCAGGTGGCCCGGGCCCTCCCAGCCGATGGTGTGCTGGTCGAGTTCCAGCGCTTCCGCCCCTACGACGGCCGCCGGAAGGCTGATCGCCGCTGGGGAGAGCCCCGCTACCTCGCCCTGGTGCTTCAGCCCTCCGGGGCCATCACCAGCGTCGATCTCGGGCCGGCAGCCCCCATCGACCGTCTCGTCGCCCGGGCCCTCGCCATCGCTGAGCGCGGGATCGAGCCCGCCGAGCCCCTCTGGCAGCAGCTCGTCGACGCCCTCTTCTCCCCCCTCCAGCGCCAGCTCATCGGCCGCCGCCGCTGGTTCCTCTCCCCCGACGCCGAGCTCAACCGCCTCCCCTTCGCCGCCCTGCCCGCCCCAGGGCAGCCCGGCAAGCGCCTGCCCCAGGCCATCGCTCTGCGTCTGCTCACCAGCGGCAGGGATCTGATCGCCAAGGCATCACCAACCGATACGGCCCCTCCCGGGCGCCCCCTGGTGCTCGCCAACCCCGATTTCGGCGGGGCCACCCCCTGGTCGGCCCTTCCCTTCACGGCCCGTGAGGGCACCCAGGTGGCCACCCAGATCGGCGCCGAACTTCTCGAGGGCAAGGCCGCCAGCGTCGCCGCGCTTCAGGGGGCCCGCGGCCCCCGGCTGCTGCACGTGGCCAGCCACGGTTTCTTCCGCAGCCCCCCCGCCCGGGGGGGCGACCCCCTGCTGCTCAGCGGCCTCGTGCTGGCGGGGGCCAACAACGCCAGGGCTGGGCGCGACGACGGCTACCTCACCGCCAAGGAGGCGGCCCAGCTGCAGCTGGACGGCACCCGCCTGGTGGTGCTCTCCGCCTGCGACACCGCCGCCGGCCGCTTCGAGAGCGGCGAGGGTGTCTACGGCCTCCAACGGGCCCTCACCGTGGCCGGGGCCCGCGCCACCCTGCTCTCCCTCTGGAAAGTCGACGACGCCGCCACCGCTTACTTCATGCAGCGCTTCTACGAACGACTGCAGGCCGGCGCAGGACCCATGCAGGCCCTGGTGGCGGTGCAGGAGGAGTTCCGCACCACCCCGAAGATCCGGGCCTGGAAGGATCCCAATTACTGGGCCGCCTGGCAGCTCACGGGCGATGACGCACCGTTGCCTGCTCTGTGATCGTTTCCGCAAAGCCGTTCAGACTCCCAGGCGCCCCCTGCCTGGAGCGCGGCATGGACGCAACCCGCCCCCTGCGGCCATGGGGCCTCTGGCCCGGTGTGGCCCTGGCCGCGCTTCTGCTGGCCCCCGGAGCCTGGGCCAGGGTGGATTCGCCGGCAATCAGGCTGGCCCAGGCAACGGGTCAACCCGCGGCCATCGAGCTCTCAGAGTTGAAGACCGCCGTGGAGGAGGCCCGAGCCCTGGAGGCCCGGGGGGACTTCGTGGCGGCTGCGGCCCTGTGGGAGCGGATCCTGGTCACGGTCGAAACACAGGTTGGTCCGAACCACCCCACCACCGCCGTCGCCCTCTCGGCCCTGGCCAACCTGGTCAAGGCCCAGGGGGCCTACCCCCGGGCCGAAGCCCTCTACCTGCGCGCCCTGGCCATCAGCGAGCAGGCCAATGGACCAAGCCATCTCGACACGGCCACAGCGCTCAACAACCTGGCGGCCCTCTACGACGTGCAGGGCCGGGCCGCCCAGGCCGAACCGCTCTACCTGCGGGCCCTGGCGATCCAGGAGAAGGGTCTCGGCCCCGAGCACCCCGCCACGGCCAACCTGCTCAACAACCTGGGCCTGCTGCTGATCAACCGGGCCGCCTACGACCGCGCTGAACCTCTGCTGAAGCGGGCGCTGGCGATCCGTGAGCGGACCCCGGGGCCCGATCATCCCGACACGGCCGTCACCCTGGCCACCCTCGGCCTGCTTTACAAGAACACCAGCGCATACGACCAGGCCGAAGCCCTCTTCTCCCGTGCCCTGCGCATCAGCGAGACCAGCCTCGGCCCCCAGCACCCGATCACCACCAAGTACCTCAACAACCTCGCCGCCCTCTACGACAGCAAAGGCGACTTTCCCAAGGCAGAAGCCTTTTACCTCCGCGCTCTCGCGGGCATGGAGAAGGCCCAGGGTGCCAACCACCCCGACACGGCCCTGGCCCTCAAGAACCTCGCCCTCCTCTACGTCAACCAGGCGAACTACGCCAAGGCGGTGCCCCTGTTCGAGCGGGCCCTGGTCATCCAGCGCAATGCGCTCGGACCACGCCATCCCGAGATCGGGCTGACCCTCAGCAACGTGGGGCTGCTGCTGCTGGATCAGGGGGCCGCCAGCAAGGCGGAAGCGGCCTTCCAGGAGGCCCTGGCGATCATCGAAGCCTCCCTGGGCCCTGACCACCCCCTCACGGCGCGGGTCCTCAACAACCTCGGGGTGCTCTACGACCGCATCGGTTCCCCCGGGCGGGCGGAGCCCCTGCTGCTGCGGGCCCTGGCCATCAACGAAAAAATGCAGGGGCCGGAGGACACCACCACGGCGCTCGCCCTCAACAACCTGGCCCTGCGCTACCTGGAGCGGGGGGACTTCGCCAAGGCCGAACCGCTCTACCTCAGGGCCATCGCCATCAACGACAAGCTCCTGGGTGCGGGGCACCCGTCCACGGCCAGCTATCTCAACAATCTGGCGCTTCTGTACAAGAAACAAGGCAAGACGGCCCAGGCCGAGCCCCTGTACCTCCGCGCCCTGGCCATCCAGGACAAACTCCTCGGCCCGGAGCATCCGAGCGTGGCCCTGGCCGTGGTCAACCTGGCCCTGCTCTACGACGGCCAGGGGGCCTCCGCCCGGGCCGAACCCCTGCTGCGTCAGGGCATCCGCGGCCAGACCCTCTTTCTCCAGCGCGAAATCCCCCTCCTCCCCGAATCCAGGCGCCTCCCCCAGATCCGCTCCCTCGGCAACGCCTGGGAAATCGCCTACAGCTACGCCGGACGCTCCCCCGCCGGCTCCGACCTCGCCCTGTTCACACGCCTCAACCGCCACGGCCTTCTCCAGGACATCGAACGCCGCCAGGCCCTGCTGGCCCGCGCCCCTGGGCCCCAGCAGGCCCTCAGCCAGCAGATCGCCGACCTCACCGGACGCCTGGCCAACGTCGGTCTGCCCGCCGCCCAGCGCCAGGCCCTCCAGGACCAGCGCCAGCAGCTCGAGCAGCAGCTCTACCGCCAGCTCCCCGCCCTCCAGCCCCGCCTGGTGGAACCCGCTGCCGTGGCCCGGGCCCTGCCTTCCGATGGTGTGCTGATCGAGTTCCAGCGCTTCCAGCCCTACGACGGACGGGCCAGCGAGGCCCAGCGTTGGGGAGAACCCCGCTACCTCGCCCTTGTCCTTCAACCCACGGGCGCCATCACCGCCACCGACCTGGGGCCCGCCAGTGCCATCGATCCGCCCATCCGCGAGGCCCTGGCCGTCAGCGAAAAGGGCGAGCGTCCCGCCGATCCCCTCTGGCAGCAGGTCACCGCCAAGGTGCTCAACCCCCTGCTGCCCCAGCTCGCCGGTCGCCGCCGCTGGTTCCTCTCCCCCGACGGCGAACTCAACCGCATCCCCTACGCCGCCCTCTCCGATCCCCGCAACCCCAGCCAGCGCCTGGTGCAGACCGTGCAGCTGCGCCTGCTCACCAGTGGCCGTGATCTCCTTCCCACCGATCCACCCCCCAGCAGCCAGCGCCCCCTCGTTGTCGCCGGTCCCGATTTCGGTGGTGCCAGACCCTGGGCCACCCTGCCAGCCGCCGCCAAGGAGGGCCAGCAGGTGGCCGATCAGCTCCGCGCACGCCTGATCGAGGGATCCGCCGCCACCGCCAGCGCCCTCGACAACGCCCGCGGGCCCAGGGTGCTGCACGTGGCCAGCCATGGCTTTTTCCTGCCCGCCGCCACCGGCGGTGATCCGCTGCTCGATTCCGGCCTCGTGCTGGCGGGCGCCAACCTCAGTGGCCTTCCCAATCAGCGGAATCCCCCAGCAGCGGCCTCCCGATCCAGATCCTCAGCCGATGACGGCTACCTCACCGCCAAGGAGGCCGCCCAGCTCCAGCTCGACGGCACCCAGCTCGTCGTCCTCTCCGCCTGCGACACCGGCTCCGGCACCGTCCAGGGCGGGGAAGGGGTCTACGGGCTGCAGCGGGCCCTCACCGTCGCCGGCGCCCGCTCCACACTCCTATCCCTCTGGAAGGTCGACGATGCCGCCACCGCCCAGTTCATGCGCCGCTACTACGACCTCCTCAAAGCCGGCAAGGGACGCATGGACGCCCTCGTTCAGGTGCAGGAGGAATTCCGCAACAACCCTCCCGTGCGCGACTGGCGCGATCACAAGTATTGGGCCGCCTGGCAGCTCACCGGCGATGACGCTCCGTTGCCGGGGCTTTGAGCAGCGAACACACTGAACGGGTCCCGTCCCTCCCCGCCGTGGCTCCGACCTCCGCCCCCGGGTTCCTGATCTCCGCACTGCTGCTGAGCGCAGCCTCCGGTGCCGTGCTGGCCCCACCGGTTGGCGCCGTCCCCAGCACCGCTGCCGACTTGGAGGCCGCCGTGGTCGCCGTTAGCGGCCCCCTGCGGCAGGCCTGGAAGAGCGATCCGGCCACCGCCGCCGTGCCCTGGCCGACCCCGCGGCTGGTCAGCTCCGCCGACGGCCTCCTGGCCAGCTGCCCCAGCGCCCGGGGCGCCAGCGCCGACACCAGCGCCCTGTACTGCCCCGCCAGCGGCGAACTGCTGCTGGACCCGAAAGGGCTGAGCGGTGAACGGGAGCGCTACGGCTCCTGGGGCCTCGCCTACTGGGTCGCCACCGGCCTGGGCCAGGCCTTCCTCTCCCGGCAAAGCGTCGGCACCGCCAGCCCGGGGCCGGCCCTCAACCTTCAGGCCATCTGCCTGGCAGGGGTGCTGCTGGATTCGAGCCCCGGCCTCAAACCCAGCACCTCCGCCCAGCGGCTCTCCCCGGCCCGCACCGCCTTCGCCAGCACCGATGCGGCCACCCAGGGCACCCGCAGCCAGCGGGCCTATGCCCTGCTCAGCGGCTTCGGCGCCACCGGCTCCCCCTGCACCGCATCGGCCATGGACGGCCTTGCGACCGACCGCGTCAGCGATCCCAAGTTGCTGGGCGAGCTGGGCAAGGAGCCCGACCGCGCCCTCAGCAGCGTCAGCGACGCCCTGAACGTGACCTGCCGCAAACCCCTGCGCTGTCCCCGCCGTGTCGGAGAAGTCTTCGCCGCGGCCCGTCCCTGAGCGATGGCGGAGCCCGACCCGACGCCGGCGCCCACGGCCCCCGCCGTGGCGGCAAGCCCTGCAACGCCCAAGGACCCGGTGCCCTCCTGGGTGCGCTCGAACCATCTGCACAACTGGATCCAGTCGATCGGCATCGTCGTGGCCGCCACCTGGGGGGCCTACACCTTCATCTGGAAGGAGATCCTGGTGCCCGACATGGCACCCGCCAGCCTCAGTCTCCAGGTCACGGTGAGCCCCAGCCGCAAACTGCGGCCAACCCAGATCGCAGGCCAGGCCAACCTGGAGCTGGAGCTGGAGATCACCGCCGCCAACTCCAGCAGCCGCATCCTCTACCTGCTCCCCAGCGTGTGGCAGCTCAAGGGGATCCGCCTGCAGCAGAGAGGCGAGGATCCGGACTTCGCCGATCGTGCCACCGAAGTGCTCTATCTGCTCGGACCCCAGGACCGGGCCGAGCGCTTCGCCCCCGCCGAGCAGGGCCGCACCCTCTCCACCGGCTGGCTGTTCCTCGACGATGTGATCCATCCTGGCGAGAAGCTCAGTCGCAACCTGCTGGTGCGCCTGCCGGCCGGACGCTTCCAGGCCGCCAGTTTCGACCTGCTGATCCCCACCCTGACCAAGCCGCCGAAGCAGAACCTCTTCGGGGGCCGCAGCCTGCGCTGGTCCTACGACTCCAAGGCGGCGGCTGGCTCCGAGCTGGTGCCCAATCTCTGCCCCCGGGATCCCTCCCAGGACTGCGTCCCGATCGGTTTCGAGGCCCTCACCCGTCAGGTGAAGGCCTTCGACCCGAAGTCGATCTTCTTCAAATCCACCCGGGAAGTGGCCCTTTAACAGTCAGCCCATTCAGGCCAGCGGAGGGAGGGGATCCAACGGTTGATCAAAGCCCACTCCGAGGCTCACCAGAAATCCGCCATTGACATACCAGCGCAGGCTTACTGGGAGCTGCTCCACACCGAAGCCCGGCTGGCTGCTGAGGTTGAGCACCAGGCGGTTGACGGGCTCAAACTCCTGACCAGTGGTCAGCACCAGGCAGAGCCCTCCGGCGCTCAGGTCGAGGATGTCGGCCGAGAACCAGGGCCCGATCACCTGCCCATCCGCGGACGCCAGGGCCAGGGAAATGGGCTTGGTGACCTCAATGGCGTTACGGAAATGCTCGCGGCGGTCGTCGCCCGCAACTGCTGTTGACCCAGGCTTCAGGGATAGGCCCGCCTCAAAACCATCGCCAGGGACCTGGGTCAATGGGTTTGAGAGGGTGGGTTCGATCACAGTGGTGAGCATGCCGAGCACTGTCAAAGAATGAGCAGCTGAGCGCGCTTCATCTCACCAACATTAACGGTGTCTACACTTGTCGCCAGGTAACGCCAGGGACTCTTCCACCCCATCGGCAGACTTGACAACAGGCCCGCAAACCCCCCTGTTTCGTATCAACGGTCACCGGAGCGGGTCCCACCGCTGTTCATGATCACGACCTGCGCAGGGCCTCCATGTTCACGGATTACAGGCCCCACAAGGGCTACGACGAATACTTCAGCGCCACCTCCGAGCCGCGCACGGCCCTCCAGCCCCTGCTCTCCTCCCTCGGTCAGCTGGGGCTCGATCAGCTCAACACCAGCCACGCGGCGGCGGGCATCCTGCTCAAGCGCTTGGGGGCCACCTTCCGCCTGAACGACTCGGGCGACAAGGGCAGCGAGCGCATCTTGCCCTTTGATCCGCTGCCCCGCCTGATCGCCACCAGTGCCTGGCAACTCCTGGAGAAGGGCCTGGTGCAGCGCCTGGAGGCCATCGACGCCTTTCTGGGCGACGTCTACGGGGACCAGAAGATCATGAACGACGGCGTCGTGCCCCGCGAGGACGTGGAGAGCTCCCAGGGCTGGCGCCCCCAGATGAACGGCTTCAAGCCCCCCCTGGGCCGCTGGTGCCACATCTCCGGCCTTGATCTGATCCGCGACGGCACGGGCACCTGGCGGGTGCTGGAGGACAACCTGCGCTGCCCCTCCGGCGTGGCCTATTTCCTGGAGAACCGGCGCGTGATGAAGCGCATGTTTCCCAGCCTGTTCGCCGGTCGGGCCGTGCAACCGATTGACGACTACGCCTCCCACCTGCTCCGCACCCTGCGGGAGCTGGCCCCCTGGACCGACTCCCCCAAGGTGGTGCTGCTCACTCCCGGGGTGTTCAACAGCGCCTACTTCGAGCACAGCTACCTGGCCCAGCAGATGGGCATCCAGCTGGTGGAGGGCCGTGATCTGGTCTGTGAGGGCAACCGCGTTTGGATGCGCAGCACCGCCGGCCTGGAGGCGGTGGATGTGATCTACCGCCGCATCGACGATGACTTCCTCGATCCAGCCGTCTTCCGCAGCGATTCGATGCTGGGCGTGCGGGGGCTGATGGAGGCCTACCGGGCTGGACGGGTCGCGATTGCCAATGCCCCGGGTACCGGCGTCGCCGACGACAAGCTCATTTACGCCTACGTGCCGGAAATGATCCGTTACTACCTTGATGAGGAGCCGATCATCGAGAACGTTCCCACCTACATCTGCTCCCGCGACGACGACCGTTCCTACGTGCTGGCCCACCTCAAGGAGCTGGTGGTGAAATCAGTGGCGGAGGCCGGCGGCTACGGCATGCTGATCGGACCGCATTCCACGGAAGAGGAGATCCTTTCCTTCGCCGCCAAGATTCAGGCCGACCCGCGCAACTTCATTGCCCAGCCCACGCTGGATCTCTCCACGGTGCCCTCCCTGAGTGAAGGGGAGCTCTATCCGTGCCATGTGGATCTGCGCCCCTACGTGCTCCGCGGCCAGGACGCCTGGGTCAGCCCCGGGGGCCTCACCCGCGTCGCCCTGCGCCGTGGCTCCTTGGTGGTCAACTCCTCCCAGGGGGGCGGCTGCAAGGACACCTGGATCGTGGACGAAGCCTCATGCTGAGCCGTGTCGCCGACTCGCTCTACTGGATCAACCGCAATGTGGAGAGAGCCGAGAACATCTCCCGTTTCGTCGAAGTCAGCGAGGCGATGGCGCTCGACTGCCCCCCCGGCAGCGCCGAACCCTGGCTGCCCCTGATCGACGCCTGCGGCGATCGCGAGCTGTTTGACAAGCTCTACCCCAACGGCCAACCCGAAGACGTGGTGCGCTTCCTGGTGCGCGAGGAGAACAACCCCAGCAGCATCTTCAACTGCATCGCCGTGGCCCGGGAAAACTCGCGTCAGATCCGCGAGGTGATCACCACCGAGATGTGGGAGCAGATCAACGGCCTCTACTGGACGATGCAGGAGAGCGACAGCTTCTGGGCTCAGCCTCCCCAGGAGCAGCTGCGGGAGATCCGCCGTGCCTGCCAGCTGTATTACGGCATCACCGACGCCACCTTGAGTCGGGATCTCTCCTGGCACTTCAGCCGCCTGGGCCGGCTGATCGAGCGCGCCGACAAGACCAGCCGCATCCTCGATGTGAAGTACTTCCTGCTGCTGCCCAGCCCGGAGGATGTGGGCGGTGTTCTCGATGAACTCCAGTGGATTTCACTGCTGCGCTGCACCGGGGCCTACCAGATGTTCCGCCAGGCCCAGCAGCAGGGCATCACCCCGAAGGCCGTGGCGGAATTTCTGCTGCTCGACCCGATTTTTCCCCGCTCGCTGCGCTACTGCCTCGAAGGAATCAACCGGACCCTGGGCGTGATCCGCGGTAATCGCGTGCCCGGTCCACCCGATGATCTGGAATGCCTCAGCGGCCTGATGCTGGCCTCCTGGAGTTTCGTGCGGATCGATGAATTGATGGCCCAGGGGCTCCACGAGGCCATCGATCAGTTTCAAAGCGATCTCAACCGGCTGCATGAGCAGATCGACGGGCGGTACTTTGTCATTTCCACCCCCTCCATCCGCAGTCCATCGGAGCCGGCATGCGCGCCC
Organism: Synechococcus sp. UW140; assembly: GCA_943369485.1. Classification (GTDB taxonomy): domain Bacteria; phylum Cyanobacteriota; class Cyanobacteriia; order PCC-6307; family Cyanobiaceae; genus ATX-6F1. The sequence continues at coordinate 87,052 of CALRNH020000002.1, read as the reverse complement.
GACTGAGCCACACCCTCACCTATCGCTACAGCGCACCGGTACAGCTCGGACCCCATCGGCTCTGCCTCAAGCCCCGCGGCCATGGCTTCCAACGCCTGATCAACTTCGCGTTGCACTTTTCTCCGGAACCCAGCCGCTCCTGGCCCCTGGTGGCCGCCAGCGGCGATGAGATCCAGCGGGCCTGGTTTCTTGGTCACACCGACAGCTTCGAGGTGCAATCGATCTGCGAGGTGGAAACCCAGCTGCCGCCCCCCCTGGAGATCTGCCTGGAGCACAATGGCCTCTCCCTTCCCTATCCGGTGGGGCATCTCAACGGTGATCTGATGGGCAGCCTCGAAGGCTGGCTGCCCAATGGGCAGCACGACCCGGCCGCCGTGGAGCTGGCCCAGGACGCCCTGATGGGCAGTGATCAGCGGGCGCTGATGTTCCTATCACAGCTGGTGGAAACGATCCAGGACCGGGTCAAATACACCCAGCGTCACACCGGTCCGGCCTGGCCCGCCGGCCGGACCCTCAAGGAGCGCGTGGGCTCCTGCCGCGACCTGGCGATGTTGATGATCGAATCCTGCCGCTGCGTGGGGCTGCCGGCCCGGTTCGTGAGCGGCTACCACCTGGTGGAACCCGCTCCCAAGCGCTACGACCTCCACGCCTGGGCGGAGGTCTACCTGCCTGGGGCCGGCTGGCGCGGCTTCGACCCCAGCGGCATGGGGGCGATCGATGACCGCTACATCACCCTGGCCACCTCCTCGAAACCGGACCTCACCGCCGCCGTCAGTGGCAGCTATTCCGGGCCGCCTGGCGTGGAGAGCACGTTCAAATGGTCGATCAAGGCCGAACTGCTCGACAATGCTCACCTGACGGTCCCGATCGCCCCCAGCCTGAGCCGATGACCAGCTTCGGCCAACTGATCCAGTCGAACCTGGCCGACGAGGTCAACCAGCGCCTGATCCGAATCATGACCTTGGTGGGTCTGCTCGGCAGCACCCTGATCGGGATCTCCACAGGCTCCCTGGCCCTGATCGCGGCCAACCGCAGCATCGTGCGCCAGAGCGATCAGATCAGTGCCTCGATCAGCACCTTCCTGCAAGCACAGACCAGCGCAAGCGAACGGCAGCGGATGGTTCAGCTCTACCGCAGCCAGCCGGTCAGCCCAGACACCGATAGCCTGGTCCAACTGATTGTCTTCGACGGGAGCGGCAGGGTGCTGCTGAGCTCGAAGCCTTCCCAGCTCGGCCGCTCCCTCGCGGAACTGCTCAAGCGCGGCGACCTTGGCGAGGGCGTTGATGGCGCCAGCCTGGGCTGCTTCGCCCAGCCCACGCCGGGCTGCCGCCTGGCCAGCCGATCGTTCCACCTCCCCTGGCAGCGCACCCAGACCGAGTGGCGGCTGCTCAACCAGCTCAGTTTCGACGCCACCCCGCGGGAGACCCGTTACCTGGTGCTGATGACCTTCAACGCCGAGGCCACCAACCTGCTGGTGATTCAGCAGATGCTGCTGCTGGCGAGCCTCAGCATCCTGATCCTGGGCAGTCTGCTGACTGTTCTGACCCTCACCCTCAAGCAGAGCTTGCTTCCCGGCTTGCACCGGGTGGCCGAAACCGATGGACTCACGGGCCTGGCCAACCGCCGCACCTTCATGGAAATCAGCGAAAAGATGCTGAACCGGGGCCTCGATGAAGGCCTGCCCTTCGTGCTCACGGTGATCGACATCGATTACTTCAAACGCGTCAACGACACCTACGGCCACGTCTGTGGGGATGCGGTGCTCAAGGCGGTGGCGCATCAGATTCGTTCGTCCCTGAGGGAGCGTGATCTGGTGGGCCGGCTGGGGGGCGAGGAATTCGGCCTGGTGCTCTCCAGCAGCAGCACCACGGCCAGTTCAATCCTCGAGCGCGTGCGCCAGCAGGTGGAGGCCTCGCTGATCGATTGGAAGGGTGAACCGGTGAAGGTGACGATCAGCCTGGGGGCCGCCAGCAGCGAACACCTGGACCACTCCCTTGATCACCTCTACGCCGCCGCCGACACGGCTCTCTATCAGGCCAAATCTGAAGGGCGGAACAGGGTGCGCTGGGCGGCCGCTCCCCGTCCTGACTCCAGCTCCGCCACGAACCCACCACCCCCGCCAACGGACCGCCGATGACCACCCCCCCCTGGCTCAGCGCATCCCTGGCCGCCGCCCGTGAGATCGATCGCCGCCTGGCCGCCGCCGGGGTGCGGCTGACCCTGGGCGGGGAACCCACCTACGTGCCGGACCTCCCGGAAGGAGCGGAGTGGAGCGTGGCCGCCGATGGTCCCACCAAGCTTGGCTATGCACGGGCCCTGGGCCTGGAACTCCAGCGCCGGGCCTGGCCCAGCAGCACACTGATCTACTGCCCGGGCAAGCGCTACGACGGCGAGGTGAACCCCCGCTGGGCCCTGCGCCTGATCATCGGCACCGACGGGGAGCCGATCGTGCGCTGGCCCCAGGAGGGCATCTCGGACGCCGCCGCCGCGGCCCTGGAGCCCCTTCTCGAAGCCGATGCCGTGGACTTCCTGGAGGCCATTGGGGCCTCCCTGGGTTGCGGCCTGCGGCCCCTGGCCCTGCGGGACACCCTCGATCCGGAGCGGCGGGTCTGGGCTGCCCCCCTCTGCCACCACGACCTTGAGCTCGATCCGGAGGCAACACCGGGCTGGGAGGGGGCCGAATGGCCACTCGATGAACCCCTCAGGGAGCTGCTGCCCGCCGCCGGACCGGCGGGTCTGCGCCTGCCTCTGCAGCACTTTCCAGAGGGTGTGCTGCGCCAGGTGCTCACCCTGGAGGTGCATCCGAGCGGCTGGAGTCTGTTCCTGCCGCCCCTGGCCCGGGAACCCCTGGAGCAGCTGCTGCGGCTGATCGCCACCGCCAGCGCGGGGAAGCGCCAGCCGGAGCTGAGCGGTGTGCTCCCCCTGGACATCACCGGCCACTGGCAGGTGCTGGGGCTGACCGCCGATCCCGGTGTGCTGGAGGTGAACCTGCCGGTGTGCGTCAACTGGCAGGCCTACGCCGGCTGGATGGTGATGTTGGAGGAAGCTGGGGCGGCGGTGGGCCTGCGCTCCTGGAAGGACGACGAGGGCCACATCGTCGGCACCGGCGGGGGCAACCACCTGCTCTGGGGCGGCCCCGATCTTGAGACGAATCCCTTCTTCAGCCGCCCCCCCTGGCTGGTGGGGGTGCTGCGCTTCTGGCAGCGCCATCCCAGCCTGGCCTATCTGTTCAGCAACCCCTCGGTGGGCCCCGCCTCCCAGGCCCCGCGGCCCGATGAGGGCAGTGCCTCCTGGCTCGATCTGGAACTCGCCCATCAGGTGCTCGACGAACTGCCTGAGGGCGATCAACGGGTGCTGATCAGCGAAACCCTGCGCCACCTCCATGCCGACCGCAGTGGCAACACCCACCGCAGCGAGATCAGCATCGACAAATTCTGGAATCCCGCCTGGGCCGCCGGCTGCCAGGGACTGATCGAGTTTCGGGCGATCGAAACCCTGCCCCGCACCGAATGGATGGCGGCGATCGCCCTGCTCTGGAGCGCCCTGGCGGTGCATCTGCTGGAGCCAGCGAACCGGCCCGAGGCGATGAAGCCCTTCGGCCCTCGGCTCCACGACGAGCTGATGCTGCCCAGCGCCCTGCTGGCGGACCTGGAGGCGGTGCTGGCCCGGCTGGCAGCCGATGGCCTGATGCTCGATCCCAAGACGTTCCGCGCCATCTGGGACTGGCAGTGCCCACGGTTGCTGGCCTGGGAGCAGGGGGAGGCACGACTGGAGGTCCGCCGGGCCCGGGAAGCCTGGCCCCTCCTCTGCGACACCCCGGTGGAAGGAGGCAGCACCAGCCGCTTCGTCGACAGCTCGCTGCGCCGCTTCGAACTCATGACCACGGCGGCGTTCCGCCAGCGCTACGCGGTGGTGCTGAACGGGCGGCCGGTGCCCCTGGGTGCGCAGCCCGTGGCCGTGCGGTACCGCCAGGATCAGCTCTACCCCTGCCTGCATCCCGCGATCGCCCCCCATGTGCCCCTGGAACTGGCGGTGCTGCAGGCTGGCGCCAGCTCCAGCACGGCTCTGCAGGGCTACTGGACCCTGGCCAGCGAGCGCGACGGGTTTCGTCCGGAGGCCCCCAGCGACGGGGTCTCTCCCAGCCATTGGCTCAGCGCGGCCCCCTGGCGCGCCGCCAACCCCGGGGAGGTCACGGTTGATCTGCGCCTGGACCCATTGCCAGCCTGAACCCCTTCCGCGAGCCATGCCGATGCCACTCCCTGCCACCCGCCTGCTGCTCAGCACTCTGCTGATCACAAGCTTCGGTGTGGCTTTTGCGGCCGAGGCCGCCACCCCCAAGACCACCCACCGTGCTCCGGCACAAGCCGCCAAAGGGGGAGCCACCCCCATGGCCACCTACCGGATCAGCGCTGAGACCACCACCATGCGCAGCCTCAAGATGCCGTCCTTCGGCCAGCTGATGGGCGGGGGCTCGCTGAGCTTCAGCACCGAGACCAGCCGGAGCCTGCTGCTGCGGCTCCAATCACCCCGCACCCCAGCCACAGGACCCCAGGCGGAGCACAGGATCCCTGCGGGGCTGCAACTGGGCACGGCCCTGCCGCTGCTGAGCCCCCAGGGCGGCTCCGGCCCTGGGCAACCGGGGGAGATCCCGCCTATCGAGCCGGGCGCGAAAGCCAGGCTGCTGCGCTTCTGGGGCTGCGGCGCCCAGGCGGGGCCAGGCCAGCCGGAGGTGATGGAGCTGGGCACCGACCGCACGCGGCTGGCGGAAGCCTTCAAGACCCTGCGGGCCAACCCAGCCCTTCGCTCTGGGCCCAGCGGCACCATCGGCACCTGGCCCAGCGGCAACGATCACCCGAAGATTCCCCTGGGCGCCTCCCTGGTGGGGGAGCACGTCGTGAACGGGAATTACAGCCCCGAAATCCGCTTCAGCCTCGATGGCTCCAAGGATTTCCTCGGCGCCCTCGATCTGAAAACGGCCCCGGAGGGTGAGGCCCTGCGCCTGAGTTGGGGCACGGTGCCCCAAGCCCTGGCCTATGGCGGCCAGGTGATCGGCCTGGGCAACGGTGGCGGCAAGGACAACCGGGACATCGTAATCTGGGAATCCAGTGCCCGGCGCGATGGACTCAGCCAAGCGGAAGGTGAGTTCACGCCATCGGTGATCGCCAAACTGGTGGCCCAAGGGGTGCTGCTGGGCCCCGAACGCAACTCCTGCGTGATGAGCGCCGAGGCCCGTCGGGCAATGGAGCTGCCCACCACCAGTCTGCAGGCCTACGGCGGCGTGAGCCTGTTCGAGGGTCCCGGTTGGGTGGTGATGCTGGAGCGCGAGTCGCAGGCCACCTTGCCGCCCTTCGACGGGCTGGGTCCCCAAGACGGAGGAGGTAAGCCTGATGGCGGTGGCGGCAAGGGGGGCGGTGGCTTCAACCCCTTCAAACTCTTCTGAGGCTTGCCCTACCAGCTCACCCCGTGCAGCTTGGGCAGCGGCGCCGTGCGGGAAGTGGTGGCAAACAGGCGCGGGATCCGGCGACTGTTGTAAACACGGAACTCGCGCACGAGGCTGGCCCCCTCCTCCCGCACCGCCTGGTTGAGCACCAGGGAGCCATTGGGGTCGGAGACCGAACGGTGAAAGGTGCCGGGAGGAATGCGCAGGATGTCACCACCCATCTCCAGGCGCACGATGTGGAACGGGTAGTTCCAGCCCAGGTTCACCAGATAGAAGGTGCGACCGCCCTGCATCGCCAGCAGGTTGTCTTCCTGGTGGGGGTGCAGATAGAACTGCCAGGCGCCGGTCTCAGGATCGTCGGGCGGGCTGATCGCCGGGCCCGTGTGCACCACCAGATCGCGGGCATTGGAGGTGGGCACAGTGATGTCGAAGAAGCGCACCGCGGGGGTATCGCGGAACTTCTCATAGGGGATCAGCTCAAACATCGGTGCCGGGCGTGGTCCCCGCCGGGCTGGATCCAGAAGCAGGCCTGAACTGGGCATAACAATCTCCCTTCCGATCAAGGAAGGTTAAGTAGTCCCACCTAAACGAACGGGCGGCCCCCCGGGCCGTTCGGTTCGCTACCGAACGGGCGGGAATCCACGCTTCGCAGCCGGTGCTGCAAGTGGCGTCACCACCCATCGGTCGCCCCCCGGGTGCATTGCTTCAATGAACGGACCACCCCACCCGAGCCCGCCGTGCCCTCCTTGCGTGCGCTTCTCTCACCGCTTTCTGCCGTGCTGCTGCTGGCGGGCCTGGGCTTGAGCCCCCTGGACGCCAGCGCCCAGCAGAGCCAGCCGATTCGCTCCAGCCAGCGGCGCCCCACCGTCTCGGTGCCCGACTTCAAGAACACCGTCACCCAGAGCACCTGGTGGTGGCAGGGGCCCGTGGCCCAGGACCTGGCCGCCGCCCTGGCCAACGAACTTCAGGCCACCGGTGATCTCCAGGTGGTGGAGCGCCGCAACCTCAAGGAGGTGCTCTCCGAGCAGGAGCTGGCCGATCTGGGCATCGTGCGCAAAGGCACGGGCAGTTCCGCCGCCAAAAAGGGCCAGATGACCGGCGCCCGCTACATCGTGCTCGGCACCGTCACCTCCTACGACAGCAACGTGGAGAGCAAGGCCTCCGGCAGCAACTTCGGCCTGTTGGGCGTGGGCACCGCCAAAGAACAACTGGAAACGAAGGATTACGTGGCGATCGACATCCGCGTGGTGGACAGCAGCACCGGCGAGGTGGTCGGCTCCCGCACCGTGGAAGGCCGGGCCAGCAACGCCGCCGAAGCCAACTCCACCGGCGTCAGCCTGCTGCCCGCCGCTGGCCTCGCCCTGCTGCTGGCCCCCAACATGGGCCGCACCGGCCAGGTGCTCACCGGAGCCGCCGGCACCTTGAACTTCGGCAACCGCAACAGTCAAAGCCAGCGCACCCCCGCAGCCAAGGCCCTGCGGGCGGCCCTGATCGATGCCTCTGACTACGTGAGTTGCCTGCTGGCGCCGAGGGGGAACTGCATGGAGGCGTTCAACGCCCAGGACCAGCAGCGGCGAGAGCGCACCCGCGGAGTGCTCAAGCTGGAGTGAGCCTGGGCTCAACGCCGCAGAAGGGAATGACCCACCGCCTTGACGGTGGCATCCTCGGCTCGGATGAGCACAGGAATCAGCTCTCCGCTGTTGGTCATGCCGTCGTCGCCCGAAGAATCCGCCGGCACTGAATCCGGTGCAAGCAGGCCGGACGCAATGCCGGCATCAAAGGAGAAACGGCCCGGACCGTTCAACAGGATCGCCAGGCTGCCGCCCATGTAGAGCACAACCAGTTCGAGCACGTAGATGTTGAACCCGCTGGTGAGGATGTGCTGGTAGGCGGCCACCGACATCGTTCCGGTCAGCGCCAGGGCACCCAACGGGGACAGAAAACCGAGAATCACGAACCAGGAGCCAAACAGCTCGGAGAAACCGGCCAGCTGGGCGAAGAAGAGCGGAAAGGGAAGGTGCAACGGCGCCACGTAATTGGCGGCGAAGGTTACCGGGTCAGCCAGCTTGTCCTGGCCGTGGTGGATCATCATCAGGCCGATCGACAGACGCAGGATCAGCAGACCGGCGTTGGCGAAGAAGCCCTCCTTGAGGAAATAGCGGCGCAGCAGGGACGTCATCGGGAGAAAGGGGTCAGGATGGTTCTCAGGGGCAGAAACGGCTCAGGCGTTGCCTGCGCCAGGTGCCGGCCGCTCCAAGGGAGGTCCAAGGGTTCTTCAGGACTGGACCCGGGGGGAGGCGGAGAGGCGAAAGGCCCAGAGCACCACGGTGGCGATCAGAAAGCCCAGGAAGCCTTCGAGCAGCGAGAGGGTGGGCATGGCTTGTGAGGCAACAGCGTTCATCCTGGCTCGCTGGATGAAGAAATGTGAGGGCGACTTGACGGAACCTGCAACGCTGCCTTGCAAGGGCAAAGCGGCTGGGGGGGCAGGCTGTTTCCATCCAGCCATGGTTGTCCTGGCCGGCGGAGGGCTCTGCGTCGAATCGCCCCCCAAAGGGGGGCACCCCCATGAACCCGCCCGGGATGGCGGCCCCGCCGTCAGTGTTCAGCAAGGTGGACCAGGCGACGGCCCTGGGCGCCAGGCGCAGCCCGAAGCTCCGGTACCGCCTCCACAGCTCTGAAGCTGAACAACGGGAATTTCCGGTAGACCTCAGAAGGGAATCGGCAAGTCCACATCAGCGGGGACCGGGGCGCAGGTCGGCACCCGCTCCTCCACCACCTGACCGATCACCACGATCGAGGGGGACTCAAAACCCTCCGCTTCCACCCGGTCTGCCAGCTCAGAGAGCACCGTCACCACCTCCCGCTGGCCGTTCACGGTTCCCTGCTGGATCACAGCCGCTGGGGTGGTGGCCCCCAGGCCCCCGGCCATCAGTTCCTCGCCGATCCGGCGCAGGTTGTGCAGGCCCATGTAGATCACCAGCCCGTCGCTGCAGCGGGCCAGGCCGCGCCAGTCGACACCTGGCCTGCCCTTGTCGATCTCCTCATGGCCGGTCACGAAGGTCACCGACGAGCCCGCCCGGCGATGGGTGACGGGGATACCCACATAGGCGGGCGCCGCGATGCCGGCGGTCACCCCCGGCACCACCTCCACAGGCACCCCATGGCGCGCCAGGTGGGCCGCTTCCTCGCCGCCGCGGCCGAACAGGAATGGGTCGCCCCCCTTGAGCCGCACCACACAGCGGTGCCGCTGGGCCAGCTCCACCAGCACAGCGTTGGTGCTGGGTTGGGGCACCGAATGGTGGCCCCGGCGCTTGCCCACGAAGTGACGCTCGCAGTGCTCGGGCGTGAGCGCCAGCAGCGCCTGCGGCACCAGGGAGTCGTAGACGAGGGCATCGCACTCGCCAAGGAGCCGATGGGCCTTGAGCGTGAGCAGTTCCGGATCCCCCGGGCCCGCCCCCACCAGGTACACCTTGCCGGGGATGGGCTCACTCATGGCAACTCTCCCAACAACTCCAGCAGCAGCGCACGGAAACGGTGGCGTTGCAGCAGGGGCGGCCCGAGGAGATCGCCCAGGCTGTCGGTGAGTCGGTTGGCCGCCAGGGTGAGGGGCAGGGCACCTGTGGGGATCGCCAGCTTCAACGTCTCCAGATCTGCCGCACTGTATGGACTGGCCACGCAGCTCGCCCCGGTGACCTCGCTCAGATGCCGGAGGTAGCGCAGTCCCAGTTCGCCCTCGACCGGGTGATGCAGCAACCGGGGCAGCCCAGGATCGCTGGTCACCAGGGACCCCTGGGCCTGCTCGGCCAGCTCGGCCCCCAGGGCCCGCTGCCAGGCGGGCCAGGCCCCAAGAAACGGCAACCGCCGCAGCGGCCCAGCCTGGCGCCAGGCGGCGGCGATCGCAGGCACGTCGTGGCGCACGTGGCTGCCGGGCAGCAGCAACAGCGGCACCAGCAGCCAAGGGGGGCGGATCCCGACAGCTGTGCCCGCGGGTGGTGCCACTGCCATTGCTGCTGTGAGGGCCTGGAAGCGCACCGGGGCCCCACGACGGCGCTCCAGGGCCTCGGCCAGCTCCAGCAGCTCCGGCGGAATCTCCCCCTGGGCTCGCCCATGCACCACCAGCAACAGGGGGCTGGCCGCCGCTTCCGCCAGACGCCTGTGCAGGCGAGCGCCCACGGCGGGATCCAGGGGCCGGCGGGCCAGGCGCGCCAGCCCGGCGCGGCCAGCGGGGAGGCGGGCCAGCAGATCCACGGCCTGGGCGGCGAGGGTGCCGTCGAGGTCCTGGGCCAGCCGCTCCAGGAGCTGTCGCAGGGCAGCGAGGGGCCAGGCGCTCAGCCCCACCGCCAGCCCTTCGAGCGCCCCCAGGCGCAGGGCCCTCGGCCCGGGGTCACCGGCCAGCCGCGCCAACAAAGGGAAATCGGCGCCCTCTCGCTGCAGACCCAGGGGCGGCAGCAGGACGGCCAACAGGGGGAGGTCGGCGCGCTCCAACTCCTCCACCGCCAGGCGCAGGGCCCGGGCGCAGGCGGGGTGGCGCCGCCGGCCGATCAGGGCCAGCTGCTCCGCATCCCCGGGCGCCCCGAAGCGGGAGCCGCCTGGGCCATGGTCGTTGAGCCACCAAACCAGCAGCCGCGCGGCACCGGCCCCCTCCAGCCGCTCGGCCAGCACCGCCAGCAGGTCGGTATCCGGGGGCAGGGATCCCGACTCCAGCGCCCGCAGCCAGGGCTCAAGCTCGCCGGGCTCCAGGCGCCGCAGCTGCTGCAGCACCGGCCAGCGGCCTGCATCTCCGGGAGGCGGCAGGAGGAAGGGGAGCGGCGGATCCGTGGGGGCGCCGCTCAAGGAGGTGTGCACGCGCTCAGGAATTGCCCACCCCCAGCTTGGAAGGCCCACACCTTGGCACCCCTCCAATGCCCGTGCCGGATTCATCGGCGAGGGCCCAACCCAAAGCCGGGCGGGCGTTGCCCGATGGCACAACGTTCGTCGCCATCGCTACGTTTCATGTGCTGGGGCCGACGGGACCGAGACCTGGGCAACGGCGCCACTAGCAAGAAGGAAGCGGCGAAGTGGAGAGGGCGCCATGGACATCAACCAGGCTGGTCATGGGGCCACAGGATCGGGGGCTTGTCTCCAGCTCAGCTTCACGGACTTGAAGGAACGGCAGTTGGTGGTGCTGCTGGTGCGGCAACTGGGCCATGGGCAGTTCGAGCGGGCTGATGCCGCCCTCAGCCAACGGCTCTGGCAAGAGGTGGCGGCGCTTGGGATCGATCCCGAGCGCATCTGCGCCCTCCTCTACGGCGGCCACGACCTCAATGACCAGGAGTGCCTCGAAGCGCTCGACCGCAGCTACAGCGAGGGGTGCCGCCCGAAGCTCACCCGCAGGAGCGGACCACGGAGCTGGTTTCCGGGGCGCTCAGGCCGCTCCCTCAAAGCGGCTGCGTTCGCCGCCGGGCACCGAAGTGCCCCACCATCAACGACTCAAGCTCGTCAGCCAGTCGGCTGAGGGGCACGCCCGCCTTGTCCTGGAGAGCGGCCAAACGGGGCTCCTCGCCCATGGAGCCGCCGAGAAAGATCTTGGCGGCCTCCACCATCTGGCCATCCTCACGGGCCTTGGCCCCCATCAGCCCCAGCTCTCCCATGTGGGGCTGTCCGCAGGCGTTGGGGCAACCGGTCCAGTGGGTACGCACAGGGCGGCTGAACTCCAGCCGGCGTTCCAGCTCCTCCAGCATCTGCTGGGCCGTGCTCTTGGTGGGAATCAGGGCAAAGCTGCAGTAGCGGTTACCCGTGCAGCTCACGGCCTCGGCCTGCAGCGGGCCGGGATCAAGCCGCAGCCGTTGCAGCAGTGGTTCGTCCAGCAGCGCGCTGAGCTGGTCGCTGGGGACGGCGGTGATCAGCACGTTCTGATTTTCGGTGAGCCGCAGTTCGCCGTTGCCGTAGGTGTGCGCCAGGCGGGCCAGCTCAGCCATGGTTTCGGCCTCGAGCCGCCCCATGGGCACATGCAGCCCCACCCAATGCAGGCCGTCCTGCTTCTGGCCATGGACCCCCAGCAGGTGCCGGGGTGGGCGGGTGACCAGGTGTTGGCCGTCGTGGAGGGCGACGTCGGAAGAACCGTGGACCAGCCTCTGGTAGGTCTGCAGCACCTGATCACGAAACGCCTCGAGGCCGAGAGCGTCAATCAGATACATCAACCGACTGCGGTTGCGGTTGGTGCGGTCCCCCTGGCGCTCGTAGAGACCCAGCACCGCCAGGGTGAAGGCGGGCAGCTGCTCGGCGCGCAGCCACAGCCCCAGGGGAATCGCCAGCTCGTTGCGCTGGGCGGAGAAGAAGCCTCCCACCACCACCGTGAAACCCAGCTCCCCGTCCCGCCAGGCGGGCAGGTAGGCGAGATCGTTATGAAGCAGGAAGCTGTCGGGGGCGCCTCCCACGGCCACGTTGAACTTGCGCGGCAAGTTGCGGGGGCCATCGGGGCCGAGCAACGCCACCTGAATGGCGTCGACCAGGGGGCGGGTGTCGATGTACTCCTCGGGATCGATCCCCGCCAGGGGATGGCCCGTGATGTTGCGCGGGTTGTCATGCCCCGACTGGCGGCTGGTGAGACCGACGCTGGCCAGCCCCCGCAGTAGCGGGACCATGTCTTCGAGCAGCAGCCCCCGCAACTGCAGGTTCTGACGGGTGGTCAGATCGGCGCTGCCTTCACGGCCGCAGCGGTCCACCACTTCGGAGAGCAGCTGCAACTGATCGGCCGTGAGCACACCGTTGGGCAGCCGCAGGCGCACCATGAACCGGCCCGGGGTGACGGGCCGAAAGAAAATCCCCAGCCATTTCAGATGAATGGTGAGGGTGGCCTCATCGAGGTGCTCCCAGCCCTGGGCGGCCAGCTGATCGAGGCGATCGGCCAGATCAAGCCCGCAATAAGCCGCCTTGGCCTGCTCCACCTTGCTGAGCTTGGCGGGAGGTTGGGCGGAAACCATGCGCGCTCATGAGCTCAGGGGAGGACAATGTCCCAACACGCCTGGACAGGCCCTGTTGCCATCGCTACGGAAGCCAACGCCGGTGCCCGATCCAAACCGGATCCGGTTCCGAGAGCTGATCGCCAAGGTAGGTAGCGGCGAACACACCAGCACCGGCCTCAGCCGGGAAGAGGCCCGTGAAGCCATGGAGCTGATGCTCCATGGCGGTGCCAGCGACGCCCAGCTGGGGGCCTTTCTGATCGCCCACCGCATCCGCCGGCCGGCGCCGATCGAACTCACCGGCATGCTCGACAGCTACCGGGCCCAAGGGCCGGTGCTGCTCACACCGGGCCGGCGCGCCCTCTGCTTCGGTGTGCCCTACGACGGCCGCAGCCGCACGGCGCCGCTGCTGCCCCTGGTGGCCCTGCTGTTGGCGGCCAGCGGCCAGCCTGTGGTGCTCCACGGCGGCAGCCCGATGCCGGTGAAGTACGGCGTCACCCTCGCTGAGCTGTATGCGGAGTTGGGGATTGAATGGCGGGGCCAGACGCTGGAGGCCGTGCAGGCACGGCTCGACCAGCACCATCTGGCCCTCACCCACCAGCCCGACCACTTCCCCGCCGCCGAGCGCCTGCTGCCGGTGCGCGACGAGATCGGCAAGCGGCCGCCGGTGGCCAGCCTTGAGTTGCTCTGGACCCCGCACCGGGGCGAGCACCTGCTGGTGAGCGGCTTCGTGCATCCGCCCACCGAAACCCGGGCCTGGGAAGCGCTGGCGGCAGCAGGGGAAACCGACCTGCTCACGGTCAAGGGGCTGGAGGGCTCCACCGATCTGCCCACCACCCGCGCCGGCATCACCGCCCGGGTGCGCCAGGGGGTGGTGGAGCGGCTGATCCTTCACCCCCGCGACCACGGCATCGCCTGCGAGGAGGCGCGCTGGGAGTCGCTCGAGGCCTGGGGCACTCAGGCACGCCAAGCCCTCGCGGGGGAAGGGCCCCTGGCGGAGGCCCTGGTCTGGAACCTCGGGGCGATGCTGTGGCTCTCGGACGGCTGCTCAGGACTGCAGGAAGGGGTGCAGCAGGCCCGGGCCCTGCTGGCCGCCCGGGCCGGCGAGCGCCTGCGGGCCGCGCTGGCGGAGGCGCGCTGAATGACTCCTGGGGCTGAGGGGCTGCACGCGCGCGATTTCGACTTCGAGGCCGACTTCGCCTCCAACCTGCGCTGCATCCCGATGGCGGTGCGGCGCAAGCTCGATCTCGCCGGGGTGAAGCTGAAGCTCAGCCACTGGTTGGCGCTCCCGGAGCCGGAACGGCAAACCCTGGTGGAGTGGCACGACGATCCCGGAGCGATCGAAGACCTGCGCCGGCATCTGTTGGCCCGCACGGCCGGCCTGGCGGACGGGCCCGCCCGCCCTTTGAGCCCCGCCAGCGGCGAGCCCTGGCAGCAAGGGATGGGCGTGCCCGAGGCCGTGCTGGCCGCCTGCGAGCCCCTGGATCTGAAGGTCGCTGACGCCGACTGGGCCGGCCTCGATGAACTGCAGCGGTTCGTGCTGGTGAAACTCAGCCAGCCAGGGCACGAGCACCGCAACCTGGCGGCTGCCGTTGCTGAATTCCTCACCGAAGCGGAGGGTTCGTAACAATCGTCACCCTGCCGGTCGGCGGCTGGTGATGAGGTGAAGGGGTTGGTCAGCCTGAGCGCCAACTCGATCCTTGATCCATCGGCACTGGTCGCCGCGTTCTGAAGCCAGTCCGATCGCGCGCACCCCCTCAGGCTCTGGCCGCCTCGGGAGAGCCATGCCGCCCACCACTGCCGTTTCGCCTGCTTCCATGCCGACTGTCTCCATGCCGCCTCTCAACCGTCGATCCTTCCTGATTCGCACCAGCCTCTCCACCGCCTGTCTCGGCCTCGGCCTCGCTCTGACGGGCACCGCCCTGCTGGCACCGCTGGCCGCCCAGGCTGCCCCCGGCAAACCGGAAACCACCGAAGTGGACCTCGGCTTCATCGCCCTCACCGATGCGGCCCCCCTGATCATCGCCAAGGAAAAGGGCTTCTTTGCCAAGCAGGGCATGACTGGGGTGGAGCTCAAAAAGCAGACCTCCTGGGCCGTGACCCGCGACAACCTGGAACTCGGCGGCAGCAAAGGCGGCATCGACGGCGCCCACCTGCTCACCCCGATGGCCTACCTGCTCACCACCGGAGCCATCGCCAAGAGCCGTCAGCCGGTACCGATGAGCATCCTGGCCCGGCTGAACACCCAGGGGCAGGGGATCTCGGCCTCCAATGCGTTCCTGAACGCCAAGCTGAGGGCGAAAACAGCTGCCCTGCCCTCAATCATTGCCAAGAAGAACGCCACCGGCGACAAGTTCAAGGCCGCCGTCACCTTCCCCGGGGGCACCCACGACCTCTGGATGCGCTACTGGCTGGCCGCCAATGGGGTCGACCCCAACAAGGACGTCGACGTTGTGGTGATCCCGCCACCGCAGATGGTCGCCAACATGCAGTCGGGGACCATGGACGTGTTCTGCGTGGGCGAACCCTGGAACGAACGGCTGGTGAACAAGAAGCTCGGCTACACGGTCGCCCAGACCGGTGAGGTCTGGAAGCAGCACCCCGAGAAATCCTTCAGCCTGCGCAGCGATTGGCTCAAGAAGAACCCCAATGCCTCCCTGCGGCTACTGATGGCGGTGCAGCAGGCCCAGAAGTGGGCCGACGATCCCGCCAACACCAAGGAGCTGGCCACGATCCTGTCCCAGGACAAATACGTCAAGGCCACCGTCGAGGATCTGCTGCCGCGCCTGCAGGGGAACGTGGATTACGGCGACGGCCGCAAGGTGACCAACTCGCCCTTCAAGATGCTGTTCTTCAAGAACAACGCCTCCTTCCCCTACAAGAGCCATGACACCTGGTTCGTGACCGAGGACATCCGCTGGGGCTACCTGCCCAAGGGCACCAACATCAAGGGCCTGGTGGCCAGGGTGAACCGCTCCGACCTCTGGCGTCTGGCGGCCAAAGAGAACGGTTACAAGGAAATCCCCAGCGGCGATTCCCGTGGCGTGGAGGTGTTCTTCGACGGCGTCAAGTTCGATGCCTCCAATCCCCAGGCCTACCTCAAGGGCCTGAAGATCAAGGCCCTCAAGTAGGCCACCTTGAGCCCATGGCTCCGCTCCAGAGGTTGGCCTTCAACCTCCGGAGCCGTTTCAGTTCTCATCTCTCCCTCCTGTCCCGATGATCACGGCCACTGCCCCCCGTCGTGCCCCCGATCGCGCTCCGGGCCCCAGCCCCCGGCGCCCAACTCCGGCCTGGCTGAGCAGCCCCCTGGCCCGGCAGATCAAGGCTCCCCTGATCTGCATCGGCCTGACGATGCTGGTGTGGCAACTGCTCTGCAGCCTCAGCGGCAGCGCCTTTCCTGGACCGATCCAGGTGGTCACCCAGACCTGGACCCCCTACATCAGCAGGCCCTTCTACGACGACGGCGGCACAGCCAAGGGCATGGGCTGGCAGATCCTGATCTCCCTGCAACGGGTGGCGATCGGCTACAGCCTGGCGGCGGTGGTCGGCATCGCCGCTGGCCTGGCCCTGGGCCTCAACGGTTTCATCCGCAAGGGGTTCGATCCGCTGATTCAGGTGCTGCGCACGGTGCCGCCCCTGGCCTGGCTGCCGATCTCGCTGCTGCTGTTCCAGCAGGCGGACGTGGCGGCGATCTTCGTGATCTTCGTCACGGCCGTCTGGCCGATCGTGATCAACACCGCCGTGGGCATCCAGGAGATTCCTCAGGACTACACCAACGTGGCCCGGGTGCTGCGCCTCAGCAAGCGCAGCTACATCTGGGACATCGTGATCCCGGCCACGGCTCCCTACGTGTTCACCGGCCTGCGCGTCGCCATTGGCCTGGCCTGGCTGGCGATCGTGGCCGCCGAGATGCTCAAGGCCGATGGTGGCATCGGCTTCTTCATCTGGGACGCCTACAACGCCGGCGGCGACAGCAGCACCAGCCAGATCGTGCTCGCGATCGCCTACGTGGGGCTGGTGGGCCTGGCCCTCGATCGCCTGGTGGCCTGGGTGGGCCGCAAGGCCAGCCGGGGAGGCCAATGACCACTCCCGGCCTGATCACGGTCGACAACATCACCCAGGTTTTTCCGCTCACGGGCGGTGGGCGCTACGTGGCGCTCAAATCGATCGACCTGAGCATCAGCGAGGGGGAATTCGTCTCCCTGATCGGCCACTCCGGCTGCGGCAAGTCCACCCTGCTGAACCTGCTGGCGGGCCTGATCCAGGCCAGCGAAGGCGGCATCTTGATGCACGGCCGTCAGATCACGGCTCCTGGCCCCGAGCGCATGGTGGTGTTCCAGAACTATTCGCTGCTGCCCTGGCTGAGCGTGCGCCAGAACATCGCCCTGGCGGTCAACAACGTGATGGGCGAGAGCAGCCCCGATGAGCGGGGCTCGATCGTCGAACGCAATCTCCAGCTGGTGGGTCTGACCACCGCCGCCGAGCGGTATCCCCGGGAACTCTCCGGGGGCATGAAGCAACGGGTGGCCATCGCCCGGGCGCTCGCGATCCGCCCCCAGCTGCTGCTGCTCGATGAGCCCTTCGGGGCCCTCGACGCCCTCACCCGAGGCAACCTGCAGCAGCAGCTGATGCGGATCTGCCAGGAAGCCGGGGTGACCACCGTGATGGTGACCCACGACGTGGATGAGGCCCTGCTGCTCTCCGACCGGGTGGTGTGCCTGACCAACGGTCCGGAGGCGGGCATCGGCCAGATTCTCAACGTGCCGTTGCCCAGGCCCCGGGAACGCCTGGAGGTGATGGAGCACCCCGACTACTACCCGCTGCGGGCGGAACTGATGGGGTTCCTCGAGCAGCAGCGCCGGCTGCGGCAACGGCGCGCGCCCGCAGCCTCCAGCCAGGCCGCCGGACCTGTGCGCAGCGCCATCCCAGGCAGCGCCGCCAGCGCCGCCCCGCGCCTGCTGCGGCTCGGCTATCTGCCCGGGCTCGATGTGGCCCCCCTGGCCCTGGCCCTCGAGGAGGGCTTCATCGAAGCCTTCGGGGTACGCGTGTTGCCCCAGCCCTTCGCCCGCTGGCAGCAGCTGGAGGAGCAGCTGGTCGCCGGAGCGCTCGATGGCGCCATCACCTCGGCGACCACCCCCCTGGCCCTGCGCCTCGGCCTTGGCGGAGCGAGGAGCTGGCCCGCGCTCACCCCGATGACGGTGAGCCGCAACGGCAACGCCTTCGCCCTGGCCCGACGCTTCCACGATCGGGGCGTCAGCACTCCGAATGGCCTGGCGGAGCACCTGCGGACCACCGGCGAGCCGCTGCACATCGCCCTTCCCCAGGCCAGGGGCATGGCCGACCTGTTGCTGCGCCACTGGCTGGCCTCCCTGGGCATCGACCCCGAAGCGCAGGTGCGCTTTTCGGTCCTCTCGCCGATGGCCATGCTGGCCGCCCTTCGGGCCGGAAAGATCGATGGCTTCATCGCCGGCCGCTACCGCATCGCCCGGGCCGTCGATGACGGGCTGGCCACGGTGCTGGCCACCGACCTGGACATCTGGCCCGGGCATCCCGAGAAGGTGCTCACCTTGGGCGAGGCCTGGGCGGAAGCCCATCCCGAGGCCGTGATCGGCCTCTGCGCCGGCCTGATGCAGGCGGCGGAGCGCTGCGACGACGGCGCCGAGCGCGAGCGCCTGGTCGGGCTGATGAGCCGGCCCCAGTGGCTGGGCCCGGGATCGTCGTTGGCCCTGCAGCGCCAGTTCGATGACGGCACCGGCGGGGGCCCACGGCAGCTGCTGCGCTTCAACCAGTTCCACGCCGACAGGGCCCACGAGCCCGATCGCGCCGAGGGCACCTGGATCCTCAGTCAGTTCTGCCGCTGGGGTTGGAGCCCCTTCCCCAGCAACCGACTGGAGCTGCTCAGCGAGGTCTATCGCCCCGACTGGTGCCATGGGGCCCTCGAGCGGGCCGGTTTTGCCGCCCTGCGGCCCGAGCGGCGGGCCTTTGCCCTGGCCGATGGTGTGCCCTTCGACCAGGACGACCCCCTCGCCTACCTGGCCCAGTTGTCCTTCAGCCGGCAGACCTCACCCACCCTCGTTGCCCTGCCATGACCGCGCCCGAAGCTCCCTTTCTGGAATTCCAGAACCTGGGCCAGGTGTTCCAGACCCGGCGGGGGCCCTTCGAGGCCCTCAGTGGCATCAACCTTTCGGTGGGTCAGGGGGAGTTCCTCTGCGTGATCGGCCACTCCGGCTGCGGCAAGTCAACCCTGTTGAACATGGTGTCGGGGTTTCTCAAGCCCAGCAGCGGCCAGGTGGCCCTGCGCGGGGTGCCGATCGATCGACCCGGCCCCGACCGCATGGTGGTGTTCCAGAACTATTCGCTCCTGCCCTGGTACAGCGTCTGGCAGAACGTCTCGTTGGCGGTGAAGGCCGCCCGCCCGGAACTTGACGCCGCCGCGCGCGCCCGGGTGGTGGAGCACCACCTGGAACTGGTGGGGCTGAGCGAAGCGCGCCAGAAACGCCCCGGCCAGCTCTCCGGCGGCATGCGCCAGCGGGTGGCGATCGCCCGCGCCCTGGCCGTGAACCCTGAAGTGCTGATCCTCGATGAACCGTTCGGGGCCCTCGATGCGATCACCAAGGGGGAACTGCAGGAGGAGCTGCTCACGATCTGGCGGGAGCAGAAACCAACCGTGCTGATGATCACCCACGACATCGACGAGGCCCTGTTCCTCGCCGACCGGGTGGTGATGATGACCAACGGCCCGTCGGCGAGCATCGGCGAGATCCTGGCGGTGCCCTTCGAGCGGCCCCGCCACCGGGAAACGGTGATGGCCGACCCGCGCTACGGCCAGCTGCGCAACCACGCCATGGATTTCCTGTTCCGGCGCTACGCCCACGACGACACCTGAGCCGGGCCAATCCGTTCTGTTGGACCCCACCAAGTCCCTGCTGTCACGGCTCGTCCTGTTGTTGGGCCGGCGCAACGGTGCCTGGTGACCATCGCCTGGTGGGAAAGCACACCTAAGGGCTCAGGGGCGCCAGCCGCACCGCCGCCGCCTTGAGCTCGGGCTGCTTGGAGATCGGGCAGCCGAGCTCGTGCATGAGGCGGTTGGCCTCACAGGGAGTCGCCTGGGCCGCCCCCCAATGCATCGGCAGAAAGACCATGCCAGGCCGGATGCGCCTGGTGATCGCCACCTTGGCCGTGAGGCTGCCCCGCCGGGAGCTGATCAAGGCCAGCTCACCATCGCTCAGGCCGGCGACGTCCGCATCGTCGGGATGAACCTCCAGCAGCGGCTCCGGTTCCATCGCCAGCAGACGCTCCACCTTGCCGGTGCGGGTCATCGTGTGCCACTGGCCGAGATGGCGGCCCACGGTGAGCACCAGGGGGTAGTCGTCGTCGGGGGGTTCGGCCAGGCCGAGCGGTTGATCGGCAAGAAAGCGCGCCCGGCCGCTGGGGGTGGGGAAACGGCCCGCGGTGTAGAGGCGGCTCACTCCACCACCGGGCCGTGTGCCGAGGGGGAATGGCCACTGCTGGGGGCCGTGCTCAGCCAAGAGCTGATGGCTCAAGCCGCCGTGATCGCACAGCCGGCCGCGGGTGCTGGCGGTGAACTCGTCGTAGACCTCGGCGCTGGAGCCGTAGCTGAACAGCTCGACGAACCCCAGGCGGCGGCCCAGCTCGGCAAACACGGCCCAATCGGGGCGGGCTTCACCGGGGGGCGCCCGGAAGGCGGAGCAAAGGGTGACGCGGCGCTCGGAGTTGGTCATCACCCCCGCCTTCTCGCTCCACTGGGCAGCCGGCAACACCAGGTGCGCCACGGCTTCGGTTTCGGTGCCCACGTAGGCCTCCGACAGCACCACCAGCGGGCAACGGGCCACGGCGGCGCGCACCCGATCGAGGGAAGGCAGACTCACCAGCGGGTTAGTGGCCGCCACCCACCACAGCCCGAGCTCATCGCGCTCCATCGCCTCGATCTGCCGCCACACATCCAGCCCCGGTTCGGCGGAGATGGCGCCTGGGGCCAGGCCCCAGTGGCGCTCCAGATCGGCCCGGTGCGTCGGTTCGGCCACGGCGCGGTAGCCAGGTAGCAACTGGGCCAGACCCCCCGCCTCGCGGCCGCCCATGGCATTGGGCTGGCCGGTGAGCGAAAAGGGCCCCGCCCCCGGCCGGCCGATCTGGCCAGTGAGCAGGTGCAGGTTGATGATCCCGCTGACGGTCGCCGAGCCCTCCGCCGACTGGTTGACTCCCATCGACCACAGACTCAACACCGCGCGGCTGCGGCCCCAGAGCCGGGCCACCTCCTGGAGCTGGTCTTCGCTGATGCCGCACAGCAGGGCAACCCTGGACGGCGTCCACTGCTTGAGCAGCGCGGCGTAGGAGCTGAATCCCTCAGTCGCGTTCTCGATGAAGCGGTGGTCGATCTCGGCCTGCCTCAGCAACAGATGGCCGATGCCATGGAGAAGCACCAGATCGGTGCCGGGGTGGATGGCGAGGTAGTGGTCGGCGATGCCGATGGTGGCGGTTTCGCGTGGATCGACGACCACCACCCGAAGCTCATCGGGGTCACGGCGCTTGCGATGGCGCTTGACGAGGCGCTGGAACAGAACCGGATGGCACTCGGCGATGTTGGCGCCAATGACGAACACCGTGTCGGCAAGATCGAGATCGTCGTAGCAGCAGGGGGGGCCATCGGAGCCGAGGCTGCGGGCATAGCCGGCCACCGCCGAACTCATGCACAGGCGGGAGTTGGCATCGAAGTTGTTGCTACCCAGCGCTCCCTTGAACAGCTTCTGGGCCAGGTAGTAGTCCTCGGTGAGGAACTGGCCTGATCCATACATCGCCAGGCCCCTGGGCCCACGATCGGCGAGCACCGCCCGAATCTGCCTCACCAGGAGGCCAAAGGCCGTCTCCCAGTCGATCGGGGTGAAAGGCTGATCGGTGCGCTCGCGGTAAAGGGGCGAGGTGAGCCGGCCCCGGTCGAGCGTTTCGCCAACGGTGGCCCCCTTGATGCACACCTGCCCCAGGGAGGAGGGGTGATGGCGATCACCCCGGGCCGTCCAGCTGCCATCCTGCTCTGACGGGGGTTTGAGCTCGAGGCCGCAGCCCACGCCGCAGTAGGGGCACTGGGCCTGGGCGTTGCCGGACCCGGCGCCACTCACCACTTGCGGTAGGGCAGGAACTTGCCATTCATCGTCACCTTGACCCGATCGCCCTTGGGGTCCTCGACCCGATCGACATGAAGGGTGAAGTCGATCGCCGACATGATGCCGTCGCCGAACTTTTCCTGGATCACATCCTTGAGCGGCAACCCGTAGACCTGCAGGATTTCGAAGAAGCGATACAGCAGCGGATCGGTGGGAATCACCGGATGGAGAGCGCCCTTCAGCGGGTAGGCGCTGAGCTGTTCGACCAGGGAGGAATCGAGCTGCAGAGCCGTCAGCAGCGTGGACGCCTCCTGGGCGGTCGCCGTCGCCTGGCCATGGATCAAACTCGCCACCCAAACCTCATCGGTGCCGATCAGGGCGCCCAGATCCGCGAAGCTCAGACCAAGCCGGCGCTTGGCCGCCAGCAGCGTGGTGGTGAGCTCGGAAGGGAGCGAAGCGGCGGCCATGGCTCATGGAAACGGTGGCCGGACCCTACGGAGCGCCCAGGGCCTGTCCGGTGGCAACCGCTACGGAGTTGTTGTGCTTGGAGCGGCGCCCGATCATCGGGCGCCATAGGGTTCACACCTGCCGCCGTTGGCCTTGGACCCGCAGACCGTGCCCCCCCTGCGGGCCTGCCTGCTGAGTGGCGGTGAGAGCCGCCGCATGGGCCGCGACAAGGCCCTGCTGCCCCACCCTGAGGGCGGCAGCTGGCTGGAGCGCAGCCTGCGGCTGCTGGCCCAGCCAGGCGCCCCGATCACCGTGCTCAGCCGGCACCCCAGCCACCTGGATCTAGCCCGGGCCATCGCACCATCCCTGGCGGTGCCCCTGGAGGCCTTCGCAGAGCCGGCCCCCTGGGAGGGGCCCCTGCGGGCCTTGGCCCGGCTGATGGAGCACCACCCCGGCGCCCTGCTGCTGCTCTGCCCCGTCGACATGCCCTGGCTGGATGGCGCCAGCCTCGCCAGCCTCTGCCGGCAGGCCCGCAGCGACCCCGGACAGCTGCTGGTGGCCCACGATGGTGAACGCCTCCAGCCCCTGCTGGGGATCTACCCCGCCGATCGGCAGCGGCGGGAGTCGCTTGAGGCGCACCTCGCCAGGGGCCACCGCAGCCTGCAGGGCTGGCTGGAGGCGGTGGGTGCCCGCGCCGTGCCCTTGCCGGCCGCCCCCCTGCGCAACGCCAACGACCCCGCCACCGCCGCCGCGCTCTGGCCCTAGCGTGCGCCCCATGGCGCAAGGTCCCCTGGATCAGCTCGGCCGGCCCCTGGGGGTGCTGCGCCTGTCGCTCACGGCCCGCTGCAATCTGGCCTGCCCCTACTGCTGTCCGGAGGGCGCCGATCCGCCTGAGCTGCTCAGCGACGACGAGCGCCGCCAACTGGTGGAGACGGCGGTGGCTCTGGGGGTCCACACCCTGCGGCTCACCGGTGGTGAGCCCTTGCTGCATCCAGGGCTCGAAGCACTGATCGCCGCCCTCCAACCCCTGCGCCAACGCGCCGAAGGCGATGGCCACGGCCACCTGCGCGAGATTGCTCTCACCAGCAACGGTGTGCTGCTGAGCGCCGAACGGGCCCGGGGGCTCAAGGCGGCGGGCCTCGACCGGATCACCCTCAGCCTCGATGGCAGCGATGGCGCCAGCGTGGCTCGCATGGCCGGGCTCAGCGGGGGGGCCGCTGCCGGAGCGATGGTGCTGGAGAAGGTGCTCGCGGCGATCGAGAACGCCCGTGCGGCGGGTTTTGATCCAGCCCAGGGCGACCTCAAGCTCAACGCCGTGCTCACCCGCGGCGGTAACGGCGACCAGCTGCTGCCCCTGGCGGAACTGGCCCGGGAGCGAGGTCTCGAGCTGCGCCTGATCGAGTTCATGGATGTGGGCAACCGCAACGGCTGGTCCGCCGATCAGGTGCTGAGCGCCCAGGACATGACGGCGCGCCTCGGCGAACACTGGCCCCTGGAGCCCCTGGGCCGCAGCGCCCACGGCACCTCCAGCCGCTGGCGTTACCGAGATGGCGGCGGCCGCGGCGGTCCCGGAGGGGCTCACGTCGCCGTGGTGGCCTCGATCAGCGCCCCCTTCTGCGGCGACTGCAACCGCCTGCGCATCACCGCCGATGGGATCGCCTACGGCTGCCTGTTCGCCACCAGCGGTACCGATCTCAAACCCTGGCTGCGGCCCGCCCTTGATGCGCCCGGCCTGGCCCAGGCCCTGAGCGGATTCTGGCGTGGGCGCTCGGACCGCTGGAGCGAGCAGCGCCACGAGCAACAACGGGGCGTCGCCACAGAACAGACCGCCCCCACCCGGGCCGAGATGGCCTACCTGGGAGGTTGAGCGCCGATCAGGGAAGGAATGAATCACGGGCGGACCCGCCTTCGGGGCGGGCGATCGCCCTGCTGCGCTACTTCGCCAACCTGCGAGCCGGCAAGCAGGTGCTCTGGTGCTACCTGATCTGGTACCTGGTCAGCGCCATCGCGCTGTTCGAGCCCGATCCCCTGCTCTGGCTGAACTCCCTGGGCCTCAGCGTGATCATCGGCGTGGGCCTGATGCTCAGCGTCTCCCGTGGTGTTCCCTCGCCAACCGATCGCTGGCAGACCCTGCGGCTGTTCCTGATGCCGTTCTGTGTGTCGAGCTTCGCTGCGCTCACCAAGGGGAAGGGCTACGTGCTGCTGATCCCCGGGCGAGGGGAGGTGCTCACCGTTTCACTGGCCGCCTGCGGCGGCTTTCTTCTGGCCTGCCGCCTGCTCAGGGGCCAGCGGCGGCTGCGGGACGACCCCTGACTCCAGGCCCTTCCGATCGCACCAGCACCGGCACCCGTTTGAAGGCGGGCGTGCCGCTGCGGGGATCGACCTGGGCCCTGAGGATCGCGTTCACCTCCGGATAGAACATCAGCGCCGCCCCCTCGCGAATCTCGCCGGGGATGATCTCCACGTTCTCGAGCACCCCGGCTTCCCCCTGCACCGTCACGCGCTGGTGGGCACCCAGGCCCGAGCGCTTGAGATCGGCGCGGTTCATCAGGATCGTGTTCCGATGGGGCATGCCCCGGTAGGCGTCGCCTTCCTTGTAGACGACGGTGTTGTGCTGGGAGTAGCTGCGGGCCGTGATCAACGCCAGCACCAGGCCGGTTTCCTCCGGCGCCAGACCGCCGAAGTGGGCCGGCCCAGGCAGCTCCAGCACCGGCAGGGGGGTGGCCTCCATCCGCGCCCGACCCGAGGGTGTGGGGAAGGTCGGCTCGCTGAACAGCCGCCCCTGCACGCTGAATTCCCGCTTGGTTTCATCGATGTGGGCGATCGGGCCATAACCAGGCACGGTGCGGGCGATCAGCTGGCGCACGTAGACGGGATCCTGGAGCTGGGCCCAGTCCACGGGATCGCGGCCCAGCAGGCGGGCCGCCAGGGCGGAGAGGAAGCCCACCTCGCTGATCAGATCGGCACGTTTGAGGTGGGTGCTGCCGGGTTCGTTGAGGCGCACGAAGTTGTTGCCCG
The DNA here is from genome assembly GCA_943369485.1 of Synechococcus sp. UW140. GTDB lineage: Bacteria > Cyanobacteriota > Cyanobacteriia > PCC-6307 > Cyanobiaceae > ATX-6F1. The sequence continues at coordinate 62,087 of CALRNH020000002.1, read as the reverse complement.
CTTCGGTGGTGGTGCGGTGCGGCGTCTCGAAGCGGTTGAACACCGGCAACACCAGGGTGCGTTTCGCCCCCAGCCCGTGGAAATGGCCCGGATTGGGCTTGGTGGCCAGGTAGATCACGGTGTCGATCCGCCCCAGTGCCCGTTTCGCCTGGGCGGAATCGGGGTTGGCGCCCCAGAGGTTGCCGCCCAGGCAGAGCAACGTGTCCACCAGCCCGGCACCTGCCGCCTCAATCAGGGCACGGGTGTCATAGCCCGGTACCCGGCTCAGGGGCCGCCCCAGCAGCTGCTCCAGCGCCTGCTGCATCTCGGCGCGGAGCTTCACGGTCACACCCATCGAACCGAACCCCTGCACGTTGGAGTGGCCCCGGATCGGCATCGTGCCCGCGCCCGCCTTGGCCACATTTCCGCTCAGCAGCGCCGTGTTGGCGATCGCGTGGACGTTGGCGGTGCCATTGGCGTGGTGGGTGATGCCCATCGCCCAGGCGAACACCACGCCCTTGGCGCGGGCGATCACGGCGGCGGTGTGCTCCAGTTCCTCGCGGCTGAGGCCGCAGCAGGCGGTGATTGCCTCCCAGGGGGTGGAGCGGAGCTGCTCCACCACGTCCTGCCAGCCCTCGGCGTGGGCGCTGAGAAAGGCGTACTGGATCTCATCGGCCTCCAGCAGGGCCTTCTGGATCCCCAGGAACACGGCGGTGTCACTGCCGGGAATCGGCTGCAGGAAGAGCGAGGCGATCGACGAACCCCGCAGCATCGACTTGATCGGAAAGGCCGGTGAGCCGAACTTGAGCAGCCCCACCTCCAGCACCGGGTTGATCACGATCACGGAGCCGCCCCGCTCCCGCAGCTGGATCAGCTCGTTCATCAGCCGCGGGTGGTTGGCGGGGGCGTTGGAGCCCACCAGCACCACGCAGTCGGCCTGCTTCAGGCTCTCGAGGCTCACCATCGAGGTGCCCGAGCCGAACACCTCGCCCAGGCCCACGGTGGAGGGGGCGTGGCAGAGGTCGGAGCAGTCGGCCAGGTTGTTCGAGCCCAGGACCCGCAGCAGCAGCTGCAGCAGGTAGGCGGCCTCGTTGGAGGAGCGGCCGGAGCTGTAGGAGGCCAGCCGCTCCGCTGGGCAGCGGAAGGCCGCTTCCGCCAGCTCGAAGACGTCATCCCAGCCGAGGCGCTCGTAGTGGCTGCGGCCCTCCCGCAGGATCAGGGGATGGCTGAGGCGCCCCAGCCGATCGGCCTCCAGGGAGCTGAGGGTCTGCAACTCCGCAAGGCTGCGCTCAGCGAACACCCCCTCGCTCACCGCCGGCTGCAGTTCCGCCGCGATCGCCTCGACGCTCTTGAGGCAGCGCTGCAGCGGTTCGCCCAGCTCATCGACGAAACCGCCGTTCTGGCCGCCGGTGCCCCAGGCACAGGAGAGGCAGGCGCTCTTGTGCAGCAGCGTCTGCCAGAGCAGGGGGCCGCGGGGCGAGAGGGTCGCCCGGGCCCAGCCGTCGATCACCGGCCAGCCGCCGCCCATCGCTGGGGTGGAAGGATCGGGAGTAGGGCCGGGGTCAGCCATCGAGGCCGCCAGAGCGGAGGTTCAAGCTACGGCGTTCGCCCTCCAGCCGGTCGAGGATGCCCCCATCCGATCAGGGCGTTCGCAGGTATACCCCTGCATCACATCTCGACCGGGCCATGCCTTCGCGTCACCGCTGCCAGCCGTTGGCCCTCGCCCTGTTGCTGCTGGTGCCTTCCCTGGGCGCCGTTGGGGCGGCGGCAGCTCCGCCACCATCCCTGCAGACCGCCGTGCTGGCGGGGGGCTGCTTCTGGGGGGTGGAGGGTGTGTTCGAGCACGTCAAGGGAGTGCGCGAGGTGGTGTCCGGCTACGCCGGAGGCAGCCGCTACGAGGCCAGTTACGACACGGTCAGCAGCGGCCGCAGCGGCCATGCCGAGGCGGTCAGGATCCGCTTCGACCCTCGGCAGGTCTCCTACGGTCAGTTGCTGACGATCTATTTCAAGGTCGCCCATGATCCGACCCAGCTCAACCGCCAGGGTCCCGACCATGGCCCCCAGTACCGCTCCGCAATCTTCACCGCCAACCCGGAGCAACAACGCACGGCCCTCCAGACGATCGGCCAGCTAAGCCGCAGCCGCCGTTTCCCGCAGCCGATCGTCACCCAGGTGGTGCCCCTGCAGGCGTTCTACCCCGCCGAGGCCTACCACCAGAACTTCATGGCACGGAACCCGCTCCACCCCTACATTGTGATCCACGATCAACCGAAGCTGGCGCGGCTGCGGGCGCTGTTCCCGGCGATGGCGCTCTGAGATGGGCCACAGCTCCGCCCGCCAGCCCCACCACCCGCTCTGGACCCGGGCCTTCCACGGCTTCAACCTGCTGGTGCTGATCGTGATGGCCGCCAGCGGCCTGCAGATCTACAACGCCAACCCTGTCTTCGGTGGCCGGGGCGGCGCCACCGTGCCGGAGCTGTTCACCCTCGGCGGCTGGCTGGCTGGCGGCCGCGACTGGCACTTCGGCTTCATGGGCCTCTATGCCCTCAACCTGGGGCTCTGGCTGGCCCTGCTGATCCAGCGGCGCCGCCGGCGCCTGGGGGAACTCGGTGATCTCACCGCCTTGAAGACCAGCGCCAGTGCCCCCCGGCGAAGGCTCTCGGCCCACCGCCTCGTCTACACCCTGATGCTGATCGTGCTCGCCTTCAGCCTGATCAGTGGTCTGGCGATGTATAAACCCGCCCAGTTCTGGTGGCTCACCAGCCTGTTCGCCTTCGCTGAACCGCTCGGGGTGACCAGCTGGCAGATGCTGCGGGTGAGCCACCTGGCCACGATTCCGGCCATGGTCCTGCTGGTGGTGACGCACATCGTTCTGAGCTGGCGTGTCGGTGGCCTGCGCCTGCTGCGGACGATGGCCCTTTGATTCCATGACCGACGCGCACCCCCTCAACCGCCGCCAGCTGCTCGGCTTGGGCCTGGGCGGCAGCTCATCGCTGCTGCTGGGCGGCTGCGCCCTGAACGGTGTCAGCGCAGCGGTGGGCAACGCCAGCCAGCCCCTGAACGAGCGCCTCGAAGCCCTGCTGCAGGGCCGCGGCCGGGTGCCCGAATTCCGGCCCGACCAGGTGGATCCGGCCGCCCTGCTCGTGAACAGCTTCAACGGAGTGCCGCGCCTTGATCCGGAGCGCTACCGCCTCCAGGTGAAGGGACTGGTGGGCCGTCCCCTGAGCCTGGATCTGGGGGCCCTCACCGCCCTGCCCCAGCACACCTGTGTCATGCGTCACGTCTGCGTGGAGGGCTGGTCGGCGGTGGTGGCCTGGTCGGGGGTGCGCCTGGCGGATGTGCTGCGGCTGGCGCAGCTCTCGCCGCTGGGCGGCTATGTGCTGATCGATTCGGCCGACAGCTACTTCGAAAGCTGGGATCTGGCCTCGGCCCTGCACCCCCAGACCCTCCTGGCCACGCACATGAACGGAGCCCCGTTGCCGGCGCCGAACGGCGCTCCGGTGCGGCTGTCCACTCCGATCAAGCTGGGATACAAGCAGAGCAAGTGGGTCACCGGGTTGCGGGTGACGGCGACCCTGGGGGAGCGGCGCGGCACCTGGGAAGACCAGGGCTACGAGTGGTTCGCCGGGCTCTGAGCCCGGGCCTCGCCCCGTTCACCCCCCCAGCCCCAGCAGCTTGCCGCTGGCCACCACCAGCACCAGCGCCAACAGGCGCCGGATCCAGAGGGGGCTGAAACGCCGGCTGCCGCCATAGGCTCCCAAAGACCCGGCCACCGCCACCGCCAGGGCCATCGGCCCCACCAGGGCGGGCGTCGGCAGCGCAGCGGGCCCTTTGGCGAGCAACAGCCCCGTCAGTCCGGCCAGGGAATTCACCAGGATGAACGGCGCCGAGATCGCCGCCGCCTGGCGGGGCGCCAGCCAGCCCCGCAGGATGACCAATGGCGTGAGGAAGATGCCGCCACCCGTGCCGGTGAGGCCGGCCAGCAGGCCAAGCAGACCGCCAGTGAGCCCCAGACCCAACGGCCCCGGCACGGCCTCAGCGGAAGGCTCCAGCGGCGCGGGCCGCAGCAACCGCCAGGCGGAGAAGAGCAGCACCAAACCGATCAGCCGCTGGAGCAGCGGGCCCGGAAGGGCCACCATCCCCCCCACCAGGGCGGCCGGCACCGAGGCCATGGCCAGGGGCAGGAACACCGCGCGGCGAAAGTGACCCGCGCCGATGAATTGCCAGCTGGCCAGGCCCGCCACCAGCACGTTGAGCACCAGCGCCAGGGGACGGATCTCAGCGGCGCTGAAGCCCGCCAGGGCCAGCACGGCGATGTAGCCGGAGGCGCCCGCATGGCCGACACCGGCATAGAGAAAGGCCACGGCGGCCAGGGCGGCAAGCAGCCAGGCGGACACCTCCATGGCTGATCAAGCCGGCCGGTGCGGCGATTCTCGCAGCCTGGGCAACAACTGCACCAGGTTGCAGGGGGCCGTGGTGTCATCGAGCTGGGCACCGATCAGGCGATCCCACGCGGTGGTGACGGCGTCGAGGGAACCCGGCAGCACGAAGATCACCGTGCCGTTGGCCACCCCCGCCAGGGCGCGGCTCTGCAATGTGCTCGTGCCGATGGTCTCGAAGGAGAGCACCCGAAACAGTTCGCCGAAGCCCTCGATGGTCTTGTCGAGCAGGGGCGCCACCGCCTCGGGGGTGCCATCGCGGCCGGTCAGCCCGGTGCCGCCGGAGCTGATCACCACCTGCACAGCAGGATCGGCGATCCAGCGGCTGAGCTCGGCGCGCACCCGGTAGAGATCGTCGGGAACACGGCAACGCTCCAGCAGTTGATGGCCCGCCGCAGCCAGGCGCCGCTCCAAGGCATCGCCGGAGGGATCGGCCAGCTCAGGATCGGCGCTGCGGCGATCGGAGATGGTGAGCAGAGCAATCGCGAGGCCCAAGGAGACAGCGCTGGAGGGAAGCCCGACCCTAGGCACGATCAACGGACGGCTCCACGGGCGTCAGCCTGGAGATGCCAGGCTCATCACATCCGGCCCCCAGCGATGACAGCTCCCGAGTTGGCCCCCACCATCACCGTGCGCCTGTTCGCCCAGCTGCGGGAGCAGGCCGGCTGGGGCGAGCGGTCGCTGCCCCTGGAGGAGGGCGTCGTCAGCGCCGCCGAGATCTGGGAGCGGCTGGGGCTGGGCCCCAGCCCGCTGCCAGCCACGCTTCGGGTCGCCATCAACCAGCAATTCGCCACGGCCCAGGCGCCCCTGCGGCCCGGCGATGAACTGGCCTTCCTGCCCCCGATCAGCGGCGGCTGATGGGCACCCCCGCCGAACTGCTGATCAGCCTGCACCCGGAGCCGTTCGAGCCGCTGGAGCTGCTGGCGGCCTGGCAGCAAGCCGCTGCGGCCCTGGCGCCCTTGCCGGCGGCCGAGAGCCACTTCATCGGCCGCGTCCGGCCCATCGCCGCCGATGGCAAAGCCCTGGAGGCGTTGGAGCTGGAGCACTACCCGGGCATGAGCGAACGGCGCCTGCAGGAGCTGGCCGGGGAGCTGGCGGAGCGCCACGGGGTGAACCGCGTGCGCCTCGCCCACCGGATCGGGCGGGTGAGGCCGGGCGAAGCAATCGTGCTGGTGGCTGTGGCCGCCGACCGCCGCGGCCCCGCCCAGCGCTGCGGCCAGGAGCTGCTGGAGGCCCTCAAGCACGAGGCGCCCTTCTGGAAGCGGGAGTGGAGCGGCGGCGTGGGCACCTGGGTGGAGGGCAACACGCCGTTTTGAACCGCGCCTAAAAGATCGGCAGCCGCAGCAGCTGGGCCCACAACTCCGTGCCGGCCGGCAGGCTCCTCGCTTCGGCCGGGATCTCCAGCAGCAGGTCAGCCCCCTGCAACGAACCAAGGCGTGAGGAGGCCTGGCTGCCCTCCACCAGCGCCAGCAGGTCCCCATCGGGACCCACCCGCAGGCGGGCCCGGGCCAGTTCCGGCCGCCCTGGGCCGCGGTTGAGATCTGCCGCCAAGCGCAGCTTCAGCCGCGGCAGGAGCTGCGGCTCGGCCCCCTCCAGGCGCTGCAGGGCAGGCCAGAGCAACTGCAGGGCCGTGATCGCCGCCGCGACGGGGTTGCCCGGCAGACCGAAAAACGGCCGGCCCTGCAGCTGGCCCCAGGCGAAGGGGCGGCCCGGTTTGAGAAACAGCTTCCAGAAGGCCACCTGCCCGAGCTCCTCCACCAGGGTGCGAATCCAGTCACTGTCGCCCGCCGAAACGCCGCCGGTGCTCACCACCACATCACTGGCCGCGGCCAGCTCGATCAGCGCCTCGCGCAGGGCGCCGGGGTCATCGACCACCACGCGCCGCTCGCTGACGCCGTAGCCCAGCCGCGCCAGCAGGGCCTCCAGCAGGGTGCCATTGCTCTCCCAGATGCAGCCCGGAGGCCTGGGCTCCGCTGGGGCCACCAGCTCATCGCCGCTGATCAGCAGAGCGATCCGGGGGCGGGGACGCACCGCCAGCGACGCCACACCGCAACTGGCCAGGCGCGCCAGGTCGGCCACCCCAAGCCGCTGCCCCGCCACCAGCAGCTCCTGACCCACCGCCGCCTCCTCATCGGCGGCGCGGATCCAGGGGTTCGGCCCCGCCGGCCGCAGCAGCCGCAGCAGCCCGGAGGCCTCCGTTTCCACCAGTTCCTGGGGCAGCACTCGCTCGGCCGCCACGGGCAGCGGGGCACCGGTGAGGATGCGGATCGCCTCGCCAACGGCCAGATCGCCGGCATGGGGCGCACCCGGTGCCGATCGCCCCACCAGGCGCCAGCTCTGCCCCGACTGCGGCACAGCAACATCGGGGATGGCGTAGCCATCCATGATCGAGGCCCTGAAACCCGGCACAGCCTCGCGGGCGTGCACGGTCTCGGCGCTCACCCGCCCCAGCGCTTCCGCCAGGGGCAGGAGCTCGCTGCCCCCCAGGGGCTCGAGCGCCCCAAGGATGCGGGCGCGGGCCACCTCAAGGGGCAGACCCTCAGCGGGGAAAGGTTCCGCAGGAACAGAGGAGAGCGGTGGTGCCTCGGCCATCGGTTCAGGCACGCCCGCTGGTGGGCGACACCCACACCCCGCTGCGCCCGCCTTCCTTGCGCAACAGCCGCACGGGCCCGATCGTCATCGCGGGATCGGCGGACTTGACCATGTCGTAGAGGGTGAGCAGGCCCACCTGCACCGCCGTGAGCGCCTCCATTTCGACGCCCGTGGGGCCGGTGGTGCGGGCCGTGGTCTCCAGGCGCAGGCCGGATCGATCGGCGGCGGGTTCGATCACCACCTCCAAACCGCTGAGGGCAATGGGGTGGCAAAGGGGGATCAGCTCCCAGGTGCGCTTGGCCGCCTGGATCGCCGCCACCCGCGCCACCGCCAGCACATCGCCCTTGGCGGCGGTACCCGAGAGGATCGAGGCCAGCACCGCCGGAGCGATCGCGATGAACCCTTCGGCCACAGCTGTGCGATCGGTGGCGGGGCGATCACCCACCTCCACCATGTGCACCTCCCCGCGGAGATTGAGATGGCTCAGCCGGGGGGAGGAATCCTGCATGACCCGATCATGGCGAAGACCGCGACCCGCAGGTCGGCCTCAGCGGGCCCCGGGCTGCACCAGGCCGCCGGGAACGTTGGTCTGACCAGCCTCCCGCAAAAGGCTCTGAATGATTCGCTCCGATCTGTCGTAGGCGCCTTCACCGAAGTGGGTGGCACGAATGCGCCCCTGGGCGTCGATGAAATAGAAGGCGGGCCAGTAACTGTTGTTGAACGCCTTCCAGATCGCGTAGTCGTTGTCGATCACCACGGGATAGTTCACCCCAAGGCGCTTGGATGCCTCCCGCACATTGGCGAGGTCGCGCTCGAAGGCGAATTCCGGCGTGTGCACTCCGATCACCACAAGGCCGTGATCCTTGTACTTCTGCGCCCAGGCCCGCACGTGGGGAAGGGTCCGCACACAGTTGATGCAGGAGTAGGTCCAGATGTCGATCAGCACCACCTTCCCCCAGAGCTGATCGCGCGTCAGCGGCGGGGAATGGAGCCAGGCCGACCCCTTGGGGAAGGGTGGCAAGGTGCCCAGCAGCGGCAGGTTGCTGGCGGTTCCGGCCGGCTTAGGCCCACCGCCTGCGGGCTGAACCTGTGCCAGCAGCGCCCGCTCGAGCGGCCCCGTGTCGGCGAAGGCAAAGCGGGCCAGCGAGGCCTGCTCCAGCCCCAGGGCGATCACGCCCACGGCCACCAGCACGGCACCGCCCAGGCCGCGGCGGATCCAGGCGGTGGCCGCCGCCGTGCGCTTCAGGGCCGCAGCCAGCCTCCCGCCGGCCAGCAGGACCAGGGCCAGGGAGGTGGCGGCACCGAGGCCGTAGGCGAGCAGCAGCAGGGGCGTCTGATGGCCTCCGCCACCAATCACCGCACCCGTGAGAATCAGGCCCAGGATCGGCCCGGCGCAAGGCGCCCAGAGCAGGCCCACGGCCACGCCGAGCAGCAGCGAGGCGCCCACCGAGCGGCCGGGGCCGCCCCCCGCCTCGGCGCGCCACGACAGGCGCTCCCCCAGCCGGACCAGGGGCCGGCCAAGGCGTTCAGCCAGGGCAGGGAAGAGCAGCGACAGCCCGAACAGCGCCATCAACAGCAGGGCCGCAACGCGCCCGAACCGACTGGCCTGCACGGCCCAGCCACCCGCAACGGCGGCGAGTGAGCCCACGCCGGCGAAGCTCAGCGCCATGCCCCCGAGGAGAGGCAGTCCATGGGTCATGAACGGCTCGCCCGCCCGGGCGAACACAAAGGGGAGCACCGGCAGGATGCAGGCGCTCAGGAGCGTGAGCACACCCCCTAGGTAGGCCAGGAGCAACAGGGTCATGGGTGGGGGCGGGTGCGATCGAGGGCGTCGAGATCCACCTGACGGCGCCCGCCGGCGTCGAGGCTGACCAGATCAGCGAACACCTCGCCGACTCGGATGTCGGCGACGCGGTAGGCGTTGACCTGCAGCAGCGGGGCTCCCGTCACCGCATCGGTGCCCTCCACCTGCACCATCAGCAGCCCGTTGGCCCGCTGCAGCCCATCGAGACCGAGACGAAGCAGGGGGCTGTCCGGCAACAGTCGGTGGCTGATCACCGCGGTGACCTGCAGTTGGGGGGTCTGGCCGTTGAGCACCGGCAGGGCCTCGATCCGCCGCTGCACCACTCCGGGCTCGATTTCCTCATCCTTGAAAAGGAACATCCCGTAGGAGACCTTCAGCCAGTGGCTGGGATCCCGGGTAACGAAACGGCAGCTGAGATGCCCAGCGGACCAGGAGCTCAAGCAAAGCGCACGGCTGAAGGTCAGCGGCGCGTCCACCCGGGTGAAGCGCAGGAAGAACAGACCGGTCACCATCGCGTTGGTGAGCAACCCCACCAACCGTTCGAGGGCGGCCACGGCGAGGCCGTAGCCCGACGTCAACTCGGCGGCACGGAAGCTGGCGCTGAACAGGTTCTGCAGGGCAAAGACCAGGCTGGCAGGCAAGCCCATCGCCCCCATGCCCTCCAGGTGGCCGGCATCCAGCTGAAAGGCCAGGGTGAAGACCAGCAGTTCGGCCACATACAGCCCGGTCATGGCCAGGAAGAACAGGGGCCAGGGCATGCGCATCACCATCGACACCGGCTGACGCCAGAGCCGTTGCCAGGGGCTGTGCTGAACACCCAGGGACTGCCAATGGCGGCGTGCCATCGAATGGGTCGACGAACGGGCGGACATGGTTTTCAAGGGCACGGTGAACCCTCAGGGAACGGGCACGGGGGCGGGGGCGGGGGCGGGCGGCGGACAGCGCTGGGCATGGAAATCACAGGCATAGACGGCTGGTTTCTGCCAGCTGAGCGGAATCTCGAGCAGATCCCGGGGCCCGCTGATCCCCTGGGCCAGGAAGATCAGGGCCGCCAGCGCATTGGCGCTGACGTGCAACCGCCTCCAGCGCAGATGCTTATGGATCTCCGGACGGCAGGCCACCGAGAACAGCATCAGGCCGGTGAGGCCGGCCCCGCCCCAGAAGTGCGATTGCCAGAAAGCGAGATCGAAGGGGTTGTCGCTGAGGCGGAACACCTCGCTCTGCAACCCGAGGGCAAGCACGCCCGCCCAGCACAGCAGGGCAAAGGTGGCCCGGTAAAGCGGCTGTTTGACACGCCAGAGAGCCACCAGGGCCAGCAACGAACCCGCCAGCACCAGGAACAGGAGCAGCAGCCGGAAGGGCCCACCCTCGAAGGCGCCGAGGGGGTGCTTGGTGGCGATCACCACCACCTCGGCCACCAGCACGATCACCACCACCGAGGCGGCCAGCCACATGCCGAGATCGGCGTGGTCGCGCCCCACGGTGGGCGGCAGCTTGGCCTGGTTCAGGCGCCGGTCACGGGTCTGCTGCGCCAGCCGCAGCACCATTCCCAGCAGCGGGTAGACGAGCACCACCGCCAGGGCAGGGTGCAGCAACCAAAGCCAGTCGACGGTCTGCAGCATGAACGCGTACGCGGAGCCTTCAAGGGAAGTACCGGCGCCGGGGACAATTGGATTGACTGGCCATGAGCTGAGCGATGGGTAGGTTTCGGCCAACACCTGACCCCTCCGGACTCTTGGTCGCTGACCACCTCCTTAATTGATTGCTGATCAACTGATCGCTCATCGTCATCGGCTGCCGTGGGCAGTCCACAGGAAGACGGGGTTGGGCCTAGCTGCTAGCAAGGCGGATATCGACTTCATGGTCAACGTACTTCCACTCCTCCGACGCGCGAAGTTCCAAAAGAAGTTCTTCGAACGCACTCTCGTGGGCAGGGGTGTATTCGAACCAGGTCAGGAAATCAAAGGCTTCTGGCTCCCCAAGATCCCTGCAATGGTGCAAGCGGCGGGCGATAGGAGGCAAGTACTTCATGCCGAGACGCATGTGCTGTGATTGCTCTTCGAAGATGTTACGCCTCTCATCTTGGGTCAAAACCCACCAAGAAGCTGTCTTTCGGATGGGGATAAGCGCCGCATAGATTGCTTCGGGCCGACCCAGTCCTTCCTGCTTGGCGACGAGCTCCTGCTTTTCTTGCCGAACGACGTAACGATCATTACTCGTGATTCCACGGAGCGACCAACCACCGGCAGGCGCTGACTCGTTCCCGCTAACGACGCTCACACTCGTTACGGCTGGCAATGGCTGGCCAATGCAGGGCCGTTGTGAACGAACCCTCCAACTCCCTGAAGAGCCGCCTACGAAGGAAAACAGACGACTGGTCATAATGCGAAAGGATTTTCCTAGGTCAGATTAGTGCTATAAAATCTAGCCGCTCAACCGGACAGGTGCCCCTGGTTTTTAGAGTCTTGAATACATGATTCAAGAGCAGACCTCACCATCCTGCTACACCAGAGATTCTTCACGGAAGCCACTCCGTTTCGACTGGCATTCACTTGACAAACGAACATTCAATGGTTCATGCCGCTTCATTCGTACAACATTCCTTGAATTGACCCAGCAACCGCTTGTTCCTCTGCTGAAGACTTCATGGACAGTTCACGGGCCTGGCGGATCCAGGCTGAGCCACATCAAGACATGCCGGCGAGCTGGAAGCAGCTGCTTGCACCAGAAAGAGCAATCCAGCAAGACCCAGGCTGGTGAACCCAGCCTGAGCCGATCAATCCCGAGCCGAGCATCAGGGCTTCAGGGGCGCCCAGGCCATGGTGGCGTTGAACTTCTTGCACCAGATCAACACCGATCCCTGGGCCTTCAGATCGATCGAGGCGGGGATCGTGTAGGTCTGGGCGCCGGAGCTGGATTTCAGCGACGACAGAATCGTGTAGCTGCCGGGCTTGAGCGGGAAGCCGGGGGCTTTGGTGCTGGCCAGGGGGGTGGTGGAGGGGCTGAAGATCACCTTCAGATCCGGCGCCATGTCATTGGTCTTGAAATCGCTGCTCAGGACGAGCACCTTGCCGCTCCCCTGCTTCTTGATCGCGAAGCCTCCGCTGACGGGCGCTTCGGCCTTGCGGAAGGTGCCTTGGATCATCGCCGCCGGCGCCATCATCGCGCCGCCCTCCGGCTTGGACATGGACTCGGCATGGAGAGCGGCACCGCTGAGCGCGGAGGCGCCGATCAGGGCCAGGGCGAGGCTCTTGGTCAGGGAACGGTTCACGTGGGCCATGATTGATTCAAAGGGTGTGGGAAGGGCGAGTGCCTTGATCCGAGGTGACTCGACTCAAGGCGGATCGGCCCCTTGCCCACCTACTACCGATGAGCAAACCATTCGGATTGCGTCTCTCCACAACCAGTAGCGCCGGTGTGCTGTCGTTGTTGCTCTACGTACTGCTGCGGGGCCTCGACGCCACGGTCCTGAAGGGTCTGCAGCTGGCCGGGGCCAGTTACACGGTGAACGGTGAGAACCCGATCAGTTTCTGCAACGTCTTCTTCTTCTCCCAGCTGGTGGTGGGTCTGGTGGCCCTGATGCCCGCCCGGCAGACGCTGCCTGGGGATTGGGCCGCCTTGAGCGCCGCCGACCGCTCGCTGCTGGCCCTCGATGCGGCCCTGGGTCTGTTCCTCGGTCCGATCGCCTACTTCCTGGCCCTGCAGTCGCTCTCGGTCGTCAGCCAGACGCTCCTGTTCGCCCTGGTGCTGCCGCTGTCGGCGCTGCTGGCCCGCTGGCTCCTGCGCGAGCCCCTGCCCCGGGGCTTCACCATCAGCGTCGTTCTGATCGGCGCTGGGCTTTTGCTGCCCCAGGCGGCCTCTGCCGCCATGGGCGGACCCATGGATGATCGGGTGGGCATGGGCTGGGCCCTGCTGGGGGTGGTGGCCTTCAGCGCGGCGGCGGTCACGGGGCGGACGATCGCCGGCCGCAGCTGGCCGCTGGCCGTGAGCGTGGGGGTGCCCTCCACGCTCACGGCCCTGGTCTTCGCGCTGATCGCCCTGGTGTTGTTCGGCCCCCACCATTTCCTGCTGCTGCAGCTGTGGTGGGTGCTGGGCGTGATCGGCGTCTATGCGGTCGTTCTCAGCCTGGGGCGCGAACTCTGCCTGCGCCTGGCCTATCGCCACAGCAACGTCGCCGTGGTGTCGCTCTGGGGCAGCCTGTCGCTGCCGGTGGCCGTGGTCAGCGCCGCCCTGCTGCTGCATGAACCACTCAGCCTCCAGGCTGTGGTGGGTCTTGCTCTGGTGCTGGCGGGCGTGGGCTGGACCAAGGCCCCGGCGCAATCCGATCGGCCTCCTCGGCGGTACCTGCCATGACGACGTGCGCGCGGCTCGCCCAGTGGGTGTGACTCCCCCCGAATCCGATGCTCCGACCCAGCGGTGCTCCGCGCCCTCCCCGGCCGCCGATCCCTGCGACCACGGGGATCTGGCCGAGCTCTACGACGCCTGCTGTGGCCCCGTTTACCGCCTGGCCCTGCGGCTCTGCCGCTCCAGCCAGGAGGCGGAAGACCTCACCCACGATGTCTTCCTTCGCTTCTGGCAGCAGGACCGCTACGACCCCTCCCGGGGGCCGGTGCTGGCTTTTCTGTTGCTGCTGACGCGTTCGATGGCCCTCAATCGTCTGCAGCAGCGACAGAACCGCTGGCGACTGGTGCAACGCTGGTCGTCCCAGCTGTTTCCCTCGGCCGTGCCCAGCCCCCACGAGCACGCGGAAACGGACGACCTGGCCCGCCGGGTCAAGGACGCGCTGGAGTCGATTCCCGCCAACCAGCGTCAGGTGCTGGAGCTGGCCTACTACGAGGGCCTGAGCCAGTCGGCGATCGGCGCGCAGCTGCAGCTCCCGCTCGGCACAGTCAAGACCCGCTCCCGCCAGGGGCTGATCCGGCTGCGGGAGTTACTGATCGACTTCCGGAGCGAACCATGAACCCCAACGACGTCCGCCGCTCAACCCTCGACGACGACAGCGACGCCCTGCTCGCCGGCCACGCCCTGGGGGATCTCGATGCCGACGAGCGGGAACGGTTGGCCGCCCTGCTGCGGGAAAGGCCCGACCTGCGCCAGCGACTCGATCAGTTCCGCACCACCCTTGAACTGCTGCCCCTGGCCCTGCCGGCCACGGCGACACCCCCGGCCCGGCTGCGGCAGCGGCTGATCGAACCGAACCCTCGCCCACGGTCCCGGCTGCCGTGGCTGGTGCCGGCCCTGCTGGGGCTGGGCCTGGTGATCCTGGGGGTGGAGCTGCAGCAGACGCGCACCCAGCTGGCCCAGGTCCAACGTGAGCTGAGGGAACCAAGGGGGGCGGCCGTTCAGACCGCCAACCGCCTGCTGACGCTCACGGCGATGGCCCCCGGCTCCGCGGCGAACGGAGAGGTGCTGGTGACTGGCAACACCACCCACAACGTGTTGATGCTGAACGATCTGCCACCGGCCCCCCCCGGCCAGGTGTACAGGCTCTGGGCGAATGTGAACGGGCAGAAAGTGGGCTGCGTCGCCTTCGTGCCGACGGCCCAGGGCCACGTGGCGATGCTGATCCCGCCGCTGCCCACCAGCCTGGCCAGGGACGTGAGCGTCAGCCTTGAGCGTGATCCCAACGGCACAGCTCCGAAGGGGCCCATGGTGCTCAGCGGCCCGATCTGAGCCCCGCCGACCCACTCCTCATGGCCCCTGCCCTCTCGCGCCTGCTCACCCTGCTGGGCAGCGGGCTGCTGATCGGTCTGCTGGAGCTTCCGCTGCAATGGATCTCTGAACTGGGGTTCCAGCTCCAGGCCCTCTGGCCCATGGGGACGGCCCGGACGCTGCAGCCCGCCCTGGTGGCCCTGCCGCTGCTGGTCGCTCCCCTGTTTCTGGTGCTGGCCTGGGGGCCCCTGGCCGCCGGCCGGGGCGGGGGCCTGGGGGGGCTGCTGGCCCTCCAACACAGTGATCTGCCTGAGACTCAACGGCAGAGGGCCCTGGCCAGCCTTGAGCCCCGCGTGCAGCTCACGCGGTTGCCGCTGCTGCTGCTCACCCACCTCTCCGGCCTGACTGTGGGGGTCGAATCCCCCTCGGCGGCCCTGGGGGCCTCAGTGTTGCTGGCCCTGCGCTCGCGACTCAAACCGCTGACGGTCTTCCCCCCCGCCCTGCTGGCGGCGATCGGGGGTGGCGCCGGGCTGGGGGCCGCCTTCCGCTCGCCTTTGCTGGGGGCCACCTACGCCCTTGAGGAACTCAGCGCCGAGAAGGGTCTCTCCCTGGTGCTCCCGACCCTCGCCCTGGCTGGGATCGGCGCGCTGGTGGGCACCGACCTGGGCCAGCCGGCCAGGCTGACGTCCTTTCTGATCGGCGGTCTGCGGCCCCAGCTTTGGGCCTGGGCCCTGCTGATCACAGCCACTTGCGCCCTGGCAGGAGTCGCCTTCGTGCGGATCTTGATTCCCCTGGCCAAGCGACTGGCCCAACGGCTGCGCACCCAGCTGCTGCCCACCGCTCTGATCCTGGGTGCTGTGCTGGCCCTGCTGGCCGTGCTCAGCGGCGGACTCAGCCTCAACGACGGCTCGCTCAGTCTTGGCACGGCCCTGCAGGGTCGACCGGACACCCCCTGGTGGGCGGCTCTGCCCAGGCTGCTGGCCTCCCTGTTGAGCATTGCCATCGGCGCCCCAGGCGGCCTGATGCACGACACAATGACCCTGGGGGCCGTGCTGGTGGCCCCGTTCGTGCAACCACTGACGGCGCCCGACCAGGCCGCCCTGATCGCGATCGGGGCCGCCTCACTGTTCAGCGGTGCTTCGCGCACCCCCCTGTTCTGCGGGCTGTTCGTGTTCACCCTCCAGGGCAATCCCGAGCTGCTCACGCCCCTGCTGCTGGCCTCGGCCCTGGCCACCGGCCTGAGCCGCTCCCTCAGCCGCGTGAGCTGGAGTGAGCACCAAGGCGAGGCCTACCTGAAACACGGATGATCCCTGGTGGGCCTGCCTCAAGCCTTGCCTCGAAGCTGACAGCGTCAGCAACCATTTCCGTGGGAATGATGTAAGCGCTCAAGGATTGGTTCAATGGTCCGGACGTACGTTTCGGAACCTGCTGATCAACGCACCACGGGATCAATCAACCGAAGGGCCATCACGCCTCATGCGCCCAATGCCGATCAGCATTGCTGGCCAGATTCAACGCTTGAAGCAGGTTCAATCCGCAGCCCATGGCCTCTCCACCAGTGGCAGTGGCCATCGCGAGAAGCCTTGATGTATGACAATCATTGCCGCTGAACAGCTCAAGAAGGCAGCGTGTTCTGAGTCAGCTGAAAAGCCTTTGCGCCTGAAGCGATCAGATCGTTCGTTGCCCGTGCCTTGGAGTAAAGAAAGCCTTGATGATGGTGAATGCCGAGCTCAGTGAGAAGATCAGCAATCTCCGTGGTTTCTACACCTTCAGCAACAATCCTTATCTTCATCAATGAGCCGAGGCCCGTGATCAGCTTCACGATCCGCATCGCCGTTGCATCTGTATCCAGATCCTTCACGAAAGACTTATCAATTTTTATCTCATTCGGCTGGACAAGAAACAGCCTGTTGAGCGAAGAGTAGCCCGTGCCAAAATCATCTAGGGATAAATCCATGCCGGAGTCCCTAAGAATCCGTAGATTCTCTTCTGTGGCGTCATCTGTTTGAAACAGTGAGGTCTCCGTGATTTCCAGAGTCACTTGACTCGGAAGAACCCTCTGCTTGCTCAGTAACTCAAGTAGCATCCGAGCAAAATCCGGATCATTGAGCAAGGATGCCGTCACGTTGATCGCCAGCCTGAGATCACTGTTCATGCTGGCCAGTAGGGTTGCAAAACCCTTAACGGCGAGGTGAAGCAATTCCGCTCCAAGGGGACCAGTCAATCGATAACGCTCTGCGAGGGCAAGGAAAGTTTCGGGTGATATCTCCCCCTCAGTTGGGTGGGTCCAGCGCGCCAGCGCCTCAACTGTATGGATGCCTCCATTGGTGGAAAGAATCGGCTGAAAATATACCACCAACTGATGATTTTTCAGGGCATGCTGCAAATCAGCAAACAACTGATAGTCATCAAGGTCCTCTCTTATCGCATCCTCACCGAAAACAAAGATGCGACTATGGAACTGCTTCTTGGCTTGATACATCGCAAGATCAGACCGCTTCATGGCTTGCTTGAAGTCATAGTCTTCACCTTGGACAATTGTAATGCCAATACTAAGTCTAATCGGTAGCGATACAGTGCCAAGGTCAAAGGGGGCTTCAAATCTTGAAATCAGTCGATTCGCAAAAAGATAGGCTTTTGCCTTCAGATTACTGTCGCTCCGATCCTCCAATCCCGAAAGATCCATCAAGACAGCAAACTCATCACCTCCGTAACGAGCAACAAAATCCTCACGTCGGGACCACTCCCTCAGGTTGTCTGCAACGGTCGTGAGTGCTGCATCGCCTACACCATGGCCGTAGGTATCATTAATCTGCTTGAATTTATCGACATCGACAAACATAACTGCGTAGGGCCTACCGCTTCTTCTGGCACGCTGAGCTTCAACCTCAAGGCGAACAAGGAAATAGCGCCGATTCGGAAGATCTGTAAGCGAATCGAGTAGTGCCAGAGCCCGGGCGGATTCTAAAAATTGCTCGAAGCGTTTCGCCACTTCCCCGAGCTTATCCTCCATTCCTTCTCGCCTATGCGACAAGCTTTCCGGCTCCGAGGCAACATGCTTGTTGACACCAAAGATTATGGAGGTGACCTCATCTTCTACGGCCAAACTACGGGAGCTATCTGAGGTTCCGAGCCTTTCGAGCATGTGATCCAAGCGCTCACTGCTCCTCCGAATCCGTAAGCCCGCCTGTCGCTCTCTTCGCCGCTGAAGAAGCATGACCCGACGACGTTCCAGCATCATCACCACTCGGAAGGCAAGCAACGCTGCCAACAACACCAATATCAAGGGGAAATCGTCCAGCAACGACCACAGAGTGCCCTCAATCACTTCCAGTTCAGGAGATTTCAGGAGTGCGCCATCTGGAGCGAAGGGCGTCAGATACACCAACATTCCTGACGGCGATCCGCCTGCATGCTTCCCGCCTACCGTTGTCACCACTCCTTTGTAAACCTGGTTCCGATTGTCGCGGCAGGAAAACTGGCGGCTCTGGCCTCGCTTCAAAGGAGGCCTCAACTGGTCGATGGCGCATTTCTCAAGCAATGGATCATCCAGGCCACCATTGGAAAGCCGGTTGGTTTTAAACAGCACCTCACCTGTGGTCGAAAAAAGCTGCAGCATGACACCAGGTTCAATCTTTTTACTGGCTTCGTTCAGTCGGACGTAGCTCTCTGGGGTCTTCTTCTTGAGATAGTCAAGCGTTTCCGTTCTGCGGGCCCAATCATCGGCCTTTCCTTGCAGCCAGTTCTGAGTTTCAGAGGCATTAGGCATCTGAACCTGCAACTCATTCAGCCTTTTGTTATTGACTTCAACCCCTCGACGAATCAGCTCGAAGGTCATCAGAGAGGTGAGCACCAGAAAGGCGATCATTACAGCCTGTCGTTGGCGCAGTCGGCTCCGGCGCAGATCGACGCGTTCCTCCTTGATCCACGGCAGAAGGAATTTCATCCAATCGAGGCAGGCCTTTGGATCTGACCTTACCGAACAAATTAAGAATGGGTAGATCAACAGCGCTCGATCGACACCCCAGTTGTCGTCAATCGCCAATCTGAAGCTGAAGGGCTCGGCCCCATGGCCCCCCGCATGGTTCTACGTTCACCCTCTCAACATCGACTTCGTGCCGTTTACCAAGCTCGCCAACAGGGTGCCATCTCTGGACGGAAACCTTCGCCTGCGGCGCCCCTTGGTGGCCTGATCCACGACACCATGAGCCTGAAGGCGGCTCGTTCACCCGCAAGGCCATCCAGATCAGCTCATCCCCCTGCCTCTCGCGCCAGCTCTGGCCACGGGCCCAACCGCCTCTGCAGTCCCCTGGGCAGAAGTGAGCACCAAGTCGAGGCCAACCTGAGGCCTTGAACCCTCGGAGCGCGCCAGTCTTGGCCTGCCTCAGCGGTCCTCGCCAGGGGCACTCGCCTACGTCGCCGCCAGACCCTGACCCTGCTTCAGGAGTTGCTGCAGCTCTGGCAGCTGTTCGATCTGGCGGGCGCCTTGAACTCCGGCGGCCCAAGGGGGGCACACGCCGTTCGATGACCAAGCCCCCCATGGGGTCTGCGCTCGGCCAGCGGCAGCCTCACAGCCCTGGAGCCTGCGACAAGCTCAGCCGGCTGAACGCTCACGACCCCAGGGGGTCGGAGACCCTGTGTGCAAGCACCACCTGAGAACAGCCGTGGCCTCCATCACTGCCATCAGTGAGTCTGATGGACAACGGATTGACCCATCAGAACAACTACGGGTAGCGTCGGCCCACGCCACACGGTCGTTTCAGATAAATCTCCATGACCAAATTGATCAGCCTCGATTCCAGGCCATCAGCTGATGCGCATCGACCAGAATCTTCCACCTCACCACCTGCTTCACCGCCCACCTCACCGCCCACTGATTCACCTGCCTCCAGCACGTCTGTTCCCTGGCATCAACAGTTCCGGCGACGCCAGATCGTGCAGGCTCTCGAAGCGGTTCAGGATCTGATTGCCGTGTCCCTTTGCGTGGGTTTGTTCTGCGTGATGGCGCTGCAATTACGCGCCATTTTTCTTTCCTTGCTGACCAAGCCCCATTTTCACGAAGTCACTGCCGACATCCTGTTCATCCTGATCCTGGTGGAGTTGTTTCGCCTGATGATCATTTACCTCCAGGAACAGCGCGTCTCGATCGGGGTGTCGGTGGAGATCGCCATCGTTTCAGTGCTCCGGGAGGTGATCGTCAAGGGGGTGCTGGAAACCGACTGGCACCAGATGCTGGCGGTGTGCGTGTTCCTGATGGCCATGGCGCTTCTGTTGGTGGTGCGGGTCTGGCTGCCGCCCACCTTTGCCGGCGTCGATCCCGAGGCGATGATGTCGGCTCGCCTACGGGACAGCCACCACTGAATCCGCCTTAGGGTCCGCCCGGGCCCTCAGGATCCTTCCACTCCCAGCCATGACCGATGCCACCGCGCTGCTGGTGGGGCTGATGGTCAGCCTGATCGGCAGTGCCTACGTTCTCTATGGGCGCAAACAGGGGCACACGGTCGCCCTGCTCTGCGGACTGGTGCTGACGTTGATCCCCTGGTTCCTCACCAACCCGCTGGCGCTGGCGATCAGCTGCGCCCTGCTGATGGGGCTTCCGTTTCGTCTGCGCTGAAGGGACCGAATCGTTCTCTCAGCCAAGCCTGTCGGTTGTCGCGGCACCGCCACCCAGGCCTGGCTCTGGCCCGGTCACTGTGTGCGGCAGTTTGATCCTCAGCGCTCTCCTTAGAGTCAGTCTTCGCAGGAAACCTCTGCCATGGATTCGTTCCGGGCGCTCGAGGCGCTGGTGCTGCTCACGGTGCTGATCGGTCTGGTAGGCCTGCTGCTGCGGCGCAACCTGCTGCTCAAGGTGCTGGCCATGGATGTGATGGGCACCGGCGTGATCAGCCTGTTCGTGCTGATCGCCGCCCGGGGTGGCCTGCGCACACCGATCCTCAACAGCGAGACCCCTGTGGCAGCGAGCGACCTTCCCTGGGCCGACCCGATTCCCCAGGCGGTGATCCTCACCGGCATCGTGATCGGCCTCTCGGTGCAGGCGTTGTTGCTCGTGGCCACCACCCGGCTGGCCCGCCTCGATCCTCGCCTCGACGCGGTCGTGCTCGACCGGCTCACCCTCGGGCCCGACGAACCGGAATGATCGCCACCGCGATTGCTTGGCTCCTGGCCCCCTTCCTGGCAGCCTTCATCACCGCCCTGGCCCCCCGACTGGGCAGGCCACTGACACTGCTCGCCAGTGCCGCCACGGTGGCCATGGCCGCAGCCATCCCCGTCGGCTGGGCGCCCGAGAGTCTTCAGCTCCTTGGCCCCCTCGGGGTAAGGCTGCAACTGGACGCTCTGGCCGCACCTTTCCTGCTGCTCAACGGCCTGGTGACGGCCGCCGTGGCGCTCGATGGCTTCAGCGCAGCTGCCGATCCCGACGGCGGCGCCCCCTCATTGCGCCAAGAGAGCCATCTGGCCCTGCTGATGTTGGTGCTGCTGGGCGCTGTGAATTCGGCGATTGTGGCGGTGGATCTGATCTCGATCTATGTCGCTTTGGAAGTGGTGGGCGTGGCGGTGGTGGTGCTGCTGGCGCTGGGCAACGGCGAGCGCGACCTCTGGCTCGGACTGCGCTATGGCCTGCTGAGCAACACCGTGATGCTGTTGTTCCTGATCGGGGCGGGGCTGGTCTACCTGCAGCAGGGCACGTTTGCCCTGGCGGCGACGCCCATGGCCGGGGGGGTACCCCTGGCGCTGCTGGTGGTGGCCCTGGTGAGCAAGGGGGAACTGTTCCTCGCCGGGCTGTGGCTGCCACGCACCAACGCCCAGGCGCCGTTGGCGGTGTCGGCCCTGCTTTCGGGCGCCGTGCTCAGCGCCGGAGTGGCGCCACTGCTGCGGCTGGCGGAGCTCACGCCGCCCCTGACGCCGGTCCTCCAGGGGCTCGGGATCCTCAGCGCCGCTCTCGGGGTGGTCTTCGCCCTGGCTGAAACCGACCTGCGGCGCCTGCTGGCCTGGAGCACCCTCTCACAGATGGGCCTGGTGGTTCTGCTACCGGCAGCCGGCGCCCTGCTGGCCCTGGCCCATGGGCTGGCCAAGGCTGCGCTGTTCCTGGCGGCCCGCGGTGTGCCCAGCCAAAGCCTCCAGGACTGGCGCCAACGCCCCCTGGCAGCCAGCAGCGCCGTGCCGCTCCTGGCTGCCTCCTGCTCCATCGCCGGAGTGACACCGCTGTTGGGATTCGCCGCCAAGGGCGTCCTGGAGGAGGGGCTCGACACCACGCTCGGGCATGTTTTGGTGGCAGTGCTGGGTGTGGGCACGGTGGCGGTCTACGCCAGGCTCTGGGGGGCCCCCGTGGCGAGGTTGCACGGGGCGGTGACGGCTCCAGGAGCCCCACTGGCAGGGCTGATTCCCCGAGCGACCGCCTGGCCCTTCGGGTCGCTGCTCCTGGTGGCGGCGCTGCTGCTGTTGAACCTGAGCCCCTGGGCTCGCGCTTTCTGGGGAACCCTGGCCACAGGCGAGCTGGGCTGGGCCCTGCTCAAGTCCGGCGGCACCGTGGCGGCCGGTGTGACCCTGCAACGGCTGCTTGAGTGGCGCGGGCGGCCCTGGAGCCTGCCTGGGCTGGAGCGGCTCGACAACCTGCTCGCTGCGGTGGTGGTTCTGGGGGCCGTCCTGGTGCTGGGACTGGCCCCATGACCCTGCCCATCACCCCACTCCTGACCGTTCTGCCGGTGCTGGTGCTGACCACGGCCCTGCGCCTGACGCTCTGGTGCCTGCTCACCAGCGACCTGAGCCCCCTGAACCTGGGGATCGGCCTGGCCGTCGCCTTGCTGCTGCCCCACCGACGCCGGCCCCTGCCCCTGGGGGCCTTCGCGGCGGCCCTGGGTCGGGCCCTGGTCGCGATTCCCCTGGCCTATGGCGAAGCCTTCTCTTTAATCGTGGCCCGCCAGCCCATCAACCGCTTGGTGCGCGCGCCGAGCCAGGCCGAAGGTTCTGATCTGGTGATCGCCCTGGAGATCTTCCGAATTTCCGTCACACCCTTCACCCTGGTGCTGGGGCTGGAGAGTGATGGGCGTCACTACCGCGTCCATGAGCGGCGGCCAGGACCGCCCACGGGGTGCAAAGGAGGCCTCCAGAAATGATCCCGAACCTGCTGGTTGCCGTGCTGGCCGCTGCCCTGCTGATTCCCATCCTGGCGGCCACGCGGCCCAGCCCGATCGGCGAACGGCTGGCGGCCTTTTCGAGTTTGTCGACCAAAGCAGCGGTGCTGATGCTGGTGGTGGGTGTGCAGCGGGACGATCCGATGCTGGCGCTGGTGGGGGTGATCGTGCTGGCGGTGGGCAACGGCGGTCTGGTTCTGCTGGCACACCTGCTGAGGGAGGAGACCCCATGACCTTGATCAGCAGCCTCGCCCTGGGCCTGGGCGCCCTGTTCTGGCTCTGGGGCACAGCGCCACTGCTCGGGCGCGCAGGGCTCCTGGTGAAGCTCCACGGCCTCACCGTCGCCGACACCCTCGGCTCCACCCTGGTCCTGGTGGGACTGCTGCTGCGGGGCCCCCGCGAATGGCCCCTGCTGCTGCTGGGCCTGGCGATGTTGATGATCTGGAGCACCCTGCTGGGTTTCGTGCTCGCAGCGCAGGCCCCCCGTCCCTTCGAGCGCCCCCAACGATGAGCGATGGCGCCCTGCTGCTGCCGCTCACGGCGTTGCTGCCGCTCACGGCGTTGCTGCCGCTCACGGCCCTGCTCACCGTGGTGCAGCGTCAGCCCAGCCAGGCCCTGGTGCTGCGCGGAATGCTGGGTGTTGTGGCGGCGCTGCTGTTCGCTCTGATGGGAGCAGCCGATGTGGCCCTGACCGAAGCGCTGGTGGGCACCCTGCTGGCCACGGTGCTCTATGCCGTTGCCCTGCGCTCGTCGATGGTGCTGCGGGTTGGAGTACCGCCTGATCACCCCCTCGCCGAGGAGGGTGAAACGGTCCTGAGGCAGTGGCTGGCCCAGGTTCAGCTACGGCTGGAGCTGGTGCCGCTGGAGCCTGGGGCCCCAGGCCATGGCCTGGGGCTGCACGGCCATCTGGAGAAGGGCTGCCGGTTGCAGCTGGTGTCGGGCACCCTGGCAGGCGATCTGCAGGCCCTTCCAGGGGCCGCAGCCTGGCAGCGCTGGGGCGGAACGATCGGCCCAGGGGAACAGAACCGATGAGGATCAAGATCGTGCTGCTGTGCGCGGCCGCCGCCGTGCTCGTGCTGGCGCCTATGGGGATGCCCCTCGTCGAACCACGCCACGCCGCACCACTGATCAAGGCCCTCCTTCAGCAGACGGGGGCCCCCAATGTGGTCTCGGGAGTGATCCTGCACACGCGCCTCTACGACACCATCGCCGAGGTGGTGGTGTTCACCCTGGCGGCCCTGGGGGTGAGCTGGATGCTCCAGGGCGAACGCACCTCGGCCGAGGTCCGTGGCCTGGAGGATCCCGCCGTGGGCGTGCTCTGCCGGCTGGGAGCCACGGTGGCGGCTCTGGTGGCAGTGGAGCTGGCGATCCGCGGCCACCTTTCCCCCGGTGGAGGCTTTGCCTCCGGCGTGGCGGGGGGCACGGCGATCGGCCTGCTGCTGATCACCGGCTCCTACAGCTCCCTGGCCCAGCTGCAACGCCGAGGCCACGCCCACCTGTGGGAGAAGTCCTCGGTGCTGGCCTTCATCGCCATGGCCGCCGTCTGCCTGGAGGGCCTCGGCCTGCCGGGAGGGCGCTTCGGAAGTCTCGCCAGCGGCGGTTGGATCCCCCTGCTGAACACGGTGATGGCCCTCAAGGTCACACTGGGATCCTGGTCGATGCTGCAGGCCTTCGTGCGCGCCAGGGGGCTGCTCTGAATGGCCAGCGCGCCAACCGGTCAGCACGCCTTGCCCGCCCAACTGCTCTTCCTGTCAGGGGCCTCCGGCAGCACAGCCTTCTGGCAACCACTCGCCGAACGGCTCACCCACCCGGCGGAGCGGAGGATCCTGGGCTGGCCTGGCTTCGGGCCAACACCGGAGGATCCCACCATCAACGGCTTCGACGATCTGGTGGCCCTGGTCACCGGTGCGCTCGATCGGCCCAGCGCTCTGATCGCCCAATCCATGGGAGGGGTGATCGCCCTGCTGGCCGCCCTGGAGCGACCGCAAGCAATCACCCACCTGGTGCTGACGGTCACCTCCGGCGGCCTCGACATGGCGGAACACGGCGCTGAGGACTGGCGTCCGGCCTTCATCGCCAGCCAGCCCGCTGTTCCCCCCTGGTTCGTAGACGCCTACACCAATCTCGCTCTCCAGCTACCTGCCATGGATGTGCCCACGCTGCTGGTGTGGGGGGACAGCGATCCGATCAGTCCACTGAGCGTCGGGCGGCAATTGGAAGCGCTGCTGCCACGGGCCAAGCTGAGGGTGATTCCTGGCGCCGACCACGACCTGGCCTTCAGTCACGCGGCCGAGCTGGCGCCGATGATCGAGGCCCACCTCGCGACGCCATGACGCCGGAGTCGATCCGCCTGAGCCCCGTGCAACCGGAGCAACTGGACCAGTTGATGCCCCTGGTGGCCGCGTTCTACGCCCATTTTGGCTACTCCTACGACAACGACTGCAAACGCTCGCTGCTGGAGACGTTCCTGAAGGATGACAACATCGGTCGGTTGTGGTTCATCGTTGATGGCGAAACACCCGTGGGGTATTTGCTGATGGCCTTCTCCTTCAGTCTGGAGATGGAGGGCCGCATCGCCTTCGTCGATGAGCTGTTCATCGCGCCCCAGGGGCGCTCCAGGGGGGCTGGCGCCTGGGCCCTGGCAGAGGCCGAGGCAGCCTGCCGGAAACTGGGGGTGCGCACCCTGCGGCTTGAGGCCGAAGCAGACAACCTCCGCGCCACCGCCCTCTATCTCAGGCAGGGTTACGGCGATCTCGGCCGTCGACTGCTGAGCAAATCACTGGATCTCCTCAACAACGAACAAGAAAGCCTCTAAAGCGTCAGGCCAATCTGGAAACAGGTGCCCCACGCAGAAGCCGGTAAAGAGGCGTTGTATCCATCCATACCAAGCAAGGCTTCTGGTTCCCATACTGTCAGAGCCAACTGAAGATTCATGCTCAACAGCAGCGGCAAGGATTCATCTAACCAGTCATCCAACGCCATGGCTTCTAATGATCTGGAAATTCACTATCAACCGATCATCAGCCTGAAAACCAGCACCGTGATTGGGTTGGAGGCCTTGGCCAGGCCACTGAAGAAGAATGTCGAAGCCTTCTTCTCCGAAGCTCGTCAGAGCGGAAAGCTGCTGGAACTGGATCGTCGCTGCCGCACCCTCGCCATGGGCGGGTTCAGCGATCTATCCAAACAATTGTCCCAGAAGCCATTGTTGTTTCTGAAATTTGAGACCTCCCTGATCGATGAAGGCGCGGAGGGATCTGGGGCACTGATGAATGCCGCAAGGGCAGGGGGCCTGGAGCCCAACGACATCGTGATCGAGCTGAAGGAATCCAGGGCTTTGAACACCATGGCCCTACAAAACTTCGTGGATAAGTACCGAGAGCTAGGCTTTCTGATCGCCATCGATGACGTTGGGTCGGGCTACAGTAACCTGACGAAAATTTCTGAGCTAAGGCCCCACATCATCAAACTCGATCGCTGCCTGGTAGAGGGTGTCGAGAAGAATTACATCAAACAAGAAACAATAAAATCACTTGTTTACCTATGCAAAAATATTGGCACGCTAGTGCTGGCAGAAGGGCTAGAAACACAGGCAGAGTTGGATTATTGCACCTTCTTTGGTGTCAATTACTTCCAGGGCCATTACTTTGCACGCCCGGCAGCGGCGGCGGACCTGCATTTATCAGATGTACAGCCCTTGATCCTGAAAGCCAACCACCGGCACCGCGTCAAAATCCTCGCCGCTCAGCAAGCGCAACAGCAATCCGATCAAGACCTCCAAGCCATGGCTGTTCAATGCAGCGAGCGTCTGCTCTCCGGCCCAGCAACGGAGTTCGATCCCATCCTGGCCGCCTGGGTGCTTGAACAACCGACGATCAATGCGGCCTACCTGCTCGACGATCAAGGGTTGCAACTCAGTAAAACCCACCTGGGGCGAGGGGTCAGACACTCCAATCATCGACTGTTCGCACCAGCCACGCCGGGAACTGATCACAGCAACAAGGAATACTTTCTCGGCATGATCAAGAACGGCCCGGATCAGTTGCTCACCAACAGCTACATCGATCTGGCAACGGGCCGGCTCTGCCGCACCTTGGCCAAGCGGCTGCATCATCCTGAAGGAGGGCCTTCAGTTCTCTGTATCGACCAACTCACAACAGGCACCTACTAAGCCGAGCTGGCGTCCGACGCCCCCAGGGGGTGGCAGCCAGGTCAAAGCTCCCAGGTCTCAACCGGGGAGAGTACCGAAGGCCAAAGCACCTGAAGGACTTCCGTCTTGGGCTGGAAATCAGGGCATTCAGCTGTTTTGCGGTCGAGCCCATCAGAACTGATGCAGGCTTGTGTCACTCAGGGGGGAGAGGGCCATCGCTGGAGTCACCAGCTGAGGCAAACCTTGGAGGGATCAAATCAGAGACCAGTACACACAAACCATGGAAGGAATGGCCATCGACGAATCCTCCTTCGCCAGGGCTGAGAGCAAAGTTCCATGAAAACCGCTAGGGTTAATTGCTGATGGCTACCACCGTAGTCAGCCGTCATACGCAGTCAATGGATCACGCTGAGCCTCTGGAACTAACGATGGAGGTCCCTTTGACCCTGCCATCGAATCAGCTGGAGATTCACTTTCAACCAATCGTCTCCCTCAAGCAAACCGCCGTGGTGGGCCTCGAGGCCCTGGCGCGGCCGACGCACATGGGTGTCGGACAGCTGTTCAACAAGGCCCGCAAGGACGGCAGGCTGCTGGAACTTGATCGCCGCTGCCGTACCCGGGCCATGGAGGGCTACCGGGATCTCAACCTGCCCCGGTCCCTGCGCCCCTTTCTGTTTCTCAACTTCGAAACCTCGTTGATCGACGAGGGGGTGGAGGGCTCGGGAGCCCTGCTTGAAGCCACCCGGGCCACGGGTCTGGAACCCAGTGACATCGTGATCGAGCTCAACGAAACCAAGGTTAAAGACACAGTGACCCTGAAACGCTTCGTGGAGCGTCATCGTGAACTGGGTTTCCTGATCGCTATCGACGACATGGGATCAGGCCACAGCAACCTGCCACGCATCGCCGAATTGCGGCCCCACATCATCAAGCTCGACCGCAGTCTCGTCGCCGGAGTCGACAGCGACTTCTTCAAACAGGAAACGATGAAGTCACTGGTCCTACTCGGAAAGACCATCGGCACTCTGGTGCTGGCCGAAGGGGTGGAAACCCAGGCAGAGCTGGACACCTGCGCCGCCCTCGGAGCGGAGTTCTTCCAGGGTTATCACTTTGCGCGCCCCAAGCCAGCGGCTGACCTGCACCTGGCAGCCCTGCACCCAGTGCTGATGGAAGCCGCCCGCCGGCAGCGGGCCAAGGCAGTGGCCGCCATTCAGACCCGGCACAAGCAGGGCCTCAATCTGATCAATCTGGCCATCGCGGGATGCGAACGCCTACGCCACAGCGCGGCCGGCACGTTCGACAGCGGCCTTGCCAGCTGGGTGAGAACCAACATCGCAATCGAAGCGGCCTACGTGCTTGACGGCGACGGCCTTCAGATCAGCAACACACACCTGGGACAGGGCCTGCCCCCCTCCGGGAACCGCCTGTTCACACCTGCCACGCGGGGCACCGACCACGCCAACAAGGAATACTTCTTCAGCCTGATTGACACAGGTCTCCATCAGTACATCACCGACACCTACATCAGCCTGGCCACCGGCCAGCCCTGCCGCACCGTGGCCATGAGGCTGGAGCACGCCAGCGGCGCTTCCTTCGTGCTCTGCATTGATCAGCGCCTCAACCCCTGATCTGATCGCCAGCAGAACCGGGTGTCCACGGTCCAGCTGATCCAACGGTCGACTCCAGGGCGCGAGGCCGCCGTCGAGCGAGCCCGTGGCTGGACGTCCTAAGCCAACCTGCGGGAGATTGCCTGCGGTTGCCCACCCTCGAAGCACCGCCGCCTCTGTCAGACGTCATGACCCTCATCACCGGCCTCTCCGGCAACGAGATCTACTGCCTGCGCCGCAAAGGCCTGACGCCGGGTGACCTGGTGATCGGCAACAGCGTGATCGCCCTCGGCCTGGTGCGCAGCCTGATCTCCGGCCTCAAGACCCTGGTGGGGGGAGAGGTGCATCCGATCACCGCCCTGATCCACGAGGGTCGCTCGCGCGCCTACCGGCGTCTGGTGCGTGAAGCCGGCCAGCGAGGCGGCGTCGGCATCACAGGAGTGGCCAACGAGTTGATCTTCCAGGGCACCAATGTGGAGTTCCTGGCGATCGGCTCCTGCCTGCACCGGGAGAATGGAACACCCGACGACGAGCTGGCGTTCACCACCTCCGCCGATGGCCAGGCGCTCTACTGCCAGCTTGATTGCGGCTTCAGGCCGCTGCAGTTCGTCTTCGGCAACGTGGCCTACGCCGTAGGCCTGGGGGGTGGCCTGCTGGGAGGCCTGCGCAGCCTTGTGCGCGGCGAGGTGGTGGAGTTTTCGCGCCTGTTCAACACCATCCGTCACCTGGCGCTGCAGCGCATCTCGGCGGAGGCCATGGCCGTGGGCGCCAACGCCGTGGTGGGGATCCGCACCACGATCCTGCCCTTCGTCGGGCTGCAGGAGATGGTGATGATCGGCACCGCCTCCCACCACCCCGCCCTGCCGGCGGCCTACACCGACGCGCCGATCACCAGTGACCTCACCAACGAGGAAATGTGGAACCTGATCGACCAGGGCCTGATGCCCGTGCAGCTGGTGTTGGGGGTTTCGGTCTATTCCCTCGGGCTCTGGGGTGGCCTCTCGGCCTTCTTCAAATCGTTCGTGCGCGGCGAAATCCGCGAACTCAGCACCTTGATCTACGCCGCCCGCGAGCAGGCGCTGCGCCACATCGAAGTCGATGCCCGCCGCTGCGGCGCCGATCAGGTCGTCGGCATCAAGACCTACGTCTACAACCTCGGCGGCGGCATCGTCGAATTCCTGGCCATTGGCACCGCCGTCAAGACGATGCCCGGAGTGCACACCCTCTCCGAACAACTGCTGCCCCAGGCCATCATCCGCGACCAGGACACCTTCATCAACACCGCCCAGTCCAGCTCCTCCGCCCCCCTGAACCAACCCATCAACTCCCGCGGCATTCTGGGCTCCGTGGGCACCTTGATCGCCATCGTGGCCTGGATCGGCTACATGATGTTCGTCATCTTCCGCTGATGGGTTCTGGTCGTACCCCCTTTGGCGCCCTGCTGCTGCACGGCTTCACCGGCAACCCGGAAACGCTCAGGCCGCTGGAGGCACCCCTTCGGGCCCTGGGGCTCACCGTGGCGATGCCCCTGCTGCGGGGCCATGGTGGGGCCAGCCCCGAGGCCCTCGAAGCGGTGCGCTGGCCCGACTGGGTCGCCGATGGGGCCTCCGCCCTCGATCAGCTCAGCGCCCAGGCTGAACGCGTGATCGTGGTGGGCCACAGCATGGGAGCCCTGGTGGCCCTGCACCTGGCGGCCGACCACGGCGCCAGCATCGACAGCCTGGTGCTGGCGGCGACCCCGATTCAGCTGGCCTCGCTGCTGGCCCCGGGTCGCCCCCTGCAGCTGTTGCGACCGCTCGTGCAACGGCTGCTGCGCCGCTGGCCGATCCCGAAGACCTACCGCGACCCCGCCCTGGCCATCCACGACAGCAGCTACGAGTGGTCGCCCATGGCCCCGCTGATCTCCTTCCTCCAGTTCAGCGCCCAGACCCATGGGCGGCTGGGGGAGGTGAGCTGCCCTGCGTTGATCCTGCAGAGCCACACCGATCCGATGGTGCTGGATGACAGTGCCACCGCTCTGCTCTCAGGCCTCGCCACCCCAGCGGCGGACAAGCACCTGGTCTGGTTCGAGCATTCCGGCCACGAGCTCTTCCTTGATCTGGAACGTCAGGCCGTTGTTGAAACCGTGTTGCTGTTCGTGAGGGAACGCCTCAAGCGCGATTGAATACTTCTCCCAGCTTGTCGGGGCCTGCTCCGGCCGCAACAGCGATGCGTTTCCCAAGCCTGCCGTTTGCCCCTGCTGCCGGTGCTCTTCTTGGCGCCGCCCTGGCGGCCACCACGCCGTTGCTGCCGGCGGCTCTGATCTGGGCGATCCTGCCGCCGCCGGTAACGGCCCAGCAGCTCAAAGCCGCCGCGATCCGCACCCCCAGCCTCGATGGCACGACCTGGAGCGGCAGAGATTCCGACGGTGACTTCTACACCTACACCTTCCTGCCGGGCGGAGCCCTGCGCTTCATGGTGGGCACCGGCGCCAGTGCCAAGGTCTACGAAGATGAAGGCGACAACTGGGCCCAGAATGGGCCCGTGGTGATCATCGTCACCACCAAGTACGCCACCCGCCAGGGCCTGATCCGCGGCAACCGCATGGCCGGCGATGCCTGGAACGTCAAGAATCACCGCTGGACCTGGGAAGCTGTGAAGGCCCCCTGAGTTCCCCCCACCTTCAGGCCTAGCCCATGACAACCCTTACCCCGGCCAGGATCCTCGAAGTGGGGATGGCCTTCTGGCCCGCCAAGGTGCTGCTCTCGGCCGTCGAACTGGATCTGTTCAGCCTCCTGGGTGAGCACGCCCTGACTGGCGCCGAGCTCCAGGAGGAGCTGAAGCTGCACCCCCGCGCCAACCCCGATTTCTTCGACACCCTGGTGGCCCTGCGCTTTCTCGAGCGCGATGGCGAGGGGGCCGAGGCCCGCTACCGCAACAGCGCCGAAACGGGCACCTTCTTGAACAAGGCCCATCCGGCCTTCATCGGCGGCTTCCTGGCCATGGCCAACGACCGGCTCTATCCCTTCTGGGGCGATCTCACCGAGGCGCTCCGCAGCGGAGAACCCCAGAACGAGATCAAACGCAGCGGCACCCCCCTGTTCGAGGCGCTCTACGACGACCCCGAACGGCTGGAGCAGTTCCTCTCCGCCATGGCGGGCATCTCCGCCGGCAACGCGACGGCCCTGGCGGAGGGCTTCGATTTCTCCCCCTACCGCAGCCTCTGCGACGTGGGTGGTGCCTCCGGCCTGCTGGCACTCACGCTGGCCCGCCGCCACCCCCACCTGCGCTGCCTCACCGCCGATCTGCCTCCCGCCACGGCGATTGCGGAGCGTCAGGTGACCGCCTCAGGGCTGGCGGATCGGGTCAGCGCCGTGCCGCTGGATTTCTTCGCCCAGCCACTGCCCAAGGCCGATGTGATCACCATGGGCCTGATCCTGCACGACTGGAACCTGGAGAAGAAGCGTCAGCTGATCGCCGCCGCCTACGAGGCCCTTCCCGTGGGCGGGGTCTTCATCGTGCTGGAGCACCTGATCGACGATGCCCGCCGCAGCAACGCCTTCGGCCTGATGATGTCGCTGAACATGCTGATCGAGAACGGCGACGCCTTCGACTACACCGGCGCTGATTTCAACCGCTGGTGCTTGGAGGCGGGCTTCCAGCGCACGGAGGTGCTCCCCCTGGCGGGGCCCGCCAGCGCCGGCATCGCCTACAAGTGAGCCCCAGGGACACACCCGCCCGGGAAACCGGGGTGCCTCAATCGAGCTTCTCGATCACCACCGCCGTGCCGTAGCAGAGCACCTCGGTGGCCGCCGAGGCGCCACTCTCCACTTCCGAGCCGTCGTAGCGGGTGCCCACGATCGCGTTGGCCCCCAGCTTGCGGGCATGGCTGATCATCTGCTCGTGGGCCTGCTGCCGGGTCTGCTCGCACATCTCGGTGTAGGCGCCGATGCGGCCGCCGATCATCGATTTCAGCCCGCCGAAGAAGCCCTGCAGGAGGGTGGGCGAGCGCACCACGATCCCGCGCACGATTCCCCGGTACTCCTTGATCGCATAGCCCTCGATGCTGAAGGTGGTGGTCACGAACACCGGCTGCACCACGGGCGTCCCCTCGATTCGATCGGCCCAACCCTATGGCGGCCCGGCGGCCCCGTGGGAGCCTGAAGATCCCTTGGCACCACCGTCCTTGCGCCTCGCCCGGCCCTCCACCTACCTCTGCGCCTT
The DNA here is from genome assembly GCA_943369485.1 of Synechococcus sp. UW140. Taxonomy (GTDB): domain Bacteria; phylum Cyanobacteriota; class Cyanobacteriia; order PCC-6307; family Cyanobiaceae; genus ATX-6F1. The sequence continues at coordinate 29,535 of CALRNH020000002.1, read as the reverse complement.
CGTCACCCTGCTGAACGACCGCATGGGGGAGAGCATCGTCTTTCCGTTGCTGCCCTTCCTGCTGGCCAGCTTCAGCAACGACGGCCGCACCCTGGGTCTGCTGGCCGGCAGCTACGCCCTGGCCCAGTTCGCCGCCACCCCCCTGATCGGCGCCCTCAGCGACCGCTACGGCCGCAAACCCGTGATCGCCCTGTGCGTGGCAGGCTCGGTGCTGGGCCTGGGGCTGTTCGCCCTCACCGTCGCCACCGACTGGAACCGGCTCCCCTGGGCGGCCGGCACCAGCCTCCCCTTGGGTCTGCTGTTCGTGGCCCGCCTGATCGACGGGGTCAGCGGTGGCACCGCGGCCACCGCCGGGGCCGTGCTCGCCGACATCTCCCCGCCGGAGAAGCGGGCCAAGGCCTTTGGTCTGATCGGTGTGGCCTTCGGGCTGGGGTTCATCCTCGGTCCAGGCCTGGGGGGGCGGCTGGGGGAGATCAACGTGAACCTGCCGGTGCTGGTGGCGGTGGGCTTCGCCGCCGCGAACCTGGTGCTGGTGCTGACACTGCTGCCGGAAACCCACCCCCCCGAAGCCCGCCAGCCGATGCCGCGCCGGCGCGAGCTCAACCCCTTCAGCGCCCTGCGCAAGGTGTTCACCAACCCCCAGGTGCGCAGGCTCTGCCTGGCCTTCTTCCTGTTCTTCCTGGACTTCAACGGCTTCACCGCCGTGCTGGTGCTCTATTTCAAGCAGGCCTTCGGCTGGGGCCCGGCCCTGGCCGGCACCGCCTTCCTGATCGTGGGCGTGGTGGCCACGGTGGTGCAGGGGGGTCTGATCGGACCGCTGGTGAAGCGCTTCGGCGAGTGGCGCCTCACCCTGGCCGGCCTGGGTTTCGTGATCGCCGGCTGCCTGCTGATCCCGCTCGCCAGCACGGCCAACTCCCAGCCGGTGGTGTTCAGCGCCGTGGCGGTGCTGGCCCTGGGAACGGGCCTGGTGACCCCCTGTCTGCGCAGTCTGGTGTCCCGCCGCCTTGATAGCAGCGGCCAGGGGGCCGCCCTGGGCAGCCTGCAGGGTCTGCAGAGCCTGGGCAGTTTCCTGGGGCCGCCCCTGGCGGGCCTGGCCTACGAGCTCACCGGACGCACCAGCCCCTTCTGGCTGAGCATTGGCCTGCTGGCGGCGGTGTCAGCCCTGGTGGCCGGTGGCTTGCCCAACTCCAGTCCTTTGGCAAGCAGCTCCAACACAGAAAGCTCGGAAGGTTGATTGCTACGTTGAAACCCTGAACCCTTCCGGCGAAGCGAGAGCAACCATGAGCGATCCCGTGGTGGCGCCGGAGCTCTACGTCAACCGCGAACTGAGCTGGATCGCGTTCAACCAGCGGGTGCTGGCCCAGGCGCTGAGCGAGCACACCCCGCTGCTGGAGCAGGCCAAATTCAGCGCCATCTTCAGCAACAACCTCGACGAATTCTTCATGGTGCGCGTGGCGTCCCTGAAGTCCCAGGTGGAGGCGGGCGTCAGCAGCCTCAGCGACGACGGCCGCACGCCGTTGCAGCAACTCGAGATCATCCGTGAAACCCTTAGCCCCCTGCTGGAACAGCAGCAGGAGCACTACCGCCTCTACCTCAAGCACCAGCTGGCGGAACACGGAATTCAGCTGATCGACTACGAACGGCTCAATGCCCACCAGAAGACCTGGGTCAACGACTACTTCCAGACCGCCATCTTTCCGGTGCTCACGCCTCTGGCGGTAGATCCGGCACATCCCTTTCCGTTCATCAGCAACCTCAGCCTCAATGTGGCGGCCCTGATCCGCGATCCAGACACGGGACAGCAGCAGTTCGCCCGGGTGAAGGTGCCGCAGAAGAACCTGCCCCGGTTCGTGACGATCCCCACCGAACTCTGCACCCGCGAGCCGGCCCCGATCTACACCGCCGTGCCCCTGGAGCAGGTGGTGGCCTTCAACCTGCAGCTGCTGTTCCCCGGCATGACGATCGAGGGGCACTACTTCTTCCGGGTCACCCGCGACGCCGACCTGGAATTGCGTGACCTCGAGGCCGACGACCTGATGGAGGCCCTGCAGGAGGGCCTGCGCAAACGGCGCCGGGGTGGCGAGGTGGTGCGTCTGGAGGTGGCCGACGAGATGCCCGATGAGGTGGTGGAGCTGCTGATGGAGGGCACCGACGTGGAGGCCGACGACCTCTACCGGATCAACGGCCCCCTGGGCCTCGATGACCTGATGAGCCTGCTGTCGATCCCCCTGCCCAAGCTCAAGGACAAACCCCACAAGGGCCGCACCCACTCCGCCCTGGCCCGGGCCCAGAAAAGCCGTTTGGAGGACGGCTCGATCAAGGCCGAGGAATTCGAGAGCGTGTTCTCGGTGCTGCGCCGGGGCGACGTGCTGCTGCACCACCCCTTCGATCTGTTCTCGACGTCGGTGGAGGAGTTCATCGGTCAGGCCGCCGACGATCCCTCGGTGCTGGCGATCAAGATGACCCTGTACCGCACCTCCAAGGATTCACCGGTGATCGCGGCGCTGATCCGCGCCGCCGAGAACGGCAAGCAGGTGATGGCCCTGGTGGAGCTCAAGGCCCGTTTCGACGAGGACAACAACATCCAGTGGGCGCGGCAGCTGGAGCGCTCCGGCGTGCACGTGGTCTACGGCGTGCTCGGGCTCAAGACCCACACCAAGATCATGCTGGTGGTGCGCAAGGAAAAGGAACGCCTGCGCAGCTACGCCCACATCGGCACTGGCAACTACAACTCCAAGACCTCCACGCTCTACACCGATCTGGGGCTGCTCACCGCCAACCCGAAGATCGGCCAGGACCTCGTGGAACTGTTCAACTACCTCACCGGCTTCTCCAAGCAGCAGAGCTTCCGCCGGCTGCTGGTGGCCCCCGTCACCCTGCGCAAGGGCATGGAGGCGCTGATCGAACGGGAGACACTCCATGCCCTCGAAGGCCGGGGCGGGGCGATCAAGGCCAAGATGAACTCCCTGGTGGACCCTCAGATCATCGCCCTGCTCTACGAGGCCTCCCAGGCTGGGGTGCAGTGCGATCTGGTGGTGCGGGGCATGTGCAGCCTCCGGCCCGGGGTGAAGGGGGTGAGCGACAACATCCGCGTCAGCAGCGTGATCGGCCGCTTCCTTGAGCACTCACGCCTGTTCTCCTTTGCCAATGGCGGAGAGCAGGAGTTCTACATCGGCAGCGCCGACTGGATGCCCCGCAACCTGGACCGGCGCGTGGAGGCGATCACACCAGTGGAGGATTCCGCCTTGCAGTGGCAACTGGAACAACTGCTGGAGGCCTACCTGGGCGACAACAGCACGGCCTGGGACATGCAAAGCGACGGCAGTTTCGAGCGGCGCCAACCGGAGGACGAACAACGGGCGGTGCAGAAGGAGCTGATCGAGACCTGGCGAGGTGGTTTCAGCGCCCGCAGCTGAACAAAGCCGAAGGAGCTGCCCACCGACCGCTCTGGTCACTGGCTGAGCAAGCCGTGGGCTTGAGCCCTCATATGCAGATCAGTGATGGAAATCAGTGCTGCAAATCGCCTGCGCATGCGAATCAAACTCCGTCAAAGTGTGCTGAAGACGACAAAATTCTCGGCTGTCCAACAGCACCCGCAACGAAACTTTGTGGCCAGTCCAGAAACTCTTCGCTTTTGGCACGTTCTTTTCTCCGCCACAGTGCTACATTCCCCGCAAATCAAATAGGAGCTCGGGGTGATGGGGACACCTCTGCGATCCACGGAGAAGGCGACGCCTATGGGTTCGTCTTCGATGTCCGATCCTGTTGCCGAAGTTACGGACAGCGCTGCCCAGGCACCGGCTGAACGCAAGAAAGCTTCCCGTGCGGCCGCCCGCCCGGCGGGCCGTCTGAGTGCCGACTCCATCGGTTGGTATCTCAGCAACATCGGCCGTGTGCCGCTGCTCACAGCGGCGGAAGAAATCGAGCTTGCCCATCACGTTCAGGCCATGAAGCGCCTGCACGAGCTGCCCGCCGAGACACTCACGCCCCGCCAGCGCCACCAGATCCGCATGGGCACCCGTGCCAGGGACCGCATGATGGCCGCCAACCTGCGGCTGGTGGTGAGTGTGGCCAAGAAATACCAGAACCAGGGGCTGGAGCTACTTGATCTGGTACAGGAAGGGGCCATCGGCCTGGAGCGCGCCGTCGACAAATTCGACCCCGCCATGGGTTACAAGTTCTCCACCTACGCCTACTGGTGGATCCGGCAGGGGATGACCCGGGCCATCGACAACAGCGCTCGCACGATCCGCCTGCCGATTCACGTCAGTGAGAAGCTCTCGAAGATGCGTCGCATCACCCGCGAGCTCTCCCACCGCTTCGGTCGCCAACCCAACCGACTGGAGCTGGCCCATGCCATGGGCATCCCCACCAAGGAACTCGAGGATCTGATCTCCCAGAGCGCCCCCTGCGCCTCCCTGGATGCCCACGCCCGCGGCGAGGATGACCGCAGCACTCTCGGGGAGCTGATTGCCGACCCAGCGAGCACCGAGCCCATGGATTCCATGGACCGCAGCATCCAGAAGGAGCACCTCAGCGCCTGGCTGTCCCAACTGAACGAGCGGGAGCAGAAGATCCTCAAGCTGCGCTTCGGTCTGGAAGGGGCCGAACCGCTCACCCTTGCCGAGATCGGTCGCCAAATCAACGTTTCCCGCGAACGGGTGCGCCAATTGGAAGCCAAGGCGATCCTCAAGCTGCGCCTGATGACCAACCACCAGCAAGCCGCCTGATCCCTCAATGACACCAGACACGCAGCGTCAGCTGCTGGGGGTCTGTGCGGTGGCTCTGTGGCTGGCCCTGGTGTCGGGCGGCGCCCTGCTGCTGCGTTCTCGCTGGCCGCAGCAAAAGGAGTGGAGCCGCAAGCTGGTGCACATCGGCTCCGGTCCGGTGGTGCTGCTGGCCTGGGGCTTCGGCATCAACCGCACCATGGCCCTCGGGGCCGCTCTCATCGCCACCCTCCTCACCAGCCTCAACCACCGCTTCCAACTGCTGGGGGCGATCGAAGATGTGGGCCGCAAGAGCTACGGCACGATCGCCTATGGGGCCTCAATCAGCCTGCTTCTGGCCCTGTTCTGGCCTCAGCAGCCAGCGGCCGTGGCGGCAGGCGTGCTGGTGATGGCCGTTGGGGACGGTCTCGCCGGCCTGCTTGGGGCAGGCTTCCGCTCCCCCGGCTGGATCCTCTGGGGCCAACGCAAGTCTCTGCTGGGCACCGCCACCATGGCCGCCGCCAGCCTGGCCGTTCTGACCTCCCTGAGCTTGGCCAGCGGCACCGGCGCGAACAGCTGGGCCGTGTCCGCACCGGCCATGTTGCTGATCACTCTCGTCGCCACTCTCCTGGAGCAGATCGCCGTAGCCGGCCTCGACAACTTCACGGTGCCGGTGACGGTGGGTCTGCTCTGGAGCCAGCTCAGCACCTGAGCAACTGCTCACAGCGAGCGCGCCAATCGGCTTCCGTGCCCAGGGCCGCCACCAGCAGCCGGTCGGTGGGCTCCTGGCGCAGCCGCGATTGCCACTGGCGGATCGCCTCGGCCCGCTCCATCCACTCCGCCAGCACCGTTCGCTGAATGCCATCGGCATCCCAATTCCTCATCTGGGCGGCGGTGAGGGCCCAAGCCAGCAGGTCGTCGAGCTGAAAGGGGCGGAAGCCGGCATAGGCGGGACCACTGTCCACGCCGCTCTGCTCTAGGTGAAACACCTGGAGCGGATTGGAAAAGCCGCAGAACTGCAGGAAATAGACCATGGGGGAGCCTGCGTTGAATGGATCCAACGCACCCTAAAGACGATGCCAGAAGACTCTGTTCAGCAGGAACAGTTCACAGTTGAAGATGTCATGCTGGCACTCGAGTCAGTCGAGTGCCAATTACTCAAACCGAGACCATCAACCCAGCCTGTGCCTTGGCTACGGCCGATCCAAGCTGCTCCAGCAGAGCCCGGGTGGTGGCCAGGTCGATGCAGGCATCGGTGATGCTCTGGCCGTAGGTGAGCTGGCTCAGATCCGACGGAATCTTCTGGCTGCCGCCCACCAGATGGCTTTCGATCATCACCCCCATCACATGGCGCGAACCCGAGCGCAGCTGTTCGGCCACCTGCTCGGCCACCTCCCCCTGGCGGCGGTAGTCCTTGTTGGAGTTGCCGTGGCTGCAGTCCACCATCACCCGGGCCGGCAGACCAGCCTTGAGCAGGGCAGCGGCCGACGCCTCAACCGCCTCCTGGTGGTAATTGGTGCCGCCCTTGCCGCCCCGCAGCACCAGGTGGCCGTCGGGGTTGCCAGTGGTGCTGACGATCGCCGCCTGGCCCTGGGCATTGATGCCCAGGAAATGATGGGGGCGGGCCGCGGCCTCCATGGCATGGATGGCGGTGGCGGCGCTGCCGTCGGTGCTGTTCTTGAAGCCGATCGGCATCGACAGCCCCGAGGCCATCTCCCGGTGGGTCTGGCTCTCGGTGGTGCGGGCGCCGATGGCGGTCCAGCCGATCAGATCGGCGATGTACTGGGGAACCACGGGATCCAGCAGCTCCGTGGCGGCGGGCAGGCCCAGCTCGGCCAGGTGCACCAGCAGACCCCGGGCCAGGCGCAGGCCGGTGTTGATGTCGTAGCTGTGATCGAGGTGGGGATCGTTGATCAGGCCCTTCCAGCCCACGGTGGTGCGGGGCTTCTCGAAGTAGACGCGCATCACCACCTCCAGCTGATGGCGGTGATGCTCGTGCAGCTCGGCCATGGCAGTGGCGTACTCCTGGGCGGCGGCCACGTCATGGACCGAGCAGGGCCCCACGATCACCAGCAGGCGGCTGTCCTCACCCCGCAGGATCGCCTTGATCCGCTCCCGCGCCCCCAGCACCGTGGTGGCCGCCTTCTCACTGAGGGGAAGCTCTCGGTGCAGCAGGGCGGGGGCGACCAGGGGGCGGGTCTCCACCACGTGCAAATCGGAGGTGGGGATCATGCCGGGACGGTCTCCAGATCGGGCCAATCGTCCAGCCTAAACAGTCGCTTTGGAAGCCATCGTCACCAAAGGCGGTCCGGCGGCCAAGAACAATGGCTTCAGATCGAATCGCTGTGATGCTTGCTGCCTACCGCCAGGCCGCCCTGGAGCGCGAGGCCCAGGGGGTCCCGGCCCTGCCCCTTGATGCTGCCCAGACCCAGTCCCTCACTGAGCTGCTGGAGACGCCCCCCGCCGGTGAGGAGAGCTTTCTGCTGCATCTGCTCAGCGAGCGAATTCCCCCGGGCGTGGATGAGGCGGCCTATGTGAAGGCCAGCTGGCTGCATGCCGTGGCCCAGGGCACCGCCAGCACCCCGCTGGTGGGCCCGATCGAAGCAACCCGCCTGCTGGCCACCATGATCGGCGGCTACAACGTCGGCGCCCTGATCGAGCTGCTCTCTGGCGCCGATCCAGCGATCGCCGCCGAGGCCGCCACGGGTCTGTGCCGCACCCTGCTGGTCTACGACGCCTTCAACGATGTGCTGGAGCTGGCGGAGACCAACCCCTGGGCGAAGCGAGTGGTCGATTCCTGGGCCGCCGCCGAATGGTTCACCGCCAAACCGGAGCTGCCCGCCGCGATCACCGTCACGGTGTTCAAGGTGGAGGGAGAAACCAACACCGACGACCTCTCGCCGGCCACCCACGCCACCACCCGCCCCGACATTCCCCTGCACGCCCAGGCGATGCTCGAAACCCGCCAGCCCGGGGGCCTCGAGCAGATCAGCGCGCTCAAGGCCAAGGGCCATCCGGTGGCCTACGTGGGCGATGTGGTGGGCACTGGCAGCTCGCGCAAGTCGGCGATCAACTCGGTGCTCTGGCACACCGGCACCGACATTCCCCACGTGCCCAACAAGCGCAGCGGCGGTGTGGTGCTGGGGGGCAAGATCGCGCCGATCTTCTTCAACACGGCGGAGGATTCCGGAGCCCTGCCGATCGAATGCGATGTGGCGGCGCTCAGCAGCGGCGATGTGATCACGATCCGGCCCTACGCCGGCACGATCGAGCGGGCGGCGGGCGAGCCCAGCGCCGGCGAGATCGTGGCCCGCTTCGAGCTCAAGCCCAGCACGATCACCGATGAGGTGCGCGCCGGCGGCCGCATCCCGCTGCTGATCGGCCGCTCGCTCACCGACAAGGTGCGAGCCCAGCTGGGGCTCCCGCCCAGCGATCTGTTCATCCGCCCCGTCGCTCCGGCCGACACCGGCAAGGGCTTCACCCTGGCCCAGAAGATGGTGGGCAAAGCCTGCGGCCTGGCGGGGGTGCGCCCCGGCACCAGCTGCGAGCCCCTGATGACCACCGTCGGCTCCCAGGACACCACGGGCCCGATGACCCGTGATGAGATGAAGGAGCTGGCCTGCCTGGGCTTCTCAGCGGATCTGGTCTTGCAAAGCTTCTGCCACACCGCCGCCTACCCCAAGCCGGTGGATCTCAAGACCCACGCCGAGCTGCCGGATTTCATGGCCTCCCGCGGCGGCGTCTCCCTGCGCCCCGGCGACGGCATCATCCACAGCTGGCTCAACCGAATGCTGCTGCCCGACACCGTCGGCACCGGCGGTGACAGCCATACACGCTTCCCCCTGGGGATCTCCTTCCCGGCCGGCTCCGGGCTTGTGGCCTTCGCGGCCGCCATCGGTGCCATGCCCCTCGACATGCCCGAATCCGTCCTGGTGCGCTTCACGGGCTCGCTGCAGCCCGGGATCACCCTGCGGGACGTGGTCAATGCCATCCCCTGGGTGGCGATCCAGAAGGGTCTGCTCACCGTGGAGAAGGCGAACAAGAAGAACGTCTTCTCCGGCCGCATCCTGGAGATCGAGGGGTTGCCCGATCTGAAGCTGGAGCAGGCTTTTGAGTTAACCGACGCCTCTGCTGAACGATCCTGTGCCGGCTGCACGATCAAGCTCTCGGAAGCCACCGTCGCCGAATATCTGCGCAGCAACGTGGCCCTGCTGAAGAACATGATTGCCCGGGGCTACGCCGATGCCCGCACCATGGCCCGCCGCATCCAGGCGATGGAGGCCTGGCTCGCCGATCCCCAGCTGATGGGCGCCGATGCCGATGCCGAGTACGCCGAAATCATCGAGATCAATCTCGATGAGCTCAGCGAACCCGTGCTGGCCTGCCCCAACGACCCCGACAACGTCAAGCTGCTGAGCGAGGTGGCGGGCGAGCGGATCGATGAGGTGTTCATCGGCTCCTGCATGACCAACATCGGCCACTACCGTGCCGCCGCAACGGTTCTCGATGGGGCCGGCACCAGCGCCGCCCGGCTCTGGGTGTGCCCGCCCACCCGCATGGACGACGAGGTGCTGAGGGCCGAGGGCTACACCGCCAAGTTCGAGGCCGCCGGCGCCCGCATGGAGCTGCCCGGCTGCTCACTGTGCATGGGCAACCAGGCCCGGGTGGAGGACAACACCACCGTGTTCTCCACCAGCACGCGCAACTTCAACAACCGCCTCGGCAATGGCGCCCAGGTGTACCTGGGCAGCGCCGAACTGGCGGCGGTCTGCGCGCTGCTGGGCCGCATCCCCACCCCAGCCGACTACCTGGAGATCGCCGCGGCCAAGATCGACCCCCTCTCCGATCAGCTCTACCGCTACCTCAACTTCGATCAGATCGAGGGCTTCAGCGACGAAGGCCGGGTGGTGAGCGTGGCGGAGGAGGAAAGAGTGCTGGCGGGGGTTTAGGACCAGCAACGTAGCTACGGCTACGAACTGCAACGGCCCGTAAACGGCCCTGAAAGCCTGCCTACGGTTCGCTCAGCCTTCACCTCCGGACCATGCTCAGCCTGATCCGCTCCGCCCTGGTGCTCAGCACCGCCTTCGTCACTGCCGCAACCCTCAGCCTTACGGGCTGCTCCCAAACCAAACAAGCAGCCACCGGCATGGGCGATGCCGCCAAGGAGGCGGTCGGCGCCACGGGGGATGCGGCCAAGACGGCGGCCAGTGGTGTCGGTTCTATGGCTAAGGACGCCGCCAACGCATCTGGGGATGCCGCCAAAACCGCCGCCACGGGCGCAGCCCAGGCCGCCCTGGCCCCGGCGGTGAATCCAGTGCTCGATCTGCTGAACAAGGGGCAAGGCCAGGTGAATGCCGGCAACCTGAGCGGGGCCGCCGCCACCCTTGGCGGCTTCAAGGGGCTGTGGGAGAAGGCCGGTCCCGTGATCAAGCCCCTGGCCGGGGACAAATTTCCCGCGATTGAATCAGGCGCCAACACGGTGATCAGCACCTTCGCTGGCGGCACCCCGGACAAGGCCGCCGCCAGTTCGGCCCTCTCCGGCCTGATCGGTCCCCTCTCGGCCCTGGTGGGCAAGTAAGGCCCAGGCCCGCAGGTGCCGCCGTGGTGACACGCTGGGGATGACCCGGCGACTCCCACCAGCGCTGAATCAGGAAACCCTGCTGTTCGAGCCCGCCGCTCCGGCGGCCGATGCCCTCAAGCTCGTGCTGGCCTTCCCCAGCACCTACACCGTCGGCATCACCAGCCTGGGCTTCCAGGTGGTCTGGGCGACCCTGGCCCAGCGCCCCGATCTGGATGTGCGGCGACTGTTCACCGACCAGGGGGACCCGCCGCACCAGCGCGGGGGCGGAGGCCTTGATCTCTTCGGACTCTCCCTGAGCTGGGAGCTGGATGGACCGGTGCTGCTGGACCTGCTGGAGCGCCAGCGCATCCCGATCTGGAGCCACGAGCGCGGCGAGGAGGACCCGCTCGTGTTCGGCGGCGGACCCGTGCTCACCGCCAACCCCGAACCCCTGGCTCCCTTCTTCGACGTGGTGCTGCTCGGGGATGGGGAGCTGCTGCTGCCCGCCTTCATCGACGCTGTGCAGGCGCACCGAAGCGCGCCCCGGGCCGAGCGTCTGCAGGCCCTGGCAGCCGTGCCGGGGGTCTATGTGCCCTCGCTCTACGCACCGCGCTATGGCTCAGATGGCCGACTGCTCGCCGTTGAGGCCACCGGGCCCGGCGTGCCGGCCACCGTGGCCAAGCAGACCTGGAGCGGCAACACCCTGAGCCATTCCACCGTGATCACTCCCGAGGCGGCCTGGCCCTCGATCCACATGGTGGAGGTGGTGCGCAGCTGCCCGGAGCTGTGCCGCTTCTGCCTGGCCAGCTACCTCACCCTGCCGTTCCGCACCGCCTCCCTTGACGACGGCCTGATCCCGGCGGTGGAGAAGGGGCTGGGAGCCACCCAGCGGCTGGGGCTGCTGGGGGCCTCGGTGACGCAGCACCCCCAGTTCGGGGAGCTGCTCAGCTGGCTCGACGGCGACCGCTTCGAGGGCACCCGACTCAGCGTCAGCTCCGTGCGGGCCGCCACGGTCACCCCCGAACTGGGGCGGATCCTGGCCAAACGTGGCAGCCGCTCGCTCACGATCGCGATCGAAAGCGGCAGCGAACGCATGCGCCAGGTGGTGAACAAGAAGCTCAGCGGCGAGGAGATCTTCGCCGCTGCCCGCTACGCCAGAGAAGGTGGCCTCACGGGTCTGAAGCTCTACGGCATGGCCGGCCTGCCCAGTGAGGAGGATGCCGACATCGAGGCCACCGCCGAGCTGCTGCTGGCTCTCAAGAAAGCCACCCCAGGGTTGAGGCTGTCGCTGGGGGTGAGCACCTTCGTGCCCAAGGCCCACACCCCCTTCCAATGGGAGGGGGTGCGTCCGGAGGCCGAGAAGCGCCTGAAGCTGCTGGCCAAGCGCCTCAAGCCCAAGGGCATCGAGCTGCGGCCCGAGAGCTACGGCCAGAGCGTGATCCAGGCCCTGCTCTCCCGCAGCGATCGGCGCCTGGCGCCGGTGATCGCTGCCGTGCGAGGCCGCCACGGCAGCCTGGGGGGCTGGAAAAGCGCCTATCGGGAGCTGATTGAGCAGGGCCCCGTGCCGGGTTCAGCCCCGCTGCCCCCCTGGGGGGAGGTCATCCACGACAACTGGGATCCCCTGCGGGTGCTCCCCTGGGACCACCTGGAGGGTCCGATGGCCAAGTCCACCCTCGCCGGCCACCGCCGCAGCTCCCTCGATCCGGCCGGGCCGGCCCTCAAAGCGGCGTAGGCCCGCCAGCAGGATCCAACCGGCAACGTTGATGCGGCTGTCGTAAAAGGGCATGTCCGTGGCATGAAGAGCCACCAGCACCAGGGCCGAGGCCCACCAGGCCCGCTCGAACACCGGAGCGGCGGTCATGCCCAGCCTCCAGGCCCGGATCAACAGCCAGAGCACCACACCCACCAGCAGGGCCGCCACCGGCAGCCCATGGCTGAGGGCCAGGTCGATCGGCAGGTTGTGGGGATGGCCATGCCAGTGACCCGTTCGCAGGGGATAAATCACGCTGAAGGCCGCCGCCCCCCAGCCCAGCCAGGGGCGCTCGGCGATCAGACCCATGGCAACCCCCCACTGGCTCAATCGCGTGATCGCCAGGGGCCGCTGACCGGCGAAGTTGGCATCGCTGAGCCGCACCCAGATCGGATCCGGCACCACCAGCCGGGCCGCGTGCTGCAGGGCCGCCGGCACCATCGGCAGGCTGGCCAGACCCACCAGCAGCAACCCAGCCAGCAGCAGGGGGAGCAGCCAGCCCCAGGTGAGTGGTCCGGCCACCACCGGCAGCGCCAGCACCAGGGCACCCCAGGCGTTGCGGGAATCGGTCAGGTAGAGCGCCACCGCCTGGCCCAGCACCAGCAGCAGAGCGACTCCCCGCAGCCTCCAGCCCAGGCGCCGCTCCAGCAGGGCCGCCAGGGCCAGGGGCCAGGCCAGGGCCAGCCAGGCACCGGCGATGTTGGCGTAGTCGAACAGGCCTGAAAGCCGGCCCGGCGGGTCACCCCCCGGCTCGATCCACCAGACCACCAGGCCCTGGAGCGATTGGAACGGACCACTCCAGCCCCACCAAAGCTGGCCCAGACCGGTGAGCACCACGGGCACCGTCCCGGCCACCAGCCACAGGGCCGCCTTGCGCCTGGCCGCGGCCGTGGACACATAGGGCTGGAAACCCCAGAACGCCCAGAAGAAAGGCAGCCAATTCCCCAGGCCCACCCAGGCCAGCCAACCGCTGCTGGCGGTGAAGCAGCCCAGCACCATCAGAGCGGAGGCCAGCACCAGCAGGCGGTTCACCCGGTCGCGCCAGAACGGCTCCCGGCCGCGGCTGCCCAGCACCAGCGCCAACAGCAGCAGCAGGGAACCGAGCAGGGCACTGGAGGCGAGCAGCAGCAGACCCAACTGGAAGCAACGCCAGCCAAGGGGATGGGCCTGGGGAGGCCGCTCGGCCAGCAGCTGGCGGTCCCACTGCGCCCTGATCGCCTCGAACCGCCCCATCGCGACCAGCCCCTGTCGGTTCAATCGAACACCGCCGTGCGGCCCCGGTAGACCATCACCTGCCGCCGAAGGTGCAGGCGCAGGGCCCGGGCCAGGGCCAACCGCTCGGTGTCGCGGCCCTTGCGGATCAGATCCTCCACCTCATCGCGGTGGCTCACGCCCACGGTGGCCTGGGCGATGATCGGTCCGCCATCAAGGTCTTCACTGACGTAGTGGGCCGTGGCGCCGATCAGTTTCACACCCCGCTCCCAGGCCCGGTGGTAGGGCTGGGCGCCCTTGAACGCGGGCAGAAAGGAATGGTGAATGTTGATCACGCGCTGAAAGGCCTCCGGAGCGTCGAAGCGCTGCAGGAAACCCGGGCTGACCACCTGCATGTACTTGGCCAGCACCACCAGTTCGATCCCCTCCTCGGCGAGCAACTCCAGCTGACGCTGCTCCACCTGGGCCCTGGTGGCGGCAGCGATCGGCAGATGTTCAAAACGGGCACCGAAATCCTCCGCCAGAGACCGCAGGTCGTCGTGGTTGGAGATCACCAGCGGCACCTGCATCGGCAGCTCGCCGGCGCGGGTGCGCCAGAGCAGGTCCACCAGACAGTGGTCCTGCTTGCTCACGAAGATCGCCACCCGGGGCGTTTCGTCGGAGAAATGGACTTGACCCACCCCCTCGAGCCGCTGGGCCAGGGCGGAGGTGGCGGGCACGATCGCGTCGCGGGGCAAACCGAATCCCTCGAGCTGCCATTCGATCCGGCTCAGGAACAGGCCAGCCCCCAGGTCGGTGTGGTGGTCGGCATGGCGGATGTTGCCGCCGTTGGCCGCCACCCAGCCGGAGAGCTCACTCACCAGCCCCGGACGATCCGGGCATATCAACTGAAGGATCGCCGTGGGATCGCTCATCGCTTCCCTCCGGACAGTTGCTGAAGCATCGGGGCATTGTGCCGGTTGCCGCCGTTAAAGTCGCCCAGCTCGTTTCCCGCCCATGGCCGCCCTGCTGGTCTCGACCCTCCGTCGCATGATGGCCCTCGGCCTAGCGGTGGTCCTCAGTTTCAGCCTGGCGGCCTGCTCCGGCGAAGCCTCCCAACCACCCACCATCAGCTCCGCCGATCTGGTGGTGATCCAGCGCCAGGCCGAAGGCTTCCTGGCCTCCCGCAACGAGCTCACCGAACTGGCCACCCTGGTGAACGACAAGAACTGGGTCTTCACCCGGAACTTGATCCATGGCCCGTTCCAGGAGATGGGGCGCCAAATGCTTTACATCAACCAACGGCTGCTGCCGGCCGATCGCCCCTCGGCCAACCAGCTGGCGGCCCAGGTCAAGAGCTCCCTGGCCCAGCTCGATGAGGCGGCCCGCCTTCAGGACGGTGAGCGCCTGCGCAAGGCCTACATCCAGGTGGCGAGCGGCATCGGTCGCTATGCCCAGGTGCTGCCCGAGGAGGTGAAGGCGGCCCTCAACCAGGTGTGAGCATCGCCCCCCCGCCGGCCGCCACCCGTTCGGTGGTGGTGATCGGCGGGGGGTTCGTCGGCCGCTGCTGCGCCTGGCTTCTGAGCCGTCGGGGCCACGAGGTTCAGCTGATCGCTGGGGGCCCGCCGGCGGGCGTCCAAGGGGGAAGCGAAGCCGCCCTCGGCCTGCTGATGGCCGACGTCTACCAGCGCCGCAGTGGCCGGGGCTGGCGCCTGCGCCAACAGTCCCTGGTGCTGCTGGAGCAATGGCAAACACTGCTGGCGGCCTCGGGGCAGCCGGTTGAGCTGCGGCGCGGTCTGCTGCTGCTCGCCCACGAACCCGAAGAGTGGCAGCGCCAGCAGGCCCTGGTGTCCCGCAGCGGAAACGGTGGGCCTCCGTTGGAACTGCGCACGGCCTCCGCGCTCGAAGACCTGGAGCCCGCCCTGCCCCTCGGCGCGCTGGGGGGGGTCTGGTCCCCCCGGGACGGCCAATTGGATCCCGTCGCCTGGGGCGAGGCCCTGGAGGCCGATGGCCAGACCCATGGGCTAACGCTGCACCGCAGCACCCCGGCGGCAGCGATCGAGCCTGCCCCTGGAGCCTCTGGCGGCTGGCGCGTACGGATGATCTCAGGCGAGAAGCTGAACGCCGACAAGGTCGTGGTGGCGGCCGGGCTGGGCAGTGCCCCCCTGCTGCAAGGCCTGGGGATCGAACTCCCCCTGGAGCCCGTGCTGGGCCAGGCTCTGGAGCTGGAACTGGCACCCTCCACTGCCGAGCTCTGGCCAGGGTCGGTGGTCTGGCGGGGGATCAACCTGGTACCCCGGCCCCAGCGGCGACTTTGGATCGGGGCCACCCTGGAACCCGGCCAGAACGCCTGTCCTGCAGCCTTGGCCACGCTGGCAGCTCTCCATGGCGACGCCCCGACCTGGCTGCGTCAGGCCAGGACCCTGCGCCATTGGCAGGGGCTACGGGTGCGTCCGTTGGGCCAGCCGGCGCCGGTACTGATCGAACCGAAGCCCGGGCTGCTGGTGAGCACGGGCCACTACCGCAACGGCATCCTGCTGGCACCGGCCAGCGCCGCCTGGGCGGCAGGGCGGATCGAGGCCAGCGACTGAGGCGCTGCAAGCCATGAAAAAAACCCCCGCCGTAGCGGGGGCTGGAGGCGAAAGACCAGGCCCGGGCGGGAGCCGAGGCTCACTTGCTCTCAGTGAACTCGGCGTCGATGACATCGTCGGCAGGGGCAGCACCGGTGCTGCCGTTGGAGTCAGAGGCACCGTTGGCGGCGCCATCAGCACCGGCCGCACCCGCCTGCTGGTAAACGGAGGCACCAGCGGCATAGAGGGCCTGTTGGAGCTGCTCCAGCACGGTCTTGATGGTGGCGTAGTCCTCTTTTTCGAGGGCCTCCTTGAGCTGCTTGGACAGATCCTCCACCTTGGCCTTGTCTTCAGCGGCCACCTTGTCGCCCAGTTCACCGAGCTGCTTCTCGGACTGGTACACGAGGGTTTCGGCCTGGTTTTTGAGGTCGATGCGGTCGCGCTTTTCCTTGTCGGCGGCGGAGTTGGCCTCGGCATCCTTGACCATTTTCTCCACCTCGTTCTCGCTGAGGGTGGAGGCGCCGGTGATCGAAATGCTCTGCTCCTTGCCGCTGCCTTTGTCCTTGGCCGTCACGCTGAGGATGCCGTTGGCGTCGATGTCAAAGGTGACTTCGATCTGGGGCACGCCACGGGGGGAGGGGGGAATGCCATCGAGACGGAAGGTGCCGAGGCTCTTGTTGTCGCTGGCCATTTCACGCTCACCCTGGAGCACGTGGATCTCCACGTTGGTCTGACCATCCACGGCAGTGGAGTACACCTCGGCCTTCTTGGTGGGGATGGTGGTGTTGCGGGTGATCATCTTGGTCATCACTCCGCCCAGGGTCTCAACGCCCAGGGACAGCGGGGTGACATCCAGCAGCAGGATGTCCTTGACCTCGCCGGCCAGCACACCGCCCTGGATGGCGGCACCCACGGCCACCACTTCATCGGGGTTCACCGTCTGGTTGGGGTCCTTGCCGGTGACCCGCTTGACCAGCTCCAGCACGGCGGGAATGCGGGTGGAACCACCCACCATCACCACCTCATCGAGCTCCGAGGAGGAGAGCTTGGCGTCCTTGAGAGCCTGTTCCACCGGTACGCGGCACCGGTCGATCAGCTTGGAGGCCAGCTCCTCGAACTTGGCCCGGGTCAGGGTGAGGTCGAGGTGCTTGGGGCCCTCCGGTGTGGCCGTGATGAAGGGCAGATTGATCTCGGCCTGGGTGGCGCTGGAAAGTTCGATCTTCGCCTTTTCCGCCGCCTCGGTGAGGCGCTGCAGGGCCTGCTTGTCCTGGCGCAGGTCGATGCCTTCGTTGCTCTTGAAGCTGTCGGCCAGGTAATCGACGATCACCTTGTCGAAGTCGTCGCCACCCAGGTGGGTGTCGCCGCTGGTGGAGAGCACCTCGAAGACGCCATCGCCCACCTCAAGCACGGAGACGTCGAAGGTGCCGCCGCCCAGGTCGAACACCAGGATCCGCTCATTGCTCTTACGGTCGAGGCCGTAGGCCAGAGCCGCCGCCGTGGGCTCGTTGATGATCCGCAGCACCTCGAGTCCGGCGATCTTGCCGGCGTCCTTGGTGGCCTGGCGCTGGGAGTCGTTGAAGTAGGCCGGTACGGTGATCACCGCCTGGGTGACGGTTTGACCCAGGTACTTGCCGGCGTCTTCGGCCAGCTTGCGCAGCACTTCAGCCGACACCTCCTCGGGGGCGAATTGCTTGTTCAGCACCGGGCACTTCACCTTCACGTTGGCGCCCGCCTTCTCGACGCCGTAGCTCACTTCCTTGGATTCCTCGTTCACCTCATCGACGCGGCGGCCGATGAAGCGCTTCACGGAATAAAAGGTGTTCTCCGGGTTCATCACCGCCTGGCGCTTGGCGATCTGACCCACCAGCTTGTCCTGGTTCTTGGTGTAGGCCACCACCGAAGGCGTGGTGCGAAAGCCCTCGGCATTGGCAATCACGATGGGCTTGCCGCCCTCCATCACCGCAACGCAGCTGTTTGTGGTTCCAAGATCAATGCCGACAACTTTGCCCATCGAGGCCCTCCTTTCCGAACAGGTGATTTGAACTGGATGCATCCTCCACACCAGGGGCCTGCCCAGGCGAGGTGTGGTTCCCGAACCGTTCCCGTACGGTGCCAGCAGAGGAGCCCCTGAAGGAGCCCGGGCCGATGCCCCCAACCATCGATGGAGCCACAGCCCTGGTGGGCGTTCTCGGTGATCCGGTGCGTCACTCGCTCTCACCGGTGATGCACAACGCCGCCCTGGCCGAAATGGGTCTGAACTGGGCCTACCTGGCCCTGCCGACGCCGGCGGCGGACCTTCCCGGTGTGCTGCGCTCCCTCGAAGCCCTCGATTGCCGCGGCCTCAACGTCACCCTGCCCCACAAACAGGCGGTGGCGGCCCTGGCGGACGCGCTCAGCCCCCTGGCCCAACAACTGGGGGCCGTCAACACCCTGGTGCGCCGGGCTGAGGGGGGCTGGTTTGGCACCAACACCGACGTGGAGGGGTTTCTCGCGCCCCTGCGGGACGGGATCGGACCTGCGCACTGGCCAGGCCAACGCGCCCTGGTGCTGGGCTGCGGCGGCAGCGCCCGGGCCGTGGTCGCGGGCTGCGCTCAGCTGGATCTGCAGCGGATCACCGTGGCGGGGCGCCGGGCCGCGACCCTGGAGCCCTTCATCGAGAGCTGCCGCTCCTGGGCCCCTGGAATCGAAGCCCTGGTCTGGGGCGACACCGATGACCAAGGCAGCGGCCCCCTTTCGATCGCCCTGGCCCAGGCCGATCTGGTGGTGAACACCACACCGCTGGGCATGGCCGCCGCAGGCGATCCGGCGGCGGCCATGGGTTGCCCCCTGGGCCCCGGCCAGCTGGATCGGCTGCGGCCGGACGCCGTGGTCTACGACCTGATCTACACCCCCCGGCCCACCCGGCTGCTGATGGAAGCGGCGGCCCGGGGCATCCGCAGCCTCGACGGCCTGGAGATGCTCGTGCAGCAGGGGGCCGCGGCCCTGCGGCTCTGGAGCGGGCAGCAACTGGTCCCGGTGGAGAGCATGCGCCGGGCGGCTCTGGCCCGGCTGGAAGGGCCCTAGCCTCGGGCGATCACAACGGGCCCAATGGCGGAACCACCGATCTGGCAGCGGCTGCTGGCCCTGCTGGCCTACCTGCTGCCCTGGAGCGAGGGAGTGCCCTTCGGACGCTCCCTTTACGGGATGTTTCCTGCCTTGCAGTGGCTCAGCCTGCCTGTGATCCCCGTCGTGCTGCTGCAGCGGCTGGTGCCCTTCGGGGGCTTCCTGCTCTTTCTGCTTCTGTTCCTGGCGGTGGTGCGCAACCCGAAGGTGCCCTACTTCATCCGCTTCAACGTGCTGCAGGCGATCCTGCTCGACATCGTGCTGGTGCTGCTCACCCTGACCTTCAACGTGCTGCTGACGCCGCTCGGAGCCAGCTTCGCGATCCGCACCCTGAGCAACACCGTCTACCTGGGCACCCTGGTGCTGGTGCTGTTCGCCGCCGTGCAGTGCGTGCGCGGCAAGGAGGCCGACATACCCACCGTCTCGGAGGCCGTGCGCATGCAGCTCTACTGAGCGCCAGCACTCTTCGGGGAGCTGAAGCTGGTGTTCAGGCGCCGCGATAGGGTCATGGATCCGTCGCTGATCCGGCCCATGGCCGATCGGCCTCATCCCCCTCGGCCCGCCCTGCGCTGGCCGGAGTCCTCAACGGAGATTCCATGTCCGAGCTGTATTACGAGACCATGTACATCCTTCGTCCGGACATTCCGGAGGAGGAAGTGGAAACCCACGTCAACAAGTACCGCGACCTGGTGACCGAAGCCGGCGCCGAGGTCTACGAGTCACAGATGCGGGGCAAGCGTCGCCTGGCCTACACGATCGCCAAGCACAAGGAAGGGATCTACGTGCAGCTCACCCACAACGGTGACGGCCAGCAGGTGATCGCCCTGGAGCGAGCCATGCGTCTGAGTGAAGATGTGATCCGCTATCTCACCGTCAAGCAGGACGGTCCGGTGCCCCCGCCGCGCACCGGCAGCGTGCCCGTCGCCGCCACATCCACCATGGAGGAAGCGACGGCCAGCGTGGAGGACTGAGCGGAATGGGGTGGCCTGAGGCCAAGTGTCGGCCTGCCTTGTGGGCAGGCCGACCATCCGATACCGTCCGCTCATGTTCCCGGACGATGGCCACCGCGCCCCGGTCCCCCGTTGGGGCCGGCCCCTGTTGAAGGCCTGCTCATCACCAGAAGCTGTCACGGTTGCATCAACACCGCTCCGTGAGGAGGGTGATGATGGTCAAACTTCGGGATGGACGCTCGCCTTGGTCACCAGCCCTTTCCCTCAGTCATCGGCCCGCGAAGCCCTGCTCCGCGACCTGGAAGCCACCCGCCATCAGGTGGCGGAACTGGAGACACTGCTGTCGGAACTGCCCGCCATCTTTGAGCGCAAGTTCCAGCAGCAACTACAGCCGGTGCAGGAACGCACCAGGCTGCTGGCGGAAGAACATCAGGCCCTCCGGGAGCAGGCTCGTTTCGCCCTGCAGGGAGCGGCCGAGGGCCAGCGACCGGAGTTGCCCTTCCCCAACGGCCTGGGCTCCTGGACCCGCAAACTGCTCAAGGGCCGCAGCTCCGACAGCACGGCGGCCTAACAGCTCCTCTACGGCCGTGGCACCGTCGTCAGCGTCGGTGTTGGGCCGCCCAGAGACGCGTGGGCAGCCCCCACACATAGATGAATCCCTCCGCGGCCCGATGATCGAACCGATCGCCTGAGCCGTAGGTGGCCATGTCGCTCACGTACAGGCTGTCGCTGACGCTGCGACGGCCGACCACGGTGGCGTTGCCCTTGTGCAGCTTCACCCTCACCGTGCCGTTGACGGTGGTCTGGGTGCGGTCAAGGAAGCCATCGAGGGCCTCCTTGAGGGGGCCGAACCAGAGGCCCTGATACACCAGGTCGGCCCAGCTGGCTTCGATCTGGCGCTTGTAACGCTGCACATCTGCGGCGAGGGTGAGCGATTCGAGCTCCTGGTGGGCCCGGATCAGCAGGAGCAGGCCGGGGGTTTCGTAGATCTCCCGGCTCTTGATGCCCACCACCCGGTTCTCCACCATGTCGAGGCGGCCGAAGCCATGCAGGCCGGCCAGTTCGTTGGCCCGGCGGATCAGAGGAACCGGATCAAGCCACACCCCATCGAGGCTGACCGGGTTGCCGCCCTCGAAGCCGATCTCGACCACCTGGGGCGCGTCCGGGGTATCAAGCAGCGGGCGGGTGAGGGCGAAGACCTCCTCGGGGGGCTCCACGTCGGGATCCTCCAGGGGGCCGGCCTCGATGCTGCGCCCCAGCAGGTTGAGATCGATGGAATAGGGGGATCCTTTGCTCACGGGGGAGGGAATGCCATGGCGCTCGCCGTAGGCGATCGTCTCCTCCCGGCTCATGCCCCACTCGCGGGCGGGGGTGAGCACCTTGAGCTCGGGGGCGAGGGCGCCGATGGCCACATCGAAGCGCACCTGATCGTTGCCCTTGCCGGTGCAGCCATGGGCCACCGCGTCGGCTCCCACCTCCCGGGCGACCTCCACCAGGCGCCGAGCGATCAGCGGGCGGGCCAGGGCGGTGGACAGGGGGTAGCGGCCCTCGTAGAGGGCATTGGCGCGGATGGCGGGGAAGGCGAACTCGGTGATGAACGGTTCAATCAGATCGTCCACGATCGACTGGCTGGCGCCGGAATCGAGCGCCTTCTGGCGAATCGGCTCCAGCTCATCCCCCTGGCCCAGGTCGGCGGCGAAGGTGATCACCTCCTCGACACCCCATTCGTGCAGCAAGTAGGGGATGCAGACGCTGGTGTCCACACCGCCGGAGTAGGCCAGCACCGCCTTCTTCGCCCGACCCATCAACCCTGCTCCGGTTCGCAATCCGTCGATTCTCCACCGCCGCCCCCCAGCGGAGCGGTCAGGGGGGCGACCACAGGCTGGGCGGGCCAGCGCAGCACCAGCACCAGGGCCATCAGCGCCGGGGGCCCCAACAACAGGGCGATCACCAGCCACGGCTGGATCGCCAGTCGTTCCGGCCAGCGCTGCCCCGCCCAGCCCAGCAGCGCACTCAGCCCCAGGGCCGCGAGCCACACCAGGGACAGCTCAGCCCACTTGCGCAGCGGCGGCTGCAGCGTGCTCGGGGAAATCGGCAAGGGGGTCGTTCCGCTAAGGTCGTGGATTGGTCATCTGGACCTAGCCGTGCCCGAGGGCGTTCATGAGCAATCTCGATACGATCAATCCCTCACTGACACGCTACCGGCGCGATGAGCCTGCTCCGGTGCTGCCGTTGCGCGAAGAGCCCGATCTGCTCAGCTGGCTGGAAGCCAGCGGCCGGCTCGTCGCTGATGAGGAAGCCGCTGCTCCCGATGTGAGCACGGTGGAAGAGGAGGAACTCTCGGCGCTGATGGGCGAGAAGGAGGATTACAACCAGGCCGACGAGCCCGCAGAGGAGAACTGGGAAGACTGAAATCCCGTGGCCTAGGGTCCCGGCGAGGCGAGAGGCATGAGCCCCGCCGCTCTTGAGGAGATTCGCCACCTTGGCCACCCCGACCTCACCCACCGGCGACGCCAGCCGCCCGCGAGCCTCCGTCACGCTTTTACTCCAGCATCTTCCCGGACACAGCCGCCCCCTGGCGGTGCTGCTGTCACTGGTGCTGCTGGGAAGCTGTCTGCTGAGCGATGGCCTGGCCAGGGCACCCCAGCTCACCCCACCGCTGCTGATCGCGGCGCTGATCACCGCGCTGCTGGGGGCCTGGGGCGTCCCGCAGCTGCGGGCGCTCAAACTGGGCCAGGTGATCCGCCAGGAGGGGCCCCAGGCTCACCACGGCAAGGCGGGGACCCCCACGATGGGGGGCCTGTTGGTGGTGCCGGTAGGGGTGATCGTGGGGGCACTGGTGGCTCCCGCCGATCCGCGCCTGGTGGCGGTGGCCGCCCTCAGCCTGGCCTTACTGGCGATCGGAGGCCTTGATGACTGGCGCAGCCTCACCCGAGGCACCAACACAGGCCTGAGCCCCCGGGGCAAACTTCTGCTCCAGGCCCTGGCGGCTCTGAGCTTCCTGGCGGTGGCGGCCACCCAGGGTTGGATCGGAGGCGATGTCGCCCTGCCCCTGGGCTGGGTGCTGCCCCTGGGCCTGCTGATCTGGCCCCTGGGGTTGTTCGTGGTGATGGCCGAAAGCAACGGCACCAACCTCACCGACGGCCTCGACGGGTTGGCGGCAGGCTGCGGCGCCGTGGTGTTCACCGGTCTTGGCCTGGGACTGATGCTGCGCGGCCATGGGGGCGATCCCGCCCTGGCGGGCTTCAGCGCCGCGATGGCCGGCGCCTGGCTGGGCTTCCTGGTGCACAACCGCCATCCGGCCAGGGTGTTCATGGGCGACACCGGTTCGCTGGCCATGGGCGCCTCCCTGGCGTCAATCGCCCTGCTCAGCAACAGCCTCTGGTCGCTGCTGCTGATGGGCGGGGTGTTCCTGGCTGAATCCCTCTCCGTGATCGTGCAGGTTTGGGTGTTCAAAGCCACCAAAGGGCCCGATGGCCAGGGGAAACGGGTGTTTCGCATGGCGCCCCTCCATCACCACTTCGAACTTGGGGGCGCCAGCGAGCAACAGGTGGTGGTGGGCTTCTGGGCCACATCCCTGCTACTAGTGATCGCAGGACTTGTGCTGCTGCCCTGAACGCCGATGGCCTATTTCATCTGGAAGGACGCGGGCCTCACCTCCGACTGCGCCAGCCTCGAGTCGATGGCGGCCCGCTTCGAGGAGACGGCGGCGCTGATGCGGCGCATGGCCGCCGAGGGCTTCTGCCTTGAGCGCCGCAGCGACGGCCAACTCATCAGCCACAGTGACTCCCAGCTGTTCTCCGACTACGGCTTCATCGATGAGGAGCCTCCGGTGAAGCAGCTGGGGCTGATTCCCGACGCTCAGGGCTGAGGCGGGCCTGGGCGGCGCAGCAGTCCCACCACCCAGACGACCACAAAGGCCAGGGAAGAGGCCCCCAGGTAGATCAGGGTCCACTTCTGGAGGTCGGCGATGTTCCAGCCGAAGATCAGGCTCTGGGCCGCATCACCGGCGGTGGAGAAGGCCAGCGTGGGCGCCGCCAGCAGTGCATCGGGCCAAGGCTGCAACACCATCGTGATCGGGCGGCCCGCCGGAGGAAGATCAGGCCAGTATCCCGCCCGCCGACACTCGATCCATGGCCAGCACCACCTTCCCCCGCACCCTGATGCTTCTGGGCAGCGGCGAACTGGGCAAGGAGGTGGCGATCGCCGCCCAGCGCCTGGGCTGCCGGGTGATCGCCGTCGATCGCTACGCCGGCGCCCCGGCGATGCAGGTGGCCCAGGTGGCCGAGGTGGTGGCCATGGGGGATCCGGAAGCCCTCAAGGCGGTGGTGCGGCGCCATCACCCCGACCTGGTGATCCCAGAGATTGAGGCCCTGGCGGTGGACGCCCTTGCCGAACTGGAGGCTGAAGGCATCACCGTGATCCCCACGGCCCGGGCCACCGCCGTGACCATGAACCGGGACCGCATCCGCGACCTGGCGAGCCGGGAACTGGGACTGCGCACGGCCCGGTTCGCCTACGCCAGCAGCGCCGCCGAACTGGCCGCCGCCGCCGCTGATCTGGGCTGGCCCGTGGTGGTCAAGCCGGTGATGAGCTCCTCGGGCAAGGGCCAGAGCGTGGTGGAGGGCCCTGGCGGCATCGAAGCGGCCTGGGAGGCGGCCCTGGCCGGCGCCCGGGGCGTGGGGGCGAAGGTGATCGTCGAGGAATTCCTGCGCTTCGAGCTCGAGATCACCCTGCTCACGGTGCGCCAATGGCAAGGGGCGACGCTGTTTTGCCCACCGATCGGCCACCTGCAGGAACGGGGCGACTACCAATGCAGCTGGCAACCGGCGCAGCTGGGCGCCGAGCAGCTGGCGGCCGCCGAGGCCATGGCCCGCGCGGTGACCGACCACCTGGGCGGCGCCGGCCTGTTCGGCGTGGAGTTCTTCCTCTGTGGCGGGGAGGTGGTCTTCTCCGAGCTCTCCCCCCGCCCCCACGACACCGGTCTGGTGACCCTGATGGGCCAGAACCTGAGTGAGTTCGAGCTGCACCTGCGCGCGGTGCTCGGTCTGCCGATCCCGGAGATCCGCTCCACCGGAGCCGCCGCCAGCCGGGTGATCCTGGCGGATCGGGCCCTTGAGCGGGTGGCCTTTGCAGGGGTGCCCGAGGCCCTGGCGGAGCCTGACACCCAGGTGCTGCTGTTTGGCAAGCCCGAGGCCCGCCCTCTGCGTCGCATGGGGGTGGCCCTGGCCAGCGGCCGTGACCGGGCCGAGGCCCAGGGCCGGGCGGACCGGGCCGCCGCCCTGGTGAAGGTGGTGGAAGCGCCCTGATCCCTCTGGCCCCATGGGGTTGCGGGCTTTATGGTGCGCCGATCGGACCACCCCATGAGCCAGGCCCAACCCCGCCGCCGCAACAGCGGCCGCCCCGCTGGCGGCAAGGTCCAAAGCTTGCGGGCCAAGGACCGGCTGGAGCTTCCCTTCGACCTGGAGCCCAGCGGCCCAGCCAGCGAAACCCGGCCCACCCAGCCCCGGCGTGAGCCTGCCGCCAAGGCCCGGCCCCGCACGAGCCGCAAGCTGCCCCTGGTTCCCTTCGGCCTGGGCCTGGTGATCGGTGCCGCCCTGGCCGGACCGCTCCCCCAGCTGCTGGGGCCAGCGCTGGCAGGGCTGCACCAGGGCTCCCTGATGCTGGGCTCCGCGGTCAGCCCCGCCTACAAGGGGCGAATTCTGGTGATGGGCACCGACCAGGTGGCCACCAACACCGATGTGATCTTCACCGCCCAGCTCAAGGATGGCCGCACGGAGCTCACCCAGGTGCCCAGAGACACCTACATCGAATCGGAGGCCTACGGAGTTCTGAAGGCCAACGCGCTCTATGCCTCAGGTGGCATTCCCGCCGTGGAACACGAGCTGGCCAAGCTGCTCGGGGAGCCCCTGGAGCGCTACCTGATCGTCAACCTCGATGCCGTGCAGCACCTGGGGGACGCCCTGGGGGGCGTGGAGGTGGAGGTACCCAAACGGATGTATTACACCGACAGCCGCCAGGGGCTTTATATCGATCTCTATCCCGGCCGCCAACTGCTCAAGGGCAAGGATCTGGAGGGATTCCTGCGCTTCCGCCACGACGAGCTCGGGGACCTGGGGCGCATGGAACGGCAGAAACTTGTGCTCGCCGAGGTGTTCCGCAAGCTGGCCCAGCCCAGCGTCCTGGCGCAGCTGCCGCAACTGCTTCAGATCGCCGGCCAGGACATCAAGACCAACCTCTCACCACTGGAGCTGGGCAACCTGATGGCGACGCTCCGCAGCACCAAGCTGGCCACCACCCGGCTTTCAGGCCAGCCCTACTGGCACGACAACGTGAGCTACTGGATGCCCGATCTCAACCCAAACCACGCGGCCTATGTGAACCAGGAGCCACCGCCTTGAAAGCGTTGAAGCTGGCGACGGAGATGATCTTCCCGCGCCTCCCCGGCCGGGGGGCGTAGGGCAAGACCCCGCGGCCGGCGAGGCGGCAGCAACGGGAAGCCGCCGCCAGATAACTGCTGACGTGGGCCTCCCAGCTGAACTGACGGCTCACCGCCTCCAATCCGTCATCGCGCCAGCGGCGCCAGCGGGCCGGATCGCCCAGGGCCAGCTCAAGGGCCTTCTGAAGGCCCACAAGGTCACTGACATCGACCAGCAAGCCGTTGCGGCAGCGGGCCACGATCTCCCGGGGACCGCCGTCGTCAGTGGCCACCACCGGCAGTCCAGAGGCTGCCGCCTCCAACAGGGTGAGGCCGAAGGGTTCGGTCAGGGCCGGGTTCACGAACACCCCCCGCCGGCGGGCCGCCCAGCGGTAGAAATCGGGAATCTGGGCGGCACTGTGGTGCTTGGGGTAGGCAACCAGGCCATAGAGATCGAAGCGGTCGATCAGCTCGAACAATTGCTGGAACAGGTCCCGCTGCTGCTTGGCCAGCAGGCGGGGATCCTGCCGGCAACCCAGCACCAGCACCAGGTTGTGACGCTGACGCAGCAGCGCCGAGCGGCCGAAGGCCTCGACCAAGGCCAGGATGTTCTTCCGCCGGTCGGCGCGGCAGATCGCCAGCAGGGGGGGGCGATCGGGCTCGCGCAGGAAAGGTTGCAGCAGGGCGGCGATGGAGTCCTCACCGGTCGGGGGTCCGCAGGATCCAGGGAGGTCATCGCCCTTGGGATGGAACCGCTGCACATCGACCCCCGGCGCGATCACCTCCACCCGTTCGGGTCGGAAGTGGCCGTAGCGGGCGTACTGATGGTCCGCCTCCTGGCGGGTGCTGGTGACCACCAGGCGGGCGTGGGCCAGGGCCAGCTCTTCGGCCTCGATGCGCCGGCTGATGGCGTACTGCCGCTCGATTTGGTCGTGGTCGGCGCCGCTGGCCAACAGCCGCCGCAGCTTTTCCCGCCCCAGGGAATGGCCCGTGTACACCAGCGGGATCCCCAGCCGCCGGCTCACGAGGGCCCCCACGTAGCCGGCATCGGCGTAATGGGCATGGATCCAATCGGGGTGATGCCCCTGGGCGCTCAGATGGGCCACCAGGGTGTCGGCCAGCCGGTCGAGATGGGGCCAGAGCAGCTCCTTGGGCAGGTAGCGCCTGGGGCCAAAGGGGAAGCGCAGGATCGTCGCACCGGCCGAGAGGGGCTCGATCGGCCGTCCGTAATCCGCCGACAGGCGACGGTCGTCGATCAATCGGGTGACCACCTCCACCCGCTGCACCTCCGAGCGAGCGGCCAGGGCTTGGGCCAGTTCAAGCACGTAGGTGGTCTGGCCACCGGTGTCGGCATCCCGCCCCAACTCCAGGTCCTGGCCACGGAAGAGGCCATGGAGATGGAGATGTAAGAGGTAGAGCCCCACCCGAAGCCGGCGCCGTCACTCCATCGATAGCGGGGTTTTGCCACCTCGACGGGCTTCAGCCGATTCAGCCGCGAGCCGCCCGCGCTCCCTCAGGGAGACCAGCCCTTGAGTTGCGGGGTGACATCGGCCAGGGGAATCGTGGCATCACCCCAGCCGTTGGGCGGCAGCAAGGGTGGAGCTCCGGGAGCCGGGGCGGCGGCGGCCCCGGCGGCGAAGGCGCCGTTCACCCAGGCCAGCATCAGGGCGCCCAGGGGGCCACCGCCATCCTCGTAGCGGGCCCCGAGGTTGAAGTGATCACCCCCCTTGGCCAGAACCAACCGATGGCCACCGCCCACGCGACGGGCCTCGCCCGCCATCGGCACGATCGCCTCGGGATTGGAGGGCACCACCCAGTCACGACTGCCACTCACCATCAGAACGCGCGCATTCATGCCCTGGGCCGCCCCCACATCGAACAGCAGCGAGGTGGGCGGACTGACCGCCGCCACCGCCTTGATCCGTGGATCGGCCAGGGCGGACTTGTCGGCGGAGCCGATGAAGCTGCACTGCAGGACCCAGCTGAGATTGCGAGAGGGATCGTTAACGTTTTGGCAGCGTTTCTGCAGCTGCGTTGAGCTGGGGCGCACCCCCGCGAGCTGCAGCACGGTGGTGGCCCCCCAGGACTGACCCAGGGCCACCACCGAATCGGTACGAACTCCCGAAGGCAGGCCCAGCTTTCCAGCCGCCACCCCATCGATCAGGGCGGACAGGTCGAGGGGCCGCAGGCGCAGTTCGGCGGGACCGGGGGGCGGCACCTTGCCGGAAAGCATGGCCTGCTGCTGGCTCTGGTCGCTGCCGGGGTGATACGGCAGCAGCACGGTGTAGCCATGGCTGGCCAGGTGGCGGGCCCAGCCCTCGAAGCTGGCGGGGCTGTCCCAGAGGCCGTGGGAGATCAGCACCAACCGTCCGTTGCCCCCCTGGGTGGGGGAGATCACCACCAGCCGCAGGGGCTCGGAGCGGTAAGAAACAGAAATCTGGGTCTCCCGCCGCTGCACCGTCAGCGGACCGGGCGAGGTGAGGGCCGCCTCCACGCCGGCGGGTGCCTGGGCCGCCAGCAGGGCGTCAGCGGGCTGCTGCTGGCGGGCCAGCCGCTGCACAGCGAACAGGGCCCGGTCCAGATCCACCGTGGCCGTCTGACCCGGGAGCGACTGGAGCACGGTGAGCATGGTCAGCGGGCCCTTGGCCGCGGCGGTGTTCAGGGCCAGGGAGATCTTCTGGTCACTCAGGTTTGCAGGCAGACCATCGACACCACCAAGGGAGGAAAGCAGCATCAGCGCCTGACTGAGCATGGGAGAGCCCACCGCCTGGTTGACCACCGCCTTGGTCTGCAGGGGCAGTGGGGCGTTGAACAGGTCCACCAGCTTGCGACCGATGGCGCCGTTGGTGGCCCGATCGAGTTCCGCCAGATCGCTGTTGCCGTCGAACAGCTTGCTGGCACTGGTGAGCTCTGTGAGCTTCACGGTGAGAGAGGTCTGCAGCAGGGGCAGATTGAGCTTGATCTCCTGCAAAGCCGCTGCCGGCTGGGCAGCGCCGGCGAGAAGGGCCCCGGATGCCAGTGTCAGCGCCAGGGCGCGGCGGGTGGGATGCAAGGTCATCGGGGGCTTCAGGCGATGGCAGGCTCGGGTGGATGCTGGGCGAGCACCTGCCGGAGGTAGCGACCAGTGTGGCTGGTTGGGTGCTGAGCCACCTCCTCAGGAGTGCCCGTCACGACGATCTCACCACCTTTGTCGCCGCCTTCGGGGCCCAGGTCAATCAGCCAGTCGGAGCAGCGGATCACATCGAGGTTGTGCTCGATCACCACGATCGAATTGCCCTTGTCCACCAG
>CALRNH020000001.1:0-284479 GCA_943369485.1 Synechococcus sp. UW140 | reverse complement strand
GGTGTGTTCGGCGGCAGCCTGTTCTCGGCGATGCACGGCTCCCTCGTCACCAGCTCGCTGGTGCGTGAGACGACCGAAAGCGAGTCCCAGAACTACGGCTACAAGTTCGGCCAGGAAGAGGAGACCTACAACATCGTGGCCGCCCACGGCTACTTCGGTCGCTTGATCTTCCAGTACGCCTCCTTCAACAACAGCCGCAGCCTCCACTTCTTCCTGGCCGCCTGGCCTGTGGTGGGGATCTGGTTCACCAGCCTGGGCATCAGCACTATGGCCTTCAACCTGAACGGTTTCAACTTCAACCAGTCGATCCTGGATTCCGAAGGCCGCGTGGTGAACACCTGGGCCGATCTGATCAACCGTGCCAACCTCGGTTTCGAGGTGATGCACGAGCGCAACGCCCACAACTTCCCGCTCGATCTGGCCACCAGCCAGGCCGCGCCCGTGGCGCTGACCGCTCCTGCGATCGGTTGATCGACCACCCATTGAACGCGATCGCTAAGGCGATTCGATCATCAGCCCCCCTCCCAGCGGAGGGGGGCTTTCCTTTAGCTTGACTGCATGCTTTTCAGGCGTGGCTTGGCTCCAGCGGTGGGCTTGACCCCACTGGCCGCCCTCTTAGTTCTGCTCATGCTGGGGGGGTGTCAGAGAGAGTCCACCTCGCCAGCTCAATCCCCAGGTGGCGATCGCCGCGATAGCCCCCTGGTGCTGACCACCTTCAGTGTGCTGGCCGACATGGCTCGCATGGTCGCCGGAGAGCGCCTGCGGGTGGAATCGATCACCAAGATCGGGGCCGAAATCCATGGCTATGAACCCACACCGAGTGATATCAGACGGGCCAGTGGCGCGGTGCTGGTTCTTGAGAATGGTTTGGATCTTGAGCGTTGGGCCCGGCGTTTCACGGCCAACTTGTCGGGGGTTCCCCATGTCGTCCTTTCTGAGGGGATCACTCCGCTGTCGATCGCAGCTGATGCCTACCGCGGCAGGCCCAACCCCCACGCCTGGATGTCCCCCCGCCTGGCGGAGATCTACGTCGAGAATCTCCGCCGTGCCTTCACCCGCCTTGACCCCTCCGGCGCAGGGCACTACCGCCGCAACGCCGAGGCCTATCGCGCCCAGCTGCGCCAGCTCGATCAGGAGCTGCGCCGGTCCCTTGCCAGCATCCCTCCGCAGCGGCGTGTGCTGGCAACCTGTGAGGGGGCGTTCTCCTACCTGGCACGTGACTATGGCCTGCAGGAGGCCTACCTGTGGCCGGTGAACGCCGAATCCCAGGTGTCCCCGCAGCGCATGGCGAAGCTGGTTGAGCTTGTCAAGCGGCGGCGCGTGCCGGCCGTGTTCTGCGAGACGACGGTGAGTGACAGGGCCCAGCGCCAGGTGGCCCAGGAGAGCGGCAGTCACTATGGCGGCGCTTTTTATGTGGATTCCCTCTCCCTTCCAGGCGGTCCGGCACCGACGCTGCTGGAGCTGCAGCGGCACAACGCAAGGCTCCTGGTCGACGGCCTGAAGGGAGAATGAATCCGTGGACCGTCGTAACCCCGATCAGAACTCTTCGACGCTCGATCGGATCGTCGTTCAGGGTCTCTGTGTGTCGTACCACGGTGTGGTCGCTCTGCATGACGCGTCGCTGCGGGTGAGCGCCGGCACGATCTGCGGTCTGGTGGGCATGAATGGCGCCGGGAAATCCACGCTGTTCAAGGCCCTGATGGGGTTCGTTCGCCCGTCGCGTGGTCAGATCAGCATCAATGGATTGCCTCTCGATGGGGCGCTCCGCCAGCAGGCGGTGGCTTACATGCCCCAGATGGAAAGTGTGGACTGGAACTTTCCCGTGAGCGTCGCCGAGGTCGTGATGATGGGCCGTTACGGCGGCATGAATCTGCTGCGCCTTCCCCGCCGCAGCGATCACCAGGCCGTTCGCACAAGCCTTGAGCAGGTCGATCTCTGGGACCTGCGCCAGCGGCAGATCGGCGCGCTCTCCGGCGGTCAGCGCAAGCGGGCTTTTCTGGCCCGGGCACTGGCCCAGGGGGCTTCGGTGATGCTGCTCGATGAGCCGTTCAACGGGGTGGACATCCACACCGAAAAGTTGATGGTCGAGCTCTTTGAACGCTTCCGCCGCGAAGGCCGCACCCTGCTGATTTCCACCCATGACCTGGCCCATGTGACCGGCTTCTGCGATCAGGTGGTGCTGATCAACAAAACCGTCCTGGTGTACGGCGATACCTCCGAGGTGTTCACCAGGGAGAATCTGGCCCGCACCTTCGCCGCTGACCCCACAGCCGGCGTGGAGAGCATTCGGGCGTTGAACGACCCCTGATGGATCCCCTGCTCTGGCTGATCGAACCACTGCAGCATCCCTTCATGGTCCGGGCGTTGCTCGTGAGCGCGCTGGTGGCTGCCGTCTGCGGACTGCTCTCCTGTTTCATGACCCTCAAGGGCTGGGCGCTGATGGGTGATGCCGTCTCGCACGCCGTGATGCCAGGCGTGGTCATCGCCTATGCCCTCAACCTTCCCTTCGCCCTGGGCGCCTTCGTCTTCGGAGTGGGCTCGGTGATCGTGATCGGCTTCATCAAGCAGGCCTCCCGCATCAAAGAAGACACGGTGATCGGTCTGGTTTTCACAGGGTTCTTTGCCCTGGGCCTGGTGCTTGTCTCGAAGGTGCGCAGCACCATCGACCTCACTCACATCCTGTTCGGGAACGTGCTCGGCATCAGTGCATCCGACATCACCCAGACCCTGTTGATCAGCGCCCTTGTCATGGCGCTGCTGCTGGTCTTCCGCCGCGACCTCATTCTGTTCTGTTTCGACCCAACCCACGCCCGCTCCATCGGCCTCCACACCGGCGCCCTGCATTACCTTCTGCTCTCACTTCTCTCGCTTGCTGCGGTGGCCGGGCTGCAGACGGTGGGGATCATTCTGGTGGTGGCCATGCTCGTCACCCCAGGGGCGACAGCCTATCTGCTCACCGACCGATTCGATCACATGAGCTGGATCGCGATCGCTTCGGCGGTGCTTTCGAGCTTGATCGGGATCTACTGGAGCTACTGGATGGATGCGTCCACTGCAGGCTGCATCGTGCTCGCGCAGACGGCTCTGTTTGTGCTCAGCTTCCTGTTCGCCCCACGCCATGGTCTTCTGGCCCTGAGGCGCAGCAGCGGGGCACGATGAGCGGCTGGGGTGAATGTCACTGGCCTTGGTGGCCCCTCCTGCCGCTCTACCCCTACGGCAGGCGTCGCACCCTGGTGCGGGAACTGATTCCTGGCCAGATCTGGAGCTTCGAGCAGCTGCTGGGTCTGTATTACGTCGCTGTGCCGATCCGCATGACCGTGGTGAAGCTGCGTCAGGGGCTGCTGCTCTACGCCCCCGTCGCCCCCACGGCCGAGTTGTTGGTGGCGTTGAGGGAGTTGGAGCTGCGCCATGGTCCTGTGGTCACAATCGTGCTGCCCACCGCCTCTGGCCTTGAGCACAAGCTGCCGGTGCCGGCGATGGCCCGTGCCTATCCTTCGGCCAGTATTTGGCTGGCGCCCCAGCAGTGGAGCTTTCCGCTGCGCCTGCCGCTTTCCTGGCTGGGTTTCCCGGCCCAGCGCACCCGGGTGCTGATCGAGCAGGGTGTGCCCCATGCCGATGAGATCGATTGGTGCCCCCTTGGTCCGCTGGATCTGGGCATCGGCTCCTTTTCGGAAGTGGCCTGCTTCCACCGCGCCAGTGGTGCTCTCCTGCTCACCGATGCCCTGCTGGCCATTGAGGCGGAGCCACCGGAGATCTTCGCGGCCGATCCCACCCCGTTGCTCTTCCATGCCCGTGAGCGCGGCGAGGAACCGCTGAGCGATGGCGAAGAGCGCCGGCGGCGCGGCTGGTGGCGTTTGGTGCTGTTTGCCACGTACCTGAGGCCCCAGGGTCTGGAGGTGCTCAGCCTGGTGACGACCTGCCGCGGCGCCCTCAGACCTGGGTTGAGAAACCCACGCAGCCACTTCGGGCTCTACCCCTTCCGCTGGAACGAAGGCTGGGAGGAGGCTTTTCTGGCCCTGCTGGGACCGGACGCTGGGCCGAGGCTTCAGGTGGCGCCGGTGGTGGAGCGGCTCGTGTTTCCACGCCACCGGGATCTGCTGGCCAGCTGGCTCAACCAGCTGGCGGCCCGAGATGGACTGCGCTGGGTGATTCCCGCCCACCATGCGGCTCCTGTGCCCTGCTCTGGGGCTGAGCTGCAGGCGCTGGCAGAGGCGATCAGCGCCGAGTCTTGCCCGGGTGATGGCGCCTGGACGTTCCTGCGGGAGCTCGATGAGCGTGTGCTGGCTTCAGGCGTGCTGTCGGCTTCTCAGCCGGGCTGAGCGGGAACGCCCTCTGTGTCTGAGAGGTGCAGGTTCAGAGTTCCAGTTCGCCCGGATCAGCTTCCAGCCCACCGTCGCCGAAGAGGCTGTCTTCCAGTTCCATGCGCTGCTCCATCTGGCGCAGGAAGTAGCCCGTCATCATCGCAGAGGCCAGCAGGCCCGCCAGGTTGTCGCGGCTGGCCTGGATCTTGACCTCGAACTGCTCGCCGGGAAGCATCCCAAGCAGACCTTGAACGTTGTGGCGAATGATGTCCTGGATGTCGCCGCTGGCGGAGCGCGCCACCCGTTGCAACACATCCGGAGACTGATCCTGCAGGTACTCGATCAGGGAATTGCCGCTGATCGCCTCACTGTCGGTGGCTAAGAACTCCGGGTTGAACATCTCCGGTGTTGTCTGCAGCACAACCAAACCCTACTGCAGGCGATCGGCTCAATTTCCAGCTTTCGAGGCGGACAACCGAATCGGCCCGAGCCGATCGAGCGGCCAGTAACGCAGCACCGCCGTTCCGATCACACGATCGCGGCTCAGGGGGCCCCAGAGGTGGGAATCAAGGCTGGCGTTGCGGTTGTCGCCCAGCACCAGCATCTGGCCCTCGGGAACGCTCAAGGGCGGCAGCTGGTAGTCCATCGGCTGCATCAACCAAGGCTCATCGACCACGGCGCCATTGCGCCATAGCTGTCCCTGACGCACCTCAATGACGTCGCCAGCCAGGGCCACCACCCGTTTGATCAGCGCTGATTGGGGGTCGTAACCGGCGCGCAGGAGAGCCTCCGGGGGATGGAACACCACGATCGTGCCCACGGGAAGGGGCGAGCCAAGACGAGGTCTGATCTTTTCCACCAGGATCCGGTCCTGGAGCTGCAGCGTGGGCAGCATCGAACCGGAGGGGATCCAGCGCGGTTCGATCACCCAGGTGCGCAACAGCAGCGCCAGCACCACCCAGAGCAACAGCGAGAGCAGCTGGCGGCGCCAGCTGGAGGTTGCGATGGCGCCAGAGGCCGATCCAACGTCAGCCCCAGGGGTCGATCCAGAGACGGATTCGTTCATGGGCAGGGCGCTTGGTGATCGGGGCTGGTCCGTTCAGCATGATCGGCACATCCCCACCAGCCGAGGGGCATCTTGACCGTGTCCCCGATCCCGACCGGGTCCCCCCCGGCCGCAGAGGCCAACCTGCGGGCCGCCTTCACCCTGTTGCAGGCGCTGCGGCGCTGCGGCCTGCGCCAGCTGGTGCTCTGCCCGGGCAGTCGCTCGGGACCTTTGGCCGTGGCGGCAGCGCTGCTGGAGCCATTCGGTCTGATGCTCACGACCGCCCTCGATGAGCGCTCCGCTGCCTTCTTTGCCCTCGGCCTGGGGCGGGGCGATGGGGTGGCGGCGGCGGTGGTGACCACCTCGGGCACGGCCGTGGCCAACCTGCTGCCGGCGGCGGTGGAAGCCGATCATTCCGCCATTCCGCTGTTGCTGCTCACGGCCGATCGGCCCGCCCGTCTCAAGGGCCAAGGAGCCAATCAGACGGTGAACCAGGAGCAGTTTCTGGCTTGTTCCTGCCGGCCGCTGCCACCGGCGCCGGCTGAGGGGCTTGCCGGCATGGACGATGGGGCGATCACCCGCCTGGCCCGATCGGCCTGGGTCGCCGCCCAGGGTTCGGGGCCCCGGCGGCCCGCCGGGCCCGTGCATCTGAATCTGCCTTTCGACGAGCCCCTTCATCTCGGTGGTGAGGCCCTGATCGCCCTGGTCAGGGAGCTTGAGTCAGCCGAGCTCGTTGAGGTTGCGCAGCCGTTGGCCGACTCAGCCCTGGGGCGTCCCTGCACCGAGGCCGCGGACCCAACCCTGGAGCTCCCCTTCGATCTGGGCCGGCCCGGTGTGATCGTGGCCGGGCCCTGGCGGGGCGATCGAGCCGGCTTTGAGGCCTTTGCCCGCACCGTGGCCCTCTGGCGCCGCCGCAGCGGCTGGCCGTTGCTCGCCGATGGACTCTCCTGGCTGCGGGGGGAGCCGGAACTGGGAGCGATCGGCGGTTACGACCTCTTCCTGGAGGATCTCGCGGCCCTTCCGCCGGTGGATCAGGTGCTGCGCCTGGGCCCCTTGCCCGCCAGTCGCCGGCTGCAGCGCTGGCTGACCGCCACGGGGGGCCTGCAGCTGTTGATCAGCGAAGGGGACGACCGCCCCCTCGATCCCCTCCACACCGCCCAAAGGCAATGGGGCTGCGGCCTGGTGGCCTGGTGCGCCCCCTTCAGGGATCAACTCGCCGAGGGAGCTCCGGCGTCCGCCAGTCTTGAGCAGGCGGCCCAGTGGCAGGCCCTTGAGGCCCGCAGCCAGCGCCTGCTTGACCGGGAGTTGCCCCCCGCCGGTGCAGCCAGCGAACCGGCCCTGGCCCGCCAGCTCAGCCGGTTGATCGCTGATGGGGTGGCTGTGATGCTGGCCAGCAGCAGCCCCGTGCGGGACTGGGAGAGTTTCACCGACCCCGCTTCCCTGCCCCGTCGGATCTATGGCTTCCGCGGCGCCTCCGGCATCGACGGCACCTTGTCGCTCGCTGCTGGCCTGGCCCAGAGCGAGGGGCGCCTGGTGCTGCTGACGGGCGATCTGGCCCTGCTCCATGACAGCAACGGCTGGCTCTGGCGGCGCCAGTTGCGCGGTCGCCTCACCGTGGTGCTGATCCAGAACGGCGGTGGCGGCATTTTCGAGCAACTGCCCATCCGACCGGGCGAGGCGGCTGAACCCTGGCTCGACTTCGATCGCCTCTTCGCCATGCCCCAGCCCGTGGATCCCCTTGATCTGGCCCTGGCCCATGGGGTGCCGGTCAGGCGGCTGAGTGATCTGAGCGCCCTTGATCAGGCTCTGGACTGGGCCGATCCGTTGCCCCTGGCGGTGATCGAGCTGCGCACCGATCGCCGCTGCGATGCCGCCCTGCGCCAGCAGCTGCGCCATGGGCTTCCTGGGCCGGATCGCAGAATGGCGACGCCATTTGCCCCCAGCTGATGCCAGATCCGGTGCGCTGGACCTCTGCGGGTACCTACGAGGACATCCTGTTCGAGCTCTCCGGCCATGGCATCGCCCGCATCGCCATCAACCGCCCGGAGCTCCGTAACGCCTTTCGGCCGCGCACGGTGCAGGAGCTCTGCGATGCCTTCTCCCGGGTTCGTGATGACCCGGCGGTGGGGGTGGTGCTGTTCACCGGCGCCGGTCCAGCGGCCGACGGGGTCCATGCCTTCTGCGCCGGTGGTGATCAGAGCGTGCGCGGCGAAGGGGGCTACGTCGATGAGCAGGGGCTGCCGCGCCTCAATGTGCTCGATCTGCAGCGGCTGATCCGCAGCCTGCCCAAGGTGGTGATCGCCCTGGTGGCGGGCTACGCCATTGGCGGCGGCCAGGTGCTTCATTTGCTCTGTGATCTGAGCTTGGCTGCGGAGAATGCCGTGTTCGGCCAGACCGGCCCAAGGGTGGGCAGCTTCGATGGCGGCTTCGGGGCCGGCTACCTGGCCCGGGTCGTGGGCCAGCGGAAGGCGCGCGAGATCTGGTTCCTCTGCCGCCACTACGGGGCCGAGCAGGCCCTGTCCATGGGTCTGGTGAACGCGGTGGTGCCCTTGGCGCAACTCGAGGCGGAGGGTGTGCGCTGGGCCCTGGAGGTGCTTCAGCACAGCCCCACGGCGATTCGCTGCCTGAAGGCCGCCTTCAACGCTGAAACCGACGGGCTGGCGGGGATCCAGGAGCTCGCAGGCCAGGCCACCCATCTCTTCTACAGAACCGAGGAGGGCCAGGAGGGGCGTAACGCCTTTCTTGAGAAGCGTGACCCGGATTTTTCTGGAGTGCCCTGGCTGCCCTGACAACCGAGCCCGCCGCGGGCCAGTGGTCCTTCAGACTGGCCTGATCAGGGATCGCCCAACGATCGCCCCATCCCGCCCAGATTGACCGTGCCGCCAACAGCGGAACCAACACACCGTTCTTTCCGTGGACGTACCGGTCATGGTCGTCGGAGCAGGTGTTGGCGTGTCCTGCGGGGCACCGCCCTCGCCGGCCTGGTCCTGGGCTGGGGCTTTGGCTTGGGGCCGCCGTCGAGCGCCCCTGGGCGGGCGGCCTCTGCCCCGATGTCCCCTGCGGCCCCCGCCAAGGCAGCTGCCGCCAATCCACTGACCCTGCTGCCGCCTGATCTTCAGGTGCAGAGCGGTTTGCATCTGGTGCTGGACCGCCGCCGCCGCCGGCTGTTGGTGATCCACTCCGGTGCTCTGCTCAGGCAGTTTCCCGTGGCCGTGGGGATGCCGGGTTGGGAGACCCCCGCTGGAAGCTTCAGCATCACCGACATGCGCACCGATCCGGCCTGGGAACACCCCAGCAGCGGCAAGCGCATTCCGGCCGGCGCGGACAATCCCCTGGGCAGCCGCTGGATCGGCTTTCACGTTGATTGCAACGGCCGCAAGGCCTCCGATGGCGATCAGGTGCTCGACATCAAGGGTTGTGTCGCCGCCGGTTTCCACGGCACCCCCCACCGCTGGACCGTGGGCCGCGCCGTGTCCCACGGCTGTGTGCGTCTCTATGACGAGGATGTGCGCGCCCTGTTCGACATGGTGAGCGTCGGGACACCGGTGACGGTGCTGCGCTGAAGCCGCCTGGGCGAGGCCCCCTACAGTTGCCCCGTCTGGATGATTGGCCGAATGCGGGTGCTGTTTGCTGCGGCCGAATGCGCCCCGATGGTCAAGGTGGGGGGCATGGGCGACGTGGTCGGCTCCCTGCCCCCGGCCCTGGCGGCCCTCGGCCACGACGTACGTCTGATCCTGCCGGGCTACGGCCGGCTGTGGAGTCGCCTGGCGATCTCCGCCGAGCCGATCTGGCGCGGTCACACCATGGGAACGGATTTCGCGATCTTCGAAACCCGCCATCCCAGAAACGGCCTCACGATCTATCTCGTGGGCCATCCGGTCTTCGATCCCGAGCGCATCTACGGCGGCGAGGACGAAGACTGGCGCTTCACCTTCTTCGCCAGCGCCGTGGCCGAGTTCGCCTGGCATCACTGGAAACCAGAGGTGCTCCATTGCCATGACTGGCACACCGGCATGATCCCGGTGTGGATGCACCAGGACCCCGAGATCAGCACGGTCTTCACGATCCACAACCTCCAGTACCAGGGCCCCTGGCGCTGGAAGCTGGACCGCATGACCTGGTGCCCCTGGTACATGCAGGGGGATCACACCATGGCCTCCGCCCTGCTCTATGCCGATCGGGTCAACGCCGTCTCGCCGACCTACGCCAAGGAGATCCGCACCCCCAATTACGGCGAAGGTCTTGATGGCCTGCTGAACTTCATCAGCGGCAAATTGCGCGGCATCCTCAATGGCATCGACACCGATGACTGGAATCCGGCCACCGACGCCAGCCTGCCCGCCTGCTTTTCCACCGCAGACCTCGCAGGCAAAACCGTCTGCAAAGCCGCCCTGCAGGAGCGCATGGGGCTCACGGTCAACCCCACCACCTTCCTGCTGGGGTTGGTGAGCCGGCTGGTGGACCAGAAGGGGGTGGACCTGCTGATGCAGGTGGCCGATCGGGTGCTGGCCTACACCGACAGTCAGGTGGTGGTGCTCGGCACCGGTGATCGCCACTACGAATCGGGCTTGTGGCAGCTGGCGGCGCGTCACCCGGGCCGCTTCGCTGTTTTCCTCACCTACGACGATGCCCTTTCGCGCTTGATCTACGCCGGAAGCGACGCCTTCTTGATGCCCAGTCGCTTCGAACCCTGCGGCATCAGCCAGCTGCTGGCCATGCGCTATGGCTCGATTCCGGTGGTGCGCCGGGTGGGAGGTCTGGTGGACACGGTGCCCCCCCATGATCCTGCCCACCACAGCGGCACGGGCTTCTGCTTCGACCGCTACGACCCGCTGGATTTCTACACGGCGATCGTGCGGGCCTGGGAGGCCTATCGCCATCCTGAGAGTTGGGCCGAGCTGCAGTTCCGTGCCATGACCGCCGACCACAGCTGGGACCGTTCCGCCCAGGAGTACGACAGCATGTACCGGGACGTGCGCGGTGTGAAGGAACCCACCCCCTCGGCCCAGGACGTGGAGGCCTTCTCCCTGGGTCAGGACGCTGATCCGAGCCGCCATGGCGGAGCCGCTTCCCATCAGAACGCGAAGCCGGCGACGAGAGCTGAGCTGGAGGTGCCTGGGCCTGAACCGACGGCTCGCGACAAGGCATCGCTTTCATTGGCTGGCGCAACGGAACCGGAGGTGCTTCGACGCAATCCCCTCTCGCGGCTGCTGCGGCGTCCCCAGGGATGAGGAGACGCTGTTGAGTCGTGCTCGATGATCGAGCCGAGTGGCAGGCCCCGGGACCTCCCTGAGCCCGGATCAGCCCTGCCCAGTCCCTACGTGAGCCCGTGGCGCCTGTTGGGCGATGACCTGAGGGCGGTGGCCTGGAGCCTGGGCCTCCGCTCAAGAGAGCTCTGGCGTCGCAATGGCTCGGGCCAGCTGCCCCTGCCAGCCTTCTGGCCCGCCGCCCTCTCCAGCCTGTTCTGGCCCCTGGTGCTGCTGGCCGTACTGCTGCTGCCGCTCGGCGCCGTCACCCTCTGGGGCCATGGCGGCTCGAGGACGGTGGCTGTGGCGCCCCTGCCGGTGCCAACGACACTTGAGGTCAGCTCAGCTGCGGAAGCCGTTGAACCGTATGCGCCAACCATCCCAGCCGCTGAACCGGCAGCACCGACCGAAGTGATCGTATCCACAGCAGCGGCGGCCGATGGGGCCGAACCGCCAGCACCAACCTCCCCGGCACCGCTGGCCCTCGAGCCTCTGTTGGAACTTCTGGCCGCCGATGATGGAACCGGCGATGGAAACGGAGATGGAACGGCCCTGCTGCTCGCCGCCCGACCGCAACCGGAGCGGGCTCTGCTGGTGCTGGAGCTGAAGCCCGACTTTCTCTCCCTGTCCGCTGGCGAGCGTCAGCGACAGGCGGACCGATGGCTGGCGCAGACCAAGGACCTTGGCTACGAGACGCTCGAGCTGGTCGATGACCAGGGCCGGTTGCTGGCACGCCAGGCCCGGGTGGGGACCGGCATGATTCTGCTGGCGTACGGCTGA
The DNA here is from genome assembly GCA_943369485.1 of Synechococcus sp. UW140. Lineage (GTDB taxonomy): Bacteria > Cyanobacteriota > Cyanobacteriia > PCC-6307 > Cyanobiaceae > ATX-6F1. The sequence goes on along the minus strand of CALRNH020000001.1, from coordinate 273,107 downwards.
GGGGGCCTGAAGGGATGCGGCTGTCGCAGCTGGTGGAGCAGTGGGGAGCGCCGGAGGGTGGCGCAGCTCTGGATCTGGAGCAGCCCCTGGGGCCGGTGACCACCGACAGCCGTTCCCTGCGACCGGGCAGTCTGTTCGTGCCCCTGGTGGGGGAGCGCTTCGATGGTCACCGCTTCCTCGCTCAGGCCCATGAACGCGGGGCCCTGGCGGCGGTGGTGGAGACCTCGCGGCTCTCTGAGGTGCCCGATGGCCTGCCGGCCTGGGGTGTGGCCGACACCCTGGCCGCCTATCAGCTTCTGGGGAATCTGCGCCGCCGTGAGTTGGCTGCACCGCTGGTGGCGGTGACCGGTTCGGCGGGCAAGACCACCACGCGGGAGCTGCTGCGGGCCGCCCTTGCCCCCTTGGGCCCCGTCTTGGCCAGTGTGGGCAACGAGAATAACGACGTGGGTGTGCCGCTCACCCTGCTCAAGGCCAAGGGGAATGAGGCGGCTTTGGTCGTGGAGATGGGCATGCGTGGCCTGGGGGAGATCGAGCGCCTCAGCCGCTGCGCCCAGCCTGACATCGCCGTGATCACCAACATCGGCACGGCGCATATCGGCCGCCTCGGCAGCCGCGAGTCGATCGCCACCGCCAAGTGCGAGATCGTCACGGGTCTCCCGGCCGCCGCTCTGGTGGTGGTACCGGCGGGGGATCCCCTGCTGGAGGCGGCCCTGGGAGCGGTCTGGTCTGGTCGGGTGCGGCGGGTGGCACTGGAAGGCGATGGCCCCTTCGATCCAGCCCTGCCGCCGGCCGATGGCATCGCTCAGCTGGAGCCTGATGGGGAGCATCTGAACCTGGAAGGTTGCCGCTACCGGTTGCCTCTGCCGGGGGCCCACAATGCCCGCAATCTCTTGCTGGCCCTGGTGGTGGCCCTTGAGCTGGGGGTGCCGCCCGCTGCGCTGGCCGATCTGCGTGTGGAGCTTCCGGGGGGGCGCAGCGCTCGTCTCGAGGTGGGCGGTGTGCACGTGCTCGATGAGACCTACAACGCCTCGCCGGAGGCCACCGAGGCGGCCCTGCGGCTGCTGGTCCAGGGGGGGGGACGCCGCTTCGCGGTGCTGGGAACGATGCTCGAGCTGGGCGATCAGAGCCTGGAGCTCCATGCCGCCATCGGGTCCCTGGCGGCCCGGCTTGGCCTCGATGGTCTTGTGGTGGTGGACGGCGGCGCCGAGGGTGAGGCCATGGTTGTGGCCGCCGCCGGGGTGCCCCTGCTGGAGCGGGTGGCCGATCCCGCCGCAGCCGCCAGAACGCTGGAGCATTGGTTGAGGCCGGGGGACACCCTGTTGCTCAAGGCGAGTCGGGGGGTGGCGCTGGAGAGGCTGATTCCCCTGCTACAGACCAGTTTTCCCTGACCACCTGGCGTGCCCGGCCCAGGGCCAGGGCGCCGGCGGGCACGTCTCTGGTGATCGTGGAGCCGGCCCCGACGGTGACCCCCTCCCCCAGGTTGAGCGGCGCCACGAGCACGGAATTGGCGCCCGTCTTGCTGCCGGCGCCGATTCTGGTGCGGTGCTTGCGCACGCCGTCGTAATTGGCGGTGACCGTGCCGGCCCCCACATTGACGTTCGTCCCGAGATCGGCATCGCCGATGTAGCTGAGGTGGTTGACCTTGCAGTCGTCAGCGAGCTGGCTGTTCTTGACCTCCACGAAGTTGCCCACCCGGCAGCGCTTGCCCAGCACGGTGCCCGGGCGCAGCTGGGCGTAGGGGCCGATGGCGCAGTCATCGCCCACCGCGGCCTCACGCACCACCGAAAACAGCACCTCCACGCCCGATCCCAGGGTGCTGTTCTCCACCAGGCTGCCGGGGCCGAGATGGCAGCCATCCCCCACGGTCGTGGCTCCGCGCAGGTGGGTCTGGGGCTCGATCACCACGTCGCGGCCCAAGCGGCTGCCTTCGCTGAGGGTGCAACTGGCGGGATCGATGAAGGTGACCCCCTGCTCCATCCAGTGGTGACGGAGCCGTTCCTGGAGTACCGCTTCGCACTGGGCCAGATGAATCCGGTCGTTGATGCCCAGAATCTCGTCGGGGTCGGCCACCTCCAGGTGGGTGGCGTGGCCCAGCAGGGCGACGCTGTCGGTGAGATAGAGCTCCCCCTGGTCGTTGTCGGTGGTGAGCTGGGGCAGCACGTCCGCCAGGCGCTTCCAGTCGAAGCAGTAGATGCCGGCATTGATCAGGTTGTTGCGCCGCTGATCGTCGTTGCAGTCGCGGTGCTCGATGATCGCGCTGACCCGGCCGGCCCCGTCGCTGAACACCCGGCCGTAACCGCCGGGGTCCGCCAGACGGGCGGTGAGCAGGGTCACCGCCGCGCCGCTGCCGCGGTGCTGAGCGAGCAGTCGTTCCAGGGTGGCGGCACGCAGCAGCGGCACATCGCCATTGAGCACCAGCAGCTCGCCTGCGAAGCCGGCCAGCGGCGCCAGCAACTGCTGCACCGCATGGCCCGTGCCCTGCTGGGGCTGTTGGAGCACGTACTCCAGACCGGCGACGCCCGCCAGGGACGCCTTCACCCGCTCCGCCTGGTGGCCCACGATCAACAGCTGCCGCTGGGGGGCCAGGCTTCGGCAGCTGGCGAGCACGCGCTCCACCAGGGTGGCGCCCGCCAGGGGCTGCAGCACCTTGGGGAGCTGGCTCTTCATGCGGGTCCCCTTCCCGGCGGCCAGCACGGCGACGGCGAGCATCGATCCCCTGCGGTGAACGGCCGGAATCTACTGGTGGGCCAGAGGCTCCCCCAGCCAGTTCGTTACTGGTACTGAAGCCGGGCGAGGTCGTCCCAGAAGCCCGGGTAGGAGACCGCCGCCGCGCCGCTGCGCCGCAGGCGCGTGGTGCCGGAGGCGATCTGGGCCGCCACCGCCAGGCTCATGGCCACCCGGTGGTCGGTTTCACTGTCCACCTCGGCGCCGTGAAGCGCCACGCCGCCGGTGATGGTGAGCCCGTCGGGGTGCTCCTCCAACTGGGCACCCATGGCTTCGAGCTGCCGCGTCATCACCGCCAGCCGGTCGGTTTCCTTCACCCGCAGTTCCTCCGCCCCCCGGATCGTCGAAACCCCCTCGGCGACGCAGGCCGCCACCGCCAGCACCGGAATCTCATCCACCAGCCGGGGAATCAGATCGCCTGCGATCGCAAAGGCCCTCAAGGGGCCATGGCTCACCCGCAGATCGCCCACGGGTTCACCGGCCATCTCCCGGGGGTTGATGATCTCGATGGCCGCGCCCATCTGCTCGAGCACCTCGAGGATTCCCGTGCGGGTCGGGTTGAGCCCCACGTTCTCCACCGTCAGCTGGGCGCCGGGGGTGATCGCGCCGGCCACCAGCCAGAAGGCGGCCGAACTGATGTCGCCTGGCACCACAACCTGCTGGCCGCGCAGCACTCCACCTGGGCGCACGATCACGGTGCGATCCCCCTCGCCGCCCACCTCCAGATGAGCTCCGAAGGCCCGCAACATGCGTTCGGAGTGGTCGCGGGAGCGGGCGGGTTCGATCACGGTGGTGGCACCCTCGGCTGTCAGAGCGGCCAGCAGCAGGGCTGATTTCACCTGGGCCGAGGCCACCGGGGTGGTCACCGTGGCGCCGTGTAGCTGGCGGCCCTGGATCGCCAGGGGGGCGTAGTTGCCGCCACCGCGGCCGGCGATCGTGGCCCCCATCGCTGCCAGGGGAGTGGCCACCCGTGCCATCGGGCGCCTGCGCAGGGAGTCGTCACCGGTCAGCACGAAGTGGCGGCCCGAGCGGCCAGCGAGCAGCCCCAGCAGCAGGCGCATGGTGGTGCCGGAGTTGCCGCAGTCGAGAATCGTTTCGGGCTCGCAGAGCCCATCGAGGCCCACCCCGCGCACCAGCACCGGTTTTCCCGCCACGATCGGGCCCACCTCCGCCCCCATCGCCCGCAGGCAGGCGGCGGTGCTCAGGGGGTCCTCGGCCGGTAGCAGCCCCTCGATGTGCGTCTCCCCCTCGGCGATCGCGCCGAACAGCAGGGCCCGGTGCGAGATCGATTTGTCGCCCGGCACGCGCACCGATCCGCGCAGGCTGCGAGCGATGGTGGATCCCAGCTCGAGGGTCATGGACAGGTCCTGGGCAGAGGGGCGAGGTTACGCAGGGGCCGACTGGCGGGGGTCGCCGCCCAGGGCCAGATCTCAGCCCACCATCAGGCCGCCGTCCTCCCGCAGGGTTTCCTGCCAGCTGCGCAGGTCGAACAGCAGTTCCTCCAGGCTGAGGGATTCCAGCTCCCGCTCTAGGGCGCGCCGCAGCCGCCGTTGCAGCGCCGAAAGCACCCGATCTCCGGCCAGGGACTCGGCGGGGATCGCTGGGAGCTCGATCTCAAGCGGTGGCTCGCCGACCTCGTCCATGGTCCAGGGCTCCCCCGTTGGCCCACCCTCCCCCACCGCCAGCAGGATCGCCGCCAGCCGCGTCTGGCGGGCCGGCTGTGCCAGCCGGTAGCCGCCGCTGCGGCCACGGCGGGCCTCCAGCAGCTGGGCACGGCGCAGCTTCAGCAACAGCTGCTCCAACATCGGTGCCGGCAGTTGCTGGGCCTGGGCCAGCTGGCTCACCGATTGCCAGCGCTGGGGTTCCCGGGCCAGTTCCAGCAGGGCCTTGATCGCATAGAGCGCCCGCTTGCGCAGCATCAGCTCCGCGCCGCCAGCCGCTCCAGCACGTGCTCAAGCGCATAGCCGAACAGGGCCGGATCGGGCTCGATCCCATCGAGATCCGATAGCCCCAGCTCAACCCAGCGGGCATCGATGCGGGCTTCCAGTTCCGGAGGCCGCGAGAGGGCCTCACCCCAGTCGTGTCGCTTCTCAGGGCCGATCTTGGTGGTGGCATCGATTGCCAGCCGACCGCCCAGCCCCAGGCGCTCGCTGGCGAAGTCGAGCGAATCGAAGGGGGTGTCCTCGAGTACGAACAGATCCCTCTGGGGATCCACCTGGGCGCTGATGGCCCAGATCACCTGGCGCGGATCGCGAATGGCGATCGAGCGATCGACCACGACCACGAACTTGGTGTAGGTGAACTGGGGCAGGGCGCTCCAGAAGGCCATCGCCGCCCGCTTGGCCTGGCCGGGGTAGGCCTTGTCGATCGAGAGGATCGCGAGCTTGTAGCTCAGTCCCTCCATCGGCAGGAAGAAATCGACGATCTCCGGGATCTGCTGGCGCAGGATCGGGGTGTAGAGGCGGTTCAGGGCGATCGCCAGCATCGCCTCCTCCTTGGGCGGGCGGCCGCTGAAGGTGGTGAGGAAGATCGGATCGCGCCGCTGGGTGACGCAGTGGAAGCGCACCAGGGGCGAGCGCTCCTCACCGCCGTAGAAACCCATGTGGTCGCCGCAGGGCCCATCCGGGAGCTGCTCTCCTGGGGTGATCGTGCCCTCCAGCACCACTTCGCTGTGGGACGGCACCTCCAGATCGAGGGTCTTGCACTTCGCCAGCCGCACCCCCTCGCCGGCATAGAGCCCGGCGAACAGCCACTCCGAGAGCTGCACCGGAATCGGCGTGGCCGCCGCCATCACCAGAAGCGGGTGCACCCCGATCGCCACCGCCACCTCCAGCTTTCTGCCCAGGGCCGCCGCCTTGCGCAGGTGGCGGGCGCCGCCCCGCACCGAGAGCCAATGCACGGTCATCGTGTTGGCTGACTGGCGCTGCAGGCGGTAGACGCCCACGTTGGGCACGCCGGTCTCGGGATCCTTGGTGATCACCAGCCCGAGGGTGATCACGCCGCCGGCATCGCCGGGCCAGGGGCGGAGCAGCGGCAGGGCATCCAGATTCACCTGCTCCCCCTTGAACACCTGCTGGTGGCAGGGGGGGGTGAGGTCCCGGTCGGGGCGAGAGCGAATCAGATCCCAGAGCACGCCGCCGAAGCGGGCCGCCTCCCTGAGTCCCTTGGGGGGTTTGGGTTGCTGGAGCAGGGCGAGGCGGCTGCCGAGCTCCTCGAGCTCCTCGGGTTGCTCCATGCCCATCGACCACAGCACGCGTTCCACGGTGCCCAGCAGGTTCACCGCCACGGGCATCGACGAGCCGAGCACTTTTTCGAACAGCAACGCTGGTCCGCCACGGGCCAGCACACGGTCGGCGATGGCCGCCAGTTCCAGATCCGGGTCCACGGGCGCGCTGATCCGGCGCAGCTGTCCGCGGCTCTCGATCAACTCAAGGAACCCGCGCAGGTCGCGGCTCCCCCGCCGGGTCCGTGGCCCGCCCATTCGTGTCCCACCGGTGCTGCCTACTGTGACGCACACGGCCCTGGCTTGCGTTCGTGCAGATCTCCTACTTCCCCACCTCCGAGCTTGTGCCCGCCGAAGGCGCAGGCGCTTCTCCAGATGCCGCCGTCGTGATCGATGTGCTGCGGGCCACCACCACCATTGCCTGGTCGCTGGCGAACGGGGCCGAAGCGGTTCAGGCCTTTGCCGACCTGGAGGCATTGCAGGCGGCTGCGGAAGCCTGGCCCGCCGAGCGGCGCCTGCGGGCCGGCGAGCGTGGCGGTGCGCGCCTCGAGGGTTTCGAGCTGGGCAATTCGCCGATCGCGGTCACCCCGGAGGTTGTGGGGGGGAAACGCATTTTCATGAGCACCACCAACGGCACCCGTTCCCTCGACCGGGTGCGTCAGGTGCCGTTGTTGCTCACCGCCTGCTTGCCCAACCGGGGCGCCGTGGCACGGCGTCTGATCGAGCGGGGCTGTGAGCGCGTCTGGGTCGTGGGCAGTGGCTGGGAAGGCGACTATTCCCTTGAGGATTCCCTCGCCGCCGGCGCGGTGGCCTCGGCGGCGATGGAGCTGGCGGTGGCTCCCCACGTCGGCGTCAGCTTCGGCAATGACGAGATGCTGGCCGCCCTGGCCCTCTGGCAGCAATGGCGCCATGACCCGGAAACCTGTCTGCGGGCCTCAAGCCACGGTCAGCGCCTGATCCGGCTTGGTGATCACGACGCCGACTTCCGCTGCTGCGCGGCGATCGACAGCCTCCAGGTGGTACCCACCCAGGTCGAGCCCGGTGTGCTCCAGGCGACCTGAGAGAGGTCCCTTACAGTGCCGCCACTCCGGCATCTCCAGCGGTGACCAGCTTCCTGGCGGCAGCTCTGCAGCTCACCTCCGGCCCGGACACGGACGCCAACTTCGCCGCCGCTGAAGAGCTGATCGAGTTGGCCACCCGCCGGGGCGCGGAACTGGTGGGACTGCCCGAGAACTTCGCCTTCATGGGCGAGGACGAACAGCGCCTGGCGCTGGCGCCCTCCCTGGCCGATCGCAGCCAGCGTTTCCTGGTGACCATGGCCCGCCGCTACCAGGTGACGCTCCTGGGCGGTGGCTACCCCGTGCCGGCAGGGGAGCGCCTCACCCTCAACCGCTCCGAGCTGGTGGGCAAGGACGGCCAGCTGCTGGCCCGCTACGACAAGATCCATCTCTTCGACGTGGATCTGCCCGACGGCAACACCTACCGGGAGTCGGAGACGGTGCAGCAGGGTCACGACCTGCCGCCGGTGGTGGATGTTCCCGGTCTGTGCCGCATCGGTCTGTCCATCTGCTACGACGTGCGCTTTCCTGAGCTGTATCGCCACCTGTCAGGAGCCGGCGCTGATCTCGTGATGATTCCCGCCGCCTTCACGGCCTTCACCGGCAAGGACCACTGGCAGGTGCTCTTGCAGGCCCGGGCGATCGAAAACACGGTCTATGTTCTGGCTCCCGCCCAGACCGGTGTGCACTACGGCCGTCGCCACAGTCACGGCCACGCCATGGTGATCGACCCCTGGGGCACGGTGCTCTCCGACGCCGGCGTGACCCCGGGCCTGGCTGTGGCACCGATTGATGTGGCCCATGTCCAACGGGTTCGCGCCGTGATGCCCAGCCTTCAGCACCGCCGCCCGGCGCTGTTCTGACGCCGGCGATGGGGTACGCCCGGCTGCTGAGGGTTCTGCCCGCCCTCGTGCTCGGTGTGGGTCTGCAGTGGGCCGCCCTGGTGGCCGCCCTTCCGGCGATGGCGGCCAGTGCCCTCTCGGCCTGGCGGCTGAGCCGCGAAGGGGTGCTCGAGCTGCGCACCTCCCCTGACATCACCCTCCAGGCCTTCTACGAAGCCGGCCGTGGCGGGTTGGGGCCCCGGATCTGGATCGATCTGCCGGGGGCACCCCTGCGCACCCGCACCCTGCCTGCCGGCGGCGTGGTGCGGGAGGTGCGCATCGGCAAGCCAACTCCCGACAGCACGCGGCTGGTGCTGGAGTTTGTACCCGGCACTGAGCTGGATCCTCGCGAGCTCAAGCTGGAAGGCACCGCCCGGGACCGCTGGCGTCTGGAGTTCAAGGGTCTGGCGGCGAGTGGATTCCAGGCCATCGGCGAGGGAGACCTGGATGCCCCGACCCCGGTGGCCCCCACCGCCAGCTGGCGTACCCCCGTCCCCCGCTGGACCAGTGGGCCGACCCCCTCGGCCGCCGGGTTGCCGGGGGTGCCCCGGGGGCGCTTCAAGGTGGTGATCGACCCAGGCCATGGGGGTCCAGATCCCGGGGCGGTCGGCATCGGAGGCCTGCGCGAAACCGACGTGGTGCTCGATGTCAGCCTTCAGGTGGCTCAATTGCTGCAGCAACGGGGCGTGCAGGTGCTGCTTACGCGCACCAGCGAAGTGGATGTGGACCTGCCGCCGCGGGTGTCGCTCGCCAACAGCAGTGGCGCCGACATTTTTCTCAGCATCCACGCCAACGCCCTGAGCATGGCCCGTCCGGATGTGAATGGCATCGAGACCTTCTATTTCGAGAGCGCCAGCGCCCGCAACCTGGCGGCCGCGGTGCAACAGGAGGTGCTGGCTGTTTCCCCAGGTAGCCCCGACCGGGGGGTGCGGCAGGGTCGTTTCTTCGTGATCCGCCGCACCGTGATGCCGGCGGCGCTGGTGGAGATGGGCTTCGTCACCGGTGAACTGGATTCACCTCGCCTGGCGGACGGGCAGCATCGCCGGCGGCTGGCCTTGGCGATCGCCACGGGACTCCTCAACTACCTCAGGGGTGGACAATGAGTTTGCTGCTGGGGCTTTTTGACAGCGGGCTGGGGGGGTTGACCGTCCTCAACGAGCTGCTGGAGCGTCACCCGCAGCAGCGCTTCCTCTACCTGGGTGACACGGCCCGGGTGCCCTACGGCCAGCGTTCACGCGAGGAGATCCGCTCGATCGCCTCGGAGGTGGTGACCTGGCTGCGGGCCGAAGGGGTGGATGCCCTGCTGATGGCCTGCAACACCTCCAATGCCCTGGCCTTCGATGTGGCCGTGCGTGAGGCCGGAGTGCCGGTCTATGGCTTGATCGACAGCGTCGCCACCCAGCTGCGCAGCCGGCGCGTGGGGGTGCTGGCGACGCCGGCCACTGCCGCGAGTGGTGCCTATGGCCGGGCCATCCGCGACCACCTGCACGGGGCGATGGTGGTGGAGGTGCCCTGCCCGGAGTTCGTGCCCCTGATCGAGGCGGGAAACCTGCGGGACCGGCGCCTGCTCCAGGTGGCCCAGGCCTACCTGCAGCCGTTGCTGGAGGCGCGGGTGGAAGCGATCGTGCTCGGCTGCACCCATTACCCCTTGCTGCGGCCGCTCCTGCGCCAGTTGGTGCCCGAGGAGGTGCTGCTGGTGGATCCCGCCGTGGCCGCCGTGGCGCGGCTGCAGGCGCTGCTCGATGGCCAGGGCCATGGGCCCGCACCGTCCCAAGGGTCCGAGCGGCCGGGGCAGGGTCGCTTCTGCGTCACCGGATGCGCCGAGAGCTTCGCCAGCGCCGCCACCCCCTGGTTGGGCCAGCGGCCAATCGTGGAGCAGGTCTCCCTGCAGTCGCTTTCCCGGGCCTTCTAGGATCGGGCCACCGGAGGGGTCCATGGCAACGGTTGCAGAGCTACTCCAGCCGGTCGAAGCCGACCTCGAGACCCTGCTCAGTGACCTGCGCAACCTCATCGGTGCCGGCCACCCGATCCTTCAGGCGGCCGCGGAGCATCTGTTCAGCGCCGGAGGAAAGCGCATCCGTCCGGGCATTGTGCTGTTGCTTTCCCGCGCCCTTGCACCCGATGGGGAGCTGAGCTCCCGCCACCGCCGCCTGGCCGAGATCACAGAGATGATCCATACGGCCTCCCTGGTCCACGACGACGTTGTGGATGAGGCCTCCACCCGTCGGGGCGTGGCCACGGTTCATAGCCGCTTCAACCATCGGGTCGCGGTGCTGGCGGGCGACTTTCTGTTTGCCCAGGCCAGCTGGCACCTCGCCAACCTCGACGACCTTGAGGTGGTCAAGCTGCTCTCGCGGGTGATCATGGATCTGGCCGATGGCGAGGTGCGCCAGGGCCTCTACCGCTACGACACGGGCCAGAGCTTCGCCACCTACCTCGACAAGAGCTACTGCAAGACCGCCTCGCTGATCGCGAACAGTGCCCGGGCCGCCGGGGTGCTCAGCGGGCTTCCCGCAGACCAGCTCGACGATCTCTACCGTTTTGGCCGCCAGCTGGGGCTTGCTTTCCAGGTGGTCGACGACATCCTCGACTTCACAGGCAGTGACCAGCAGCTGGGCAAGCCAGCCGCCAGCGATCTGGCCACCGGCTACCTGACGGCGCCGGTGCTCTATGCCCTGGAAGAGCGGCCCTCCCTGGCCGGCTTGATCGAACGGGAGCTCTGTGAACCGGGCGATCTCGAACAAGCCCTGGAGCTGGTGCGCGGCTCTGATGCCATTCAACGCTCCCGAGCCCTGGCCGAGGGCTTCGCCCGCGAGGCCGCTGGCTGCCTGGCCTGGCTATCTCCCTCTGAATCCCGCAGCGCCTTGCTGGCCCTACCGGATTTCGTGCTCAGCCGGCTCTACTGAATTCCTGAAGCAGAGTTTCCTCGCCTTCAATCGAGTGACTTGGTCACTGTTCAGATGTGGCGCACTCCAGTTCAGCTGGGCGGCCATGAAAAAGCCCCCGCGAGGGCGGGGGCTGAACTGAACTGGTTTGATGGCAGTTCGAAGCTCAATAGGCCATCGGGTCGTAGGCCTCTTCCCCGTGCAGCACGTAGTCGAGACCACGATCCTCTTCTTCGGGGGTGACCCGAAGCGGCATGATCGCCCCGAGAACCAAGAGGATCACAGCTGTTCCAATGCCCACGAATCCGTAGGTGATCAGTACGGCCTTGAGCTGTACCACGAACAGCCCCAGGTTGCCGCCCGCTTCCATGATTTTCGCTGAAACCGGGAAGTAGTCCGCCGGCACCAGGACCTTCACAGCGAACACTCCCGTGAGCAAGGCACCCACGGTTCCCCCGACTCCATGGACCATGAAGGTGTCGAGCGAATCATCGAATTTGATCGCCATCTTGACCCGTACGGCGATCAGGCAAGCCGTGGCAGTGAGCGCACCGATGATGATCGAGTGCCCCATGTAGACGAAGCCCGCGGCGGGAGTGATCCCCACCAGACCGGCCACGGCACCCGTGGCCGCACCGACGGCGGTGGGTTTTCCATCCAGGAACCACTCCAGCAGGCACCAGGTGAGCAGCGCCGCCGAAGCAGCGGTGGTGGTGGTGAGGAAGGGGTAACCGGCCGTCTTGGAGGCGAACATGCTGGCCCCGTTGAAGCCGAACCAGCCGAACCAGAGCAGGCCTGCGCCCAGAAGAATGAAGGGCACGTTGTGGGGTGGGCTCTTCTGCTCGGGCCAGTTGGTGCGTTTGCCAATGATCGCCGCAGCGACAAGGGCGGACACACCAGAAGCAATGTGCACCACGGTGCCACCGGCGAAATCGATCGCGCCGATGCCAAAGCATCCGAGGAATCCACCTCCCCAGACCATCTTGGCCATGGGGGAATAGACGAACAGGCTCCAGATCAGGGAGAACCAGAACCAGGCCTTGAAGTTGATGCGCTCCACCAAGGCGCCACTGATGAGTGCTGGAGTGATGATCGCGAACATGCCCTGGAACAGGGCGAAGCTGGTGGCACTGATGGCAAACCCGTCGGCCAGGGGGGCATCACCGAGCTCGCCACCGACGCCATTGAGCATGAAGAACTCGAGGCCACCAATGAAGGGGCTTCCAAATCCGGTGCCGAAGGCAAGGCTGTAGCCGATCACCACCCAGAGCACCCCGACGAGACCCATCAGGAAGAAGCTCATCATCATGCAATTGAGCACGTTCTTGGCGCGGGTGAAGCCGCCGTAGAAGAACGCCAGACCTGGTGTCATCAGCAGCACGAGGGCCGAGCCGATCAACATCAGCAGGTTGTCAGCCCCGTCGGTGGGGACTTTGGTCAGGGCCGCCTTGGCGGCACCGGCCATCAAAGGAAGTAACCCAGCGCCGGCGGCCAGGAGGATCACAGCCACCCGGCGCAGTTGGGGGTCCTGCACTCCTGCCATGAAACCGGCGCGGAGTCTGTCAAATGTTTCGAGAGCGGAGGGTCCGGCCGTTAGGGCGGAGCTCCAGTTGGGATTGGGTTGGGTCCTTCGCATCATCAAAGCCCTTTGCAGGAACTGATCGATAAACGGGCTTGGTCACAGTCCGGTGATTGCGTCCCTGGGCCTGTAGCCAAAGGCACAGAAGCCAGGATCCGTTGACGAATGTCACCCGAAGGCCACACGTTTCCGTTGTCACCAGCTAAGGAGTGCCCCAGACCAATGGCTAAACGCTTGGATCGCCTCTGAACGCCGATGGGGCTGTTTCGGTTGTGGGGAAGGGAGGAGGTTCATCCGTTGGGATGTGCGCTCCGGCAAGGGATCCAACAAGGTTCCCTGGCTGGGATTGACTCCTTGCGACTGCTTCAATGGGTCCGAATCGGAATTGGCTCGATACACAAGAACGATTTCTGCAGACCAGCGGGGTCGATCGTGGCCCAGAGGTGCAGGATCATGGAAGTTCCGCTGATGCGCCTTCGACGATGAGCATCCTGTCAAGGGAATGAGCGGCCATGGAGAGCGCTCCCAGGGGTGGTCCTCGGCACAGCGACGCGGACGTTTTCGATCAACCGCTGGGCGATGGGTTCAGGCTTCAGAGGCCGATCGCCCTTGATGGAGTCTGCGCCGAAGCTCCTCCCCAGACCCAGCGCAGGTTGAATCCAGCACCACCGGCGTTCATCGACGTCGAGATCATTTCAGCGCCAAGCAGCCATCGCCCCCTTGCTGATTCCTGGCTGGTGCGATCGGCACGCTGGTATCGTCCGACCGGGACCCTGCCGTGGGTCTGGCCAGCGGCTGCGCGTGGGGAAGACCCGACCAGCTGGCGAAGGGTTGGATCGGCGCGCCCTGGCGCCCGGGATCGATGATTCTTTCGGTGGCCGATCAGGGCCGCACCGTAGCTCCTAGGCCAGTTCCACCGACCGAAGACTGCGAATCAACCGCACCCCCACAGGGAAGGCCCCCTCATCGAGATCCGCAGCCAGCACATGCACCCGGCAGCCGGCCTCCAGGGCGGCACAGGCGCCGGCCGGGGAATCCTCGAAGGCCCAGCAATCGCCAGCCGCCACGCCCAGGCGCCGGGCAGCAAGCAGGTAACCATCGGGGGCGGGCTTGCCCTGCCCCAGTTCGGGGTCGTCGCCATGCACCCGCAGGTCGATCAGCTCCAGCCAGGGGTGCGGAGCGGCCTTGCGCGCCACGGCCTCACGGCTGCTGCTGGTGACCAGGGCCATGGGGATGGCCAGCTCCCGGCAGCGGGTGAGCAGTTCCGCCGCTCCATCGATGGCGCTGGCCTGGGGCAGCAACTGCCTGGCGATCGGCTGTTGCACGGCCAACAGCTCCTCCGGCGTGGGGGGCTGGCCTTCCCCCGCCTTGATCCAGCGGCGAACCTGATCGGCGTTGTCCTCCCGCCGGCGACCCCGCAGGACCAGCAGCTGGTCATGGGCCAGCTCCACGCCGAAATGACGGGCCGCCTCCCGCCAGGCGCGGCCATGCAGCGGCTCGGTGTCCAGCAGGAGACCATCGAGGTCGAACAGACAGGCGGCGGGCCGGCTCATCGGGCCATCCTCCCAGCCCACCTCTTGGCACCGCTGGCCACAACCCTCAACATCCGTCTCCCCCCTGGGCGGGCAGGGCCGTGCCTGGCTTGAATGGGTGCGCGGTGCAGCGGATGGATGAGCGAGGCCACGATCGAATCGGTGCTCCAGGAGCAGCGGGTGTTCGCCCCCCCTGAGGCGCTCGCGGCCACGGCCCAGATCGGCAGCCTGGAGGCCTACCGGGAGCTGGTGGCCCGGGTGCAGGCCGACCCTGACAGCTTCTGGGGCGAGCAGGCCCGAGAACACCTGCACTGGTTCAAACCCTTCCAGCAGGTGCTCGATTGGAGTCACCCGCCCTTCGCCCGCTGGTTTGAGGGCGGCACCACCAACGTGGCCTACAACTGCCTTGATCGTCATCTCGATGGGCCCCGTGCGGACCAAATCGCCCTGATCTGGGAGGGGGAACCGGGGGATGTGCGCACCTTCACCTACCGCCAGCTGCATGCGGAGGTGGGCAAGGCCGCCAATGCCTTGCGCTCCCTGGGAATCGGCAAGGGCGACCTGGTGGCGCTCTACATGCCGATGGTGCCTGAGGCGGCGATTGCCATGCTGGCCTGCGCGCGCATCGGAGCTCCCCACTCGGTGGTGTTCGGGGGGTATTCGGCTGAGGCCCTGCGGGAGCGGCTGATCGATGGTTCGGCCAAAGCCGTGATCACCGCCGATGGCGGCTTCCGCAAAGACAAGCCCGTGGCCCTCAAGCCGGCCGTGGATCAGGCCCTCGCCGACGGCTGCCCCACCGTGGAGCATGTGCTGGTGGTGCGACGCACGGGCGAACCGGTGAGCGTCACCTCCGGCCGCGACCACTGGTGGCATGAGCTGGTGGAACCCCAGAGCCCCGAGGCGCTGGCGGAGCCGATGGAAAGCGAAGACCGCCTGTTCGTGCTCTACACCTCCGGCTCAACGGGTAAACCCAAGGGAGTGGTGCACACCACCGCCGGCTACAACCTCTGGGCCCATCTCACCTTCCAGTGGATCTTTGATCTGCGCGACAACGATATCCACTGGTGCACAGCGGACGTGGGCTGGATCACCGGCCACAGCTACATCGTTTACGGCCCGCTCTCCAATGGCGCCACCACGGTGATGTACGAGGGAGCGCCGCGCCCCAGCAAGCCCGGGGCCTTCTGGGAGGTGATCGAGAAACACAAGGTCACGATCTTCTACACCGCCCCCACGGCGATCCGGGCGTTCATGAAGAGCGGTCGCGAGGTGCCCGATCGGTACGACATGAGCTCCCTGCGCATCCTTGGCACCGTGGGTGAGCCGATCAATCCAGAGGCCTGGATGTGGTACCGCGATGTGATAGGCCGTGACCGCTGCCCAGTGGTGGACACCTGGTGGCAGACCGAAACCGGTGGCGTGATGATCAGCCCCCTGCCCGGGGCCACCCCCACCAAGCCGGGGTCCTGCACCCTGCCCCTGCCCGGCATCGCCGCCGACGTGGTGGACATCAGCGGCAACAGCGTGGGCGTCGACGAAGGGGGCTACCTGGCGGTGCGGCGCCCCTGGCCCGGAATGATGCGCACCGTGCACGGCGATCCCGACCGCTTCCGCCGCAGCTACTGGGAACACATCCGCCCGGCCGATGGCAGCTGGCTCTACTTCGCCGGCGACGGCGCCCGCCGCGATGCCGATGGCTACTACTGGGTGATGGGCCGCGTTGATGACGTGATCAACGTGTCGGGCCATCGGCTGGGCACGATGGAGATCGAATCGGCCCTGGTGAGCCACCCCGCCGTGGCCGAAGCGGCCGTGGTGGGCCGCCCCGATCAGCTCAAGGGTGAAGGGATCGTGGCCTTCATCAGCCTGGAAACCGGCCGGGTGGGAGATGACGCCCTGGCTGCCGAGCTCAAGAAGCACGTGGGCCATGAAATTGGCCCGATCGCCCGTCCCGATGAGATCCGCTTCTCCGATGCCCTGCCCAAGACCCGCAGCGGCAAGATCATGCGCCGCATCCTGCGCTCCCTGGCGGCTGGCGAGGAGGTGAGCGGGGACACCAGCACCCTGGAAGACCGCAGCGTGCTGGATGCCTTGCGGGTCTGAGCAGGCCCCTCCCTCAGCCGGCCACGGCCCCTACAGAGGCCTGAACCAGAAGCACGATCAGCCAGATCGGGCCGATCAGTGGGATCAGGGAAATGAAGTCCAGGGCCAGGGCTTGCCCGCATCTCGCAGGCGGCGAATCGTCAGGGGGATCGAGGGAACGATCACAGCGATCGAATAGAGGGTGTAGAGCGCCATGAGCTGGCTGACCGCGTTGGTCGCGATGGCGAGTATCAACGAGACGATGAAGTTCGCGAGCACGAACCACCAGAAGTCGCCACGGCTGGAGCGGCCCTCGTACTCAAACGAGCGCTGCCAGCCGGAAACGAAGGCATCAACGGGTTGGGCCATGGAAACTTTGATGAGGCTGGTGAATCCCGCACACCCTGTGGCTGAATCCCTGGTCTGTCAATTGATCTCGGCTGAATCGTTGGACTCGTTGCGATGGTGGGATTGCTCAGAGTCGTGCCACCACTGCGTCACTTGTTCGCACAATTGGCGCATCTGACGCACCCTCGCCGGATCATCGGCCCAGCTGCCCAGCAGGTTCTGGCGCACGCCGGCGCTGGCGGGAGTCAGGTGGTCGCCCGGCAGATCAAGCAGCCGGGAGTTGTCGTTCGGCCGCCGTCGCAACACCCTCAGCAGCTCCTCGCTCTGGTCGATGGCATCACGGCTGAAGCGCACCAGCAGGTTGCGGCGCTGGCCGTAGCCATTGGCGATCAGCCGCAGGGTTTCCGGTGGCGAGGGGCTGAACTCGCTGCTCAGTCCGAGCCGCGGGGCCAGTTCCCCGAGGAGTGGAATCGAGCTGGCGGCGGCGAAGTTATTGAAGCTCAGGGCCACCAGACCGGCGCAGCTCCGGCCCCCATCGGGGGCCAGCAGGTGCAGCTTGCAGCCGAGGCTGTGGCCGATCCGCAGCGGCGCCAGGCCCCCGCTCGTCGGCCGCCTCTCCCTGGCCTGGCGAAAGGCACGCCATGCCTCGTTGGCCTGGGCCTGGTGATCGAAACCTGGCACGTATCCCCAGGCGCGCACCTGGGCCCCCTGGCGGACGAGGGCCTCCAGCAGGCGCCTGTAGCTGAGCTGGGGTGTGAGTGCCAGTCCGGTGCCGCCGATGAACTCCACCAGTCCGATCGGCTCACGCGGGGTGAGGCACCAGAGTGGCCCCTGCTGCTGCCAGACGCTCATCGCTTGGGGCGCTGGGGGTGGTTCAAGCCTGGAGGGCCTTGAGTGCCGCCAAAGCTTCGCGGGCATGGGCGGCCCCATCGAGCAGGTTGTTGAACACATGGCGCACCACACCGCTGCCATCGATCACGTACGTGACCCGCCCGGGCAGCAGCCCCAGCACGCTGGGGACGCCGAAGGCCTTGCGCAGGCTGTTGCCTCGATCCACCAGCAGCGGGAATGGCAGGCCATGGCGTCCGGCGAAGCGGCTGTGGCTGGCGGCGTCATCGCCGCTGACGCCCCATACCTGGGCGCCGAGGGCTTCGAGATCGGCGTGGCCGTCACGGAAGGCGCAGACCTCGGCCGTGCAACCGGGGGTGTCGTCCTTGGGATAGAAGAACAACACCAGCGGTTGGCCGTTCAACTGATCACTGCGGCGCTCGAGGCCGTTCTGGTCGATGAGGGCGATCGGCGGGATCGGATCGCCCACCTGCAGAGCTGCGGCCACTGAAACGATGCGCATCGTGACCCAACCTAGGAACGTACCCGGCTACTCCGTTCATGGAGCACCTTCTCCGAGTTGATGCCAGGGAGAATGCCTGTGGCGTCTTCTGGGGGTAGCCATGGCCCAGGGCGATCCAATGGCTGGAGAGGCGATCACCCTCCGCCCTGGTGTTCGGTTTCAAGTCGCCCATCACCTGGGCCAGGGGCCGACCCTTGTGTTCATCCATGGTGCGTTGGGGAATCGCTTCAATTGGCGTTGTCAGTTCGAGGCGGCCCTGGAGCGGGGCTGGGGGGCCCTGGCCTACGACCTTGGCGGCCATGGCCAGTCGTCGGCCTATCCCGCCTATTCGGTTGGCCGCCACGGCCGCGATCTGCGGCGGCTGCTCGAACACCAGAACATCCATGCCCCGATCCTCTGCTGCCACAGCTATGGCGTGCCCATCGGGTTGGAGCTGGCGCGTCACCTGCCCCTGGCCGGCCTGGTGCTGGTCGCCGGTGGGACCCATGATCTCGACCCCTGGTGGGAACCGCCCCTGGTGCGTTGGATGGAGACCATGGGACGCCACCTGTTCAAAGCGCCCCTGGCCCAGCAGATCTACCGCCGCCTCGCCAGCGGCGGCAGCGGGCCCGCCCTGGACCGATTCTTCCTTGAATCGCCCCTGCCCACGAACGCTGATCCCTACCGATCCGTGGGCCCGTTCTGGGGCTATGACCTGCATCGGCGGCAGGATCCGTCGCGCTGGCGGGAGCCGCCCGCCCTGGTGCTGACAGGGGGCCTTGACCCCATGTTCAACCGTGACATGGGGGACGCTCTGTCGGCCAATTTCGCGTTGGGGCAGCACCATCACATCGCCGAGGCGGGCCACCTGCTGATGGTGGAGGAGGCCGGGCATGTGAACCATTTGATCGCCAGCTGGATCCAGGAGCTGGGCCTCGAGACCCGCGCTGCTGCCCCGGACTGAACGTTGGGACGATCCTTTGTCACGCCCTGGTCTCGATCAGCTGGGCCGGACGTAATCAAGCAGCCGATCTCCTGAATCGGCTCGGACCAGCCCCAGCACCACATCTGGCAGGGCCTGGAGCCTGGGGAACAACAGATAGCGGGGTTCCCAGCTGGGGTTGAACTTCGATTTGTAAGCATGCAGCCCCTTGAACCCATAGAACCGGTCCAGATGGCGGGAGAGCTTTTCCAGGCTTCGTGCCAGCCGGGGGGCGTGCTGGTCGCCCTCAAGGCCGCTCAGGGCCGAGAGCCCGAGGTTGAAGCGGCTGTAGCCCTTCTCCTGGTAATGCTGAAAGAGCGACACGAACAGGGCGTCCATGGTCCCTGGCTCAAGCTTGGATCGGTTACGCATCAGGTCCACCATCACCTCCCCTGGACGCACGGCTGTGACCAGGTTGGCGAAGGCGCTGATGGCGCCTTGGGGAGTGCGCACCACGGCCAGGTCGCTGGCGCGCAGGTAATCGCGATCAAACCAACCCAGGGAGAAGCGCTTTTCAGCGCCCTCCATCTGGCGCAGCCACTCCTCGCTCACGGGCGCCAGCTCATCGATCAGTGGATCGGGCAGGGGAGGCGAATGAAACTCGATCCGGTGGCCCAGCTTTCGCAGCTTGTTGAGCGGGGTGCGAAGGCCAGCGGCCGCCTTGCCCTTCAGGCTGAAGCTGGTGAGATCCACGATCCCCTCTTCGCCAATCTTGAGCGCGCGCAGCCCCAGGGAGAGGTAGAGGTCAATGTCGTCGGGGAGCACCTGATAGAAGGCCGGTTCCCAGTCGTTGCGCCGGCAGTGGGCCAGAAAGGCGGACGTGGCCTCACGGCGGTCGCTCTCGGGGCCAATCGGGTCGCCCAGGGCGATGGCTCCGCGTCCTTTGGCGGCGAAGGCGATCAGGCTCTCGCCCGAGGGGCTGAAGAAGAGGGTCTTGTCCGGGAGCAGGCAGAAAGCGGCGAGGGAGGCGCGCCCGTGGCGCTGCACGATCGCCTTGGCCCGCGCCCGTTCCTGGGCCGTGGGCCCTGGCGGCCGCAGCACGGGCCGAAGCAGCATCACGAGCCCGTAGCCCATGGTCGCCAGGCCGAGCAGGCCGATCGAATCGGCGAAGCTGGCCCCGAAACGGGTGCGCGGACTGAGGCCAGCGTTGTCCTCGGTGAAGAACATCGCCAGGGTCTGAGTGATCGCGTCCCCCCAGTTGAAGTTGACCGAGAAATGGCGATCAAGCAGGTAGAAGCCCAGGCTTCCGTAGGCCAGGGTGAACAGGAGCGCCAGCGCAAACGCCCGCAACCCCTGGCGGATCGAGGGCGGATCCGACTGGGCGGTGAAGGCCGGGCGCATCCACAGCAGCAGGAGCAGCAGAGCTGCGCTGAAGCCAACGATGGCCGGCTGTACCCCGCGCAGCAGGTGGAGCGCGATCGAACCACCCAGCAGCAGGCAGATCAGCAGCCAGGCCAGCTGCTTGCGCCGCAAAAGGTTGAGCGCCAGGGTGATCAGCAGAAAGCTTGAGAAACCAGCGAACACGTGGGCGCCCGTGCGCACCTCCAGCGGAAACACCGTCTCCAGATCCTCAAGGGAATCGGGCAACGCCGGGGTGATCGCCGTGATCAGATCGAGCACGCCCACCAGGGCGGTCATGAGGCTCACGGCGACGATCGCCGCACGGCTGTCCCGTCGAAGCAGGGGGTGGCTCACCTGTTCGAAGCGGCGGGCGAAGGGCGGGCTCGTTCAAAGGAGTGGCCCACGAAGCTCAGCGAATCGCGCAAGTGCTTGCGGATGTAGTTCCAGCCGACATCGGGCCCGCTGAGGCCATGGCCGCCAGGAAAGACATTGATGACGTGGCTGATGCCGAGCTGCTTCAAGGTGGCGGCGAATTGCTGAGTGGAGGCCAGGAAATTGGGATCGCTACGGCCCACATCAAGGTAGACGCGCAGACCCTTGAGCTGGTGGGCCGGGAGAGTGCGGATGAACAGGTTCGGACTGTTGGCAGGGCCGCTGGCGTCGGTGAAGTAGCCGTCGTGGCTGAACAGGGTGCCGAAGTGATCGAGATGGCGCAAGCCGATGTTCAGAGCGCCCCAACCGCCCGAAGAGAAGCCCCCCAAGGCCCAGCTTCCGGCATCGCTGCGGGTGCGGTACCGCCCCTGGATCACCCGCACCAGCTCGCTGCCGATGAGAGTGGAAATCTTGCCGTTGGGACCATCGGTGTAGGCGGGGTCGAACAAAGGGCTGGAGCCCCGGTTGTCGTTGCCATCGGGGGTGACGATCAGGCTCGGTTCCAGAGCTTTTTCCTTGTAGAGGGCATCGAGCACCGAAGTGATCGCGTACTTGTCGAAAAAGGCACGGCCATCGTCATGGCCGCCGTGCAGGAGCACGATCACCGGATACCGCCTGTTGGGCTCCCGGTCGTAGTTGGGGGGCAGGATCAGGCCGTAACTGCGGCTCTGGCCCATGGCCCGGCTGGGGAAGCTCTCGATCCGGAACGTCAGGTCTTTGCTGGGGGGTAGCTCCTGGGCATCCAGCTGCGGGGCGCCCGCCACGAAGGTGTACCACCAGGCCACTCCGGCCAAGCCGAGCAAGCCACTGATGCCCAATCCCAGGGCGAATCGCAGGCCTCGTCCCATGCGCTCTCTCAGGTGGTTGATTGGTCCCACGACCCAAAGACGGATCATTATTGGCCTAAGCCTCCCGCCACGCCCTGCGGCTTGCCAGCTCTGGGACCATGGGAGCAGCCACGAGGGGCGGATGGCCACCGAAGCGGGAGATTCGGCCGAGGGTCAGCTGCCCCTCTGGGGTGAGCCAACGGCGCGTTTCCCCCAGGATCCCCTCGAAGCTGATCTCAGGGAGGCCCTGGCCAGCATCGGAATTCCAGTCAAGTCTGGGCCGACTGAGCCAACCCCAGCCCCAGGCCCCCGTTCCCGCAGTGTCGCCCTGCCTCGGTTGGCCGGCAGCGAGCCAGCAGCTTCGGTGCCCGAGCGGCTGTTGATCCTTGACACCGAAACCACAGGCCTCGATCCCAGCCGGGGAACCTGCATCGAGGTTGGGGCGATTCTCTTCGCGGTGGCCCCTAGGGCGGTGCTGGGTCAAGTCTCCTTTTTGCTCCCCTGCACCAGCAACCCCTGCGAATCAATCAACGGCATCGCCGCAGCGGTCAGCCGCCTGAATCAGCCCTGGGAGCCGCTGCGTGATGCCTTCGAGGTGCTGGTGGAGGCCGCGGACGCCGTGGTGGCCCATAACGCCAGCTTCGATCGCCAGTGGTTTGGCCACGGTTTCCTTGGCTCGATTGAGAAACCCTGGATCTGCAGCATGGATGACATCCGCTGGCCCGCCGACCTCCACCTCAGGCCCCAACCCTCCCTGCGGGACCTGGCCTTGGCCCACGGCATCCCCGTCTGGGCGGCCCACCGCGCCCTCACCGACTGCACCTACCTCGCCCAGGTGTTCGAGCGCCGGAGCGATCTGGAGGCCCTGCTGCGGGTGGCCCTGGAACCCCGTCGCCTCTACAAGGCCAAGGTGTCTTATGACGAGCGCCACCGGGCTCGGGAGGCTGGATTCCGTTGGAACGAACCCGTCAAGAATGCCTGGACCCGCAGGCTGTCGGATCGGGAGGTGGCGGCCTTGGCCTTCGATGTGGTGCCGATCGAGCTTGAGCCCGACCAGCGCCGCAGCGCCTGAGGCCTGGGCCATTGCACCCTTGGACGGAATGGGTCGATCGCAATTGCTTCAGCAATGGGAAGTTGGGTGGAGGGTTCGCTCCGGTTCCCCCTGACGCTCCCATGCTGGAGGCATCGCAGGCCTGTCCATGGCCACCCCCCCCCTGCTGCCGCGTTCGAGTAGGCCGAACGGACCCCCGTTCGGTCCTTCATTCGGCCGCAGGGCCCGCGTGCGTCGCTGGCAGGACAGCCGCACCTGGGCGCGGCTGATTCGAGAGGCCGAAGCGCTCTGGCACGTCGATGTGCGTGACCTGCGCCGGCTGGGGGCCCTGGAGCTTGCTCAGTTGCTGCAGGAGGTGCCGCCGCGCCTGAGGCCCCGGGTGAACCGCTGGTTGACCCGCTACGGGGTGATCACCCGGCTGGGATGAGCCACAAAAAAACCGGCTGGGGAAGCCGGTTGCAAAGTGAAAGTTGCGGATTTCGTTGCAAACGAAATTCAGTGAATCGGAGCGACAGGATTTGAACCTGCGACCCCCACTACCCCAAAGTGGTGCGCTACCAAGCTGCGCTACGCCCCGGCAGGATGGAAGCTATCACAGCCCCTACGAGCCCCTGAGCGGCTGGCGTTGTTGCCGCTTGATGCGCTTGAGCAGTCGTGCTGTCAACCGCTCACGGTTGAGGCGGCCGTAGCCGCAGATCCGCAACTGGGCCCCCAGTTGGCGTAACTCCGCCAGGCTGAGGGCCGCCAGGCGCAGCTCCGGTAGCCGCCGCCAGGCCATTGAGGTGACCGGTAGCTCCGAACCTCTGCGATTGTCGGGGAAGCTCACCAGGGCACTGCCCGCCATCCATTCGGGCACGAGCACGAACAGCACCGCCAAGAGGCCATAGAGCTCCACCAGACCCTTTGGCAGGGGGTGCAACTGACGCCTCTGGCCTGGTGGCCTGAGCTTGGGCTCGGGGGGCTTCGGTTCTGGGGGCGTCAGGGCGATGGCGGGGGTGGAACCAACGGTTCCCATGCTCCGGCACAGACTGGCACCTGCCATGGGTGTTGCCGACCCCCCTTCGCCCTGGCCCCTGAATTCTGGGGCTGCTCCCTAGGGTTCCGTCGGCCCGATCGTCGCCCCTCAGTTGAGCGCCTCTCCCACTTCCGCCTGTCACGACATCAGCGTGGAGCAGGCTCTCGTCCGGCTCGATTCCCGGGCCGAGGGCCTGAGCATGGCCGAAGCAGGTGAACGGCTCGCTCGCCTTGGCCCCAACCGCATCGAGGCGGCGGCAGGACGCAGTCAGTGGCGCATCCTGCTCGATCAGTTCAGCAACGTGATGCTGCTGATGCTGATCGCCGTAGCGATCGTCTCAGCGGTCGTGGCCCATCTGGAACAGAAGTTCCCCAAGGACGCCATCGCGATCGCCTTGATCGTCGGCCTCAACGGGGTGCTGGGCTACCTGCAGGAGAGCAAGGCCCAGCAGGCGCTGATGGCCCTGCGGGGGATGAGCGAGCCGATGGTACAGCTGATGCGGGATGGCCAGTGGCAGCAGCTCTCAAGCGAGGAGCTGGTGCCCGGTGACGTGATCCGACTGGAGGCGGGGGATCGGGTGCCGGCTGACGCCCGCTTGCTCGAGGCCGTGGACCTGGGTCTTCGGGAGGCGGCCCTCACCGGTGAGGCGGAAGTGGTCTACAAGCAGACCGATCTGGTGCTTCCCGAGGAAACGCCGATTCTGGAGCGGCGCAACTGCCTGTTCCAGGGCACCGAAGTGGTGCGTGGCCGCGCCCAGGCGGTGGTGGCCGCCACGGGCATGGGCACCGAGCTTGGCAAGATCGCCCAGCTGATCGATACGGCGGGGGAGGAGACCACACCCCTTCAGGACCGCCTCAACCGACTGGGTCAAGTGCTGGTGATCGCATCACTCAGCCTCGTAGGCGTGGTGTTGCTTCTGGGCTGGCTCCTGGGTCAGCCGATGCTCAACCTGATCGAGGTGTCGTTGAGCATGGCCGTGGCGATCGTGCCTGAGGGCCTGCCGGCGGTGATCACGGTCACCCTGGCGATCGGCACCCAGCGCATGGTGCGCCGCTCCGCCCTGATCCGGCGTCTGCCGGCAGTGGAGACCCTGGGCTCAGTCACCGTGATCTGCTCCGACAAGACCGGCACGCTCACCGAGAACCGCCAGGTGGTGCGCCAGCTGCGCCTCGGCTTCGAAGCGATCGATCTGACCGGTGAGGGTTATGAGCCCACGGGAACCCTCACCCATCACCCCTTGGTTCCGCCCGAGGGCCACGGCCAGGGCACCCAGTCACAGAATCCCAGCCTGCTGCTGTCGGCCTCCCTGCTCTGCTCCGACGCCATGCTGCACCGGGAGGCGAACGGTTCCTGGCAGGTGATCGGCGATCCCACCGAAGGTTCCCTGCTGGTGGCGGCGGCCAAGGCCGGCCTCGACAGCTTCGCGGTGAGGGAGCGCCATCCTCGCTGCGCTGAGATTCCCTTCAGCTCCGAGCGTCAGTCCATGGCGGTCTGGGTGAGCGACCCAGGGGGCAGCCTGCAGGCGCCCCTCGGCGAGGTGGCCCGCGGCTCTAACCAGTTGCTGATTCTCAAGGGATCCCCTGAGGTGGTGCTCTCCAGTTGCAACCGTTGGCTTGGACCTGAGGGCACAGCCCCGCTGGATCCAGCCCTTCTCCACTGGTGGCGGGCCCAATTCGATGAACTTGCCGGGCAGGGGTTGCGGCTTCTGGCGCTGGCGGCGTCGCCGCACCCGATCGGCCCTCAGCAGCCCCTGGAGGATCTGGTGCTGCTTGGGGTGGTGGCCCAGATGGACCCCCCGCGCCGCGACGTGCTCGAAGCGGTGTCGGTGTGCCGTCAGGCGGGCATTCGACCCTTGATGATCACCGGCGATCACCCGCTCACGGCCCTGGCGATTGCCCAGGAGGTGGGGATCTGCGGACCAGATGATGTCGTCAGCGAGGGCAGCGACCTGGCCCGCCTCGATGACGACCAGCTCAAGGAGCGGTTGGGCCGCTGCAGCGTCTTCGCCCG
This sequence comes from Synechococcus sp. UW140, assembly GCA_943369485.1. Taxonomy (GTDB): domain Bacteria; phylum Cyanobacteriota; class Cyanobacteriia; order PCC-6307; family Cyanobiaceae; genus ATX-6F1. Next base: position 247,807 of record CALRNH020000001.1, on the reverse strand, counting down.
GGTGGCACCCGAGCAGAAGTTGCGCCTGGTAAAGGGCCTTCAGGCCAGAGGCGAGATCGTCTCAATGACCGGGGATGGGGTCAACGACGCCCCGGCGCTCAAGCAGGCCCACATCGGAGTGGCCATGGGCATCAACGGCACCGAAGTGAGCAAGGAAGCCGCCGACATGGTGCTCCTCGATGACAACTTCGCCACGATCGTCAGCGCCGTGGAGGAGGGGAGGCTGGTTTACACCAACATCCGCCGCTTCGTGAAGTACATCCTCGGAAGCAATGTGGGTGAACTGATCACAATCGCTTCGGCGCCGCTGCTGGGTCTGACCGGGGTGCCGCTCTCGCCCCTGCAGATTCTCTGGATGAACCTGGTCACCGACGGGGTGCCGGCCCTGGCCCTGGCCCTGGAGCCCGGGGATCAGCTGCTCATGAAACGGGCGCCGGCCAGGCCGGGGGAATCGATCTTCGCCCGTGGCCTGGGCCGCTACATCCTGCGCATCGGGGTGATCTTCGCGGCCCTCACCATCGCCCTGATGTCCCTGGCCGTTCAGCAGCAGTGGCCCTGGAAAACCATGGTCTTCACCACCCTCTGCCTGGCCCAGATGGGCCATGCCCTAAGTGCCCGCAGCGACCTTCCCCTGCTGCACGTGCCGCCCTTCTCGAACCCCTGGCTGCTGCTGGCGGTGGTGTTCACCAGCGCTCTGCAGATGGCCCTGATCTACGTGGCTCCCCTGTCCAGCTTTTTTGGCACCGAATGGCTCGATCTCGAGCAACTGGGGGTGTGCCTGGGCTTCAGCCTGCTGCTGTTCGTCTATCTCGAAGCGGAGAAGCTCCTGACGCTGCTGGCAAGAAAGCGATGGGCCCACCTTTGAGCTTGGCGGGGGGCGCTGGAGCAGGTGAGCGCCAGAGGAAGGGTGGCTCGCTGGGCCCCTTCAGGCGCACATACCAGAACACCAGGGCAAAGACGAGGCCCAGGGTGATCACGATCCCCAGGATCACCTGGCGATCACCCAGCGGTTCAGGGTTGGCCATCGCCCTCAGACCTCCTCGGTGCGCAGGCACTGCACCCGCTGGGGCAACTGCTCGATGGTGAGCTCATCGCCGTTGAGGATCAGCCGCATCCCCTCGCTGGTCTTGTAGCGGAGCCCAGCCAGATCGGAGCTCTCCCGAAACAGGGTGGTGCGGAAGCGGCCGGAGATGATCGAGGCCTGGGCGTCGTTGCGCTCCACCACCAGGACCCCCTCGCCCCGGCAGAGGTAACGGGTCTTGATGGCGTAGTCCTCCCACCAGGGGGATGTCATCGCCAGGCCAGGGGCCGCCAGCAGTGGAGCCAGGGCCAGCAACGCCGGAGCGGCGGCCCGGGACAGCCTTGACCTGGTGATCAGGGATCGGACCGTCCCCCCGGCCAGGGCCCCTGTGTGTACGAGGGATCGGGCCCTGGCCATCGCTGGCGCCAGGATCGTGACGGAGGTGGCGTTTCGACTCATGGCATGGAGATCGGAGCGTTGTCTCCCCGCAGCACGCAGTGGGAGATCGACCAGTCGTAGTGGGACCAGACGCTGGCGGGAAGCCGGTAGTGGGCGGAGCTGAAATCGCCCAGGCTCACGCCGCTGGGTTGGGCCGAGCAGTAGGGCCGGCTGCCCGGTTTGGCGAGGTATTGCTGGTGGTAGCTCTCGGCGAAAAAGAAGGGTTTTCCGCAGGCGATCTCGGTGGTGATCGGCCCGAACCCGGCCGCGCTCAGCAGAACCTGATAGGCCGCCCGACTGGCTTCGGCCAGGGCCAGGGTCTCTTCGTTTGCGGTGTAGATCGCCGAGCGGTACTGACTGCCCACATCACCGCCCTGGGCATTCCCCTGGGTGGGGTCGTGGCATTCCCAGAACAACTTGAGCAGATCGCTGAAACCGATCCTGGCTTCATCCCAGACCACCCGCACCACTTCTGTGTGGCCGGTGCGACCGGAGCAGACCTGCTGATAGCTGGGGTTGGCTGCCGTGCCGCCGGCATAGCCCACCGCAGTGGTGACCACTCCCGGCAAGCGCCAGAACCCTTTTTCGGCTCCCCAGAAGCAACCGCAACCGAAAAGCACCTCCCCTTGGCCCGGCAGCAGGGGTGCCCGCAGGGATGTGCCCAGAACTGCATGAAGGTCGTCCATCACCGCCATCGATCGCGCTCGTGAGGCAGCGCCGAGCCTAGGCAAGGAGGTCCATCACCCCGCGTAAAGGCGTCAGTGGAGACCCCTCAGACCGCCTGAAGCTGTTGCTCGGCCTCCTGGCGTTCCCACAGCCGCCGGTAGGTGCCCGGCACACTCACCAGCTCGTTGTGGTGCCCCTGCTGCACCAGCCGCCCCTCCTCGAGCACCAGGATCCGATCGCAGGCCGCCGCCGCAGACAGCTGGTGGCTGATCATCAGGATCGTGCGGCCCTGCTGGGAGCGCACTGACTGGAGGATCTCGGCGGCGGTGTTGTTGTCCACACTGGCGAGGGCGTCATCGAGCACCAGCAAGGGGGTGCGCACCAGCAGAGCCCTGCCCAGGGCCGTGCGCTGACGCTGGCCGCCGCTGAGGGTGATGCCGCGTTCCCCGACGAGGGTGGCGTATCCGTCAGGGAAGCCCTTGATGTCTCCCTCCAGCCGGGCGTCTTGGGCGGCTTGCTCCACCTGGGCCTGGCTCGCCTGGGGATCGCCATAGCGCAGGTTGTCCGCCAGGGTGGCGGTGAACAGGTAGCCCTCCTGGGGCACCAGGGCGACCTTGCGGCGCAGGACGTCGAGGGAAAGATCCGTCACATCGACCCCATCGAGGAACAGCTGCCCCGGGTCGACCTCGACCATGCGCCCCAGGGACCGGGCCAGGGTGGTCTTTCCGCAACCCACCGGGCCCACCACCGCCACCAGCTCACCGGGCTCGAGCCGGAAGCTCACATCCACCAGGGCCGGCCGGCTCGCCCCTGGATAGCGCACCTGCAGACCCCTGGCCTCCAGGACCCCCTGGCCCTGGGGGTTGGGGGGAACGGGTGTGGGGCTCGATTGGACGCTTGGCTGGCGGCTGAGCAGGTTCTGCACGCGCTCCAGGCTCACCTGGCCCGTCTGGAACGTGTTGAGGGTGAACCCCAGTAGGGCGGTGGGAAACACCAGACGCTCCACATAGAGAATCAGGGCGACCAGGTCGCCGATGCTGAGCCGTCCGTTCTCCAGTTGGCCGCTGCTGAGGGCCAGCAGCAGGAGCAGGCTCAGGGCCGAGATGCCCTCCAGCAGGGGGAACAGGGTGCTGCGGGTGCGGGCAAGCCGCAGGGCGGCATCGCGGTAGCGGCCATTGCGTTCAGCGAAGGCCTTTTCTTCGGTGGCCTCCTGGCCGTAGATCTTGATCGCGCTGATGCCGGAGAGGTCCTCCTGGATCAGGTCGCTGAGCCTGGCGAGGTCCTCCTGCTGGAGTCGCTGCTGGCCCATCATCCGGCCGCCGAACAGGCGCACAACCGAGAGCATCACCGGGTAGATCGCCAGGGCCGCCAGGCTCAGCCAGGGGTCGATCAACAGCATCGCCGGCAGGGTGAAGGCGTAGGCCAGGGCGGTGTTGCTGAGGCTGAGCACGGCGAAGCCCAGCAGCCGGCGCACGTTCTCGACGTCGCTGGTGGCCCGGCTGATCACCTCGCCACTGCCGGTGGTCTGCACCCAGCCCGGTTCCTGGCGCAGCATGTGATCGAAGATGCGCTGGCGCAGGTTCACCTCCACCTGGCGCCCGACACCGAACACCACCAGGCGGGAATAGAGCCGGGCGCCGCCCATCACCGTCGCCAGCACCACGATCAGAGCGGCTTGCTTCAGCACATCGCTGAGGGCAAAACCCACCTTCAGCCCGTCGATCGCGCTGCGAACGATCAGCGGGATCGCCACGCTCAGCAGGTTCACCACCAGCAGGGCCACCACACCGACCAGAAGCTGCTGGCGGTGGGGCCGGAGGTAACTCCAGAGCAGGCCAGGGCGGAGGGCGGCCATCGGGGTGGGCAGGGTGGCCCCAACCTACGGATCCCGGGGCCATGCTGGAGCCCCCTACGATCCGGCGCCGGACCCGCAGTGATGGCCGAAACCGAAGTCCTCCAGACCCATCCCCTCTATGCCACCGACCGGGACCTGGTCGACCGCTTGTTGGCGGTGAGCGCACCGGTGGACCAGGACCTGGTGGAACTGGCACGGTTGGCGATGCGCTACGAGGGCTTCCCCGGTGCCCGTGACCTCCAGGACGACCTGGCCAAGACCCTGAGCCTGTGGGGCCTCGATCGCCAGCAGCTGCACCAGCGCACCCGCGCGATCTGGGCCGCCGGCCACCGGCCCGGGGCCCTGGCCCAGCAGGAGCCGGTGGGCTCCGGTTTCGATACGGCAGACCAGACCAACGACTGAGGGCATGGATTGAAATCAACGTTGCGAACACTCCAGCGGGTGTTCGCCAGAAAGGCCCCCTTCGGGTGATAGTGGGATTGTCCCCATCACCCGGCCCGGCGTGCACTGCACCCGGGCTTTTTTCTGAGCTCCCCCCGCAACCGACCGCCCCGGATGGCTGAAACGACCTCCTGGCCAGCTCTTTTGGAAACGCTGTTGCAGGGCCGACCACTGACTGGGGACGAGGCGACGGCCTTGATGGGGGGCTGGCTCGATGAACGCATCGATCCCGTTCTGACCGGGGCTCTGCTGGCGGCCCTGCGGGCCAAGGGACCAACCGGTGAGGAACTGGCCGCCATGGCCCGGGTGCTGCGCCAGGCCTGCCCCGTGCCCGGCGAGCGGCCCGATCTGCCCCTGGTGGACACCTGCGGCACCGGGGGGGATGGCGCCGACAGCTTCAACATCTCCACGGCGGTGGCCTTCACCGCCGCCGCCTGTGGCGCCACGGTGGCCAAGCACGGCAACCGCAGCGCCAGTGGCCGGGTCGGCTCCGCCGATGTGCTCGAAGCCCTGGGCCTCAACCTCAAGGCTCCTGCGGCCGAGGTGATGGCGGCACTGCCCCGGGCGGGCGTCACGTTTCTGTTCGCCCCTGGATGGCATCCGGCCCTGGTGGGCCTGGCCCCGCTGCGGCGCAGCCTCGGGGTGCGCACGGTGTTCAACCTGCTCGGTCCGCTGGTCAATCCATTGGCTCCCGAGGCCCAGGTGCTGGGGGTGGCCCGCGCCGACCTGCTCGATCCGATGGCCGAGGCCCTCGGCCGGTTGGGTCTGCGTCGGGCCGTGGTGGTCCACGGCCATGGCGGGCTCGATGAGGCCACCCTCTCGGGTGTGAGCGAGCTGCGGCTGGTGGAGGGCGAACGGATCAGCGCCGGCAAGCTCGATCCCCTGGCCCTGGGCCTGGAGGCCGCCTCCGCCGAGGCCCTGGCCGGCGGCGACCTGGCCACCAACCAGGCGATCCTCGAAGCGGTGCTGCGGGGGCGAGGCACCAGCGCCCAGCGCGATGTGGTCGCCCTCAACACCGCTCTGGTGCTCTGGGCCGCCGCTCGCTTCGACTCCGTGGCAGACGCCCTGCCCGCGGCCCTGGCGGCCCTGGACTCCGGCGAGGCCTGGGGGCGTCTGCTCGCTCTCCGTTCGGCCCTGGCCTCGGATGGCGCTGGGGGATGATCAAGTGGCCGAGCCAGGGATGCCGTTGACTGCCGCCGCGCCCGCCATCGAACAGCGGGAAGCCCTGCTGGTGTTGGCCGATGGCCTGGTGTTACGAGGCAAGGGTTTCGGGGCCGTCGGCACCGTGCTGGGCGAGGTGGTCTTCAACACGGGCATGACCGGCTATCAGGAGGTGATGACAGACCCCAGCTACGCCGGCCAGCTGATCACCTTCACCTATCCCGAGCTCGGCAACACCGGGGTCAACCCCGAGGATCAGGAGGCTGGCCACGCCTCCATCCGCGGCGTGATCGCCCGCCAGCTGGCGCCCGTGGCCAGCAGCTGGCGCCAACGGGGCGATCTGGACCAGTGGCTGCAACAGGAGGGAGTGGTGGGCATCGCCGGCGTGGACACCCGCGCCCTGGTGCGGCACCTGCGCGACGGTGGCGCCATCAACGGTGCGATCAGCAGCGACGGCACCCCGGTGGCACAGCTCATGGATCTCGTGCGCCAGGCCCCCTCCATGGAGGGTCTCAACCTCGCCGAACGGGTCAGTACCTCAGAGGCCTACGACTGGGAGTCGTTGTGCCCCGCGGCCTTCGACCAGCGGCTGCAGCAGCGGCCCGAGCGGCCTTACCGGGTGGTGGCGATCGACTTCGGCATCAAGCGGGCGATCCTGGAGCGGCTGGTGGCCCACGGCTGCGCCATCACCGTGTTGCCCGCGGGCAGTGATCTGGCCTCCGTGCTGGCCCATGAGCCCGAAGGGGTCTTTCTCTCCAATGGGCCGGGCGATCCCGCCGCCGTGACCCCTGGCATCGAGCTGGCCCGTGGCCTGCTGCAGCAGCAGAACCTGCCGGTGTTCGGCATCTGCCTGGGGCACCAGATCCTGGGGCTGGCCCTGGGGGGACGCACCTTCAAGCTGGCGTTCGGCCACCGCGGCCTCAACCATCCCTGCGGCAGTTCCGGCCTGGTGGAGATCACCAGCCAGAACCATGGCTTCGCCATCGAGGCCGAGTCCCTGGCGAACGAGCCGGTGGAGATCACCCACTACAACCTCAACGACCGCACCGTGGCGGCCCTTGTCCACCGGCACCTGCCTGTGTTCGGAGTTCAATACCACCCAGAGGCCAGCCCCGGTCCCCACGATGCCGATCACCACTTCGGCCGTTTCGTTGCCTTGATGGCCGAGCGCCGACCCGGCTGAGACCGTTCGGCCCAGGAGTCGCGTCACTTCGTTGCCAATGGTTCGAGCCGGTTCCAGCGAGGGAAGAGATCCCTACACTTCTGACGCTTGTGACGTACGAGGACTGGACCGATCACGGATCTGCAGCGATTGACGGTCTCCCTGCGGGGTGGCTGCGAACCGGCAGCCTCCTATCTGCTCTTTCGGTTCACGGGCCAGTTGGATGCTTACTCCGAGAAGCAGTTCCTGGAGTTCATCACCGAGCATCGCAAGAATGCCGCCCTGGCTCTGGTGATTGACCTCAGCCGCATCGATTTCATCGATTCCTCAGGCCTCGGGGCCATGGTCCAACTGGCCAAGCAGTGCAATGAGGCACATCTGCAGTTCCAGGTGGTGGGTAATGCCCGGGTCGTGCAGACCGTGAAGCTGGTGCGCCTGGAGAGCTTCCTGCACCTGCAGCCCGACCTGGAGACGGCGATTGGCTCCCTCGCCACCGCCTGAACCGCTCGGATTCCGGGTCCACCAGGAAGGCAGTGAACTGGCTGGGGCCTGGCTGGAGCGGGCCCGATCCCTCTGTCCGGCGGACCAGTTGACCCCCCTGCAGCTGGCCTGGCTGGGGGATGCGGTGTGGGAACTGCACCAGCGTCTGCGCCGCTGCCAGCGTCCTGGCCGGGTGCAGGAACTCCATGGGGCGGTGGTCAACGATGTGCGGGCCCAGGCTCAGGCCGCTGCCCTGGAGCGTCTCGAACCGCTGCTTGAAGGCCAGGAACTGGAGTGGGTGCGGCGGGGCCGCAACCGGGCCGGTCAGGGTCCCAGGAAGGGGGAAGCCGGAATCTATGGCCGGGCGACGGGATTTGAGACAATGGTGGGCTGGCTCTTTCTGCAGAACCCGAACCGGCTGGCTCAGCTGCTGGATCGACTGGATCAGACCGACCCTTAGCCCTTCGCCCGTTTCTGCCATGAGCCCAAAATTCATCCGCCGGGACAAGGGTTCAGGGGCGGGCTCCGCCGCTGAAGGCCCCCGGGGAGCGAAACCTTCCCGCCTTGGCTCATCCCGTTTCGCCGCCCCCCGTTCGGGCGCCGCCTTCAGGGGCCCAAGACCGGAATGGCGTGATGACGGTGAACGGGGTGGGGGAGAGCGTGGAGGGGCACGCCGTGATGAGCGCGGCAGCGAGAGTCGTCGGGATGGCCCCAGGCCGGCGGGGGGCCGCTATGAGCCCCGCCGCTTCGAAGGCCGCCGCTCGGATCCCCGCAAGCCAGAGGGTTCCAGGTTTGAGGGCCGCCGGCCTGAGGGGCGGGGCGTCGAGCGCCGCCCCTTTGAGGGGCGCTCGTTTGAAGGCCGTGGTGCCGAGGGTCGCAGCTCAGAGGGCCGCAGCTCAGAGGGACGTGGCGCCGTGGGACGTGGCGCCGAAGGTGGCGGCTACCAGGCACGCCGTCCTGAGGGCCGTGGGCCTGGGGCGGATCGCTTCAAGGCCCCCAGGCCCGATCGTTTCAGCTCCTCAGGGGATCGCCCCTACGGCGAGCGGCCTCGGGGCAACCGCTTCGAGGCGCGCCCTTCCGAGGGCCGCCCCTCTGACGGGGCCTGGGGTGAACGTTCCCGCCCCATCGGTTCCCGCCCGACCGGCTCACGCCCGGTCGGTGGGCGCTTCGGCCGCCGAAGCCCCGAACCAGGCGCTGGGTACCAACGCGGTGACGATCGCTCGCCCGCCGGCCGCCCCGGCCGCACCACCCAGGAGGGGCCCGATCGCCCCAGCGGGCCTGGTCCTGCTGGGGCGGGCCAGGGCGCGCGCACTCCGGACACAGAGTTCGGCGCTGAGCCCACCTCCGGCTCTGAGCGCTTCGGTGCCGCCCCCGCCGACGATCTGATCTGGGGGCGTCACTCGGCCCAGGCGACGCTGGAATCCGAGCGACCCATCCACAGGATCTGGTGCACGCCCGAACTGCGCTTCAGCCCCAAGTTCCTGCAACTGCTTCGGGAGGCCAAGTCTTCGGGGGTGCTGGTGGAGGAGGTCACCTGGGCCCGCCTGGGCCAGCTCACCGGTGGAGCTGTTCACCAGGGCATCGTGCTGCAGACCGCCGCCGCTGAAACCGTCGATCTGGAGGCCCTGATCGAGGGCTGCCGCAAGCTGGAAGAGCCGCCGCTGCTGATGGCGGTCGATGGCCTCACCGATCCCCACAACCTGGGGGCGATCGTGCGCAGCGCCGAGGCCCTTGGCGCCCACGGCCTGGTGCTGCCCCAGCGTCGCTCAGCCGGTCTCACCGGCTCGGTGGCCAAGGTGGCCGCAGGGGCTCTGGAGCACCTGCCGGTGGCGCGGGTGGTCAACCTCAATCGATCGCTCGACACCCTCAAGCAGGAGGGCTACCGGGTGATCGGTCTGGCCGAGGAGGGAAGCGTCAGCCTGACCGAGGCGACGCTCGATGGTCCACTGGTGATCGTGACTGGCTCGGAGGGCGATGGCCTCTCGATGCTCACGCGCAAGCACTGCGACCAGTTGGTGCGCATCCCGCTGCGGGGAGCGACCCCCAGCCTGAACGCCTCGGTGGCCACGGCGTTGCTGCTCTATGAAGTGGCCCGAAGGGGCTGGATGCGCCAGATCACTGGTTCCGCCCCGGCCCCCCGATTGGTGCGTCCGCTGCTGAGCACCCGCCCCTCCAGGGCCAGTGCTGGCTCCGCAGAGGCTGGAGCCGAGCTCGAGGTGAGCCATGGAGCCGTCACCAACGAAGCGCATTCGCTGCAGGCCCAGCCTGGGGATGGTGATTCTTTGGAGGAGGACATTGTGGTGCTACACAGCCAGACCGCGCAGGCCTGGCCCTCAGCCACTTCTGAAGACGTTGGCGAGGATTCAGAACTCCATGGTCGGATCCACTCAGACCCGGAGCCGAGCGATGGGTCAGACCTGCCCACGGTTCCAGGTCCTGCGCCCCTGGCCTCCTCGCCCATCGAGAACAACGACCCTGATGATCGGGGCTTCACCACTGACGCGCTTCCCCAGGGCGCCGCTGACAGCGATTCCCCTGGGCTGGAATCTGCCTGGAGCGCGGCTTTGGCCAATGAAGCCACCGATCCAGCCCCGTCGGCAGCAACGGAGTTGGGGGCCGTTGTCGGTGAGGACATCCGGTTCTGAAGCCGGATCGACGGCCGGGGGCCGTTCAGAATGAAACGACTGCATCTGTCGCGATGTCTTCCCTGCTATGGCCGATCCGAAGCCTGGCCAATGGCCTCGGGCTGGCCTGGTGGGCGCGGATTCATACCCGCTCCCCCGAGGTCACCTACTGGTTCGGTCCTTTCCTGCGCCGAAGTGAGCTGGAGTTGGCGCTGCCGGTCTTCCTGGCGGACGTGGAGAGCGAAGGTCCCGGTTTCATCGAGCACGAGCTGCTGCGCATCCGCCGGAACGAACCGCTTACAGAGGAGGGAAGGCCCTGAACTAGCGTCGGCCTTGAGAGTGGTCAGAGGTTGATGGGGATCGCCGAGTGGCGGGGTCAGCTGGAGCGGGGGGACCTATCCGCCCGTGAACTCACCGACCTTCACCTGAACCGGATCGCGGCGGTCGATCCCATCCTGCATTCCTTCCTGACGGTCACGGCCGATCGCGCCAGGGCAGATGCCGAGCGCATCGATGCCGCCCGCGCCGCTGGGGAGCCCTTGCCGCCCCTGGCTGGCATCCCCCTGGCGATCAAGGACAACCTCTGCACCAAAGGCATTGCCACCACCTGCTCCAGCCGCATGCTGGAGCACTTCGTGCCCCCCTATGAATCCACCGTCACCGAGCGGTTGTGGCAGGCGGGCGGGGTGATGCTGGGCAAGACCAATCTCGATGAGTTCGCCATGGGCAGCTCCACCGAGACCAGCGCCTTCGGGGCCACCCGCAACCCCTGGAACATTGAGCGGGTGCCCGGTGGTAGCTCCGGCGGCAGTGCCGCCGCCGTGGCGGCGGGCGAGTGCATCGCCTCCCTGGGTTCCGATACCGGCGGCTCGATCCGACAGCCAGCCTCCTTCTGCGGCGTGGTGGGGCTCAAGCCCACCTACGGCCGCGTCAGCCGCTGGGGGCTGGTGGCGTTCGCCAGCTCTCTCGATCAAATTGGCCCGTTCACGTCCAGCGTGGCTGATGCAGCGGAAGTGCTGCAGGTGATCGCCGGAGCGGATCCCCGCGACGCCACCTGCCTGGATGTGCCCGTGCCCGATTACAGGGCTGCCCTGGTTCGTCCTGTGGCCGGCCTGCGCGTGGGTCTGATCCGCGAATGCTTTGAGCAGGACGGCCTCGATCCCCAGGTGGCCGCGTCGGTGCTGGCGGCCGCCGACCAGCTCCAGGCCCTGGGCTGCGAGTTGGTCGATGTCAGTTGCCCGCGCTTCAACGACGGCATCGCCACGTACTACGTGATCGCCCCCTCGGAGGCCTCCGCCAACCTGGCCCGCTACGACGGGGTCAAGTACGGCCTGCGCAGCGAGGGGGCCGCCAGCCTGGCGGCGATGACCGCCCGCAGCCGCGCCGAGGGCTTCGGTGATGAGGTGCAGCGACGCATCCTGATCGGCACCTACGCCCTTTCAGCGGGCTACGTGGAGGCGTTTTACAAGAAGGCGCAGCAGGTGCGCACCCTGATTCGACGGGATTTCGACGCTGCTTTCGAGCGTGTTGATGTGTTGCTCACTCCCACCTCCCCCACCACGGCCTTCCGCGGCGGTGACAACGCCGATGACCCCCTGGCCATGTACCTGGCCGACCTGCTGACGATCCCTGCCAACTTGGCTGGTCTGCCGGCGATCAGCCTGCCCTGCGGTTTCGATGACGCCAGTCTTCCGATCGGGGTGCAACTGATCACCGGGGTGCTTCAGGAGGAACGGTTGCTTCAGGTGGCTCACCACTACGAACAGGCGGCGCGGGTGATGGAGAGCAGGCCCGAGGGTCAGCTGATCGGCTGAGGTCACCACGGTGGCCACCGAGCGTTGAAAGCAGTTCCCGGGGACGCCACCACATCTGGTGGTTGTCTGTAATCTGAGCCCAACCTGTGGTGGCGCCCTGCGCTTGATCGCCTTGGCCTTCGTCCCCCTCCACAATCACAGCGACTACAGCCTTCTTGACGGGGCGAGTCAGTTGCCGGCCATGGTGGAGCGGGCTGTGGAGTTGGGCATGCCAGCCCTGGCGCTCACTGACCACGGCGTCATGTATGGCGCGATCGAACTGCTCAAGCTCTGCACAAAGGCCGGCATCAAGCCGATCATCGGCAACGAGATGTATGTGATCAACGGTTCGATCGAGGATCCGTGGGTCAAAGGAGAGCGGCGCTATCACCTGGTGGTGCTGGCCAAGAACGACACCGGCTACCGCAACCTGGTGAAGCTCACCAGCCTCAGCCACCTGAGGGGCATGCGCGGGCGGGGCATCTTTGCGCGCGCCTGCATCGACAAGGCCAGTTTGGAGCGCCACAGCGAGGGCCTGATCGTGGCCACCGCCTGCCTCGGCGGTGAGATCCCCCAGGCGATCCTGCGGGGCCGCCCCGAGGTGGCCCGGGATGTGGCCCGCTGGTATCAGGAGCGCTTCGGTGGCGACTTCTATCTGGAGATCCAGGACCACGGCTCCCCGGAAGACCGGATCGTCAACGTGGAGATGGTGCGCATCGCCGCCGAGCTGGGCATCGAGCTGATCGCCACCAACGACGCCCACTACCTCAGCAGTGCCGATGTGGAGGCCCACGACGCCCTGCTCTGCGTGCTCACCGGCAAGCTCGTCAGCGACGAGAAGCGCCTGCGCTACACGGGCACCGAATACATCAAGAGTGAAGCGGAGATGGGTCGGTTGTTCGCCGACCACCTCGAGCCGGAGCTGGTGGCTGAAGCGATCGCCAATACGGCCAAGGTGGCGGACAAGGTGGAGCCCTACGACATCCTGGGCCGCTACCAGATGCCCCGCTTCCCGATCCCTGAAGGTCACACGCCGGTCAGCTATCTCACCGAAGTGGCGGATCAGGGCTTGCGCCAGCGCCTTGAACTCACAGCCACCGACCCCATCGATCCCACCTATGGCGAGCGGCTGGCCTTCGAACTGCAGGTGATGGAGCAGATGGGTTTCCCCACCTACTTCCTGGTGGTCTGGGACTACATCCGCTTTGCCCGCGATCACGGCATCCCCGTTGGCCCAGGCCGGGGCTCGGCGGCGGGCTCGCTGGTGGCCTATGCCCTGGGGATCACCAACATCGATCCGGTCAGCAACGGGTTGTTGTTCGAGCGCTTCTTGAATCCTGAGCGCAAGTCGATGCCGGACATCGACACCGACTTCTGCATTGAACGCCGTAGCGAGGTGATCGAGTATGTCACCAAGCGCTACGGCGAAGACAAAGTAGCCCAGATCATCACGTTCAACCGCATGACCTCGAAGGCGGTGCTCAAGGATGTCGCCCGGGTGCTCGACATCCCCTACGGCGACGCCGACCGTCTGGCCAAACTGATCCCCGTGGTGCGCGGCAAGCCCGCCAAGCTGGCTCAGATGATCGGGCCAGACTCACCGGCTCCTGAGTTCCGCGAGAAGTACGAGAAGGATCCGATCGTACGCCGCTGGGTTGACATGGCCCGGCGCATTGAGGGCACCAACAAGACCTTCGGGGTGCATGCGGCGGGCGTGGTGATCGCCGCCGAACCGCTCGATGAGCTGGTGCCCCTGCAGCGCAACAACGACGGCCAGGTGATCACCCAGTACTACATGGAAGATGTCGAGGCCATGGGCCTCCTGAAGATGGACTTCCTGGGGCTGAAGAACCTCACGATGATCGAAAAAACCATCGAGCTGGTACGCGATCAGATCGGTGAGCGGATCGATCCCGATCGCCTCCCCCCCGAGGATGCAAGCACCTTCGCCCTGCTGGCTCGCGGTGATCTGGAGGGAATCTTCCAGCTGGAATCCAGTGGCATGCGCCAGATCGTGCGCGACCTCAAGCCCTCTTCGCTCGAGGACATCTCCTCAATCCTGGCGCTCTACCGCCCTGGCCCCCTGGATGCGGGGCTGATTCCCAAGTTCATCAACCGCAAGCACGGCCGCGAGGCCATTGATTTCGCCTGTCCTGGCCTGGAGCCGATCCTCAAGGAGACCTACGGAATCATGGTCTATCAGGAGCAGATCATGCGCATCGCCCAGGATCTGGCCGGCTATTCCCTCGGTGAGGCCGACCTGCTGCGGCGGGCGATGGGAAAGAAGAAGAAAAGCGAGATGGAGAAGCACCAGAGCCTGTTCGTGCAGGGCGCCACCGAACGGGGCGTTGATCAACGAGTGGCCGAAGGGTTGTTCGAGCAGATGGTGTTGTTCGCTGAATACTGTTTCAACAAAAGCCACTCCACCGCCTACGGCGCCGTCACCTACCAAACCGCTTACCTCAAAGCCCACTACCCGGTGGCTTACATGGCCGCCCTGCTGACGGTGAACGCTGGCGCCGCCGACAAGGTTCAGCGCTACATCTCCAACTGCAACGCCATGGGCATCGAAGTGATGCCTCCCGATGTGAATGCTTCCGGCATCGACTTCACCCCCACCGGCGAGCGCATCCTGTTCGGCCTCTCGGCCGTCCGCAACCTGGGCGATGGCGCCATCCGCACCCTGATCGAGGAACGCGCCAACGGCCCATTCCTCTCCCTGGCCGACCTCTGTGATCGCCTGGCCAGCAACGCCCTCAACCGCCGTGGCCTGGAATCACTGATCCACGGCGGTGCCCTCGACAGCCTTGAGCCCAAGGCCAACCGGGCCCAGCTGATGGCCGACCTGGATCTGATCCTGGATTGGGCCAGCTCCCGTGCCAAGGACCGCGCCAGCGGCCAGGGCAACCTCTTCGATCTGTTCGCCTCGGCTGTTCCTGCAAGCCAGGCTCCCGCAGGCGATGGTCCCGCCGGAATCCCCCCCGCCGCCATCGCTGACCTCAGCACCGCTCCCAAGGCGGCCCCGGTGGCCGATTATCCCCCCAGCGAAAAACTGAGGCTGGAGAAGGAGCTGGTGGGCTTCTACCTCTCCGATCACCCGCTCAAGCAGCTCACCCGGCCGTTGCGTCTGCTCTCACCGATCGGCCTGGCCAGCCTGGAGGAGCAGCCCGACAAGGCCCGCGTCAGCGTGGTCGCGATGGTGCCGGAGATCCGTCAGGTCAATACCCGCAAGGGGGACCGCATGGCGGTGCTGCAACTCGAAGACCTCAGCGGCAGCTGCGAAGCGGTGGTCTTTCCCAAGACCTATGCGCGTCTGGCGGACCACCTGATGGTGGATGCCCGTCTGATGATCTGGGCGAGCGTCGATCGTCGCGACGATCGGGTGCAGCTGATCGTTGACGATTGCCGCGCCATTGACGATCTGCAGGTGTTACTGGTGGAGCTCCCGGCCGAGCAGGCCAACGACATCGCCGTGCAGCATCGTCTCAGGGAGTGCCTCACGCAGCACCGCAACGAGCAGGAGCAGGCCTGCCGGCGGGTGCCGGTGGTGGCGTTGGTTCGGCGCGACCACGAGACCCGCTACGTGCGTCTGGGGCATCAGTTCTGCGTCAACGACGCCAGCGCCGCCATGGGCACCCTGGCCCAGGCGGCCTTTTCGGCCCGGCTCAGTTCACCCATGGCCAGCTGAGCTCCGAGCTCAGGAGCGGCCGCTTGCGCGCAGGCGCGAGAGGTTCAAGCCGATCTGCTCGAAACCCAACAGACTGCCGGGGGTCTCCTCCCAACTGGCGGAGAACACGCCGTAGCTGAGCCCCACCAGGCCGAGCAGGAACAGAGCCCCCGAACTCACCAGGGTGACGCCCGTGGGGATGTCGAGCCGTCCCTGGCTAACCAGCAGGTAACTGCCCACGAACACGCCCATTCCCATCAACGTGGGCAGGCCGGTGGCCAGAGCGATGCGGCGCGCCATGCGATTGGCCACGGACTGGGGAATGCCCTGGGGGACTGGCGCTTTGGCCTTCCGGGGGGACCCCGCCGCAGGCGATCGGGACGCCGCCGAGCTACTGGCCTTGTTGGCGCCGGGGTCACGGCCTAGGCCTCCCTGAGCGCTCTTCTGGCGTCCCATGGCCGACCTCAGCCCCGGATGCCCAGGGTTTTGATCAGATTGCCGTAGCGGGTCTCGCTGATGGAGCGCAGGTAGGAGAGCAGACGCTTGCGGCGTCCGATCAGCTTGAGCAGACCCTGGCGCGAGGAGAAATCGTGCTTGTTCTGCTGCAGGTGTCCGGTGAGCTGGGTGATGCGCTCGCTCAGCATGGCCACCTGCACTTCCGCGGAACCGGTGTCGGTGCCGTGGGTCTGGTGGGTGTTGATGAGTTCCTGCTTTTTGGTGGTGTCGAGCGGCATGCGCGGCGTCTGGCCCTGACGGAGCAAACCAACAACTTACCGCCCCATGCGCCCCTCGATCAGGCCGCCGGCCTTGAGAGCCAGCGCAGGGATTCCCGCAACCAGACATCGGCGCCGGCACTGGCCTCGAGGCCCTGGCCGCCAACGGCTCTCAGGGCACGGTTGATCTCCAGTGCTTCGTAGCCCAGGGCGCTGAGGGTGAGCTGCACCTCGTCGCGGGTGGGGCCCTGCAGGGCGGGCCCATCGAGATCCATCTCGAGCTTGCAGACGCGATCCGGCGCCCGCTCGCGGCCTGGCTCAAGCCCCAGCGACTCCGCGCCAAAGCGTTCCTCAAGCCGGCCCCGCAACTCCACCGAGAGGCGCTCGGCGGTGCGCTTGCCCACCCCGGGGGCCGAACTGAGCAGGCGCAGGTCCGCCTGCACGATCGCCCGCACCAGCTCACGGGGTTCCAGGCAGCCCAGAAGTCCCACCGCCATCTGTGGCCCGACCCCACTCACGGCCACCAGCTCGCGGAACAGATCCCGTTCGCTCCGGGCGGCGAAGCCATAGAGGGTCCAGGCGTCCTCGCGGATCATCTGGTGAGTGGCCAGGGCGAGCTCAGCTCCGGTGGCCGGCAACGTCGTCCAATGGCGGCTGGTGATCTGCACCTCGTAGCCGACCCCATGGCAGAGCAGCAGCAGGCCGTGGCGGCTGCCCTGTTGCCAGCGGTCGGCGAGTTGCCCTTGCAGCCAGCCGATCATGGGGGGACCTAAGAAGGCCCCCATGCTGCCCGGTCTGCCAACCCCGGCCCGCCTGCGTACCGTCCTGATCGCTCTGGGACTCAGCACTTTGCTGGCGCTTGGCGGCTGTGATCGCCTCGCCCAGCCCCCGCACCGCGTGCTGCTCCAGGCCCTTGGGCTGCAGATTGCCCTGACCCAACGCTCGATTGCCGAGGCCCTCGCCCTTGAGCCCACCGGCCTGCCTGAGGTGAGTCGGGTGCGCGTGGAGCAGCAGCAGGCCGTGACCATCGGCGACCAGCGCGGTCTCCGCCTCGAAGGCCGCTTCGACTGGCGCCTGGCCGGCGATCCGATCCGCGTCGACAGCCCCTTTGAGCTCTTCCTGCAGCGGGGCGAGAAGGGACAGAGCTGGCGTCTGGCACGCCCCAGCGGCACAAGTGACGGCGTCAGCCAGAACTGGCTGACCTATCCCTTGCCCCTGTCGGGGGAACGCCCAGGCTGAGAAGTGTGGCGCAGAGCACCAGGGCGGCTCCCAGCATGGTCCAGCCGCTGAGGCGCTCAGCGAAGAACAGCCAGCCCCAGAGGGCCGCGAACATCACCTGGGCGTAGCTCATCGCCGTCGCCCGGGCCGCCGGCAGGGCCATCAGGCCCTTGGTGAGCCCGATCTGCCCCAGTTGGGTGAACAGCCCCACCCCCACCAGCCAGAGCAGCTCCGTGGTCGTGGGCAACACCGGGTGGAGCGCCACCAAAGGAAGGGTGAGCGGGATCGCCACCAGTGGGAAATAGAAGACGATCACCAATGGATGCTCGCTGCGCCCGAGGGCACGCACGCTGACGTAGGCCAGGGCCGTGAGCACGGCTCCAGCCACCCCAAACAGCAGTGGCAGCAGCGGCAGGGCGCTGGCCTGGCCGGTGAGCCAGCTGGGCTGGGCCACCACCAGCACCCCCAGCCAGCCCAGGGCCATGGCCAGCAGCAGCTGCGGGGCCAGGTGCTCCCGCAGGGTGGCCCAGGCCAGCAGGGCCGTGAACGTCGGGTAGAGGTACTGGAGCACCGTGGCCGAGGCCAACGGGAGCTGGGTGAGGGCGCCGTAGACGCAGCCCAGGGCCGCCGTGCCGATCACGCCCCGCAGGATCAGCATCCCCTTGCGCTTGCCCCAGATCGGCAGGTTGCGGCGGCGCAGCAGCCACCAGCTCAGGCCCACGCTCACCAGGGCCCGGGCCAGTACCACCTCCGCCAGAGGCAGGCGACTGCCCACCGCCTTGACGCAGACCCCCATCAGGCTGAAGGCCAGGGCACTGGAGAGCATCCACAGCAGGGCCTGGCCTTCCCCTCCCCACTTCTGGTGTCCTGGGGCAGAATGGGACTCCGCCGGACTCCACCGGTGGTGTGCCGGATCCACCGCCTTGAGCCTGCCGCGCCTCCACCCCCGCACGATCGAAGCCGTCAAGGAGCGTGCTGACATCGTCGATGTGGTGGGAGAGCACGTGGTGCTCAAGAAGAAGGGGCGCGAGTTCGTGGGGATCTGCCCCTTCCACGACGACACATCGCCGTCGATGACGGTCTCACCGGCCAAGCAGTTCTACTACTGCTTTTCCTGTGGCGCCGGCGGCAACGCGATCAAGTTCCTGATGGAGCTGCAGCGCCACAGTTTCAGCGATGTGGTTCTGGAACTGGCGCGCAAGTACCAGTTGCCCGTCGAGACCCTTGATGGCCCCCAGCAGGAGCGCCTGCGCCAGAAGCTCTCACGCCAGGAGCAGCTGCACCGGGTGCTGGGCCTGGCCAGCGGCTGGTTCCGCGCCCAGCTGCGCAGCCCGGAGGGGGCCTCCGCCCTGGCCTACCTCAAGGAGCAGCGGGGCCTGAGCGAAACCACCCTGGAGTCCTTCGAGCTGGGCTACGCCCCCGAACGCTGGGATGGGCTGCTCAGTCACCTGCAGCAGGTGGAGGGGTTCGCCCCCGAGCTGCTGGAGGCCGCCGGTCTGGTGGTGCCGCGCAAGGGTGCGTCGGCCGAGAACAGCCGCGGCTTCTATGACCGCTTCCGCCACCGGGTGATGGTGCCGATCCGCGACCGTCAGGGCCGGGTGATCGGTTTCGGCGGCCGCAGCCTTGATGGGGCCGAGCCCAAATACCTCAACTCCCCGGAGACGGAGGTGTTCGAGAAGGGCAAGCATCTGTTCGGGCTAGATCGCGCCAGCGCCGCGATCCGCAAGGACGACCAGGCGGTGGTGGTGGAGGGTTACTTCGATGTGATCGCCCTCCACGCCGCCGGCATCACCAACGCGGTGGCGTCCCTCGGCACGGCCCTCAGCAGCCAGCAGATCACCCAGCTCTGCCGCTGCTGCGACAGCCGCCGCCTGGTGCTCAACTTCGACACCGACGGGGCGGGGGTGCGGGCGGCCCAGCGGGCGATCGGCGAAGTGGAGCAGCTGGCCCTGCAGGGTCAACTGGAGCTGCGGGTGCTGCAACTTCCCGCCGGAAAGGACCCGGATGAGTTTCTCAAGCAGCACGGAGCGGGGGAGTACCGCGCCCTGCTGGAGCAGGCGCCCCAGTGGCTCGACTGGCAGATCGAGCAGGCTCTCGAGGGCCAAGACCTTGCCAAGGCCGAACAGTTCCAGCAGGCGGTTCAGGCCCTGGTGGCCCTGCTGGGCAAGCTGCCCCAGAGCGCCCTGCGCAGCCACTACCTGCAGAAGGTGGCTGAGCGCCTCTCCGGTGGCCAGGCCCGCGTCGCCCGCCAGCTCGAAGACGACCTGCGACTGCAGGTGAAGGGTCAGCGCTGGCACGGCCGCGCGGCCCGCTGGGAGCAGCCCGGTGAGATCGGCCAGCGGGAGAGGGCCGAGGCGGAACTGCTGCGCCTCTACCTCCACTGCGGCCCGTACCGCGGCGCGATCCGCCGCGAACTGCGCCAGCGGGAACTCGATGAGTTTGCCCTCCAACACCACCGCCTGCTCTGGGCCACCCTCTGTGAGATCGAGGAAGACAACCTCGGCGCCGGCCGGCTGGAGGCGGTCAACCGCGGCAGCGATCCCGGCAGCGATCTGGCTGATCTGGATCTGCCCCAGCTCCTGGCCGACCGGCTGCTGGTGGAGGAGAGCGTCCTGCTCAACCGGCTCACCCCCCTGCTGGAGCCCAGCGAGCTTCAGCGCCTGGGGCTGGCCCAGCCGCTGTTGCAGCTGCGGGGCACCACGGCGGCACTGGAGCGCCAGCGCAGCCTCAAACGTTGCCGCCACCTGCTCGATGCCTGGCGCTCCCAGCGGCTCCAGACGCTCGAGCAATGCATCGCCCAGCTGCTGCAGCAGGAGGATCACGAGCGCTGCGAGCCGGCTGCTCTCGAGCCATCCATCGCAGCGGCCCTGAGCCCCGTGGGCCTCGACATGGAATCCCGGATCGCCGTGATGTTCGCCGAGCTCAACGGCGACGCCTTGCGCTTTCAGGAGCTCTACTACAACGAGCGCAAGCACATCGGCCATCTGGATCGCCAGCGCTGCGCCGGGCTGGAGGAAGTGCTGCGCCAGGCCAGCTGAGCGCCGCAGCCGCCGCGCCGATGCGTGAGACTGGCGCCGGTCGGTCGTGTCCCCGGCACCGGCTCTTTTGACGAACCCAGGAGCGATGAGCGAGTTTTCCCCTGACGCCCCCGGTCCTTCGTCCCCCCCGTCGCCCCAGGCACCCGCCGCTGAACCGGATCTGCGCGGCTATGTGTTCACCACCTACACCCAGTTGCTCGAGCGCCTGCCAGCCCCCGATGAGATCCCCCCCGAGGGAAGCCATGTGCACTGGACCCTCGGCACCAGTTTCGGTTGGCTGAGGATCTACGACCGGAACACCGAGACGCTGCCCCGGGGCCGTTATCTCTGGCATGTGGCGGCGGCCGATGCCCAGGCCACCGGTTTTGTCACCGCCCTGGTGGGTGAGCACTTCACGCCGTTGATGGGTCCCCGTGGAACCTGATCACATCTGGCGCCGTAGTTGGTACCCGGTGGCGTTCTCGAAGGATCTGGAGCTGGATCGCCCCTCGGCCTTCACCCTGCTGGGCGATGACCTGGTGCTCTGGTTCGATCGCCAGGCGAGTCCGGAAGCGCCCAGTGGTCAGTGGCGTGCCTTTGCCGATGTCTGTCCCCATCGGCTGGTGCCCCTGTCCCAGGGACGGCTCAATGATCGCGGCGAACTGGAGTGCCCCTATCACGGCTGGAGTTTCGATGGCCAGGGCCACTGCACCGCCATTCCCCAGGCCGACCCCGGCATCAGCATCGACACCCCCCGCAGCCGCTGCCGCCCCTACGCCACCGCCCTTGCTCAGGGGTTGCTGTTCGTGTTTGCCGGTGATCCCGCCGAGGCCGCCAGCGTGCCCCTGCCGTTGCTGCCCTGGCTGGAGGAGGACCCGGGCAGCTGGACCGTCCAGGACTCCTTCCGCGATCTCCCCTATGACGCCCTGACGCTGCTGGAGAACGTGCTGGACGTCAGCCATGTGCCTTTCACCCACCACGCCACCGTCGGCAAGCGTGAATCGGCCGGGCCGGTGGCCCTGGAGCTCACCTCCAGCGGGCCCCAGGGGTTCACCGGGGTCTGGCCGGAGGGTCCGCGCCAGGGCAGCCTCGGCAGCCAAAGCACCGTGTTCACGGCTCCCTGCCTGATGGTCCATGACCTCCAGGGCAAAGGCCCGCTCCGTTTTCAGACCGTTGTGTATGCCACGCCGATTCGGCGTGGGCAGTGCCGCCTGCTCGTGCGCCTGCCCTTCCGCTTTGGCTCTCCCTGGCCGGGGCGGTTGATCAATCTGCGGCCGGAGTGGTTGCAGCACCTGGGCAACCACGTGGTGCTCGAAGACGACCAGTTGTTCCTGCATGTCCAGGAGCGTGTGCTGGAGGAACGCGGTGGCGGCGAGGAGTTGGTGCGCTCCTGCCACCTGGCCACCCGCGCGGACACCTACGTGCGCGCTCTCCACGACTGGGTGAGCGCCGTGGGCGGCGGCCCCTTCGGGGAGGCCCCCCTGCCGGAGCGCCTGGGCGAGACGCCCCTGCTGGAGCGCTACGAGAGCCACACACGCCACTGCCGCAGTTGCCGAGGCGCCGACCGCCGCCTGGCTCAGCTGCGTCCGACCGTGGCGGTCATCGGGCCGCTGGCCCTGCTGGGGGCCGCCTGGTGGGGGCCCAGCCCTGCCGCCGCCACCGCTCTGGCCGTGGCCCTTTTGGCCGGCCTGAGCTGGCTCCAGGCCGGTCGCTGGCGCCGGCAGCTGCGCGTCGGGCATCCTTTGCCTCCGCGCAACCGCTGATTCAGGCCCACACCACCGGCACGTGCTCCAGGCGGGTGGTGGCGGCACCGGAAAGCCGCTCTCGCTTCATCGCCCAGACCGGATCGAGGCCGCAGGCGGCCCATTGCACCGTGCCACGACCGTGGCGGCCGTTGAGCCGGTCCACCGTCTCCATCAGCGCCGCCCGGCGGACCTGCTGCTCCGGGCTCTGGTTCACCAGCAGGTGCTGCTGCAGCAACTCCTCCCCCTGCAGCTCCTGCAGCAGCACCCCCGCCTTCTGAAAACGTTTGCGGGGCCGGTACAGGCGGCCCACCAGCGGCAGAGCGGCCGCCAGCAGCACGGCGGTGTCCTGGCTGGCCAGGGGCAGGCGCACACTGGCGGCCTGGCTGTAAAAGCCGTCGGCGAAGGGGCTGGTGCGGGCGAACACCGTGAGCGCTCCGGCCAACTGGCGCTGGCGCCGCAGCTTCTCGGCCGCCCGCACCACGTAGGTGGCCACCGCCTGGCGCAGGTCCTCCAGATCCTCCACGGGTCGGCTGAAGCTTCGACTCACACAGGTTTCCTGCTTGGCGGGCACGCCCTGCTGCAGCGGCAGGCAGGCCACCCCCCGCAGCTCCAGCTGCAGCCGCACCCCCACCACGCCGCAGCGGGCCCGCAATTCGCCCGTGGGCATGTCCCGAAGCTGGCGGGCGTTGGCGATGCCCCGCAGCCGGCACCAGCGCGACAGCCGCCGGCCGATGCCCCAGACGTCCTCAATCGCCACCCGCTCCAGCCAGTCGTCGCTGGCTTGCCCGCTGCCGAGATCGAGCACGCCGGCCTGGCCAGGGTGGCCCTTGGCCAGGCGGTTGGCGGCCTTGGCCAGCACCTTGGTGGAGGCCAGCCCGATGGCGATCGGCAGCCCCAGGTCCTGGCGGATGCGGGTGCGCAGCTCCCGGGCCCAGGGACCCAGGTCGCCGCCGGCGGGGCGGTGCAGCCGGGCGAAGGCCTCGTCGATCGAATACACCTCCAACTCCTCACTGGCCGCCCCCAGGAGCGACATCAGCCGCTGGCTCATGTCGCCGTAGAGGGCGTAGTTGGAGCTGCGCACCGCCACCCCATGGCGCTCCAGCACGGGCCGGAGCTTGAAGTAGGGCAGGCCCATGGCGATCCCCAGCCGCCGCGCCTCGGCGCTGCGCGAGACCACCATGCCGTCGTTGTTGGAGAGCACCACCAGCGGCCGCCCCAGCAGGCTGGGATCGAGGGCCTGCTCGCAGGCGGCGTAGAAGTTGTTGCCGTCGATCAGGGCGATCGCCTGGACCATGGTGGCGACGGCTCAGAGCGGGTGGATCACGTGCACGGCCACGCCCCAGATCTGCACGTCGCCGCCACCCTCCAGCTCCAGGGGGGGGTAGGAGGGGTGGGCCGCCTCCAGCCGCAGGCGGCCCCGGTGCCAGGCCAGGCGTTTGAGCGTGAAGCCCCCCTCCAGCACCGCCACCACGATGCGGCCGGGCCTGGGTTCAATGCTGCGGTCCACGATCAGCAGGTCGCCGTGCTGGATGCCGGCGCCGCCCATCGACTCGCCGCTGACCCGCAGGAAGAAGGTGCTGCTGGGGTGGCGGATCAGCTGCTCGTTGAGGTCGATGCCGCTGTCGATGTAGTCGTCGGCGGGGCTGGGGAAGCCGGCCGCCACCGATTCAGTGACCAAAGGGAGGCGCATGGGGTCCAGCCGCGGGCGCCTCAGGCTAGTACAGATGTACTAAGGTTCGGCGGGTCAGTCCTCGTCGCCTTCCAGCAGCAGTTGCTGGAAGGCGGTGTAGAGATCCGGGTGTTCGGCGGCGGTGCGGGGGTCCCGCTGACCGAGCACCGCGGGCCGAGTTGGCTTGCGGGCCGGGCCTGCCGACGTTGTCGGCTGGGGCCGGTTGGGGGCCGACCCAGGGGGTAGCGCAGCTGCACCACGGGCGGCCTGCAGTCGTTGCTCCTCCGCCTGGCGAAGCCGCTCCAGCAGATGGGGCGGCACCGTGCCGTCAGGACTCACCTGCATCAATTCGTGGAACAGGGCCTCGGGGTCGGTTTCTGTTTCCACCCGGTGGCGCCGTTCGCTGGCAGGTACTGCGGTCGCAGCGGGGGGTTGTGCCGGCACAGGCAGGGGCTGGGGCAGGCGGCGGCCCAGCTCCTTCAGGCGCTCCAGGCTGCGGGGATCAAAGGCCATCGCAGAGGCAGCGTCAGGAGCACCCCAGTGTGTCGCGGGTGAGCCGGCCCGTGACGGGGTTGGTGCCGCTGGCCTGGGCACAGAGGCTCTTGAGGGCGTCGGCGCGCAGGGGCACATTGGTGAAATCGGCTCCTTCGATCGTCACGCCCCGGAACTTGGTGTTGAAGGCAAAGGCGTTCTCCAGCAAGGCGTTGGTGAGATCGCTGCCGTCGAAGATGGCTGAATCAAGGGTGGCGTCGCGCAGGTCGGCGTCGCGGAAGCTGGTGTCCTGGAGCTTGGCTCCGAACAGGCTGGCGCCGCGCAGATCGGACCCAGTGAAGTCGGCGTCCCGCAGGTTGGTGAGGTTGAAGGTGACCTCGCGCAGGTCGGTGTGGGAAAAATCCTGGCCGATCAGCACCTGCTTGGCGTAGTCCATGGCCGCGAAGGCCGGCGCGCTCAGAGCCGGCGACAGCCAGAAAAGAGCGGTGAGAAGAGAGGCCAGCAGTGAGGCCAGCAGAACAGCCATGGCTCTCGATACGGCTACTCAAACCTTAGTCACGGCCGGTGGGGGGAACCCTGGGAGCGGAGGCCGAGCTGGCATGGGAAGCAACAATCGACAACGCGCGGGTGCCTGGGCTGAAGACTGGGTGCTGGGACTGCTGGAGGCCACGGGCTGGCTACTAGTAAGGTTTTAACCAAGACACCTAGAAACCATGCCTCGCAGCGCATCCCCTGCCACTAGAGCCACCAGGGCAGCGACACCAGCGAGGCCCTCCCCAGGGGCGAAACGGACAGGCCAGGAAGTGGCTGGATCTCGGGTCGCGTTCTCCTATGCGCGGGTGTCCACCAAGAGGCAGACCACCGAGAACCGCGACGGCCTGGAGCGCCAGACCGATGCTTTCCTGCCGTTCTGTGAGCGCCATGGCCTCACCCCTGCGAACGATCACCTCCAGGATGCGGGCGTCTCAGCCTTCCGTGGCAGCAACCGCAAGCGTGGGGCGCTGGGGGTCTTCCTGGAGGCAGCACAAGCGGGTGCGGTGCCTGATGGTGCGGTGCTGGTGGTCGAGGATCTGGATCGTTTCAGCCGCAGGGCCACCAGCTACCAGGAGGCGATGCTCGGGGAGCTGTTCGCCCTGGGCCTGGCGCTCGGCATCGTCCGGGATGATCTGATTGTTGATCGGGCCACCTACGACAGCCGGCTGGACGTTCGCCTCCAGCTGCTGGTGAGGCGGGATGCCGCGCACGACTACAGCCAGAAGAACAGCGAACGGGGCGAGGCGGCGGCGGCACGGGCCAGGGCGCGGGGTGAGAAGACTGCATGGCCCAGGCCGTTCTGGTGTGACTGGGACGCGGCGGCGCAGGATTTCACGCCGAATGGGAAGGAGGCCATCGTCAGGCGGATGGTGGAGCTGTGCCTCGAAGGGTTCGGCATGGCCGAGACAGCAAAGGTGATGAACCGGGAGGGCTCCACCTCCACAACCGGAAAGCCATTCACCTTCGCCATGGTCCGCAAGTCGCTTATGGATCGGCGGGTGTTGGGGGAGCGGGCATGGCTGAATCGAGGCGAAGTGGTTCAGGTTTCCCCTGGCTACTTCCCGCCGATCGTCAGCGTGAGCGACTTCGATCAGTGCCGCGCTCTGATCCATGAGCGAGACAACAAGAAGGGCCGCCACGGTCGAGGGAAGCACCTCCACAACATCTTCCAGGGGGTGGTCTTCTGCAGCTGCGGCAGGGGCCTCACCCACCTGATCGGGGGGAAGCGCCACATAGGGCAGGTCTACGAATACCTGCGGTGCCTGGGGAAGATCAACGGCACATGCACCGAACCGAATCACCCCTACGACGAAAAATGGCTGCTAAGGGCCTTCATGGGTCAGCGATGGGACAGGTACTTCCACAGGCCCTCACACAGCCACCAGAGGCGCCAGTTGTTGGCCAAGGAGCGGGAGCTTGATGCACTGGCAGCGCAGCATCGTGGAACGGCTCAGACGCTGGAGGGCAACCTTGCCACCCCGCTGAGCCCTGAGGCGGTGGAGATGCTGGTGAAGGGTGCCAGGGAGGCCACGGCCAAGGCTGAGGCAGTCGAACGTGAGCGCGACGGGGTGCGTCACCAGCTCCAGCAGCTGGACGCCAAACCCAGCGGCGATGCCATGGCGGCGCAGATCCGTGAGCGGGTGGAAGGGTTCCTGGCCACCGACCGGCATGACGTTGTTGAGCGGCGCAAGTTCAACAACTGGGTGTCCACGCTCGGGGTGAGGCTCACCCTGGCCAAGGGGCCTGGGACCATCACCCAACTGTCGGTGGGTGGCCTCAAGCCGATCCACCTACCGGACGGCGGCGTAGTGGTTCCAGGAGGTGAGTTCCACCTCAAGGGGGTGCCCCAGGCCGTGATGGACCGTCTCGCGGCTCAGGCAGCCACAGGCTGACGCTTGCCGTTGGTGACTCCCAGGTGTGAGAGAAAGTGTGAGAGGGCCGGCCACCGCATACTCCTTGGCAGCACTTGGTCACAACCGAGACCGTATGCAAGGCAGTGCTTTTGAACGATTCTTGACGCTCCTGGACCGGCGTGATCGACTAAAACCTCAGGGTCATCTATGATTCTGATCAACCCACCACCTCAGCCGTAGAACCTGGAGCTCCTTGGCAGCCTCAGCTCTATGGCTCATCACCCAATGACACTCGCACAAGCCCTTGTCGGTAGCGGCGTCGTCTCTACCGAAACTCCTGACTACAAGGCTCTGTCGCGTGAGTACGACAAGAGCGGAGCAACTGCAACAGATGATGACGAGCTGGAAAATCCGAAAATGCTCACATGCTTTCTAGACTTTCTTCTTCAAGATTCCTTGTCTAGCGACGATGGAATTGTTGTTCATACAGTTTCGAGATCCGAACGACTCGCCAAGCTTACTGCAGGCGTTCTGATTGACGACTGATTTAAAAAACGAAGATCCTCCATTCGACGAAATGAAGGAGGAATTCATTAAGAATGGCTGGCATATATTTTATGGTAAGTATTTTGACCAGCAACTTGATAGTCTCGAGAAAATTGCAGAAAAGCAAAGAGCAAGGGTAGACAAAGGTCAATTGACTGAGGCTGGATACAAGACTCATCCTATGGTTAAGCAACTTGCGGCAGTTGCGCGAGCCATTCAAGAACTTGTTCCATCAAATCCTTACCACGATGATTTCAGGTTAAGGGACGACCTTAAAAACTACGGCCGCGTCAAAAAGAAGGGCATAGACAAAAGATATCGACTGTTCTTCAGGGCATTAGAAATAGATGGTTTCAAGGTAATTATTTTTCTTTGGCTGGGCTATCCACGGAAGGATGGCGACAAAAATGACTGCTACAGCAAGTTCAAAAAATGCATAGCATCAAGCCTTGCGCTGAATTCGATCGATGGTTTAAAGCAAGAATATCAACGGAAATTCAAGTGAACAAGCACTTCTGTGGCGATTCCTAAGCGGGAAGCGACAAGAAGTGCAAGAGAGGCCAGCTAGGACTCCTCTCAGTCCTCCACAAGATTGGCAATCGTCAACGTCGCGCCTGGCCCGCTCAGTCGCACCCATAGGCGCATCATCCGACAGCCCATCAGGCACTTCTGTAGGCGCCTGTCCCGCGCACCCTTCCTTCGGGCCGCCGAGGTGGCCGGCCAGGGCGGCCGCGGCCTCAGCAGCTGGAGGGCCTGGGGCCGGATCAGCCGCCGATGGCCGCCAGCACCTCGGATTCAGTAGCGCTCAGGTATTCGCCCAGGCTGCCCAGCGACTTGTGGCCGGTGAGCTTCTGGACGACGTGCAGGGGCACCCCACGGCCCACAGCGGACTGGGCAAGGCTCCGGCGGAAGGTATGGGTTGAGACTCCCTCCAGGCCCAGGCGGGCGCAGGTCTGGCGCAGGGCCTTGTCGGCGGCCTGCCGGGTCTGGGGGGTGGTGGTGCTGCCGGCGGCAGGAAACAGGGCCTCGCTCGGTGCCGGGGCGTGGCCGTGCTCCAGTTCCCAGGCGGCCCGGTAGGCGGTCAGGGCTTCGCGCAGGGCGGGAACGATCGGCACCTGCCGGGTGCGCTTGGTCTTGGTGGTGGCGGCCCGGTAGCTGAGGCAGCCGTTCACATCGGCCCAGCGCAGGGCCAGGGCTTCGGAGATCCGGGCGGCGGTCCAACGTTGGACGGCCCAGAGGCAGGCGTAGCGGGGCGAGGGGGCGGCCTCCAGCAGCAGGGCCAGCTGTTCATCGGTGAGGGCGGTGGCCTTGCCGTTGCGGTCGATTTTCACGGGAAGGCTCTGAACGTCCCATCATCCTAGTTGCTGTTTTAGGAAAAGAGCAACCACCTAGGTGTAGACAGGGCGGAACCGTAACCGGCCACCTTTCGGGCCTCCGGCGCCCTTATTGATTCTCAGCAGGCCCGGCAGTTGAGAATCGTCCGCGGAGTGCCCGGTCAGCTTGGGGCCTGAGATCAGTTGCCGCAGAGAGTCCGCTCGCAGGGGATTCCGTCGTGGTCCCCATCGATGCCTGTGGCGCCCTCCCTAAGGGCCTTCTTCGCCTCCTCGCAGGTACGGAACTGGGAACACACAGCCTTCCCTCCTGCGCATGATCGTTGCGGCATGGCCGCCGTGATGGCGACTGCCAGCAGGACAACAGCAATGGCGCCAGAAAGACGGAGCTTCATCGATGACCTCTGAAAGCCCCCACTTTGTAGGCATCTATCTTCAAACTGGCAATCGAAGGCACTTGCACCGCCGCATGGCCCAGGGCCAGCAGCAGGCTCTCCAGGGGGGGCAGCGGCTCCCTCAAGTGATCCCAGCATGGTGCAGCAGCTGGGTCACTCGTACGGTTTGATACGCGTTGCATTACTTGGCTTGCCGGAATAAGTATAAATCAAGCGCAAGCAGAAGGATTATTTTTTAATACATTGCTTTTCAGAAAACAAGCTGCCTGCGCAAAGCTTTAATCCTGTAGCCCCATTTGAGACATCAAAAATCCCGACCTGTACATTAGTTCTAGTCGAGCCCGGGAGTATGCCATCGCTAAATTTTGTAACCTTTTGAGCACCGGAAGATTCATCCAATATTTGATTACTTATGACAGTAAAATCAGCCTCTTTAAACACTCTCCCCGACGAATCTCGCACCTCTGTTGCAAGGTCACTGCTCGGACTCTCGGATACTTTTGATTTATTCGATATGTCGGCATAAACCACCCATAGCGCTCCTGCAACATCCGCCCCATTCGTGTTGCCAGTAAATGGCTCAATACGTACATTTGAAACAGTGAAGCTATCGCTATTGATAGTTGAGTCACCCCCTCGCAATGTTTGGGGAGCCTTTAGAAAATCGGGCAAGATTAGACCCAATCCGGCCAAGCTTAATGGAACCCCAATAATGCCGAAAAGAGCCCACGCCGCAAAGCGGTTAGGTTGTTTGCCCTTGCTTGGCTTCATCACTTTGTTCAGGATGAAAAGCACACCTGGAGAGAGCACTAGACCAATCGGTCCGCCAAAGGCGCCAGCCACCACGGCCAATAAATAGCCCTCAGGCCTTTCCGAAAGGATCTTGTTAGTGGGTTTCGTGTTTGTCACTGAATAGTCCTTCTTGTATAGAGAATGTAGCGCTTTTCCTTGAGATTTAGACTATTGTCATCTTCCGAGACTTCGACTTCGGCTAGATCGGCATGAAAGCTGCCACCGGTTCGGGAGCATGGGTCGCCAACGCGGCCAAGGCCTCGGACCGCAATTCCGCCGGGATCCGGCCCGCTTGCAGCATCAGCCGCAGGTGTTCAGCCGTCAGGCTGCAGCCAGCGGCGGTATCAGGGATCAGGTGATCACGCGCTCCCGTGGCGTCCCAGGTGGCCAGGTCAAAGCGGGCACCAGCATCCACGGCGGCCCCAGCGTCGGCCGCTTGGTTGCTGATCTCCGCGATCTTCTGCCAGCTGTAGGGCTCAGGCGGGGCGCTCCCATCGGCCCGCGGTTCAGCAGCAGGGCCGCGGCCCAGTAGGGCATTGACCCAGGCGGCCACCTCCAGCCAGTAGGGCTCACCCCTCAGGGGCTCGGCGTACGGCTCGACCCGGCCGTAGTCCCGGTAAAAGCTCAGCGGGTCCGAACCGGCCGCGCCGGGCGCTGCGATCGGCTCCCCAGCGAAGGCAGGTAGGGCCCCCACCGCTTCGGCCAGGGCCTCCCGCAGTTGGGCGGCGCCAGCAGCCCCGAACACTTCGCAGACCGCAGCCGGCAGGGCGTCGGCAATGGCCGCGGCCTCCGGTCCCGTCAGGCTCAGGCCGCCAACGTCGGCCAGGGCATCGGACAGCAGACCGGCCACCTCACCCCAGCGGCGATCAACACGGCCGCGGCTGCTGTGGTCAATCTTGCGGGCCCCGGCGGCGTTGATCTGCGGCCGTACCGTCCGCTCTACGTGCTGCCGCAGGCTGGGCAGGTCCGTGGGGCTCAGCTCCAGCAGCTGGGAACCACCACGGCCACCGGGCCGCAGATAGGCTGTCAGCTTGTTTTCGTCCCGCAGCCGATACAACGTTGATCGGCTGGAGTGGCCCAGGTGGGCGGCGGCATCGCTGAAGCTGACGGCAGGCATGGCAAAGCCTTTCGCCCATTTTCGCGCAATCATGTGAAGTAGGACAGCCCCGCGGACGCTCCTGAGACGCGGGTGGGGATCGTTGTTTCTTGCTGGCCACAATCTTGCCTTGGTTAGTGTCTGTCCTATTTTTAAAAATGCTTACGCTAGCCACCTTTTGGGCGTTGAATCACCCGCATTTGTAACACCCCAGAGGGACCCGTGAATAATACAAATAGAAAAGCAAGTTTCTGTTCCTTAGCCTTTTAAGTTGCCGATCGTTCTAGTTGCTTAGCTTCTCCGTCGCAGTGGGGCTGCAGCTCCGCGGCTCATGGTCTCAGGGGTGGCAGGGGCTTCAGGCTGCGCTGCGTCGCGGTCCCCAGTGCGGGTCGTCGTCGTCGTCCATCGCATCGGCGCCTGGTCCGATCAGTGCGGGTGAGATGGGGAGCAGCTCGGGCTGTGCTTCCAGGGCACGAGGGGGCCGTGACAGGCGTGACAGGCGTGCCACCGAGTCAGGGCCTGCGCTCTCAGTGTCACGGCCCGTTTCGTGACAACCGTGCCATCCCTCGGGCGGCTCATCGTTGTCACGGTTGTCACGGTCTGCCCCGTGACACTGAGAACCCTTGGCATCACTGATTGGCACGGTTGTCACGGTTGTCTCTTGTGCTCCACACGTAGTTCGGTAGGTCGCTTCGGTGCCAGCGCGGGTGGATTCGGCGGCTCTCAGCTCCACCAGCCGTGTCAGCGCGTCGCCAACCTGCCTTGGCTTGCCCTGGCGGCCGCGCTCTGTCCACTTCACGCCAACGGCCTCGCAGACCTGGCGCCGCGTCAACCACTCGCCGCTCTCCTTCAGGGCGTCCAGCGCCTGCTGCTGGAGCGGCATGAGCTTCTCCAGCTTCTGGGCCTGCTGGGCCTGCTGCTGCCATTCGTCCATGCCGCCGACCTTGCGGAAGCTGCTGCCGTCGCGGGTGATGACCAGATCGAAGCCCTCGCCCGATCGCCCCTCCCTCACCAGGCGGCGGTCTGGAATGGCCTTGTTGGGCTGGTTGTTGACGCCCGGCAGGTAGTGCATGGTCAGGACCGTGTTGGCGGCGCCTGAGATGGCGTTGTGGCCGCTCAGTGCCTCCACGCCAACGAGGTCCATGGCCTTGTTGCAGTGATGGATCAGCAGCAGGGTTCCGCCTGCATCCATGACCGCTTGCTTCAGGTCGTAGAGAACGGCGCCGATCTCTGGATCGTTCTCCCCGTGCTGCAGTGATCGGCCGATTGATCGCAGGCTGTCGATGATGACCAGGGCGCCGGGGTTGGCCTTGATCGCATCAAGTAGCGCGTCGATGTTCTCCTCCGTCAGTCGGAAGCTCTTTGACCAGAACAGGCGCGGGTGGTTCCACATGCCAACCGCCTCCAACATGTCGGCGCTGTCTCCGTCGGACTGGTCATCCGTCACCAGGACCACGGGCCGCGCTTCTGACGGCGGCGGCAGGTCGAGCACGCTTTCACCTCGAAGCACAGCGGCGGCGATCGCAACGGCGAGGCGGGTCTTTCCGACCTTGGGCCTGCCGCCGATGATCGTCATGTCGTTGGCTGGGATCAGGCCAGGCAGTAGCCAGCGGAGCACCGGCTTGGGCATGGCGGCACGGTCGGCGGCGCTCAGCGCTCGAAAGGTGTTGCCGGCGGCTCCATCCTTCGCCTCCAGCACTCTCTGAGCGATGTCCTGGGCCTTGATGTAGCGCTGCAGCTGCAGGTCATGGGCCGCCTTCGACAATCTGGCGCGGCGCCTCAGGCTGTTGCGCTCGCCCTTGGCCTGCACTTCGATGCAGCGCTCCATGCACTCCATCGCCCTGGAGTGTGAGAGCTTCCGGCGGTTGCGGTCCTCCCAGCTGCGCCTGATCGTGCTCTGTTGCTGCTTCCCTGCCGACTGCTGCTGCTCATGCGGCGCCTCGTGAGGGTGCGGCGGGATGCTGCGCTCAGACCGGCGAAGCTCGAGGCCATGCGCCTGGGCGATGGCCCAGAACGATGCAGCCTCGCGGGTGGTGGTGCTGGCCAGCACCTGCTCAGCCGTGGTCCAGTCGGGCCACTTGTGCGCCAGCAGCTCAAGCGCCATCTCATCCGGCTCTCCGATGGCAGAGAGCGCCGCCGCGCAGCCGCATAGGGCGTTCCGGCACTCCTCATAGGTGTTGCCTCCCACCACCCGCTTGGGGATGAACTGCGCGGCCGCTTTGATCTGCTCCAGGGGCCGGGGCGGCAGGTTGGTGGCCTTGGTGCTGGCCTTGGCCTTGGCCTTGGTGCTGGGGCCAGGTGCGGGTGCTGGCGCCTCCACGGCGGGCAGGTAGTAGGCGATCTGATCGGGGCGGTAGCGGGTGCCGCTGGTGTGGATCACCTCGGCCACCTGCCCGCTGGGCTTGCCGGTGGTCTTGTCGATGTAGGCGAACCCAGGCAGCCGCATCAAGCGGGCGGGGTTCTTGCACTGCTCATCACCACCGCAGTGCGTGATCAGGCGGGCCTGGATCTGCCGCCACTCGGCGCTGCCCAGGGGCTCGCTCAGGATCCAGTAGCAGTGGATCGACTTCCCACCCGTGGCCACCATCGCCGAGGGCTCGGGCAGGCCCAGCTCCTGCCATGCCTGCAACTGCCACTCGATCGGCTTGTCATCCCACTCCACGAACAGCGCGGTGCAGGTCGGGCAGTCGTCATCAATAACGGCGTGGGTGGGCTTGCCCGTTCGCTTGTTGATGCCGCTAGCGCCGGTGGCGTTGCCGCTGACGAAGTAGATCGACTGGCTGGCGTTGTCGTGGTCCAGGGCCTCGGGATCGAACCCCTTCAGGTCGCGCCCACTCCGGCTGCGGTTGGGATTGGTGCCCCGCTGCAGGGTGCGGAAGTAGGTCTGGGCTGGATCCTTGCCCAGCAGCTGCAGGAAGTCAGCAGCAGGGTGGAGTGCCAGCCCAGATCCGCCGGTAGAGTTGCCGCAAGGTGTTTTTTTCCTGCTGGCCCCGTTCTCCCCTGGCACGGGAGGCGGGGTCTTTCCCTTTGCTGGCATGGCTCAGCCCTGGCTGCGGCCGGATTGACCGGAAGCGTCAAGGCCGCAGCGGAGCAGAGCGCGGGTTGCCTTGGCGAGGGAGACGTTGTGGGCTGCGGCCAGGGACTGGATCTCCTCCAGCTGGTTCTGCGGAAGGCGGATGCAGAGCTTCGCCTCGGGACGGGCTTCGAGGTTCAGGACGGAAGTCGGCATTTCTGAGTGTTGCGGGACTGCTGAAAGTCAGCCTATGGACCGCGTATTGGGCAGAAACCTTGCCGGAGCTGGGCTCGCTGCTGGTAAGACTTGCCTAGTTGCTGGAGTCTGGTGAGCCGCAACTGGCGCTGCCGCTGGGGTGAGCTGGATCTGCTGCTGGCGAAGCCTGGCCGCCTGCTGCTGGTGGAGGTCAAGGGCCGCGCGCGCGCCGGGCCCGATGGCTGGGGGGCCGCAGCGCTGGGGGCCGCCAAGCGCCAGCGGCTGGGTCGCGCCTGGCTGAGCTGGCAGGCCGACCACCCGGAATGGAGCGAGGCCCAGCTGGAATGGGTGGCGGCCCTGGTGCCCCTGCCACCGGCGGTGGGGCCGGTGCGCTGGTTCCGCCTGGAGTGAGCGGGGCGCACTCATGGAGGAGAGGGGACTGCTGAACCAGGCGGGGGCACCGGAGCGGCGGTGTACTCCACGGTGCAGCGGTAACGGAAGTTGTCCATGCCGACAGAGATCTCCTGGCAGCGGGTGGTGGTGACCGTGGCACCGGCAGGAACCTGTTGCATCGCCCGCTGGGTGGCATTGGCGCGGTCCCAGACCGAATCGGCGCTGACGCTGCCGGCCAGGGCCGGTGCCCCGAGACCACTGAGCAGGGTTCCCAGCAGCAGAGAGGACCAGCCGGTCACGCGAACCATGGAACGTCAGCGAAAGCCACTCAATTGTCTAGCCATGCTGGGGGTCGATCTGAAGCCATGGGCGGTTGCTTCGATGACCTTCGCGGACCACCGGGCGCGCAAACGCTTCGGCCAGCACTGGTTGAAAGATGAGGCGGTGCTCGATCGGATCGTGGCCGCCGCCGAGCTGATGCCCGGCGAGCGGGTGCTGGAGGTGGGTCCCGGTCAAGGTGCGCTGACCGAGCGTCTGCTGGCCTCACCGGTGGCAATGGTGCGGGCCATTGAGCTGGACCGCGATCTGGTGGCGGGCCTGCGCCAGATCTTCGGGGCGGATCCGCGTTTCGAACTCAGTGAGGGTGACGTGCTGGCCCTGCCCCTGCCGGAGGCGGACAAGGTGGTGGCCAACATCCCCTACAACATCACCGGCCCGCTCCTGGAGCGGTTGGTGGGGCGGCTGGATCGGCCGGTGGAACGCCCCTACCGGCGGCTGGTGTTGCTGGTGCAGCAGGAGGTGGGCGAGCGCATCCGGGCCAGGGCCGGCAGCAGCAGTTTCAGCGCCCTGAGCGTGAGGATGCAGCTTCTGGCACGCTGCCTTCCTGTCTGCCCCGTGCCACCCCGCTGCTTTCGGCCGCCGCCGAAGGTGATGTCGGAAGTGATCGTGCTCGCCCCGCTGGCCCCCGAGCAACGGCTGGAGCCGCAGCTGGCCGCGCAGGTGGAGCTGCTGCTGCGGCGCTGCTTCGCCGCCCGGCGCAAGATGCTGCGCAACACCCTGGCCGGCCTGTTGCCGAGCGATCGTTTGGAGGCGGTCTCCACGGCGGCGGGCATCGACCTGCGCCAGCGGCCCCAGGAACTGGCGCCGGAGCGTTGGGTCGCCCTGGCGGCCGGTTTGAATCAGGCCAGCCCCGCCGCCGTCGGCTCAACCCTTACCCATGGCTGACCTGAGCGTCCTGGCTCCGGCCAAGATCAACCTGCACCTGGAGGTGCTGGGCCTGCGGCCCGATCGCTTCCATGAGCTGGCGATGGTGATGCAGACCATCGACCTGGCCGACACCCTGGAGCTCAGCCGCCGGGATGACGGCCAGATCCGGCTGCACTGCGACCGGGTTGATCTGCCCAGCGACGGCAGCAACCTGATCGTGAAGGCGGCCGAAGCCCTGCGCCGGCACTGCGGACGAACCGATCTGGGGGCCGACCTGCGGCTCAGCAAGCGCATTCCGATTGGTGCCGGCCTGGCGGGAGGCTCCAGTGATGGGGCCGCCGCCCTGCGGGGGCTGGCTCAGCTCTGGAACCTGAACCTGAGCGCTTTGGAGTTGCATGCGCTGGCGGCGGAGCTGGGCTCGGATGTGCCCTTCTGCCTTGATGGCGGCAGCCAGTTCTGCTTCGGGCGCGGTGAGCGGCTCGAACCGCTGGCGTTGGGAACGCCGCCGCCCCTGGGGGTGCTGTTGATCAAAGATCCGTCCGCCAGCGTTTCCACCCCCTGGGCCTACGGCCGTTGCAGGGAGCTGCGCGGGGATTTCTACCTGGAGAGCGAGGCCGATTTCGAGCAACGCCGTTCGTCCTTGCGCACAGGCCCCCTCCAGGCCGCCCTGCGGGGCGAGCGGGCATGGCCGCCCCTGCGCAACGACCTGCAAACGGTGGTGGAGCCGGAGCAGGCGAGCGTGCGGACGGGGCTGGCCCTGCTGCGCAGGGCCGAGGGGGCGATCGCGGTGGCGATGAGCGGATCAGGTCCCAGCCTGTTTGCCCTCTTCCCCAGCCTGGAGGGGGCCGAGCTGGCGCGCGAGTCACTGAGGCAGGCCTTGGAGCACGAAGGGTTCGAGTCCTGGTGTTGCGGGTTCACCGGTGCGGGCGGCGGCGGGGACTCGGCCAGAATCGGGCAATGATCACCGACTACCCCGGCGACGACCCAGACGATGGCGCTGACCCCGCACGGCGCCCCGAGGCCCCCGGCGGGGCGATCGATGCGGATCGCTCAAGCCAAAGCAGCACTGAGAACTCCGCAGACGCCCGGCCCCGCAAGGGCCCGCTGAGCTTTCTATCCGGTTCACTCACCAGCCTTGTGCTGGCCTGGGTCAGCCTGGGGATCAGCCAACGGGTGCTGGACTACTACGCCGTCCATCCACCTGCCTACAAGGCCCCGATTGCCCAGAGCATCGGCACCGCCGTCAAGACGATGGTGGTGGGCACCAGCTTCCTGGCCACCTTCAGCTTCGCCTTTGTGGGCCTCGGGCTGTTTCTGGTGTTCCTGCGCAGCCTGCGGCCCGCCGCCGCCACGGGGTCCGGCGGTGAAGCCGACTGAGATAAGTTGGCGGCACCTCTGGCCTTGCCAGAACAGCCCCGGCCCTGGCCGGACGATCCACCACCGTGGCCGAGACCCTGCTCTTCAACGCCCTGCGGGACGCCATTGACGAGGAAATGGCCCGCGATCCCCATGTCTGCGTCTTCGGCGAAGACGTGGGCCAGTACGGCGGCTCCTACAAGGTCACCAAGGACCTCTACGAGAAGTACGGGGAGCTGCGAGTGCTCGACACACCCATCGCCGAGAACAGCTTTACGGGAATGGCCGTCGGTGCCGCGATGACGGGCCTTCGCCCGATCGTGGAGGGCATGAACATGGGCTTCCTGCTGCTGGCCTTCAACCAGATCTCCAACAACATGGGGATGCTGCGCTACACCAGCGGCGGCAACTACACCATTCCCACCGTGGTGCGCGGTCCCGGCGGGGTGGGTCGGCAGCTGGGGGCCGAGCACAGCCAGCGCCTGGAGGCTTATTTCCATGCCGTGCCCGGCATCAAGATCGTGGCCGTCAGCACCCCCACCAATGCCAAGGGCCTGATGAAGGCCGCCATTCGCGACGACAACCCTGTGCTGTTCTTCGAGCACGTGCTGCTCTACAACCTCAGCGAAGAACTGCCCGACGGGGACTACGTCTGTGCCCTGGACCAGGCCGATCTGGTGCGGGAAGGCAAGGATGTGACGATCCTCACCTACTCGCGCATGCGCCACCACTGCCTCAAGGCAGTGGAGCAGCTGGAGGCCGAAGGCATTGACGTCGAGCTGATCGACCTGATCAGCCTCAAGCCCTTCGACATGGAGACGATCGCCCGATCGATCCGCAAGACCCACAAGGTGATCGTCGTCGAGGAGTGCATGAAGACCGGTGGCATCGGCGCTGAGCTGATCGCGCTGATCACCGAGCACTGCTTCGACGACCTCGACGCCCGCCCCATTCGCCTCTCCAGCCAGGACATCCCCACCCCCTACAACGGCAACCTGGAAAACCTGACGATCATCCAGCCCCATCAGATCGTCGAAACCGCGCGCCAACTCAAGGCAGGGCGGATCTGAGATGGCACGACAACAGGGATGGCTGGCCCTGATCCTGGCCCTGGCCATCAGCGCCGGAGCCCTGCTGGCCGCCTACCCCCTTCAGCTGGGCCTTGATCTGCGTGGTGGCAGCCAGCTCACCCTCGAGGTGATGCCTGCCGGTGCGATCACCAAGGTCACCGCGGAGCAACGCGATGCCGTCAAGGAGGTGCTGGAGCGCCGGATCAATGGCCTCGGGGTGGCCGAATCCACCCTGCAGACCGTCGGAGAGGCCCAGCTGGTGCTGCAACTCCCCGGCGAGCAGGACCCGAGCCGGGCCGCCAAGGTGCTCGGCACCACGGCCCTGCTCGAGTTTCGGGCCCAGAAGCCCGGCACCGAACAGGAGATGCAGGGACTGCTGAGGCTCAAGCGGCAGGTCCAGTCGGTGCTGGCCCTGGTCAAGGGCCGCAAGAGCCAAACCGAGCCAGGTCCCAATGGTGAGCCGGCCGCACCGGCCCCCATTCGGCTCTCGGCAGAGGAACGGGCCAAGGCCCTGAGCGGTCTGGGGCTGAAGCTGCCCGAGGGCAGCAGCGAAGCCGATCAGCTCGAAGCGCTCCTCACGGAGGTCAACCGCCGGATCATTGGCCTCTACGAGCCTCCTCTGCTCACCGGCAAGGATCTGGTCACCGCGGGCCGCCAGCAGCAGCAGACCGGCGTGGGCTGGGACGTGACGCTCTCCTTCAACCAGGAGGGGGGGCGCAAGTTCGCCGAACTGACCAAATCGATCGCCGGGACCCGAAGACTTCTGGGGATCGTGCTCGACGGTCGCTCGATCAGTGAAGCCAGCGTGGGTCAGGAATTCGCCGTGGCGGGCATCAGTGGTGGCTCCGCCAGCATCACCGGCAACTTCACCGCGGAGGAGGCCCGGGATCTGGAGGTGCAGCTGCGGGGAGGCTCCCTGCCCCTGCCGGTGAAGATCATCGAAGTTCGCACCGTGGGGCCGTCGCTGGGGGCCGAGAACATTCGCTCCAGCCTGCTGGCGGGCCTCTCGGGCCTGGCGCTGGTGGCGGTGTTCATGGTGGTGGTCTACCGCCTGCCCGGCGGCGTGGCGGTAGCGGCTCTGAGCCTCTATTCCCTGTTCAACCTGGCGATCTACGCCTTGATCCCGGTGACCCTTTCGCTTCCAGGCATCGCTGGTTTCATCCTCAGCATCGGTATGGCGGTGGATGCCAACGTGCTGATCTTCGAGCGGGTCAAGGAAGAACTGCGGGCGGGGAACACCCTGATTCGATCGATCGATACGGGCTTTTCCCTGGCCTTCTCCTCGATCCTCGATGGTCACGTGACCACCTTGATCAGTTGCATCGCCCTGTTCGCCCTCGGCACCGGTCTGGTCAAGGGATTCGCCGTCACCCTGGGCATCGGCACGCTGCTGAGCCTGTTCACAGCCCTGAGCTGCACCCGAACCCTGTTGCGCCTGCTGATGAGCTACCCCGCCCTGCGCCGCATCCGCTACTTCATCCCCGCCAATCAGCTTCCGCCTGCAGCCGCCTGATTTCATGGTTTCCCCCACCGCCCCCAGCCCCGGCGCCGATCGCCCCACATCGATCCATCCCCGCTTCCGCATCAACCGTCATCGGGTGCTGTGGTGGTGGATTTCCGGAGTGGCCTGCCTGCTCAGCCTGGTGGGGATGACGCTCTGTTGGTTGAATCCTTCGATCGGTGCTCCCCTCAAGCCCGGTCTCGACTTCACCGGTGGCACCCAGATCCAGCTCACCCGAGAGTGCGGCTCCGATTGCGGCAATCTCAAGGCCGATCAGGTGCG
Source organism: Synechococcus sp. UW140 (assembly GCA_943369485.1). Taxonomy (GTDB): domain Bacteria; phylum Cyanobacteriota; class Cyanobacteriia; order PCC-6307; family Cyanobiaceae; genus ATX-6F1. The sequence continues at coordinate 208,082 of CALRNH020000001.1, read as the reverse complement.
GGCCGGTCTGCCGAAGCTGACCCTGCCGCCCGATGAGAAGGGTGCAACCCCCAACCTCAGCAGCGCGTCGGTGCAACTTCTCGACAAGGGCCAGACGGCCGTGCTGCGCCTCAGTGCGCTCACCCCCGAGCAGACCAATGTCGTGGTGGACGGACTCAAGCCCCTGCTGGGTCCGCTCTCGGCCAAGGGCACTCAGGTGGACACCATCGGCCCCACCCTCGGGGCCCAGCTGCTCACCAGCAGCGTGCAGTCGCTGCTGGTGAGCTTCCTGCTGATCGCCCTCTACATCACCTTCCGCTACGACCGCGTCTATGCCTTCCTGGCGTTGCTCTGCCTGGCCCACGACGTCTTGATCACCTGCGGTCTGTTCGCCTGGCTGGGGCTGTTCGGTGGGATCGAAGTTGACACCCTGTTTGCGGTCTCCCTGCTCACCGTGGCGGGTTATTCGGTCACCGACACGGTGGTGGTGTTCGACCGCATCAGGGAGAAGCAGGTGGCATTGGCGCATCTGCCGGTGACCGATCAGGTGGATGACGCCGTTGCCGCCACGTTGACCCGCTCCCTCTACACCTCCTTGACCACATCGTTGCCGCTGCTGGGCCTGATCTTCTTCGGCGGCAGCACCCTGTTCTGGTTCGCCCTCGCCCTGGCGGTGGGCATCGGTGTGGGCAGCTGGTCGAGCATCGCGGTGGCGCCAACCCTGCTGCCGCTGATCTGGTCAGCACCCAAGCCCAAGCCAGCGCCGGCCCCTTGAGCTTGAAAGGATTTCGGCTCGTACCCCTGCTGCTCCTGATCCTGGCCCTGGCGGATTTGCAGAGCGAAGCGGTTCTGCTCAGCCAGCACTTCACCTGGTCCTCGCTTTCCTTTGCCCTGTTCAGCCATCCTCTGGCGGTGGCGGTTCTGGTGGCGATGCCTTCCCTGCTGCGGCGCTATCGCTAGGGCTACGTGCCGGTCCAGGGATCCATGATTTCCTTTACCAGCACCTGCTGGGCCACCACCTGGAGCACCACCACAAGGGGCAGGGCCAGCAACACCCCAGGGAGCCCCAACAGCGCCCCGAGACAGAGTTGCGACATCAGCGCCACCGTGGGCAGAAGGTTCACCGTGCGGCTCAGCAGGATCGGCGTGAGCAGGAAGGCTTCGCCGTTCTGGATCAACAGGCGCAGCACCAACACCTGCACCACCTTGGCCGGGGAGATCAGCAGGGCAACCGCCAGGGGAAGCAGGGTCGCGAAGGTGGGGCCGATGGTGGGCACGAAGGTGAGCGCGCCGCAGACAAGGCCGCTCAGCAAGGCCAGAGGCACGCCAAGGATCGCCAGCCCGGCCCAGGTGAGCAGGAACACGGTGATCGCCGAGATCGTCATGCCCGCCAGCCAGCCCCCCAGCGCCTGACGGGCGTCGTGGAGCAGATGCTGCATCGGCCCGCGATAGAAACTCGGGGTGGCAGCGATCAGCATCCGCTGGTGGCTTCGAGGATCGAGGGCCAGCAGCAGGGCCAGCAGCGCCATCAACATCATTTGGATCGTGCTGTTGGCAGCGCCGCCGGCGATGCCCAGCAGCTGGGCGCCGATGGGTTGGAGGCGATCGAAGGTGGTCAGGGCGTTGAGTTGGCTCTCCAGGCTCTTGAGTGCGGGGCTCTTGCCGACCAAATCGCTCAGCCGGGCCAACAGCTCCGGCACCAGGCTGGTGAACTCATTGATCTGCTGGAGCACCTCCGGCAGCAGCAGGGTGGTGATCTGATAGCCCAGCACCACGATCACCGTCAGCACGATCGCCAGGGCCGTGGGCCGGTTGAGGGGGAACAGACGTCGCAGCAGGGTGACGGGCACATCCAGGGCCACCCCCAGGACCACGGCCCCGAAGAACACCAGCAACACCCAGCGCAACTCCCAGAGCAGCAGGCCGGCCACCACCACGGCCAGCAATCCCAGCAATTTGCGCGAACTCATGGGCTGAGCCGTTGCCGCTTCCAGGGATCCAGCAGATCACGGATCACCGCTTCGCGCACGATCACCTGCAGGCAGACCGCCATCGGCAGCGCCAGCAAGAGGCCCAGGGGGCCGAACAGCACCGTGAACAGGAATTGGGCGCTGAGGGTGAGGCCCGGAAGAAGTTTCAGCTGAGCATGCATCACCGACGGGGTGATCACGTAGCTCTCCAGGCTCTGAACCACCACATAGAGCACCAGCACCGCCAGGGCCTTCCAGGGCGAATCCAGCACCGCCACGGCCATGGGGAACACCGTGCTCATGGTGGGCCCAACATTGGGAATGATGTTCAACAGCCCCGCCAGCAGGGCATTGGCCACCACAAGCTTCACCCCGAGCAGCATCAGCCCCAGGCCGGAGAGCAGGGCCACAAAGAGGGAGCTGATCAGCACCCCCACCATCCAGCTGCTCAGGGCCGTGCCGCAGAGCTCCAGCACCTGGCGCCCGCGCCTGCGGTAAAACGATGGCAGCAACAGGATCGCCACCTCGCGGTAGGCCAGCGGTTGCACGGCGATCATCAGGCTGACCGCCCCCACGAACAGCAGCTGCACCAAACCGCTGCCCAGGTTCCCAGCCAGCCCCAACAGCCTCAGAGCGCCGGTCCCCAGACCCGAGGCCAGGGCCGTGCCCCCCTCCCCGTTGATCGGCAGGCTCTGCTGCAGCCAGCTCCAACCGCCGTCGCTGCGGCCGTAGATCATCTGGCTGCCCTGGGCCAGCCATTGGCGCAGCAACTGCAGCAGCTCCTGGGCGGCCTCGGGCAACTTGCCCAGCAGCTGGCTGAACTGGGCCATGAACGGCGGCAGCACCACCGTCGTCAGAACCGCCGCCAGGAGCACCAGCAGCAGCAGACTGATCAAGAGGGCGAGAGTCCGACCGATCTTCAATCGCTCTTTGACGGCACCCACGAGCGTGCAGAGCGCCATCGCCAGCACCAGCGCTGCGAACAGCAGCACGAGCACCGACCGCAGGCTCCAGAGGAGCGCCACAGCGGCGATGGTGGCCGCCAGTCCCAGCCAGTCGGCGAATTTCAAACCAGCTCAGCCCTCGACGGCATCGGCATCGTCACCGGCGTCGTCATCCCCTTCGGGACTGGCATCGGCGGCGGGGGCGTTGGCGGCATAGCCAAGGCCATGGCTGCCGGCGTAGCTCTCGGCAAAGCGCATGAAACGCTCGAAATCGGCCGTGGACTTCCAGGTGTAGGTGGCTTCGATCGCACTGGCCTTGCCGTTCACGAAGCGTGCCTTCACATCCCGTGTCACCAGTTCGCCTTCGCCATCGATCAGGAACATGCCGGTGATGTCACCGAAGGCTTCAGGTGCCAGCGCTTCGGGCTCCTCGAACACGAAGAGCGCCTGGCCGGTGCGTCCATCCCTCGAGCGGGTCAGGCGAATGTCGGGCACGACGGGTTCATCGACACCACGGAAGAACTGAATGGCAGCCATGGCCCGCGCCCAGAAATCATGATCCTAGGCAGCGGTCTTCAACCAGCTTCTCCCGCAGCAGCCGTTCGGCGGAAGCGGCGGCATCGAGGCTGCCCAGATCCAGCCGCCGGGGCCCGCCGGCGGCCAGGCCCTGGGACCGGGACAACTCGCGCTCATAGCAACGGTCGTAGTAGTCGAGCATCTGCAGGCAGGCGCCCCTCCAGTCCTGGACCCTCAGGGCCTCAACTGCGGCCGCCGTGCGCTGGGGCCCCAGGCGCTTGGCGATCCGCAGGGTCGCCTGCTCCAGGCCGACCGGATCCTGCTGGCCGTAGTCGGCCACCAGCCGCTGCAGACGGTTCTCCAGGGGGCGCTCGATCGCCAGCACCGGTGCGTTCCCCATCTGGCGCCAGAGGGCTGCAGGGATGCGGCAACGCCCCACCTGGGCGGATTCGGCCTCCAGCCAGATTTCGCTGGCGCCGCGGTGGTGGTGAAGATCCGTGGCCAGAAGATTCTCGAACTGTTCGCTGCTCGGTTGGGGCGGCCTGCCCAGACCTCCGAAGCTGCTGCCTCGGTGCTGCGCCAGCCCCTCGAGATCCACCACCGCCACCCCACGCTCCGCCAGGGCCAGCAGCAGTTCCGTTTTGCCGCTGCCGGTGCGACCCCCGAGCACGCGCAGGGGCCAGCTCTGCTCGAAGCGCTCGAGCACCCAGCGACGGAAGGATTTGTAGCCCCCCTCCAGCAACACCACGGGCAGATCGAGGCTGCCGGCAAGCCAGCCCATGCTGGCCGAGCGCATCCCCCCCCGCCAGCACAAAAGCCGCAAGGGGCCGGCTCCAGCTCCAGCCGCCTGGACCAGCAGTCCATCGGAGAGCTTCGTCAATTTGGGGCCCACCAAGCGCAGACCCTGGCGCACGGCTTCTTGGCGACCGAGGCTTTTGTAGGTGGTTCCAACCTCGGCCCGCTCCCCATCGCTGAACAGCGGCAGGTTGATGGAACCAATCAGGTGCCCCTGCTCGAATTCCCCGGGACTGCGCACATCAATCAGCGGTCCGCCCTGATTGAGAAACGCCTCCAGAGGCAAGCGGTTGACCATCGGGAATCAGCGCTTCGGAGCCAGGCCTGGCCTGGGTTGGCCTGACATAGTGGGCCATGCTGGCGCACCGAGATGCCGGCCCGTCACCATGCTCTCCGGCCCCCCCGTCTCCTCAGCCCTGAGCGCCGAGCAGCTGTTGGATCAGTTTCTGGGCGCTTCGCTGCGCCAGCGTCGCGGCCTGCTGACCCCGCTGATCAGCCGCCGTCAGGAGTGGCGGCCGATGCTGGTGGAGCGGCTGAAGCGGTGTGACCCCGACGGCGATGACTGGGGGCCTGGCGCGCTGATCCAGCTGTTGCTGGAAGACAGGGACGACCTGAGCTCGGCCTTCCTGGCATGCCATCCCGACGGTTGGCTGCGGGCCCCCAGTGAGCAGGGCATCGACCACGGGCCGCTCCAACAGCAGCTCATGCACCAGAACTTCGAGACCGCCGATCGCCTCACCAGCGACGTTCTGCGCCGTCTGGCCGGTTGCGAAGCGGTGCGCCGCGGTTATGTGTATTTCAGCGAGGTCGAGTCGATCAGCGGCACCGATCTGGTGAGCCTCGACCGGCTCTGGACGGTCTATTCACGGGCTCGCTTCGGTTTTTCGGTGCAGGCCCGTCTCCTGCGCGCCCAGGACGGCCGCTGGGAGCGACTCTGGCCTCGCCTGGGCTGGAAACAAGACGGTGTCTGGACCCGCTATCCCTCGGCCTTCACCTGGACGCTGGACGCCCCCGAGGGCCACATGCCTTTGATCAACCAGTTACGCGGCGTGCGTCTGATGGATGCCTTGCTCGCCCATCCCGCCCTGAAGGAACGCGCTGAGGGTTAGGGTCAAAAGTGATCGATCAGGCGGAATGGCGTTGCGCTGGGCCGACTTCATCACCCCGTCGACCCTGCGGTTGGCCCCCCTTGTGGAGCTGTTGCTGGAGCCGATCACCATGGCTGAGGAGCTGGAGCGCTTGCAGCTCGGCCTGCAGGAGGCCCTGGTCAACGCCGTTCGCCATGGCAATGGTTGCGATCCAGGGAAATGTCTGCGCATCCGGCGCATTGTCAGTCCACGTTGGTATGTCTGGCAGATCCAGGACGAAGGATGCGGGGTGCCAACCGATGCACGAACGCTCGGACTTCCAGAACGACAGGATGCGACGGGAGGACGGGGCTTCTTTTTGATTCAGCACTGTTTCGATGACGTGCGCTGGAGTCGCCGCGGCAACCGCCTGCAGGTGGCGGCCCGGCGTCCACCGTCGATGGCCAGCCGGCTCATCGACCGTGCTGCGGGCAGCCGGGATCCTTCCGCTCACGCCTGAGCCAGCCCAGGGCATGCTCAGCCAGCTCGATGGCGTTGCGGCGTGCCTGCTCCTGTTGGCCCCCGCTGCAGAGATCAGCGCTCAATAACTGCACAAGGGCGGCGGCCAGTTGTTCGGCGCCTCGACGGTCCGCCTGGCTTTTGAGGGCATGCCAGTCCCGGTCATGAATCGTCAACAGCCGGTGGAGCTGGATCGCGGCCTCCGCGCTTCCCGCAGGCCAGCCATGGCGGTTGGCCATGCTCACGGGAATCGGCTGGGCGATCGATTCGGACACTGGACGACAGGGGCAGCCTCGGTCCATCCTGGCCCCATGGCCCGCCCATCGCGCACTCCCTATCCCACTGGTCGCTGGTTGCACGCACTCAGCGTGCTGCTGGGTCAGGTGAGCCGTGCCGATCGGCTCAGCAGAGGAGATAACGGTTCCAGCAGCCGGCGCCTGCGCCAGCGCCTGTCCACGGCGCAGCGGTTGCTGGATCCCTTGCCCCCGGCCCTGCGTGGGACCGATTGGAGCGAGAACGTGCTCTGGACGGCCCTGCGCTGGGGTGGTGGTGGGTTGTTGCTGGCCCTCTGCCTGCACCGCTGAGGCCAGCACCTCTTAGGCCAGCGGTGCGTGTGTACCGGATGGTTTCAGGCGGCCGCCTTGCGGGCACTCCAGACCCGGGTCATGAAATGGCTTTCGCCGGCCACCCCTTCAAAACCGGCGTCACGCAGATGCGCCTCGATGTCATCGGCGATGTAGTCCCGGTAATAGGGCTCATGGAACATCCGCCGGAAGTTCTCCATCACGGCCATGAACTGGGGTGAATCGGCGATCTGCACCGAGTCGGCGAGCACCAGCACTCCACCCGGCTCGAGCACCCTGAAGCACTCCTTGAGCACGTTCTGTCGCGCCTCCCTTGGCAGCTCATGGAACAGGAACACACAGGTCACCGCCTGCATGGTTCCATCGGCGAAGGGCATCTGCTCGGCATTGGCCTGCACCAGCTGGGGAAGTTCGCGGCTTGGCTGGCTCAACCAGCGGTTGGCCTGACGCAGGTAGGAGGCCGATAGGTCGAGGCCCACCAGCTGGGCCTCCGGCAGGGCTCCGCGGATCTGACGCAAGGTGCGGCCGGTGCCGGTGGCCACGTCCAGAACCCGCAGCTGCCTGCTGGAGCGTTCGGCGAACGTCCGCAGACCTCGCACCAGGGGCTGAAGCACCCGCCGGCGCATCGGATCGGCGCTGCCGTTGAACAGGATCTCCACCTGCAGGTCGTAGAGGGCGGCGGAGTGATCACTGAGGTAGCCGTCGGTCTGGTGATGAAAGTTCTGCAGGTAATAGCCCGGGTAGTCCTCAGGCCGCACATCGGCGGGCAGATCCCGCACCTTGCGCTGGCTGCGCCGGTTCCAGATCAGCGGCATGTCGAGCCAAACCAGCGGGTAACGGGTGGCCCAGTCAAGCCAGGGGGCATCGAACAGCAGTGAGGCCGGGTAGAGGCCCCGCTCCGCTTCCTCCCAGTCGAGCGCCAGGAGCCGCTCCATCGAGGCCCGCATGGATTGCAGCACCTCGCTCGAAACCGGGACCGTCTTGGGGACATTGACCGGATCGAGCAGGCCCATCAAACGCGTGCTCAGCTCCTTGTGGGCCAGCCCCATCAGGCTCTTGCCCTGCTGCAGGGTCTGGTAGGCCAGCTTGGTGACCAGATCCGGCATGGGAGTTCCCGCATTGGCCCCCATTCCAACCGATGGGGGCCTCCGCTGTGGGCGCGCTGGCCCTCGCGCTGGGGCAGCGGGTCGCAGTGAAGATTGACGTACGACGACCAACTTCAGTAGTGACAGCTACAGAATTGACCCAGACGGGACGAGGCTCCATGGGCAGCGGTCGTTGGCAGCCGGGGGCCACCGAGTGGACCACGGCCCTGGAAGCCAGCTCAGGCCTGGACGCCACCAGAGCCGTGATCCAGGCCGACGCCCAGGGATCGCCCCTGGCGGTGGACAGGGAGCATCTGATCTGGGCGACTCTCCATGGCCGTGAGCGCCTCCGCAGCGGCGCCCGGAGGGCCCAGATCACCACCCATCACGACCTGAACGGCGACAGGGATGCCATCGGCCAGCAGCTGGCCTGGGCCCGCCGTCAGGCCCATGAACGGCATCTGCATGACAGCGCCATGGAGCAACTGCAGCACCGCCGCTGAAGCTGTTGGGCGTCCGACGCCCGCCCAGCCGTCGAGCGATCAGTTCGACCGATCAGGCGTCGTAGTAGAGGCTGAATTCGTAGGGGTGGGGCCGCTGACGCAGCTGTTGCACTTCCTCGTACTTGAGAGCGATCCAGTTGCTGATGAAGTCCTCGCTGAACACTCCACCGGCCAGCAGGTAGTCCTTGTCCGCCTCAAGGGATTCGAGGGCGCCGCCCAGGGAGGCGGGAACCGTGGAGATCTTGGCCAGCTCATCGGCGGAGAGCTCGAACAGGTCCACATCGGTGCCATTGCCTGGATCCAGCTGATTCTTGATGCCATCAAGGCCGGCCAGAAGCATGGCGCTGAAGGCCAGATAGGGGTTCGCCAGGGCATCGCCGGAGCGGAATTCCAGGCGCTTGGCCTTTGGGCTTGGACCCGTGAGCGGTATACGGATGGCGGACGAACGGTTGCCCTGGGAATACACCAGATTCACCGGGGCCTCAAATCCAGGTACCAGCCGTTTGTAGCTGTTGGTGGTGGGGTTGGTGAAGGCGAGGAAGCTGGGGGCGTGCTTGAGCAGGCCGCCGATGTACCAGCGCGCAGTCTGGGAGAGGTTGGCATAGGTGCCCTCCCCATAAAACAAGGGTTGTCCCCCCTTCCAGAGACTCTGGTGCACATGCATGCCGCTGCCGTTGTCGTCGAAGACGGGTTTGGGCATGAATGTGGCGGTCTTGCCGTATTTTCGCGCCACATTTCTCACCACGTACTTGTAGATGAGTACGTTGTCCGCCGCACTGATCAGCTCGGCGAACTTGATGCCCAGCTCCTGTTGCCCAGCGGCGGCCACTTCATGGTGGTGCTTCTCGATCGGCACTCCCAGCTGAGCAAGGGTGAGTAACATCTCGCTGCGAATGTCCTGGAAGATGTCGTTGGGGGCGACGGGGAAGTAGCCCTCCTTGACATTGTTCTTGTAAGCCAGGTTTCCGCCCTCCTCGAGGCGTCCGCTGTTCCATGGAGCCTCGATCGAATCGACACTGTAGAAGCACCCACCCTCGCTGGAGTTGTAACGGACGTCGTCGAACAGGAAGAATTCTGGCTCTGGGCCAAAAAAGGCCATGTCGGCAAGGCCGCTGCTGCGCAGGTGTTCAACGGCCTTCAGGGCCAGGGAACGGGGGCAGCGGCCATAGGGCTGGCCACTGCGGGGTTCCTTGATCGAGCAGATCAGGCTGAGGGTCTTGTGGCGGTAGAAGGGGTCGATCCAGGCGGTGGCGGGATCGGGCACCATCGCCATATCCGATTCGTTGATCGCCTTCCAGCCACGGATCGACGAGCCGTCGAAGGCCAGCCCCTCGCTGAAGGAATCCGCCGAGATCAGATCGGCGTGGACCGTGAGGTGCTGCCACTTGCCGTGCAGATCGGCGAACTTGAGATCGATCAGATCGATCTCCTCATCCTTGATCTGGCGGAGGACGTCCTGGGCTGACTGGGCCATGGAAGGGAGGAATCGAGCAATGGTCGGCGTCCCGGTGGGGAAGCGCGCGGAACGTAGGCAGCCCTCGCAGGCCCCTTGGTGTCGGTTGCGACTGTTTGCTCCGCCATGGAGGCTGATCGAAGGTCTGCGCCGGCTTGCGTAACCGTTTCTGTCAGATTCGCCAGATCCAGCGTGGAGACTGGGTTTTGCACATTTGCGGGTGCTAGTTTCCGCCCAGGTGAGTCGATCTGAGCGACATGCGTGATGCCATCACGGGCCTGATCGGCCGCTACGACCAGCTGGGGCGCTACTTCGACCGCGAGGCCCTCGAGCGGGCTGCCAGTTATTTCGCAGAAGCGGAGGTCCGCCTGGCCGCCGCCGAGCTGATCAACCGCGAGGCCGGAGAAATCGTGCGCGAGGCCAGCCAGCGGCTGTTCGCCCAAGACCCTGAACTGCTGCTGCCCGGCGGCAACGCTTACACAACGCGCCGCTGGGCGGCCTGTCTGCGCGACCTCGATTACTTCCTGCGCTACGCCAGCTACGCCCTGGTGGCCGACGACCCCCAGATTCTCGATGAGCGCGTGCTCAATGGTCTCGATGACACCTACAAGAGTTTGGGGGTGCCCACAGGTCCGACCGTGCGCGGCATCGCCCTGCTGGGCGATGTGGTGATCGAGATGTTGGCTCAGGCTGGTTTCCCCCAGGCGAGCCTGGTGCGGGTTCCTTTTGATCACATGGCCAAGGGTCTGGCGGCGACGAACGTGCGCGCCCGCTGAGGCGATCACGCCGCTGATTAGGCTTCACCCCACTTGTTTCTTCTCCGGTTCAGGACTTGGCCCTCCCTTCCTCTTCCGCCCCCGTGAGCGATCGCCACAGGCAACAACTGGCCCCGATCGCCACGCCTGATCGTCTGCTGCTGGGCCCAGGACCCTCCAATGCCCATCCCACGGTGCTGGCGGCGCTCTCGCGCATGCCGATCGGCCATCTCGATCCGCTCTATATCGAGCTGATGGGCGAGGTTCAGGAGCTTCTGCGTTACGCCTGGCAGACCGACAACCGTCTCACCATTCCGATGAGCGGCACCGGAAGCGCCGCCATGGAGGCCACCATCGCCAACATGGTGGAACCGGGCGACAGGGTGTTGGTCGCCGTCAAGGGCTACTTCGGCTTGCGCTTGGTGGACATGGCCGAGCGCTACAGGGCCGAGGTCCACACGATCGAGCGCCCCTGGGGTGAGGCCTTCAGCCTCGCTGAAATCGAAGCGGCCCTGGAGCAACACAAACCGGCGATCCTGGCCCTGGTCCACGCTGAAACCTCCACCGGCGTGCTGCAGCCCATGGAGGGGATCGGTGAGCTCTGCCGCCGGCACGGCACCCTGCTGCTGCTTGATACGGTCACCTCGCTCGGGGCGGTGCCCATTCACCTCGATGCCTGGGGGGTGGACCTGGCCTACAGCTGCAGCCAGAAGGGGCTCAGCTGCCCTCCCGGCCTGGGCCCGTTCACCATGGGGCCCCGGGCCGAGGCCAAGCTCAGTGCCCGCAGCGGCAAGGTGCCCAACTGGTATCTGGATGTCTCCCTGCTGAATCAGTACTGGGGCAGCAATCGGGTGTATCACCACACCGCCCCGGTGAACATGAATTTCGGCATTCGCGAGGCCCTGCGTCTCCTGGCCGACGAGGGCATCGAGAACGCCTGGGCCCGTCATCGCAGCAACGCCGAGCGCCTCTGGGCCGGTCTGGAGCGTCTGGGCCTTGAGCTTCATGTGCCCGAACCGCTTCGGCTCCCCACCCTCACCACCGTCTGCATCCCAGAAGGTGTCGATGGCAAGGCCTTCAGCCTGCACCTGCTGAACAAGTACGGCATCGAAATCGGCGGCGGCCTGGGTGCCCTGGCCGGCAAGGTCTGGCGCATCGGTCTGATGGGCTACAACAGCACCCCTGAGAACGTGGATCTGCTGCTCGATCTGCTTGAGAAGGAACTGCCGGCCTTCAGGGCTGGGGCTCCCGCTGTTGCTGCCGTCGCCGCCTGAACCAGTCCTCGAGCAGCTGGCTGTTCGCCGCCGCGTCCACCTCCGGCACCACCTCCATGTGGTGATGGGCGCTGGAGTCGGTGGAGAGATCCAGGCAGCTGCCCAGGGCCCCGCGTTTGGGATCGCGGGCTCCAAAGACCACCCGGCCCATGCGTGCCTGCACCAGGGCCCCGGCGCACATCGGGCAGGGCTCCAGCGTCACCAGCAGCGTGCAGTCATTGAAACGCCAGTCACCCCGCAGCCTGGCGGCCCGCTGCAACGCCACCAGTTCAGCGTGGCCAAGGGGATCAGCCTGGCGCTCGCGGCGGTTGCTGCCCCAGGCCAGGGCGAGGCCACGGCCATCGAGGATCACGGCCGCCACCGGGATCTCCCCCCGCTCACCAATGCGCATCGCCAATCGCGACAGCCGAGCCATCCAAAGCCGCTGCAGCGGTTCATCCATGGGGCATGGCTTGAACTCGAACGACTCTGGGGCCACCCGCCTCAGCTGGATTTTGGCCACAGGCTGACACCCCGCAAGCGAGAATGATCAGATCTCCCGGCTCGACCTTGGCCGTCACGCCCCATCAGGAGCCGAACGGCGACCCACTTCCCTTCGCCGACCCGGCCCAACGGGATCCGGTCCTGGAGGCCTTCCTTGCTGAGGCGTCGGCTCTGCTCTGCCGTTGGTTGGCCACGGCAGATCAGCGTCCGCCCTTGCCGGCCCTGAGCGTGATGCCGGTGGTGGAACCAGAGGCCCAGGGCCTTCCCAGCGGCAGGCTGCTCGAAGATCTGCAGCTGGTGATGGAGGGGGCCTACAACGCCAACCATCCTGGCGCCATCGCTCACCTCGATCCGCCGCCCCTGGGAGCCTCGGTGGTGGCCGAGCTGATCTGTGCCGGTCTGAACAACAATCTGCTGGCCGAAGAGCTTTCCCCCAGCCTCACTCATCTCGAGCGGAATCTGTGCGCCTGGCTCGCCCGCCGCCTGGGCCTCGGTGAGAGCGGCGGTGGCGTGCTGGCCAGTGGCGGCAGCCTCAGCAATCTCACCGCCCTGGTGACGGCGCGCCACAGTCGCGGGCTGGCCCACGATCCCCGCGCGGTGGTGCTGACCAGCGCCGATGCCCACGTGTCGCTCCAGAAGGCGATCAGGGTGATGGGTCTGCCTCCTGAGGCACTGATCAGCGTTCCAACGGATCGGTTCGGGCGACTCGATCTCGAGCGCCTCAGCGAGCGGTTAAGTGAATTGAAGCGCCTGGGTCGTCCCGTGATCACCCTGGTGGCCACCGCCGGGACCACGGTGCGTGGGGCGGTGGATCCTATCGCTGAGCTGGCCGCGCTCTGCCATCCGGCCGGGATCTGGCTGCATGTGGATGGGGCGATCGGGGCGGTCTGCGGCCTGAGTGCGCGCCACCGCCATCGGGTCGATGGCATGGAGATGGCCGATTCAATCACGCTCAACCCCCAGAAACTGCTGGGGATCACCAAGACCTCCTCGGCGCTGCTGCTGCGGCAGCCGGAACAGCTGCTGGCGGCCTTCGGCACCGGTTTGCCCTACATGGAACCCAGTTGGGGGGAGGCCCATGGCGGTGAGTGCGGTCTGCAGGGCACCCGTTCGGGCGAAGTTCTCAAGCTCTGGCTTGGACTGCGTCAGTTGGGCCTGTCGGGGATCGAGGCGGTGATCGACGGTGCCATCGAACGTCGGCGCCTGTTGGAGCGCAAGCTCCACCCTCTGGAACTGGAGCTGCTGGGTGGCCCCTTGCATCTGCTGGCCTTCACGCCCATAGGCCTCGACCGCGATCAGGCGGAGCGTTGGTCCACGCGCACCCGTCAACGGTTGCTCGAGGATCAGCTGATGCTTTCGCGTCCCCTCTATCGGGGGCGCCATCACCTCAAGGCCGTGCTGGGGAACCCCCACACCCAAGATGGGCATCTGAACCAGTTGGCGACGGTGGTGGCGGCCTCCCTGATCGAACCAGACCTGAAGCGATGAGCAGCAACAACCCCAAACATGCCGACGCCAGGCGTGGCCGTTGGTTGGCGATCATCACCGGCGCCTTTTCCATCCTGATCGGTGTTATCTACCTGGTGCTGATCACGGTGCTTGATGCCCGCGGTCCCCTGCTTCCGCCTCCTCCTGAGGCCCTGGGCGGGATGGCCCTGGGCGAGGCGGTCCCCCCGGCCGGGGCGGCAACTGCAGATCCTTCCCCCGCTGCAACGGCTCCACCACCCGGTTGAAGGCGGCCTCCAGGAAACGCTTGAGCACCGAATCACGCCGGTTCAGGTCGTATTGCCGCTGCACCACCTCCTGCAGGCCACCGTCGCCCCAGTCCTGGTCCTGCTCGAAGTAGGTGATGAAGCTCAGGCCGGCAATGCGCGTGAGCCAGGCGGCCCCCACCGCCTGAAGCGCCTTGCTCGCGATCAGGGCCGGCAGGTTGAAGCTGAGGGCGGTGGCGATCAAACCCAGGCCACCCTTGATCACCCCAAGGCTGGCCAGGGTTCGGCCCACGGAGACGGCCAGATCCTGGGCGGTCTGGCGCGAGAGGGTCACGCCATAGACGCGTCCGATCTCCACGACCATCTGGGCATTGACAGCCGCGGCCCCCAACAGATCGACGACCGGCAGGGGTGTCACCACCAGTACCCCGGCACCGATCCACATGTAGCGGTCGACGATGGTTTCGGTGTCGCTGCGGCGCTGGCGCGTCAGGAGCTCCCTGCTGGCGTCGGAAAGGCGTCGGCTCTGCAGAAGGATGTTGTCGGCGATCAGCTCTTCCCCGTCCTGGTGAAGCACGGTGGCCAGTCGGCGCACCAGCGCCTCCAGCTCCGGTTGCGGCTGGTGGGGCCGGCCGCCCGGCATCGGCACCGACTGGGGCGCCGCGCTGGCGGGCACCACATCCTCTGGAGCGATGCGTCCTTGGCAGCGGCTGCGAAGCAGCACCAGCAAGCGGCGCTCCTCGGCCTCTCCCCGCAGATCACACTTGTTGAGCACGAGCAGCAGACGCTTGCCCAGGCTGGAGAGGGCCGTGAACACCTCCATCTCAGCCGCCCGCAGGTCCCCGTCGACAACCAGAACGAGCAGATCCGCCAGGGCGGCCTGACGCCGGGCGGTTGTTTCGCGCAGGCGGCCTTCACCACCGGCTTCGAGAACCCCCGGGGTGTCGATCAGCCGCAGACCACGATCGAGATCCCGCAGCCGCAGCCGGTAGGTGGTGCAACCCTCGGTGGAGCCCATGGCTGCCCCCACCTGGCCGACCACCTCATCGAGCAAAGCGCGGATCAGCGACGTTTTTCCGGTGGAGCCGGTGCCGAACACCACCAGCACCAGATCACCCCGTTGCAGGTCGGCTTCGATGCGTTCCCGCTCCTGGCGCAAGGCCTCCCGTTGCACCTCATCACGCACCCGATCGAGCACTTGATCGATCGCCGCCAGGTTGCGGCGGGCCGCCTCCTGCCGCGAGGAGGGAGGCGGCTCCAGCGCTTTGGGGTCGGTCTTGCCTTTTGACGCGCCGCCCAGATCAGTGATCCAGGGCCAGGCCAAGCGTCCCAGCAGCAGGGCGCCACCACCCACCAGCAGCAGCAACATCGGCCCCACCAGCCAACTGGGCAGCAGATAGCTGAGCTGCCAGAGCAGGTTGTTGAACGCCTGCACCACGAAGGCGACCACCACCAGCACCACCAGGACCAGGGCCAGCAGCCACCAGAGCCTGGCTGGGGGTAGGCGCTTCAAAGCCTGGCGGTGGGGGCGAGGCTGCCGCTACCGGCGCTGCGAACGATGCTGCTCCACAGGCCCGCCGCCAGGGCACTGCTGCTGGCTGTGGGGGCGTTGTCATCGTTGCCGAGCCAGATGCCGATCACCCAGTGCCGGCGGGGCTCATAGCCCACGAACAGCAGGTCGCGGGCATCGTTGGTGGTGCCGGTCTTGCCACCCTCCTGGCCGCCCAGGTATGCGGCGGTGCCGGTGCCGCCACGCACCACCGCCCGCAGCAACCCCTGCATCTGTAGCGCCGTCTCCGCTTTGATCACACGGCGGCCGGGATTGATCGCTCGCTTGCCGGTCCGACGGGCGGCGCGGCAGCGGGCGCTCTCGAGGCCACCGCAGGTTTCGGCATCCGTGAGACGACGGATCGTGGTGGGGGCGTGCCAGATGCCCCCATTGGCCACCGCCGCGTAGGCGGCTGTGAGTTCGATCAACCGCACCTCACTCTGTCCAAGGGCCAGACCGGGCACCGGCGTGAGTGGGCTGGTGATGCCCAGGTCCTGGGCCTTTCGCACGACGGCGTCCAGCCCGACGCGGCGGGCCAGGCGCAGGGCGGCGGTGTTGCTGCTCATCGCGAAGGCCTGGGTGAGGCTTACCCGGCCTCCGCAGTGACTGGCAAAGGTCTGGCCGCCCCACTCAAGGGGTGCGCAGCTGATGGCGTCAGTGGGCCTTTGGCCCCGCTCCAGGGCTGCCAGATAGGTCATCAGCTTGAAGGTGCTGCCCGGCTGCCTGAGGGCCATGCTGGCGCGGTTGAACTGGCTGTAGCGGTAATCCCGGCCGCCGGCGATCGCGAGCACGCCGCCATTGCGGGAATCCAGCACCACCACAGCGCCCTGGCTGACCCTCAGGGGGGCGCTGGCCTGGAGTTCCTGGCGCAGCTGGCGTTCCACCACGCTCTGGAGGACGGGATCAAGGTGAGTTTCGACCAGAAAGTTTCCCTCGGCAGCCACATCGGCCCCGAGCAGGTTCTGCAGATCCTGTTGCACCTGATCGGTGTAAAAGGGGGCGGGACGGAGACCGCTACCCCCCCGGCAGGCCTGGGGACCCAGCTGGATCGGCTGCCGCCTGCTGCGCCGGGCCTGGTCGGCGCTGATCTTGCCAGTGTCGGCCATCTTGTTGAGGACCCCGTTGCGGGCCGCCAGGGCCGCCTGGGGGTTGCTGCAGGGATCGTTGCCATTGGGGGAGGGCAGCAAACCGACCAGCAGGGCCGCCTCCTCGAGCTGCAACTGGGAGGCCGGCCGGCCGAAATAGGACCGGGCAGCGTCTTCAAAACCCCAACCGACTCCCAGGTAGACACGGTTGAGATAGCTGAGCAGCAGGTCGTGCTTGCTGAATCGGGCCTCCAGCTGTAGGGCCACCAGAAGTTCCCTCCACTTGCGCACAAGGGTTTCCCCCTGCCCCACCTGATCGGGGTAGAGGCTGCGGGCCAGCTGCTGGGTGAGGGTGCTGCCTCCCTCCAGCACCCGTCCCCCGAGCAGGTTGGCCACAAGGGCGCGGGCGGTGCCGATCGGGTCGACCCCGGGATGCCACCAGAAACGGCTGTCCTCACTGGCCAGCAGCGCGTTCACGAGCACGGAAGGGTAACCCGCTAGGGAGGATTGTTCCCGGTGTTGGCTGGAGTCGGCGGAGGTGAGGGGCTTGTTGCTGCGGTCGTAAAGGGCAAGAGGTCCCCGCACCGTGGCCAGGCTGCCGCGCACAGGCATCTGCAAAACGGAGAGCCCGAGCAGGGCCAGGCCCACCGTCGCCAGGCCGCCAATCCCCAGGCTCAGAAGCCGGGCCAGCTGCGGCAGACGCGGGGTGGGCCGCCGGCGAAAGGCGATCTCCGGCAAACCGGGCTCCTGGCTGGGGCCAAAACGCACCACATCACCGTCGCTGAGAAGCAGTTGCCGGATGCGCCGCCCCTGCCACCAAAGCCCGTTGGTGGAACCGTTGTCGAGCAACAGCCAATGGCGACCCTGCTGTTCCAGGAAAGCGTGCTGCTTGCTCACGGCTGGGTGGTCGATGACCACCTCCAGGTCGGGGTCGCGGCCGATGCGGTAGAGACCGCCGTGGAGCGGTAGGCGGCGGCTGCCCTGGCCCGGCAGAAACAGTTCCAGCAGAGCTGTGCCCGGACGGTTGGCGGCGGCTAAACGTTGACCCATCCGGCCACGCACAGATTCAACCCTGGTGGGTGCCATGGGGTCTCAGCAGATCCAGCAGCAGGAACAACACAGCGAGGTTGATCGCCACATCAGCCACATTGAAGATGGGGAAGTTGATCGGCACCAGTTCAATGAAATCGATCACTGTGCCGAGGCGCCAGCGGTCGAGGCCGTTGCCGATCGCTCCCCCCAGCAGCAAGGCCACCCCCCATCCCTGCCAGAACCGTAGGGGGCCGCTGCGCAGCAGCCAGAACACCAACCCCAGGGCCACCAGCAGGCTCACGACCCCCAGCAGCGGCGTGGCGGTGGTGAACAGGCTGAAGGCGGCACCGGTGTTGAACACCAGCCGGCGCTGCAGCAGGCCTGGCAGCAGCGGCAGGGCCTCGCCGGGGTTCAGGTGTTGGAGGGCGAGGGCTTTGGTGAGCTGATCAAGGCCCACCACCCCTGCGGCCAACACCAGCACCCTCACCTGATGGCGTGGAAGGCCACTCATCGGCGTTCGATCATCAGCAGCCGTCTCAGGGGCAGGGCCAGCACGGCGATGGCGCAGCAGAGGAGCAGCTGGGGGAGCAGAGGGCCCAGGCTGTAGCTGAGCAGCAACTGGGGCAGTCCCACGCCCCAACGGCCAGCCAGGCTGCCGAGCAGCAGGTTCACGGTTCCGCAGAGTTGCAACACCGCCAGGCCGATGGCGGCGGCCCCCGCCAGGGCCAGGGGATCATCCATTCCGTCTTGACGGGCCAGGCGGCCGGTCACCCAGGCCGCCGGCAGAAAGCCCGCCAGATACCCGAAGCCAGGGTCGAGCAGGTAGGCAGTCCCGCCCCCGCCATGGAACACCGGCAATTCGAACAGCCCCAGGGAGAGGTAGGCCACCGCCGCCAGCATGGCTCCGCGGGGGCCACACACCAGGGCCGTCAACAGCAAGGCCGGCACCTGCAGGGTGATCGGCAAGGGGATCAAAGCGACGCCGCCAGCGTTGCCCGGTAAGGGCACGGCCGCCTGGATCAGGCCGCCGATCACAATCAACAGCAGGCCGGCAACGGCTCCGCTCCAGGTGGCTAGGGCCCGCAAACGATCCCCTGATGGCAGCACCCATCCTGCAGTAAGTAGGTTCGGCTGAATAGATCGTCTGAGCGGTCCCCCATGGCAGATTCCCCTGGCGAGAGGGTGACCTTCACCGTTGGCGATCGGGTGCAGCTGGTGTGCGCTCCGGCTTACCTGAAAAGTGCCGATCCGATGCCGATGCTGCGGCCGGCCGATCTGATCGATTCAGAGGAGGTGGGCGAGGTGGTGGGCGTTCGCGTCAAGGGTGTGCTGGCGGTGCGGTTCCGTAGGGGCTCGTTCCTGCTGGATACGTCTCAACTGGTGGCGCTCAGGTTGGCCTCGACGCCAGAGTCGAACTGAGCGGGTGCCGTCGCCAGCTCCCAGCGGCGGCCTCCAGGGCAGTGGCGGGCCCACAGAGGCTGAGGGCGGGTCTCTGGAGCCAGCGTTGGGCGGCACCGAGAAGATCGGCGGGGGTGAGTTCCCGGCTCAGGGCCAGCGCCCCGTCGGCGTAGTCCCAGTCGAGGCCGTGGGACAGCAACAGGGCATGGCGATCGGCGATCTGGCTGCAGGTCTGGCGGCCCAGGGCCTCCTGGCCGCGGAACTTGGCCTGGGCAAGGGTTAACTCCTCCCTGCTCAGGGGCACCTCCAGCAGGCGCTGCCATTCATCCAGCAGCCGGGTGGTGGCCTCTGCCGCCCGCTCGGCGGAGCTGGAGAGGTGGAACACGAAGGGTGCGGCCCCGCGGCGGGCGGGGGAATGGACCCCCACGTCGTAGGCCAGGCCGTGCCGCTCCCGCAGGGCGACGAACAAGCGACTGGACATCCCAACCCCCAGATGGCAGTAGAGCAGCCGTAAGGCCAAGGCATCGGCGGACCCCAGGGGCACCGTGGTGGTCCCGAGCATCAACACAAGCTGCTCGGTGTCATCGGCCAGCAGGGCCAGCCGCTCTCCCGCCTCGCCCCCGGGGCCATCGGCCCGCTTCGGGGCGAAGGTGCTCCAGGGTTCTCCGTTCTCCAGGGGCTCGAGCAGGAGTTTCAGCGGTTCACTCGGCTGACCGCAGATCACCAGCACAGCACCCTCAAGACCCAGATCCGGGACCCGCTGCTTGAGCTGCTCCACCCCCAGCTGGTCCAGTTCGCCCTCCACGCCGAGGGGGTCATGGCCGTAGGGGCCTGTGCCATACAGCTGCAGGCGCAGCTGATCATGGGCGAGCTGAAAGGGGTCCTCCCGCTGCCGCTGCAGGGCCTGCAGGTTCAGCCCCCGTTCCAGCTCCACCTGGTCGGGCCGCAACCAGGGTTGTTGCACCAGGGTCAGCAGCAGGGGCAGCAGGGCGGCGCTGTCGGCGCTGGCGCACTTGAGGCTGATCAGCACCCCATCTTCGTTGGCTTCACAGCGCAGGCCGGCGCCGCGGCTTTCCACCAGTTCAGCCAGGTCTTCGCCACTCAGGGGCCCGCAGCCACGGGTCAACAACCCGGCCAGCAGCTGGGTGAGCCCCCGGCCGCCGGCAGGATCACCGCTGCTGCCGCCGCGGATCAGCAGCTTCGCCGAGACGATCGCGGGTCCTGGGCGGCGTTGCACCCAGACCGGGCACCCCCCGGGCAGCTCGAAACGTTCGACGCTCATGCGGGCAGGGCCACCAGAGTGCAGGCCAGATCGGGATTCAACAGGGGCACCAACTCGCTGTGCAGAAGCTCCAGGGTCCAACGCTCGATGTTCTCCAGGGGATGGTCCAGTTCCAGGGGGCGTCCCCAGAGCGCGTGGCTGCCGATCAGCCCCGCCACCGAGCCGCTCGATTCCAGTGAAAAGCGGTAGCCGTTGGCGACCAGGCGCTGGGCCCGCAGGAATTCCGCGGGCGCGGGGGGCTCCTCCATCAACTCCCGCCAGATCTTGCCGATTTCCAGCTCCACGGCCTCCACCTGCTCGCTCTCGCAGACCGCCTCCAACAGGGCGAGGCTTCCCGCCTCCAGCACGTTGAGGTCGAGATCGATGCTCTCCACCAGCCGCAGCTCCTCCCGCAATCGGGCCACCAACCGGCTGCGGCGGCCTTCAGCAAGCAAGGTGGTGAGCAGATCAGCGCCGACCACCGCCCCGTGATCCCGGGCGGGTGGCAGCTGCCAGGCCATCAACAGGCGGGCCGCCTCCAGGCGGGGCACCTCCAGGCGGCACCTGCCGACCACCAGATTCAGATCGTCGTGAAACGGCTCGTCTTCAGCACGGCCCAGCCTCGCCAGGGAGCTGGCCGCCAGGCGCTCCCCCAGGCCCAGGCCCTTGAGTGGGCCGGCCAGGGCCAGGCAGCATTGACCAGCCTGATAAGTGCGGCTGTGGAAGGCGGCCATCGCCTCGGGCCGGTGGCCCTCCAGGGCGGCGCGTTCGCCCAGGATCGCGCGCCCATAGGCATGGCCCTGGCAGGCCTGGCTGAGAAGGGTCTGGAACACCACCTCCTCAGGCTGATCCTCGCTCTGGTTGAGCTCTTCGAGCACCACCTGGCGCTCCATCGCGAAATCCTCGCCATTGAGCCGCGGTTCGAGCACCAGTTCGAGCAGCAGATCCAGGGCTTCGGCGGCTCCCTCGGGCGGGATCAGTACGTGGTAGTGCACATCATCGAAACCGGTGGCAGCGTTGCTGCTCCCCCCCAGTGATTCCACCTGCTGGTCGAAGTCCCCTGGGCCGAGGCTGCGGCTGCCCTTGAACACCATGTGCTCGAGGAAGTGGGCCAGCCCTGATTCCCCGGGCCGCTCCAGCCGGCTGCCCGCCTTCGACCAGAAATCAAGGCAGACCACGGGAGCGTCGGGCAGCTCCAGTTCCACCACCTGCACGCCGTTGTCCAGGCGACTGACCGACGGTTGAGGCGCATCGACGGGAACCATCGGCGCAGGGGGGGAAGGCAGGGGCAAGGGGGCCGAAGGAGCATGGCAGGATCACCATTCTGCTGGGCTTCCCTCCACGGTGACGCCGAATACCGCCCTTCATCCGCTCGTCGATGCCCTGGCCGAGCGGATACGCACCTACTGGCAGCAGTTGCCTGATCTGGCCCCCCTGGAGATTGATCCGGCCCTGGAGGCGATCAGCGGAAGCCTCGATGGCGAGAGCCTGTTCATCCGCAATGAGCTGCGCCAATGCCGGGGCTTGCGCAAGCTGCACCTGGAAACCGCCCGGCTTGGCGGCGGTCTGCAGATCCTCCACTGTGTGTTCTTCCCCGATCCCCGCTTCGATCTGCCGGTGTTCGGTGCCGACATCGTCGCCGGTCCAGCTGGCGTTTCCGCCGCCATCGCGGACCTCTCACCCCTGAACGGCTCCCTCCCCAGCGCCATCGAGACCGCCCTGTCGGCCATGCCCATCCACGCCTACAGCCAGCCCAGGGAGCTGCCCGCCTGGGGAACGATCTTCTCCCCCTACGTGCGCTTCGTGCGGCCGAGCAACGCCGCGGAGGAGCAGTGGTTCATCGACGACGTCATGCTGCTCCTGGAGCTGCTCGGAACCGCGGTCCGCAGGGCTGAGCCTCAGTCTCTGGATGATCCAAGTACCGTTTCAAGACATAGCGCTCAACTGGACTATTGCCAGCAACAGAAACGCAACGACAAGACCCGGCGGGTGCTCGAGAAGGCGTTCAACCCCCAGTGGGCGAACCGCTACATCGAAGACCTCTTGTTCGACGATCCGGCGCCCCTCTGAGCGGCGTGCCCGGTTCGCGGGGCCGCTGGCTGATGGTTGGTGGGCTCGCTCTGACCGCCGTGCTGGCCTTCACCCTCTGGCGCTCGCAGCAGAAGCCGGCCACCTCCAAGGCCCCTACCCCCGCCCAGGAGCGATCGGCCTCCCTTGCCCGCCAGGCTCGCGAGTCGGTCTCAGCCCTAGGCCGGCTCGAGCCCGCCGGTGATGTGCGCAAGCTGGCGGCACCGATCACTGGCTTCGGTGGCAGCCCACGCATCAGCGAACTGCTGGTGGATGAAGGCGAAGCCGTCAAGGCGGGCCAGTTGCTCGCTCGCTTCGACAACGGCCCCACACTGCAGGCCGATCGCCTGGTGCTGCGCACGCGCATCGCCAGCTTGATGGCCCGCTACGCCGTGCTGCAGCGGGAGACCCAGCGCTACCGCCAGCTGGCCCAAGGTGGCGCCACCTCCACCGACGACCTGGAGGCCCGCGAGCTCAAGCTCATCGAGCTCAGGGGCCAGCTCGATGAGGCCAAGGCCAGCCTGGCCAAGATCGACGCTGACCTGATCAACACCGTGCTGCGGGCACCGATCGACGGCACCGTGCTGCGGCTGCGGGCTCGGGTGGGGGAGCGTCCCGGCGACAACGGCATTCTCGAGTTGGGGGCCAGTGACCGGATGGAGGTGGTGGCGGAGGTCTACGAGAGCGACATCGATCGCGTGCGCCTCGGCCAGAGCGTGCGCATCAGCAGCGAGAACGGTGGCTTTGATGGTGCTCTGATCGGCAAGGTGGTGCGAATCAGCCCCCAGGTCCGCCAACGGGTGGTGGTCTCCACGGACCCCACCGGTGATGCTGACGCCCGTGTGGTCGAAGTCCGCATCCAGTTGGAACGAGCCGATATGGCCAAGGTGCGTCAGCTCGCCGGACTGAAGACCATCAGCCGCTTCGAGCCTTGAATCCTTTCCGCTGGATCACGGGCTTCTGGCAAAGCCGCGGGATTCCGTTGTCTTGGATGCTGCTGACGCGCCAACCCGTGCGACTGGCGGTGGCCCTGGCGGGGATCAGCTTCGCCGGCATCTTGATGTTCATGCAGCTGGGCTTCCGCGACGCCCTGTTTGATTCGAGCATCACGGTCCACAAGATCTTCAATGCCGACCTGGTGTTGATGAGCCCACGCACCAAGAGCTCGATCTCGATGGCGGGCTTCCCCCGCCGGCGCCTGGTGCAGACGTTGGCTGATCCTGAAGTCGAAGGCATCTCACCGGTGCACTGGATGCAGCTGCTCTGGCGAAATCCCAAGACCAAGGACACCCGTGGAATCCTGGCGATCGGCATTGAACCGGGCGATCCGGTCTTCGTTGACGAGGCGCTGAACACCAAGGCCCAGCTCCTCACCCAGAAGGGCCGGGTGATCTTCGATGACCTTTCCCGGGAGGAGTTCGGCCCCGTGGCGGCCTGGTTCAAAGAAGGTCGCACCGTGGAGAGTGAAGTGGCAGGCAATCGCGTGCGGGTTGTTGAACTGATGTCAGTGGGTCCGTCCTTTGGCGCCGACGGCAACGTCTTGACGAGCAATGAAACCTTTCTCAGCTTGATGCCTTCCACTCCGGCGGGCAGCATCGAACTGGGGTTGGTTCGGCTGACCAAAGGTGCCGACCTCGAGCAGGTGAAGAAGCGCCTGCGCCAACGCCTACCCAGTGACGTGACCATCTACACGAAAAATGGTTTCATGCAGATGGAAATGGATTACTGGCGCAGCAGCACCGCCATCGGCTTCATCTTCACCCTCGGAGCAGGCATGGGTTTCGTGGTGGGCTGCGTGATCGTTTACCAGATCCTCTATTCCGATGTGAGCGACCACCTGCCCGAGTACGCCACCTTGATGGCCATGGGCTACAGCTTGCTGAGCCTGCTGGGGGTGGTGGCCCAGGAGGGCCTGCTGCTGGCGGTGCTCGGCTACCTACCTGCCTACGCCGCCGGCCAGGTGCTCTATGGCGTGATCCAGAAGGCCACGAAACTACCGGTGGCCATGGCCAACGACCGGGCTCTGATCGTGTTCTCCATGATCCTTCTGATGTGCATGGCCTCTGCCGCCCTGGCCATGCGCCGCCTGGGCGATGCCGATCCCGCGGAGATCTTCTGAGCCATGGCCGCCGCCATCGATGTCAAGGGATTGAGCCACTGGTTTGGCGAGGGGGTCAACCAGCGTCAGGTGCTGCAGTCGGTAGACCTGCGCATTGAGGCCGGTGAGGTGGTGCTGCTCACCGGCCCCTCCGGCTGCGGCAAGACCACCCTGCTCACCCTTGTGGGGGCCCTCAGGCAGGTGCAGGCCGGCCAGGTTCTCGTCTTCGGTCAGGAGCTCAACGGCTCCAGTCGCTCCCAACGACAGCTTCTTCGGCGCCACATCGGCATGATTTTCCAGGGGCACAACCTGCTGCGCTCCCTCACAGCTGAGCAGAACGTGCAGATGGGCTCCGATCTGTTGTCGGGTCTGAGCTATCGCGCCCGCCGCGACCAGGCCCGGGAATGGTTGCGGGCCGTGGGCCTGGGGGATCATCTGGGCAAACTGCCCCACGATCTCTCCGGTGGACAGAAGCAGCGCGTGGCGATCGCCCGGGCCCTGGCGACCCACCCCCAGCTGCTGCTGGCCGATGAGCCCACGGCCGCCCTCGACAAACAGACCGGCCGCGAGGTGGTGGAACTGCTGCGGCGCTTGGCCCGGGAGCAGAGCTGCGCCGTGTTGATGGTCACCCATGACCCGCGCATCCTCGATGTGGCCGATCGCCTGGTGCAGATGGAGGACGGCCGGCTCACACTCTCATCGGTTGCCCTCCAGGCCGGTTGAGTAGGCTGGGAGTTCTTCTTCTCCCACATCCAGGCGTCGCATGTCCAAGCGCAGGAACCTCAAGAAAGAAAAGCAGGAGCGCAACCGCGCCTACGCCCGCAAGTTCAAGAAGCGCAAGCTGCGCAACGACGGCCGCGGTGAAGGCGCCGGCAACGGCGTCACTGGTACCGCCAACAACGGTGGCGCCGCCGATTGAGCCTTGGCCTTGCTTCTGCCTACCGATGGCTGGGGATCCGCAGGGGTCCCCTTTTTTTGACCGCTACGGTCCGCAGCCATGCACATCAGCGTCGTCATTCCCACCTACAACCGCAGGCCGATCCTTGAAAAGTGCCTGCGGGCGCTCGAGCAGCAGCGCCTGGCGGCTCCGATCGAGGCCTACGAGGTCGTGCTGGTCGATGACGGCTCCACCGACGACACGATCGAATGGCTGGAGCGGGAGGCGGCGGCCTTCCCCCATGTGCGCCTGATCCGGCAGGACCACGGTGGTCCGGCGGAAGGGCGAAACCGAGGGGTCGCCAACGCCAGGGGTGATGTGATCGTCTTCATCGACAGCGATCTGGTTGTCACAGCTGATTTCCTGCTGTCCCACGCCCAGGCCCTGAGCAGGGCCTGGGACCTGCAGGGGAACCGCCTCTGTTTCACCTACGGCGCGGTGATCAACACCAGCAATTTCGAGAACCCCGCCGCCGAACCCCACAAACTCAGCGATCTCTCCTGGGCCTATTTCGCCACTGGCAACGTGGCCATCGATCGGACCTTGCTGGAGAGCACGGGCCTGTTCGATCTGGGCTTCCGGCTATACGGCTGGGAAGACCTGGAACTGGGGGAGCGGCTCAGGCGCCAGGGGGTGAAGCTGGTGCGCTGTCCGGAGGCCGTGGGATATCACTGGCATCCCGCCCTGCGGCTCGAGCAGGTGGCTGACCTGATCCGGGTGGAGCGGGAGCGGGCCAAGATGGGCCTGGTTTTTTACCGCAAGCACCCCACCCGACGGGTGCGCTTCATCATCCAGTTCACCTGGCTGCACCGGCTCCTCTGGGAACTTCTCACCCTGGGTGGCCTGATCAACGAACGCAGCCTGAGGCCGCTGCTGGGCTGGTTGATCCGCCGTGGCCACAACGCCCTCGCGATGGAGTTGTTGCGGCTGCCCCTCAACCGCCTTGGCGTGAGGGCCCTGTTCGAGGAGGCCCGGGCCGAGGGCCTGCGCTGAGGGCCTGCGCTGCGGGCAGTTTGATAGGTTGAGGGGGTACCCACTCATTCCGCACACCTGCGTGTTTCGGGTGATCGAGGCCCTAGGCCCAACGATCCCTGGCAGGTGGAGGCGAACCCGAAACCCCCAACCATGGCTGTTGTCACACTCGCTGAAATGATGGAGGCGGGTGCCCACTTCGGGCACCAAACGCGCCGCTGGAATCCCAAGATGTCTCGCTACATCTATTGCGCGCGCAACGGAGTTCACATCATCGACCTCGTGCAGACCGCCGTCTGCATGAACAACGCCTACAAATGGACCCGCAGCGCGGCCCGTTCCGGCAAGCGATTCCTGTTCGTAGGAACCAAGAAGCAAGCCTCCGAGGTGATCGCTCAGGAGGCAACCCGCTGTGGTGCCTCTTACGTGAACCAGCGTTGGTTGGGCGGCATGCTCACCAACTGGAGCACGATGCGCGCTCGCATCGACCGCCTCAAGGATCTTGAGCGCATGGAATCCTCCGGCGCCATCGCCCTGAGGCCCAAGAAGGAAGCGGCTGTTCTGCGTCGTGAGCTCGAGCGCCTTCAGAAATACCTGGGCGGCCTCAAGAACATGCGCCGCCTGCCCGATGTGGTGGTGCTGGTGGACCAACGGCGCGAAACCAACGCCGTGCTTGAGGCCCGCAAGCTCGACATCCCGCTGGTGTCGATGCTCGACACCAACTGCGATCCCGACCTGGCGGACGTGCCCATCCCCTGCAACGACGACGCCGTGCGTTCGGTGCAGCTTGTGCTCGGACGCCTGGCCGACGCGATCAACGAGGGTCGCCATGGTGCCCAGGACCAACGCGGCGACGACGAGGAAGGCTGAGGCCGGCCTGATCAACGGCGTCAGCGACCCCTCAAATCAGGGCGCCGATGCCCATCCCTAATCTCCCACTCCCCCACCCATGGCTGAGATCTCAGCGAAACTCGTCAAGGAACTGCGCGACAAGACCGGCGCAGGAATGATGGATTGCAAGAAGGCGCTCACCGAAAACGGCGGGGATACCACCAAGGCCACTGAATGGCTGCGCCAGAAGGGGATCGCCACCGCTGAGAAGAAGGCCGGTCGTACGGCTGCCGAGGGAGCTGTCGGCAGCTACATCCACACCGGTGCCCGCGTCGGCGTGCTGGTTGAGGTCAACTGCGAAACAGACTTCGTTGCCAGGGGTGATCTGTTCCAGGAACTTGTGCGCAACGTCGCGATGCAGATCGCCGCTTGCCCCAACGTCGAGTACGTCACCACCGACCAGATTCCCGCCGAGGTGGCTGAGCGGGAGAAGGCGATTGAGCTGGGCCGCGATGACCTGGCGGGGAAGAAGGAAGAGATGAAGATCAAGATCGTCGAGGGGCGCATCGGCAAGCGCCTCAAGGAGCTCGCCTTGCTCGATCAACCGTTCATCCGCGACAGTGCCGTCACCGTGGGCGAGATGGTGAAGCAGGTCGCCGGCAAAACCGGCGAGAACATCCAGGTGCGTCGCTTCACCCGCTACACCCTTGGAGAGGGCATCGAGGTGGCCTCCACCGACTTCGCTTCCGAAGTCGCGGCCCTGAGCGGGAAGGCTGCCTGAACGTCACCAGTCAGTCACTGAACGAGGCCGAGCGGCAGCTGGGCCTGATCCAGGAGAAGGTCGAGCGCCTCCGGCCTGAGCTCTATCGCCTGTTGGCCCTTTATCTTCAGGTGCTCCGCAAGGGCCTGCTGCATCAGGTGCAGCAGGCCGGGTTCCACCTGGCCACCCAGGTGCATCCAGAACGGTACGGGCAGATGAGCGCGGTCGAACGCTCTGAGCTGCATCGGCGCCTGGGGATGCTGGTCAGTCGATGCGGCTCCCTGCTCACGATCGAACAGCTCTGCGTCCTTGGCCAGCAGATGCAGCAGGAGCAACGACGCCAGCGCCAGGAACACCAGGCCTCGATCCTGGCGGCTCTGGAGACCACAGACGCAGCGGCCCATGAGGGGTTGCCGGAGGGATCGGTGCAGCTGGGCATGGACCTGCCCCTCTCGGCGGAGTTGTTCAGCGAGGGATTGGCCGGACTGGCGGGCCTGGTCGGTTCTGGGGCCCACTCGTCCCTGGCAGGCCCAGGTGAGCGCTCCGCGCCTTTCCCCACGGGCCTGGAAGGACTGTTCCCCCCCGGAGCGATGCCGGGGGGGATGGAGTTGGAGCAAGGACATGGGGAAGCGGACGGGGAGGATGACGAGAACAACCAGGATCGCGGAGTCTTCGGCAGCGAAGACGGCAATTCCGAGCACCTCGATCAGCAGCGCTTTGAGCTGGAGGATTCCTCTGCCGACGGCACCGGTCAGGACGCTGCAGAGGCTGAAGAACCTCAGCAAGACGATCTCGATGAGGGTTCCTGGGACCCTGGCGCCGGGATCTGGAGTGCCAACGCAGCAACGGATCGATCCGGCCTCAGGACCAGCGGATCCGATCGCAACCCCGAGCTGAAACTGCTGCAATCCATGTTCAGCCTCGCTGCAGACACCATGGGCCGCCTGCCCCAGGAGGGGCGTTCCGGGCCCGATCGTCCAGGCGATGGGGAGATGAGTCGCCTGGAGGATCAACTGGCTGATCATCCCCTGCTGCCCAGTGATCCGATGCAGCTGCTGGGCTGGTGGCAGGCGCTCGACATGGCCCTGCAGCGGCGGCTTCGCAACCTCTCGCATGGCCTGAATGTGGAATTGCTGCGCTTGCGTCTGACCCGCAGCCTGATGCCGGTGAGCCTGCTCGAGGCTGTGCTTCAGGGTCAGATCGATCCCCAGCCCGCCCCCGCCAATCTGTTGCGGCTGCAACTGCCCTTCGCCTCCGCCGTCGGAGGGATTCGGCTGGAGAGCCTTGGGCTGCTGCTGCGCTGCGGCGATCTGGAATTCGCCATGCCGCCCTTACGCACCTGCCGCAAGCGGCTGGAGCTACAACGGCTGGAGTTGCGCAAAATGGCCCAGCGGCACCGCCATTGGCAGCGCCGGCTGCACGCCCTTGAAGCCGAACAGCAGTGGTTGCAGGACGACGGCCAGGTGAACCCCCCTCAGCCCTGAGCGGTCCAACCGCTGAGCAGGAGTCGTGGTTCAGCGCGCTGCAGCGCTCCCTGGAGCTGGAGGCGGAGCGGGGCTTCGCCGATCTCGCCGGCCGCCGGGAACGGTTCAGCGATTTTCTGGCCCGCAGCTGCAAGCAGCCGCCAGGGGAATTCCCCGCCGGCGCCAAGGACAGTCTCATGGATCTGGCGAAGGAGTTCACCGCCTACGCCGACCTGCCCCTGGGCCGCCGCCAGAGCCTGGTGCGCCAGTGCCGTGAGCGCCTTCACCGGCTTCGGCAGGCCCTGCATCCACCGCAGACGATCGGCCCACCCAGGCTGCGCCTTCGCCCCGAGATCTCCAGCCCGGGGCCCAGCGGCGCTGAGCCTGGCCTTGGTGGTGCAGCGATCGCGTCCGACACCCCGCTGGCGGAGATCAAGGGCATCGGCGCGCGCACGGCCAGCCGCCTGGCCGCCCTGGGTTTATTCGTGGCAAGCGATCTGGTGCGCTACTACCCCCGCGACTACCTCGACTATTCCAACCTGCTGCGCATCGGCGATCTCGTTGCTGGTCAGACGGCCACGGTGGTGGCGACGGTGCGCCGCTGCCATGTGTTCAACAGCCCCCGCAACCCCAACCTTTCGATCCAGGAGCTCCAGCTGCAGGACGTCACCGGCAGGCTCAAGGTGTCGCGTTTCTTTGCCGGGCGGCGCTTCAGCGCACCTGGCTGGCTCAAGAGCCAGGAGCGGCAGTTTCCGCCGGGTTCCCTGGTGGCGGTCAGTGGACTGGTCAAAGAGGGCCCCTACGGCCTGAGCCTGCAGGATCCCCTGATCGAGGTGCTCGAGAGCGCCAGGGCACCGGTGCGTTCAGAGCGCATCGGCCGCCTCTTGCCGGTCTATGGACTGACCGAAGGTTTGGCAGCCGACCGGCTGCGGCAGGCGATTCAGGCACTGTTGCCGGCGGTGGAGAGCTGGGGGGACCCCCTGCCCAGGGGGCTGCTCCTGCAGGAGGGCCTCATGGGTCGGCCTGCGGCCCTCCGTCAGATCCACGGACCCAGCGATGCTGAGCAGCTGAGCGCCAGCCGACGCCGCCTGGTGTTTGATGAATTCCTGCTGCTCCAGCTCGGGCTGCTCCGCCGCCGCCAGGAGCTCACCAGCCGCCCGGCGCCACCCCTGGCCCTGCCGGACGGCCAGGGCGGCCTGGTGCGCCGCTACCTGGAGTTGCTGCCCTTTGCCCTGACCGGGGCCCAACAGCGTGTGCTGGCGGAAATCCGCGCCGATCTGGCACGGCCCCAGCCCATGGCTCGTCTGGTCCAGGGGGATGTGGGCAGCGGCAAAACCGTTGTGGCGGTCGCCGCCCTGCTCACCGCCGTGGAGGCCGGTCACCAGGGGGCTCTGATGGCACCTACGGAGGTGTTGGCGGAGCAGCACTACAACAAGCTCTGCGAATGGCTGCCCCAGCTGCACGTGACCGTGGCGCTGCTCACCGGGTCCACACCCCAGCCCCGTCGACGGGCGCTGCTGCAGGACCTGGAGAACGGCAGCCTGCGCCTGCTGGTCGGAACCCACGCCCTGCTTGAGGATCCCGTGCGCTTCGACCAACTGGCCCTGGTGGTGGTTGATGAGCAGCATCGCTTTGGCGTACGCCAGCGCAACCGGCTGCTGGCCAAGGGCCTGCAACCCCATCTGCTGACCATGACCGCCACGCCGATCCCCCGCACCCTGGCGCTCTCGATTCACGGGGATCTGGATGTGAGCCAGATCGATGAATTGCCCCCCGGCCGCACGCCGATCCAAACCCGCCTGCTGCGGCCCGGCGGGCGCAGCGAGGCCTACGAACTGATCCGCTCTCAGGTGCAGTCAGGCCAGCGGGCCTACGTCGTGCTTCCGCTCGTGGAGGAATCAGAAAAGCTCGACCTGCGTTCGGCCATTGAGGTCCATGCCCAGCTCCAGGAGCAGGTGTTCCCCGAGCTGCGGGTGGGTCTGCTCCACGGGCGCCTGAACAGCGCTGACAAGCAGGCAGCGATCGGTGCCTTCGTCCGCGGCGATACCGATGTGCTGGTGTCCACCACGGTGGTGGAGGTGGGAGTGGATGTGCCGGAGGCCAGCGTGATGGTGATCGACCATGCCGAGCGTTTCGGTCTCTCTCAATTGCACCAGCTGCGCGGTCGCGTGGGACGGGGGGCAGCGGCCTCCCACTGCCTGTTGATCAACGACAGCAGCAACGCTGGCGCCCGGCAGCGCCTGGAGGTGTTGGTGCGCAGCAGCGATGGCTTTGAGATCGCCGAGATGGATCTGCGTCTGCGCGGCCCCGGCCAGGTGCTGGGCACGCGCCAGTCAGGCCTTCCGGATCTGGCCCTCGCCAGCCTTAGCGATGATGGAGCGGTGCTGGAACAGGCCCGCGAGGCCGCCCGGCGCCTGCTGACAGAGGACCCGACCCTGGAGCGCCATCCAGCCCTGGAACGGGCCCTGGCGGAGCAGCGCCAGCGCAGCAGCGAAGCCGCCCAGCTCAACTGAGGCGGCATGGCCGCTTCAATGGGCCCAGTCATTTCCTTTCCCATGGCGCCGACAAGGCCCTGGAGCGCCATTCCAATCGAGGATCGGCAGGAACCGCTGCTGGAGATCCCGGCGGTGCTCCTGCGGCTCGAACCCCACCCCTATCAGGTTCTGGGGGCTCCCTACGGGCCTGGGGCCTCCCCGTTCCGGCTTCGCCGGGAGGTGGTGAAGCGGCTGGTGCAGGCACAGTCGACGCTTCAAGCGCTCGCCCCTGGGCTGCGCTTGGCGATCTTCGATGGCTGGCGACCTGTGGCCGTGCAGGCCTTCATGGTTGATCACGCCGTGATCAGCACCTGCCGAGAGCGGGGCGTGGATCCTGGGTCGTCCAATCCAGGGAGGCAGTCGATCGAGCTGGAGGTGGCCCGCTTCTGGGCGCCGCCGAGCCTGGATCCCGCCACGCCACCACCCCACAGCACCGGCGCCGCGGTGGACCTCACCCTGGCTGATGCTCAAGGTCTGCCATTGAATCTGGGCTCCCCCATCGACGCCATCGGGGCCGTATCAGAACCCGACCACTTCGCTGACGCCGCCGCGTCGAACCATGACGCTGAGGAGGCCCTCTGGCATGGCCGGCGTCAGTTGCTCTTGGAGGTGATGGTCTCAGCGGGCTTTCGCCGTCACCCGAATGAGTGGTGGCATTTCAGCCATGGCGATCAGCTCTGGGCCTGGCTGTCGGGGGCCGAGGTTGCCTGCTACGGCAGGTACCTGGGCGAGAAGGATCCTTACTGAGCCTTCGGCTCGATCGGGGCGCTCCGGGCTGGGT
This sequence comes from Synechococcus sp. UW140, assembly GCA_943369485.1. Classification (GTDB taxonomy): domain Bacteria; phylum Cyanobacteriota; class Cyanobacteriia; order PCC-6307; family Cyanobiaceae; genus ATX-6F1. The sequence goes on along the minus strand of CALRNH020000001.1, from coordinate 175,675 downwards.
TCCATTCGATCGGCGACATGTCGAAGCCGGATGACTTGGGGGTGGCGGAAGGTACCGATCTGGGTGTCACGGAGGCTGGTTTGACCGCTGCTGGCTTGAGGGTGGTTTGGTTGGGCGCCGCTGGCCTGGAGGCTGCAGGCAGCAGCGGTGCCGGCCTGGGGGCGGCCAGCACCGGGGAATCCGCCGGCAGGGGCGACAGGACTGGCCGCGCCAGACCCATCGTTTCGATCAGGCGCTCCACCTGATCAGCTTTGAGCAGACCCTTCTCCAGACACACCTTGAGGCTGCGGGCGATGAGCTGGCGCTGCAGACCGCTCAACTTCTCCAGCACCGCGGGCGGTTGATCGGCATAGGCACTCAGCCCTTGGCGGTAACCCGCCAGCAACCGTTCGGGATTGCAACCCTGCTGATCCGGCTGGTAGTAACGGGTCGGGGATTCCGGTTGCGGCGGCGTCGGCCGTTGGACCAGCAGGAGCGCCGCGGCCAGAGCCAGGGCCCCGCTCATGGATGCACCGGCAAGGAGTCGGCATCGCCCTGGTTGAGCAGCTTCCAGACCTCGTCTTGGCCCAGGCGGGTGACGTAGTCGCCGAAGCTTGTGCCGACTTCCGTGGAGCGCCAACCGAGGAACAGCGGTTCGAGAATCGCTTCGAGCACCACCAGAGGCATCCTGAAGATGTAGGGGGACGCCAGGCGGGTGAGACCTGGGCATCCCCCCAGCCAGAGCTGGTAATCCCCGTCTGCGGTACCCACCAGGCCAATTTCCGCCATGTAGGGCCTGGCGCAGCCATTCGGGCAGCCCGTGACCCGCACGAGCACGGAACGATCGATCGCCAGGCGCCTCAATTGGCGGTCCAGGCGATCGAGCACATCCGGCAAAATCCGCTCCGCTTCGGTCACCGCCAGACCGCAGTTGGGCAGCGCCGGGCAGGCGAGGGCATGGCGTGCCAGGGGCATTGGCGCTTCCGGGTGGGCAAAGCCGAGGGCCTCCAGGGCCGTGCGCACGCTGCTGCGCTGGCTGCTGCCGATGTTGCAAAGCAGCAGATCCTGGTTGGGTGTGAGCCGCACATCCAACTGATAAGTGGCGATCAAATCACGCAGGCCGCGCTTGAGCTCCCCCTGCAGCCGGCCGCTGAGCACGGGCAGGCCAACGAACCAGAGACCCTTGCCCTGACGGTGCCAGCCCAGGTAATCCACGAGCTTGCGCTTCGGCTCAGCCTTCAGCGGCAGCAGAGCCGAGGAGAAGTAGCGCCCCAGCTCCAGGCGGAACCAGTCGATGCCCCGGTCGTGGATCAGGTATTTCATGCGGGCATGGCGGCGCTGCTCCCGATCGCCGTGGTCCCGTTGCAAGGCCACGATCGCCTGCAGCAGCGGAAGCACATCGGCAGCGACCACATAGCCGAGCGGATCGGCGAGACGGGCAAAGGTTTCCTCCTTGTTGTGGGTGCGGCCCATGCCGCCTCCGACATAGACGTTGCAACCCTGGAGACGTCCCTTGGCGTCGCTGAAGGCCACCAGTCCGATGTCCTGGGTGAGCAGGTCGACGGAGTTGTCGCCGGGAACGGTGACGGCGATCTTGAACTTGCGCGGCAGATAGGTATTGCCGTAGAGGGGTTCGGCCCCATCGCCGCTGAACACAGCCCCTCGGCCCTGGCTTTCGCGCTGCTTGCGCACCGCAGCGGGGGGCTTGATGCGGTGACTGAGTTCGCCGTCGAGCCAGATGTCGAGGTAGGCCCCCTCGGCCGCCTGGGGCGCCAGCAGGTCGTTGATGCGCTCAGCCAACTGGCGGGCGGCTGGATAACCTCCGGCTTCAAACGGTGCGGCCGGCGCCATCACATTGCGGTTGATGTCACCGCAGGTGGCCAGGGTGGAGCCCATGTGGCGAAGGATCGTTCCAATCACCTCCTTCAGGTTGCCCTTGGCGATGCCATGCATCTGAAAGGTCTGGCGGGTGGTGGCTCGCAGGGTGCCGTTGCCGAGCCGGTCGGCCAGTTCATCGATGGCCAGATAGAGCGGCACAGGGATCCGGCCACCGGGGCTGCGCAGCCGCAGCATCATCTGCCAGTCCTTTTCTTTGCCCTTCTGGCGGTTGTCTCGGTTGTCCTGTTGATAACTGCCGTGAAACTTGAGGATCTGAACGGCCGACTCGGTGAAATGCTGACTGGAATTCGTCAGTTCGCTCGCCATCGGTTCGCGCAGATGTCCGCTTTCCGCCTTGAGGCGTTCGAACTTGCTCGGAGCCTTGGTCGGCTCAGAGGTGACGGTCACGGCAACTCACCCGAAGGTGTCGACCGTAGCGAATGGACGGTGCTGTCAACGCTGTTCAATACAGTCGTGGGCTGCTGAGACCTGCGGCCGTGGCCACCTTCCTGTTGGAAATCGGCACCGAGGAACTTCCGGCGGATTTCGTTCGCCTTGCCCTGCCCCAGCTGGAGTCGGCGGTGCGCCATGACCTGAACGAACTGCGGCTCGCCCATGGGAGCCTGCGCAGCCTGGGCACACCCAGGCGACTGGCGGTGCTGGTGGAACAGCTGCCGGCGGGCCAGGAGGATCTGGTGGAGGAGCGCAAGGGACCGCCGCTCGCCCAGGCCTTCAGCCATGGCCAGCCCACCCAGGCCGCCATCGGTTTCGCCCGCCGTTGCGGCATCGAGGCCTCTGAACTGGAAAGCCGCGAGACCCCCAAGGGTGCCTTCGTGTTCGCCCGCCAGCGCTCGATCGGCCGCCCCAGCGCTGAGTTGCTGGTGGAGCGGATTCCGAGCTGGATCTCGGACCTGCAGGGTCGCCGGTTCATGCGCTGGGGCGAAGGGGAGATCCGATTCAGCCGCCCTGTGCGCTGGCTAGTGGCCCTGCTCGATGAGCAACTTCTTGAGGTCCAACTCGATGGCAGTGATCCACCGCTGCGTAGCTCGCGCCACAGCCGTGGTCATCGGCTCCGGGTGGAGAGTGTTCCCCTGGTCCACGCCGATTCCTACGCCAGCACACTGGCGGCCGCTGGGGTGCAGGTGGACCGGCTCGAACGTGCGCGCTGGATCCGTCAAGCGCTGGAGCAGGCCGCCGGGGAACGGGGTGCCCGCCTTGATCTGCCCAGCGAGCTGTTCGATGAACTGGTCGATCTGGTCGAGTCCCCAAGCCTGATCGAGGGCAGCATCGCCACACGCTTCCTGGCCCTACCCCCGGAGGTGCTCTGCACGGTGATGCGCCTGCACCAGCGCTACGTGCCCCTGATCCACGCAGGGGCGCCCAGCGACCCCCTGGCCCTCAGCGCCGAGGGGCGGTTGCTGCCCAGCTTCCTGTGCATCGGCAACGGCCTGGAGTCAGCGGCCGATACCGTCCGGCGCGGCAACGAGCGGGTGCTCAAGGCTCGGCTCGCCGATGCCGAATTCTTCCTGCGCTCAGACCGCAGCCAGAACAGTGAAAGCCGCCTTGACGAACTCGATCGGGTGACGTTCGCCGAAGGCCTGGGCAGCCTGCTCGATCGCACCCGACGCCTGGAGTGGCTGACGGAGCTGCTGCTCGAAGCCCTGCCCCTGGAGGGCGACGTCTGCGCCCATGCCAAGCGTGCGGCCCAGCTGTGCAAGCACGATCTGGTCAGCCAACTGGTGGGTGAATTCCCCGAATTGCAGGGGGTGATCGGCGCCAAGCTGCTGCTGGCCGAAGGGGAGCCCCGGGAGGTGGCCCTGGCGGTGCTGGAGCACTACTTGCCACGCGGAGCTGGCGATGAGCTGCCGACCTCCGCAGCTGGTGCGGTGGTGGCCCTGGCGGAGCGCCTGGAACTGCTGCTGAGCATCTATGCCAAGGGGGAGCGGCCAACGGGCTCATCCGATCCCTATGCCCTGCGCCGGGCCGGCAACGGGCTGCTGCAGATTCTCTGGGAGCGAGGCTGGCCTCTGGATCTGGGCGCGTTGCTCAGCCGCGCCTGCGCCCATTGGCATGACCTCTTCCCGGCCTTCGCGGTGGAAGCGGGTGCCCTCACCGGCGAGCTGAGCCGATTCCTGCGTCAGCGACTCCTGAGCCTGCTTGAGGAGCAGGGCTTCGCGCCCGACCTGATCCAGGCGGTCGCGGGTGAGACCGTACCTCTTCATCGGCTGCTCACCGATCCAGGCGATGCCCTGGGCCGCGCCCGCCTTCTTGCGGAACTGCGGCTGGAGGGGCGGTTGGCAGCGGTACAGGCCGTGGTCCAGCGCGCCTCCCGGCTGGCTGAGCAGGCCTGCCTGGCCAGCGATGTGCTCAGCCCCGAGGGTGTCGTGGATCCCGCCCTGTTCCAATCCGTCAGCGAGCAGGGTGTGCTGGATGTGCTGGTTGGACTTGAACCCATCGTCACCAGCCCGAGCAGCGCTAAGGGCAGCGATGTAGTCGGCGGCTACTACCGCCAGCTGGCGGCGGATCTGGCCGATGGGGCGTCGGCCCTGGCGGCCTTCTTCGATGGCGACACCAGCGTGATGGTGATGAGCGACGATCCCGCCGTACGCACGAACCGCCTGAACCTGCTGGCGGTGTTGCGCAACCAGGCCTCGGTGCTGGCGGACTTCAGCCGTCTGGCCGGTTGACCCTGGCCCGCCCTTTCCGCCTCACAGAGAGCTCAACTCAGCAGCGCCACCTCCACGCACAGGCCTGGCCCGAAGGCCATGGCCAGGCACGGACCGGGAGCCTGAGCCTGCCTGAGGCGCTCGAGGATGAACAGGACCGTGGCTGACGACATGTTGCCGCAGTGCTTGAGCACGGATCTGGAGGGTTCGATCAGCTGCGGAGCCAGGTCCAGGGCTGCCGTCACCTCCGACAGGATGCGGGGCCCACCGGGGTGCACGGCCCATGATCCAATCGATTCGATGCTCTGCCCCTGGCGGGCAAGCCAGTCCTGAAGCCAGGGGCGCAGGTGGTCAGCGATCAGGGCCGGCACCTTCGCTGAGAGCGTCATCGCGAAACCGTGATCCTCAATGCTCCAGGACATCGCCTCCTGGCTGTCGGGAATCAACAGCGATCCACTGGCGATGAGCCGCTGGAATCCACCGGCTGTCGTCTGGGCTCCTGTGGCGATCAGGGCCGCCGCCCCGTCGGCGAACAGGGCATTGGCGACGATCCGCTCAGGATGCCAGCCGTACTGAAGGTGCAGGCTGCAGAGTTCGACGGCACAGATCAGCACGCAGGCCTCAGGATCGGCTCCGATGAATCCAGCCGCGACCCTCAGGGCGTTGAGGGTGCCGTGGCAACCCATGAAGCCCACATGGGTGCGGGCCACCTCCGGGTGCAGCGGCAGGTCGCGCATCAGCGCCAGATCAAAGCCCGGCGCCTGGAAACCGGTGCAGGACACGGTGACCAGATGGGTGATTCGCGTGCCCGCCAGCTCCGCCTGCTCCAGGCATCTCCGCGCCGCCGATAGCGCCAGGGGCACGCTTTCGCCTCCGTAGCGGCGCATGCGAGCGCCGGTGCTGGGGTTGGTGGGGCCAAAGAACGACTGTCGGCTGCCGTTGCCGCTTTCACCTGGTTCGAGCAACACACTGTGCCGCGTGGCGACTCCGGAGCGCCGATGAATGGCCTCCAGCAGCCGTAACTCCGCATCAGTGGGAGTGCGCTCCGGTATGGCGACGGTCTGGGCAATCCGGCAGGCATCGCTCTGGGCGATGCGATTGGGTGGCAGGGCGGTACCGAGGCCGCGGATCATCAGGGCCATGGGCTCAGGGGATCGCGGGGCGGGGGAAGGATCCATTGAGGTGGCTCAGGGCCGGTGCGGTCAGGATGGGCAGATGGGTGGCCGCCAGCAGCAGGGCGTGGCTGAGCCGGGGCCGGCGCAGGGCGAAGGCCAGGGAATGGCAGAGCCGCTGCCTTTGTCCAATGAGGGTTGCGTGCAGTCGGCCCCAGTCGCGCTCAAGGCTGGGGTCCCAGTCGCTCAGGCCACGCCGCACCAATGGCACCACCGCCAAGGCGCTGCCAAGAGCCCAGCCGATGCCTTCGCCGGTGAAGGGTTCGACGTAGCCGGCCGCGTCACCGAGAACCATGAGGCGATCGGCCGCCAGAGGGGTGCTGTGCCTGGTCAGGTTGGCCGTGACGCGCCAGGGACCGCCACCACCGAGAGGCAGCGGCTCGAAACCGGCTTCCTCCAGCACCTGCCGGGCCGCTGCTGCCGGACCGCCGCAGGTCTTCAGGTGGGATCTGTCGAAGGCAGCCGCCAGATTGACCTGGCCGGTCTCCGTGCGCACCACTCCGACATAGCCATGACGGCCAACGGCCATGTGGATCGTGCCGGATGTGTAGGAGATGGGGGCGGCCTCGAGCAGGCATCCGGCGCCAATCCTTGAGTTGGGGCTCACCTGGGAGCGGATGGGAGCAGGCGGTTGAAGGCATCGGTCGGCCAGCCCATTCGCGACCAGAACCACCCGAGCCGTGACGGTGCGCAGGCCCTGGGCCGAACGCAGGTGCACCTTGCGAACGCCTGGAGACGCCGCGGCGATGAGCGCTTCCGTTCGCGGCAGCAGCTGGGCTCCCGTGGCCAAGGCCTCCTCCACCAGGGCCAGGTCCAGCCGGCTACGAGAGAGTGCGCAGCCCTGGCTCAGGTGGATCTCTGCACGGCGCCCCCCCAGAGCGAGACATAGACGCTCAAGCTTGATGCCACCCAGGCGAGCGGGCAGGTCCCCAAGGCCCGCGCTCTCCAGCATCTTCAGGGCGTGGCCATTGAGGCAGCTCCCGCAGACCTTCCAGCGGGGAAAGGCCTGCTTCTCCACCAGAAGCACCCTCAACCTGTGGGCTGCGAGCTGACGGGCCGCGAGGGCACCGGCGGGCCCGGCACCGACCACGATCACATCCCAGTCGGGCCGGCTCATCCGTCCGCCCCAGGTGGATCACGGCGCCTCCACTGCAGCAGGTAGCGCTCTGGCCAGCAGCGTCGCACCAAGGCCCCCTCCAGACCGGCCCGGGCCGCCAAGGTGGTCACCTCCTGGGTTCGGAACGCGCCCTGCACTGAGATCGGGCCGTCATGGTGAACGATGGCGGAGCGGCTGAGCAGACGGCAGGCAGACCAGGCCAGCACATACCCCAGTGGACTGCGGATCAGATCATTGACGAGCACCAGATGCCGGGCACCCTCGGCCATGCGCCTCAGCAGCCGTGAGGCATCGTCGCTCTCGAGGTGATGCAGGAACAAGGAGCACAACAGCACGTCGTAGCCGCCTGGCAGCGGATCGTTCAGGGCGTCGGCCCTGAAGAACGTTGCGTCCAGGCCCCTGGCCGTGGCGTTTTCGCTGGCGACCAGCACCGCCTGATCACTGAGATCGCAGCCATCGCAGTGGATGTCGAGCCCATGTCGGCGGGCCAGGTCGGCCAGAGCCAGGGTGTTGTCGCCACCGCCGCAGGCAAGGTCAAGAACCCGCAGGGTCTGGTTGGGCAGGCCCCGGGCAAGGTCGCGAATGGGCACGAACAGGCTGCTGGCGGCACGGCTTAGGCCATTGATCCGCTCCAGACCCCGCAGGGCATCGGCGTGGTCACGTGGATCAACTCCCGGGTCGTCCATCCACTCGGGCTGCAGGTTTCGGTCCCGGAGATTGAACATGACGGTGGGTCAACGATAGGAAGCAAAGCGAGCGTCTGAAGCAACAGCGGGTTTTGGCGCAGATTTGCTGCATCGACGCTCATGAATAGGACCTCATTAGCGGAAGATTCGCTAATTCAGCCAACGCTGAATCCCTGGTTGCACGATCGCGATCAGCCACGCTCAGGCGATGGCTCACGGAAATTGACGCTGGTGCAGACCAGATCCTCAGCCTGGGGCACCATCAACCCCTCAATCCCTTCGCAGAAGTACAGGCATAGCAAGGCAGTGAACAGAACCACGGCTCCTGAGCAGAGGCACACCGTCATTTTCAATAGTCTGCAGAACCTGCAAATCATGATGTCTGACTGCTGTCTGAACCAAGGCTACAACTGATGGCTTGATGCTGACGAGCAATGCTGAGTCCCCATTGACTGAGGGATGGCGAGCATGAGTTCTGACAGGGATAAAGCTTGAATCAATAATTCTTTGATAAATAATTTCCAGCAGTGGCGTTTGTGGATGATCTGATCACGGCCCATATCGTGCCAAACACAGGATCTGCTCAGGGTGATTCTGTTGTTGCGATCGAAATGAACATGATGACTTCGAAAGCGTTCATGCACCAACAAGAAGCATGCCTGAGCTAGGCGGGGCCGGCTTACTTGGCGACGAGAACCTGCTCCCGCTGCTCCTTGGACTCAACACCTGTTTCGCCAGCGGGGCTGGCCTGTGGTTTGTCAAGCGGCTGCTTGGACGCTTCAGCCATGGAGGCCAGAATCGCTTCAGCCTCCTCGGATGAGCGCACGGCACTGGCCACGGGCTTGTAACCGTCGGGCGCGAAGGCTTGACCACGCAGGTAGGCCCCAACCGTCAGCAGGGTGAGCTTGATCGTCTGCCAGGGGTTGACCGGCACCACCCGTTTGTAGAGGTAGCTGTCGAAGGTGAGCCGCTGCACGTCCTTGTCGTCGCACATTTCGACGAAAGCCTCCCGCGCCGGATCGTTGCTGTAGAAAACGTTCTGCAGGATCTCAAGCACCTTATAGGTAGTGCCATAGGCCTTGTCCCATTTCTTGATGTAGACCTTGAGATCTTTGTCCGTGGGAATGCGCGTGCCATTGGCGCTGGCGGCAACAATCTCCTCGGCACACATGCGGCCGCTTTTGGCAGCAAAGTAAATCCCTTCCCCCGAACTCTTGGTCACATAGCCAGCCGCATCACCCACCAGTGCCATGCGACCGACCACACGGCGGGGACGCGGATGCTCGGGAATGGGGTGGGCCTCCACCTTGATCACCTCTCCATTCAGCAGGCGTCGGCTGGCCCGCTGCCGGATTCCCTTTTGCAAGCCCTTGATCAAGGATTGATTTTTCTGCATCGTGCCGGTGCCCACGGCCACGTGGTCGTACTTGGGAAACACCCAGGCATAGAAGTCAGGCGACACATCGGTGCCGACGTACATCTCGGCCAGATCTTCATAGTGAGCCATTTCCTCCCTGGGCAGGCGAATGCGCTCCTGGAAGGCAATGGCCATGTTGTAGTCGCCAGCATCCATCGCCTTGGCGACGCGGCTGTTCGCCCCATCGGCGCCGACGATCAGATCCACTTCAAGGGACTTGATCTCTCCGGTGGCTCCACCGCTCGAGTAATCGGCATAGCGAAGGGTGTAGGGACCCTGGCGGTTCTTGCCGGTATCGATCGATTGCACCAGGCCGTTCACCAAATGAGCCCCCAGGTCGGCGGCCCGGTTGCGCAGAAAGGCATCCATGACCTCTCTGCGGCACATGCCGATGTATTCCCCTTCGTTCTCCAGATGGATGTCCACCTCGCGGTTGGAGGGGGAAATCATCTTCATGTGGCGGACCTTGCGGTCGATGATCGATTCAGGAAGGTCGAACTCCGACACCATGCAGAGCGGAATGGCGCCACCACAGGGTTTGGCATTGTCGAGCTTGCGCTCAAACAGCCAGGTTTCGATTCCCGCCTTGGCCAGAACCTCAGCTGCACAGGAACCGCTGGGACCCCCGCCAACCACCGCCACTCGCAACATCTTGAAACCTGCTCCGCTGGAACGGTGTTGAACGGAACTTAACACCGTTGCTGGCCTGCCTGCTGGGCTTAAGGCCCCCCACCCTTACGATCGCCGCAAAGCTTGAAACGAGGGCTGTGGCCCGACCGGCCTTGCGCGACGACATCCCCGTGGCACGGCGCAAGATCAGCCCGGCCCTGCGCCGACGGGGGGGGTGGCGGAGGGCGATCACCACCGCCGTCGTGCTGGTGGCCTTCGGGGCGGTGATGGTGGTGGTGTTCCCTGAACCGCTCAGGCGGCTGCTGGGCCCGCCACCGGTGAAGGGGCTGGCCGCCCGACAGGGGCTCGATGGTCGCCTGTTGGGACATTTCCCCTATCCAGAGGCCAAGGCCTCTGATCTGGTTGAGGTGGCTCCAGGTCTGAGCCTGCGACGCGAAGCGGCGGGCGCCCTGAGGAATCTGCTTCAGGAGGCGGCCGGCTCGGGCATTGACCTGCGGCTGCTCAGTGCCTTCCGCTCAGTCAAACTTCAACAGCACCTCTTTTTCGATGTCAAGGCAGAGCGCAACCAGAGCGCCGAGGAGCGGGCACAGGTGAGCGCACCGCCAGGGTTCTCCGAACACAGCACGGGGTATGCCGTCGATCTTGGTGATGGCAGCAGTCCCCAGACCAACCTCTCCGAGAGCTTCGACCAAACCCGCGCGTTCGCCTGGCTGGTGGAGAACGCCAACCGTCACCACTTTCAGCTTTCCTTCCCGCTTCACAACCGCCAGGGGGTGAGCTATGAGCCGTGGCACTGGCGCTTCGCGGGCTCTGCTGAGGCTCTCAAGCAATTCGAGGCCGCCCAGCGGTTCAACCGTTGATGAGTGGATAACCGAGGCAATCGTTGGCCCCTGGCGGTGGCACATTGGCTCTGGTGGTGAAACCGCCAAGGCGCTGATGGCCCAAAACCGATCTGGGAGGCCATGAACGGACCCGATCACAGCCGTTTCAGGCCACCGACCATCATGCCGCGCTCACTCAGATGTCTCTACCCTTGAAGGGGCTAGCCACGAGAACGGGGTCTGAGTTTCTGGAAACAGGGGTCGCTGAGATAAAGTGTTGCTTCAGCTTTCCAGCAGGATGTCCGCGCTGAGCAGTCCCAGCAGCGCAGGCCCAAACCTCCCTCCCTGACAAGCATTACCGAGAAACCATCCATGAGCGGCGAGCACAAGAGCGCCCCGATCCGCAACATTGCGATCATCGCCCACGTCGACCACGGCAAAACAACCCTGGTGGATGCGCTGCTGAGCCAGTCGGGCATCTTCCGCGATGGCGAGGCTGTGCCCACCTGTGTGCTCGATTCAAACGATCTGGAACGGGAACGCGGCATCACGATTCTCTCCAAGAACGCCGCCGTCAACTACAACGGCATCCGCATCAACATCGTTGACACCCCCGGGCACTCCGACTTCGGCGGAGAAGTTGAGCGCGTGCTTGGCATGGTTGATGGTGCCTTGCTGATCGTCGATGCCAATGAGGGCCCCATGCCCCAGACGCGCTTCGTGCTCAAGAAGGCCCTCGAGAAGGGTCTGCGGCCGATCGTGTTCGTCAACAAGATCGACCGGGCCCGGGTCGACCCCGAACAGGCCGTCGACAAAGTGCTTGATCTGTTCCTCGAACTCGGGGCCGACGACGACCAGTGCGACTTTCCCTACCTGTTCGGCAGTGGCATGGCCGGCTATGCCAAGCCCGACATGGCCACGGAGAGCGAGAACATGAAACCGCTCTTCGATGCCATCCTGCGGCACGTCCCGCCCCCGGTCGGTGATCCTGAAAAGCCCCTGCAGATGCAGGTCACCACACTCGACTACAGCGATTTTCTCGGTAGGATCATGATCGGCCGGGTGCACAACGGCACGATCAAGTCCGGTCAGACCGCCGCCCTGATCCGCGACGACGGTTCCATCAAGCGTGGCCGCATCAGCAAACTCCTCGGCTTCGTTGGGCTTTCTCGCGTGGACATCGAAGAGGCCCGCGCCGGCGACCTGGTTGCTGTGGCCGGCTTTGATGAGGTGAACATCGGCGAGACGATTGCCTGCCCTGACCATCCCGAGGCGCTTCCCTTGATCAGGGTGGATGAACCCACCCTGCAGATGACCTTCGTCGTCAACGATTCGCCCTTCGCCGGCAAGGAGGGCAAGTTCGTGACCAGCCGTCAGCTGCGGGAGCGTCTGCAGAAAGAACTGCTCACCAACGTCGCCCTGCGGGTCGAAGACACCGACTCCCCCGATCGTTTCGCCGTCAGTGGCCGCGGCGAACTGCACCTGGGCATCCTGATCGAGACGATGCGCCGGGAGGGCTACGAGTTCCAGGTCTCCCAGCCCAAGGTGATCTTCCGCACCATCGATGGCACCCCCAGTGAGCCCTACGAAACCCTGGTCATGGATGTACCGGAGGAATCGGTGGGCTCCTGCATCGAAAAGCTCGGACTTCGTAAAGGCGAGATGCAGAACATGGAAACCGGAAGTGACGGTCGCACTCAGCTGGAGTTTGTGGTGCCGGCCCGCGGCCTGATCGGATTCCGTGGAGAATTTGTGCGCGCCACCCGCGGCGAAGGAATCATGAGCCACTCGTTCTTCGAATACCGCCCCATGCATGGGGAATTCGAGAGCCGCCGCAACGGCGTGCTGGTGGCCTTCGAGGAAGGCACGGCCACCTTCTACGCCCTCAAAGGCGCCGAAGACCGCGGTCAGTTCTTCATCACCCCAGGCACCAAGGTCTACAAAGGAATGATCGTGGGCGAAAACAACCGTCCGCCTGATCTGGAACTCAACGTCTGCAAGGCCAAACAGGTCACCAACATTCGCTCGGCCGGCGCTGAGGTGCTCGACACCCTGCAGACACCGATTCAGATGACCCTGGAACGGGCTCTGGAGTACATCGGCCCCGATGAAATGCTCGAGGTCACCCCCGAATCGATCCGGCTGCGCAAGCTGGCGGTCAAGAAACCAGCCAAGCGATGAAACCTGCGGCGGCAAGTCCGCAGCAGGATCCGCGATTCGAAGCGGGATTGGACTTGTTCAACACTGCTGATTGGTATCGATGCCACGATCTTTTTGAGGAGTTGTGGCACGAAACCATGGGCCCGGACCGACCCGCGCTTCAGGGGATATTGCAAATCGCCGTGGCCCATCTCCATCTGGAACGGGGCAACCGGAACGGCGCCACACTCCTGATCGGTGAAGGCCTCGGCCGCCTGGCGCCCTACGGCGATCAGGCCCTTGGCCTTGATCTGCGACCCCTCAAGAGCGTTTTGAATGAGCGCCTCCAAGCCTTGCAACGGGGGGAGGATGGCGCGGCTGACGCACTGCCCCTGCTGGTGAAGGTGGCCTGATGAGCTCTGTAAATTGAGTGGTTTGTCGTGAACGGTCGGTTGCGGTTGCAGTCCTGGCTTCGAACCTGCCGGATCCCTCTGGTGGAATCGTCCACCTTCACGGCCTTGGTTGGGGTCTGCTTGCTGGCAGTGAATGCCTGGGCCCAAGCGCCCAATCCGAGCCAGGTCGCCCCATTGGCGCCGGCCATTCCCATGCCCACGGATGCTCCAACGCAGGTTCAACCATCACGGGCACCGCTGCGTCCCAGCTCCCAGCCGATCGATGTCAACCCGAGCGGGGCGTACCTCACACCCGCCTCGACACCGGTCTCGCCCGCAACTGCGGGCCCAACCAGCCCTCCGGCTCAGGGCTCCTCTCCGACGGCTGAGGGCACCACTGCGACCGCCACCGCCCCCCGCCCCAGCGGCCAGGTCACGATCGATTCCGATCTCCAGCAGGCCGACCAGTCCACCGGCATCATCACCGCCACCGGCAATGTGCGCATCATCTACCCCGATCAACGGGTGGTGGCAACGGCGCGCCAGGCCCAGTACTTCACCAAGGAAGATCGCGTGGTCCTCAGCGGTGACGTAGACGTGATCCAGGAGGGGGGGAACCATCTGCGCGCCGAGAGGGTGGTCTACCTGATCAAGGCCGATCGGGTGATGGCCGAACCAGCCCCTGGCCAACAGGTGTTCAGCAAGATGGTGATCCAGCAGAAGCGCGCGCTCCCGGCATCGGCGGCGGACAGCAACCGCACGGGCAATCCAGGGACAGTGACTCCAGGGTCTGCCCTGGCCACACCAGCGACGGGCGCTACGGCCATCGAGGCTCCAACTGGGCCCAGCCCATCGACCATTCCCCGTCCCACAACTCCGGTGGCCCCATGAGTCTGGCCCTGGAGAAGGTGGCGCTCTCCATTGGCGGCAGGCCCCTGGTCCAGGACCTGAGCCTGGTGCTGCACGCTGGAGAAGTGGTTGGCTTGCTTGGCCCCAATGGTGCCGGCAAGACCACCACCTTCAACCTCGTCACCGGTCAGTTGCGCCCCGACCATGGGGTCGTGCGGCTCGATGGTGAGGAAGTGCAGAACCTGCCCATGCCCAAACGGGCTCGGCTCGGCATTGGCTACCTGCCCCAGGAGGCCAGCGTCTTCCGGCAACTCACCGTCCGCGACAACCTTCTCCTCGCCCTGCAGCAAAGTGGCACCAACCGTTCCGTTCGTCGGTCGAGGCTCAACGATCTGATCGCGGAATTTCACCTGGGGGCATTCCAGCACCGGCTCGGCTATCAGCTCTCCGGCGGTGAACGCCGCCGTTGTGAAGTGGCGCGAGCCCTGGCCGTGGGGAGCAGCGGCCCTCGGTACCTGCTGCTGGATGAGCCCTTCGCCGGTGTCGATCCCCTGGCGGTGGCCGATCTGCAGGAACTCATCGGCCGGCTCAAGGAGCGGGGGATGGGCCTGCTGATCACCGACCACAACGTGCGCGAGACCCTCAGCATCACCGATCGGGCCTACATCCTCACCGAGGGACGACTGCTGGCCTCGGGTCCATCGGCAGTGGTGGCGGCCGATCCGCTTGTGAAACGCCACTACCTGGGCGAGAGGTTCGAGCTTTGAAACCACACCTCATCGACCTCAACAAACTTGCCCATCGGTCTTGGCATCGGCTTCCGCTGATGGACCGCTGGTTGGCTTTTGAGCTGCTTGGACCTTTGCTGTTCGGGATCGCTGCCTTCACCGCCGTCTCCCTTTCGGTGGGCGTGGTGTTCGAACTGGTGCGCAAAGTGTCGGAAGCCGGGCTTCCTCTCTGGGCGGCCATCCAGGTGCTGGGCCTGCGGCTGCCAGGTTTTCTGGTGCTCTCCTTTCCGATGGCCACCTTGATGGCCACGCTGTTGGCTTACAGTCGGCTGTCGAGCAACAGCGAACTCACCGCCTTGCGCAGCGTCGGGGTGAGCACCGTGCGCATGGTGATTCCGGCCTTGGTGGTGGCGGCCCTGATGAGTGGTCTCACCTTTGTCTTCAACGACGTCGTGGTGCCCAGCTCCAACCTCACGGCATCGGTGCAGCTCGATCGGGCCCTTGGCCGGGCGATCGCCGCTGAGAAAGGTAAAAACACCCTCTATTCCCGCTTCAGCGCGGTCCAGCGCCCCGATGGCACTACCACCGAGGGGCTATCCCAGCTGTTCTATGCGCGGGAGTTCTTGAAAGGCCAGATGAATGATGTGACCGTGCTCGATTTCAGCCGTAAGGGCCAGCGGCAGATGCTCACGGCAGCGATTGGAGTCTGGAATGAAAAGCAGGCGATGTGGGAATTCCGGAGCGGCCGCATCATCAACGTGGATGACCGCGATGGTCAGACCACCTCGGCGGAGTTCGACCGCTACCTCTATCCCCTCAACCGCAGCCCGATCGACATCGCCAAGCTGCCCAAGGATGCCGGCAGCATGACCGTGGCCCAGGCCATGAAAGCCGAGAGGCTGTTGAGCGAAGCAGGGGATCAAAAGGAGGCCAGACGGATGCGCGTCCGCATCCAGGAAAAGTTCGCCTTCCCAGCCATCTGCCTGGTGTTCGGGTTGATCGGCAGCAGCCTCGGGGTGAGACCCAATGCCCGCACAAGCCGCAGTCAGGGTTTCGGCATCAGCGTCCTGTTGATCTTTTCCTATTACCTGATGTCCTTCATCTTCAGCTCCCTGGGGGTGAAGGGAACGCTCATGCCTTACCTAGCTGCCTGGTTGCCCGTACTGCTGGGCCTGGCGGGTGGGCTCCTGCTCTTGCGTCAGGCCAGCCGCTGAACGGTAGGTGCCGCGCCAGAATCCCTGCACTCCTCTCGCCCCACGTGAACGATCCCGTCATCGCCCTCGGTCTGACGGCCTTCGGCCTGCTGCTGTTGGCTCTGCCCTTGGCCTTCTGGGATGTGAGCACGGGCCGCAGTGGCCGTGCCGTGACCCTCATGGTGGCCTCGGCGAATCTGGCCCTCACCGCCCAGTTGGTGCTGCGCTGGTGGGACTCCGGTCACTTCCCGATCAGCAACCTCTACGAGTCGCTCTGTTTTCTGGCCTGGGCCTGCACCCTCACCCAACTATTGGTTCAGCGCTCCTGGTCCTCGCCGCTGGTGGCCGCCGCCTCAACTCCCATGGGTCTGGGTTGTGTTGCCTTCGCCAGCTTCGCTCTGCCGGACACCCTGCAACAGGCTTCACCCCTGGTACCGGCCCTGCGTTCCAGCTGGCTGATCATGCATGTGAGCGTGATCATGGTCAGCTACGCCGCACTGCTGGTGGGCTCCCTGCTTTCGCTGGCCGTGCTGTTCACGGGCCGCGGCCAGCGTCTGGAGCTGCGTAGCAGCTCAATCGGGAGCGGTGGCTACCGCCAGGCCGAGTTGGCCACGGCTGAGGGGTCGGGCCTGGAGCTCTCAAGTGTGTCCATCAGCATCAGCGAGCAGCTCGACAGCCTGAGCTACCGCACGATCACCGTGGGATTCCTGTTACTGACCGTTGGCTTGGTGAGTGGTGCCGTCTGGGCTAATGAGGCCTGGGGTAGCTGGTGGAGCTGGGATCCCAAGGAAACCTGGGCCCTGATCTGCTGGCTGGTCTACGCGGCCTATCTGCACACACGCCTGAGCCGCGGCTGGCAAGGTCGTCGACCCGCCCTGGTGGCCGTAGCCGGACTGGTCGTGATCGTCGTCTGCTACATCGGCGTCAACCTGCTGGGCATCGGCCTGCACAGCTACGGCTGGTTCCTGAGTGCCTGACCCGCAGCCGCAGCCGCCCTGCGGCTTTCGCCATGAAAGCCGCGGGCGCTCACCAATCACACGCAACAAGGCGGGAACGTTGGACTGCCTTTCGGTTCACCAATCGCCTTAAATCACTCCACCGAGCCCAAAGGCCGAAAATCTTGGCAAGTGGCCCCAAGCCTGTGGCCGCATCTCAGCCGATGCTCTTCAAGAATCGAGAGAAACGTTGACCCGAGAGCAACTCCCGAGCCAACCGAATCAGCTCTTTCGCCTCTGGGCCTGGGGTCAGACGAGCACCGCCTGGGGACGGCGGCTGTTGCGGATACCCGCGATCGCCTCGGCGTAGCTGGGTTGGTTGAACACGCCTGAACCCGACACGATCGCGTTGGCGCCCGCCTCGATCACCTGCCAGGCATTGCTGCCCTTGAGGCCACCATCCACCTCGATCCAGGGATCGAGACCCTTCTCATCGCACATCCTGCGCAGACTGCGCACCTTCTCCACCGCCGAGGGGATGAAGCTCTGTCCACCAAACCCCGGGTTGACACTCATGATCAACACCAGATCGCACAGCTCCAGGCAGTACTCAAGGGTGTCAAGGGGGGTGCTTGGGTTGAGCACAGCACCGGCCTGCTTACCTAGGTCTTTGATCTGGCTCAGGTTGCGGTGCAGGTGCGGACAGGCTTCCACCTGAACAGAGATGAAATCAGCGCCGGCCTTGGCAAAATCGGCCACATAGCGCTCCGGCTCCACGATCATCAGGTGAACGTCGAGGGGCTTGGTGGTGACCGGCCTCAGGGCTTCAACGATCAAGGGGCCGATCGTGATGTTGGGGACGAAGCGGCCGTCCATCACATCCACATGGATCCAGTCCGCACCGGCCTCGTCGACGGCACGCACATCGTCACCGAGGCGGGAAAAATCTGCGGAGAGGATCGACGGGGCGATCACCAGGGGCTTGGTGCTCATCGAGGGTGCCACCGGGGCGAGGGAGCTCGTCAATTGTATGGAGCGGTCGTTGCCACTGATACAGTGAGTCCCGCTTCAAGCTTGAGAAGCATTGCCACGCCAGCATCCTGACGATTCCGCCAGCGGACTCGACAGGGCCCTGACCGGGGCGTTGCTGCTCCCGTTGACGCCTCTTTCTCCCCCAACCCTGCCGGACTGCCGTGGATCGCACCCTCATCCAGGAAATTCTCGAAGTCGTTGAACAGGCCGCCATTGCCTCGGCCGAACTGACAGGCTTGGGCAAGAAGGACGAAGCCGATGCCGCCGCCGTGGAGGCCATGCGCAAGCGCATGGGGCAGATCCAGATGCAGGGACGAATCGTCATCGGCGAAGGTGAGCGCGACGAAGCCCCGATGCTCTACATCGGCGAGGAAGTGGGCAGCGGTACCGGCCCGGGTGTTGATTTTGCCGTGGACCCCTGTGAGGGAACCAACCTCTGCGCCAACAACCAGCGCGGCTCGATGGCCGTGTTGGCAGCCTCCGATCGCGGCGGGCTGTTCAACGCCCCTGACTTCTACATGAAGAAGCTGGCCGCTCCCCCAGCCGCCAAGGGCAAAGTGGACATTCGCAAATCAGCCACCGAGAACATCGAGATCCTCAGCCAGGTGCTCGGTCTGGCCAAGGGCGAACTGGTGATCGTGGTGATGGACCGCGCCCGCCACAAGGATCTGATCGCCGAGATCCGCTCCACCGGCGCCCGCGTCCAGCCAATCTCCGACGGTGATGTGCAGGCTGCGATCGCCTGTGGCTTCGCTGGCACCGGCACCCATGCCCTGATGGGCATCGGCGCTGCCCCCGAGGGGGTGATCTCCGCCGCCGCCCTGAGGGCCCTGGGGGGCCACTTCCAAGGTCAACTGGTGTATGACCCCGCCATCGCTCAGACCTCCGAGTGGGCCGACTACACCGTGGAGGGAAACATCGCTCGGCTCAATGAAATGGGGATCACCGACATCGACAAGGTTTACGAGGCTGAGGAACTGGCCTCCGGTGAAAATGTGGTCTTCGCCGGCAGCGGCATCACCGATGGTCTGCTTTTCGATGGGGTGAAGTTCGAGAAAGATTGCCTGCGCACCAGCAGCCTGATCATCAGCACCCTCGATAACACAGCTCGCTTCACCAACACCATCCACATCAAACCAGGCGCCCAGAGCATCGCTCTGCGCTGATCCGTTTTCCTCAGCGCCCACGAGGTCTGCCTCCATGCACATCGCCGTCATCGGTCTGAGCCATCGCACGGCACCGGTGGAGATCAGGGAGCGGCTGAGCATCCCCGAACAGAAACTCGAGGACTCGCTCCTGAAGCTCGGATCGGCGGACCAGGTGCTGGAGGCGTCCATCCTCAGCACCTGCAACCGCCTCGAGATCTACACGCTGCTGCGCCACCCCGAGCAGGGCATCTCGGCGGTCGGCTCATTTTTGAGCGAACACTCCGGTCTGTCCTTCAACGAACTCACGCCGCATCTGTTCACTTATCACCACGAGGCGGCGGTGGCCCACTTGATGCGGGTCACGGCCGGCCTCGACAGCCTGGTGCTCGGGGAAGGCCAGATCCTTTCTCAGGTCAAGAAGATGGTCCGCTTGGGCCAGGAGCACCGCTCCATCGGTCCGATCCTCAATCGCCTGCTCAACCAGGCCGTGAGCACCGGTAAACGCGTGCGCACCGAGACCAACCTGGGTACCGGTGCCGTCTCGATCAGCTCGGCGGCGGTGGAACTGGCCCAACTCAAGGTGGGCCAGGCCCGCGGTCTCGATGAACTGGTGAGCCTTGACCAGGAGCAGGTGGCTGTGGTCGGGGCCGGCCGTATGTCACGGCTGTTGTTGCAACACCTCCAATCCAAGGGCTGCAGGGCGGTGGTGTTGCTGAACCGAACCGCGGAGCGTGCCGAGGCTCTGGCCGCCGATTTCCCCGACTTCCCGGTGCAATGCCGGCCGCTGGAGGATCTCGACCATTGCCTCAGCACCTGCTCACTGGTGTTCACCAGCACGGCGGCCGAGCAGCCGATCATTGATGGCGCTCGGCTCGCGATGCTCAATCGCCGCTCCTCGCTGATGCTCATTGACATCGGCGTACCCCGCAACATCGGCTCCGATGTCCAGACTCTCCCCGGCGTCGAGTCCTACGACGTTGATGACCTCCAGGAGGTGGTGGCCCGTAACCAGGAGGCTCGCCGGGAGATGGCGGCGGAAGCCGAGGGGATGTTGCAGGAGGATAGCCGCCTGTTCCTGGAATGGTGGGATGGGCTCGAGGCAGTGCCGGTGGTCAACCGCCTGCGCCTGCAGCTTGAGGACATCCGCGAGCAGGAGCTGCAGAAGGCCCTCAGCCGCATGGGCCCCGATCTGTCCGCCCGGGAGCGCAAGGTGGTGGAGGCGCTGAGCAAGGGCATCATCAACAAGATCCTCCATACCCCCGTCACCAACCTGCGGGCCCCCCAGGCGCGGCAGCAACGCCATGCGGCCATGAAGGTTTTGCAGGATCTTTTTGAGTTGCACGAACCCTTGAGCGACCTCTGAACAGGCAGTTGCTCCAGTACGGTGCTGGGATCATGACACCCTCTGAGGTCGATCATTTATGAAGCGTGTTCTGGCCATCATTCTCGGCGGAGGAGCCGGCAAAAGGCTCTACCCCCTCACCAAGAGACGTGCCAAGCCCGCCGTACCCCTTGCCGGCAAATACAGGCTGATCGACATACCGATCAGCAACTGCATCAACTCAGGCATCAACAAGATGTACGTGTTGACGCAGTTCAACAGTGCCTCCCTGAATCGTCACCTCAGCCAGACCTACAACCTCTCCGCCGGCTTCGGCCAGGGTTTTGTCGAGGTTCTTGCTGCCCAGCAGACCCCCGAAAGCCCCAGCTGGTTCGAAGGCACCGCCGATGCGGTTCGGAAATACCAGTGGCTGCTCCAGGAATGGGATGTGGATCAATACTTGATCCTTTCCGGCGACCAGCTCTACCGGATGGATTACAGCCTGTTCGTGAAGCACCACATCGCCACCGGCGCCGATCTCACCGTGGCGGCCCTGCCGGTGGATGCCGCCCAGGCGGAAGGTTTCGGTCTGATGCGCACCGAATCCGACGGGCGTATCCGCGAGTTCCGCGAGAAGCCCAAGGGAGAAGCCCTGGAGGCCATGCGAGTCGACACCTCTCGCTTCGGGCTCAAGGCTGAGGAGGCTGAGAAGAAGCCCTACCTGGCCTCCATGGGGATCTACGTGTTCAGCCGGAGCACCCTGTTCGATCTCTTGGAGGCCCACCCAAGCTCCACGGATTTCGGCAATGAGATCATCCCAGCCGCTCTCGAATCAGGCAACAATCTGCAGAGCTACGTTTTCAACGACTACTGGGAAGACATCGGTACCATCGGCGCCTTCTATGAAGCCAACCTGGCGCTCACAGATCAACCGGATCCAGCCTTCTCCTTCTACGACGAAAAATTTCCGATCTACACCAGGCCTCGCCACTTGCCACCGAGCAAACTACTCGATGCCCAGGTGACCCAATCGATCATCGGCGAGGGGTCGATGCTCAAAGCCTGCAGCATTCACCACTGTGTCCTGGGGGTCCGAACCCGCGTCGAGAGCGAGGTTGTGTTGCAGGACACCCTGGTGATGGGAGCCGACTTTTTTGAATCCAGCGAGGAACGGGCCGTGCTGCGCGAACGGGGCAGCATCCCCATCGGGGTGGGCCGCGGCACCACGGTGCGCAAGGCGATCCTCGACAAGAACGTCCGTATCGGCCGTGATGTCACCATCGTGAACAAGGATCACCTGGAGGAGGCCGATCGACCGGAGCTGGGCTTCTACATCCGCAACGGTGTGGTGGTCGTGGTCAAGAACGGCTCGATCGCCGACGGCACGGTGATCTGAATCGGCCCTGGCCTTCACCGTCCCGTGATCTGTTGCTGACAGGTGACGCCGAACAGCGTCCAGACGTGATTCCGTTGGCCACACTGGTACGCGAACAACACGGAGACGCCCAGGCATGACGAAGGCCCACTTTGGTCTGATCGGGCTAGGGGTGATGGGGGAGAACCTGGTGCTCAACGCTGAGCGCAACGGCTTCTCGAGCGTCGTCTACAACCGCACCTACGCCAAGACAGAGGAGTTCCTCCTGGGGCGAGGGGCCGGAAAGCAGATCATCGGCGCTGATTCCCTGGCCGATTTCGTCGCCAAGTTGGAGCGTCCCCGGCGCATCTTGATGATGATCAAAGCGGGTTCCCCGATCGACGACACCATCACCGCCATTGCTCCCTATCTGGAGGAGGGCGATCTGCTGATCGATGGTGGGAACTCCCTCTTCTCTGATACCGAGCGGAGGGTGCGGGAACTGGAGAGCCTCAGCTTCGGCTACATCGGCATGGGTGTTTCCGGTGGGGCGAAGGGAGCCCTGGAGGGGCCGAGCATGATGCCGGGCGGTACCCGCACCGCCTACGACGCCATCGAGAGCCTGGTGCGCAAGATGGCGGCCCAGGTCGATGACGGCCCCTGTGTCACCTACATCGGTCCTGGCGGTGCCGGCCATTTTGTGAAGACGGTGCACAACGGCATCGAGTACGGCATCGAGCAGATCCTGGCTGAGGCCTATGACCTGATGAAGCGCTCGGGCGGCCTGGGCGGCGAGGCGATGGCCGACGTGCTCGGCCAGTGGAATCAGATGGAGGAACTCTCCTCCTATCTGGTGGAGATCACCGAGATCTGTCTGCGCACCAAGGACCCCGAAGACGGCGGTGATCTGGTCGAGAAAATCGTCGATGCGGCCGGCCAGAAGGGCACCGGCCTCTGGACGGTGGTCAGCGCCCTGGAGATGGGCATCTCGGTGCCGACCATCTATGCCGCCCTCAACGCCCGGGTGGTCAGCTCCCAGCGCAGCGAGCGCCTGGCGGCGGAACCGCTGTTTCCGTCACCCCCTGCCCATCCCATCGATCTGGGCGACCAGACCGAGGCCTTTCCGCACCTGAGGGATGCGGCGATCCTGGCGGCGATCGCCAGCTACGCCCAGGGCATGGCCCTGTTGGTGGAGGCGTCCAAGCTGCATGACTACCAACTCGATCTGGCCGCCATCGCCCAGATCTGGAAAGGTGGTTGCATCATTCGCGCTCGCCTGTTGCAGCGCATCCAGAACGCCTACACCGCCAACCCGGAGCTGGCCAATTTGATCGTGGATCCCTGGTTTGCCGAGCAGATCCGCCAAAGGCTTCCGGGGCTTCGTCGGGTGGTGGCTGACGCTGCCTTGGCGGGCATTCCGGTGCCGGCGCTCAGCAGTTCACTGGATTACATCGACGGCTACCGCACCGGCCGACTCCCCCAGAATCTGGTGCAGGCCATGCGCGACTGCTTCGGAGCCCACACCTACGAGCGGCTCGATCGTGCTGGCAACTTTCACACCGAGTGGCAGCCTTGACCACCTACCACCTTCGGATCAGCGACGACGCCACCGCTCTGGCCCAACAGGCCTGTTCAACCATCGCATCTCGAATCGATCTGGCGCTGGCCGAACGGGATCGAGCCCAGATCGCCCTCTCCGGCGGCGGCACCCCCGCCGAAACCTACCGGCTGTTAAGCCGACAGCATCTGGCCTGGGAGCGGGTGGATGTGCTGCTCGGCGATGAGCGCTGGGTTCCGGCGGATGACCCGGCCAGCAACGCGCGGCTGCTGCAGGAGACCCTTCTGCTCGAGGCTCCCGGCAAGGAGGCCCGCTTCCATCCGGTACCAACCGGCGAGACAACGCCGGAGCTGGGGGCTGCCGCCTTCGCTCATCTCCTGCGCCAGCTCTGCTCCGGTGATCCGCCGGTGTTCGATCTGATCCTGCTCGGTCTGGGCGATGACGGCCACACGGCCTCCCTGTTTCCGCATACAGCCGCCACTGATGATCGCGGCCTCTCCGTGACCGTGGGCATCGGCAAGGGCCTGGAGCGCATCAGCCTCACCGCTCCGGTGCTCAGCGCCGCCCGCCAGGTGGTGTTCCTGGTGTCAGGGATCAGCAAGCAGCAGGCACTGGCCAGGCTCCTGGACCCCGATGAACCCGCTGAGCGCACCCCGGCGCGGCTGGTGAAACCCCGGGGTCCTGTGCTCGTGCTGGCGGACCGTGCCGCCGCTGGCGACCTGCAGGAACAGGATCGGGCTGAACTCACCGCTCCCTAGGCTGAGGGGAGCGCGGACCCGATCCTGGTGCTGCCCCTACCCATGATGGTGTCGGCAATGGTTGAGCATCCGAGCAGCCCGCCGATCAAGCCGCTGGTGATCGTTGCCGGAGACGGCTTCTCTGGCTGGCACGCCCTCAATGACACCGTCATGGGGGGCCAGAGCAGCGGGGGCTGCAGCATCAGCAACAAGGGACTGGTGATGGATGCTGAGGTGATCGAGGCAGGCGGCGGCTTCGTGAGCTGCCGGTCGCCCAAGTTCTCGCCGCCTCTGGATCTATCGGGCTACAGCGGTCTCCAGATCGACCTTCGCGCCGATGGGCGCCGCTACAAGTTGGCCCTGGCCTGCGCCGACGGCCTGGGCGGATTGACCGAACTGATCCCCGGTGGTCTGCGTTGGGTGGCCGAATTCGGCACCGAATCCGATGGCCTCACCCAGGTGACCATTCCCTTCGCCAGCCTCAAGGCCAGCGTGCGGGCCAGACCCAGGCAACGTCCCTGGGCCTTCGATGCCTGTCGCATCACCCGTCTGCAGGTGCTGCACTCCAAATTCAGTGACGATGGCGGTCTCAATACTGGATTCAGGCCCGGTGCCCTGCACCTGAGCCTGGAGGCGATCCGCGCCGTGCCTTGATTCCGCTCCAACTTGTGGCAGCCGCTGCCGATCTCTGCTTCAAGCCCCTGCGCCATGCGGTCGTGCCCCTGGTGCTGGAGGAGGAAGAAACGTCCGGGTCTGCGGAGCTTGCCCATGACCAAGACTGGGCGCTGCGCCTGCAGGCCAGGGATGGAGATGGCCGGCGCCTGCCCGATCACGACATCGAGCTGGAGATCTACCGCAGCGGCACGGGCCACAACTTGATGCTCTGCCGGGTTGTGCCTGAGGATCAGCCGCTGCTCTGGCATGGGGGACACCCCGTCTGGATGGATGGGGCCAGCGGCCAGCGCTGCGAACGACCCCCCGATGGGGAGGCACTCGAAGCTCTCGCCCGCCGTCTCCACGCCCTGCTCTGAGCTGACCAGAGCAGGGTCTAGAGCACCATGTCGGTGACGGCACCTTTGCTGCTGCTGCTCACCAGGCGTGCGTACTTGCCCAGCACGCCCGTGGTGTAGCGCGCCTCCGGCTTGAGCCAGACCAGCCGGCGACGCTCGAGTTCGGCCTCGTCCACATTGAGCTGAATCAGCAGCTGCCTGGCATCCACGGTGATGCTGTCACCCTCCTGCACCAGGGCGATGGTGCCACCCACGGCGGCCTCGGGAGCCACATGGCCCACCACCAGACCGTAGGAGCCTCCGCTGAAACGACCATCGGTGATCAAAGCCACCGATTCCCCGAGGCCCTGACCGACGATCGCTGCCGTGGGTGAGAGCATCTCGCGCATGCCGGGTCCGCCAACGGGCCCTTCATTGCGCACCACCACCACATCGCCGGCCTTGACCTCGCCAGCGAGAATCGCCGCCAGGGCGTCCTCCTCGCTTTCGAACACCCGGGCCGGGCCAGTGAGAACAGGCGTCTTGATGCCGCTGATCTTGGCCACGGCCCCCTCGCTGGCCAGGTTGCCCTTGAGGATGGCCAGGTGGCCCTGGGCATAAAGAGGATTCGACAGGGGTCGAATCACGTCCTGACCGGAAGGGGGCTCGGATGGCACATCCGCCAGCACCTCCCGCAGGGTTCTGCCTTCGATCGTCTGGCAATCGCCGTGCAGCAGACCGGCATCCAGCAGGAGTTTCATCACCTGGGGAATGCCTCCGGCCTGATGCAGATCCACCGTCACGTAACGACCACTGGGCTTGAGGTCGCAGATCACGGGCACCCGCTGGCGGATCGTTTCGAAGTCCCCGATCTCCAGCGGCACCCCGGCGGTGCGGGCAATCGCGAGCAGATGCAGGACCGAATTGGTGGAGCCGCCCACGGCCATGATCACGGAGATGGCGTTCTCGATCGCTTCGCGGGTGATCAGGTCGCGGGGCCGGATGTTGGCGGCGATCGCCTCAACCAGCACCTCGGCCGAACGGGCTGCACTGTGGCCCTTTTCGGGATCCTCAGCGGCCATGGTCGAACTGCCGGGCAGGCTCAGGCCCATCGCCTCGAAGGCGGAACTCATGGTGTTGGCGGTGAACATGCCCCCGCAGCTGCCCGCCCCTGGGCAGGCGTTCTTCTCGATCGCCGTGAGTTCCTGGGCGTCGATTCTGCCGCCCGCATACTGACCCACAGCCTCGAAGGCGCTCACCACGGTGAGGTCGCAGGGCCCAAGCTTGCCGGGCTTGATCGTTCCGCCGTAAACGAAGATCGCTGGAATGTTCATCCGCGCCATCGCGAGCATGGCGCCGGGCATGTTCTTGTCGCAGCCGCCGATTGCCAGCAGGCCGTCCATGCTCTGGGCATTGCAGGCGGTTTCGATCGAATCCGCGATCACTTCACGGCTCACCAGGGAGTACTTCATCCCTTCCGTGCCCATCGAGATGCCATCGCTCACGGTGATGGTGCCGAAGGTCTGGGGCATGGCCCCGGCGGCGTGGGCCGCCACCACGGCCCGTTCCGTGAGCTCGTTCAATCCCAGGTTGCAGGGAGTGATCGTGCTGTAGCCATTGGCGATGCCGATGATCGGCTTGTTGAAATCCCCGTCGCCGAAGCCCACCGCACGCAGCATGGCTCGGTTCGGCGAGCGCTGGACCCCTTGAGTGATGGCGGCAGAGCGAAGCATGACGGGCAGCGGTTCACTGAAAGGAACCTACTGATCAATGCATCCGGCCCGCCTGATGCAGGGGCTGGGACCCAGCTCAGGCCCGGCGCAAGTTCAGGTCTTGGGGGTCAGGCTTTCAAGCTGGCGGCGCACATCTTCGATGGCACGGTTGAGCTTCTGCACCTTGTTCTGGAGTTCATGGTCCAGCTGGGGATGGCGTCCCAGCACCACGGGTTCCTGGGAGCCGTTCTGGAGCCGCGAGAGCTCAAGTCCCCGCCGCTGACGCCGCAGCTGTTGGCGCCGCTCCGCCTCCGACAGCAACCACCAGCCCAGAGCTGTGGCCCCGAGGATGGCCCCCGCCACGGCGCCAAGCAGAACTCCGCTGCCGCTGTCGTTGCCTTGGGCGTCCTGGGCCATGGGAACTGACTGCCTCGCGGATCTGTGCTGATGCGCTCAGCCTAGGCAGTGCGGCGTTTCGGTTCCATAGAGCCGATCGCCCGCATCCCCCAGCCCCGGCACGATCTTGAACTGTTGATCCAGTTCGGGATCAATGCAGGCTGTGTAAAGGGTGAGGTCGGCAAAGCGCTCCCCCAGGCGCCGTAATCCGGGTGCCGCCGCCAGGGCTGATATCACCCGCACACGTTTTCCAGTCACGCCTTTCGCCTCGAGCCGTTCGAGCACCTGACCGAGGCTTCCGGCCGTGGCCACCATCGGATCAAACACCAGCACCCCCACGCGCTCGCCGATCGTTTCGGGCAATTGGTCGAGGTACCAGGAGGCTTCACCGCTGTGCTCGTCGCGCCGCAGGCCCACGTGGGCCACCCGTGCCGTGGGCAGCACCGCCTGGGCCCCCTGCCAGAGGCCAAGGCCGGCGCGCAGGATCGGCACCACCAACAGCGGCACGGCACCATCCACCACCTGGCCATCGGTTTCGGCCAGGGGGGTTTGAACTCGCACGGAGCGGTGCGGCAGCCAATCACGCAGGGCCTCGTAGGTGAGCCAGCGCCCCAGCTCCGCCATCGCCGTGGCGAACAGAGCAGGCGGGGTGGCCGTGTCGCGCAGCACGCACAGCCAGTGACTGATCAAGGGGTGGGGCGGAACCACAACCCGCAGGGACATGCTCATCGAAGGGTCACGGTGCCGCGAGGGCCTGCCATAACTTGAGGTTCCAAGGTAAAGCTGCGGTGTTGCAAGCTCTATTCAGCGCCATCACCCTGCTGGCCATGGTTCTGGGCTTGGCTGGCGCCTTCGTGGCACCCGCCTGGGCGATCACCGCCCCTGAAGTGCGCAGTCAGAACAGCGTGCAGAACCTCAGCCCCGACAGCCACGGCCGTGACCTGCACCTGCAGGAATTCCTCAAGGCATCCCTGGGCGGCTTCGATCTCAGCGGCGCCGACCTGCGCGGTGCCGTCTTCAACAGCAGCGATCTCCAGGGCAGTGACCTGCGCGGAGCGGATCTCCAGGACGTGGTGGCCTTCGCCTGCCGTTTCGATCGCGCTGACCTCCGCGGCGCCGTGTTGCGCGACGCCATGCTTATGCAGAGCAAATTTCAGGGTGCGGAGATTGAAGGAGCCGATTTCACCGATGCGGTGCTGGATCTGAGCCAGCGGCGGGCCCTCTGTCAGCGGGCAGGCGGGGTCAACCCGCGAACCGGCGTGCGAACCAAGGACAGCTTGGAGTGCCGGTAGATTGCTGGTCCGGTTCCGTAGGTGATCAGCCTGCGGAGGAAAGGGGGAAAGACCGGTGGGGAGTTCGCTCCGAGTCCGGCACTGTCCCGCAGCTGTGAAGACCCGGGAGCCCATGGCCCCCTGCCGGTCCAGTCAGAACGCCCGCCGGATTCGACCCTTCCATTCCGGCGCGGACCGGGTTCCACCATGACGATTCCTATCGGGGCGCCCATGCGGCGCTCGCTCCGGCGCGCACCTTCTGGATGGGTCCTCGTCCTGGCACTCCCCCTGCTGGTGCTGCTCGGCGAAGCGCCCGCCTCGGCCCACCACCTGATGGGCCTCCTACAGCTCAAGCCAGGGCCTCTGGCGGGCATCATCAGCGGCCTGGGGCACCCCGTGCTCGGCCCTGATCACCTGCTGTTCCTGCTCTCCCTCGGGTTGGTGGGTCTGCAGCAGCCCCGTCGATGGCTGCTGGGCCTCCTGGCCACGGGTCTGGCGGCTTCAGGCCTTGGCCTCTGGCTTCCGGGCCTCCCAGGCGCAGAAACGCTCGTGGCCCTCTCGCTGGTGGCGGTGGGCCTTGTGCTCACGGGCCGCCTGCCCCGTTGGATCCTGCTGCCGGCTTTTGCGCTGCATGGCTATGTGCTCAGCGCCTCGGTGCTGGGCTGGGAAGCCACCCCTGTCGCCTTTTACCTGCTTGGCTTGCTGATCAGCCAGGCGCTCCTGCTCACCGCCGCCGTCACCCTGGTGCGTCGCTGGGCCAGCCAGTTGAACCCCTCCGATCTCAAGCTCGCCTCCGGGGTGCTGATCGGCATCGGCGCCAGCCTGGCCTGGACCAACCTGGTGCCCTGAGATGGTCGCCAACCCAACCAGGCGTTTGCCGGTCACAGTCGTGACGGGCTTTCTTGGCGCCGGCAAGACCACCCTGCTGCGGCACCTGCTTCTCCACAGCGGCAAGCGGCTGGCGGTGCTGGTGAACGAATTCGGCGAGGTGGGCATCGACGGTGACCTGCTGCGCAGTTGCGGCTTCTGCCCTGAGGAGGAACTGAGCGGACGACTGGTGGAGCTGGCCAATGGCTGCCTCTGTTGCACGGTCCAGGACGAATTCCTGCCCACCATGCAGACCCTGCTGTTGCAGGCGGACCGCCTCGATGGCATCGTCGTCGAGACCAGTGGCCTGGCCCTGCCGGAGCCGTTGGTACAGGCCTTCCAATGGCCCGAGATTCGCACCCGCACGCGGGTGAATGGCGTGGTGGCCGTCGTCGACGGCGAGGCCCTGGCCCAGGGGAGTGTGGTGGGCGATCCGGCAGCCCTCGAGGCCCAGCGCCGCGCCGACCCCAGCCTCGATCACCAGGACGATCTGGAAACCCTCTTCGATGAACAGTTGGAGGCGGCAGATCTGGTGCTGGTCAGCCGTGCTGCTTGCCTCGATCCCGACCAACTGGCCGTGGTCAGGCGCAGGTTGGCTGCGGGCCTGCGTCCCGGGGCCAGGGTGCTCACCATGGAGCGGGGCGTGGTGGATCCCCAGCTGCTGCTGGGTGTGGAGCTGCGGGAGGGCAGCAGCGATGGCCAAGACCACCGGCAACAGGAGCACGATCACGACCACAGCTCTGATCACGACCACAGCCCCGATCACCACAACAGCCATGACCACGTCCACGTGCCGATGCAATCGCTGGCGCTGACGTTCGAGGGCCCATTCGAGCGCAGCCGGCTGGAGGCCGTCCTGCTCGAACAGATCCGAAAGCAGACGATCCTGCGACTGAAGGGACGGCTCTGGCTGGCCGGTAAGCCCCGCCCGCTGCAGATCCAGGCGGTGGGTCCTCGCTTGGAGTGCTGGTACGACGCCACCCCTGACCCCATGGCCAACGCCACGCGCGAGCATCTCGAGCTGGTGGTCCTGGGCCTCAATCTCGACGCCGGCGATCTGGAGGCCGCCATCCATCAATCCAGGGGCAGTTCCCCCCGGGCGCAGACCCCATCCCAGCAGAGCGTCTGAGCGGCGATCCAGCGGCTGCTCACCACCTGAAGCGGGGCTCCCGGTCGCTTCAGGCTCACCTGGCCGCTGCCGTCATGGAGAAAGTCAAAGCGCTTGGATCCAATCTGAAGGCGCCACTGCTGGCCCGGCGACGCAACGGTCATCACACAGGCGCGCCAGGGTCCCTGGTCGATGCGGCAGCTGAGAGGGACGGGTTCGGCAGCTCCCTTCGCGGCGGCGGTAAGGAGAACCAATGCCCACACCAGAAGCTGACCCCCCACGCGGCGGGCCCCTGGGCTTCCATGGTGTGATCCGTTCATCCCCTGGGCTCCGGGGGAAGGTCTGTTTTCAAGCTGAAGACCTGGGGCCCCTGACGGGCGGCGGGCTGCGAAGATTTAACAAACCATTTCCAGCTCTGGTGCCCCTCTACACCGCCCGCGTTCTGGTCTCCCTGAGACCGTCGGTTCTGGATCCAGCTGGGGAGGCCACCCGGGCAGCGGCTGCCCGCCTGGGCGTCGATGGCCTCAAGAGCCTGCGCATCGGCAAGGCGGTGGATGTGGAGCTGGAGGCCGCCGACTCCGCCAGTGCCCGAGCCCAGCTGGAACTCCTAAGCGATCGTCTACTGGCCAATCCGGTCATCGAGAACTGGACGCTGGACCTCCAGCAGCCCTCCTGAGACCGGCGACCCAAATGACCCTTGGTGTGGTGGTGTTCCCCGGTTCGAACTGCGACCGGGACGTTCGCTGGGCGGCGGAGGGATGCCTGGGCATTCCCACCCGCTTCCTCTGGCATGAGGAGCGGGATCTCTCCGGACTGGAGGCGATCGTCCTGCCCGGCGGTTTCAGCTACGGCGATTATCTGCGCTGCGGCGCCATTGCCCGTTTTGCCCCTGTGCTGGAGGAGGTGAAAGCCTTCGCCGAGCGGGGCGGGGCGGTGCTGGGGATCTGCAACGGCTTCCAGGTGCTGACGGAGCTGGGGCTGCTGCCTGGGGTGCTCACGCGCAACCGGGATCTCCACTTCCTCTGTGAGCCGGCCCGTCTGACGGTGGAGCCAGGCCCCTCCCGCTGGCTGAGCGGCTACGCCAGCGGCGAATCGATCACCCTGCCGATCGCCCACGGCGAAGGGCGTTACCAGGTGGATCCTGATCAACTCAAGTCCCTGGAGGACCAGGGCTCGATCGTGCTGCGCTATACCGCCAATCCCAACGGCTCGGTGGGGGACGTGGCGGGGCTGAGCAATGCGGCCGGCAATGTGCTCGGCCTGATGCCCCATCCCGAGCGCGCCTGCGACCCACTCACCGGTGGGGTCGATGGGCGGCGGCTGCTCGAGAGCCTGCTCGGCTGATGGTCCTGGGGCGACGTCAGCTGTTGCTGGCAGGCACCACATCACTGCTGGCCGGGGCTTCTCGGGCGCTCAGCGGAGGCAGCACCGGCGCTGGCTTGAGCCTTGCCGCCAGGGCGCTGGCCTTTCCGCCACCGTTGGTCACCGGCAGCCGCCTGGTGGCGTTCAACCCCGCCAGTCACCTCGAGCGCCCTGCCCCCTGGCTGGATCAGCTGCGTCTTCGGATCGAAGCCCAGGGCTGGCAATTGCTGGTGCCCGAGCAGGTGTTCGGCCAATGGCGCTGGTTTTCTCAGAGCGACGGGCGGCGCAGCCGTGATCTGATGCGCCTCTGGAGCGACCCGCAGGTTCAGGGCATCCTGCAGGTGGGGGGAGGCTGGGGCAGCGCCAGGCTGCTCGAAGCTGGTTGGAGACCACCCAGGCCGCTCTGGAATGTGGGGTACTCCGATGCCAGCGCCCTGCTGCTGGCGCAGGTGGCAGCTGGCCTCGGCGGCGGTGTTCACGCCGGCCTTGGGGGAACGGCCGCAGACGAACAACGGCTGATGGCCTTGCTGGGCGGGCGCCCGGTAGCCCCCCTGCAAGGCCGAGCAGGACGCGCAGGGCGCGCCGAGGGTCCCCTGGTGGTGACCAACCTGACGGTGGCGACCCATCTGATCGGCACCCCCTGGATGCCGGACCTCACGGGCGCCCTACTGGTGCTGGAGGACGTGGGCGAAGCCCCCTACCGAGTTGATCGTCAGCTGACCCAATGGCGAGCCAGTGGGAGGTTGCAAGGGCTGGCGGGTGTTGCCCTGGGGCGCTTCAGCTGGACCCCCCAGGACCTCCAGCCAGGCGACCTGAGCCTGGAAGAGGTGCTGCTTGATCGCCTCGGAGACCTGGGTATTCCCCTGGTGCTTGATCTACCCGTGGGCCACGGCCAGCCCAATGCGCCACTGCCCATGGGGCGAAGGGCCAGCCTGGATGGAGGAGCCGGCACTCTCACCTTGTTGTGATCGCTGCCTCGTTGGCCTGGCGCCCCATGAAAAAGGGCCCCAAAGGGACCCAGCATGAGGATGTCACAGGCGACTACGAGAAGCAGAACGAAGGGAGTTCAACGGGGTGAAGAAGCTTTGACGCTCAGTTGACCGCTGCGAAGAACTCCTTGCTCTTGACGGGATCAGGATTCATGGTCTTATCGCCAGGGGTCCAGTTGGCGGGGCAGACCTCATCCGGGTGGGACTGCACGTACTGGAAGGCCTGAAGCACCCGCAGGGTCTCATCGACGCTGCGGCCCACGGGAAGATTGTTGATCGTGGAGTGGTTGATCACGCCATCGGGGTCAATGATGAACAAACCCCGCAGCGCCACACCAGCCTCCTCATCAAGAACGTTGTAGGAGCGGGCAATCTCCTTTTTCAGGTCGGCCACCAGGGGATAGGCGATGTCGCCAAGACCACCCTGTTTGCGATCGGTCTGCACCCAGGCCAGGTGGCTGAACTGACTGTCGACGGAGATCCCCAGAACTTCGGTGTTGCGGCTGGTGAAATCGCCGTAGCGCTCACTGAAGGCAATGATCTCGGTGGGGCAGACGAAGGTGAAATCCAGGGGATAGAAGAAGAGCACGACGTACTTGCCCCGGTACTGGGAAAGGGTCACCTCCTTGAATTCCTGATCGACGACGGCGGTGGCAGTGAAATCGGGGGCGGGCTGGCCCACCCGGAGGGCTCCGGTGGTCGTCATGAAGTGTGGGGGTTGAAGGATTCAGTGTTGCGGCCTCCGCGACGGAAGCGGCCGAACCGCAGGGGATCAAAAGCGAAGTCGGTACGACTACCGCTTGTCAAGCGACAATTTATCACGGATTGTGGAGGGGTGGCTGCCCCCATAGGCTGGTGGTCAAACTCCACCGTTTTGGTGCCCCGATGGCTTGGGATCCGGCCCTGCTTCGCAAATTCAACGCCACAGGCCATTTTCGGCTCCTGAACCAGTTGCGCAGCGAGCTCAAAGCCCATCCCCTCACCCGCGCCGCGGATGACCTGGCCGCTGGGGTGCGCCCAGGCCGCAGGGTTAGGGGCCTTGAGCCACGATCCCAGGGCCAGAGTGGAGGCCGATACCGACGCCCCCAGCCCCAGGGGTCGGCAGCAGCCGAGGTGAGGCCACAACCGAGCCCCGATCCCAACGGATTTGACGCCGAAGACAATCTTTCAAACTCAAGTTTCCGTGATCGGCTCAACGCGATCGACATGCGCTGAGCCCTGGCCACTGAGCCCTGGCCACTGAGGCAATAAAAAAGACCAGGATCTACAAATCCTGGCCTTCAAATGGAAGATGAGCGATGCCCTGTTGAACAGGATGGCTCGGGGGAGACTTGAACTCCCGACCTTGGGGTTATGAATCCCACGCTCTAACCAGCTGAGCTACCGAGCCGCGGTATGCAGTCTAGATGATCGAGGGGGCAGAAAAAGGGGCAAAAGCCCTTGGGATCAGGCCTTGGCGGGCAAGAACTGCAACGGGTTCATGGCGCCCTGGCCGGGCGAGTGGATCTCAAAGTGGAGATGGGGGCCGGTGCTGTTACCGGTGCTGCCCATCAATGAGATCACAGCCCCCTGGGACACCACTTCGCCGACGGAGACGAGAACCCGGCTGTTGTGGCCGTAGCGGGAGAGACTGCCATCGTCGTGGAGGATGTCGACGACATAGCCGTAGCCTCCGTTGCTCCAACCGGCTGCCGTCACCCGACCGGCCTTGGCCGCCACGATCGGGGTTCCGACGTTGTTGGCCACGTCAATGCCCTTGTGCATGCGCCCCCAACGCCAGCCATAGCCTGAGGAGAACACACCCTGGGTAGGCCAGATCCAGCCACTGTTGCTGAAGGAGGGTTCGATCTGTTGCGGTTGCCCGAAGCGTGGCATCTCAGGCCAGCTCAGGCCGCCACTGCCCACGGGGTTGAGACCGAGCACCATACGGCTGCGGCCCGGGGCGGACTGAGCCAGACGGATCTGGGAGCCGACCACCAAGCGGGCGGCTTCAAGGCCGGGGTTGAAACGCAGAATCTCCTGGGGGGAAAGTCCGTAGCGCTGGGCGACCTTGACCAGGTTGTCGCCGAATCGGACCGTTGAGGTCGGCTCAACGGGAGGGGGAGTCTGTATCGGTGGATTACGACGTAGGTCCGAGGTGTCAAGGGAGGCGAGAAGCTTGGCTTTACGCGTTTGCTGCGAGGGAAGCACCAACCAATCCCCGGGACTGAACCGGTGGTCTTCATCCACCTCGTTGAGCTTGGCCAGCCGGGTTTCATTGAGCTCAAGCTGCTCAGAAAGCTCTTCGACCGTGACCTCGGAGCGCACCTTGACCCATAGCTTCTCGGCTTTGGGTAGAGCGGCCACTTCGACTGGAGGGGGAACCTCAAGGGCGCCGAGCTCGAAACGCTCGGGCCTGGAATCAGCGATGCCTGGAATGGCCCCAACGGCTAGCAGGCCAGTGACTCCCAGGATTGGTAAGCCCACCATCGACACACGGGTCAGTGGGTGGCGTATCAGATTTTTTAAAGGCTTCATGCAAATTTCCCCATCGGACAGAACCCGGTGGAGAAGCCGTCATCCCCCGGGTCGGCCAGAGAGTAGCGGGTTGAACCATCCTCGGCAAGTTGCCGTGGTGAGATCGGCGCGCAAAAAAGGTGAGGAACCCAGTCAACGCAGTGCTTCCAACTGGCGAAGAGCTTCGAACAGCACCACCCCCACCGCCACCGAGAGGTTGAGGCTGCGCACGCCGCCACCGGCATTGGTGCCTCGGGGCATCGGAATCGTCAGAGTGGCATCGGCCTGCTCCAGCAGATCTGCGGGCAAGCCATCCGTCTCCCGACCGAACAGGAGCCAGTCGTCAGGGCGGAAGCTGAATCGGTGGTAATGGGCGCTGGCTTGGCTGCTGAGGGCCACCAGGCGCCCCCCCTGGATCAATCGCCGCCGCTCGAACTGCACCAGGTCGGCGTGGCACTCCAGCGAGACCCAGGGCCAGTAGTCAAGACCGGCGCGCTTGAGCTGACGGTCATCGATCGTGAACCCCAGCGGCTCGATCAGGTGCAGGGCCGTGCCTGTGGCCGCGCAGGTACGGGCCACATTGCCGGTGTTCGGAGGGATCTGGGGCTGATAGAGGACAACCTGGGGCATCGATCAGCCCTCCGGCACAGGGACGCTGCAGCTCAGCAGGTCGACGGCCCGTCCATGGAGCACCAGCCAGGCGGCCGCTGCACGTGCCATCAGCAACTGCTCGAGGAGGCCAAGGCGATCCCGGAAACGGCCACCCACGGCGGTGGGCGGCACCACGCCCCAGCCGCACTCCTCCGCCACAAGCACCATCGGCGCCCGGCAGGCGCCCACTGCCGTCAGCATCGCCTCTTGCCGAAGCTCCCACTCCTCATGGTTGAGCTCGAGGTGATGGGCTAACCAGGATCCCAGGGAATCGATCAATAACAGATGCCGATTCGGCGCGCTCAAGAGGAATTCCGGCAGCTGCGCCCCCACCTCGTGGGTGATCCAGGCCGCCGGCCGGCGGGTGCGGTGAAGACTTAATCGGTGTTGCCAGTCGTCGTCATCCGGTAACGCGGGGCCCGTGGCCACGTACAGCACCGATGAACCATGCTGCTGGGCGAGGTGTTCGGCCCATCGGCTCTTGGCCCCACGGCTCGGGCCGGTGATGAGGGTGAGATCAGCCCCCACCGTTCATGTTGCGCAGGGTGGCGACCGAGGAGGGCGAGACGCGGTTGAGATAGCGGAAGATCCAGTACTTGAAGACCGTGGCCAGGATCACAGGGAAGGTGGCAATGAAGAGCAGCACAAAATTCTCCTGCTCCGGCAGTCCAAAATGGTTGGCGATGCCCCCGAGGAGTACGGTCCAGCCCTCGGGGCTGTGAAAACCAACGAAAATGTCTGTGAAAAGGATGATTGCGAAGGCCTTGGCGCTGTCGCTCAGTCCATAGATCACCTCGTCGAGGAAGCCCCGCAACACGCGCAACTCCTGGCGACCGAAGAGGCAGACCAGTAGAAATCCAATCAAGCCAAAGCCATCGGCAATGACGTTCTTCAGGGCCTGGCTGCTCTCGACCAAGGCCTCATCGTTGAGCTCAATGGCCCTGGTGGACAACTTCTCCCTCAGTTCCTCAGGAGTTGGCAAGGGCAGACCCGTCAACAGGGCCTCGAACTCCAGCTGAGAGCGATAGGTGCGCAGCCTGTCGGCCGCTTCTTCAGCCATGTGGGGCCGTGGCTGACTCAGGAACGACTGGCTGATCGCCAACGTGTCCAAGACCGGCGTGATCACATAGGTGCGGCTGAGCTGTTGCACCAGCACCGGCACGAGGATCAGCAGCAACAGGATCCGCAGCGAGACCAGGGTGGAGTCGCGCCGACGCCGGAAACCGGCCACCACCGTCGCCTCTGCCTCAGGATCCAGCTGACGCCTGAGCCGATCGAACACCCCGAGCAGACTTCGGGGCAACATCTCGGGGGAACGGCTGAGGCTCGGCAGGGGGCTGCGGCTCAGGTAGCGGGCCGTGACCGCTTCGATCAGCTGCAGCTGGCGCAGTTCCTGCCCGTCGAACTCGGCTCGCTTCGGCTCAAGTTCATCAAGAGCCTGGCGACAAACCACCAGAGCGGCGCGGAACCGGCGCAGCATCTGGGCCTTGGTGGAGCGTGGAATGCTGAGCTCCAGCTCCGGGCGCACAGGCCGGTCGTTGTAATACTCCAGCTCGAGACTCTGGATCAGCAACGCCGCTTCATAGGCCCGCTCCAGATCATTGCTCAGGTCCTGGGCCTGGGCCTTGCCGAACGTTCCCATCCAATCGGTCAAGCCCATGAATTGATCAACGGGAGAAAACCCACCAGGTCAGCATCGGCACAATTGTGCCAACAATCAGCAAAACAATCACCCAGGTGAACGCATGGCTTGAAGCGGTCTGATCCGCGGTGGGGATGTTGGATTCGACCCTCTCGATCACTTGTTGAACGGGCGGGCCAGGATCTTCCCCACCGGAGAGAACGACCTGCAGGCGCTGGAGCGCATCTATCGAGGCCTGGCGATAACGGGCTCCATCCCGCAGGGGGAGTCCCATGGTGGTGGCCGCCGTGCTCTCCAACAACGCTGCTGGCAACTGCTCGAGCAGATCGGCGGAGGCAGCGATGGCCGCGGTGTTGTTCTGGGTCTCGATCAGAAGCAGCAGCGTGCTGTCATCAGGTTCTGCAACGCTCCATTGCGCCACCAGCTGACCGCTCAGCTCAGGGAGGGAAAGACCGTAATCCAGTCGGCCCAAGGTCAACAGGTGGGCGTCAATGTGATCAGCCGCGAGTTGCTTCAGACGGCGCTCCAGATCAGCGATCGCGGCGCGGCTGAGCACGTTGGACTTGTCCAGCACATGCTGCTCGGGAGGACTGGGCGGCAGATCATCGAGAGCCAGGGCCCAGGCGGCTGGGGCCGGCAGCAGGCCCAGAAGCAGACCCAGAAGCAGAGCCGGCAAGGCCAGAAGAAGGCGGCGAAGGGCGCGGACCACAGGCCTGCGTTCAATAGACCGAACCAGTTTGCCGTCAGCGGCACGCCCTGTCGCGGGGAAGGAGCCAATGGAGGGCCCTTGCTGTGCCAGCGTTGAAGCCGGTGGCGGCGATGGAGGCGATGGGGATGCCCCTGCCCGCGAGGGTGGCGCTGGCGGCGGGGCTGCTGGGACTGAGCCTCTGCCTGAGCAACCAATGGACGACGGCGGAACTCAGCCCGGCTCTGCAGCGCTCAGGAGTGCTCGCCGGCCTGCTCTCGGTGGCTCTGATGCTGGTAGCTCTGCTCTGGACCAGGGCGCTGCCGGAGGCGCCGGAGCGGGTGGAGCTCCCAGGTGATCAGGGCCTCGACCTGGTTGGGGATCTACCTGAAACCATCGCCGAGGAACTGGGATGGGGCAGCCAGATGCTGCTCACCGCAACACCGGCGGCCTCGGTGCTGATCCATTGGCAGGGGCGCACGTTGCTGCGCCGCGGGGTGTTGTCTCCGGCGGTTTTCAGCCCAGGGGCGATCTGCGCGCGTGCCGCTTCCACTGATCGGGCCATCTCGCTGGTCAACCTGGCCCTCTACCCAGGCCGCGATGAGTTCAGGGGCCTTCCCGAGGGCGTTCCAGCGGTGCTCATCCAGCCCATGGGCTACCGGGGCTGGGTGCTGCTGGGGGGCTGGTCAGCGCGCTGCTTCAGCCGCAGCGATGAAACCTGGCTGAAGGGCTGGTCCCAACGGCTCAGAATGTCACTGGAGCGCTGGGACGCTGCTGGGGAGCCCTCGGCGGCAACTCCAGACGGGAGCTGACCCTCCCTCCCGGGGTGGTGAACACCGCCAGACCCGCATCGCCCAGCTTGCCGTTCACTTCGCTCGAGCGGGTCAGTTGCTTGTTGGCGGTGCGCCGCATCACGACACCCCCCGTCGCGTTGAAG
This sequence comes from Synechococcus sp. UW140, assembly GCA_943369485.1. Lineage (GTDB taxonomy): Bacteria > Cyanobacteriota > Cyanobacteriia > PCC-6307 > Cyanobiaceae > ATX-6F1. Next base: position 136,818 of record CALRNH020000001.1, on the reverse strand, counting down.
GCCTGGGTGGTCCAGTTCCAGCGACAGACCGGGGCCTGGAGCCACTCGCCAGGCTGCCGCAGGTCGCAGGCCCCTCGGATGTGAACGATCTGCTCGTTCTGCAGGATCTCGAAGGCAGCCCCGTGGATGTGGAGCTTGCCGACGACGGCGGTGAAGGGCACGGCGCTGCTGATGCGCTGGCTGCCGAAATCCCAGCGGCTGGGACCGGCCTCAAGCTTGGCCTTCTGGGCCCTGTCGGTGAGCCGCACCGGCGCAAGGAAATCGAGCCACTGCTGACGGGTGTTGCCCACCAGGGCGGAGGCGGTGAGCACCTGAGCGCTACCTTTCTTGCCCTGTCGCTCAGCGCGCACCGGGCCGCTGCCCTGGAGACTGCCACTGCCGGGGGTCCAGTCGGCCTGGGTCAGCTTGAGCACGGTTTGAGGTGGACCCTGACGCTGGCCTGCGGATCTGGCCTGTCCTTCCCAGCGCTCCAGACGCGGCTGGCCGCGCAGTTCAATGCGATCGAGGTCGAGGCGAAAGCGGGCTTTGGTGGCGCTGATGCGCGACTGCTGGTCGAAGGCCACCGGTCGGCGGTCGATCTCCATCAGCTTCTTGCGTGGGATCCAGCGCACCCGATCACCGGTGATCAGCACGGGCCGGTCGTTGATCACCTCAATGCGCACGCCCTGCTCAAGGGTGATCTGCTCACCATCGTTGAAGACGACCCCCTTGGCCGCCTGCACCCGGTACCGGGCCTTTCCATTGGCGTAAATCACCCCCTTCGGCAGCAAGGCGTAGGCCATGCGGGCACCCATGTCGTAACGGGCTTCGGGGCTGCGCAGTTCCCAGGCTGGTCGCCCCTTGGAATCCTGCTGCCGCAGGTTGAGGCTGCGAAACACGAACGGCGGGGACTTCTCCTTGACAACCGGCGTCGACCAGCATCCCGCCAGTGGCAGGAGCAGGGCAACGATGAGGAGCTTGGGGTGCCTCACAGCGGAGCATCCAGCTCAAGCCGTGCCATCACAGGCTGGGGCTCCGGAAGGGGCAGGGCGGCCTCTAGGCCTCCCCAACGCAGACGTTCCAGCCAGGGGGACGAGCCTGGTAGGGCGGCAGCAACGGGCATGGAAGCAGCGTCGCCTGGGGCTTGGACGCCAACCTGAGCGCCGCTGGCCATGGGTGGCTGACCCAGCTGGCCCAGCATTCGCTCCGACAGCTCCGGCACCAGGGCAGCGATCAGAAGGGCCACCTGCCGCGCCGACTCCAGCACGGCATAGAGGTCCTCTCCCACAACGGCAAGCTGACCCTCTTGTTTGATACGGCTCCAGGGAGCCCGTTCATTGAGGTAGCCGTTGGCACTGATCGCCAGTTGCAGGGCCGCCTCGGCTGCAGCCTGGAAATCAAGACGATCCATGGCGTCGAGCACCGCCAGGCCTGCCTGCTCGGCGGCCTGGGCCAGGGGATGATCGCTCTGGCCGGCGGCGGCGGGGGGGGGTACGGCGCCATTGAACCAGCGGCGCGCCATCGAAGAGGTGCGGTTGAGCAGATTGCCGATCGTGTTGGCCAGATCATTGTTGACCAGTTCGACGAAGCGCTGCTGCTGAAAATCGCCGTCATCGCCGAAGGAGATGTCCCGAAGCAGATACCAGCGCACGGCATCGCGGCCGCAGCGCTCCAGCAGCACCGCCGGGTCGAGCACGTTGCCCAACGATTTGCCCATCTTCTGGCCCTCGCGGGTGAGAAAGCCATGGCCAAACACCTGCTTCGGGGGTTCCAGGCCCGCCGAGAGCAGCATCGCGGGCCAGTAGACGGCGTGGAAGCGCAGGATGTCCTTGCCGATCACGTGCAGGCTGGCGGGCCAGCCACGAGCCAGGGCGGTTTCCAGATCCGGCTCATCGCCTGGCTCCAGCAAGGCCGTGAGGTACCCCAGGAGGGCGTCGAACCAGACGTAGAACGTGTGACCCGCATGGCCGGGTACCGGGATGCCCCAGGGCAGATTGACCCTGGAAATCGAGAAGTCGCGCAGGCCCTGACCCACGAAGTTCTCCACCTCCCGACGCCGGCTGGGGGGCTGGATGAAACCCTCCTGGGTGACGAGCGCTTCGACCTGGGATTGATACCGCGAGAGACGAAAGAACAGATTGAGCTCATCGCGCCACTCCAGGGGGCGCCGATGGGTGGGGCACTCCGGATCCTGAGCCTCGTGGGGGTCGTCCTTGAACTCTTCGCAGGCCACGCAGTACCAGCCCTGCTGGCGCCCTTCAACGATGTCGCCATTGGCCTGCACGCGAGCGAAGAACTGCTCGACGAGGCGTCGGTGGCGTGGATCGGTGGTGCGAATCAGCCGGTCGTTGCTGATCTGCCAGTGCTCCCAGAGGTCCCGGTACTGGGAGCTGACGGCGTCGCAGTGGGCCTGGGGACTGAGCCCCGCTGACTCCGCCGTGCGCTGGATCTTCTGGCCATGTTCGTCGCAACCGGTGATGAACAGAACCTGCTCGCCCTTCAGCCGCCTGTGACGGGCCAACGCATCACAGGCCAGGGTGGTGTAGGCGCTGCCGAGATGAGGCTTGTCGTTGACGTAATAGAGCGGTGTGGTGAGGGTGAAGGTCATCGGCGCTCGAGGGGGGGCCGCTGCGCCGCCAAGGCGGTCCCGTGCCGAGGCCGGATCCTACCGATCATCCCCCCAGCCATCCCCTGAAGCGGGTGGGTCTCCTGCCCCTCGACGGCGCGGCATCATGCCCCAGACGCTGGCTCCTGAAGCGATGCTCGATCGACTCGGCCACTGGAGCACCCCACAGGAGGTGGGTTGATGGGCTTTGGGGAGGATCGGGCCGCCGTGGTGGTCTGGGGTGGCGGCAGCGGTGGCGTCGCGGCGGCCCTGCAGGCGGCCCGGAGCGGCGCCGACACGCTGCTGCTCACCCCCGGACCCTGGCTGGGGGGCATGGTCAGCGCCGCTGGTGTCTGCGCCCCCGACGGCAATGAACTGAGCCCGTGGCAGACGGGTCTCTGGGGCTCTCTGCTTCGGGCCCTCCAGCAGGAGGAGCCCGAAGGCCTCGACCACAACTGGGTGAGCTGTTTCGGATACAGGCCCGCCAGCGCCGAGCGCGTCCTGCAGCGCTGGGTGGCGGCCGAACCACGGTTGCGCTGGTGGCCTGGCTGCGCGCTGAGGGCCGTGCGACGCCAGGGAGCGCGGATCACGGCAGTGGAGCTGGAAACTCCCGAAGGCCCCAGGCTCGTGGGCCTGGAACTGGTGGTCGATGGAAGTGACCGCGGTGATCTCCTGCCCCTGGCCCAGGCCCGCTTCCGCCTGGGCTGGGAACCCCAGGAGCAATGGCAGGAGCCGAGTGCCCCCTCCCGAGCGCGCCTGGAGAGCGAGCCCTTTTTCCAGCAGCAGCCCGTGCAGTCACCCACCTGGGTGGTGATGGGGCAGTTGGGAACGGGTGATCTCCCTGAGCGCGCCGGTCCCCTGGGGGCCCCGTTTGAGCAAGCCGCCGAAGCCTTCGGCCTCGAGCGCACCTTGACCTACGGGCGCCTGCCCGGGGGACTGGTGATGTTGAACTGGCCCCTCCATGGCAACGACTGGCACGGGGACCTGGGGCGGGCCTTCAGCGGCGATCCAGACCAGGAAGATTCCCTCATCCAGGAGATGCGCTCGCACAGCCTGCATTTCCTCAGCACCCTCGAGGAGGCCAGTGGTGGCTGGTTGCGACCCGGCCGGGTGTTTCCTGCCGGGACCCAGCCACTGGGACAATCAGATGATCTGCTGGGTGACCAGAGTCTGGCCCTGATGCCCTACTGGCGGGAAGGCCGCCGGCTGGTGGCCCATGCGCTGGTGAAGGAACAGGACCTGCTGCCCCAGGGGTCGGGAGCCTCGATCGCCCCTCTTCCCATCGATGACCAGGGGCGGGTGCAGTCAATCGCCGTCGGCAATTACGTCAACGACCACCACTACCCAGGCCCTGACTGGCCCCTGGCCCCCAAGGCCTGTCCCTGGGGCGGGCGCTGGAGCGGCACTCCCTTCACCATCCCCTACGGGGCCCTGGTGAGCGGTGATGTGGAGAACCTGCTGGCCGCCGACAAGGCGATCGGCACCAGCCACATGGCCAATGGCGCCACCCGTCTGCAGCCACTGGTGCTCAACACCGGCCAGGCGGCGGGCCTGGCGGCAGCCCTTTGCGTGCGGCGGGGTCTCCGGCCGGCGGAGCTTCCCGTGCGCGAGCTGCAGGACCAACTGATTGGCGACGCCCAGGCCCCGGCGGGGCCCCTGCCCCTCTGGGACACTCCCTGGCACCACCCCGAATGGGCCAGTCGTCAGCGGGCTCTGCTGCAGCACCCTGAGCGTCTGGGTGCCAACGGGCTCTGGCCCAACGGCCATCGAACATCGATCCACAGGCCACCGGCCGAGCCCGCTGAAACGCTGTGGACGGGCACCCTGATTCCAGATGGCCAGGGCCGTTACCGCCTGCAAACCGAATCCGCCGACTGGCCCGTGATCACCCTGGAGCCGGACCTCCACCACTGGCTGCTGCAGTTGGAGCGAGCCAGCCCAGTGGCGCTGATCGCCACCGCCAACCCCTGGGGCCCCTGGCTGCGGGCTTCACGGCTGGCCAACTGAACGAACGGCCTGGAGGCGGAGCCGATCAGCCAGGGAATCCACCTCGCCCACTCGAACCTCGAGCGGATCACCGGGCTCACAGCCCTCCGGGACCGTTGCCGCCAGATCCATCGCGAGTTGATCGAGATGCACCAGGGCCAGGCCGTCCTGCTGGCGTAGCCAGCGCAGGAAAAGGGCCGACCAGGACGTGCCCGGATGGCGCTCGAACCAAACCTGCTGCCAGTGGCGCTGGTCGTCGCGGGCAATCTGGATTGTCTGGCGCAGGACTGGATCGAGCTCCTCGAGCAACTGCCGAAGGGTCGCTTCATCGAGGCTCCCCTCCCCCGCCTGCTGAGCGATGAGTTGGCGTTGGACGATCAAGTCGCTGTAGCGACGGATCGGAGAGGTGGCCTGGACGTAGGCCGCCAGCCCCAGACTGAAATGGGGGGCGGGCTGGGTGCCGGTGAGGCCACGGGAGAGACCCCGACGCAGCAGCGCATGACGCACGGGAGGGGACTCCAGTCGCTCCAGTTCGGCCGCCGTCGGCAGGGGGCTGACCGGTTGGCTGCGGTAGGGCAGAGCGAGGCCAGCTCGGGAGCCGTAATCGGCCACCACCGCGCCGGCCAGGATCATTGCCTCAGCCACCAGCAGCCGTGCCGGCGAGGGTTCAACCACCTCCAGCAACGGTTCATCGCCTTCGCGGCTGATGCGCCCTTCGCTCTGGTCCAGCAGCAAGGCCCCATGGCGCAGGCGCCAGCGGCGTCGGATGTCCAGCAGGGTGTGGATCTCCGCCAGATCGGGATCCTCCGGTGGCGCGAGATCGATCAGCTCATCACCGTCTTCGTAGCTCAGCCGGTAGGTGGGCCGCACCCAGCTGCGACGGAGCTCATAGCCCGCGACACTGCCGTCCTCATCGAGGTCGATGCCATAGCTCCAGGCGGCGCAGCGTTCCCCCTGGCGCAGGCTGAACGGGCCCGCCGCCAGTTCCAGGGGAAACATCGGCACACTGCCTTCGGCCAGATAGAGACTCGTGGCCCGGCGCCGGGCTTCCAGATCAAGCGGACTGCCGTGCGTCACCAGCCGCGCCGGATCAGCGATGTGCACCCATAGGCGCCTGCGGCCATTCGCCAGACGCTCGAGTGCCAGACCGTCATCGATCTCACGGGTGAGCGGATCGTCGATGGTGAAGGTGCGCAGGCCGGTGAGATCAAGCCGCTGACTGTCTCCCGGCTGGGGCTCGCCGCTGCGTTCGGCAAGCTCCTGGGCCTGGGCGATCAACTCAGGGGGAAAGCCCTCGGACCAGATGCTCCTGCGCAGGGAGGGAAGGCTATGGGGTTGCCACTGGCCCAGGTCCACCAGCAGATGGCGCAGGGCTCCTGGCTCAGGTGGCACCTTGGCCTGCTGGAGGCCTTTGAGCAACTCAGCGCTCAGGGGTTCGTCCTGCTCACCGGAGGCCCAGGCCAGCATCTGCTCCAGCTCCTGGCGCTGGGCCGGCAGCAACTGCGCCGGATCGATCGGCCACCGGCGGCGCAGGCTCCCATGCCACAGCTCCTGACGCTGGGCCAGCAGGTTCTGGCGGCGCCGGTTGTGGCGCAAGGCGCGAAGATCAGTCGCCGGGCGAGCTTGAACCTCCCCCTGACGCCATCGGAACAGATCCTGGCCGGGGCGCTGCAACTCGAGCCAGCAGGCGGCGCTGGCCAAGGGGCTGGTGCGACCCGCCACAAGAGCCACGAACTCGGCGAAGGGCAGGGCAGTGCCATCGGAGCCCAGCAGAAGCCAGGCTGCCCCCCAGTCACGGGCCAAGGGCCTGGCAGTCAACAACGCCGCTTCGGTGATCTCCCAGGGGGCGGAGCCCAGCCGCCGGACAGGCTCGAGGCCCTGGGGCAGAGCCTGAATCAGATCGAGTTGCCGCAGGGGCAGCTGCTGGACTCTGGCCTCAGGGCCCACCAGCACCTCGGCGCGGCTGCCTTGAATGGAGCTGATCAGGGCGAGCCTGGGACCATGACGGTCGCTCAGCCCGACCAGATCACCGGTTTGCACGCAGGTTCAGGGGGGGGGAGGGTGCTGTGCAGGTTGACCCTGCCCGCGTGGGCTCAACCCTCGGGGTTCACGAATGGCAGCAGGGCCACGATGCGGGCGCGCTTGACCGCGTTGGTCAGATCGCGCTGCTGCTGGGCGGTGAGGCCGGTGAGACGGCGAGGGAGGATCTTGCCGCGTTCGGTGATGAACTTCTTGAGCAGATCGACATCCTTGTAGTCGATCGGATCACCGGGCTTGATCGGCGAAAGGCGCTTCTTGAAGAAGGAGCTGGTCATGAGGGAACGGAGAAAAACGGGGAACGTAAAAAGGAACTGGACCTCACTTGATCTCTTTGTGGATCGTGGGCTTGTTGCAGTGAGGGCAGAACTTCTTGAGTTCGATCCGTTCAGTGGTGTTCCGGCGGTTCTTCTCGGTGGTGTAACGGGACACTCCGGGAGAACGTTTGGCGGGGTTGGACCGGCATTCGGTGCACTCGAGAGTGATCACGATCCGGACGCCCTTGTTCTTGGCCATAAGGACGTTGCGCCGCTGATGCGTAGCGATGTTGACAGTGGACAACCATACCAACCCACCAGACCCCCCAGCCTTCCAGTCCTTAGGATCACCCCTTCTGCGATCAGGGTTCGATGCGGGTCTCGCTCCGGTGGCTCAGGGAGCTTGTGGCCTGCGACACCCCGGTGGCCGAGCTGGCCGAGCGGCTCTCGTTGGCGGGCTTCGAGGTGGAGGCGATCGAGGATCTGGCCGCCCGGGCCGCCGGGGTGGTGGTGGGCCTGGTCGAACGGCGGGACCCCCACCCCAACGCCGACAAACTGAGTGTCTGCAGCGTCAACGTGGGAGCCGAGCAGCCCCTGCAGATCGTCTGTGGCGCAGCCAACGTGCGCTCGGGTCTGCACGTTCCCGTTGCCCTGGTGGGCGCCCATCTCCCAGCGGTGGAGCTCACCATCCAACCGGCCGAGCTGCGCGGAGTATCCAGCAGCGGCATGATCTGCTCCCTGCGCGAACTGGGGCTCGCCGATGGCTCCGATGGCATTGCCGTTCTCGATGAACTGCTCGAGGAGATGCCACCCCTCGGAACGGCGGTCGGTCCCAGCCTGGGCCTGGACGATCAGGTGCTGGAGCTGGCGATCACGGCGAACCGGCCCGATGGCCTATCGATGCATGGGATCGCCCGGGAGGTGGCTGCCCTCACCGCTTCCCCCCTGACCCTGGCTCCACCGGCACCGGCCTTGGCCGCCGAACCCCTGCCCGTGAGCCCGGAGGCCCAACGGGCGATCGAGCTGGGGGGGCTGTTCAGCCTCACGGCCCTGCGTGATGTGCGTGTCGGGCCTTCGCCGCGATGGTTGCAACAGCGCCTGGAACGGGCTGGTTTGCGCGCGATCAACAACGTGGTTGACATCACGAATCTGGTGATGCTCGAAACGGGTCAACCCCTCCACGCCTATGACAGCGATCGACTGGCGGAACTGGGCGGAGGGGCCTTGCACCTGGAGGCTCTCGGCTTGCGCCAGGGGCAGGAGGGCGAAGACTTCGGGGCGCTCGATGGCAGCCAGCTGAGCCTGGATGAAGAAGCCCTGGTGGTCACTTATGCCAACCAGCCGATCGCCCTGGCAGGAGTGATCGGGGGAGCGGCCAGCTCAGTGCACGACGGCACCAGCAACCTCTGGCTGGAAGCGGCGGTGTTCGCGCCCCAGCAAGTTCGCCGCAGCGCCCGAAGCGTGGGTCTGCGATCGGAGGCCAGCGCCCGCTTTGAAAAGGGCCTGCCACGGGAGGTGACCCTCTCGGCCGCCAACCGGGCGGTGCAGTGGTTGGTTGAACTGGCCGGCGCCGAGCCCGTGGGCCGCTGGCTTCACCAGTTGCCGGAGCGGCCGGCGCAGCCGCTGGACCTGCGCCGTGATGCCCTGCACCAGCTCTTGGGTCCGGTGGTCGATGAGGACATCACCGATGACCTGCCTGATGAAGCCATCGAGCAAACGCTGCAGGCCCTCGGCTGCGCACTGGAGCGCAGCGAAGATGGATGGAGCGTCAGCGTGCCCCCGTCTCGGGCCATGGATCTGGTGCGTGAGGTTGATCTGATCGAGGAGGTGGCCCGGTTGGTGGGCTACGACCGTTTTGCCGCCCATCTGCCCGATCCGCTCAGCCCCGGAGGCCTGAGCCCCGACCAGGAGGTCGAACGCCGGCTCAGGCGTGCCCTCTGCCAGGCGGGGCTGCAGGAAACCTGCGCCCTTTCGCTGGTGGAGGCGGGCCCCGGGCGCATCCCCCTGGCCAACCCGCTGCTGGCCGACTACGGCCACCTGCGCGACAATCTGATTGACGAACTGCTCCAGGCCGCCCGCCGCAACCTCCAGGCCGGTGCTCCCGGTTTCTGGGCCTTCGAAATCGGCCATGTGTTCAGCCAGGTCGCTGGAGCCACTCCCCCCCAGGGGGGGCTCCAAAGGCTTCAACTGGCGGGAGTGATCACCGGCCGACGCAGCGCCGAGCTCTGGTCAAGCGGTGGCAAGGCCACCAGCCCCCGTTACTTCGAAGCGCGTGGGGCCCTTCAGCGGGCCCTGGGCAGCCTGGAGCTGGCCAGCGAGGATCGCCCCCTGGCCGTTCACCCCCGGCTCCATCCAGGTCGCGCCGCGGAGCTGGTGATCGAGGGTCGCGGGGCCGGCTGGTTCGGTCAGCTGCATCCCGCCTTGGCCGAAGCCCTGGATCTTCCCGAGGCCACCCATCTGTTCCAGCTGGATCTAGCTCCCCTGTTGACGGCCGCCACCCGCCGCCACCGCTGGCAACCGAGTTTCAGCCCCTACGCCACCGTTCCCTCCGCGGAGCGCGATCTAGCCCTGGTGGTGCCCCGCGAGTTGATCGCCTCCCGTCTGATTCAGGCGATCCGCAAGGCCGGCAAACCTCTGTTGGAGCATGTGGAGCTGGTGGATCGCTACGAGGGTGAGCAACTGGCCGCCGGTCGCTGCAGCCAGGCCTTCAGACTTCGCTACCGCGATTCGAGCCGCACCCTCACCGACGCGGAGGTGGAGGCGGTCCATGGGCGCATCCGCGAAGCACTGGAATCCCAGTTCGACGCTCAGTTGCGCTGAAGCACGGCGAGGCTTTCCACGTGACTCGTCTGGGGGAAGAAATCCACCGGCTGCACGCTGGTCAGCGTTAAGCGCCCCCCGGCGCAGAGCAACGCCAGGTCACGGGCCAGGGTGGCGGGGTTGCAGCTCAGGTAGGCCACCCGCGCCGGCGCTGAGTCGGCGATGGTCGCGCAGACCCCAGGCGTGAGACCCTTGCGCGGCGGATCGAGCAGCAGGGCGTCGGCCCCGAGAAGGGCCTCGGCCAGGGAAGTCTCCACATCGGTGGCTTCGAACTGGCAACGCTCCAGCCCGTTGCGCTCGGCGTTGGCCCGGGCCTGTTCAACCGAGCCTGGGTGCTGCTCCAGACCCAGCACCGAGGCGCCCGCCGCCGCCAGAGGCAGGCTGAAGGTGCCGATACCGCAGTAAGCATCGACCAGGTGAGTCTCGGCCCGGACGGCCAGCGCCTCGATCAGCGACGGCACCAGACGCTCCGCCTGGGCTGTGTTCACCTGAAAGAATGTGTCGGCGGCGATGCGCAGGTCCTGGCCTGCGAAACGCTCCAGCAACCAAGGTCGACCAGCCACGGTTTCGGTTTCGGAGCCGAACAGGGTGTTGGAAGCTGACGGCTGAAGGTTCAGGCACACCCCCACCAGTTCCGGCCAGCGCTCCATCCAGGCCGCCGCGAGAACAGGCAGATCGGGAAGGTTGCGGTGGCTGCTGATCAAGGTGATCAGCAACTCGCCGGTGTGGTGCCCAAGGCGCAGGGCCAGGTGCCGCAGGCCCCCCTCAGCACTGAGATCGGCATCCACGGGCCAGTCGCTCTGCTCCAGGTCGAGCTTGATCGGGGCGATCAAGCCATCCAGGCGAGGATCAAGCACCGGACAGCGGTTCATGTTCACAATTCGGTGGCTGCCGCTGCGGTAGAAGCCTGCCCGCAACGTGCCTTCTTCTGTGCGCTCGAGGGGGATCACGGCACGGTTGCGGTAACCCAGGCACGACTCAGACGAGAGAATCGGTTCGACGCTCAGGTCGAACCCGCCGATCCTTCGCAGCGCCTGCTGGACCATGTCCTCCTTCCAGCGCGCCTGGGCACCATCCTCCAGGTGTTGCACCGAGCACCCCCCGCAACGATCGGCCAGGATGCAAGGGGGCCTGCGCCGATCGGGGCTGAGCAGGAGCGTGGAGCGGTGTTCCGCCAGCAGATGGCGCTTGGCGCGATGGCGCACGATCACATCGACGGTTTCACCGGGAAGGGCCCCATCGACGAACACCACCTGATCAGCGCTGCGGCCGACACCCTGACCCTGATGATTGAGACCAGTGATCCTCACGGTGAGGCGCGTTCCGGGGCTGGGGGCTTGGGGATCCATCGAGGGTCTGAGCCGCGCTCTCGTCCCTCGACCCTATCGGTGACGCAGGCGGTCCCAGAGGCCGATGGGATGCGAAGGGGCGTTACACCTCATCCGCCAACCCTCTCAGGCGCGGGTGCCTCTGGATAAAGTTCCAAGGCGCATGGTGCCGTAGATGAGCGTCGTTCGGGATCTGATCCTCCAAGCAGACGACCAGTTGCGGTACCCCAGTGGCGGCGAACTGCGCTCGATTGTTGACTTTCTCTCCGGCGGATCGACCCGCCTGCAGGTGGTGAGAGCCCTCACGGACAACGAAAAGAAGATCGTCGACGAAGCCGCCCGCCAGCTGTTTGCCCGCAAACCTGACTACGTGGCACCGGGTGGCAACGCCTACGGACAGAAACAAAGGGCCCAGTGCCTGCGTGACTTCAGCTGGTACCTCCGTCTCGTCACCTATGGGGTTCTGGCCGGCAGCACTGAGCTGATCCAGAAGATCGGTGTCGAAGGGGCCCGCGAGATGTACAACAGCCTGGGGGTGCCCCTCCCTGGCATGGTCGAATCGATGCGCGCCCTCAAGGAGGCAGCCCTCGTGCTGCTCTCCACTGACGAAGCCGAACTGGCAGGCCCCTATTTCGACTTCCTGATCAAGAGCCTTCAGACCCCCAACTGAGACCTGGGGCAGGATGGGCGCGTCGATCCCCGATCAAGTTGAGGGACGGCCCTCACAATGGTCTCATCCAAGGATCAAGCCGAGTCCAATCCATAGTCTTGACCGAGAAGCACATGACCTGGCTTCGGACAATATGCAAGGGCACCTTTCAGGGAAGCCCTGAACCCATCCCCGTTGGAACATTCATGGCAGCGCTACCCATGGCAGACATCGAAGCCTCCATGGTCACGCAGCGCCCAATTGTCTAACAGGAATCAACTGAGTCGCGTACCTGGTCTTATTAGTCAACTTAAATAAGATAGTTGCTACAAGTTTGCCCGACATCGGCGGACACTCTTTCCCCAATCCCATGAAGCACCTGCCCCGGTGAAGCCGCAACGGCAGAAGGACGAGGCGTCTTGAGCACCCTCAAGCCATCGCAAGGCTGGTTCGCTGACCAGATGCATCAAGCGGAAGGATTCAACAGCGCGGCACGGGGGGCCTCGGCGAAAGCGAAGTCCGCGGTTGAGCCCGCACAAGCCTCGCCCTAAGGCAGAGATCGTGGCCCATCACTGACTCGAACGGAACGTCCTCGGCCCGGCAGGGAGGCCGCATGAATGGTTTGCTTGGCGAGCGGGCTGGAGCAACGGGTCGCACAAAACAAATCAAGGAGATCTCAGATTAGACGCACTATGCATCTATGAACGAGTCAATTATGAAACAGCTGATTCTTGGGTTGAGGGCGGCCCATCGGCACAAGATCATTCCGGGGGCGTGATCACCCACTGCCCTAGCAATGTGACTCGCCTTGCAGCGCCATTCACCTGGACTGATTGTTGCCACTCCATCGGAAGAAGCCCGGCATTCCATTGATCGCAGACCTGAGTGAACATAAGACAAACAAACGTATGGAGCCGGGTCCGCGCGATCAAGAGAGGCCCATCTCATTCGCGGACATCGGGCGAAAGGCTCCACATCCGACTCGGCGCTCTCATCCAAGACCAGGAATAGGTCCAATATCCACTCGCATAGGTGATTTGTGATACGCGGTCCTGCCCGGGCGGAGCGCTTCCACGGGGCAATCCGAGCGAGAAGCCAACGCTCCCCCGATCGCCCCGTCCAGGGGCGATCCATCTCTGCGTACCTGTGTTTGACACAGGTACGCACAGAGGCAGGAACAGTTGCAGCAGAGCTTCTGGGTCGTCCGATCAGACTTGGACAACCCATCAACCCTGGATTGGACATCATCTGTGGGCCCTGGCGGTGGCCTTGCCACTGGAAATCATCCTTGGCTTGAAGGTTGACGATGGAGCCAAAGGCAAAAGATGGGGGTCACGTCTGCATCTTGGCCAACTCAGCGGAGGCACCGAACTGGCCAAGATCAGAAGCTGCCTAACCCTTACGGGTCTAAAGCTTGAGCAGGGGCCTGGGCAGCGCGTTGGACGCTCAACGATCAACGTCGATATCAGAAGATGAAGGAGACTCGAGGGGATCGGCGGGAAGGGGGACATCCGCACCAAGAGATTGCTGGTAAGGAACCGCCAGAATCACCACAAAAACAATTCTTGATAAGTAAAGCGGCCGTTGCAGTGAAAAATGGATCGGCACGCTGGCCTTTCCGCTCGAAGCCAGATGACGCCTTTGGGTCGCAATGTTGCTGAGAGGCGTTGCTCAAGAATCCATGACCATGGCATCAGACCAAGACAGGGTCACTTGGCCCTCGTCGGCGACATCCGCACTGGCATGAAGACACTTAACCATTGGTCTTGCCTAAGACGCAATACTGGTCTACAAATAAATCCTAACTGGGTCATCTAAGACATTTGGATTTCATTAAACATTGGATCGGACGGATCACCCTGATAGCCAACGATCAATTTCTCATCAATAGACCATGAGACACATAACGCGTCTAATATCAAGACCCGTCCAGGACGTAAGAGAGTGTCCGCAGGCACTGGCCTCGCGCCACGTGACACCAGGGACGGAGGCCTGCTCCCCTCTGCCCAAGAACAGGAGAGAAGGCAGGCCGACGGATCGACCATGAGCGCACCCCTTGGATGCGACCCATCGCCGATTTGAAGTCTCAGGCGAGAACAGTGTGATCAGGCCGGTTGCCGGTACAACTCCTTGAGCAACTGATAGGCCTCGTTCAAGCGCCGCATCGCCTCCACTGATCCACCGGCATCGGGGTGGTGGCTTGCGGCCTGAACCCGGTAGGCCTCACGGATCGCAGCCAGGGTGAGCCGGTGCCCCGCCGTGGTCGGCAATTGAAGCTGCTTGAGAGCTCCGTGCAGGGTCATGGTGTTTTCCAGAGCCTGAAATGACGTGCCCTTGGGGCGTCGCCGAAAGCGGTGCACAAAGCGTCGAATCAAGGTCGGGATGCGCAGGGTCAACGTGTTCGCGCTGAAGGGATCCTCGATCAGACCGGCCGCCACCACCACCCGTGCGAATGATGGCTCCTGGGGCGACCAGGCGGGCGCAAAACCCTGGATGATCTGCTCCGTGAGGCTCCAGCTGAACGGCCGACCTTCGCTTTGATCCGATTGACGCCAGATGTCCTGGGCCAGCCAGACCATGGCTGCCTCGAGCACCGCAGGGTTGGCGGGCTTGCCGTAGACGTCGATCCAGTGATCCTCGGCAGAGCGCAGGGCCCGCTCCAGTTCACCGGGCTGAACGAGGGCCAGGGGCTCCGGGCCGCCGCTGGCCACCGGCAGCGGATCAAGACTGCGTCTCACCTGGGTGGTCTGACGCCGCACAAAACCAGGCAGATCGATGCCGCCGGATCCTGATCGGGCGGCTCGGTTGGATGGTGAGCGCGTCCATCCATCGGCCTCCGAAGCAGCGATGTCCTCTGGATCGAAATCCAATGCCAGCTCGGATTGCGCATCGCGGCTGACCAGCACCAGGGCGCCACGCTCATGGAACGGCTCGTCGCCACTCGCTTCTTCCTCCAGGCTCTCCTGATCCTCCTGGCCTGGAAGCACCAGTTCCAGAAGTCGCTCAATCAGGTCACCGCGTTTGCGCAGACCCCACTCCTTTTTGAGTGCATCGAGCTTTGCCAGCATCGCGATCGGAAGATCGACCGACGTGCGTCGTCTGTCCTGATCGATTGGGTCGGCCACGGGTTGCGGGTAGGCGGCGGCTCAGCGCCCCATCAGATTCTTGATGATCCTCTGTTGGGCGTCCACCGCCTGCTGGTAACGCTCAATCAGGGTCTGGCTCATGCGGGCCGGTGGAATGAAGGCCGGTGGCATTTGGTTCACACCAGCCGATGGGTTGCCGATCAGGGAATTGTTGATCAAAGGCGGAGGCGCCACGGGCCGACTCCATGTGGCCGCCGGGTTGGTGCGACGGCGATTGGCCGATGCAGGCGGACGGGTCTTGATGCCGGGGGCAGCAGAAGGTGCGGAGTTGCCATTGGCCGCCACCTCAGGAGGTGCGGGCATCGCTGCCGCCGAGCGGGCCGCTGCAGTCCGCGCGAGTTGTACCTGGCGCTCCCGCTCGAACAATTGGGCCAGCTGCTGTTCAGGCACCACACTGAGCAAATGTCCAGGGGTGCTGTCGGCCGGGTAGACGAGGCTGATCTTGACGGTGTTGATGACGCCGGGGCGCAGGTTCAACGGCGCCAGCTCAAGGCTTTCCCCGGAACGCATGCCCACATGCACCTCCCGGTAGCCCTCCTCGGTCTCGATGCCGATCGAGCCTCGAAAGGCGGTGAAGTTGCGACCGTTCGGTGTTGGATGACTGAACGCAAGCACGTAGGGTCCGCTGCCCAAGAGATTGAGCTGGACATCAAAGCGCACCCCGTAGGTGCCGACGTTGTCCAGGGAGGAATCCAGCATGCGGCTGGCCAAAGGGTTCACCTGGATCTCACGGGTGCCGAAGTTGTGGCGGTTGGTGCTCGTCAGGGGCACGTGCAGGGGGCCCTGGCGCAGGTCATAGGTGAGCGAGGCCTGATAGGCGTCCCCATAGGCCACACCGGCGACCCTGGAAAACACCCGCCCGCTGTCGATATCGGCCAGCCGGTTCAGGTAGATCCGCCCTGGTGCCAGAACGCCCTGGTCAAGCACAGCCACGATGTCGTAGTCGTTCTGGGGATTCTTTGCAGCGACCACGGCCATCTGAAAGGGGCCATCGCTTCGGCCTTTGAGCAGACCGTTGGCGATTCCCTGGGCGGGCAACTGGGTGCGGAACAGCACCATGCGGCTACGCGGCGGGAGCACCACTTCGGATGGCACACGGGCATCAAGTCTGCCTCGCAGCATCATCACCGCCGTGGCATCGCCGGGCCCGGTGTTCCAGGGGCGGGGACCCAGGGGCTTGACCCCCATCAGGTAGTTCGGGCGGTAGGGAGCTTCGAAGCTGTTGCTAACGGCACCACGATCAAAGCGCAGGCGCACCGGCTGATAGCCGGGATTGATCAGAATCGTGGCCAAGGTGAGTTCGGCGCGTACCCGACCGGCGGTGGGCTCTGCTCCAGGTTGTGGAGCGTATTTGTGGTGAACATGCAAGCCGAAATCACCGTTGAAGGTGAAGGCGGCGTTGGCAAGGGGCTGGCCGTTTTCAGCGGTCACGGCCGAGCCGGGTGCGGTGTTGACTAGAATGCCGACGCCGAGGACCTCCTCAGGCTGGTTCGAGTGCAGCACAGGCACGTTATTGAAGGTGCCCTGCAAGGGCCGGGCCGACTGCCCTGCCATCAGGGGCACATAGGCCCAGGCCGTGGGCGCATGCAGCAAGGCCCCACCGATCAATGCCACAAAAAGGGATCGACTGAGACCCGTGGGACCAACAATTCTCAAAACTTGTCTAATTCAAGAAAAACAGATGGAGATGCCCGTTGTCATCGCCCTTCCCATGTCATGACTCGGCAGGGGACGGATGGGTCTTGGCGCTGGCTCGGGCCGATCTCACCAGCATTGGATTCGGAGCGCACCGTGGGGAGCAAAACCGTTAGAAGCGTTCCGATCTGCATCATTTTCTCATGTTCCCCCCTTTCCCCTGTCAAGTCACCCCTGAAGAGGCGCGGGAGGCACGGCGACGCCACCTGCAGCGCAAGCTTCAAGCCCTGAGCTTCTGGCGGGATGGGGCGGAGCGCCAGCTGGCGGCACTCCAGGCGGCCATCAGCACGCTGGAGCAGCAAATCGCCCGAGATTGATGCGCGCAGCATCGGCCCCCAACACCTGCCGCAACTGATCCAAACCTTTTCGCAGCAAGCGGTGGGCGGTCATCGGGCTCACCTGAAGCTCCCGGGCCACCTGACGCAGGCTGGCCCCCCCGAGCACCACCATCGTCACCACCTGACCCTGCCTGGGCTCCAGCTGCGCCATCGCCGCCAAGGCGCCGATCGGCAGATCCGGCTCGAACGGAGCCTCCGGTGGGGCAGCGATGGCCGGATCCTGCTCGAGCACCTCAATCCTCCTGAAGCGACTGGCCTGCTCAAAGCGCATCCATTGCAGAGCGGTGAGGCCGAGGGCCTCACGTAGTTCCCGCTCAGCGGGAGTCCGGCCCAGATCCTGGGCCAGCTGGCGCCTGGTGGCCCGAACCCGGTCCGCCAGTTCCTGCTGACGGCGGGGCAAACGCACGGTGGGGGCGCAATCTCGGAGGTAGTGAAGGATCGCTCCGCGGATGTGGTGGCGGGCAAAGGCCTCGAAGGGGATCTCCCGACCGTTCTGGTAGAGCTCCGCCGCCCGGATCAGCCCCAGCAGCCCCACCTGCTGCAGATCATCAGCCTGTTCACGGCAAATCCCGGCGTAATGAAAGGCAATCGGGCGAACAACGTTGCGGTACTGCTCCACTCGGAGGTTGCGTTCCCGCACATCCTTGGGCAGCGATCGAGGGTTTGAAAGGGAACGTGAGGGGGGAAGGGGTTGGATCGAACTCATGGAGCGAGACGGGTGGATCAAAAGCAGGGCTGCCATGGCGCCCTTCTTTCAACAGAGGCCCGGACCCCCGTGATCCGACAACCGTGAAATCACGGAACCTTCACTCAGCCGCTGGGGCCGCAACCTCCTGAAGCAGGCGCAGGGGGCCGTGGCGCTGCAGCCAGTCGAGATCGGAATGGCCGGTGAGAAGCAGGTAGCCGGCGAAACCCAAGGCATTGACGCTGAAGCCCGCCCCATGCTCCCTGCTGCGCCGGATCGTCAGGAACCAGTCATCGTCAAACAGCAGGTTGTAGGGGTGCAGGGGCTGGGGATCAGAGGTTGGACGACCGAGACCGAGATCGGAGCAATGCTGCGCGTACAGATACTCCAGATCATTGCCAATTGCGGGGCTGCGCCGATCCAGCCGATACGCCCATGGCCATCGTGCCGCTCGCCCATCGAGCTGGGCGAGCAGATCGGCCGCCAGCGGGCAGCTGGGTTCGCCGCAGGTCCGGGGAAGCAGCTGCAAATGGCGATGGGGCTGACTGGCTCCGGCGGTCGGAGCGCTGTTGAAGAACCAGAGGCCGCCGGTGTCGGACCCCACCTCAGCCACCGCCTGCCAATCGCTGACGCTGAGCCATCCGCTCTGGGGCAGCCAGCACGTGGTGATCAGCAGGAGATGGCCCTCCTGGACGGGATATTTGTTAAGCAGCAGGAGGTGGTCGGGCCCCAGGGGGCCCACTTCCAGGGGGCGATCCCAGGGAAGGAAAGGATTGGGACGGGGCCCCGGTTCACGCAGATGGCGCGGTGGCGCCCCCTGCAGGCGCCTCAGGATGAAGGGGGCACAGTTGGGAAGATCCAGCCGCTCGGTGCTCAGGGGGATCAAGGCACCGCTGCTGGCGGCCGTGCGGCTGATCTCCAGCGCCGCCCGCCAGAACCGTTCAGCCCGCACCCGCCTTGAGCCGGGCCAGGGAGGCCCCCTGGTAATAACGCCCCAGGATGTCGTTGTAGCGAAGGCCCTGGGAGGCGAGCTGCTGGGCCCCCTCCTGGCTCATGCTGGCCCCCAGATGCCCGTGGGCCTCAACAACGATCTGCTGGTTGGCCGCATAGAGGCTTTCCACGATGCCCCCCTGGTAGCTCAGGATCACACCGGCGGTGCTGGCAGCCGCCCGCAGCGTGCGCCCATTGACCGATTCCAGACCGCGGTAGGCCTGCCAGCGGGTGGTGTTGCCCAGGTGCCAATGGGCGCTGGCGGGGCGGGCCATGTGCGCCAGCGCATAGGAACGGGCGGCGACCGCCTGGGCCCGCAACGCTTCGATGTTCCAGGAGCTGGGCATCTCCGAACCCACCACCGAGGCGATGTAGCGCTCGAGCGACAGGTGATTGACCACGGTGTAGCGCCCAGCTTGACGAACCAGGCGCAGGCGGCCGTCGTAGGGACGACCCTGCACACTCACCGGCTGACCGCCCGGTGTTTCGAACCAGAGTTCAGCAGGTAGATCAGACCCCCCAGACAGCTCCAGACCACTGCCGGCTCCTCCCTGGCGCAAGACCAGGCCTGAGCGGTCGCGCAGCAGCCAAGCACCCTGGGCCCCAAGCTGCAAACTGGCCGGCTGATTCAGCAGGGCCACCCGGATCTCCAGGTTGAGTGGTGAGCCTGCCTCAGGTTCCGCCAGGCTGAGTTGGCCGGACGCGCTGGCGGAAGCACTGGCTTTGCGCGATTGCACCCCGCGCAGGGGATCAGGCTCGTCGCCCCCGGCGACGGGAGTGGAACGGGACGTTCGGGGCGGCGGTGGCGGCGCCTGAAGCATGGCGTCGATCAATGGAGCATCGACCACGGGGGTGCTGGGAACCAGCCCCTGGGCCATGAAGCCGATCCCCAGGGCCCCGAATCCAACCGGTGCAGTCAGCAGAATGGTTTTCAGCCGCGCCTGGCGCGAAAAATTGGAGCGCCATCGACGCCCGAGCGCAAACCAGTGGCGACGGCTCCTGAGCAAAACCAACAGTTCCTTCGGTGACAGGCGGATCATGCCGGAAAAGAGGGCCCTTGGCCGATCGTGGTTCATTCGCCTTTAAGGGCACGATCCATCAGCGACCGCACACACTCCTCGGGCCTGACACGCTCCTGGACCAGGTCCGCCACCTGCTCACAAATCGGAAGGTGCCAGTGACAGCGGCAGGCCAGGCGGGTCACCGCCACCGCCGTGGCGGCCCCTTCGACCGTGGCTCCCACCTCGGCCAAGGCGGCCTGGTGAGCCAGCCCATCCGCCCGCAGCGCCCCGTAGCGATAGTTGCGACTGAGGGGACTGTTGGCCGTCGCTAGCAGATCGCCTAAGCCCGCCAAGCCATAGAGCGTGCTGGCCTGACCCCCCAGACCTTCAGTCACCACACCCATTTCCGCCAGCCCCCGGGTCAGCAGGGAGGCTTTGGCATTGGACCCAAGACCAAGGCCATCACAGACCCCTGCCGCCACCGCCATCACGTTCTTGAGCGCACCCGCCACCTCCGTGCCAAGGGGATCACTGTTGGTGTAGAGCCGGAGGCGATCGCCACTGAGTTGCCGTTGCAGAGCCGTGGCCAGGTCCGGATGGTGGGAGGCCAGCACGCTGGCGGCGGGCAAACCTTGATCCAGCTCAGTGGCCAGGTTCGGACCACTGAGCACCACCAGCGGCAGCTCCGGGATTGCGCCCTCCCACAGCTGGGAGGGGGTGCTGAGTCGCTCCGGGTCCAATCCCTTGCTGCAGCTCAATAGAGGCAGCCCCTGGGGCCAGTGGGGGGCCAGCCGCAGGGCCAGGTCGCCCACTCCCGCCATCGCCACAGCCGCCAGCACCAGCTCCTGCTGGGCCAAGAGGGGGCCTGGATCCCCACCACCACTGCGGGACCAGGCCTTGACCCGATGGCCCTGGCGCTCCAGCAACGTCACCAAGGTTCGTCCCCAGGCCCCTTGGCCCAGCACCAGGACGCGCATACTCATGGCCGCGGTCCGCGCCGCTCAGACGTCGGCGGCATTCTCCTCCAGCAGCTTCAGGGGAATCAGATCCAGGGTCGAGGCCTCGCTGGCCTTGAGCAGCACCGGCGGCGCCATGCCGTCTTCGTGGGCCTCCAGCCAGCGGGCCGCACAGACACACCAGTGGTCTCCAGGCTGAAGCCCTGGGAAGCGGAAAGCGGGCATCGGTGTGGAGAGATCGTTGCCCTGGGCCTTGCTGTAGCTCAGGAACGATTCGGTGATCACACAGCAGACGGTGTGAAGGCCGCGGTCCCCAGGACCGGTACGGCAACTGCCGTCCCGGGTCCAACCGGTCAGGGGCTCACAACTGCAGAGCTCCAGGGGCTGGCCGAGCACGTTCAGGACCTGTGGTTCGGGGGTGGAAGAGCCCATGGATCGGGGGGGTGCGACGGCGACGCAGGCAGGAGTCTGGCGAAGGACTGGCACAAATTCGTGCCAAGAGGTTGACGGATTCGGGGGGGCAGGCGTTAGAGGTCATTCAGCAGTTGCCCCTTCATGAGCTGGGACTTCACGGAAGACGCGGCCTTTATGGCACTTTGCGATGCCTTCAAGGAGAGCGGTGAAAGCTCAGCGATTGAGTTCCTTGCCACGGGGGAGGGGGCGTTCCATTTCCAGGAACTCACCCAGAACGCCGCCGGAGAGGGTCTCGACCTGAGCGACTCGACCGATCTGGACGCCTTCCAGCAGGGGGTGATCGACACCCTTGACGATCTCTGCAGCTAGGCCCTCCCCCCTCAGCGGGGGGCTGACGGCCTCAGCCGTAGAAAAAGGCGATCTCCTTGGCTTTCAGGCCCTCCCAGCCCGCTGCCTCAAGCCGTGCGTCAAGGCTGGCCTGATCGAAGTGCTTGGCACCGGTGCGCACGATCCGGTTGCGCATCGATTTGCGCACGCCGCTGCGGGCCCGCTGGGCCTCCAGCGCCATCACCTCGTTGTAGAGCTCCAGCATCGCGGCAGGCAGCGGCGTGCCATCGAGATCGAGGCCGGAGGCAATCGCCTCATCGACGCCGGAGGGTCCTGCGATGGCCATGGTGGAGGCAAGCAAACACAGATCAAGCCTGCCATCCGAGTGGACTGGGCTGTCACGAAACACGGAGGGCTGGGCTTCCGCCCTCGGCTCAGACCCTCAAAACGCTCAGACGCTGAAGTAACGCGCGCGGCTGTGGAGCGCCACCAGCGCCGTGGTGCTCTGCTCGGGCTCCAGCTGATCGCTCTCGTCCATGCGCAGGCCGACGCGCTCAGCCCCCAACCAAGCCAACTGCTGGCGCGAATCAGCCACATTGGGGCAGGCGGGATAGCCGAAGGAGTACCGGCTGCCGCGGTAGCGCTGGGCCAGCACATCCCGCAGGGCCGCAGGCTCTTCGCTCCCGAAGCCCAGCTCCCGGCGGATGCGGGCGTGGGTCCACTCGGCCAGGGCCTCCGCCAGCTGCACTCCCAGGCCATGGAAGTACAGGTAATCGGTGTAGCGATCGGCGGCGAAAAGGTCGCGGGCGAAGGCGGTGGCCTTCTCGCCCATGGTGACCGCCTGCATCGGCAGCACGTCGACGGGCTGACCCTGCACCAGATCCCGGTAGAAGTCAGCGATGCAGTAACGGTTGCCGCCCCGCTGCCGGGGTAGATCGAACTGTCCCAGGGATCGGGTGGGATCAGAAGGATCGAACACCCGCAAGGCGTTGCCGTCGCGCCCGGCGGGGAAATAGCCGTAGGCGACGCGCGGGGTCAACAGCTGCTGATCGAGGCAGCGCTGGGTCCATTCCGCCAGCACCGGCTCGGCTTTCTCCGCCAGCAGGGCCTCGTAGTCCTCCCGGCTCTGGTCCTTGGCCTTGCGCAGCTGCCACTGACCGGCGAAGAGAGCGTTGCGATCGAGGTAGGCAAAGACTTCCTCCAGGGGAATCACCTGCTCCTGAAGCACTCGGCTGCCCCAGAACGGTGGTGTCAGGGCAGGCTCTTCGGGGACCACCGCAGATCGTTCCATCAACGCTGACGGTTGTGCCTCGTCCGCCGCTTCTGTGGCAGTGGAAGAACGACTGGGCGAGCCTCCCCCTAGGGCTGTGGATGACCCAGGATGATCGCCTCCATCACCTTCGGTATCGGAATCTTCACTGGTGGCAACTTCGAGCCCCAGGCCAGAGGGAGCACCAGAAAGGAACCCTTTCTTCGCCTGCCACTGGCCGGCATCACGGGCCTCAACATAGGCCTCCATGAAGCGCAGGTCAGCGAAAGCATCACGGCCATAAATCACTTGGCCGTGGTAGACAGAACGGCAATCCTTGTTGACGAATTTGGGTGTGAGGGCGGCGCCCCCCAGAATCACCGGCACATCGATACCAGCCTCGTTAAAAGCGTTCAGATTGTCCTTCATGAAGGCTGTGGATTTGACAAGCAAACCACTCATGGCAATGCAATCAGCCCGATGAATCTTCTGGGCCTCAATAATCGCCTCCACAGGCTGTTTAATGCCCAAGTTGATCACTTCATAGCCGTTATTGGTGAGAATGATATCCACCAGGTTCTTGCCGATGTCGTGGACATCACCCTTGACCGTCGCAATCAAAAATTTGGCCTTGGCCCGTCGTTGGCTGGATCCATCCGATCCCTCCATCCGATCCATGAGCGGCTCCAGGAAGGCCACCGCCGCCTTCATCGTCTCGGCGCTTTGCAGCACGAAGGGCAACTGCATCAGCCCAGAACCGAAGAGCTCCCCCACCACCTTCATGCCATCAAGCAGGAACGTGTTGATGATGTGAAGTGGTTCGTAGCTGAGCAGCGCCTCCTGGAGGGCAACCTCAAGGCCGATGCGCTCACCGTCGATGATGTGCTGCTTGAGGCGTTCCTCCACCGGCAGATCAGCCAGACTGGGCCCCGAGGCCCGGGCCTCTCGGGCACTGACACCCTCGAACAGTTTGGTGAGCTCGGTGAGGGGGTCGTAGCTGCATACCCCCGCTTCGAAACGGCGGGCATCGTTGATGAGATCGCGGCAGACCTGCTGGTGCTCGGAGCTGATCTTGGCCATGGGCAGAATCTTTGCCGGGCTGATGATCGCCGCATCCAGTCCGGCAGCGCAGCAATCGCTGAGGAAGACCGAATTGAGCACGATTCTGGCCGCGGGCGAAAGCCCGAAGCTCACATTGCTCACCCCAAGCACCACATGAACACCGGGCAGTTGTGCACGAATTAAACGGATGGCCTCAAGCGTCGCTGAGGCGTTCATGCGGTCTTCCTCGATGCCCGTGGAAATCGGCAGGGCCAAGGGGTCGTAGAAGAGTTCATGGGCGGGAATTCCGAATTCCAATGCATCCCTGTAGGCCCGCTGGGCGATGGCGAACTTGCGCTCCGTCGTGCGTGCCATTCCTTCTTCGTCGATGGTTCCCACCACCACCCCCGCCCCGTATGACTTAGCCAATTCGAGAACTTTGAAGAAGCGCTCATCGCCATCTTCGTAGTTGGTGGAGTTGAGCAGACATTTACCGCCGGCCACCTTCAGTCCGGCCTCCATCTTCTGCCACTCAGTGGAATCGAGCATCAACGGCAAGTTCACATTGGTGACCAGACGGCTCACCAACTCATGCATGTCACGCTCGCCATCACGACCGACGTAGTCGACATTCACATCGAGCACGTGGGCGTTCTCCTTCACCTGCCCCCGGGCCACCGCCACCAGGCCGTCCCAGTCTTCGGCGTTGAGCAGCTCGCGCACCTTCTTGGAGCCGCTCGCATTGAGCCGTTCGCCGATGATCAAAAAGGAGTTGTCCTGCAGATACGGCGTGACGCCGTAGATCGAAGCCACAGCCGGTTCGTAGGCCAGGGGAGGCCGCTGCTGCTGCTGGTCGGGGATGCGCACGGCCCGGTGGTGGGGTTTCAGGCCCTTGGCCAGCTCCCTGAGGGCACCGATGTGCGCGGGGGTTGTGCCGCAGCAGCCACCGATCACCTGCACCCCCAGATCCTCGACGAAGTGCAGGAGCTGCATTCGCAACTCCAGGGGGGTGAGGCGGTAATGGGCCACACCACCCACGTTCTCCGGCAGACCGGCGTTGGGGATGCAGCTGATCACGAACGGACAGTGCTCGCTCAGGTAGCGCACGTGGTCCTTCATCTGCTCCGGTCCCGTGGCGCAGTTGAGGCCGAGCACGTCGATCGGGAAAGGCTCCAGAATCGCCACCACAGCAGCGATGTCGGAGCCGACGAGCATGGTGCCGGTGGTCTCCATCGTGACCGAGACCATGAGCGGCCTTCGCTCACCGGTGGCGCTGAAGGCCTCCTCGATCCCCTGCAGTGCCGCCTTGATCTGGAGCACGTCCTGGCAGGTCTCGACGATGAACAGATCGACATCACCGGCGATCAGGCCTTCGGCCTGCTCCCGGTAGGACGCTTTGAGCGCATCGAAGGACACATGGCCCAGGGTGGGCAGCTTGGTGGTGGGGCCCATGGAACCGGCCACGAAACGCGGCTGATCGAGGGTGCTGAACTCCGCCGCCACCTCCCGGGCCAGTTCGGCCGCCCGTTTGTTCATGGCGAAGGCCTGCTCCTGCAGGTCGTACTCGGCCAGCACGATCGAAGCGGCCCCGAACGTGTCGGTCTCGATCACATCGCAGCCCACCTCCAGAAACTGGCGGTGCACCGCCTGGACGACATCTGGACGGGTGAACACCAGGTTCTCGTTGCAGCCCTCCAGGGCCGACCCACCAAAATCCTCGGCTGTGAGATTCATCTGCTGGAGCGAGGTGCCAGTGGCGCCGTCGAACACCAGCACCGGGTGTTCGGGACTGTGCAGCCGCTCCAGGAAGCCCATCCGCGCCGTGGCGGGGGCCAAGCTCACGCTCGCTTCAACCATCAATCGCTCAGTCGAACTCGGGTGACCCAGTGGTCATAGGCGGAATCACGACCCTCCGTGATGGCAGTGAGCCGATCACGCAGCCGCTCCATCACCGGCCGATGGGTCGCCAGGTCGGTGCTCTCGATGCGCCGCACGGGGGTGACCCGGGCGGCAGTGCCGGTGAGGAACACCTCGTCGGCCACGAACAGCTCGGTCTTGTCGACGGCCCGCTCCAAGGTGGGAATCCCCAGATCCTTGGCCAACTCCAGCACGCTGGCGCGGGTGATGCCCTCAAGGATGTCCTGATCGACGCCGGGGGTGATCAGCACCCCATCACGCACCATGAACAGGTTCATGCCGCTGGCCTCGCTCACCTTGCCGCGGCTGTTGAGCAGCAGGGCTTCGTCGAATCCGCTCTTGAAGGCTTCGGTCTTGGCCAGGGAGCTGGTGATGTAGGCACCGCTGATCTTGCCTCGCAGGGGCAAGGAGCGGTCCTCCTGACGGGTCCAGCTGCTGATGCGACAGGTCACCCCATCGGGCGAGAGGTAATCCCCCAGCTCGATGCCGTAGATCAGGAAGTCGGTCTGGATGTCGTGCAGCCGTGGGGCGATGCCCAGATCGCTGGTGTAGACGAAGGGCCGCAGGTAGACCGGAGTGGTGGGGCGGTTGGCCTGAAGAAACAGACGGATCGAATCGTGAATCCTTTGCTCACTGAGCTCAGTGAGCAGCAGCCTGGCGCTCTGGCTCAGGCGCCTGGCGTGGCGATCGGCGCGGAACAGCAGGATCTCGCTTGGATCAGCCGGATTGGGCAGGGCACGCATGCCACCGAAGGCCCCGGTGCCGTAGTGAAGGGCATGGGTGGCCACCGACAGGGTCGCTTCTGGAAAGGGAACGATCTGACCGCCGAACCAGGCGAAGGGAAGGAACTGATGCATCGGGTGGCGGTGCAGGGCGGCGGCCCAGGGGCTCGACGTGCCCCGATCTTCTCACTGTCAGGCCCCAGGATGGCGTGATGCATCGGCTCGCGGCGGTCCCAGGCCTTGACGACAGCTCCGGCAGCCCCGCCTACGTGGAGCAGCCGCCGGCCCCGTTGGTGGTGCTCAGCAGCGCCGACACCGACCTGGCGACCCTCGCCGCCCTGCTGGATCAGGAGCCTGATCTCCCTGGCGACGAGCTGCGCGGTCTCAACCTCGCGGCCCTCGAACATCCGGCGGTGATCGACCACTACATCGCCAGAACCCTCCGTCCGGCGCGGCTGGTGCTCGTGCGGTTGCTGGGGGGGCGCGGACACTGGAGCTACGGCCTCGAGCAGCTGCAGCTCTGGTCCAGCGAGCCCGATCACCGGCTGATCGTGGTGGCCGGCACCGCCGATCAGGCCGAGGAGCTGGCCGCCCTGGGCAACGTCGATCCGGCCTTGGCGGTCGCCCTGGGCCGTTGCCTGCGCGAAGGCGGAAGCGCCAACTGGCGACGGGTGCTGCTCTGCCTGCGCAGCCTGCTGGCAGGTGAGCGGCCCAGCCCCCCCGAACCCGTGCCCCTGGCGGACCCGCTTCCCCATGACTGGCGCGACGACCCCGGAGCGCGGGTGGGGGTGGTGCTGTATCGCGCCCTGCTGCAGGCGGGCGATCTGGCCCTGGCGGAGGCCCTGCTCACGGCGCTGAGGGGCCAGGGTCTCTGTCCGAGGGCTCTTTGGGTGAGTGGCCTGCGGGAGGTGGCGGTGCAGCGGGGGGTGGCCGATCTGCTGGGGCGCGAGCAGGTGCAGGCTGTGGTCTGCACCACCTCGTTTGCCTCGGTTCAGTTCGAAGAAGCCGGACTGGGGGCACCGCTTTGGGAGGCCCTGGCGGTGCCGGTGATGCAGCTGCTCTGCAGCACCCAGAGCCGGGCCCGCTGGCAAGCCAGCAGCATTGGCCTCGGTCCCCTCGACCTCAGCCTGCAGGTGGCCCTGCCGGAGCTCGATGGCCGCCTCACCACCCGGGTGGGGGCCTTCAAGGAGCTGGAGCGAGCCGATGGACGTCTGGCCAGCGCCGCGATGCACTACGTCCCCGACCACGAAAGGCTCGATTGGGTGAGCCGACTGGTGAAGGGCTGGACCGATCTGCGGCAGACCCCCACCGCTGGGCGGCGCCTGGCGCTGGTGCTGGCCAATTACCCAACCCGTAATGGCCGTCTGGCCAACGGTGTGGGCCTCGACACCCCCGCCAGTTGCGCCCGCATGCTGAGCTGGCTGCGCTCCAGTGGCCACGACCTGGGCACGGCCCCCCTGCCGGCTGACGGCGATGCCCTGATCCACCGGTTGCTGGAGGGGCGCACCAATGATCCAGAAAGTGGACACCGTCCCCCCCTGTGCCATCTCGATTTAGAGCTCTACCGGCGCTGGTACGCGGAGCTGCCGGAGCAGGGCCGGCAGGTGCTGGAGGCGCGCTGGGGGCCGCCGGAGGCGGACCCGTCGCTGGAGCCGGGCGGTTTTCCGATCCGCGGGCTTCGCTTCGGTGCGGTGATCGTGCTGGTGCAGCCGGAACGCGGCTACGACCGGGATCCCAGCCTCAGCTACCACGCCCCCGACCTGCCGCCCCCCCACGCCTA
This sequence comes from Synechococcus sp. UW140, assembly GCA_943369485.1. Lineage (GTDB taxonomy): Bacteria > Cyanobacteriota > Cyanobacteriia > PCC-6307 > Cyanobiaceae > ATX-6F1. Next base: position 108,896 of record CALRNH020000001.1, on the reverse strand, counting down.
CCTGGCCCAGTACCTCTGGCTCCGCCAGGAAGCCCGCAGCCAGGTGGTGGTGCACGTGGGCAAGCACGGGAACCTCGAGTGGCTGCCGGGCAAAGGCCTGGGCCTGTCTCCCGGCTGCTTCCCGGAGTGGGCCCTGGGGCCGATGCCCCACGTCTATCCCTTCATCGTCAATGACCCGGGGGAGGGCTCCCAGGCCAAACGCCGCGCCCAGGCGGTGATCATCGACCACCTCACCCCTCCCTTGGCTCGCGCGGGTCTGCATGGGCCGCTTCTGGAGCTGGAGGCTCTGCTCGATGAGCACTGGGAGGCCAGCCAGCTGGGCAGCGAGCGGCTGGCGGGTCTGCGGGAGCGCCTGGAGCGTTGCCTCCAGGCGCTCCACCTGCCCATCGATCTGGAGTTGGCCGACGGCTATCTCTGTGAACTCAAGGAAGCTCAGATCCGCACCGGCCTGCACATCTTCGGGGAGTTGCCAGCACCGGGTCCCCTGGCGGAGCTGCTGCTGGCCATGGCCAGACCGCCCGTCCCCGGGGGGGAAGGCCTCACCCAAGCCCTGGCCCGGGACCGGCACCTGGAGCTCGATCCCTGGGCCGATGGGGAGGAACAACCCCTCAGCATCCCTGACCAGCAGCGCCTTGGAGGCGCCCTGCGCCGGGTGGGTGATGGGGTGGCGCTGCTGGAACAGGAGGCGCTCGAACTGATGGAGCAGCTTCTTGATCGGCGCGAGGGTCCGCTTCCCAGCGCCGGTGAGGCCACCACAGCCGTGCTGGAGCGTGTGCGCCAGGGCCTGCTGCCCAACCTGCTCGCCTGCGGCGAGGCCGAACGCGGCTCCTTCCTGGCGGCCCTGGCTGGGGAACGCATCGCCGCAGGACCCTCAGGAGCGCCCACCCGCGGCAGGCCTGACCTGCTGCCGACGGGGCGCAACTTCTACAGCGTTGATCTGCGCGGGCTGCCCACCGAGGCCGCCTGGGACCTGGGACGACGCAGCGCCGAACTGCTGATCGAGCTGCATCTGCAGGAGGAGGGCGACGACCTGCGCCAGCTGGCTCTTTCGGTGTGGGGCACGGCCACCATGCGCAACGGCGGCGAGGACATCGCCCAGGCCCTGGCCTTGATGGGGGTGCGACCGCTGTGGGATGGCCCCACCCGCCGCCTGGTGGACCTGGAGGTGATTCCGCTGACGCTGCTGGGGCGCCCCCGGGTGGATGTGACCCTGCGCATCTCAGGTCTGTTTCGTGATGCCTTCCCCCAGCTGGTCACCTGGTTCAACCGGGCCACGGAGCTGGTGGCCTCCCTGGATGAATCCGAGTCGGACAACCCGCTGGCGGCGGCGGCCCGGGCGGAGGGCCAGGCGGCCCGGGTCTATGGCTCAGCGCCCGGAGCCTACGGAGCGGGGCTCCAGGGGCTGATCGACAGCGGCCAGTGGGAGAGCCGCAGGGATCTTGGCGAGGCCTATCTCAACTGGAGCGCCTGGCGCTACGGGGGAACCGATTCGATGGGCACCGAGGCGGTGGCGGACCGGGCGGGGCTGGAGCAGCGGCTGCGCAGCGTTCAGGTGGTGCTTCACAACCAGGACAATCGCGAGCACGACCTGCTCGATTCCGACGACTATTACCAGTTCCAGGGGGGCCTGAGCGCCGCCACCGAAGCGGTTCGCGGCAGCGCCCCCGCCCTGTGGTTCGGCGACCACTCCCGGGCCCAGCGGCCCCGTGTGCACCGGCTGGAAAAAGAACTGGACAAGGTCCTGCGCTCCCGGGTGCTAAACCCGCGCTGGATCGAGGGCATGACCCGCCATGGCTACAAGGGGGGCTTTGAACTGGCCGCCAGCCTCGATTATCTCTTTGCCTATGACGCCAGCACCGGCCGCGTGCCGGACTGGAGCTACGGAGCCATCTGTGATCAATGGTTGAGCTCTGAAACCGTGCTGGGGTTCCTGCGCGGCTCAAACCCCTGGGCCCTGCGGGACATGGCCGAGCGCCTTCTGGAGGCCCACAACCGGAGGCTGTGGGAGGGCGCCAGCTGCGAGCAACTGGAGCACCTGAGGGAACAGGTGCTCAGCAGTGAGCGCATGGTGGAAGGCTGAGCCGCTGGGTTGCCCCTGTGGGTGATCAGAGGTTGAGATCTCTGGCCGCGTTCAGCCAGTCATCGGTGGAGCCCGGCTTGGACATGGGCGCGGAGCTTGAGGGCTGGCTGTCCAGTCCGTCGCCCTTGGCCCGGCGCGGAGCCGGAGCACCAGGCTGGTTGACACCGGCCACGGCCGAACCCCTCATCCGCTGGGCGAGTTCGGAGGCGCTCAGCCTCTCAGCGAAGGTCTTCTTGACCGGCTTGGGCACCCCACCGGTGAGGTCGATGCTGACATCGCCCCTGGCGGTTCCAGGCAGACCCTCACTGGCCTTCTCCACCCGCGCCGCCATGGAGTCCACCTCCTGAATGAACTCCTTGCCGCCAGGGCTGTCGGCATTCCCCGGGAAGGTGCGACGGATCGTGTTGGAGCGCCTCATGAACTCCACGTTGCCCAGGCTGGTGGAGGAATCGGCATCCAGAAAGAAGGTGGTCTCGTCCTTCTTGGGCTTCTCGTCCCTGCTCTTGCTCCAGGTGCGGTTGCCCAGTAAGCGGTCGAACAGTCCCATCGACAACGTCAGGAAAACGTGACTAAACCCTAGCGGCCGTCGAGGGCCGATCCATGGGTATCGGTACCGCAACTACGCAAAAGTCCGAGATCAGCCAACTGACGATCGATGGCGTCACAGACCACGGGCGTGGGTGACCAGCGGCCCTCCATGCCGTAGTCGTACCAGGCCTCCGCCCCATCGAATCCGAGCGCCGCGGCGGCAGCGATCAGGCGCTGGTAGGGCAGGCGATAGCGAGCCGGATGGGCCAACAGGGCCAGGCCGCCAGCGGCGGTGATCGCTTCGAGCACGGCCTTGGCCCGCAGGGCCCGGCCCACCACGGACGTTCCCTGGAGGTAAGGCTCCAGCGCCCCGTGGCCGGCCTCGAAGCCCAGGGCGAGCACGTGCACCAGACAGCCCTCCAGCAGACAACTGATCTCCACCCCCGTCCACAGCACAGGCACCGCCTGGCCGCTCTGCCGTTGCCGCTCCAACTGACGCTGAATCGGGCCGTAGGCCCGAAGGCTGTGGTGGTCGGTGACAGCGAAATGCTCCAGCCCACGGTCGATCGCCTGGCAAGCCAGGGCTTCGGGTCGCAAGCTGCCGTCGCTGCAGGTGGTGTGGCAGTGGAAGTTGAATCGCGTCGGGCAACTCTCGGCCGTGACCTGCTCAAGCACCGCCACCAGGGGATGGGGACCGCCCGGGCGCCGGGGGCCACTCAACACAACCGTTGGGCGGGAATCAACCACCGGCGGCCAGGGCTTCGCGCTCGGCCCTCAGGCGCCGCCAGCGGGCATAGAACTGGATCGAGCCGGCCATGACGACCACCAAGGCCACGAGGAACCAGGTGGCGGCGCCCGTTGGGAACTGACCTTTGAACACCACCAGCATCACCACCAGCACCAGCATCAAGGTCGGCAGTTCGTTGAGGGCACGCAGTTGCTTGCCCCCCCACCGGCAGGTCCCCGCCGCCAGCTGGCCCATGAGGCGGTAACAGAAGACGTGATAACTCAGCAAGGCCACCACCAACCCCAATTTGGCGTGCATCCAGCCCTGGTGCAGCCAGGCCGGCTGCATCGCCAGCAAGCCCACCGCCATTGCCACGGTCACCACCATGCCGGGGGTGGTGATGATGTTGGCCAGACGCCGTTCCATCAGGGCGTACTGGGATCGGAAGGCCCCGCGCAGCGGTTCCTGAAGCTCCTCGGCCTCGACGTGATAGATGAACAGCCGCACCAGGTAGAACAGCCCAGCGAACCAGACCACCACCCCAACGATGTGGAGCGTTTTGAACCACAGGTAGGCCTCGGGAGGGAGGGCCAGCGGCATGGTCAGGGCATGTTGAACAGGCCATCAAGGTAAAGCTCCCGCACCACCGGCTGGGCTGCACCCTGCTGCACCAGGAACTGAGCCAGGGCGGTCTGGAGCAACTGATTGGCCTCAAGGCCAGGTCGCCTGTTCATGAACCCCTGCATGGCGGCGAGCAGATCGACTGGAAGTTCCAGCACCAGACCCCACTCCCCGTCGGCACATCCACAGGCACGATCAGCACTACCGGTGGTGGCGGGGGAGGCCATGACCAGGACATCTGGTGGAAAGAGGCCAAAGATCCAGCCGGGAAGGTCTCCTGTCAAGAGGGCGGCCTGCCAACTTGAGCCGTGACATGCTCGGCCCAGCAACGGAGGCTGCCGCCATGGCCGAACACTGGGATCTGGTGGTGATCGGGGCGGGTTCCGGGGGCCTGGCGGCCAGCAAGCGAGCGGCGGCCCATGGGGCCCGGGTGGCCTTGATCGAAGCGGACCGGGTAGGGGGCACCTGCGTGATCCGTGGCTGCGTGCCCAAAAAGCTTCTGGTGTACGGATCGGCCTACCGCGAGAGCCTGGCCAACGCCGCCAGCTTCGGCTGGGAGTTGGGGGAGGTGCGCTGCCACCCCTCCAGGCTGCTGGCCAACGTGCGCGCCGAGGTGGACCGCCTCGATGCCCTGCACGTGGGATTTCTGGAGAAGGCAGGGGTGGAACTGATGCGCGGCTCAGCCCGCTTCGAGGACCCCCATCACCTGCTGGTCGCTGGCGCTGGCGGGGAGCAGCGAATCGAGTGCGAGCGGATCCTGATCGCCGTCGGCGGGCGGCCTCGGCGGCCACCGATTCCGGGGGCGGAGCTGGCCTGGGTCAGCGACGACCTGTTTCTGCAGGAGCACCTGCCAGCCTCGGTGCTGATCGTTGGCGCCGGCTTCATCGCCTGCGAATTCGCCTGCATCCTCGTGGGTCTGGGAGTCCAGGTGACCCAGCTGGTACGCCGGGACCACCTGCTGGCGGGCTTCGATCGGGAGCTCACCGAGGCGGTACAGATGGGTATGGAGGAACTGGGGGTGGACCTGCGTTTTGGCCTGGAACCCGTGCGGATCGACGGCCAGCCCGGCGACCTGACCGTGGCCGACTCCTTCGGTGGGTCCCATCGGGCCGCTGCTGTCTTGCTGGCCACCGGCCGCGATCCCAACACCCATCGCCTGCACCTGCGGGCCGCCGGCGTTCACCAGGACGGTGCCCGGATCCCCGTCGACGCCGATCAGTGCACCAACGTTCCCCACATCTATGCCGTCGGGGATGTGACCGACCGCATCAATCTCACCCCGGTGGCGATCGATGAGGGACGCGCCTTCGCTGATTCCGTGTTCGGTGGTAAGCCCCGGCGCACCGACCACCGCCTGGTGGCCAGCGCCGTCTTCTCGCAGCCGGAACTGGCCAGCGTTGGCTTGAGCGAGGAGGAGGCGAAGCGGCGCCATGGGGAGAGCGCGATACGCGTGCACCGGGCACGGTTTCGCAGCCTGGCTCTGGCCCTGCCCAAACGTGGCCCCCGCTGCCTGCTCAAGCTGGTGGTGGAGGCCGCCAGCGACCGCGTGCTGGGGGCCCACATGGTGGGGGAGCACAGCGCCGAGATCATCCAGATGGCGGCCATCGCCCTGGGGATGGGGGCCACCAAGGCGGATTTCGATCGCACCATGGGACTGCACCCGAGCGTGGCCGAGGAATTCGTGACCATGGGGTGAGCGGTGCCGGTGGCTTCGCTCGCCGTGGGACTGGGGGGCCAGTGGCTGGTGGCGAGTCAGGGGACCGGCGGCCTTGCTGGCCTAGCCGGCCTCGGCCTCCTGCCCCGCCTCCTCCTCGGGGTGGAAATAAGCCCGGATCTGGAGAGCCAGGGCCGGTCCCACCCCTGGCGCGGCGGCGATCTGCTCGAGGCTCGCCAGCTGAATCGCATCGATCGAGCGGAAATGGGCCAGGAGGTCCTTGACCCGCCTCGGACCCAGCCCTGGGATCTCGCTCAGCCGCGAGCGTTTCATGCGCTCACCCCGCTGCTGACGGTGGAAGCTGACGGCGAAGCGATGGGCTTCATCGCGCAGGCGACGCAGCAGCAGCAACCCCAGCTGGTCGGCTTCGCTCTCCAGGGGCTGGCTGGCCCCGGGGAGGAAGACCTCTTCCCTCTGCTTGGCCAGCGAGCAGACCACCAACTCCTCGTGGAGATCGAGCTCGCGCAGGGCTTCCATCACCGCTGAGAGCTGCCCCTTGCCGCCGTCGATCATCACCAGATCGGGCCAGTCGTTGAGGCCACCGGTGTGCAGGGCGCTCTGGCTGGTTCGCCGCAGCTCCGCCAGGTTGGCTCCCTCGGCCTTGGCCTGGGACCAGCGCCGGAAGCGACGCCGCATGATCTCGGCCATGGCCATGAAGTCGTCGCTGTGGCCGGCGCCGATGCTGCTGCTCTGGATCTTGTACTTGCGGTAGTGCTGGCGGGCCGGCAGCCCGTCCACGAACACCACCTGGGAGGCAACCGCATCGCTTCCCTGGATGTGGCTGATGTCGTAGCCCTCGATGCGCCGGGGCGGTACCGGCAGCTCCAGCAACTGGGCCAGATCTTCCGTGGCCAGCTGATGCTGCTCGGCGCTGCGCTGGGCCCGGGCCAGCTCGAAGCCGGCGTTGCGCTCCACCAGCTCGACCAGGTCGGCCTTCTGCTGCCGTTTGGGGTGCTGCAGGCTGACCTTGCGGCCGCGCCGCTCCCCCAGCCAGTCGGCGATCAGCTGGTGCTGGGGGAGGGCATGCTGCACCAGCACCTCCGGCGGAATCTCCACCGGCTCCACCTGGCCGTAGTGCTCCTCGATCACCCGCTGCAGGATCTCCCCAGCCGTGGCGATGCCGGCGTCGGCGGTGTAGCCCAGCCGGCCCACCAACTTTCCAGCCCGCATCTGGAACAACTGCACCGCCGCGACGCGCTCATCGGAGGCCAGGGCGATCACATCCCGCGACACGGAACTGTCCCCCAGGCTCATCTTCTGGTCGGCCGTGAGGTTTTCGAGGCCCTGCAACTGATCGCGCACCAGGGCCGCCTGCTCGAAGTCGAGGCGCTCGGCGTAGCGCTCCATCTGGGCGGTCAGCAGCTCCAGCAGCTCGTCGTTGCGCCCCTGGAAAATCATCGCCACCTTGCGCAGCAGGCGCTGGTAATCCTCAGGGCTGATCTTCTGCTGGCAGACCCCCGGACAACGGCCGATATCGAAGTTGAGGCAGGTTCGATCGCGGTAGAGGGGTTGGGGCCGCTGGCGCATCGGAAACACACGTTTGACCAGGGCCAGGGTGCGGCGCAGAAGACCCACATCCACATATGGTCCGTAGAAGCGATCCAGGGGCTTGCGGAAACGCCGCTGGCGGGTGATGAAAATGCGGGGGTAGGGCTCGCTCCAGGTGATGCAGAGGTAGGGGTACTTCTTGTCGTCCTTCAACAGCACGTTGAAGTGGGGCTGATGGGCCTTGATCAGGTTCGACTCCAGCGCCAGCGCCTCCGCCTCGCTGTCAGTGACGATGAATTCGATCTCCACCACCTGTCGCACCATCAGGGCGATGCGCGGGCTCAGATCGTGGGAGTCGCGGAAGTAGCTGCGCACACGGCTGCGCAGGCTCTTTGATTTGCCGATGTAAAGGATGCGGTCGTCGCCATCGCGCATCAGGTAGCAGCCGGGTTCAGCCGGCAGCTCCCTGAGCCTCAGCTCCAGCCGTTCCGGATGGTGGTGCAGGGGCCGCACCGTTCCAGCGCCAGGCAGGCCCATGGCGGAGCGGTCGGCCCAGGACCCGGCCTCACTCAACCGCCGTAGGACCATCCGGTCGTGGACAGCTCCAGGGCCTCGCCATCGCGGTGCAACAGGGCGCTCTTCACCTCGGCCACGAACACCGTGTGGTCACCATGGGCCACCTGACCCACCACTACGGCTTCGACGGCTCCCAGGGCGTCATCGAGGATCGGCATCCCGAGCTCACCCAGTTGGAATGGGGCCGCCTCAAAGCGGCCGCCGATGCCCTGCTGGGGCTTGAAGAACACGGCAGCCAGATCCTTCTGGTCGGCCGCCAGCACATTCAACGAGAAACGGCCCGTGCGCTGGATGATGCCGTTGCTGGTGGAGTCGGAGCGAACGGCCACCACCACCAACGGCGGCTCGAAGGAGCCCTGGGTCACCCAGCTGGCGGTGAAGCCGTTCACCTGGTCCCCTTCAGCCACTCCGCAGATGAACAGCCCGTGGGGAATCTTGCGCAGCAGGGTCTTCTTGGCGGCGGCATCGAGGGCCATGGCTGCGGCATCGGTAGGGCTGAAAGCAACTCTAGGCAGCAGACCCGGCCGCTCCTGAGGGCTCCCGGTTCCCCCGAACCGGAAACGGAGCCAGGAAGCCCCCCGCGACGCTCCATAGGATCAGCGCCATGAAGGTGCTCTATCCCGGAAGTTTCGATCCGCTCACCCTGGGGCACCTCGATCTGATCGAGCGCTCCGTGCGCCTGTTCGGCGGGGTGGTGGTCGCGGTGCTCCAGAACCCCGGCAAGACCCCCAGCTTCCCGCTCGACCAGCGGCTGGGCCAGATCCGCCTGGCCACGGCCCACCTGCGGGGGGTGGAGGTGAGCAGTTTCGATGGCCTCACCGTGGAATTCGCCCGCCGCTGCGACGCCATGGTGATCCTGCGAGGCCTGCGGGCTCTCAGCGATTTCGAGTTTGAACTCCAGATCGCCCACACCAACCACAGCCTGGCCCCCGAGGTGGAAACCCTGTTCATGGCCACCTCGGCCCAGCACAGCTTCCTGAGCAGCTCAGTGGTCAAGGAGGTGGCGCGATTCGGCGGCAACGTGCGCCACATGGTGCCGGCGGGAGTGGCGGATGATCTCGCCAGGCTCTTTAATCAAGAAAACCCGCCCGCCTGAGATGACCGAGACCCGGTTGACCGTGCTGGATCAGCTTGACCAGCTCGAAGAGGTCGTGCTGGATGGCAACCGGATCCCCTTCAGTGGAGGGCGTCTGGTGAACGAGCAGGAGGCGATCGAGGTGATCGATGCGCTGCGGGAAGCGCTGCCGGTGCAACTCACCCAGGCCTGTGATCTGATCCGCCAGCGGGACACCTTCATCAGCCAGGCGCGCCAGCAGTCCGAGGAGATCCTCAGCCAGGCGCGGCTCCAGCGGGAGCAACTGATCAGTGCCGCCTCCGTGCGCCAGGAGGCCGAGCGCCAGGTGGGAGAGCTGCGGGAGCAGGCCCGCCAACAATGCGAGCAGTTGCTGCTCCAGACCCGGCAGCAGGTGGCCCAGGCCGAACAGGAACACCAGGCCCGCCTCGCCCAGATGGAGCAGTTGTTCAGTGCCCGGCGCCAGCAGCTGGAGCAGGAGTCGCTGCAGCGGCGTCAGCAGCTTGACCAGGATTACGTCGAAATCAAGCGTCAGCTGGTGGAACAGCACGAGCGCTCCCGTCAGCAGAGCCTGCAGGAACTTGACCAGGTCCGCCAGGAAAGCCTGCGCGTGCAGCGCGAGAGCCAGGCGGAGGCGGAGCGTCTCCACGCCGATGCCCTGCAATTCCGTCAGCAGAGCCAGCAGCAGTGCGAGGCCTTGATCAGCCGCTCCCGTCAGGAGGCCGCTGCGGTGCAGGAGGGTGCCAACCGCTACGCCGAGCAGGTGCTGGGGGAACTCGAAGGTCGCCTCCAGGATCTCGGCAAGGTGGTTTCAGGTGGCCGCCGTGAGCTGGTGCGGTTGCAATCGGTCGATCCCGCCGCCGCTTCCGAGCCAGCGCTCGAGCCGCGCGGCAGCAAGGCCAATGCCGTGCCCATCAGCCGAGCCCGCCGGGCCGCCGAGCGTCTCAGGCAGGCGGCTGGCAGAGGCTGACGTTCTGCACCTGGGTGAGGATCCGCCCGATGGTCGTGTTCGGCGCCGAGGCCCCGTTGGAGATCATGCTCACGTAGCGGGGACCATCAACGGTGTCGAGCACTCCCGAGATGGAGCGCACACCTGAAATGGTGCCGGTCTTGCCACGAAATCGCCCCTCGATCGGGGTGCCGATGAACAGGTGGCGGAGGGTGCCCCGGCGGCCAGCAATCGCCATCGAGGCCTGGTAGTTGGCGGCATAGGGGTGCTGGGCCATGCGCACCAGCAGGGCTGCGAGCAAGCGGCTGGTGACCCGGTTGGCACGGTCTAGGCCACTGCCATCGGCCACCGACACTCCGGCCATGGGCAGCCCCTGCTGATAGAGCCATTGCATCTCCAGCTGCCGGGCCGTGCTCAGGTTCCAGCTGCCGCTGGCGGAACGAAGCAAGACCTCAGCCGTGAAATTGTGGCTTTCGGTGTTGGCCAGGCTGAGCAGATCATGCATCGGCGCCGAGGGCTCCTCGTGCAGGAGCACCATGTCGCCCGTGGCACTGGCCTGAGCGGGCACAAGAGAAATCTGCACGGCCTTGCCCCCCTGACGGGTCATCTCCTGCTGCAGCAGACGCTGCAGCCGTCCGACCGGATTCGGGATCGCCATCTCGATGGCATTGCTGGTCAGGGCCAGGCGGGTGATCGGAGCCCCATAGGCTTCGGCGCGATCACCCATGTGCCAGCCCTGGGGCCACCAGTTGGGGGCGGGTTCCTCGGCCAGCTGCAGCCGCACCAGCGACGGTGCCGGGCTGGAGCTGCCGCCGGATCCCAAGGCGAGTTTGGCGAAGCGCTGGAGCTGGGGCAGCCCCAGATCGGGATCGCCCGATCCGGTCAGGCGCAGGGTGCCATCACCCAGGCGCCAGAGCTGGGTCTTGAGGCGAAAATCGGGGCCGAGCCGATCAAGGGCATAGGCCGTGCTGATCAGCTTCTGATTGGAGGCGGGGATGCGCGGCTGCTGGCCGTTGAGATCGGCCAGAAGACGTCCACCGCCATCGGCCACGGTCACGCTCCAGACCGAAGACTCAGCTCCGACCGTGGCTATCAAACGTTGTTGCAAGCCCGGACAGCTGGCCAGGCTCTGGAGTTGGGGCAGTCCCACCGGCGGAGGCACGGGGGGCAGAGACGCCAGGGGGAGGGCCTGGTCCTGGGCACGGAGCGGTGGGGCAGGAAGGGTGATCAGCGCCGTGGCAAGGGTCGCGAGCAAGGTCTGCCGGGGGGATGTCACCATCTCAGGACCCCACCTTCAAGCTGGTCACCGTGCCGGAGACCCGGAACTGGTTGTCGTCCAGTTCGATCGGGGTTCCCACCTTGATGCCCTGACCCCCGAACTCCACACCCTCCTTGGTGAGCTGACCCTGGCCCTCGAGCAGGAAACGGGCATCGAGGGTGCTGAACACCTTCTGGTTGGGGTCATCCACCGTGATCACCTGACCGGCGGGGGTGATCGTGGAAATGCGACGGGGCAGGGGGGTCACGTCCTTGACCGTGACGCTGCCGTGGGGCTGGTTGCGAATCACGATGTTGAGGCTTCCCTTCTGCTTGGCACCGGCGATCAAGGAGGCGGGGTCGGCTGCGGGGATGCCCCGCACATCAACGGTCACCGTGATCGGCTTGAGGGATCCGGTGGCCTTGGCGACCGCGCCGCTGAGCTTGGGGCTCCAGATCACCCCTACCGCGGCGAGCACCACGGCCACAGCAGCGCCGATGTCCACCAAACCGATGGAGCGACGGTTCGATTGCTGGGCAGCCATGGCGCTTGAGCAGACGCTGAAGTGTACGGAGACTCTCCCGACGACACCAGGGGGCCAGATGGCCGCCGCTCAGTTGCGCAACCCCTCGATGAAGCGATCGAGGGCCCCCAGGCCTGCCGCCACATCGAGGCCTTGCCCCCCAGCAGCGAGGGTCTGATCGATCTCCTCCGGGTCGGGTTTGGTCTCGAATCGGCCGGCCAGCCTGAAGCCATCGGGGTCCTGGCGGTAGAGCTCCCAGGAGTCCGGAAAACTGCGCCGCAGGGCGGATGTGCCCCGGGGGATCAGGGCGTAGGCCGACTCCCACGTGGCCAGGAAGCCACGGCGGCGCTCCCTGGCCACGCTGCCGATGCCGATGGCGGCATCCTCCAGACGGCCATTGAGCAACACCACGGCGCCACGGTGCGCCTGACAGATCTCCTCCACCTCGCTGTACTCGGCCTGGGACGGGGCCACCAGCACCAGCACCCCAGCCTCATCGGTTGGGTCTTCGGATCCGACGGCCCGCCGCTGCAGGCGTTGGCGATCACCGAGGCTGGTCAGCCGCTCAGCCTGTTCAGGGGCATCCCGGCGGGCCAGGGCAGCGGCACCGGCATCGGTGAACACGAGGGTGGCCGTGGGCTCCCCCCGATTGAGGGCCTCCAGCAGCCGGAGGGCCACTGGCAACAGGCGCAGTCCCTCGAAGCGAAGTTCCACGGTCCAGCGACCAGCGGCACGGGCTCCCAGAGCCTGGCCCAGGGCGGCCAGGGCCTGGGCCTCGGCGGCGCACAGATCGGCGGGAAGCACCATGAAACGAAGCGCGACGGAATGGGGCGCCAAGGTGATGCCCTGACGGGGACCTTACCCAGCGGCAACGGCCGCCTGGGCCCGCCGCAGGGCCACCGTGAAGCCACTCAGATCGTCGTCCCGGAGCCAGGGGCCCAGGCTGATGCGCAGGGCCGAGCCGGCCCGGGCTGGCTCGACACCCATGGCGAGCAGCACTGGGCTGGCGCTCGCCAGACCACTGCTGCAGGCGGTGCCGCTGCTGACGGCGTAACCCTCACGCCAGAGCTCCTCCACCAGGCGTCGACCTGGCAACGGTTCGCCACCAGGAGATGACACCAACAGGCTGATGTGATGGGGCAGGCGCTCGCTGGGGCAGCCGGTGAGCTCAAGGCCTGGAATCGCCAGCAGTTCCGCCAGCAAACGATCCCGCAGCGGCTGGATCGGATCACCTCCTTCGGCGCTCAGGCGACCGACCGCCAGCATGATCGCTTCAGCAAAGCCTGCGGCCAGGGCCACGGCTTCTGTACCCCCGCGCCGTCCGGCCTCCTGGCTCCCACCATCGACGAGAGGGGAAAAGCGCAGGGCAGGGGAAGCCACCAGCGCGCCGATGCCACGGGGGCCCTGGAACTTGTGGGCCGTGAAACTGAACAGATCCACCGGCAGCTTGCTCAGATCAATCGGCCGGTGACCCACCACCTGCACGGCATCGGTGTGGAACAACACACCCGCCGCGCGGCAGCGCTCACCGATGGCCTCGATCGGCTGCAGGGTGCCCACTTCGCTCTGACCCCAGATCACCGACACGAGCCTGGTGGGGGGCTCGAGCAGGGTTTCCAGAGCCGTCAGGTCAACCCGGCCCCATCGATCCACCGGCACCATCGCCAACTCCCAGCCCTGGCGCACCAGCCGCCGGGCGGCGGCGGCAACGGCCGGGTGCTCCACGGCCGAGATCACCAGGCGCCCTGGAGGGAGATGGGCCGTCGCCCCGAGCAGGGCCGACTGGGCCGCTTCGGTGCCACCTGAGCAGAAGGTGAGCGCCGAAGGGTCACAGCCGAGCTGGGTGGCGATGGCCAGCCGACTGCGCTCGAGACGGTCGGCGGCCGCCAGGCCGAAACCGTGCAGGCTCGATGGGTTGGCCCAGGCCTCCTTTTGGGCCTTGGCCATCGCCTCCAACACCGAGGCAGCCGGTGGGGCCGTGGCACAGGCATCGAGGTAGACGCCGGCCCAATCAACCAAGGAGACGCTCAAGGGCCTTCAAGGGGGTTCAGACCGGGCTCCTGACGGGAGCGGCTGCGGGACTCCAGGGAGCTGCTGGCCAACGCGACCAGATCGTCGAGGGAGCGCTCGCTGAGCAGGGCGGCCACCCGTGAACGGGCCTCGGCGCTGGCGCAGGCCTCGGGTCGGACGCAGCCCTGCACGCAGACCACGGCGCATTGGATCTCTGTTGGAGCCACGACGGACGCCGGGTCCAGAGAGGGAGCTGGCACGGCAGAACCAACGGGAGCGGGCGCAGCAGGGGCCACCGGCTGGGAAGCCAGGACTTCAGGGACCGCTGGCGCTTCCCACTGGGGCCGCAACTCGTGCTCTTCGGTGGCCAGCACGCCATCGAAGACCAGCTCGGCTGGACCGGTCATGAACAGATGGTTGCTGGAGGGATCCCAGGAGATCTGCAGTGGGCCGCCGGGCAGATCAAGCCGGGCGGCAGCCTCACACAGCCCCAGCCGATGCATCACCACGAGAGTGGCGCAGGCTCCGGTGCCACAGGCCAGGGTGGGGCCCGCCCCGCGCTCCCACACCCGCAGGCGCAGGTGGGTGGGGCTCAGCACCTGGACGAAGTGAACGTTGGTGCGGGCCGGGAAACTGGGATGGTGCTCGAGCAGCGGGCCGAAACGCTCCAACGGGATCGCCGCCACATCGGCCACGGGCACCACCACATGGGGGTTGCCCATGCCGGCGGCCGCCACCGCGAACCGCTCACCCTCCAGCTCAATTTCCCCCTGGGGCAGGCCGGCTGGTCCCACCGCCAGCAGGGTGGGCACCTCCGAGGGCACCAGGAACGGCTCGCCCATGTCGACGCGGACACCGCCATCGCCCTGAAGCTCCGGCACGATCCGGCCGGCCAGGGTCTCCACCTGCCAGGTGCGCCCCGGGGCGTCACCGTCGCTGTCGGCCAGAAAGCGGGCCAGGCAACGGATGCCGTTGCCACACATCTCCGGCTCGGTGCCATCGGCGTTGAAGATGCGCATGCGCAGCTCGCCACCCTCCCTGGGCGGCAGGGCCAGGATGATCCCGTCGCCACCGACACCGAATCGGCGGTCACAGAGTTGACGCACCAACTCGGGGGTGAGGCCGAAGCAGAAGTCGGGATCGGTTTCCGTGCGGCCATCGAGCAGCAGAAAATCGTTGCCCAATCCCTGGTATTTGCTGAACTGGAGCACCGAATTCGCCCTTTTTGCCAAGGGATGGCATCTTAGGAAGGTGCCGATTGAATCAGCCTTGGCCCTCCTGGACACCTCCCTACCGGGTGTGCGGCAACTGCAGAACTGGATTCGCGCCAAGACGGCGGTGCAGGTGCAACTCCACGACGGCACCAAACTCGACGGCCTGCTGGATTGGCAGGACGTGGAATTTCTCGCCCTGCGACTCCCCAACGACCTCGATCCGATTCTGATCCAGCGCCTTTCGGTGACGGTGATCCGTTCACTGGCCTGATCCCTCACCCGCACCAGCGAAAGGCGCATCGGCTTATGGCACCATCACCGAGGTGAGCTGTGGCCCGATCCTGGCGGCCGCCGCCGTTCCATGGCCGTGACCGACCCTTCCCGCTACCAGCCCCAGGCGATCGAGGAGCGCTGGCAGGCCCGCTGGCAGGAACAGAGGTTGCACGCCACGCCGGAACCGGGCGATCGCCCCTATTACGCCCTTTCGATGTTCCCCTACCCGTCGGGGAACCTGCACATGGGCCATGTGCGCAACTACGTGATCACCGATGTGATCGCCCGGGTGCAGCGGCTGCGGGGCCGCCAGGTGCTGCACCCCATGGGCTGGGACGCCTTCGGCCTGCCAGCCGAGAACGCCGCCATCGAACGGGGGGTTGACCCTGGCGACTGGACCGACAGCAACATCGCCCAGATGCGCAGTCAGCTGCAGCGCCTGGGACTCTCGATTGACTGGGATCGGGAGCTGGCCACCTGCCACAGCGATTACTACCGCTGGACCCAGTGGCTGTTCCTGCAGTTCCTCGATGGGGGCCTGGCCTACCAGAAGGACGCCACGGTCAACTGGGATCCGATCGATCAGACCGTGCTCGCCAACGAGCAGGTGGATGGGGAGGGGCGTTCCTGGCGCTCCGGCGCCCCGGTGGAAAAGCGTCAGCTGCGACAGTGGTTCCTGCGCATCACTGACTACGCCGACGCCCTGCTGGACGACCTTGCGTTGCTGGAGGGCTGGCCGGAGCGTGTGCGCACCATGCAGGCCAACTGGATCGGCCGGTCGGTGGGGGCCGAACTGCGTTTCCCCGTACTGGCGGCGGGAGGTGCCGAAACCGGCGAGGCGATCACGGTGTTCACCACCCGCCCCGACACGGTGTTTGGCGTGAGCTATCTGGTGCTGGCGCCCGAGCATCCGCTGGTTCCATCGCTCACCATCCCTGAACAGGAGACGGCCGTTGCCGCCTTCAGGGACCGTGTGAGCCGGCAGAGCGAGCAGGAGCGCACTGCCGAGGACAAGCCCAAACAGGGCATCCCCCTGGGCAGCATGGTGCGCAATCCCTTCAACGGTGAAACGATCCCCCTCTGGATCGCCGACTACGTTCTCGCCGACTACGGCACAGGTGCGGTGATGGGGGTACCGGCCCACGACCAGCGGGATTTTGTGTTTGCCCGCCGCTACGAACTGCCGGTGCGGCAGGTGATCGTGCCCGCCGGTGCCGATGAACACGCCTTCGAGGGCGCAGCCTGGACCGAAGCCGGTGTGCTGATCCATTCGGGGCCCTTTGACGGAGTGCCCTCAAGGGAGGCCAAGGCCGGGATCATCGCCCTGGCGGAACAGCAGGGCTGGGGCCAGGGCCGGGTGCAGTTTCGGCTGCGCGACTGGCTGATCTCGCGTCAGCGCTACTGGGGCTGTCCGATCCCGGTGATCCACTGCCAACACTGCGGTGTGGTGCCCGTTCCCGAGGAGCAGCTGCCGGTGGAGCTGCCCCGGAACGTGGCCTTCAGCGGCAAGGGCGCCTCACCCCTGGCCCAGCTCAAGGACTGGGCCGAGGTGCCCTGCCCCAGTTGTGGGGCCCCTGCCCGGCGGGAGAGCGACACCATGGACACCTTCATCTGTTCGTCCTGGTACTACCTGCGCTACTGCGACCCCCACAACACCGCCCTGCCCTTTGCCAAGGAGGCGGCCGATCGCTGGCTGCCCGTGGATCAATACGTGGGCGGCATCGAGCACGCCATCCTGCACCTGCTCTATTCCCGCTTCTTCACCAAGGTGCTGCGTGACCGGGGCCTGCTGGGCTTCGACGAACCCTTTTCGCGCCTGCTCACCCAGGGCATGGTTCAGGCCATCACCTACAAGAACCCCCACACCGGCAAGTACATCCCTCCTGCGGAGGTGGCCGACCCCAGCGATCCCCGCGATCCGCTCACGGGCGAGGTGCTGGAGGTGTTCTACGAAAAGATGTCGAAGTCGAAGCACAACGGCGTCGATCCAGCCGTGGTGATCGACCGCTACGGCGCCGACACGGCCCGCATGTTCATTCTGTTCAAGGCTCCTCCCGAGAAGGATCTGGAGTGGGATGACGCCGACGTGGAGGGTCAGTTTCGCTTCCTCCAGCGCCTATGGCGACTGGTGGACGGGGCCGTTGCCCGGGGCCTGCGCCTGACGGTCATGGCAGGCGGATCAGCCCAGACCACTCCCAGCGCGCCAACGTTCCGCCCAGCAGATCTCACTCAACAGGAGCGCGAGCTCCGCCGGGCGGTGCACACCGCCATCGCCGCCATTGACCAGGACCTGGCCGATGGTGCCTACCAGTTCAACACCGCCGTCTCGGAGCTGATGAAGCTGAGCAATGCCATGGGAGGTAGCGTCGAAAGCGTGGGCGACGCCGTGGCCCAAGAGGCCCTCAGTGCCCTCGTGGTGCTGCTGGCCCCCTTCGCCCCCCACCTGGCGGAAGAGCTCTGGCAGAAGCTGGAAGGGCCCGGCAGCGTGCACCAGCAACGTTGGCCCAGCGCCGATGCTTCCGCCCTGGTGCGCGACAGCCTCGAAGTGGTGATCCAGGTGAAGGGCAAGGTGCGCGGCAGCCTCACCGTGCCGGCCGATGCCGATGCCGCCACCCTGGAACGCCTGGCCCTCGGCAGCGATGTGGCCCTCAAATGGCTGGAGGGCCAGCCGCCCCGCCGGGTGATCGTGGTGCCCGGCAAACTCGTGAACCTGGTCCCCTAGGGGCAAGGGGCAACGCCGGGCCCAGCGGCCGTCCTCAGCGGCCGAATCATCAGAGGTCGTAGCGGATCACCGTGCGGATGCTCTGGCCGGCGTGCATGAGCTCGAAGGCCTCATTGATCGCCCCAAGCCCAAGGGTGTGGGTGATGAACAGCTCCAGGGGGATCTCCCCCCGCTGGGCCATCTCCACGTAACCCGGCAGCTCCGTGCGCCCGCGCACCCCACCGAAGGCCGAACCGCGCCAGACCCGTCCCGTCACCAGCTGGAACGGCCGCGTGGAGATCTCCTGGCCGGCGCCGGCCACGCCGATGATCGTGGATTCGCCCCAGCCCTTGTGGCAGCTCTCAAGGGCGGCACGCATCACCTCCACGTTGCCGATGCACTCAAAGGAGTAATCCACCCCGCCATCGGTGAGATCGATCAGCACCTCTTGGATCGGAGCGTCAAAATCCCGCGGGTTGAGGCAATCGGTGGCCCCCAGCTGACGGGCGATCGCGAACTTCCCAGGGTTGGTGTCGATGGCGATGATCCGCGAGGCCTTGGCCATCACCGCGCCGATCACCACCGCCAGCCCGATGCCCCCGAGGCCGAACACCGCCACGGTGCTGCCGGGCTCCACCTTGGCGGTGTTGCGCACGGCGCCGATCCCCGTTGTGACACCGCAACCGAGCAGACAAACCTGCTCCAATGGCGCCTCCGGATTGATCTTGGCCACGGCAATCTCCGGCACCACGGTGTATTCGGAGAAGGTGGAGGTGCCCATGTAATGGAAGATCGGCTGGCCGTTCTTGGAGAAACGGCTGCTGCCATCGGGCATCAGCCCCTGGCCCTGGGTGGTGCGGATCGCCTGGCAGAGATTGGTTTTCCCCGAGAGGCAGAACTTGCAGCGCCGGCATTCAGGCGTGTAGAGGGGGATCACGTGGTCGCCCACCGCCACCGAGCTCACCTCGGGGCCGATCGCCTCCACCACGGCGCCGCCCTCATGGCCGAGGATCGCCGGAAACAGCCCCTCCGGGTCGGCGCCGGAGAGGGTGAAGGCATCGGTGTGACAGACGCCCGTGGCCACCACCCGCAGCAGCACCTCACCGGGCCGCGGTGGGGCGACCTCGATGTCGGTGATCTCCAGGGGCTGGCCCGGGGCCCAGGCCACGGCGGCACGCGATCGAATCAAGGCCATCAGCTCCGTTGGAAGATGAGGGTGCGGGGATCTGCCCAATCCCCCCTGGCGGCGTAACCCCGACCGGCAACACTCAGTCGGCGCAGGATCAAGAACGGTTGCTCCGGGCTCTCCAGCTCCAGGCCTGCCGAGATCGCCTCCAGGTTGCGGGGCACCCCATCGGCCAGAAGGGTTTCCAGACGGGCCTGAAGCGCGAGCACCTCGGCGGCGGCCTGCTTGCCGGCTTCCACCCCAGGCTGGTGATAGGCGTTCACATCGATCAGTTCGCCATAGAGCCCGACGGCCCGCTCGAACAGGGCGATCAGAGCCCCCAGGCTGCGCTCATCGAAGCGCCGCAGAGTGAGGGTGAGGCTCTGGCGACCGCCTTCACTGAGGGCGGCGCGGGTCCCCTGGAAGAAGCCGTCGAGGAAGTCCCCTGGGTGTTCGCCCCCGATCGCAGCAATGTCGCCTGGGTCTTCGAGCACCTCGATGAAGGTGACAAAGAAATTGTCGAGGCCATCGCGCAGTTGCTGCACGTAGGCATGCTGATCGGTGGAGCCCTTGTTGCCATAGACCGCCAAACCCTGGTGCACCACCACGCCCTGGCGATCCAGGCGCTTACCAAGGGATTCCATCACCAGCTGCTGCAGGTAGCGACTGAAGACCTCCAGGCGGTCGCGGTAGGGCAGCACCACCATGTCGCGCCGGCCCCGGCCATCACCGGCGGAGTACCAGGCGGCCGCCAGCAGCGCGGCGGGGTTGCGGCGCAGGTCGGGCACACGGGTGGCCTCATCCATGCGGGCCGCACCCTCGAGGAAGACGCGCAGATCAGCGCCGATCAGGGCCGCAGGCAGCAGACCCACGACGCTGGTGATGCTGGTACGGCCACCCACCCAATCGAACAGATCGAAGCGGTCAAGCCAGCCCTCGGCGACCGCCTTGCGGTCCAGGGCGCTGCCGGCCATGGTCACCGCCACCGCCTGGGCGGGCCAGCTGCCGCCAAGGGTCTCCAGGCGCGCCTGGGCCTGCTCCTGGCCGATCCGGGGCTCGGGGGTGCCGCCGGATTTGCTGACCACGATCACCATGGTGGTCCGGAGCTTCTCCCCGAGGCCCGCGAGCACGCGGCTGAAGCCCTCAGGATCAACGTTGTCGAAGAAGTGGAACGGCAGCCCGCGCCCCTGGCGTTGCAAGGCCCGCAGGATCAGCAGGGGCCCCAGGCCCGAGCCACCGATGCCGATCCAGAGCACGTCAGTGAAGACCGTGCCGCCCGGAGCCTGGAGACGGCCATCGAGCACGGCGTGGCCAAAGGCCTCGATGCGATCGATCTCGGTGGTGATCTGCGCGGCCGTGGTCGCGTCAGGCGACAAGAATGGAGCCCGCAGCCAGTAGTGACCCACCTGGCGGCCTTCATCTGGGTTGGCGATCGAACCGGCCTCCAGGGCGGCCAGGGCCTCGAAGGCCCGTCCAAAGGCGGGCTCCAGCGCTTCGAGATCGGACTCGTCCAACGCCATGCGGCTGGGATCGAGCCAGAAGCCCAGGTCGTCGTGGTGCCAGAGCAGGGAGCAGAAGCGGTGCCAAGGCGTCAGCGGTGACGCGCAGGCGGTATCCGGGGGCAAGGTCATGTCGACGGAACGACGTCCTGATCGGCGCACCCCCTGAACCTATCCACGGACCCCGCCCATGAACGGCTCAACCGAGAGCCGCAGGAACTGGACCCAGGCGGCTCGCGCCATGGTGACTGCGGGAGCAGGAACAGGAAACAACGATGCGCGCAGAAATTTTGTCAACAATTGCGTATATTTAGCCAAATAACTCATTCCCTTGACCCTCAGATCGCCCATGGCCCCTGCTCCGGTTGTGCGGCGGAGGTTTCTGGTGGGCCTCAGCGTGGGGCTCTTCCTGGCCATCGGTCTGGATGTGGCTCCCAGGGTCAATCGCTGGTCCAGTTCGGTGCTCGTCAGCGAACCGGGCCCCAGCGCCAGCAGCGTCGGCACCGACAGCAGCAGCAGCCAGGCCTTGATCAACGAGGGCCAGCGGGCCGATCCCACGGCGTTCAGCCCCCAGGAGCTGAAAGAGCTCCAGCGCCGTTTCGGGGTGCATGGCCCACAAACACCACTGGCGCAACTCTTCACCAAGGGGCTCGATGAGCTCACCCCCCTGCGCTCGATCACGGTGAACCGGCTCGAGGAACTGCGGCCCACGATCCTTGTCGAGAGCCGCCTCCGGGGCGTCAACCCGATGTTGGTGGCGGCGATTCTCTTCGATGAGATGCAGCACGCCAAGCCCGGAGAAGACCTGCCCCTGGCCGCCCATTCCGGCCTGTTCAGCACCCATGGACCCGCCCAGCTGGGGTTGAGCGAGATGGTCAAGCAGGGGCTCCTGAGCCCCGAGGCCAGCCAGGCAGAGATTCAGGCCGCCCGTGATCAGTTGCTGGATCCCCGGCGCAATGTTCAGTTGCTGGTGGGTCAGCTGGCCCGCCAGAAGAAGCTTCTCGGCATCTCCACCGAGCATCCGCTCAACGCCAGCACCCGCCCCCGGGACGCCAAGGCGATCGCCACCTTGGCCTACCTGCACAACGGCAAGCTCGACTACCCCACCCGCATCCTGCGTTACATGCAGGACCCCGAACTCCACGCCCTGATCTACTCCGCCCGGAAAGCGCCAGTATCAACCCTGATCTGAACCGTGCTGTTCTGAACGGATTTGATCGGAACGGGTTTCATTGGAAGGGCCCTCAGCAGAGTCGGCCCAGGGCCGCCAGGCGCACCTGTAGTGCGCTCCAATCGAGGCTGCGGGGATCCTGACGCTCACCGCCGAGATCCACCGCCCGGTGAGTTGTGATCTGCTGGGGGGGGATTGGGAACCGCTTCATCCAGTCGGCCATTACCACGGCGGCTGCATCCAGCTGGGCCGCGGTGTAGCCGCTGTGCTCAGCGCCGTCGTTCTCGCCATCAAGAGGGGTTTCCAGACTGAGGTGCAGGGCGAAGTTGTTCACCGAACCATTGATGCGTGGGTTGGTGATCACCCAGTGGCCGTTGAAGGCCGAATTGCCCGCCCCGAAGGCCCGGCGGGCGGGGTCGAGCACCTGCACCACCTCACCTTGGAGTCCGATCAGGGTGTGATAACTCACCTGATCCTCATCGCGCGGGTGGGGGGTGACGAAGGTGTTGATCGCCGAGGACAACCCGTAGACCGTCTCGTGCAAGACGATCAGCCGAGGGGTTGGATCCACCGCTTGACCGAAGGCGTCCTGGTTGAAGCGCTCGCCGAAGTTGGTGGGATCGGTGTCGAGGTGGAAGGTGCGTTGCGGGAGCACGGCACTCAACCGTTGCAAGCGCTGCTTCAGGGCCGGGTCGGGGCTAAGGCACTGGCGGTGCAAGGGACTTCTCCAGGCCCGGACCGGCGGGGGGGCGGGGGCCCGACGAGGAACCCCATCGGTCGCAGCGGAACCCTGGACCCCGTCGCGAAGGAAGCTCAGCAGGCTGGAGTCCCGACGCTCAGGGGTGCGCTCGCCGATGGCCGCGGCCAGCCAGCCCAACCCCAGCAGCGTGACCATCCCCCCTGCCCCGATCGCCAGCACCAGGGGGCTGGCGGGCCACCAGCCGGCCCAGGGGGGTCGCTCCGGGGGCCTCAACATCGGACCATCTCAGGGTCTGGCCGCTCGGGCTCCGGCTCCTGAGCCAGCCAACGCCGGCGCCGCGCCTCGGCCCCGGCCGGCGCCTGTGGAGCGATGCTGAGCTTCCAGCGCTCGATCGCGGGCGCTGAACTGGTGAAAGCCAGCTCCAACACCTGGCCACGCCGGGCCAGCAGCAACCGCTGGCACCGATCCGCCCGCAGCTGGGTGGGAAGATCCTCCGCCTGGCGCAGCCGCACCCCGTCGAGGGCCAGCAGCTCGTCGCCCAGCTCAAGCCCCGAACGTTCACCCGGTCCATGGCGGGGCAGCTTGCGCACCACCAGGCCCTGGTGGGGATCGAGCTGACAGACGATGCCGCTTTCGGGATGGCTTGCGGGCTCCGGCACCAGCTCCAGGCCCACATCAGCGAGGTAAGCCGCGAAGGGCGGATCCTCCGTGGAGCCCAGCCAGGCGGGCAGCAGGGCCCCAAGGTCCGGAGCCGCCTGGGCAAAGGCGGCGATCAGGTCCGCCTCGCTGTAACCCCGACCGACACGACCCAACCGCCGCCACAGATCACGCACCACAGCGAACAGGGCCGATCCGACGCGACGCAGATGCAGATCGAGCACCAAGGCCAGCAGTGCCCCTTTGAGGTAATAGCTGATCTGGTTGTCGTCACTGAAGGCATCGCGCTTGTAGAGCTTCACCCAGGCCTGCTGGCTGCTCTGGCGAAGGCTCTGCACCCGCCGGCCCGGGGTGAGCAGGTAGCGGCTGAAGTCGGCGCCGAGATCGTCCAGGGCCGCAGCCTCATCACTCAAACCGGCAGCAAAGGGCAGCAGTTGATCGACATAGCTGGTGATCCCTTCAGCGAACCAGAGGGTGGGCACCACGACGCTCCGGTGGTAGTCGATCGGAGTGAGTTCGGCGGGCCGCAGTCTGCGGACGTTCCACTGGTGAAGGTATTCATGGCCCACCAACTGCAGCAACTTGCGCAGGCCGTCAGGCTGGCCCAGGGCCTTGCGACCGAACTGGAGCACGGTGCTGGCGTCGTGCTCCAACCCGCCGTAGCCTTCATCCAGCAGATGCAGCACAAACAGATAGTCCTTGGCTGCCGGGGCTGGTTCACCCATGAACAGGCAGCAACGGCGGCAGACCGCCGCCACCTGCTCCAGCAGATCGGGATGGAGCTCAAGCAGGGGACGGCCCGTCTCCCAGGTGACCCAGCGGTGGGGCACACCGTGCACATCGAAACCATGCTCCCGGTGGGGCCCCGCCTCCACCGGCGCATCCACCAGGGCATCGAAATCTGTGGCGATCCAGCTTCCATCGGCCTGCCGCGGCAGGGGCACGAAGGCCTCCCAGCCTGCCGGCAGCTCCAGGCGCAGGCGGTGGGGGCTCCAGCGTTCGCCCTCCACCTCCAGGGCGAGGGCCGCCAGGGCCAGAAAACCGTGCTGACCATTGAGATGGCAGGTGCGCACGCTGAGCTCCGTGGCCAGCGTCTCGGTGCGGATCTCGACTGGCTCAAGTCCTGAAGGCTCCACTTCCCAGGCGGCGGGCGCCAGCTGGCGCACCGGCAGGAGTTGCCCCCCCTGCCAGACCTCCAGCCGCTCGAGATGGCGCACGTAGTCGCGGATCAGGTAAGACCCCGGCGTCCAGCCCGGAAGCCGAAAGCGCAGCACCCGGGCGGGGGAAGCCAGGACGAGGCTGGCCTGCACCAGATGCTGGTGAGCGGCGGTCAGATTCAAGGTCAGCTCAGGCACCGGCGCCGGGCTCAGCGGTCGAGGTGAACACAGCCGCTCGGGAGCAACTGGGCGGCATCCCGAAGCGCGGCGCGGGCCGCGTAGCTGCGGGTAAGGCGGCCCAGCAGCGGCGCCACCTGATGGCTGCGGCTGAGTCGCTGCAGGTCGCCCACCAGAGCCAGTTCACCGCTGGGCTGACGCCGCCAGCCCAGGGCCAGGTCGGACGAGAGCCGCACCTGCAACTCCACCGGCTCCGCTTCACCGGCAAATCCAGTCAGCTTCCCGCCCCAGCGGGGCTCCAAGCCCAGATCAGCCAGACTTGCTGCCAGCACATCGGTGTCCCGAAGCACAGTGGGCAGGATGGAGAGATGGGACATGGATCCAATGCCCGAGCGGGCCGACCCTAGCGAGCCACTCCCGGGGATCCAGTGGCCGTTGCCACAGGCCTGGCCCCGTTTGCGGGCGCCCCTGCGGCTGGGGGTGATGGCCTCGGGGGCGGGAAGCAACTTCGAAGCCCTGGTGAAGGCCACTCGCCCGGGGCCCCTCAAGGCAACGGTCGAGCTGCTGGTGGTCAACAATCCCGGCTGCGGCGCCCAGCACCACGCCACACGGCTGCAGGTGCCCTGGCAACTGCACGACCATCGCCTGCACAGCAGCCGCGCCGAGCTGGACCATGCCCTCATCGAGGCCTTTGCCGCCGCCCGCGTGGATCTGGTGGTGATGGCCGGCTGGATGCGGATCGTCACGCCCGCCTTGATCGACGCCTTCCCCGAGCGCCTGGTGAACATCCATCCCTCGCTGCTGCCCAGCTTCCGCGGCCTGGACGCCGTCGGCCAGGCCCTGGCGGCCGGGGTGAACCTGAGCGGCTGCAGCGCCCATCTGGTCACAGAGGAGGTGGATGCGGGGCCGATCCTGGTGCAGGCGGCCGTGCCCGTGCTGGACGATGACGACCATGGGCGGCTGGAGGCCAGGATCCAGCGGCAGGAGCACCGGATCCTGCCCCTGGCGGTCGCCCTGGCCGCCCAGCGCCTGGAGCGGACGGCCCCGCTCGATCAGGGGTAGAAGGGCAGCAGCGGCAGGCCGGTGGTGGCACCAAGCCCCGCCAGCAGATTCAGGCACTGCACCCCCTGACCCGCCTGGCCCTTGATCAGGTTGTCGATGGCACTCATCACGATCAACTGACCGTTGCGGGAATCCACCTGAACCGAGAGCAGGGCGCGGTTGGTCTGGCGCACCCACTTGGTGGAGGGATAGGTGCCTACTGGCAACACTTCCACGCTGGGGCTGTGGCGGTAAGACGCCTTCAGCAAGGTGGTGCAGTCTTCGGCCGTGAGACCCGGATCCCGCAAGCGGCCGTAGACCGTGGCCAGCAGCCCACGCACCATCGGCATCAGGTGAGGGGTGAACTGGAGCTGGATGGAGCGCCCAAGGGCCTGACTGGCCGCCTGCTCGATCTCACTGGTGTGGCGATGGCCCAGCACGCCGTAGGGGACCACCGCCTCGGAGGCCTCCGCCAGGAGCAGATTCTCCTTGGCGGCGCGGCCACCGCCGGAGGTGCCGGTTTTGGCGTCGATCACGATGCCACTCGCCTCAATCAGACCTTGCTGCAGGAAGGGCAACAGGGCCAGCAGGCTGGCGGTGGGGAAGCAACCGGGAGCCGCCACCAGGCGGGCTTTGCTGATGCGTTCGGCCTCCCACTCCACCAGCCCGTAGGCGGCCTCCTGGCAGAGCGCCTCATCGGAGCGGGGGAACTGGCGGGCCTCACTGGCATACACATCCTTCCACTGGGCCAGGGAGCGGTAGCGGTAGTCGGCGGAGAGATCGACCACCTTGACGCCCCGCTCCAGCAGATCGGGCACGAGCGTGGAGGCCAGGCCATTGGGCAGGCTGAGCACCGCCAGATCGGCGGCAGCGGCGATCGCCTCCGGATCGGGACGCTGGATCACCAGGTCCTCGCTGAGGGGAAGGAACGGCACCAGCTCGCTCCAGCGCTTGCCCGAACTGCGCTCGCCACCCAGGAACGTGACCGCCAGCGCCGGATGGTCCTGGAGCAGCCGCACGGTCTGAAGGCCCCCGTAGCCCGTGGCCCCGATCACGGCCACACCACGCACGCCAGCGCTGGGGTCGGGTGCGGATGGGCTCGCCATGCCAGTGGGACGGGAACGCCAGATCGTACCGGGCTCTATAAAAGTGGATTGCGCCCAGGCCTTCGGCCTGACCTGCCCTGAGCCAACTCGACGCGATCCGCTTCGACTCCATCGCCGATGGCCTCGCCGCCATCCGCAACGGCGACATGGTCGTGGTCGTCGACGATGAGAACAGGGAGAATGAGGGCGACCTGATCTGCGCCGCCCAGTTCGCGACACCAGCCCAGATCAATTTCATGGCCACCGAAGCCCGGGGTCTGATCTGCCTGGCAATGGAGGGCGAGCGGCTCGATGCCCTCGATCTGCCGCTGATGGTGGACCGCAACACCGACAGCAACCAGACCGCCTTCACCGTCAGCGTCGATGCTGGCCCTGAAAACGGCGTCAGCACAGGCATCTCAGCAGAGGATCGGGCACGCACCATCCAGGTGGCGATCCACTCGGGCAGCCGCCCGGGCGACCTGCGCCGGCCCGGACACATCTTTCCCCTGCGCGCCCGCCAGGGGGGGGTGCTCAAGCGCGCCGGTCACACCGAGGCGGCCGTGGATCTGGCCCGCCTGGCGGGGCTCTATCCCTCCGGGGTGATCTGCGAGATCCAGAACCCCGACGGATCCATGGCCCGCCTGCCCCAGCTGGCGGAGTATGCCCATCTGCATGGCCTGCGGCTGATCAGCATCGCCGACCTGATCCGCTACCGCCTCGACACCGAGCGCTTCGTCAAACGGTTGGCGGAAGCCCGTCTGCCCAGCAGCTTCGGCAGTTTCCGGGCGATCGGCTTCCGCAACGAGCTCGATGGCAGCGAGCACATCGCGATCGTCAAAGGCCATCCCGAAACCGCCAGCGGTCCCGTGCTGGTCCGCGTGCACTCCGAGTGCCTCACCGGGGACGCCTTCGGCTCCCTGCGCTGCGACTGCCGCCCCCAGCTGGAGGCGGCCCTGCGCATGATCGAAGCCGCCGGCGAGGGGCTGGTGCTCTACCTCCGCCAGGAGGGCCGCGGCATCGGCCTGATCAACAAGCTGCGCGCCTACAGCCTCCAGGACGGTGGTCTCGACACGGTCGAAGCCAACGAGCGTCTGGGCTTCGGCGCTGACCTGCGCAACTACGGCATCGGCGCCCAGATCCTGAGCGACCTGGGGGTGCAGCGGTTGCGCCTGATCACCAACAATCCCCGCAAAATCGCCGGCCTGGGCGGCTATGGCCTGCAGGTGGAAGACCGGGTGCCGCTGGTGATCGAAGCAGGCGAACACAACGCCGGCTACCTCCAGACCAAACAGGACAAGCTGGGCCACCTGCTGGAGGCCCCCCAGGGTCCATCGGTGGTGCTGGCCTGGCAGGGAATCGGAGAGGACCAGACGCCCGGCCAGGCCCAGGGGCCCGGGTCCGAAGCACGGCGCACCCAGCTCTGGCTGCACCTCCAGCAGTGGGCTCAAGAGCTTCAGTTGGCGATCCAATGGGAGGAGCATCCGCGTCTTCTGGCCCTGCTGGACCAGCCCGACCTGGCGGTGCTGCTCGGGCCTCTGAAGGGTTCTGCGGGAACCAAGGGAATCAACGGGGCCATCGACGCCGATGGGGACCTGCACCCGGAGCGCCTGGTTGAAAGTCTTCAGACCCTGGCCGGCTGGCCAGGCACCCAGGCGGTCAGCCTGCTGCTGGCACCCGATGCCCAGCGCAGTACCCACCCCAGCGCCACCCTGGAGACCGAGCTGCGGCCCCTGGATGAACTGCTGCAGGAACACCCCAGGCTGCGGTTGCAGCCCGGGTCCCTGCTGCGCTGGAGCTGACGACCGGAGGGTCGAGCAGCGGGATCACAGCTACAGGATCACAGCAACCGGATCAGGCGCTGATCGTCACCTTGTTGATCTTGGTGCCCTTCTGAATCGCCAGCACCACATCGACATTGGCCGCCTGGCCGAACACCGTGTGAACCCCATCAAGGTGGGGCTGGGCGTCGTGGCAGAGGAAAAACTGACTGCCGCCTGTGTTCTTGCCGGCGTGGGCCATCGAGAGGGAACCGGCCTGGTGCTTACGGCTGTTGATCTCGCAGGGAATCGTGTAACCGGGGCCGCCGGTACCGGGCGCACCCTTGGCCCCGGCGCGGGTGTTGGGGCAGCCGCCCTGGGCCATGAAGCCGCCGATCACCCGGTGGAAGGCCAGGCCGTCGTAGTAGCCCTCGGTGGCCAACTTGACGAAGTTGGCCACGGTGCCGGGGGCGTCGGTGTCGAACAGTTCCAGCTCGACGGTGCCGGCATCGGTGTCCATCAGGGCTTTGGTCACGGGCAAGGGGGGAGGGAAAGGCGGACTGTATTCGCTCGGGTAGAACGGTCGCGCACGATCACGATGGCGATGAGCAGCCCCACCGGAATCGATCTGGCCACCGCCCGCCTCGGGGTGCTGGGCGGCAGCGGTCTCTACGCCATGGAGGGGCTCGATGACATCCAGGAACTGGAGGTGGAGACTCCGTTCGGGGCACCCTCCGATGCCCTGCGCCTGGGCCGCATCGGCGATCTGGAGGTGGTGTTCCTGGCCCGCCACGGCCGACACCACACCTTCACCCCCTCGGAGGTGCCCTATCGGGCCAACCTCTGGGCCCTGCGCTCGCTCGGGGTGCGCTGGATCCTCTCCTGCTCCGCCGTGGGCTCGCTGCTCGAGGAGGTGCGCCCCCTGGACATGGTGGTGCCCGATCAATTCATCGACCGCACCCACCAACGGCCCCTGACGTTTTTCGGGGAGGGAGCCGTCGCCCACGTGGGCTTTGCCGATCCCTTCTGCCCCGCCCTCAGCCGCCTTCTGGCCGATGTCGCCGACAGCCTGATGCCCGAAGGGCGACGTCTGCACCGGGGCGGCACCTACCTGTGCATGGAAGGCCCCGCCTTCTCCACCCGGGCTGAATCGCGCTTCTATCAAAGCCTCAACTGCGCCGTGATCGGCATGACCAACCACACCGAAGCGCGGCTGGCACGGGAGGCGGAGATCGCTTACACCACCCTGGCCATGGCCACCGACTACGACTGCTGGCACGCCGATCACGACGCCGTGACCGTGGAGATGGTGATCGACAACCTTCGGGCCAATGCGGCTCTGGCCCAGGACATCATCAGAACGACGGCCGAGCGCATCGCCGCCCAACGCCCCCTGAGCAGCGCCCACCACGCCCTGCGCCACGCCCTGATGACCCCAAAGGAGCAGGTGCCCGCCAGCACGCGGGCCAAGCTCGACCTGTTCACTGCCCCCTACTGGGGCGCTGTCGCTACGGAGCAGCGTTGAGCCGAAGCGCCTCCCGCAAGCGGCCGCCCGCCTGATCCAGGCGGGCGGCGGCCTCGGCGGCCGAGACCCCCCGCTGGGCCATCAGCAATGCCCGCTTCACCGAACCGCCGGCTTCCTCCAGCAACCTGGTGCCCTGGGGGCGCTCCACTCCGGCCAGATCCCGCAGGATGCGCAGAGCCCGATCTTCCAGCTTGCTGTTGGTGACAGCCACATCAACCATGCGGTTGCCGTGCACCTTGCCCAGGCGCACCATCACGCCGGTGGAAAGGATGTTGAGCGCCATTTTTGTCGCGGTGCCAGCCTTGAGCCTGGTGGAGCCGGTGAGCAGCTCGGGGCCACTCAAGAGGCGGATGTCGATGTCGCAGGGCATCGGTGCCTGCTCAGCCGGGACGCAGGCCAGGGCAATCGCCAGGGCACCCAGCTCCTGGGCCAGCTCCAGGGCTCCGAGCACGTAGGGGGTGGTGCCTCCGGCAGCGATCCCCACCAGGGCATCCGCCTCCGAAAACCCACGCTCGAGCAGATCGGCACGACCGACTTCCCGTTGGTCTTCGAGGCCCTCGGAGCTGCGCAGCAGGGCCGCAGCCCCCCCGGCCAGCACCCCCTGCACCAGTTCCGGCGGGGAGCAGAACGTTGGTGGACACTCGGCCGCGTCCAGCACCCCCAGGCGCCCCGAGGTGCCGGCACCGATGTAGAACAAGCGGCCCCCATGGCCCAGTCGCGCGCTGATCGCATCGATCGCCAAGGCCAGCTGGGGGGAAGCGGCGGCCACCGCCTTCTGGGGCCGTCGGTCCTCGTCGCAGAACAGTTCCACCAACGCAGCGGTGGTCAGTTGATCGAGGTCGGCGCTGGCGGGATTGGGTTGTTCGGTGAGCAGGCCACCGCGATCGGCCGCTGGGCTGGGGTGTGCACTCACAGCAAGCCCTCGAGCCGGCGGCGGAAGCTCTCGAGCTCTGGATCCCCCGAGCTGAGTGGCTCTTGAGGGATCCCCGGGCGCTGATCCCCCTGCCTTGAAGCGTCAGCCTGCTCCTGCCAGCTCGAGACGTCCATGTTGGCCTCGGGAGGGGCGATCAACAGCCGATCCTCCGCTGACTGGGGCAGGAAACCACTCGGCACCAGCCGCGCCTGGTAACCCGACTCAGCGCAGAACAGCTCCATCTCCTCACGGTCGAGGGCTTCGACGGTGGGGGTGGGGAAATCCTGGGCCTCGAGCAGGCCGGCGTAGCGCTCGGCGTCATCGCGATCCTCAAACAGGAGCACCACCGTGGTGCCGTTCAGTTCCAGGGAATGAATTCCCTCGTTTTCACTTCCGGCGTCGAAGAGGAGCACATGGACCGGCATCGAGCGGAGATGGAGCGCGACCGACAGTTTCTCACTCCTGTTCCTGGCCGAGCTGCTGCAACCGGCGGTAGAGAGCTTCCTCGGCCTCACTGAGCTCCTCGGGCACCATGATCCGGATCTCCACCAGTTGGTCGCCCCGTTGCTGGTCCAGCTCCAGCCCCCGGCCGCGCAGGCGCAGCAAACGGCCACTGGAGGAGCCTGGCGGCACGCGCAGTTTCACCGGCCCGGCCAGGGTGGGCACCACCACTGAACAGCCCAGGGCGGCATCGGCCGGCATCAGGTCAAGGGGGAAGGTCACCCGCAGGCCGTCGATGCGCAGGCCCTCGGCGGTGCGCACCCTGAGCTGCAGGAAGTGGTCACCGCCACCGGGGGTCACCCCCGCCAGTCGCAGGCGCCAGCCATCCCCAGCCAGTGGAGGCGTCCAGACCTCCACGGTGGTGCCATCACTGAGCACCAGTTCGATCCGTTCGCCGGCCAGGGCCTGCTGCGGGCTGAGCTCCACCAGGGATTCCTGGTCAGAGGCCGCCTGCACCGGTGGCGCTGGCGCCGGGGAAGGGGTGACCGAGCCAGGGCCGGCCTGGTCCAGGTCTGGGTCCTCCTGGTCCCAGGCACCCGCAGCCGATTCGGGCGGCTCAGGCGAAGGCGCGCGGCGGCGGCCGAACAGGGTGTCCAGGTAGGTGTCGAAGTCGGGGAATCCCGAGGCGAAGGGATCAGCATCAGCGCCGGAGGCCGGATCGACGCCAAGCTCAAAGGCCTGACGACGCTTCGGATCGGTGAGCACCGCATAGGCCTCGTTGAGAAGCTTGAAACGCTCCTCGGCCACCGGATCATTGCCGTTGAGATCCGGATGCCAGCGGCGGGCCAACTGGCGGAAGGCGCGTTTGAGGGTGGGTCCATCGGCGCCGGGCTCCAGGCCCAGCACCGCCCAGTAGTCCGAGCCGGCGGTGGCGCTGCGGCGGGTCACGCTGCTCAGACCTCCGACCAGGGGTCGTCGTCGTAGGAGCGGCTGGAGGGCAGGGGCGCGCTGGTGCGGCGCGGGGGGGCAACGTCGCGTTCGTAGCGGCGGGGGGCCGCCGGCGTCCGCTCACGGCCGTAGGAGGGCTCCAGCCAGGGGTCGCGGCCATAGCGGGGGGAACCGCCCGGCCGATCCCAGTCGTCCCACTCGTCGTCGGAGAACAACTCGTCTTTGAGAGAGCCCAGGGTGTTCTTGAGGCCCTGCAACGGATTGGACTCCTGCTTGCGCTCACTGCTCAGGCGCCGGTTGAGCCCATAAATCGCCTCCTGCAGCTGACTCACCGCCAGGTCCAGGTCCTGCAGGTCAGCGGCATCGCCTGGGGCGAGCAGATCCTGCACCTCCCGCAGGGCCATCTCCACCGCCCGTTGCTGCCGTTCGGCGCCGTAGGGACCCAGCTCCAGGGCGGCGTCCCGCAGCCGACGCTCCGCCTGGGCCACCAGGGTCTGGGCGCGGTTGCGGCGGTCGATCTCGACGCGCTTGCGGCGGTCTTCACCGGCCTTGCGCTCAGCCTCCTCGAGCAGGGTGGCGATCTCTTCCTCGCTGAGGTTGGAGCCCCCCTGGATCGAGACGCTCTGCTGCCGGCCGGTGGTGCGATCGGTGGCCGACACCTGCAGCAGACCATTGGCGTCGATGTCGAAGGACACCTGAACCTGGGGAACACCCCGGGGGGCCGGAGGGATGCCCGCCAGCCGGAAGCGGCCGAGCGACTTGTTGCCCTCGGCCATCTGGCGCTCCCCCTGGAGCACGTGCACCTCCACGGAGCTCTGGTTGGCCTCCGAGGTGCTGAACAGATCTGACTTGCGCACCGGAATCGAGGTGTTGCGCGGAATCAGCACCTTCATCACCCCGCCGATGGTCTCCAACCCGAGCGAGAGGGGGGTGACATCGTTGAGCATCAGATCGCGCAGCTCGCCGGTGAGGATGCCGGCCTGCACGGCGGCGCCGATCGCCACCACCTCATCGGGGTTGACCGACTGGCAGGGCTCCAGGGGGATCAAGGTGCGCACCATCTCCTGCACCATCGGCATCCGCGTGCTGCCCCCGACCAGAACCACATCGTCGATGTCCTCGGCGGCCAGAGCCGAATCCCGCAACGCCCGCTGCACCGGCCGCAGCAACCGGTCGAGCAGGTCGGGGCAGAGCCCCTCAAACTCGCGGCGCTCCAGGGTGGTCTCGATGTGCAGCGGGCCCTCGGGGCCGGTGGTGATGAAGGGCAGGGAAATCGGGGTGCTGCTCACACCCGAGAGCTCCTGCTTGGCCTTCTCGGCCGCCTCGGTGAGCCGCTGCAGCGCCTGGCGGTCCCGGCGTAAATCAATGCTGTGCTCGGCCAGAAACGCCTCCGCCAGCCAGTCGACGACGCGGCGGTCCCAGTCATTGCCGCCCAGCTGGGTGTCGCCGCTGGTGGCCTTGACATCAAAGACGCCGTTGGTGATCCGCAGCACCGAGACATCGAAGGTGCCCCCGCCCAGATCAAACACCAGGACCCGCTTGACCGTGCTGCGGTCGAAGCCGTAAGCCAGGGCAGCGGCCGTGGGCTCGTTGAGGATGCGCTCCACGCTGATCCCCGCCAACCGGCCCGCATCGCGGGTGGCCTGGCGCTGGGCGTCGTCGAAATAGGCCGGAACGGTGATCACCGCCGCCTCCACCGGTTCCCCGAGGTAGGTGGAAGCGTCATCGACGAGCTTGCGCAGCACGCTGGCCACCAGCTCCTCGGGGGCATATTCCCGCTCGGTGGCCGGACAGACCACGCGCACATTGCCCTGGTCGTTGGCCCGCACGGTGTAGGGGACCGAAAGGCTGCCCTCCTCCAGTTCGCTCCAGTTGCGACCCACGAACCGCTTCAGATTGGCGAAGGTGTTGCGGGGGTTCAACACCAACTGGCGGCGAGCCAGCTGGCCCACCAGCAGATCCTGATCACGGCTGAAGCCCACCACCGATGGTGTGGTGCGCCCCCCCTCGGCATTGGCGATCACCTGGGGCCGACCTCCTTCGAGCACCGCCACCACCGAGTTGGTTGTGCCCAGGTCGATGCCGACGATTCGCGCCATAGGACCCGCTGCCCCGGAAATTCGCCAACGGAACACCCAAGGTAACGGGCCCGGCGGCCAGCCCCAAGGGCAGGCCTTAATCGTTCCTTAGTGACGGGCGAGGTGAGCCACACCTAGGTTTCCGCTGAAGGCTGACCTTGCATGACGACCAGTTCGAACGGCGACCTGTTCACGCTCAGACGCAGGCCTGCCAGCGAAAAACTCCTCGATCTCGGCTTCCGCCAGCTGGTGGTCGTGCTCGCATCACTGGTGGCGATCGTGCTGCTGGGAATCCTGCTCACCGTGATGCATGGTTCCGAGGAGGCGATCAAGCAATTCGGGCTCGGCTTTCTGGTGAATTCCGCCTGGAACCCCGTCAAGGAGGAATACGGGGCGTTCACGGCCATCTACGGCACGATCGTCACTTCCGTGCTTTCCCTTCTGATCGCCGTGCCCCTGGGGGTTGGAACGGCGATCTTCATCACCGAGAACCTGATCCCGCTCAAACTGCGCAGCCTGATCGGTCTGATGGTGGAGTTGCTGGCGGCGATTCCTTCGGTGGTGCTCGGCCTCTGGGCCATCTTCGTGATGGAGCCGTTCCTGAGGCCCCTGCTGAACTGGCTCTACGACGCCCTCGGGTGGCTGCCGATCTTCAGCACCCAGCCCCAGGGCCCGGGGATGGCACCGGCCATTCTCATCCTTGTGGTGATGATCCTGCCGATCATCACGGCGATCTCCCGCGATTCGCTCAACCAGGTTCCCCCTGAGCTGCGGCAGGCGGCCTACGGCATCGGCACCACCCGCTGGGGAGCGATTCTGCAGGTGATTCTTCCGGCGGCGGTGTCCGGCATCACCGGCGGCGTGATGCTGGCCCTGGGTCGGGCGATGGGTGAAACCATGGCCGTGACGATGATCATCGGCAACTCGAATAACTTCAGTATTTCGTTGTTGGCTCCAGGCAACACGATCGCCTCGATGCTGGCCAACCAGTTCGGTGAAGCCGACGGCTCCCAGGTCTCTTCACTGATGTATGCCGCCTTGGTGCTGATGGTGCTCACCCTGGTGGTGAACATCTTTGCCCAGTGGGTCGTCAAACGCCTCAGCCTGAAATACTGAAACAACCCATGGCCTACGCCTCCACAGAAAAGCTGTTCGACCGGCAGTCGCTCCTCCAGCAGCCAGAACTCCCGCGCAACCGCTGGAACTTCTTTTTCACTTTCGTCACCGGCCTGTTCTCCCTGATCGCCGTCCTGCCCCTGGTTCTGGTGCTGTTGTACGTGCTGATCAAAGGCGGCTCCCTGATCAGCATCGGGCTGCTCACCCAGCTTCCCCCAGCCCCCGGCACCAGCGGCGGTGGCATCGGCAATGCCATCCTCGGCACGTTTCTGGTCACCCTGGTGGCCTCGTTGATCGCCATCCCCGTGGGTATCGGCGGCGGTGTCTACCTGGCCGAATACTCCAGTGGGGGCTGGTTCCAGAGTTTCGTGCGCTTCGGTACCAATGTGCTGGCTGGCGTGCCGTCGATCATCTGCGGCGTCTTCATCTATGGCCTGATTGTCTCGACCCGAATCCTCTTCGGTGAGAGCTATAGCGCCGTGGCCGGTGGCATTGCCCTCTCAGTGCTGATGCTGCCCACGGTGATCAAGACCGCCGACGAGGGGCTCAAGCTGGTGCCCCAGGAGCTGCGCATGGGCGCCATCGGTGTGGGGGCCTCCAAGTTCGTCACCATCACCCGGATCACCCTTCCGACGGCCTTCACACCCATCGCCACCGGGGTGGTCCTGGCCATTGCCAGGGCGGCAGGTGAAACGGCTCCACTGATCTTCACCGCCCTTTTCTCGCCCTTCTGGCCTGAGGGTCTGCTCAAGCCGATCGCCACCATGTCGGTGCTGATCTTCAACTTCGCGATCATGCCCTACGAAGCCCAGAACGCCCTGGCCTGGGCCGCCTCCTTCGTGCTGGTGATCCTTATCCTGGGCGCCAATCTTCTTGCCCGCTGGTTGAGCCGCTTCGCCTCCTCCACCTGAAGTCCCCACCCCGTTCACCGCTCCCCACCGTCTCTTCTTCAGCGCCATGACCGCCACCTCCTCCAGCCCCCAGTCGACAGCCAAGTCGGGCATCTGCATGTCCCTGGAGAATGTCTCGATCAGCTACGGAAGCTTCGAGGCCGTGCGCAACGTCTACATGGAGATCCCCAAGGGCCAGGTGACGGCCTTCATCGGGCCCTCAGGTTGCGGCAAATCCACGGTGCTGCGCGGTCTCAATCGCATGAATGATCTGATCGAAGGCTGCAGCCTCAAGGGTAGGGTGGTGTTCGAGGGCCACGATCTCTATGCCCCCAACGTGGATCCCGTCGAGGTGCGCAGGCGGATCGGCATGGTGTTCCAGAGGCCGAACCCTTTCCCTAAATCGATCTACGAAAACATCGCCTTCGGTGCCCGCATCAATGGCTACCGGGGCGACATGGACGAACTGGTGGAGCGCTCCCTGCGCAAGGCGGCGATCTGGGATGAGACCAAGGACAAGCTCAAAGAGAGTGGTTACTCCCTCTCCGGCGGTCAGCAGCAGCGCCTCTGCATCGCCCGCGCCATCTCAGTGGAGCCGGAGGTGATCCTGATGGATGAACCCTGCTCGGCCCTCGATCCGATTTCCACCTTGAAGATCGAAGAGATGATGCACGAACTCAAGAAAAATTACACGATTGTGATCGTGACCCACAACATGCAGCAGGCCGTGCGTGTGTCAGATCAAACGGCCTTCTTCAACGCCGAAGCGGTGGAAGGCGGCAGCGGCAAGATCGGCTATCTGGTGGAGTTCAACCAAACCGAGGAGATCTTCAACTCCCCCAAGGAACAGTCCACCCTGGACTACGTCAGCGGCCGCTTCGGCTGAGGGGACAAGGGCCTCTGGCTGAACAGGCCAGGTCGATGGTCTGAGGGTGCAAAGCGATCAACGAAAGCTGACGCAAGCCTCGATCAACATCAGATCGAATATAGACATCCAAGACGGTCTTGATTGATGATGGATTGTTGATTCCTCAGTCCGTGACCCCATCTGATGCAGCTAAAATACGCCACTCTGTTTCAAGTCTATGATTCCGAATTCAACAAATAACATGCGCCCCAGCTGAAATTGGCGCGATCGTTGATCGCCATAAAAAAACCGGCCCAAGGGCCGGTTTTCAACGGAGAGGGAGGGATTCGAACCCTCGATAGAGTTGCCCCTATACAGCATTTCCAGTGCTGCGCCTTCGACCACTCGGCCACCTCTCCAGGGGCTTAAATGGGGCAGGTGGCAATCTAGCAGCAGACCTACACCACACCCTGGCGCCATCGGCGCTTCCCTGCCCATGATCCAGGACCAGACCATGAGGCGATTCCCAATCACGGTGCATCACCGCCAAGCCAAGCGAACGATTGTGCTGGAGGTGCCGGAGGGGGAGTACATCCTGCGCAGCTTCGAGGACCAGGGCGAACCGCTGCCCTTCAGCTGCCGCAACGGCTGCTGCACCGCCTGCGCCGTGCGGGTGCTGAGCGGCAGCATCGACCAGCGGGAGTCCCTCGGGATCTCCCAGGCGCTGCGCAACAGGGGCTACGGCCTGCTCTGCGTGGCCAGGGCCCTGGGGCCCTTGGAGGTGGAAACCACCGACGAGGACGAGGTCTACGAGCTCCAGTTCGGGCGCCATTTCGGCCGGGGCAAGGTGCGGGCCGGTCTGCCCCTCGACGACGAATGAGCCTCTCGGATCAGGCCGCGGCGGCGGCGGGGCTCACAGCGCTGGAGATCGAGCGTCTGGCGGAGGTGGCCCGCGCCGCTGCCCAGGCGGGTTCCTTGGCCCTTCGCGAGCACATCGGCCGGCTGGAACGCATCCGCGAGAAGGGCCGGGCCGGGGATCTGGTCACCGAAGCCGATGAGGCCGCCGAAACGGCCGTGCTGGCGGTGCTCAGCGCCCGGACCCCCGAACTGGGTGTGCTGGCTGAAGAAACCGGCCAGAGCGCCTTGAGAAGCGAGCTGCAGTGGTGCGTCGATCCCCTCGATGGCACCACCAACTTCGCCCACGGCTTCCCCTTTTTCGCCACGTCGGTGGGTCTCACCTGGCGGGGGCAGCCCTTGCTGGGGGCCCTGGCCGCCCCGGCCCTGGAGCAGTCCTTCTGGGCCGCCCCGGGCCTGGGGGCCTGGTGCAACGGCAGCCGCCTGGCGGTGAGCAGCTGTGGGGAGCTGGGATCCGCCCTGCTGGCCACGGGTTTTGCCTACGACCGCCACACACGGCTGGACAACAACTACGCCGAGTTCTGCTGGTTCACCCACCGCAGCCGCGGGGTGCGTCGGGCCGGCGCCGCCGCCCTCGATCTGGCCTATGTGGCCGCCGCTCACCTTGACGGCTACTGGGAACGCGGCCTCTCCCCCTGGGACCTGGCGGCCGGAGTCGTGCTGGTGGAGCAGGCCGGCGGCATCGTCAGCCGCTACGACGGCACCCCCCTGGAGCTGGGCGAAGGCCGCCTGATCGCCTGCACCCCAGGGCTCCATGGAGCCCTGGTGGGGGGCCTCGCCGCCATTGCCCCCCTGAGTGGGATCAGCTTCGGCGCCCCGGAACTGGACGCTCCATAGGATCCCCAGCACAGCCCGCCTTCCCCGTTCGCCCATGGCCCTGCAACCTGCCGCCGGTGCCAGGGACCTCAACCCGCTCGAGGTGGATGGCAACCGCCGTCTGCGCGAGCGTCTGGCGGCGGTCTACCGGTTGTGGGGGTACCAGGAGGTGGCCCCCCCCAGCATCGAGCGGCTCGAAACCTTCGAGGCGGGCGGCGCCATTGACGGCCGGGAGGTGGTGCGGCTGGTCACCGACGAGCCCCTGGGACTGCGTCCGGAGATGACCGCCTCGATCGCCCGTGCCGCCTCCACTCGCCTGGCGGCCCGCCCCCGGCCCCTGCGCCTCTGGGCCAGCGGCGCCACCTTCCGAAGCTTCATCGGCGATTCAGGAAGCCAGCGGGTGCAGGAGCGGCTTCAGAGCGGCGTGGAGCTGCTGGGGGTGGCCGAAGCCGCCGCCGATGCCGAACTGCTGCGGCTGCTGCTGGCCTGCATCGAAGCTCTGGGCCTTGAGGAACGCCATCAATCCAGGCTGCTGCTCGGTCACCATGGCCTGCTCTCAACCCTGCTGGAGCGGGTGCCAGCCGAGCAGCGCACCGCCGCGCGCAGAGCCCTCACCGGTTTTGACCCGCTCGCCCTGGCGGCCCTGCCGATCGAGGCCAGCGACATCCAGGCGTTGCAGCAGTTGATGCGCCTGCGAGGGGAGCCCACGGCGGTGCTCTACCAATTGGAGCAGTTGCTGGGACCCAGTCCGCTGCTGGGGGATCTCAGCGCTGTCATCGGCAGCATCGCGCCGATGGCGGAACGCCTCGGGGTGTGCCTGCAACTGGACCCCAGCTTCCAGCCCCACTTTGACCTCTACGACGGACTGGTGCTCCAGCTGGTCTGCCTCGGCACGGAAGCGCCGGTGGCGATCGCCAGCGGTGGCCGCTACGACGCTCTGGTGAGTCGTTTCGGGGGCAGCCCGGCCTCGGGGGTGGGTTTCAGCTTCCAGATCGAGGACATCCGTGAATTGCTGGCGGGCAGTGGCCCTGAACCCATCGTCAGCGGTCCGGTGCTGGTGGCCTACGCCGATCCGAAGCTGCTGGGCGCCGCCCTCGACCGGCTGCAGCAGCTTCACAGCGAAGGGCAGGTGGCCGAACTCCTGAGCGAACCCTGCCCGAGCCAGGCGGAGGCCGAACGGCTGGCGGCCGCCCGTGGCGCCAGTTCAGCGCTCTGGTTGACTGCCTAGGATCGACGGCCTTTGCCGTCACTTCATGGCCCACACGATCCTCACCGATGTCTGCGAGGGTGTGGCCGACTGCGTGGACGCCTGCCCGGTGGCCTGCATCCACCCCGGCAAAGGAGCCAACCGCAAGGGGACGGGTTTCTTCTGGATCGATTTCGACACCTGCATCGACTGCGGCATCTGCCTTCAGGTGTGTCCGGTGGAAGGGGCGATCGTGCCCGAGGAGCAACCGCAGTTGCAGCGACGGGACTGAGTCGACCTCTAGCGGCAGCGGGCCTTCACCGAGGGGGTTCGGTGACCCGTCCCTGGCCGCCCTTGAGCGCCAGCGGGGCCGCTCCGTAAGGTCGCCTCACCACAGAGCGGAAACGCGGCAGTCATGGTCGTTCTCCAGGAACAGGGTCAGATCCAGATCCACACCGAGAACATCTTCCCGATCATCAAAAAGGCCGTCTATTCGGGCCATGAGGTGTTTCTGCGGGAGCTGGTGAGCAATGGCATGGATGCGATCAGCAAGCGGCGCATGGCCGCCATGGCCGGCGACTGCAGCGAGGGCGACGAGGGCCGCATCGGCATCACCATCGACCGTGAAGCCAAGACACTCACCATCAGTGACAACGGCATCGGCATGGACGCCGATGAGGTCAAGCGCTACATCAACCAGGTGGCCTTCTCCAGTGCCGAGGAGTTCCTCGAGAAGTACAAGCGCGAAGACGACGCGATCATCGGCCACTTCGGCCTGGGTTTCTACTCCAGTTTCATGGTGGCCGCCCGGGTGGAACTGGTGAGCCTGAGCGCCAAGCCAGGCGCCGAGGCCGTGCGCTGGAGCTGCGATGGCTCCCCCAACTTCAGCCTCGAATCGGGGGAGCGCCTTGAACCGGGCACGGACGTGATCCTGCACCTGCAGGAGGAGGAACTGGAGTACATCGAGCCGGCCAGGATCCGCGCCTTGATCACCACCTACTGCGACTTCATGCCCGTGGAGGTGCAGCTGGAGGGCGAAACGGTGAACAAGCGGCTGGCGCCCTGGCGCCAGAGCCCCCGCGATCTGAGCGACAACGACTACATCGAGCTCTACCGCTACCTCTACCCGTTCCAGGGAGATCCTCTGCTGTGGGTGCACCTGAACACCGATTACCCCTACACCCTGCAGGGCATTCTGTTTTTCCCCAAACTCACGGGCCGCGGTGACTGGGAGAAGGGCGAGATCCGGCTTTACTGCAACCAGGTGTTCGTCAGCGACTCGATCAAGGAGGTGGTGCCCCGCTACCTGCTGCCCCTGCGCGGCGTGATCGATTCCCCCGACATCCCCCTGAATGTCAGCCGCAGCGCCCTGCAGACCGACCGCCGGGTGCGTTCGATCGGCGGCTTCGTAGCCAAGAAGGTGGGTGACCGGCTCAAGGAGCTGCACCGCGATGATCCCAGGCGCTACGCCGAGATCTGGGAGGGCCTGGCACCGTTCATCAAGATCGGCGCCCTCGAGGACGACAAGTTCGCCGAGCAGGTGGCGGATCTGGTGCTGTTCGGCACCACGGCACCTGTGCAGGACAAGCCCTCCAGCAAGGAAACCAGCGGCGAAGCAGACGGCGAGGCAAACGGTGAGGCTGGCGGCCCCGATGACGCCTGGGCCGATCAGAGCTTCGACCCGATCTCTGACGGTCGAGGCAAGGCCTACACCACCCTGGCCGGGTACCGAACCCGACTGAGCGAAGCCAACGCCAAGCGGATCCTCTACTGCACCGATGAGGCCGGCCAGGCCGGCGCCCTGGCGCTCTGGAAGGGTCAGGGGGCCGAGGTGCTCCTGGCCGACACCGTGATCGACGCCCAGTTCATCCCCTGGCTGGAGGACCGCCACGAAGAGCTCAAGTTCCAGCGGGTGGACGCTGAACTCGATAGCAGCATTCAGGAGCAGGACAGCGAGCTGGCCGACGCCGACGGCAAGGAGGGCTCCGAAAAGCTCCGGGACCTGTTCAAGTTGGCCCTGGCCAACGACAAGGTGACCATCCAGGTGCAAGCGCTCAAGGGCGATGCGGCCCCGGCGGCACTGATCCTGCTGCCGGAGCAGATGCGCCGCCTCAACGACATCGGCGCCCTGATGGAGCAGCGCCTGCCCGGCCTGCCCGAGCACCACGTGCTGGTGGTCAACCGCAGGCACC
The DNA here is from genome assembly GCA_943369485.1 of Synechococcus sp. UW140. GTDB lineage: Bacteria > Cyanobacteriota > Cyanobacteriia > PCC-6307 > Cyanobiaceae > ATX-6F1. Next base: position 66,883 of record CALRNH020000001.1, on the reverse strand, counting down.
CCCTGGTGGCCGGCCTGCTCAAGCTTTCCAGCGGCGCCGTGCTCACGGGCAGCGGTGGCAGTTCCCCCAGCCAGCAACTGGCCGATGACCTGGGCCGCCACATCTACGAACTCGCCCGGCTGGCGGTGGGGGGCCTGGAGCCCAACCAGCTGGCGGGCTTCCAGCAACGCAGCGCCGACCTCATGGGCCGCCTGATGGAGCGGGGCCTCTGAGGGCTGAGGCCAACACAGTTGATCGGTGGTCCTGCCGACCACTTGGTAAGATCCCACTTCGGGTTTTCCTACCCAGTCCAGTCGTATCGGTTGAAGTCATGTCCCGGGTATGTCAGCTCACCGGCAAGCGTGCCAACAACGGCATGGCCGTCAGCCATTCCCACGTGCGCACCAAGAAACTTCAGCAGGTGAACCTGCAGGAGCGCCGCCTTTGGTGGGCCGAGGGCAACCGCTGGGTCAGGCTGCGCGTCGCCACCCGTACCCTCCGCACCATCCAGAAGAAGGGTCTGGGTGCCTATGCCAAGGAGCTGGGCATCAACCTCGCCAAGCTCTGAGCCCTGAACCTGATCCAGTTCCATGAACCGCCGCTCCCTGCTGCGCGGCCTCGGCATCACCACCCTGGGCCTGCTGGCGTTTCCGCCGCAGGCCCTTTGTCTTGGGGGCGTCTGGCCTGAACTGGATCAACCGGCCCCAGGCTTCGAACTGGCTGGAGTGGTGCCTGAGGCCGGGAAGGCGATCGAAGCCCGCCGATCGCTTGGCGACTTCAGCGGCCAGTGGCTGGTTCTCTACTTCTACCCCAAGGATTTCAGCTCCGGCTGCACCCTCGAAGCCCGAGGTTTCCAGCTTGATCTGGAGGCCTTCCATGCCGCTGGCGCCGAGGTGGTGGGTGTCAGCGCCGATGACCCCGATTCCCATGCTTCGTTCTGCGGCAGCGAAAAACTCGCCTACCCACTCCTTTCCGACCCTGGCGGAACGGTGAGCTCGGCTTACGGCAGCTGGATCGCTCCCTTCTCCCAGCGCCACACCTTTCTGATCGACCCCAAGGGGGTGCTGCGGTCCAGCTGGCGGGCCGTACGGCCGAGCGGCCACAGTCAGGAAGTGCTGCAAACCCTCAACCAGCAGCGCGCTCAGGGCTGAGCGGGATAACTCACCGTCAGCCTGCCTTCGCCTCACCCATCAGGGCTATTTTGTTGGACATCGGACGGGTCAATGGAGCCTTCCGCAGGCAATGAACTGGTGGTGATCTGCGGGATGGGCCTCCTGGGCCAAACCTGCCTGCTGCGTCTGCTGGCCTTCGATGTTCCCCTGGGCTGCCTTGATCTCCATGAGCCTCGATGGGCCCATCCAGAGCTTGAGGCTTCCCCCCGGGCACCACTCACCATCGGTGACATGCGTCGTCCCAGCGACCTTCGTCGCGTGGGCGTGGCTGACGCCCGCGCTGTGCTCCTGCTGAGTTCGTGCAGCACCGACAATCTGGAGGCGGCCCTGCAGGTTCGGCTCCTGAACCCCACGGCCAGGATCGTGGTGCGCTCCTCGAGTCAGCAGGTCTCCCTGGGCGCTCTGCTGGAGCAACGATTTCCCGGAATGGTCGTTGTCGACCCATTGCTGCTGACCGCTGGAGCAATCAGCCAGGCCTTGCGTCCCGGCAGCCAGCAAGCCTGCCTAAGCCTCGACGGAGTCGTCTATGAACTGGTGACTACCCCATCGGATCAGTTGGCCCAACCCGGAGACCGGCGCTGGCAGCTGGAGCGTGTCCTGCCGATGGGCGCCGTCAACAGTGATGGTGAGAACCCAGAAACGTCTCTGGTGATTTCAAGCCGGGATCGAAACGGAGACGGGTTTGGTCCCTCCCGTTCAAGGGGCCGACTGCGCTTCAACGTTCTGAGCATGGCCTGGCCTCCCCTGCGGAAATGGCCTGCGCGGATCAGCTCTTGGCTTCAGAAACGTCTTCCCGACGTGCGTCACGACCCTGTGAGCTGGACGGCTGGGCTCGCGCTCCTGCTGTTGCTGCTGGTCGGGGTGCTGATTTTTGGTGCAGGCGGTCGCTGGCGCCTGGGGCTGTTCGTCACCCTGGCTCTGCTGAAGGGTGAGTACGTCGATCCTCTGAACGTGCTCATGGGCAGCCAGGCCTCGCTGGCCATGCTCGGAGGGGGACTGACCGCCCTGTCTCTGATCTATGCCCTGATCGGCACCCTGCTCACGTCCGCCCTGGTGGCGATCATCCTGGAATGGTTGCTGAGCAATCGCCTGGGAATGCGACAACCCAGAGTTCCACGTCGTCACGACAGTCACGTGCTGTTGGTGGAAGGGGGCGAACTGGCCGCCCGCGTGGCTGCGGAACTCAGGCAGGAACGGATCTCAGTGTTGCGCATTCAACAGGGCAGGGAGGGAGGAAGGGACAGTGACACCGAACCGGTCTTTCCAAGCCTGGAGAGTGCCCTGAAGGCCCTTCGCTCAGCGAACCTCGGTGGCATCGGTCTGCTGTCTGACGATTTGCTGGCCAACCTGCACACCGCCTTAACCCTCCAGCAGCGATGGCCCCAGGCGAGAGTGGCCCTTGAGGCCCGTGAGGTCTCCGCCGCCGAACCCCTCGGGGATTTGCTGGGCGGGATGACCGTCCTCTCCGCCATCGATCTCTCCGCTGATGCCATCGTGGCCACGGCCTTCGGAGAGCAGGTGGTTTGGGTCGGACGGGTGCAGGGCAGCACCTTGATGCTGGTGCGTTATCGCATCGAACCCAACGACACCCTTGAAGGTCTGACGATCGCCCGGCTCCAGAACGGCTACGACGTCACAGCGATCAGCCTCAAGCGCCACAACCGCTCAGAACCGCAGTCCATGCCGAGCCTCGATCAAGCGGTCGCCGCTGGCGATGAGCTGGTGGTGCTATCAAACCTCCGTAGCCTGCGGAGGATCGAGCGAGGCCGGATACGACCACCTGACTGGCGCCTGCGTCTTCAGGTGCGAGTGTCCTCGCTCGTGGGATTTGAAACCCAGCAGTGCCTCTCGCGTCATCTGGGCGCTTCTCCAGTCGCCATGGGCAGACTGCTCGATGGGGAGTCCCATCTCACGCCTCCGCTGGATCTCGATCTGGCCCGCCAGCTGGAGTACGAACTGAACCGGCGCGGTGTCTCCTGCCAATTGGAACCATTCAGGAGTCAGGAATCCTGTGAGCAAGCACAGCTGCCGACACCATCACAGGACTCCCCCCATCGTCCCGGGCATTGAGAGCCATCAGTCCGGCCCCGGATCCCAGCAGACCAGAGCAAACGTCTCAGCGACACTCACCCATCTCCTGCCACCTCGGGGCTGAACCTGATGGTCTTGAAGCCTCAGATTCCAAAGTCAACCAGCTTCCAACCGTGCAACCTGTGGCGGAAGATCCAAGTTTCCGGATCGCCCCTTTAACCGATTCTCAGCTAGCCCCCGTTGACGTTGCCCCGTTCGTCGTAGGAATGGCTTGCACTTCGTCTCAAGGACGGTGCCCACTCCACCGCAGCGCTCATCGGTGCCGCGCCGATCAGGCCTTGGTCAGAAGGAATCAGGACCTGCCAGGCCACACCGATAACGTGAGCCTCCCCTGCGGAGACCTCTGCATGAAGCCGAGATTAACCAGCCGCCGAAACCTGCTCAGGCTGTTGCTGGGCGGCGGGCTCACCGCTGGGCTGCTGGTGCGGCGCGGCGCCGGCAGCGAGGGTGCCCTGGCGGCCCCGGCGCGTAAGCCCGCAGACTCCAGCTCCAGCGGCGCTGAACTGCGCTGGCTGGCGGTGGCCGACACCGGAGGCGGCAACGCGGCCCAGCGGGCCGTGGGAGCACAGATGGCATCGGTGAACCGCCAGCGGCCGGTGAATCTGGTGCTGCTCGGTGGCGACAACATTTACCCGAACGGCGACATCGCCCAGGTCAAGGAGAAGTTCAGGATCCCCTACAAGACTCTGCTGGAAGCGGGTGTGCCCTTCCATGCGGTGCTCGGCAACCATGACATCCGCACCGGCAATGGGAATCCCCAGATCGCCTATCCGCCCTTCGGGATGAAGGGCCGCTGGTACACCCTGCGCCAGGGACCGGTGGAGTTCTTCCTGCTCGACACCAATGTCAATGCCGACTGGGGGCGCCAGTTGCCCTGGCTGCAGCAGGCCCTGACGGCCAGCACCGCTCCCTGGAAGGTGGTGGTCGGCCACCACCCGATCTATTCCTCGGGCTATTACGGCAACGACGAGGCGGCCCAGGCACGACTTGGCCCCCTGTTCCGCCGCCATGGCGTGCAGCTCTACATCAACGGCCATGACCACAACTACGAGCGCACCAAGCCGATCAACGGCACCACTTATCTGGTGGTGGGCGGCGGCGGGGCCTATCTGCGCGATGTGAATCCCAATCGGAACACGGCCCGGGCCATCAGTGTGCACAGCTTCGCGGAGCTGAGCACCAGCGGGAACCAGCTTGAGATCCAGGCCTGGGATACCGGCGGCCGGTCGATCGACCGGGCTGTGCTGGGCCGCGATGGGCGAGTCGCAGGGGGCTGAGAGAAGGTCAGCAGTAAAGAATCTGTTGTTGACGGGATCGGCAACGATCCCCTAAACAGCCATGAATTCTCCCCAACGTTCCTTGCCAAGCCTGCTCCCCGAAGCGATCCTTGCCGTCGTCATTCCGTTTCTGTTCAAGCTGGCGGGGGCCGTCGCCCTCTGGATCGCGGGGGGATGGCTGATCCAGTTCTCCCTGCGCATCCTGCGCCGGGGTCTGAACCGCAGCACTCTTGATGCCACTGTGCTGAGCTACCTGCTCAACATCCTTGGCGCCGTCCTGCGGGTGATCCTGGTGGTGGCGATCCTGGGCTTCTTCGGGATCGAAACCGCCAGCTTTGCCGCCCTGCTGGCCGGTGCCGGTGTGGCCATCGGTGCGGCCTGGAGCGGGATGCTCGGCAACTTCGCCGCCGGTGTGTTCCTGCAGGTCTTCCGACCCTTCAATGTCGGAGATTTCATCACTGCCGGTGGCGTCACAGGCACGGTGGAGGAAGTGGGCATGTTCGTCACCTTGATCAAAACCCTTGAGAACGTGCGCAACATCGTGCCGAACGGCAAGCTCTTCAGCGACACGATCCAAAACTTCTCCACCCACCCGATCCGCCGCGTCGATCTCGTGGCTCAGCTCGACAACAGCGCCGATGTGCTCAAGGCCCTCGAGCTGCTCAAGGGGGGTCTGGCCACCATCGCCAACGTCTCTAAGGAGATGTCACCAGATGTCGAGGTGCTCGAGTTCACCGAACGGGGACCGAAGCTCGCCGTCCGCCCCTACGCCCACACCAACGACTATTGGCAGGTCTACTTCGACACCAACAAGATGATCGTTGAGGTGCTGGGCAGCCATGGCTTCCCCGTTCCTCGTATTCCCCTGGCCCTGCAGAACCCCTCGGCGAACTGAACCAGCACCGCCGGTTTCAGCAATCGAGGGTGTGCTCCCGCTCCCAGGGGCTCACCTGGCTGTTGAACTGCTGCCACTGGCGCCCCCGCAGCCGCTCGTAGGCCCGGCAGAAGGGTTCGCCGAGGCTCTGACGCAGGCGGTCATCGGCGGCGAAGGCCGCCAGGGCTTCGCCGAGGTTTCCGGGCAGGGGACTCTGCTCAGGCCCTGCGCTGGGGTCGGCGTAGCTGTCGTTGTCGGAGCGGGGGCCGGGATCCAGCTGGCGCTCGATGCCATCGAGGCCCGCCGCCAGGATCACCGCCTGCAGCAGGTAGGGGTTCGCCGCTCCGTCGGGCAGGCGCAGCTCCAGGCGCTGGTCATCGGGGATGCGCACCATGTGGGTGCGGTTGTTGCCGCTGTAGCTGATGCCCCCCGGCGACCAGGTGGCGCCTGAGCTGGTGGGTGGTGCCGCCAGGCGTCGGTAACTGTTGACCGTGGGGTTGGTGAGACAGCTGAGGGCCGGGGAATGCTCCATCAGGCCGGCCAGGAAGTGATAGGCCAGAGCCGAGAGCCCCAGTTCGCCGGCCGGGTCGTGAAACAGGTTGCGGCCCTGGGCATCCCACAGAGAGATGTGACAGTGGCAGCCGTTGCCGGTGAGGCCGCCGAAGGGCTTGGGCATGAAGGTCGCCCGGCCCCCGTGGCGCTCCGCCAGGGTCTTGACCATCACCTTGAAAAAGGCGTGGCGATCGGCCGTGACCAGGCTGTGGTCGAAGGTCCAGTTCAGTTCGAACTGGCCATTGGCATCCTCATGGTCGGCCTGATAAGGCCCCCATCCCAGGGATTCCATCGCCCCCACCAGCTCAGCCACCAAAGGCAGCTGGCGCATCAGGGCGAGCTGGTCGTAGCAGGGCTTGCTCTGGCGATCGCCCGCATCGAAGAGGGCCTCGCCACTGGAATGGAGCAGAAAGAACTCAGCCTCCACGCCGCTGCGGAAGCTGAAGCCCAAGCGCTCGGCCCGCTCCAGCTGCCGCTTGAGCACCTGGCGCGGCGACTGCTCCATGGCCACCCCATCGAGCACCAGATCACCCGCCACCCAGGCAACATCCGGCTGCCAGGGCAGGGGCATCAAACTGCTGGAGTCGGGAATCGCGAGCACGTCGCCATCGGCGGGGGAGAGATCCAGCCAGGCGGCGAAGCCAGCGAAGCCGGCCCCGGCGCTCTCCATGGCCGCGATGGCGCTCGCGGGCACCAACTTGGCCCGCTGCACCCCGAACAGGTCGGTGAACGACACCAGGAAATGGGCGATGCCGTTGGTCTGGGCGTAGGCCTGAAGGCTCATGACTGAAAGGCAATGGAGAAGTGTGGGAGTGGAGGGGGAGGCTTAGAGCGGAGATGGCAGCGCCCACAGCCGCTCCACGGCCGCGCGCAGCTGGGCCTGCTCAGGGGGACTGTCGCGGGGGTTGCCGGCCCGGTGGCCCAGCACCGACTCGATCACCTCGAACTGGGCGCCTGGGATCATGGCGGCCTCGGCGGCCATGTCATCCACCGTGAAATAGAGGTCGTGACGGCCCGCCAGCACGGCGGTGTGGGCCCGGATCGAGCCCAGGGCGGCGGCGAGGTCACCCTGGTGGGGCGCCCCTGCGGCCACGTCGTGGGCGAGCCAGGTGTCGAGCATGGCGATCAGGTTGCGGGGGTCATGGCGCCGGTAAGCAGGCAGCCAACGGGTCTCGACGTAGTCGGCCAGGCTGATCGGGCCTTCCGCCAGGTGATGGCCTTCGCCGTAGAAGCGTTGACTGGCGGCCCAGCTGGCGTAGATCAGGGCAAAGGTGCGCAGTCCCTGCAGGGGTTCGCCATCGAAGTCCTCGCCCGTCCAGTGGGGATCAGCGGTGAGGGACTGGCGCAAGCTGAGCAGGAACAGCTGGTTGTGGGGGGAGGTGCGGGCCGTGCCGCAGAGGCAGCAGATCCGCTCCACCGCCTCGGGGTAGTCGATGGCCCATTGGTAGGCCTGCTGGGCCCCCATCGACCAGCCGTAGACCAGGGCCAGCCGCTCAATGCCGAACACCTCCTGTAGCAGGCGCCGCTGGGCGCGCACGTTGTCGCGGTGGGAGACCACCCAACCGGTTTCCGCCAGGCCCATCACCCCATGGCTTGGGCTGCTGGACAGCCCGTTGCCCAGCATGTTCACGATCACAATGAACTGGCGATCTGGCTTCAGCACCGGCCCCACCACCCAGTCGATGTCAGCGGGATGGGCGCCGTAGGAGGTGGGATGCAGCACCGCATTGCTGCGTTTGCCGTTGAGGCTGCCGAAGCTGCCGTAGCTCAGCTGGGCCTGGGGGATCGTGCGGCCGCATTCGAGTTCGAAGTCACCAAGGGCAAAGGTGCCAGGGCTGACACTCACGTCTGGAGGCCCGATCCGGGCAAACCGGGGCTAGGCAAACCCAGGCTGGGCAAGCGGCCAAGCAACCAGCGGTGCACCGCCAGATAGCCCTGGTCCAGGTGCTGCAGGTGGGGGCCGATCAGCCGGTGGGCCGCCGGCAGGGCATGGAACGGCAGCGAGGGATAGAGATGATGCTCGGCGTGGAAGGGCATGTTCCACATCAGCCAGCGCACGGGCGCCAGGGTGAGCGTGGTGCGGGTGTTGGTGGTGCCGTCGCGATCGAAGCTGCAGCCCCCGTGCTCGGCCAGCAAGAGGAAACGCAGGAACGGCTGACCCACCAGCAGCGGCAGCAGCCAGTACCAGAACAGAAAGCCATTGCCCCCCGGCAGCGAGAGCAGGGCCAGGGCGCCATAGACGGCGAACTGCCAGCGAACCGATTGGCGCACCTGGGGAATCACCTCAGGGTTGAGGTAGGGCATGGCCGAGAGATCGGCCCCAATCAGCTGACGGCCGTGGCTGCGGAGCTTGCCGGACCACCAGTTCCAGCCGCTGATCTCGAGCACGTAGCCCCAGAGGCTGGTGGGGGCAGGATCCTCAAGCTCCGGGTCGAGCCCTGGCAGGTGGGTGTAGCGGTGGTGCCACTGGTGGTAGCGGCGGTAAAAGGTGGCGTTGTAGAAGCTGAGCAACCCCGCCAGCCAGGCGACGCCGTCGTTGAGGCGGCGATCGGCGAAGGCGGTGCGATGGCCGCATTCGTGCATCGGCGCGAAGCAGGTGGCCAGGCCCACCCCCAGGGCGACAAGAGCGATCAGGCGCAGGGGCAGGGGTAGGGCGGCCTGGCCCCAGAGCAGGCCCGACAGAACGATGAACGCCAGATGGCTGCCGGCCCGCACGGCGGCGGCGCCGTTGCTGCCCACATTGAGTTGGGCCAGTTGCTCCTTGCTCAGCAGGGGGGCGACCGGAAGAACAGGCTCAGGTACGGAAACGGTGCGCGTCATGCCAACAGTTCACCAGAGTGCTGGGGGCGCTTTGGTAAGCATCATCACCATTGGCGCCCCCAAGGGCGACCAGGGACGGGGCTCAGCGCGCCGATCGAGCCAGGCCATCCAGCAACAGCTGCCGGTGCACGGCGGTGGCATGGCGCAGGGTCTCGATCCGGGCCGGATCGGTGGGACGATCCAGCAGCGGCTGCCACTGGCTCAGCAACTCGTCGGCCCGCAAGGGGCCATCAAGATCCAAGCAGGGGCAGCCGAAACCGTCAGCGGCTGCGCGCACCTTGGGGTCGTAGCTGAGGGCCGCACTGGGGGCCCCCGAAAGAGCCGCCAGGATCAGGGCATGGAGGCGCATCGCGATCACCAGTGAGGCCCCCTCGAACAGCGCCAGGGCCTCAGCCGGGCTGCTCGCCGCCACCAATTGGCTCCGTCGGGACAGCGCCGGGGGCAACCACCCCCTGCGCTTGAGTTCCTCCAGCAGAGCCGTGTCCTGATCCTGATGAAACGGCAGCCAATGGACCGGCCGATCCGCCAGCTCCGCCAGCTGGTCGAGGGCGTCCAGCAGCCGGCGCCATTGGGGTTCATCCAACAGTGGACTGAATCGCCAGCAGAGCAGAATCGGTCCGCCGTCCCCCTTCCAATGTCCTAGGGGAAGTGCCCACACCGGGTCGCTGCCAACGGCGGCGCGCACCCCCCAGCGAGCCGCCAGGGCCGCCGAGGCCGGATCGCGCCAGCTGATCCCCGAGGCGAGGGGCAACACCAGCCGCGCCAGAAGACGGCTGCGGCGTCGATTGAGCGGGCCCAACCCCTGGGCCCAGAGCAGCACGGGCCTTCCCTGCAGGCGGGCGGCCACGATCAACAGCAGGTAGTAGAGGAGGCTCCTAAAACTGGTGGTGTCCTGGAGCAGGCTGCCACCGCCAAGAACCAGCGCATCGCAACCGCTCAGAGCCGACAACACCGCCGACAACCGGCGGCGGGCGCAGGTGTCCACCCCGAAGCGGGCCTGAACCTGGGCCTGGTCATGGGCGGTGACCAGCGTCCGCTGATCGGGCGGAAGCTGAGCCAGCAGGGCGACCAGCAGAGCATCATCGCCGAGGTTGTGCTCGCCGTAGTAGCCGCAGAGCAGCACTTTTTTGCAGAACTTCTGCGGGTCAGCCAAAACGATGGGAGAACCAGTGGCAAAGCATCGCATCGCCCCCACGACCAGAGCAGAGCAACGAGCCTCGGGCGGCCCACATGGCCTCACCATCCGCCTGGGAACCGCTGAACCCGATCGATCCATGCTGTGCTGGCCTCACGGCCAAGCGTTTGTATCGGCTGGTGCTGCCCATCAATTCCGCCACCTGGATCGAAGCGCTGCTCGCTTACCCAAGCTCCTCACCTGCGCGGCTTGAGCTCACAGAGGCGGCCTTGGTGCCGAGCGAAGAGGATGCGATCCCCTCTTGTCGACCCGGCGGATCGGTGGGCTCTGCAGCCGGCTCAGGGCTGAAGCCGTGCAGAGCTGATGGCACGGCGACGTAGTTCCATCAGTTCGCCGAGGTCCTGGGCCAGCCTGGGGGACTGCTCCAGGGTCGCCTGGAGGGTTTCGGTGTCAATCATGAGCACACGCAGGTGATCGACGGCCTGGATGCTGGTGTCGCTGGTCTGGTCGGAAAGCAGAGAGGCCTTGACCCCAAAGAGCTCACCGACGGAGAGCACCCCGATCGTGCGGGGCATTCCTCGCAGACCCTCCAGGATCAGATTCACCTGGCCCTCGAGGATCAGGAAGAGCCCGGGCAGGGGAGCGCCTTGACCCAACACCCGCTCCTTGGCTGCATAGTCGAGCAGCACACTTCGCTCAAGGATGGTTTCCAGTAGGGGGGTGGGCAGGCCGGCGAAGCAGGGCGTCCGCTGCAGAACCCTCAGCTGCTGCGCCTGCTGCTTCTCGGGCGGTAGCTGGCGGCTTTCAAAGGGGGCGCTCACCTGGACCGGCAGGGGCATGGACAGCCCGTGGCGCCGGGCGGCATACCAGATCCGGGTCTTGAAGGCCTGGACAGCCCGCAGGCCGCTTTCGTAGTCGGGGCTGAAGAGGTGAACTCCATAGGAGATGGCGTAGTCGCCGTAGGCATCAAGGCGGATTTCAGGGGGGGGATCTGCGACCACATCTTCGATCTCCTGGGCCAGGTTGAGCAGCACCTGCATCACCTTTTCGGGAGGGTCGTCGCAGGCGAACGAAAAGCAGAGACGGTCACCGCGGACTCCTGTTGGGCGGCTGAGGTTGGTGAAGTTGCCCTTCGCCAGCTGAGCATTCGGAACCACCATCAGATCTTTGTTCGCCGTGAGGATGTGAACCGAGCGCCAATTGATCTCCACCACCTTGCCCCGTACGGTCTCGAGGTGGATCCAGTCGCCGAGCTTGATCGGTTGCTCGAACAGCAGGGCGATGCCGGAGAAGACGTTGCCCAGGCTGTCCTGCAGGGCGAGGCCGATCACCAGGGAGCCCACTCCCAGGGCTGTCAGCAAGCCCCCCAGGTTGGCCCCCCAGACCGTGGAGAGCACGATCGCCGCGCCGATGCAGACCAGCACGAAGCGACCAAGATCCCGCAGCAGCTGGGGCACCTTGGCCTGCCAGCTGTCCGCCTGGGCGCCGGTGAACAGAACGACGTTGAGCAGGGTCAGCGCCGCATAGATGATCGTGATCCACAGCAGGGTCTCCGAGACGCGGGCGAACACCTCCGAGCGGGGGATCCGCAGCACCTCCACCAGGGCGATGAAGAGGGCGAGCGAGGGGAGCACCCACTGACGCAGGATCTCCAACGGAGCCGCCAGCTGGGCTTTGCGCCGCTCCAGGCGCAGAATCAGTTCCCCAAGAACAATCATCGCCAGGGGGAACCCCAGCACCAGAGCCAGAACCCAGCTAATGCTGTTCGGCTGAAGGGAGACCAGGGGCATGACTCAGCCCACCGCCGCTGGGGGCGGGCTTTCGACGCCTGACTCCTGCAGGGGAGTCACTTCCCAGATGCTCAGGGCACCGACTTCGTCGGCCTCGATTTCCTTCACCGGCTCAAACCTGTAGAGGCCCTGGAGGGCCTCAAAGACAGAACCGGAAGCCTGGATCACATTCTGCTTGGGCGATTCGTGGATCTGCTTGGCAATGTTGATGGTTTCGCCCCAGACCTCGTAATTGAACTTGGTCTTGCCCACCACACCTGCGGAGATCGGGCCGGTGTGAATGCCGATGTCCAGACTGAGGTCAAGCTTCTGGGAGCTGCTGAAACGGCGGATGATCTTGAGCATCGCCAGGGCGAAGTCGACCGTTCGTTTGGCATGGTCGACCCTGGGCACCGAGAGGCCGCAGATCGCCAAATAGGTGGAGCCCATGGTCCGCATCTTCTCGACGCCATAGGTCTCTGCCGCTTCGTCGAAGGCTCCGACCAGTTCATTGAGGATCACGAAAGCCTGATCAGAAGAGAGCTGGGCGGCGAGGGCATCAAAGCCTTCGACATTCGCGTAGAGGACCGTGACATTGGGGAAGCTGTCGGCCCTGTCCTGCTCACCGCTCTTGAGGCGGGCCGCAGCCTTTGGCGGCAGGATCGTCAGCAGCAGGCGATCGTTCTCGACCACCTGCTTCTGAATCTCCGTCTCTTTTTCATCAAGGGAGTGGGCCATTCGATTGAAGGAACCCGTGAGCTCTCCGAACTCATCAGCGGAGCGCACCTGCACCTGGACCCCGCTCTTGCCGGCGGCGATCTCTTCTGTGCCGGCGATCAGTCGACGGATCGGTGTCAGGAAGGAGCGGGACACCCGGATCGAGAACAACGTGATCAGGGGAATCAGCAACGCCGAGACAATCAGAAGCAACCGGCTGAGATCGTTCACGCCCTTGAAGATCTCCGCCTGGTCCATCTTGGCGATCAGCGCCCATTGGAAGTCGCCCAGCTTGATCGGCTGGTAGGCGCCGAGCACCGGCACACCGCGATAATCGTTGTAAGAGTCTACCCCTGGCCAGCCCGCCAGGGCCTGCTTGATGGCGAAGGTGGCGGCTTTCTGGATCAGGATCGGGGTGCCAGCGATCTTGATCTGATTGAGGATGTCGGCATTGATCCCTTGCTCCTTGAGCGTCTTGAGGTAGGCGGCAGAATCCTCCAGGAAGAAACGGGTCGTGGAGCGCAGCAGATTGTCCTGGCCCACCAGGTAGCTCTCACCGGTGGAGCCCAGGCCCACCTGCTTCCATTTGCGGTTGGCATTCATGATGGCGTCGATCTTCTCGGACGACACCTGAATCACCAGAGCTCCAACAAATTTGTCTCCATCGAAGACCGTCGTGGTCATGAAGGCGGAGGGCTTGCCGAGGCTTGGTTTGTATTGCTCGAAATCGACCATGCCGACAAAATCTGGATCCCGTGACTTGCGGGCCATCTCCCAGGCCCTGGCCAGGCCACTATCAGAGAAAGGACCGCTGCGAAGATTGGTGCCGAAATCAACTTCCTTGGAAACGCTATAGAGAATAATACCACTATCGATATCAATCAGGAATATGTCGGGGTACTTGAATTCATCGGCGATCACCCGGAAGCGATCGTGAAAGGATTCATGGATCTTGCTGTAGTCGCTGCCATCTCCGGCGTTGGCCAATTTGGATCGACGCCCTATGGGGTAGGGGTTTTTAGCTGTGTAGTGGTACTTGAGGTATTGAGGGGCTGGGGTAGGAGGGAAGTAAGTAGCCAGCTTTGGATTGCCACCCACATTCTTCTTTAACAGCGGCAGGTATTCGTTACGGTAATAATCCTTGAGGGTATTGATTTGCTCGGGGGAGAGCTTGCTATCCTCTAGTTTTTTGATCGCCGGCTTGAACGAATTGACCGCATCCACCACCATCTTCTGATAGCCAAGCGTCAAGGTGTGGGCGCGAAGCGCTTCGAAATAGCTCTTGATGGCCTCGGCCCGGGCATTGCGCAGGCTGACCAACTGCTGGTTGGCGGCTTCCACCATCGAGGCACGGCCGCTGAAGTAACTCACCAGGCCCGTGAGCGTGATCGAGAGCAGGCTCACCCCGAGCACCAGGGCCAGCAGTTTCGACTGGATGCCGAGTCTGTTGAAGAATGTCACCGATCAATGCAACCGTGATCAAGGATAAGCCAGCGTGCGTAGACACATCACGTTGTTGATCTGATCTTCGGCGATGAGGTTGCCTGGGTCGGATTGCACCGCCCCTGCCAAGGCCTCACCCAATTCAGCAACGCCACCCTTGGCTGGAACGGATCCCCCTCGCTCACGAAGCCCGTTGCCAGTCATTGAATCTAAGGGGGCCTCCCAAGGCCCTTGCAGCGGAGCCTGGATCCAGGGCGCAGGATGAGTTGCTCTGGAGGAGCGAGGTGCCCCCTCCATCCATCCAAGGACAGTCCAACGTCATCAAATGCTGCAGGCAGCGGGGCGTTCCCCGGCAGGGCCAGCACCCCTAGCTGCCTCCACCGAGCAACGGGGCCTCGTAACGCTGGAGGGTTGCCAGCAGGTCTTCGACGCGGTGGTTGTCGTCACCGCTCTACCCGCAGAGCAGAGCCAGCATCAACAGGGGCGCATCAAAGATCGGGCCGCAGCAGCCCCACCGGCTCCGTACATTACGGACCACAGTCGTTGCCGGGCACCATGCACGCCCTTTCGGTACCCACATGGTGGATCCACATCACCTCGGTTCTGGAGTGGGCCCTGGCGATGCTGGCGGTGCAGCAGTGGGGCCGTCAGCGTCAGGAACCTGAGTGGACCTGGCTGGCCCTGGCGATGGTGCCGGCCCTGATCAGCGCCATGGCCGCCTGCACCTGGCACCTGTTCGACAACGCCGCCGAACTGAAAGGGTTGGTGGTGTTTCAGGCCGCCACCACCTTGGTGGGCAATGGGGCCATGGCCGGTGCCGCCTGGCAGCTGATGCGGTCCCGATGAGTGAGCTACTCAGCGGCCTGCTGCGCGACTGGGCCCGCTTCGATCCGGCCCCGTTGTTCGTGCTCTCCCTGCTGCCCTACCTGGCGTTCCTGTGGTGGGCAAGCCGCAGCGGGCGCTTCCCGACCCTGGCCCTGCGGGGCTTTCAGATGACGCTGGTGTTCGTGGGCGTCACGATCGTGGCCGCCGTGGTGGCCCAGCAGTCCTACGGCGCCCAGCTTGCTGATGTCGATCCCCTCCATGGTGGGGCCGAGTCCTTCTTGACCCTCAGCAACCTGCTCGTGTTGATGGGGTTCACCGCCCGAGCCAAGCCCTGAGCAATCCATGAAGCGCCTCCGCAGGCTGGTGTTGGCCCTGACAGCCACGGGGCTGACGCTGATGCCAGTGGCCGCGGGGGTAAGCGCGGAAGCCGCCTCGGTGCTGCGCGTGGGGGTGACCGATGGCTCCCAGCCCTGCAATTTCCGCCAGGACGATGTCTGGAAGGGATTCGCAGTGGAATTGTGGCAACAGCTGGCCAGCCGCGAGGACCTGCCCTACGTGTTCAGTGCCTGGCCCACCACGTCGGCCCTGCTGCAGGCCGCCGATCGCGGGGTCATCGATGTGGCCGTGGGCTGCCTGAACATCTCCCCGGAGCGGCTCAAGCGCTACCGCTTCAGCCTGCCGATCCAGGAAGGCGGCCAGTCGTTGCTGGTGCGCCGCGATCGCCTGGCCCTCGGTCAGGCAATCGTGGCCGCCCTTTTGGCTCCGGAACTGCTACAGCTTCTGGGTGGTTTTCTCGTGGCCATCCTGGTTGTCACGGTCTTGCTGTGGTGGGTCGAAGGCCATGGAACCAACCCCGAAACCACGCAGCGGGGATGGCGCCGCAGTTTCGCCAGGGATTTCCAGATCCTGGCCACCGGACCCGGCACCAACACCGTGGCCACCACCACCCGGGGGCACAGCCTGGTGCTGTTGAGTTATCTGATCCGCATCGTGGCGGCCTCGTTGTTGGTGAGCTACGTCACCGTGAACGTCGTGCGGGCACCCCAGAGCATCGGCGGTGGCAGCATCCGCTCCCTAGCTGATCTGGGAGGAAAGCGAGTTGCGGCAAGGCCGGGCAGCATCAGTGAGCAGCTCCTGCTTGAGCTCAATCAACTGGGCGCCCGGCCAGCGATCCAGATCGTGCCCCTGCCGCGGGTGAGCGATGCCGGACGACTGATCACAGGTGGACTAACCGATGCCGTGCTGGCCGACGATCTGCAATTGGAGTATGTGCTCCAGGGACTGGATCGGAGCCGCCTGGAACTGGTGATGCGTGGCATCCGTCCCGAGTCTCAGGCCTTCGCCTACAGCCCGGCCTTATCAGAGTCAGTCACCGACCGCATCGACCTCGCGATCAGCGCGCTCAAAGGGAGCGGCGCCGTGGCCAGCCTGCGCCGGAGCGCGATCGCAGCGGCGGGGAGTGCCACCGGGCGATGAACAAGTCTTAAGCGCGCTTCACGACGCTGGGGAACACCCGGAAGATGGGTCGTCGCTCCCAAAATGATGATCGCACCACTCCTGGCCATCGCCCCCGCCTCGCTCTCCTGGTCGCCGAAAGTGGCCCTGGTGATGATCGTCGCCAACGTGATCGCCATTGGCATCGGCAAGGCCACGATCCAGCAACCCAACGTGGGCGCCAAACTGCCCAACTCCCAATTCTTCGGCGGCATGAGCCACGCCGCCCTGCTGGCCACCACCAGCCTGGGTCACATCTTCGGCATCGGCGCCATCCAGGGTCTGGCCGCCCGCGGCGTGCTCTGAATTCCAGGCTCCCCTGGGGCCTCAGCGCCAGCCCAACAGATCAGGCACCGCCCGCAGCCCGTAACGCTCGAAGCGGTAGTCAAACAGCAGGGCAGAGAGATCCTCTGCCCTGTTTTTGCGTTCAAGGCCCCTGAGCAGCCCGTCGAGACTCCGGTCGGCCTTCGAATCCCTCAACCCCAGCCAGGTGCGCCGCGCCAGGCGGCCGCTCAGACCCCAGCGCCAGCCGAGGGCCCGGCGCAGGCGTTTCGGATAGACATCGATCAGAGGCTCGGCCCGAGCCGGATGCCGCAGGGCCTCAGCCAGCAACGGCGCCAGCAGCTCGCTGCTGGTCATGGCGTGGCGTATGCCCTCTCCCCCCAACAGGTTGGCGGTGCTGACGGCATCCCCGAGGGCAATCAGACGGCCGCGGCGATGGCTCTCCCGGCGGGCGATGGTGCTGCGAATCAGGCCGCCATGGCGATCCAGCACCCGGTGTTCTCCCAGGTCCAACCGGTTGATCAGCCGTGCGAGCAAGGGCCCGAGGGCTGGCTGGGGGCGCGCCGGATCGATCAAGCGGCACACACCCACCTTCAGCTGGCCTGGCTGCATCG
Source organism: Synechococcus sp. UW140 (assembly GCA_943369485.1). Classification (GTDB taxonomy): domain Bacteria; phylum Cyanobacteriota; class Cyanobacteriia; order PCC-6307; family Cyanobiaceae; genus ATX-6F1. Next base: position 49,839 of record CALRNH020000001.1, on the reverse strand, counting down.
GAAACACCCAGCCGTAGCCCTGGGGGACCCAATCGGAGCCGAGGCAGAAACTGAGCCGATCGGCCCAGGGCTGCCAGCGTTCCGGTGGCAGCTCAATCAGCCACTCCACCCCCAGGCCCTCCACCAGTGGACCGCGGCCAGGGGCTGGTTCGCCGATCAGACCGCGCTCCTGACCGGTGGCATCGACCACCCAATCACTGATCACCTCGGTGGAGCCTCTTCCGGCGAGACGAAGGCGCGTGCACATCCCTGCACTGGCGGGCTGGCTCCCTTGGGCCGTGGCTCCCAGCAGCAGATCGGCACCCCAGCCGCGGGCTTCATCCGCGAGCCACTGGCGCAGGGCGCCGAACTCCAGCACCGCCCCCAAAGGGCGATCGGAGGCCCACCCGCGCCGCTGGTCGCCGGGCCCCAGCAACTGCCACTGGCTCCAGCGGCTCGCCACCACCTGGGCGGGAAGCTCCAGGCGTTCCAGGGCCGCCAGGGGAAGGGCGGCACTGCTGAAAGCCCCCTGACGCAGGTCGCCCGTGCGGTCCACCAGCAGCACCTCCACCTGGGCGCGGGCGAGGCGCCTTGCCAGATCAGCCCCCGCCGGACCGGATCCCACCACCAGCACCTGGCAGCGGAGCGATGGCGGCGAACTCAAACGACCAGAGGCTGGCGGCGAATCGCGGCCCCGAACCGCTCCAGAATCCGATTGGCCATCTGAACTGGTGTGAGCCCCAGGGCCTTCTTGCTCTGGTCCGGACTGGCGTGGTCGACGAGTTGATCAGGGATGCCGATGCGCAAGGTGGGCACCAGTACCTCCAAATCACTGAGGGCCTCCACCACCGCGGCACCAAAACCGCCGGCCAGGGCGCCTTCTTCCATGGTCACCAGACGGCCGATGCGCCGGGCCATGGGGGCGATCAGGGCCTCATCGAGGGGCCGAAGGAAACGGGCGTTGATCACCGAGGCTCGCACCCCCTGCTCCTGGAGCAGGCCAGCGGTGGCCATGGCCGGCGCCACCATGGCCCCGTAGGCCACGATCAGCAGATCATCGCCGTCGGCGAGCTGCTCGGCCCGGCCGATCTCCAAGGGCTCCCAACCCTCCTCCATGAGCGGAACCCCTTCGCCCTCGCCGCGTGGGAAGCGGATCGCGCAGGGGCCGCTGTGCTGAATGGACGTCACCAACATGCGCTGCAGTTCGGCCTCGTCCTTGGGGGCCATGACCGTGAAGTTGGGGACGGCCCGTAGGTAGCTGATGTCGTACTGGCCCTGGTGGGTGGGGCCATCGGCCCCGACGATGCCGGCCCGATCGAGCACGAAGGTGACCGGCAGGTTCTGGATGCCCACATCGTGGATGAGCTGGTCGAAAGCCCGCTGCAGAAAAGTGCTGTAGATCGCCACCACCGGCTTGAGGCCGGCCGTGGCCATGCCGGCGGCCATGGTGACAGCGTGCTGCTCGGCGATGCCCACATCGAAGTACTGCTTCGGCAGGGCCTTCTCCAGCAGATCGAGACCTGTGCCGGTGGCCATGGCGGCGGTGATGCCCACCACGGTGGGGTCCTGCTCGCAGATCTTGACCAGGGTCTGGCCGAAGACCTTGCTGTAGCTGGGGGGCTTGGGCTTGCTGGAGGGGAAGGCCTTGCCGGTTTTCAGATCGAAGGCCGACTGGGCGTGGTAGCCCACCTGATCGGCCTCGGCGTAGGGGTAGCCCTTGCCCTTGGTGGTGGCCACGTGCACCAGCACCGGCCCCTCGCTGCGATGGGCCGCCTGGAAGGTGCGCACCATTTCGGCGATGTTGTGACCGTCAATCGGGCCCATGTAGGTGAAGCCCAGCTCCTCGAACACCGCGCCCACCTTGGGTACCGCCAGCCGCTTCATGCTCTCTTTGAGGGTCCTGAGCTCGCTTGGGAGCTCCCCATGCAGGAAGGGAAGGTGCTTGATCGCCTCCTCAGCGTTGCCGGAGAGAAACTGCAGCGGCGGGCTCAGTCGCATGCGGTTGAGGTAGGTGGAAAGGGCCCCCACCGGTGGGCTGATCGACATGTCGTTGTCGTTGAGCACGACCAACAACCTGGTGTGGGGGAGGTGACCGGCGTGGTTGATGGCCTCCAGGGCCATGCCGCCGGTGAGGGCCCCATCACCGATCACGGCCACGCACTTGAAGTCTTCGCCACGACGGTCGCGGGCCAGAGCCATCCCCAGGGCGGCCGAGATGCTGGTGGAGGCGTGGCCGGCCCCGAAATGATCAAAACGACTCTCTGAGCGCTTGAGATAGCCCGCCACACCGGCCTGCTGGCGCAGGGTATGGAACTGGTTGTAGCGACCGGTGATCAGCTTGTGGGGATAGGCCTGGTGACCCACATCCCAGACCACCCGGTCGTGGTCCAGGTCGAGGGTCTGATAGAGGGCCAACGTGAGCTCCACCACCCCCAGACCAGGGCCCAGGTGGCCGCCGCTGGTGGACACCACCTCCAGATGCTTCTCGCGAATCTGGCGGGCGATCGCCTCGAGTTCAGCAACGCTGAGCCCATGCAACTGATTCGGATGGCTCAGCTCACTGAGATGCATTCGCAACCGTTCCGATCCACTCAATCTACGGCCTCTCTCAGGGCCGCCGGGGGCATCAGTCACCGTTTCGAGAGGGAGGGACGGGCCCTTGGCACACTGGCGTGATGAGCGACTACCTGCAGCGGATCCTGAGGGCCAGGGTCTACGACGTGGCGATCGAATCTCCCCTCGATCCCGCCCCGAACCTCTCCACGCGCCTGGGCAACACGGTGCTGTTGAAGCGGGAAGACCTCCAACCGGTCTTCTCCTTCAAGCTGCGCGGCGCCTACAACAAGATGGTGGGCCTCTCGGCGGCCGAGCGCGCCCGGGGGGTGATTGCCGCCAGCGCCGGAAACCATGCCCAGGGGGTGGCCCTGGCGGCCCAGAAACTCGGCTGCACGTCGGTGATCGTGATGCCGGTCACCACACCGGAGATGAAGGTGCGTTCGGTGGCCGCCCGCGGAGCCGAGGTGGTGCTCCACGGCGACACCTACGACGCGGCCTACATCGAGGCCAGGCGCCTGGAGCTGGAGCGGGGCCTCAGCTTCATCCATCCCTTCGATGACCCCGAGGTGATCGCCGGCCAGGGCACCATTGGTCTGGAGATCCTGCGTCAGTGCTCCACTCCCCCCGATGCCATCTACGTGGCCGTCGGCGGCGGCGGGCTGATCGCCGGCATCGCCGCCTACGTGAAAAGCCTCTGGCCCCAGGTGGAGGTGATCGGGGTCGAACCCGTCGATGCCGATGCGATGACCCGCTCCCTGGCCGCAGGCCAGCGGGTGAGCCTGGAGCAGGTGGGCCTGTTCGCGGACGGTGTGGCCGTTCACCGGGTGGGGGAGCACACCTTCGCCCTGGCCCAGGAGCATGTGGACGCCATGGTGACGGTGACCACCGATGAGATCTGCGCCGCCATCAAGGACGTCTTCGAAGACACCCGTTCGATCCTCGAACCCGCCGGCGCCCTGTCTGTGGCGGGGATGAAGGCGGATGTGCTGCGGCGGGGGCTCCAGGGCAAGACCCTGGTGGCCGTGGCCTGCGGGGCCAACATGAACTTCGATCGCCTGCGCTTCGTGGCCGAACGGGCCGAGCTGGGGGAGGAGCGCGAGGCCATGCTGGCGGTGGAAATCCCCGAGCGGCCCGGCAGCCTGAGGCGTCTCTGCGAGGCGCTGGGTTCCCGCAGCCTCACGGAATTCAGCTATCGCATGGCCGATTCCCGGACCGCCCATATCTTCCTGGGGGTGCAGATCCAGGGCCACGACGACAGCCAACGCCTGACGGCGGAGCTGGAGGCGGCCGGGTTCCCCTGCCTCGACCTGAGCGGGAACGAACTGGCCAAGCTGCACCTGCGCCACATGGTGGGGGGCCGGTTGCCGCTGGTCGAGGGGGCAGGCTCTTCCGGCGAGCAGGTCGAAGAGCTTCTTTACCGCTTTGAGTTCCCTGAGCGGCCCGGAGCCCTGATGGCGTTCGTCAACGCCCTGCACCCCAACTGGACGATCAGCATTTTCCATTACCGCAACCACGGGGCGGATGTGGGCCGGATCGTGGTGGGCGTGCAGGTGAGCGCGCAGGATCGCCAGGCCTGGAGCCGCTTCCTGGAGAGCCTGGCCTACCGCCACTGGGACGAGACGAACAACCCCGCCTACCGGCTGTTCCTGGGACCGAACACATTACCCAGGCCCGCCCTGGCCTGAGCCGGTTCGCTTGCGGTACGGTGCGGAACAGTCCTGCTGGCGCTGAACCATGCCCAGCGAATCCCTCTCCCTTCCGGCCCACCTCGAGGCCATCCTCTACCTGAAGGGTCGCCCCCTCAGCCTCGCTGAATTGGCGGAGATCGCCGGCGTGGGTCGTGAGCCGGCGGAGTTGGCCCTGATCACCCTGATGGCTGACTACGCCCACCGGGACACGGCCCTGGAAATCCACCAGGAAGGCCCGCGCTACAGCCTCCAGCTGAGGGAGAGTCTCGGGGATCTGGTGCAGAACCTGCTGCCGGTGGACCTCTCCACCGCCTCCCTGCGCACCCTGGCCACGATCGCCCTCAAGAAACGCCTGCTGCAATCTGAGCTGGTGGAGTTACGGGGCTCCGGGGCCTACGACCACATCAAGGAGCTGCTGGCCCAGGGATTCATCGAACGCCGCCGGCAGAGCGACGGCCGCTCCTCGTGGCTCAGCTTGAGCGAAAAGTTCCACCGCACCTTCGCCATCAAGGCCGACGAGCCAAGCGGAAAGGGCCTGCCTGAGGCCTCAGACGCTGCGGCACCCTCTGAACAGCGGCGACCAGAAACCCAGGACAGCGCTGCGGTCCAGGAGCGGTTCGAGGCCCTCGATGATTGGGCGGAGGCTGCATAGAGTCGAACGACGTTCGATCGCGCCCCATGGAAGCTCTCAGCCTTTTGCTCAACGTGCTGGCCCAGACGCTGAGCATCTACACCTTGATCCTGCTGGTGCGGGTGCTGCTTAGCTGGTTTCCCAACCTGGATTGGGGCAACCCGGTGCTCTCCACGGTGAGTTCGATCACCGACCCCTACCTGAATGTGTTCCGGGGCCTGATCCCACCCCTGGGGGGGCTGGATCTCTCGGCGATCATCGCCTTCCTTGCCCTCAACGTGGTGCAGTCATTGCTAGGGGGGCTCAGCGCCTCCCTGATCGGCGGTGGCCTCGGCTAGTGAGGGAGGCGCGATCGGATCTCTGATCCGTTGATTCAGCAGGCTGAGCGACCTGAGCCGCCCAAGCCCCAGGATCTCAAAGTGGAGGCTGTGTCCCGAGCGCGATGAGGCTCAGGCTTTGGCAAGCAGGCCGAGGGTGAGCAGTGATCGCCACTGGCTGATGCGCAGGCGCGATCGCTTCAGCTCGGCCAATCAATGGATGATCGCAACATCGCGAGCCTCCTCAGCGGCTCATGCTGGCGGCTGTCCCCCGCTTCTGTGGGCCAATCGTTCAGGCTCAAACGGCTTGCTCTGCCGCTGGTGAATCAGGCAGCCTGATCCACCTGGTGAACAGCCATCTGATCGACCCAGGATCCGCGCATGTAGTCATCAAGGAAGCTCCCCTTCGTCAGTAGCCCTTCGCTGAAGATCAGCCCAAAAAAGGTGATGCTGGTACTGGACTGCGCCCAGCATGGATGTGCGAGGAGTTTGACAGCTTCATGCTGAAAGGGATGGTTGATCATCAGCCATCCCTGGGAATTGATCTGAATCTGCTTCCTTCCAGGCAGAGTAAGACAAGCTCCAGCGGCGCTGAGATCCCAGACACTTCCATGGAGAACTTCATCCCTCTTGGCATGGAACTCGAATGCGAGGCCCATGGAGCTGGGCATCGGCGTGCGTTTGTGACGCCTGGGGCGACGCTGACCCGGATCGGTCATAGGGTCGAAGCGATGGTCAGAGCTTGAGTTTCCATCGCTGACTCCAGATCATCGCCGTCATTCTTTGCCCCATCGAGGCCTTGCGCAAGGGCGCAGCCGATGATCTCCATCGTCTTCGGCGATCACTGCGTCGGTGACCACGCAGTCGATCGGCCTTCGCGCCTCAAGTCGTCTGACGTTGCGTTTGTTCGCCGCCTTTAGGACCTGATGGGTGATGTCCACGGCCAGCGGAGTGTTGAGATTCGTCTGACGGCCGTCGCCGGGTGAGCAAATGACCATCACATCGGCCGATTCGTCTCAAGGATCTGAAGATCCTGCGACCTCACCTCGTGTCTTCTGTACGGCGAGCATCAACCTGTTGGAACAACACAATTAGGCCGCTGGAGCGGTGAACTCTCCGCTTATCAGCTGCTCCTCGAGGGGCAACAGCTCATCATCGACGCCCGCCCGCCGGCGCACGGGGGCGCTGAAGCCCCGGGCTTTGACGTTGCTGAAGCGGAACGGCCCAGGTGTTCCAGGGGGCACCGCCAGGCGCAGGGCGAACTCCGATTCACCGGGGGGCACATCGCCAATCGAGCCCACCCGTGAGCGGTTGGGCAGCACGGGTTCGCCGCTGGCATCAAGAATCAAAGCGAAGACATCGGTGTCGACCACAGGGCGGGAGCCCGGGTTGACCACCTGCCCGCGCAGGGCATAACAGCGGGCCTCCGTCTCGCGGCGGAGCTCTGGCTGGGTGCCCACATCGTTCGCCGGGCAAGGCTCCAATGTGACACGGCTCACCTGGAGATCGGCTGCAGCCACTGGCTCCCCCGCCCCGAGAAACACCACGAACACCACACTCAGGGTCAGCAACCAAGCCCAAGAGAACAGGAGTGAACTCCTGAGGCGGGCAAGGAGTGCGGCAGGGACAACCATGGTCATGGAGCGATCAGAACAGGGGTCGCTCAGCCTCACGCCGTTGCGCAGCGGAATCGAACGATTCGGGCGACTCCGGATTCAGGTAAGAGGGAAAGAACTCGGGGAAGACATAGGCCTTTTTAAGGAAGAGACGCTTGCAGGCCTCAACGACTTTGGAATCGAACAACCGCTCCTTCCCCTGTTCGATCACATCAAGGGCCGCCTTCAAGCCAGGGGCATCCCGATAGGGCCGCTCGCTCACCATCGCTTCCATCGTGTCGGCCACCGCCAGGATGCGGGCGGTCTGGCAGATGGCCTGGCCCTTGAGCCCATTGGGATAGCCACTGCCATCGAGCCGCTCATGGTGCTGCAGCACGGCCAGGTCCATCGGCATCGGCAGGGGGATGTTGCGCAGCACTGCGTAGCCGGTGACGGGATGACCCGTCACAGCAGCGAGTTCGGAGATCGACAGTTCCTGGGGCTTGCTGAGGATGTCGATTGGAAGGGCGATCATGCCGATGTCGTGGAGCAGAGCTCCCACACGGACGCACATGACCTGCTGGGAACTGAGCCCCAGTTCAACCGCAAGGGCGGAAGCCAGATCCGCCATTCGCTGAGAATGGACGTAGTTCAAGGTGTCGCGGGCTTCCAGAACCGCCAAAAGAGCGCACAGGGTTCCCTCAAGACCGCCGAGGACATCGAAACCTCGCTCGGATGGGGGCACCAGCAGCGGTTCCAAAACTTCTCCCCGTAGTAACCATGCTATTGGTCAACGGCGATCGCCGCTACCGGAGATCACTTTCCGAGCGGCTCGATCGGCCAGCTTGCTCAGGTTGGCCTGGCCGATCTCCTCGAGGCTGAACCCCAACTCACTCGCCAATTGGGCCACGTACCAGAGAACGTCCCCAAGCTCCAGCTTCAGTCCGTCGAGCACCTGGGCATCGAACACTCCCTTCCGGTCCCGCAGCACCTTCTTGACCTTGTCGGCCACCTCACCCGCCTCACCGCAAAGGCCGAGTGTGGGATAGATGGGATTCGATCCCACCTCCGGGTAATGGGCGGTCTGGCGCGCCTGGCGCTGGTAAGCGTCGAGGTCCATGGGGAAGCGATGGCATCAGAGGCCTCGCCGGATGGTAGTTTCCGCAAAATCCTTTGGACCATCCGATGGCCCAGCCCGATCTGACGCGGCGCACGAAGATCGTGGCCACCATCGGCCCCGCCACGGAGTCCGCCGAGCGGCTCAAGCAACTGGTTCAGGCAGGCGCGACCACCTTCCGGCTCAACTTTTCCCACGGCGACCACGCCGACCATGCCGCCCGCATCGCCACCATCCGCCAGGTGGGGGCAGAGCTGGGAATCCACATCGGCATCCTTCAGGATCTACAGGGCCCGAAGATCCGCCTTGGGCGCTTCGAAGCAGGGCCCATCACCCTGGCTGGCGGCGATCCCTTCAGTCTCACGTCCCGTGAGGTGGCCTGCAATCAGTCGATCGCCACGGTCACCTACGACAAGCTGGCCTCAGAAGTGGTGGAAGGTTGCCGCATCCTCCTCGATGACGGCAGGGTGGAAATGGTCGTCGAGTCGATCGACCTACCCCAGCAGACCCTCCACTGCCGCGTCACCGTTGGCGGGGTGCTCTCCAATAACAAAGGGGTCAACTTCCCCGACGTTCAGCTCTCGATCCGGGCCATGACCCCCAAGGACCGCGAGGATCTGGCCTTCGGCCTGGCCCAGGGTGTGGACTGGGTGGCGCTCAGCTTCGTACGCAACCCCTCCGACATGGAGGAGATCCGCGAGCTGATCAGGAGCCATGGCCACACCACCCCTGTGATCGCCAAGATCGAGAAGTTCGAGGCGATCGATCAGATCGACGCGATTCTCCCCCTCTGCGATGGGGTGATGGTGGCCCGGGGCGATCTTGGCGTGGAGATGCCCGCAGAGGAGGTGCCGCTGCTGCAGAAGGAACTGATCCGCAAGTCCAACAGCTTGGGCATTCCGATCATCACAGCGACCCAGATGCTCGACAGCATGGCGAGCTGCCCCCGGCCCACCCGCGCCGAGGTGAGTGACGTGGCCAACGCCATCCTCGATGGCACCGACGCCGTGATGCTCTCCAACGAGACCGCCGTCGGTGACTACCCGGTGGAGGCGGTGGCGACCATGGCCCAGATTGCCCGGCGGATCGAACGCGATTACCCCCTGCGCACCCTTGACAGCCACATCGCCAGCACGATTCCCAATGCCATCAGCCAGGCGGTGAGCAGCATCGCCCGCCAACTCGGTGCGGCGGCGATCCTGCCCCTCACCAAGAGCGGTTCCACCGCCCGCAACGTCAGTAAGTTCCGGCCGGCCACCCCGATCCTGGCCATCACCAGTGAGGAGAAAGTGGCCCGGCAACTGCAGCTTGTGTGGGGTGTCAACCCGTTGTTGATCCTTGCCCAGGACTCCACCAGCGGCACCTTCTCCCAGGCCATGGATGTGGCCCAGGACCTGGGCCTGCTCCAGGAAGGAGATCTGGTGGTTCAGACCGCCGGCACCCTCACCGGCGTGAGCGGCTCCACGGATCTGGTCAAGGTGGGCATCGTGTCGTCGGACAACAGCGCGAACTGGGCCTAGCCCGTGTCCGTGCAACTTCCTCTGCGGGAAACAGTGTCCATGGCCCTCAGCACCCTGAGGGCCAATCGGCTGCGCAGCCTGCTCACCATGCTGGGCATCGTGATCGGCAACGCCTCGGTGATCACCCTGGTGGGGGTGGGCACCGGGGCCCAGAACCTGGCTGAGGGTCAGCTGAACACCCTGGGCGCCAACGTGCTGTTCATCGTGCCGGGCAACAACGACACGCGCCGCCAGGGGATCGACACCCCCAAGACCCTGGTGCTGGAAGATGCCGAGGCGATCGCCCAACAGGTGCCGAGCATCCGGCGGGTGGCTCCGCAGGTGTCTCTCAACGAGGTGGTGCAGGCCGGCTCCAACACCGCCAATGCCACCATCTCCGGGATCACACCCGATTTCCTGAGTGTGCGTCGCTTCGACGTCGCCCAGGGCCGGTTCCTGAGTCAGAAAGACCTTCAGTCGGCCCGCAACGTGGCCGTGATCGGCCCAGATCTGCGCGACAAGCTGATGCCCTCCGGAGGCTCGGCCATCGGCCGCAGCATCCGCATCCGCGATCAGGCCTTTGAGGTGATCGGCGTCATGGCGCCAAAAGGTGGTGCCTTCGGCTCCAACCCAGACGAGGCCGCCTACATCCCACTTACCACCATGGTGAGCAAGCTCAGTGGCCGGGACCCCAGCTTCGGGGTGACCCTGAGTTTCATCAGTGTCGAAGCCCGCGACGAGGCCAGCACCAACGCGGCCAAATTCCAGATCACCAACCTTCTGCGCCAACGGCACAAGATTCTTCGCGAAGACGACTTCGCCGTGCGTTCCCAGAAGGACGCCCTGGCGATCGTGGGCACAATCACCGGCGGCCTGACCCTGATGCTGGCGGCCATCGGTGGTGTATCCCTGCTGGTGGGCGGGATCGGAATCATGAACATCATGCTGGTGTCGGTGAGTGAACGCACCGAAGAGATTGGGTTGCGCAAGGCGGTGGGAGCGCGCAGCAGCGACGTGCTGCTGCAGTTTCTGGTGGAGTCCCTGGTGCTGGCGGCCCTCGGTGGGGTCATCGGCAGCACGGTTGGACTGGCGGCCATCGCTGGCGTCAGCCGTTTTACGGCCCTGCCGGCAGCGATCAGTGCCGGCAGCGTTCTGTTCACCGTCGGGCTCTCAGGGTCGATCGGGCTGTTCTTCGGTGTGGTGCCGGCCCGCCGGGCGGCGCGGCTGGATCCGATCACGGCCCTGCGCAGCCTTTGATTGGACCTGGGGCCTGGTCTGACGCCGCCTAGCCGGAGCCCCTTGAGAAACCCTTAAGAAGCTGAAACCGTCAAGATCGTCACCAAGCGGGTTCAGCCTTAATGGCTAGATGGTTCCTAGTTGATGAGATGTTCCTTGGCGCTGCTCTCGTGCGGTTATCGCAACTCCAGCGACCGCATGGTGATCGTCCGCTGCTGCGGACCCCAGGAGTTCTACCTGGAACGGGTGGTCTTCCCCTTTGAACTGCTCAGCTTCAGTGCACCCGATGGCTGCGAGGTGGAAATCTGGACCCACGACCTCGGGGGCCCCAGCCTGTTGGAAACGATCGAGGCAGTGGAGCTGACGATCGAACCGATGCTCAACGAGGACCCAAGCCTCGACGGGAGTATCCATGGTGAACTGGCGGGCGGGCGAGTGAACTGATCGAGACCACCCCACCACGGCAGCGCCGGAGGGGCTCTTAAAGTTCTAAAAACCATTCCCCTCCATGAACCAACGCTGGCGACTGATCGCCCTTTGGCTGCTCCCCCTCGCCGTGGCGGTCTTTCTCGGTTGGCAGCTGCTCGGCCAGGGAGGGATCGCTCGATTCAACCAAGCAGCCAACCCGGGCGCCGGCAGTGCTCGAGTGGCGGCGCGGAACACCGCCGTGGCTCGGATGAGTTACGGACGTTTCCTCGACTACATCGAGGCCGGCCGGGTCACCGCGGTGGACGTCTATGAGGGTGGACGCAGCGCCGTCGTGGAGGCGATCGATCCTGATCTGGACAACCGCGTCCAGCGTCTGCGTGTGGATTTGCCGGGCCTCTCACCCGACCTGATCAACCAGCTCAAGGAGCAAGGCATCAGCTTCGATGTGCACCCGCCCCGCTCCACACCGCCCCTGCTGGGGATTCTGGGCAACCTGCTCTTCCCTCTGTTGCTGATCGGAGCGCTGATCTTCCTGGCCCGCCGCTCTTCCGGCATGCCAGGGGGGCCCGGTCAGGCGATGCAGTTCGGCAAGACCAAGGCCCGTTTCGCCATGGAAGCGGATACTGGGGTCAAATTTGACGATGTGGCCGGCGTCGAGGAAGCCAAACAGGATCTTCAGGAGGTGGTCACCTTCTTGAAGACCCCCGAACGCTTCACCTCCGTGGGCGCCAAGATCCCCAAAGGGGTGCTTCTGGTAGGTCCGCCGGGAACAGGCAAGACCCTCCTGGCCAAAGCGATCGCCGGGGAAGCCGGGGTGCCTTTCTTCTCCCTCTCTGGCTCTGAATTCGTGGAGATGTTTGTTGGCGTGGGCGCCAGCAGGGTGCGCGATCTGTTCAAGCGGGCGAAGGAAAACAGCCCCTGCCTGATCTTCATCGATGAAATCGATGCCGTGGGTCGGCAGCGGGGTGCCGGTATCGGTGGCGGCAACGACGAACGCGAGCAGACCCTCAACCAGCTGCTCACCGAGATGGACGGCTTCGAGGGCAACAGCGGCATCATCATCATTGCCGCCACCAACCGGGCCGACGTGCTCGATTCGGCGTTGATGCGGCCAGGCCGCTTCGACCGTCAGGTGGGCGTGGATCCGCCCGACATCAAAGGTCGGCTTTCGATTCTCAACGTGCACGCGCGGAACAAGAAGCTGGCAGACGATGTGTCGCTTGAAGCGGTCGCTCGCCGCACACCTGGGTTCACAGGCGCCGATCTGGCGAACCTGCTCAACGAGGCGGCGATTCTCACCGCCCGCCGGCGCAAGGAGGCCACCACCCTTGCCGAAATTGATGACGCCGTGGATCGGGTGATTGCCGGCATGGAGGGCAAGCCTCTCACCGACGGTCGCAGCAAGCGCCTGATCGCCTATCACGAGGTTGGCCATGCCCTGGTGGGAACCCTGGTCAAGCAGCACGACCCGGTGCAGAAGGTCACCTTGATCCCCCGCGGCCAGGCCCAGGGTCTGACCTGGTTCTCTCCCGACGAGGAGCAGATGCTGGTGAGCCGTGCACAGCTGAAGGCCAGGATCATGGGTGCCCTGGGGGGGAGAGCGGCCGAGGATGTGGTCTTTGGTCACTCCGAGGTGACCACCGGAGCCGGCGGCGACATCCAGCAGGTGGCCTCGATGGCACGTCAGATGGTCACGCGTTTCGGAATGAGCGATCTAGGCCCGGTCTCCCTGGAGGCAGGTAACCAGGAGGTGTTCCTGGGTCGCGATCTGATGACCCGCAGCGATGTGTCCGATTCGATCACCAGCAAGATCGACGAGGCGGTGCGTGGCATCGTTCAAGACTCCTACCAGGCAACCCTCAAGCTTGTGGCCGATCACCGCGAAGCCATGGACAGGCTGGTGGAGCTGTTGATCGAGAAGGAAACTCTCGATGGCGATGAGTTCAGGGCGATCCTTTCCGAGTTCGCCGATATTCCCGAGAAGGACCGCTACTCACCGTTGATCAGCAGCACAGCCGGATGAGCCGGTGAATCATTGACATCGATGGTGGCAAAGAGCGTTCAGCTGATGGTTTGAACGCTCTTTTTTTTGAGTACAACTCCTGGCTTCAGACCGGTCGAATCGGACGCTTTTCGATCACCTTGTCAATCAGACCGTAGGCCTGAGCTTCGTGGGGAGACATGAAGAAGTCGCGGTCAGTGTCCTGTTGGATCCGCTCCAGCTCCTGGCCGGTGCGCTCGGAAAGCTCCCTGTTGAGCTTGTCCTTGAGGTAGAGGATTTCATCAGCCTGGATGCGGATGTCGCTGGCCTGGCCACGGGCACCGCCAAGGGGCTGGTGAATCATGATCCGCGAGTGGTGCAGGCTGCTGCGCTTGCCCTTGGCACCGGCATTCAGCAGGAAAGCGCCCATGCTGGCGGCGAGACCCACACAGACGGTCTGCACATCGGGCTTGATGTGCTGCATGGTGTCGAAGATGCCCAGGCCGTCGTACACGGAGCCGCCGGGTGAATTGATGTAGAGGAAGATGTCCTTGTCGGGATCTTCAGCCTCCAGGAAGAGGAGCTGGGCGACGATCCGGTTTGCCGACTCGGCTGTGACCGGTTCCCCCAGGAAGATGATCCGCTCCCGGAGCAGCCGTGAATAGATGTCGAACGCGCGCTCGCCACGGCCCGACTCTTCAATCACGATCGGGATCATGGGCAGGGAGAGCGCGGTTGAATCGATCTTAACGAGCCCCGTGAGCGCTAGGGTCCAATCATCCCTAGCCCGAGAAGTGTGAGCGCAAGTCTCACCGTGTCCGACAGCAAGCGCGCCTTCCACGGCGCCTTCCCCCATGTGATTGCTCCCCTCTATCGGCGTCTCGTCGATGAGTTGCTGGTGGAGATGCATCTGCTCAGCCACCAGAAGGGATTCCAGCCGGATGCCCTGTTCGCCTCCGGCCTGGTCCAGGTGTTCGACGGATTTGCCAGGGGGTACCGCCCTCCGGAGCAAAAAGAGCCCCTGTTCCAGGCCATCTGCGCCTCCTCCGGCTTCGATGCCAGCCATCTGCGCCAGCAGCGGCAGGCGGCGGTGGCCGCCATCGGTGACCACGACCTGGAAACGGTGAAGTCCTGGCTGGATCACCAGGGGGAAGGGGCCCCCGAACCCCTGGGCAGCGCCCTGGCCAGCATCCAGAGGCCCGACTTCCACTATTCACGTCTGGTGGCCGTGGGTCTGCTCAGCCTGCTTGAGCAGGCCAAGGGGTCAGAGGCTCTGGAGCCCGAAGCCCTGCGTCAGGCGGCCCACGGGGTGGCGGAAACCATGGGCCTGATTCGCGGTCGCGTCGACAAGGATCTGGGGCTCTACACCTCGAACCTGGAGCGCATGGCCCAGGCCGTGGAGATGATGGAGGAGACCTTGGCCGCCGAGCGCCGGCGCCGCGAGCGGGCCTCCAGTGCCGACGCGGCAAGCAAAGATCTCTCCCAGGCCCCTGGAGACGCAACCAACGCAGCGGAAGCCCCAGAGGCCAGCGGCGGACTCAGCGAAGGCGAGACGGCAGCTGCAGAGAGCCGCTGAGGCTGCCTGAACGACCACCGCCACGGCCAACCCCCTGGCCAACGCCGCTGAGCAGGCTCAACTGATCGGAACGGCGCACCAACAAGGGCAGATCGGCTGGCAGCAGGCCCAGGGCCCCCAGGGCGGCGGGGCGGATCCGCAGGTCCAGCGCTACGCCACCCTGGGGCCGGGCATCAGGCCAGGCGAGGCTGGTTCCAGCCCTTGAGGGCTCTGGACCCAGGAAGAACAGCAGTTGGGGCTCACGGCTGGACGCCGGGCTCAGCCAGCGCCAGCCCCCGACAACGGTGCCGTCATCCCTCTGCCAGGAACTGGTGGGGAGCACCGACGGGCTGCTGGTGGGGTGGATCTGCGGGCTGGACTCCCCGAGTCCCTGATCGAGCAAGGCCTTGCGCAGCGGGCCCAGCAGCGCCGCCCATCGAGGGCGTTGATCTCCTACGGCCAGCTGCAACTCAAGGGAGGCCTGGAAGGGACCCTTGGGCTGGGGCTTGAGGCGCATCAGGAAAGGCGTGCGCCGAAGCAGGTCCAGCTGGCGATCGCCGATGCCATAGCGGCTGGCCAGGGGTTCACGGATCATCTGGCGATCGAGCAGGTCCGCCAGGATCAGATCAAGTCGCTCGCCACGCAGCTCCAGCAGGAGGTTCTCCCCAAGGGGGCGAGGTTGTTGGATCGCCCGCAAGGGGGCCGGCTGGCGACTCAGCAACCCTGGGGTGGAGGAGGTCTCCCCCTGCCAGGTGAGCGTGGCGCCCTGACCTCCAAGCTGCAGGCATCCTTGCTGAAAGCCTTGCAGCAGCGAGGAAAGCGGTCCCAGCATCTGACCCAGGGCCGTGTCGGTCCAGTAGACGACCTGCTGGCTGCGCAGCTGACTGACGCAACGCTCCTCCAGGCCCCGAGGCTGACGTTGTTTCAGGGCCAGGGGTTCCTTGAGCAGGCTGGCCGCCAGGGGATCGGGCGCCAGAACCACCAGATCATCCACACGCAAACTGCCAGCAGGCAACCCAACCGCGGCGGCCCTGAAACTGTCGGCGGGCAAAACCAGATAGAGCCCTGCGTCGCCATGGCGCCCCCAGAGCTGCCACCAATTGCCCCGCTGCAGTTTCCAGAGCCTGGAAGAATCAGGACCCAGGCGCTGGACCCAAAGGTCTGGGGCCGGGCGCCGAGGATTGGACGGAAAGCTCTGCAGCATCGCCGACACGGCCAGGATGCGCTCCAGCCCCCGGGCCTGGGGACGGGGGTGATGGGCAAGCCAAAGAGCCGGAACCAACAGCAGCAGCGCCGTGACCGTGGCCGTGAGGGCGGCGGGAAACGGAGGCGGGGAACGACGCAGGGAGCCGGCCAGGCCGGCTGCCGAGAGCTGAACCATGGCGGGTCTCAGGTGCGCCGCTTTGATTCAGGGCGGTTGCGACGCCGCCGATCACGCCACTCGACCGTGGAGAGGTAGATCACACCGCCGCTGACGAAGACGAGCAGAACGGCAGCCAGGCTTGCGAGAGCTGTGTTGAGTTGCAGCTCGCTCATCGGTGTCCTCGATCCAGGCGCAGCAGTGGACGGCGAAGCTCAGAAACTGATGCTGCCGTCACCGTTGCGGCCCCAGACCACAAAAGCGATGGAGAGGGTGAACACCGCCGCCAACGAGGCCCAGCCCAGGGAGATCAACATGGCGCCATCGGAACAACAATCGCTGTCACTGTACCTAGGCTTGGGGGTGGTGCGAACCGGGAGATGAACCAGCTGAGCGCCACCCCCAGCCGCGGCCAACCGGTGCTGGAGCGCCGCCGGCTGCAGGAGCCTTACCCCACCTTCAACGTGGTGGTGCTTGACGATGACGTCAACACGTTCCAGCACGTGGTGGACTGCCTCGTGCGCTACATCCCAGCCATGGGGCCTGACCAAGCCTGGAAACTGGCCCAGAGGATCGATTCCCAGGGGTCGGCGGTGGTGTGGAGCGGGCCGATGGAGCAGGCCGAGCTATACCACCAGCAACTGAGTCAGGAGGGGCTGACCATGGCCCCCCTTGAGCGGGCCTAGGCCGCCTCGCGGCTCAGGCGAGTGAGCTGAAGAAGGTTGCGGGTGGCCACGGTGCGGGTCTGGGCATCGATGACATAGCTCAGGACCTTCCCGGAACAGACCGCCAGACCGGTGACCCGATGATGCACCGGGTCCTGACGGCTCACAACTTCCACGGGGACACCCAGGGCATGGCTCAGGCGCTCGGCAATCGCTGGCCGATCAAGTGACCCTGAGACCTCTGCGCCAGACATTGAGTGCTCACCTGGGAGGTGCGAGCCTGAATCCTGGCCATCTGCAGGCATCCCGGTGCGGCGGGGGTCACCATGTTGGCAGACTTTGTAAGCTACGGACCTGCCAGGGCAAACCGATGGGACGGGTGGTGATCACCCACAGCACGTACATCGAGGGATTGATCCCAGTGCTCAAGGCCTTGGCCGCCCAACCGGGCATCGACACCATCACCCCTGCGGTGATCTGTCGGGTGAAAGGCCGCTCGGATCAATTGCGGCTTCGGGTCTCAACAACGATCCAAGGGGGCCACAAGGTCATCGCCCGCCGAGGTCATTCAGCCCAGGAAGTGTTCGTGACTGGCACTTGGAGCACCGAACAACTGGAGGAAGGCCTGGCGCGGCTGTTGACCCGGCCATAGGGAAGTATGGCAACAACCCCGTTCCGTTCACAGATCATCGGCTAAAAGGGGGTGATTGCTTGAACGCCCCCACGGGTCGAGTCGGCTCCAAGGCATTTCATGGCAACTAGCCCTCACCATCCACTCGATCGCTGGCGCCGGGGGCCACGCCAGTGGCTGCTTGTGCTGGCCCTTGGTTTGGTGGGCTTTGGTCTCAACCTTCAACCGATTCCACTGCTGTTCGGCGTTCATTTGCTGCTCGGCTCGATTGTGCCGGTGCTGGTGTTGCTACTGGGTGGGGGGGTCCGGGCGATCCCGATCGGGCTGATCGCCTCACTCGCCACGATCATCTTGTGGGGTCACGGCTGGGCTGTGCTTACCTTCGGCGCCGAAATCATCTGGCTCACCCTTGCGGTGAAGACGATCATGCGCCGGAACGGCCATAGCCGCTATGGCCATGCCGTGGTGGGCGACGTTCTCTACTGGCTGGTGCTAGGGGCCCCGCTGGTGTTTCTCATTTACCACCAAGTGATCGGCATCGACCTGCCGAACACGACTCTGGCGGCCCTCAAGCAGGGTGTGAATGGGGTGCTCAACACCGCGCTCGCCTTCGCCATCTTTTTGGCGATCAAGACCTTGGCACCCGTGGGCCGGGTGCGCGGACTCTCCCTGAAAGATCTGATCCTGGCGATCACCTTTCTATCGATTGCCGTGCCGAGCCTGATCCTCACGGTGATGAGCAGTCACGAGCTGGTGAACAGCGTTCAGGACGGTGTCCTGGACAGGCTAGATATTGCCTCGGATGTGATCATCAAGAATGTGAAAAGTAATGAGCGTCTGACCGACGATCCGATCAGCACGCATCATGACATCAACTTTGAAGTGAACTCCAACGAGGGGATTCATTATAGCTCCAACCGCCAGCTGTTCAAGGACCTTCGCAGCGACTACAGCCAAGCGACCAACAGCACCATCAAAGCCAACAGACTCGGGCTGATTTCCCCGCGCCAACCGATGCCGGAAATGAAGCGCTGGGTGCAGAGCTACTGGGCCCGCCAACAGAGCTTCAACGCTTATGAGATCAATGGTGTGGTCAAGGAGTACACGGTTTTGATCGTAGAAGCTGCTGCCAACAATGTGATCCAATTACAACTGGCCAGTGCCCGCTTCCTTGGCACTCTGGCTTGGATTCTTGTGCTTGGTTCTTTCCTTAGTGAGGTGTTTGCACGCTTCATCGACAACCAGTTCACACTGATGCTGAGCCCCTTAACCAGCATCGGCACGGATGGCCAACTCAACGCGCAACATCTTCCCGAGTTGAAGCTCTCCCTGGTAACTGAACTTCAGGATCTTGCCCTGATCGTCAACCAGCGAGGCGAAGACATCAACCGACTGACCAACAGCCTGCAGAGCACGAACAAGGCTCTGGAAGCACGGGAACAGGAACTGGAACGACTCACCACGATTGATCCCTTGACCGGCTGTTTCAACCGCCGCGAATTGTTCCGTCGCCTCAACGAAGAGATCCTGCGCGGCAAACGCTCCGGAGCGGGCATCTGCGCCATCGCCATGGACATCGATTTCTTCAAGAATGTCAACGACACCTATGGCCACGACGTGGGTGATCAGGTGCTGGTCGCCTTGGTGGAAGTGGTTCGAACGCGGCTGCGCGGTACCGACATGCTCTGCCGCACCGGAGGCGAGGAATTTGTTGTGCTGCTCTTCGGCTCCACCATCAGTGCCGGTCTGCGGGTGGCTGAATCCATCCGCACCATGGTCAAGGAGGTGCGCATCCCCACCGAGAAGGGCATGGTGAAGGTCACGGTCAGCCTGGGGGTGTCGGAGTGGCGCCGGGAGGAGGACACCAGCGAAACCCTGCTGATCCGCAGTGATCTGGCCCTGCTTGAGGCCAAGCGCCAGGGACGGGACCAGGTGATCAAGGCCTGATCCGATGGGCGTCGTGAACGAGGCCCGCCGGACCCTGGGGCTGCAGCATCAGCAGGACCGGCAGCGGCTGGAGCATCAGGACAAGGCAGTGGTGCTCCAGGGGTTCCCCGTCCTTCCCGGCGAGGACGCCGTTCCCAAGCCCTTGCAGATGCCCGCCCCCTAGCGGGGCAGGCTGGCTGGTGGTCACCAGCAAGGCTGGGACAAGGTCGCTACCGCCTTCGCCGGCGGCCTCCCATCACCCGGCCGGCCGGTTCAGTGGGAACGCTGCGCCCATTTCCGTCAAACACCCCTGGCGAAGACCGGAACGGGACCTGGTGTCGCTGGAGGAATGGGGGCGCTGGTGGCGGCCACCCTGGTCCATCCACCGGCCGGCAGCATGCCACTCAGGCCTTGAACTGCTCCCAGGCCTCAAGCAGGGTGTAGGCGGCGGTCTTGCGCAACCAGACCTCGTGGTCCCCCCCCTGGTCAGGGTGCCAGGTCTGGAGCTTGCGGCGCCAGATCGCCCGGATCACCATCCAGTCGGTGCCAGGCTCGACCCCCAATTCCGCACAGGCCTGCCGGTAACGATCATCGAGGGGACTCTCCTGTGTCATGAGTTCCTGCTCCGGTGCAGGTGTGCCCCCAGGGGCCGCTTCCGGGTCCTCAGGTCCAGAACCGTTCGCACTGGCTCGAGAATCACCCACACCCATGGCTCGAGGGGCTGCCCTCCGGGCTTGCCGCCTGCCGCTCCGTTCGGAAGCGGGACCAGCCTTCGGCCGAGGCTTGAGGAATTGTGGCCGCCGGGGCAGCCTGAAGCTGGACAGAGACTTGAGCGGGTTTTCAATCGCCAGGCCCCGGGCGATGAACACCACCCCCGCCACGAGGAAGATGGCCGGCGACCAGAGCATCAACAGGCTGTCGTCGGCAATCTGGGTGTTGCCGACGCGCCGTTCGTGAGCAGCGTTGGCCATGATCAGAACGGTGAGCAGCGCTCCGATCAGCAGACTGATCCAGCCGAAGCGGAACCGCTCGGAGCGGGCCTTCGAACGACTGGTCGGCATCGGCGAATCATGCCTTCAGCAGGTGCCTAAGACCTTAACGGCCTGGCCTAGAAGCCATCACGGCTGCAGGTAGCGGCCCAGAAAGGATTGGCGCAGGACGGAGGGCGGGGTCTTGAGACGAAGGCCAGCGAAGGTGGTACCGGCCACCCGATCGGACCAGCGCATCCTGCCGAACAGCTGGAGTTGCTCCGGGCTGGAGCAATCACGGAGCTTGATCGTCACAGTGTGTTCGATCTGATCTGTCATTGGCCCATGGACGACGACGCAGAAACCCGACTCACTCAGATCCCAGAGGGAAACAGGCACGGCCTTGCCTTCGGAGCAAACCAGTTCACCCTCGATCGCCTCAGCGCCAATCGGAGCCAGGTGGCGGGAGGAACGCAGGGCCTTGGCCCGCTCTGGGCTCCTGGGGGCACGAACGCTCTTTCCCAGCAAGGTGCCGATGTCTTGATTGAGAAATTGACGAAGCGTGAGACGTTGCTCCGGCATTGCTGAAGATATGGGGCCTCTTCGCAAGCTAGGCGATCCGGGCGGCCTGCCACGAGCCAGTCCCCGCCAGAAGTCTCATCTGGAGATGGCCTGGAGACGGCCGGCATCAGACCCGTCAATGACCCCGCAGATCCCGCCGTCTGGCTCAATCGGCGTGGTCGTGGTGGGCCCACTGGGGACGCCCGCCGCGCCCAAGGGCTGATGGGTGAAAAGGGTGGACCGCCATGCCGTTCTGCCCCAGATTCCGACCTGGATGAACCAGAAGGGGGGTCAAAGCGGGGTTTCGTTTCCGGCTCAAGGCCGGCCTACGTTGCCGTCGCGACAGACCCCCCAAGTCGAAAAGGGAGTCAGATCAGAAAACTGTAGAAGGCAGTGACCAACACAGCAGTCCGATCACACTCTAGGTGGCCGAAGCTGGTGGAAGGGGCCAGATCGAACGAATCTCCGCCAGACGCCGATCAGCTTCAAGCTCGAGCTCGGCTGGGGTGGTCGACTGCATCAGCACGGTCAGATGCCCCAGCTTGCGCCCCGGCCGCGACTCCCGCTTCCCGTACCAATGCAGGTGGGCCCCGCTCAGTTTCGCCAGGGCCGTTCGCCGCTCGGCCTCCTCCAGGGCGCTCTGCTCGATGCCGAGCAGGTTCACCATCAGGGCTCCGGGCCCATCACCTTCGATGTCTGCCACGTCTCCACCGCTGACGATTCGCACCTGTTGGGCGAACTGGCTGGTCGAGCAGGCCTCGATCGTGAAGTGGCCGGAATTGTGGGTACGCGGCGCCAGCTCGTTCACCACCAGACCACCCTGCCCGTAAAAGAACTCGATCGAAAGCACACCGACATAATCGAGGCTGGCCATAATCGAAGCGGCCACGTTGCGAGCCAGGGCCTCTACAGCCTGGTCAACGGAAGCGGGTGTCAGCACCCAATCGCACACCTGCTGGTGCTGATGGGTGCGGGCCAAGGGGAACCAGGCCACCTGACCCTGGCCATCGCGGCAGGCCACCAGGGCAAGTTCCTGCTCGAAGGCAACGAGCTCCTCGAGGATCCACTCAGCAGGATCCACCCGCTCCAGCAACGTCTTGAGGGCCCCTGGATCAGCGATCACCACGGTGCCCTTGCCGTCGTAGCCACCGGTGGAGGCCTTGGCCATCAATGGAAAGCCAAGGTCGAAGACCGGGCCAGGTTCCGCGCTCCCGGGGCCTGGGGGTGGCGGGATCTCATCCGGCGGCAGGGGATCGCTCAGGCGCTCCAAGGGCAGCCAGCGGGGTGAGGGCAGATGCAGGCGCTCCAGCAGCTCCCGTTGACGACGCTTGCTGACCAGGGGCTCCAACGCCGCCAGGCTGGGGCGGAACACCAGACCCTCCGCCGCCAGGGGAGCCAGGGCCTCCAGATCGACCCATTCGTTCTCGAAGCTGATCGCCCGGCAGCGCGCCCCCAGCCGTCGTGTCGCGGCCGCGTTGCCCAGATCGGCCTGAACAACGACGGCGGCCAGGGCGGCGGCAGGGTCGTCCAACGCGGGAGTCTGCACATGCAGCTCCACTCCCAACTCGGCGGCGGCCTCGGCAAGCATCAGGGCCAGCTGGCCGCCACCCACGATCCCGATGGCCGAGCGGGTGCTGAGCGCTGGATCGCTGGACGGGGTGCCGGATTCACCGCTCAACGGCCCACCTCAGTCACAACACTGGAAAGGAGGCCAGCTTGCCATCCGATGCCGCTCGCTCCCTTGACCCAAATCCCTGGCCCCTGGGCATCAGGTGAGACCCTTCTCCCCCGCCACCAGGAAACGCACCAGGCTCAGCAGCAGCACGATCACGAACAGGGCGAGCCCGACGGTGCAGGCATAGCTGATCTCCAATTCGGAGAACGCCTGGTCATAGACGTAGTACACGAGGGTTCGTGTGCCATCGGCCGGGCCACCCTGGGTCATCAGGAAGACCTCCTCGAACACCTTGGTGGCCGAAATCGCTGAGATCACCGCCACCAGAGTGATGTAAGGCCTCAGCAACGGCAGGGTGATGTCCAGGTGCCGGCGCCAGCCCTCACTGCCATCGAGGGAGGCGGCTTCGTACAACTCCGGGGAGATGCCCTGGAGGCCCGCCAGGAAGATCACCATGAAATAGCCCAGACCTTTCCAGAGGGTCACCACCATCACCGAGGGCAGGGCCAGCCGTGGATCGCTGAGGAAACCGATCGGATTGAAGCGCTCCCCCAGCAGGGTGCTGAGCCAGCCGTTGAGGAGGCCGTTTTCGGCGTAGAGCCAGCGAAAGGCGATCGCAGCCACCACGATCGACACCAGCACGGGTGTGTAGAAGGCCCCGCGAAACAGATGAATGCCGGGGAGCTGGCGGTTGACCAGCACCGCCAGGGCGAGGGAACCGAGCACGATCGGCGGCACCACCCCGACCAGATAAAGGAACGTTGTTCCCAGCACCCGGAAGAACATCGGGTCGTGGGCCAGCCGGCGCAGGTTGGCCAGGCCCACGAAGCGCAGCGGCTCGCTCACATCAAGGCCGCTCTGGCTGAAGCTCATCACCAGCGCCATCAGCGCCGGCACCAGCACCGAGAGGCCGATCAACAGGAGGCCCGGTGCCAGAAAACCCCAGGCGGTGAGGGTGGCTCGGGCCGGGGCCATGGGAAATGGCGACTTCGGGCAGGCTATCTACCCTTACGGCGTGAACGCCCTGAGTCAGATCAACCTCACCCGCCTAGGCCGTGCCCTGGCCGCCCTGGTGGTGCCCCTTGCCCTGGCGGCCTGCTCGGCCCCGAGCCGCCAAGGCAGCCGTGAGCTGGCGGGAACGGTGTACGTCTACATCGGTCTCAACCCCGAGAACCAGAGCAAACAGCTCCAGGACAGACACCTGCGATCACTGCTGGGCCGGTTCATCAAGGATTTCCGGCTGATCCATCCGAAGGTGGGTGTTCAGCTGCTGTTCTTCCCCGAAGCCGACCTGCAGGCTGAGGTGATTCGCCGCGACCGCACGGGCCTGGGCCCCGACCTGATGCTGGTGAACGGCAGCTCGGCCTTGGCCATGCACCGCGCCGGCATGACGCGGACGGTGCACCTGCCGGAGGCGATCAGCGCCCAGGTGCAGCCGAAGATGTTGAGCGGTTTCCGGACCAAGGGAGGCTGGTCGGCGCTGCCTGTGTTCAGCCTGCCCCAGGTGGCTTGCTACGACCGCAAGGTGCTGAAGAAGGCTCCTCAAACCCTTGAGGACTTGTTGACGATCAGCGCCCGGGGAGCCTCGATCGGACTCTCCCTGGAACCGGCCGACCTCTACTGGAGCGCTGGGGGCCTTGGAGCGACCTCGGCCCTGCAACACCTGCTTCAACCGCAGAGGGCTTCCGCCAGCGCGGCCAAGCTGCTTCCCGCCGATCGAGCGGGCCTGCTGCGCTGGCTCAGCTGGCTGGACCAGGCCAGCGACCAGCAACGGGTGACCTTCTTCGGCAGCACCGACGAGCTGCTCAGCGGTCTGGTCAAGGGGGATCTGGACTGGATCGCCTGCCGCGGCCGCCATATCGCGCTCCTGCAGAAGGAGATGGGCTCACGCCTTGGGGTCGCGCCTCTGCCCTCGGGACCCGAGGGGCAGGCCAGTCCGATCGCCCGATTGCGGGTCTGGGCCTTCGGGCGGGACTCCAGCCCGAATCAGCGCGACATCAGTCAGGCCCTGGCGGAGTTCAGCATCAATCCCCTGGTGCAGCGCGCCGCCACCGTGGACAGCAACGATGCCCTGCCGGTGAACCGCTACGTGAATGTGCCGATCACCAGCTCCCAGGTGCTGGCTGCCCTGGAGAAGAGCATGGCCCAGTCGATGGCCTACGACCTCTTCAACGTCAACCTGATCGAGGGGGATCCGCGCGAGGCCCAGCTCCGTGGCGTGCTCACCTCGATGATCTTCGGCGCCGCCGACGGACCCCAGGCCATCGAGATGCTCAACCAACGCCTGGCCCATCCCCCGTGAACCAGTTCCTCTATGAAATCGGCGGCTGGTTCGGCTACCTGCAGCGCCTCTCGGTGGTGATGCAACTGGCCGGCTGGCTGGTGATCGTGACCTCCCTGCATCTGGCCCTGCGTCCCCGCTGGCGACATTCGATCATCCAGTTCGATGGGCTCAAGCTGGCGTTGATCCTGCTCTTGGGCGCCCTGCTGGCGCTTCTGGGCCAGCCTTTCGGCCTGGTGCTGTATTTCGCCGGGCTTCAGGCCATCTGGATCCTTCTGGAGGCGCTGCGGGTGCTGCTGCTGCGGCGGTTGGAGGGACGCGTGGTCCTGAGCCTCTATACCCAGGTGATCAAGCCGGCCTTCTTCATCGCCGCCGCCCTGGGGTTGATCCAGCGGCTCGACAGCGTCAACGACCTCGGCGTGATTCCCCTGGGGGTCTACTTCGGCGCCCCGATCAATCTGGGCCAGCTGTTTTCTGCCATGGCCACCCTTTACCTGCTCGTCACGGCCTCGGGATTGCCGGCGATCTGGCTGGCGTGGGTGGTGCAGCGCAGCATCGGCATCAGCGAGAGCGGCCGGAGGGCGATGGAGCTGATGATCCGCTACCTGCTGGTGGGCTTCGGGATCCTGCTGGTGATTGATCACCTGGGGATCAGGGGCAACGCGATCCTGGCCATCGCCGGTGGCCTTTCGGTGGGCCTGGGTTTCGGCATCAAGGAGGTGTTCTCCAACTTCGTCAGTGGGCTGTGGCTGTTGGTGGAAGGATCGGTGCGCCCCGGGGAGGTGCTGTTCATCGATGGCGATCCTTGCGAAGTGCGCAGCCTCGGGCTGCGGGCGGCGGTGCTTTGGCGCAACCGCGACAACGCCGAGCTGGTGATCCCCAACCAGACCTTCTTCACCAACACGACCACCACCTACACCGGGAGCGACAGCCTGCGCCGCAGCCAGGTGCTGGTGTCGGCCGCCTACCACCAGGATCCGGAGCAGGTGATGGCGCTTCTGGAGGCCACCGCCAGCGGTTGCACCCGGGTGCTGGCCGAGCCGGCGCCCAAGGGCCTTTTGCTGAGCTACGGCGACTCCTCGATCAACTACGCCGTGCGCTTCTGGATCGCCAATCCGATGGACAACGTCGGCATCTGCAGCGAGATCGCCAACGCCATCTGGCATGCCTTCAAGCAGCAGGGGATCGAGATTCCCTTCCCACAACTGGTGCTGCACCCTCAAGCGGCGGCCCAACGGCCCCATGGGCGAGAGCAGACTGACGCAGAAGCGACCAGCTCCGAACGCCCGTGACCCCCATCGCCTCCGCCCCCCTGCGCACCATCCCTGTGGCCTTGGAAGCCAACCCCTACCCGATCCATCTG
This sequence comes from Synechococcus sp. UW140, assembly GCA_943369485.1. Classification (GTDB taxonomy): domain Bacteria; phylum Cyanobacteriota; class Cyanobacteriia; order PCC-6307; family Cyanobiaceae; genus ATX-6F1. The sequence continues at coordinate 23,826 of CALRNH020000001.1, read as the reverse complement.
GGGGCAGGGGGGCTGGATCAGCTGGGAGTACTGATGGTGCAAGCGGCCCTGAAGGCGGGCACCAAGGTGCTGCTGGTGAGCAATCCGCTGGTGGAGGGCTTCTACGGCGATCCTGTGCGAGCCAGCCTGGAACGGGCCGGCTTCCAGGTGAGCACCGTCGTGGTGGAGGCCGGAGAGGAGCAAAAAAAACCCGCCACCGTGGGCCTGATCCACGACGCCGCCTTTGGCGCCCATCTGGAGCGCAGCTCGGCGATCGTGGCCCTCGGAGGGGGAGTGGTGGGCGACATGGCGGGCTTTGCCGCCGCCACCTGGCTGCGGGGAATCGCCGTGGTCCAGGTGCCCACAACCTTGCTGGCCATGGTGGATGCGGCCATCGGCGGCAAGACCGGGGTGAACCACCCCGGGGGAAAGAACCTGATCGGGGCTTTCCATCAGCCCCGCCTGGTGCTGATCGACCCCGACACCCTCACCACCCTTCCGGAGCGAGAGTTCCGCTCAGGCATGGCGGAGGTGATCAAGTACGGGGTGATCGGCGATCCGGAACTGTTCACCGAGCTGGAGGCCGCCGCCGATCTCTCCAGACTGGAGGCCGTGGAGCCCGCCATGCTCCAGCTGCTGCTGGAGCGCTCCGCCGCCGCCAAGGCCCGGGTGGTAGCCGCCGATGAGCGGGAGGGGGGCCTGCGGGCGATCCTCAACTACGGCCATACCCTCGGCCATGCCGTGGAGACCCTCACCGGGTATGGCACCTTCCTGCACGGGGAGGCCGTGGGGCTGGGGATGCTCGGGGCCGGCGCCATTGCCGTGGCTTTCGGTCTCTGGAGCAGCTCTGATCAGGAGCGCCAGCGGGCCCTGATCGCCAAGGCTGGGCTGCCCCTCGCCCTGCCGCCCCTGGATCCCGATGCGGTGCTCACCACCCTGCAAAGCGACAAGAAGGTTCGCGACGGACGCGTGCGGTTCGTGCTGCCCACCGCGATTGGGAAGGTCGAGATCCGCGATGATCTGGAACCTGCCCTGATCCTTCAGATGCTGAGGGAGCTCAGCTGAGGGGCGGTTCGTGCACCTTGGCCACTTTGACGGGGTGGCGGCGAACGGTGTGTCCGCCAGGATGAGTTTGCACCCTTCAAGGTGGTCGGCGATGGGGCGCCAGCTGACGCTGCACAAGCTTGGGGTGGGCCTCGCGGCGATGCTGTTGCTTCTGAGCGCGAACTCCTGCGGTTCGACTCCACTGCGAGCGAAGGCCGATCGCGCCCTTCCACTTCCAGCACCGATGCCGCCTTCTCCTTCCATCGATCCGACCAGCCCGCTGGAGCCATTTGCGATTCTCTCCCCATTGCAGTTCGGCCCTCCTGAAGCCTTCATGGCCGCCGGGGAACGGGTGATCGGGAGCTTCTCCAGCCCGGTGAACAGCGCGGAGTCCGACCGTGATTACTTCACGGCGCCGGAGTTCGATCGGGGTGAAAACAGCGGCCGGTTGTTCGCGGTGGAATTCACCCTGGGCCCAGCGGACGGGGATCCAGCCCGCTGGCGATATCAGACCTACATCACCTGGCAGCCGCTGAACGACCGGCAGGGTCGGGCCCAGCAGCTGCGCTCGCGGCCAGGCCTGCGTGCCGTGGAGGTGACCATCGATGGCCAGGGGCTGGTGGTGCATCACGAGCCGTTGGAGGGCACCCAACCGAAAGCAGCAGTGGATCGCTACCGCTGGCAGGGCGACGCCTTCGGAAAAGGGGCTTTCGTTCTCGTGGTGCCGTCTCCGGTGAAGTCAGCGCAGGAAGATCGGTCGCGACCTTGAGGCCGATCTGATCCGACCAGTCGGCAGCGCGATCAGCGCAGGGGCGGGGGCGGCTCCCGCAGGAACAGCGGCAGGGCCACCTGGGTGGCGCTTTCCGCAGGCAGGGCTCGGCCATAGGCCAGCCAGCGGAACTCCCCCAGGGCGGCCGGATCCACCAGCCGCAACAGCGCCTCCCGCCGTCCCAATCGGTCAGCCAAGGCCAGTCGTTCTTCAGCGGTCGAAAGTCTGTGGAGGGCCTGGGCCAGCCCGAGGGCCAACAGCGCTTCCCCCTGGCGGCACTGGCCCAGGGGCTGCCATCCGGCATCCAGGGCGGCCCGGTCGAGGCTGTCGGTGCAGAGGTGCGCGGTCAGGTCCCAGGAGCCTGGATCCAGCAGGGGATCGGCTTGGGCACGCTGGCCCCGGTAGGCCATCAAGGTTCCGGCTGAGCGCGCCGGGGCGTAGTAGCGCCAGGCCTCCAGGGCGTAATCGATCACCAGCAACCAACCGCTGACCAGGGCGGAACCGCAGCCGGCCATCCAGGGGCCAAGGCCGCTGTGCAACTCGCTGCACCAACCCTCGGGCCGCCCGCCACCCGGCTCAGCCAGGTCCAGATCGGCCAGGGTTTCGCGCTCAGTGTGGCTGAGGGGTTCAGCCGCCACCAGCTCCAGTCCGCCAGCGGCGAGCCGCACCCGCTGGCGGCACCAGTGGCCCTCATGGTGCACAAAGCGCTCCACCGCCAGGGCATCGAGCACCTCATGGGCCAGCACCACCCCGCGCACGGGCTGCTCCTCCAACTGCTCGAAGGAGCTCCAGCGCACCGGCAGTGGACAGCTCGCCAGACGCTGGCGTTGGCGGCTGGCCATGCCTGGATTGGGCTCCACCAGCACCAATTCCAGCCGCTCAGCCAAGCCCGGCCAGCCCTGGGCCAGGGCGCCAGAGAGATCAAGGGCCAGTTGCCCCTCGCCCGGTCCCGCCTCCACCAGGGCTAGGCGCCCGTCAGGGAATGCCCGGGCCAGGCTCTCCAGCCAGTCGGCGAGCTGGGGGGCCAGCAGCTCGGCGAAGGCCGGCCCCAGGGAGGGTGCGGTGGTGAAATCACCCCCGGGGCCGATCCGCAGCCTGCCAGCTCCGTAGGCACCATGCTCCGGATCGTGGAGCACCCAGGCCATGTAGGCGCTGAAGGGCACATCCCCGCCGGCCGCGCTCAGGCGCTGGCGGAGCCAGTCCGGGAGGGCCTCCTGAGTAGTGCCGTCGGGGGGGACGCGCTCGGGCAGGGGGGTCAGAGAGAATGCTGGATCATCGCAGCAGGCGCATGGGAGCATCCCTTCGATCCCACCATCCCTGGCTCGCTCGCCTGATGGCCCTGGTGGCCCCTGCCCTGCTGAGCCTGACCCTGGTGCTGCTGGCGCCTGTTGGGAACCCGGCCGCCCTGGCCGCCGACAACCCCCAACTCCTGCCGGACCACCCCACGCCGGTGATCGACCTGGCCCGGGCCCTGAGTGAGGCCGAGCGCGCCAGCCTCGAAGACCAGCTCACCGCCTTCGAGCAGGCCAGCGGCTGGAAGCTGCGGGTGCTGACCCAGTACGAGCGCACCCCAGGGCTGGCGGTGAAGGACTTCTGGAACCTGGATGAGCGCAGTCTGTTGCTGGTGGCCGACCCCCGCGGCGGCAACCTGCTCAATTTCAATGTGGGGGATGCCCTGTTCGCCCTGATGCCACGCACCTTCTGGGTGGAGTTGCAGACCCGATACGGCAATCAGTACTACGTGCGCGACAACGGCGAAGACGGGGCGATCGTGGATGCCCTGGCGGCCGTGGAGACCTGCCTGGAGCGAGGCGGCTGCCAGGTGGTACCGGGCCTGCCGCGGGAGCAGTGGATCCTCACTTTCTGTTCATCGGTGCTGGGGGGCGTTGTGGTGGGCATCGCCGCTTTCCCTCGCAAGCCAGGGGAGCGGCTGGCCTGGGCCTGGGTGCTGCTGCTTTCTCCCCTCTGGGGGATCCTGTTCGTCGCCCTGGGGCTAGGCCCGGTGATCACACGAACCCCGGAGTTGCTTCCGGTGCTGCGCAACTCCCTTGGATTCGGAGCGGCGGCCGTGGTGGCCTACCTGATTGCCCAGCGCACAGTCGGAGACAGCAGGCCCAGCGAAAGCTGAGGGATCGCCCGGAACCAGCGAAGAAGATTTCTTCAGAGGCCGCGCCTAGGACTGGCGGCTCTCTCCAGCAGACATTCCAGCTGGTTGGTGTTGCAGGCGGGGGCAGGAGGCACGCTGGCCACCGGCACGGCGGAAGCCACACTCTGACCTCTGAGCTGGGCGAGGTTCCATTCGTAGAAGCGCTTGAGATCGGCGAAGCGCTTAACCGGCTGGCCGTAATAACTGCTGCCCCTCAGCGTTGGGAACGAAGCCCATTCCGGCGCCAGGCGAGCGGTCAGATGGGGGGTGAGCTGGCCCTGGTCGGCAAGCTCCAGCGCCCCACGGCGTTGGATCAACAGGAGAGCCGCCTGATCCTGGGCAAAGGGCCCGAAGCCCGGCAGGCCGAGGATTCGGCTGGCCAGGGCCCAGGTGAAGGGCATGAACTGGTAGGCCCCTGCGGCGGCACTGGCATAGCGGGAGCTGCGGATCACCCGGTCGGGGTGGCGCTCCAGGGAATCCATCAAGCCACCGCCAAACATCACGCGATAGCCCGTGTCATCACCATTGGCCCAGGTGCCTTCGGCGTAGCGGATCGTGTTGAGCAGGGCCCGTCGCTCCGGCGTGATGGCGAACATCCGGGGCATGGCCACAGCCGAGGTGGCGGTGCCGATGAGCTGGACATCACCGTTGTCACCAACGGTCGCCCGAGCGGGAGCCGCAAGGGGAAGGGTGAGCAGGGCCAGGGAAGCTCCCACCAGCAGGTGGCGGATACGGGAGTTTCGGGCCGAGGAAGTGGATCGCTGCAAACCGACGGATTCAAAGGACATTACGGCCATTGCTGTGGTGCTGATTCACCGAAATCGATGGGTGCTGATCCGATCGATGAATAGGTGGATTCAGGACGTGAAATGGGAGAACGAGCTGAACGAGCGGAATACTCAGCTGATCTGAAGGGTTCGACGAAGGCTGAAATGAGCTGGTGCTGAATGAACGAAGTTGCTTTGACGCGAAATTGGATGATGAGTTGCAGAAGATTGAGACCTGCAGAACCCGATCAGGAATCGCGAAGCAATAACAACAAATTCGTTGGCGCTAATTTGTCAAACGATCGACCGGAACGAGTTCTTGATAGTGCCAGTCAAACAACCGTCCACTTGTTATCACGACTACAGCGATGAATTCAAATCACCCTGCAGCACTGGAATGCAGCTTGAATTCAGTTCAGAATTCACGAACAGCCTTTCACTCAATCATTGGCACTGCTGATCATTGACTTGACAGATCAACTGTCCCTGTGCCGATCAAGGAAGCAGGCTGCCCAGAAGCCAGTGCCATCAAGGCTTCTGCCGCCTGATAGGCGCCATCGCTCTGCAACTGCGGTCCACTGGGGGCCACCAGCGGCTGATCCAACTGCCAGTCGCCCAGCTGGAGCTGGGATTGGCTCAAGAGCCGATGGCGCCCATGGCGCACCAAGGCCCGCTCAAGCACGGCAGCCTCGGCGAAACCGTCCCGGTGCACCACATGCAGGCCCACGTCCTGGCTGAGGGCTTCGCAGAAACTGCTGTACCCGGGCTTGGTGAGCAGCCGGCCGCAGAGTGGCATCAGCTCAAGGGGACGCACCCCAGCCTGCAGGGCACGAACGTTCGCCGGGGCCTGCGCGGAAACCAGTCGGGGGTCAGCCACCACGAACTCATGGGCTCCCCAGGCGGCGAAGACCTGCGGATCAAGATGAAAGCCCATGCCCCCGAAGCTCACCAATACGCAGCGGCTGGGGTCATCTGGCAAGGCCAGCTCGCGCCGCAGGGCAGCGCTGTCCTGCCGCGGCGTTCCGCAGGTGAGCCCAAGTGCCCGGGTGGGCAGGTCCCAGTCCATCGGCATCGAGAGGGGGCAGCGCAGCAGCAGATCCCCCTGGCGATAGAAGTTCAGGGCCACCGTCGCCCAGGGGGCGAAGGCAGGACCCATGGCGCCGTAGATCGCCTCCCAGCCGAAATTGGCCAGCCAGGCCAGCGGCGCCCCCAGGGCCCGGGCCAGCAGCGCTGCCGACGGGGGCACATCGGCCAGCACAAGCACCGCCTCCCCTTGATCGTGCAACCAGGCGGCCTCCGTCGCGACCGTGGCGCCCAGCTGCCGCTCCAGCGCCTCGAGAGCCAGCAGAGTGGCCGGCGCATCGGCCCCGAGGGCATCGGCCTGAACCACCCCCACATCCCAGCGGCAGAAGCGCTGCTCGATTCGCCCTGCACCGGGGATGGCCCGGGCGGCCTCCAGGGCCGTGTTCAGGAAGACCCCCGACAGGGTGGAGGAAACCACCAGATGCCAATCGGGCTGAAGCGCGCGCAGGGCGGTGAGCACCGAGGCCGTGCGCGAGCCGTGTCCGTACCCATGGCCGCTCACGCAGGCGTAGATCAGCACGGCACCGGCAGGGCCTCAAGGGATGGTTCAAGGCGTGGCGCCCGTTGGTAGAGCCGCTGCTGATAGAGCAGTCGGCCATCGAGCCCATACCAGCGGTGGCTGGCGTGGAGCAGGGCGCCGTCGTCGAGTTCGACCCAGGAGAAGTGCCGCACACGCCGCCCCTGCTCATCGGTGCCGTGGCGGGGCACCGAGGCCGCATTGAGATAAGCGGTGCCGCCGCGATCGATCTGAAAACTGCGGCGTTCCCCCTGGCCCAGCCAGAGAAGGTGATGCATGTGGCCGAAGACCACCAGCGGCAGGGGTCGGTGGCGGCGCACCTGGGCGATCGCCTCGGACAGGTCCTGGTCACCCCAGTCGCGGGCAGGGCTCTTCCAATCGCGGCCGCAGGGATCCGTGGCCAGGCTGCCCAGGCCGCTGGGGCCGGCGTGGGCCAGGAACACCAGAGGCGTCTCGAGCGGAGCGGCGAGGGCCGCCGAGAGGATGCGTTCGGTGGACTCCTCGCGGCTCACGGGCCCCCAGATCGCCCGCACCGGATCCGAGAGGTGGTAGCCGCCCCCGGGGCTGCAGGGACGCCCCCCCACGACGGCGAGGCCCGGTGGATCCAGCTGGCAGCGGCTCCAGCCGCAGTGGCGATCCCCCAGGTGGTCGAGCTGGCGCTGGAGGGTGCGGCCACTGGCGTCGCGGCCGGTGTCGTGGTTGCCAAGGATGCAGGCCAGGGGGAGGGGCAGCTTGCCGAGGCTGGCGGCGATGCGTTGCTGACCATCGTGGAGATCACCCACCACCAGCAGGGCATCGGGGGCCAACTGGGCCAGGAGCTCGACATCGCTGCCATCCCACTGCCCGTGCAGGTCTCCGGCGATGGCGAGGCGGTGGACGGGCAACCCATTTTCCTAGGCTGGGGCCATCCTGACCCAATCGAGGTCAACCTTGGTCATGACGGCAGCCATCGCCGAGCAGGCCCCCGCCGATCTGACGGACGCCATCCATGGGCTGCGCGAGCGGCGCAACGCCGTGATCCTGGCGCACTACTACCAGTCCGCCGAGATCCAGGACATTGCCGACTTCGTGGGCGACTCCCTGGAGCTGGCCCGGCGGGCCGCCAGCACCAACGCCGATGTGATCGCCTTCTGCGGCGTCCACTTCATGGCCGAAACCGCCAAGATCCTCAACCCCAGCAAGACCGTGGTGCTGCCGGATCTGGAGGCGGGCTGCTCCCTGGCGGACGCCTGCCCCGCGGACGGCTTTGCCGCCTTCCGCGCCCAGCACCCGAACCACATCGTGGTGAGCTACATCAATTGTTCGGCGGCGGTGAAGGCCCAGAGCGACCTGATCTGCACCAGCAGCAACGCCATTTCGCTGGTGCGCCAATTGCCCACCGATCGGCCGATCCTGTTCGCCCCCGACCAGAACCTGGGCCGCTGGGTCGCGCGCAACAGCGGCCGGGAGCTGACCCTCTGGCCCGGCAGCTGCCTGGTGCACGAAACCTTCAGCGAGGAGGCCCTGCTGCGCCTGAAGCTGGACCACCCCGAGGCGGAGGTGATCGCCCACCCGGAGTGTCAGCAGCATCTGCTCGATCTGGCCGATTTCATCGGCTCCACCAGCCAGCTGCTGCAGCGGGCCGAAACCAGCGAGGCCACCAGCTTCATCGTGCTCACCGAGCCGGGCATCCTGCACCGCATGCGCGGCCGCCTGAGCCACAAGCAATTCTTTGAAGTGCCCGGAGCCGATGGCTGCAGCTGCAACGCCTGCCCCTACATGCGGCTCAACACTCTCGAGAAACTCTGGCGTTGCCTGGAAACCCTTTCCCCCAGCATTGAACTCGACGAAGCCCTGCGGGTGCGGGCCCTCGCACCGATCGAGCGGATGCTGGCGATGAGCCACTGAGCCGAGGGCCCAGTGGCTGCCTGGATTCAGCCGGCCATTAGGAGCAGGCCGGGATCAGTTGGCGTACACGATCAGGTAGCTCCCCAGCAGGGTGAGCAGGCCCACCATCGCGCCGATGGCCAGCAGGGCATGGTTCTGGGCCTCGAGGTTGGTTTCACCGATCTCGATCGCTCCTTCATCCGCGTAGAGGTTGTCGTGGTTCTCCAGGTCGTGAGTGTGCATGGCGAAACCATTGAGGGATCAGCCCCAGACTAGAAACGCCGAAGCACCTTGAAGCCACGGCCTTGAAGCCACGGCCTTGGGCTGACTCCTTCAACCGCGCTCCAGCCGGCGCACGATCAGACCCATCAGCACCAAGGAGCCAGCCAGGGAGATCAAAAGGGCGATGGTCATCATGGGGGATGGCTCGAAGCCTCTGAATTATTCCAGCCGTGGCCCCTCAATCGAGCAGGATGGGCCCATGGCTCAGCCCCTCCTCCCACGCCCCAGGCACGGGGCAGGCCGATGGGCGCCCCCAGTCCTGGTCGCGATCGTGCTGCTCGCGCCGGCCGTCGCCCACGCCGACGACAACCTGCACAACTGCCAGCGCTGGCGCAGCAGCGGCGGCCTGGAGCACACCCTGGTGGCCAACCGCCTCGGCGAGACCAACCTGCTCACCAAGAACCAGAAGCTGGATCCCGGTGCCCCCGACGGCAGCCGTCCCCTCTATCGCGACTCAGACATCGCCCGTCTCTGTCGCAGCTATTGAGCCACCAGCCAACGGCCTGAGGTCCCCAGCAGCAGCGCCAGCGCCGAGCCCCACCAGAAGGCCCGGGCCCCAGGCAGCAGCAACCGCCGCAGCAGCACGAGCGAGCCGGCCACCCCAACAAGCAGGGCCAGGGACTGGCAGAACCCGATCACATGCGGATCGGCGCTCCAACAGGGCAGTTGACTCGTCCAGGCCCCCAGCAGCGGCTCGAGCGAAACCGGGAGCAGCTGACCTCCCTCCGCCATGCCCAAGGGCAGAAATCGGGCCAGCATCAGGGCCCAGAGCAGCGGCAGCAGGCCGTAGAGGGCCAATGTCCTTCGCCCCAAGGGCACCAGCGGCGCCAGCAGCAGATGCACCAGGGCAGGCAGGGCCAGGGCCAGGCTGGCAAAGGCCAGCCGGGGCAGCCAGGGGCCTTCCTGCAGGCTTGCTGGCGCCAGGGGCAGCCAGCCCAGCAGCCGCTGCCAGTGGTGCAGGCACACCCCGCCCGCCAGCACCAGGATCAGGCCCGGCTCACCGACCGGCGGGGCCATGTCCTTGTGAAGGTCGGCGGCGGGGGGCCGCAGGCTCAGTTGGACGGAGCGGTGCGGGCAGGCCTGGGCGCAGGTCAGGCAGAGCACGCAGTTGCGGTTGTCGGCCAGATGGGCCGGGTGGGTGCCGAGCGGGCAGCCGGCGCTGGCCAGACCCTCGCCGTCGGCGGGACCGCCCTTGAAGCAGGCGTAGGTGGTGCAGCTGCCGCTGCAGGTGCCCACCTGGGCGCGCAGCTCCAGGATCGAGAGCTTCGCGAACAACCCGTTCATGCCCCCCACCGGGCAGAGGTAGCGGCACCAGAAACGCTTCTCGAAGCTGAGCGAGCCCACCACGGCCCCAGCGGTGATCAGCAGCAGCAGGGTGCTGCTGGCCCAGGCGGTGTTCACCAGGTCGCCCAGCTCCTCCCAGAGCAGGATCGCGGCAAACAGGGCCGCCAGCACGGGGGAGGCCCAGGTATCGCTGTTGCCCCGGGGCCAGCGGGCGGGCTGCCAGCCCAGAAGCCCCGCCAGACGCTGCACGATCTCCCCCCAGACCATGAACGGGCAGAAGGAACACCAGAGTCGGCCCACCAGGGGGTAGGCCAGCAGGATCAACGGCCACCACCAGGCCCAGAACAGATTGAGGGCGCCGTTGTGGGCGCGGTCCTGGGGACCGAGCCAGAGCCAGAGGTTCACGAGCACGAACACCCAGCTCACGACGCCGAACAGCAGGGCGTTCCAGAGGCGGGGCGAACGCATCCATTCCCGCAGCGGTGGTTTCCAGCGCCAGAGGTCGAAACGCAGCCGTGGGCTACGGCCAGCCGTCCAGAAGACTTCTTCGGGCAGCACGGCGGGACGCGTGGCCTGGGCCTGGCGCAGGGCCCGATCCGAGACAACCTCCAACTCGCGCAGGTTGTTGGGAAAGTCGTAGATCTGAAGCCGCTTGATCACCGCCTCCGGCACCGCCGGCGGCTGGCTCCAGCCCAGCAGCCGGCTGCGCTGGCGAATGCCGTAGCGCAGCCAATCGCCCAGATCCTGGCGGCGCACCCGCAGGGGCGGTACCCGGATCAGCGTGCAGGCCTGATCGAAGGCCACCATCACCGCCTCGGTGGTGAAGTACACACGACCCCTGAACCGCCGCTGGGTGGACCCCTCCCCCGCCGCCCGCCACTGACCCGAGCGGGCCAATTCCAGCAACGCCGGCAGCAGGGCGGGGTCGACCCGATCGAGCTTGTCGATCAGCAGGGCGCCTGCCCCGAGGCTCATCAGCAGCGAACCGTCACCATCGCTGCTGGCGCTGCCGAACAGCTCCACCCCGTCGCCGCGCAGCAGGCCGCCATCGAGACGCACCATCAGCTGCTTGCGGGCGGCGGAGCCGAAATGAATCAGGGCCGCCAGGTTGTCTTTTTCCAGGCCCGGTTCACCGGAGAGCAGCACGGCGCGGGCGGTTGGATCGCTGGCGGCCTGGCGCAGGCTTTCCCGCAGGGCGACTGCGTAGCGACTGCTGCCCACCACCCCCCGACGGGTGCGCCCCACCAGGTAAGGGGCCAGTCGCAGGAAGGGTTCGCTCGCCCCGGTGGAAGTCAGCGTGTCATCCGTCACCGATGCTCCCCGGATGCTGGGATTCTGGGCGCGAGGATGGGGATTGGCCCACTATCTCCCCATGAGCCTCACCCTCTACGGCGGCGCCCGTTCCAGGGCCACCATGGTGGCCTGGTACCTGGAAGAAAAGGGCATCCCCTACCTCTGGCGGCAGCTGAACATGGCGGCCGGTGAGCACCGCCAGGAACCGTTCTTGAGCCTCAATCCCTTTGGCAAGGTGCCCGTGTTGGTCGATGACACCGGGGTCGAAGCAGGTGGCGGAGCCCCGGACGCTTGCCTGACGTTGTTCGAGAGCGGCGCGATCCTGCTCTACCTGGCGGACCGCTACGGCCACGAATTCGCGAACCCCGAGCAGCGGGCCCTGGCGGAGCAGTGGGTGCTGTTCGCCAACGCCACGCTGTCCTCGGCCCTGTTCATCAGCAGCAACCGGGAAACGGAGTTTCCACGGCTGCTGGGGGTGCTTGATGGTCTTCTGGCGGCGGGCACCCCCTTGATCGGTGAGGCCTGGGGCGTGGCCGACTGCGCCCTGGAGTCGCATCTGGCCTACCTGCCGGTGTTCTTTCCCCAGATCGATCTGAGCCCCTACCCCCACGTGGCCGCCCGGATCGCCGCCACCCAGGCGCGGCCGGCCTACCGCCAGGTGATGGGTTGACGCGGCAGCTCCGCTCGCCAGAACGTTCCTCGCCCCGTGCGTCGGACCGGGGTCGGCGAACGGCGGACGCGCCACGGCGCCGCGCCCGGGGTCGCAAGCGCTGGCTGGTGATCGGCCTGCCCCTGGCCGCCCTGCTGGGATTGATGGCGATCGCTCCCCCCCTGCCAACTGATCAGCCCTCGGCGATCAGCCAGCGGAGCCTCGTCGGGGACGCCGGGAGCTTCCGCTACAAACCTGACGACCAGTCCTTCGCCCTCGATTTCGACCCCCGCCGGGTACGCATCGACGTGCTGGAGGGCTGGGACCGGGAACAGGAGGCCTTCGCCGACAGCTCGGCCCTGGCCTACATCTCCGGGCCGATGTACGAGCGGCACGTCAATGAGAGCGGCCGTGAGATCACCGTGCCCCTCGGAGATCTCAAGCTGGGGGAGCGGGTCTGGCGCGGCCGCAACCGGACCGCCTCCCGCCAGCGGGCCTTCATCGGCATTGGCCACGATGGTCACGTGGATTTCGGTTATGGCGAACTGACCCCGGAGCGGGCCAGCCGCTACGACACCTTCATCGGCGGGCTCCACAGCCTTTACAACGACCTCGAGTCGCCGCCGGAGGCCTACAAGGGCGCCTACAGCATCAGCATGGGTCAACAGATCCGCTACTTCCTGCCGCGCATCCGCATGGTGATCGGCCTGCGCAGGGACGGCCGGCTGGAGGTGCTGATGAGCCGCGACGGGCTCACCCTGGAGCAGACCCGCGCCCTGGCCAGGGATCGCGGGCTGGTGGCCGCCTACCTGCCCGATCACGCTTCCAAGAGCCGCTTCATCATTCCCGGCGTGAAGGGCTTCTCCGAGCAGGACGCCAACTGGATCAGCGGGGGTGCCACCAGCTTCGTTCACGTGCCCTTCATGCTGCGTCTGAGCGAGCGCCGGCTGCCGCTGCAGGGCAACCTGCTCGCCAGCCTCACCCCCCACCAGGGCACCCAGGCCTGCGGGAACCCACTGGAGTGCAGCCAGGCCTTGGGTGGCCAGCTGCTGGATCGTGCCTTGGCGGGCTTCAACAGGCTGGTGGAGCAGGGGATCGAACCCCTGGCGCGACTGATCTGGGCCCCGCGGGTCCCCAAAGGTGGCTCGCCCCCCAGCCCGGGGGCTCCCCTGCGGGAGCCGCCGATCACCGCCGACCCGTCGGTCCTGCGGGAACGGCAGCAGAAGGACAGCCCAGCTCTCGGCCAACCGGCTACGGAGCTGCCGCTGCCGCCCGATCTGCCCCCGCCGTTGCTGCTGCAGGAGGGCCAGCAGCTACCCAGCGACCCATATGCGGTGCGACCGGACAGCGGCGAACCGCCCACGCCGGAGGAGCCTCGCCCGGAGCCCCCTGCAGGGGCAGGACCCGCCACCCCGGCGCCGCTGCCCCAGCCCCAGGCAAGCCCGAACCCATCTACACCACCCCAGGGCGCTCCGCCACCGGTGCTGCTACCGCCACCTTTGACGTCTGCGCCCTGAGCCGATGGTCAAGGCGACAGCGCCGGCCGCATCGCCGTTCTGGCCACCATGCCGCAACCACTCACTCCGCCGCCAGGGCCCGCACCACATCGCCGCGGGTGAGCACGCCCTCCAGGCGCCCGCCCGCATCGAGCACGAACAGACGCTGGGTGCTGCGGTCGTGGAGCAAACGGGCGGCCTCGCTCAGGCTCACATCGGGGCCACAGGAGTGGGGATGGGTTCCCGTCATCACTTCACCCACGGTGCTGCCCAGCACCTGATGGACCTGTTTGTCCCACTGCAGCGGGTTGCGCAGGTAGATCACGCTGTCGAGCAGCATCACGTAGGGGCCGGCATCGAAGCCGCTCTCGCGCACCATCAGGTCTTGTTCACTGAGTTCGCCCACCAACTGACCTTCGCCATCGAGCACCGGCAGCCCGCTGAAATGGCGCTCACTCATCAGGGTCACCGCCTCCTGCAAGGGGGTGTCGGTGCGCACGCTGAGGGCCGGGGCACTCATCACATCGCGCACCCGCTGGGTGGTGGGGATCTCGGTGGCCATGGGCAGCAACGGTGGCTTTGCCGTTTCTAGGTCAGCGTCCCTCCCGGGGAAGCCCCGGCCAGGGTCCAACCCGACCGGACTGCAGACTCGAGCGCAGCGACCACAGCTCCGATGGCTTCCCTGCAACGGCGAGCGGCCGACGCTCTGACGGTGGCACGGGCCCTGATCGGCCTGCCCCTGCTGCTTGCGCTCCTCAGCGGCCAGCTCTGGCTGGGCTGGCTGCTGCTGCTGCTGGGGGGGCTCAGCGACTGGGCCGACGGCTGGCTGGCCCGCCGCAGTGGCGGCGGCTCGATCTGGGGAGCGCGGCTGGATCCACTCACCGACAAGATCCTGATCAGTGCTCCGCTGTTGTGGCTGGGGGCCACCGGGGCGCTTCCCCTCTGGGCGGTCTGGCTGCTGCTGGCGCGGGAGCTGCTGATCTCCGGTTGGCGGGCCGGCATGGGGAACGGTGGACCGGCCTCCTGGAGCGGCAAGGCCAAGACCTTGCTGCAGTTCGCCTCGCTGCTGCTGCTGCTCTGGCCGGGGCCGGCGGCGGGTCTGCTCCAGGCCCTGGGCTGGTGGCTGTTCTGGCCCTCTCTGCTGCTGGCACTGAGCTCGGCGGTGGGCTACCTGCGCGGGGCGTAGCGCAGGCCCAGGATCGTGACGTCGTCGGATTGGGGGGCCGAGCGGGCGAAGGCGAACACCGCCTGGTTCAGGGCCTCCACGCTGGCTTCGGCCGAAAGCTCGGGGTCAAGCCCATCGAGCACCTCCAGCGTGCGTTCGACGGAGAAGAAACCACCCTCTGGATCCTCCGCCTCGCTGACGCCATCGGTATAGATCACCAGCCGATCACCGGGAGAGAGGGTGCACTCGGAGGCCACGAAACTGGCGCGTTCGTTGAGGCCCAGGGGGACGCCCTTGTGGTCGTTGATCAAAGGCTCGAAGCGGCCCCGCTCAGTGGCCAGGAAAGGTGGGTTGTGCCCCCCGTTGACGAAGGTGAGCTGACCGGAGTTCACATCGAGCAGGGCGATGAACACGGTGGCGAACATGAAATCGTCGTTGCCGCTGCAGAGGTGGCGGTTGATCGACTCGATGCAGGCCCCGAGCGGCTTTAGCTGGGTGAGCATCAGCCGGATCAAGGTGACAACCCTGACCATGAACAGCCCCGCTGGCATGCCCTTGCCGGACACATCGCCCACCGCCAGACAGATGATGTTCTCATCGAGCGGGAAGGCATCGAAGAAATCGCCGCCCACCTCCTTGGCCGGAATGATGATCGCCGCCACATCCACCTGCGGGTGGTTGGGCAGCAGGGGTTTCTCGTGGGGAAGAATGTTGGCCTGGATCTGACTGGCGGCCTTCAGGTCTTTCTGGAGGTATTCAAGCTTCAGGCTCTCCTCAAGGTTCTTCTGGAAGACCTCACGGTAGTTCTCCTCGGCGATGCGCAGATCATCCTCAGCCTGTTTGCGCTCGCTGATGTCAAAGATGGCACCATCCAGGTAGGCTGGCTTCCGCTTGGCATTGTAGATCGCACGACCCTTTTCGTACACCCAGCGGAAGCTGCCATCCTGGTGGGAAATCCGGTATTCAAGGGAGAAGGGTTGGTGCATGAACAGAGCATGATTCCTTGCCGAGTCGAGCCAATGCTGATCTTCGGGATGGATGAGGCTGCTGTAGGAGCGAACCGTGTTGTCGATAAAATCAGAAACGGGATATCCTGAAAGGACTTCTATTCCGTCACTGATGAATTGCATCGTGTAGCGCTCATCCACCAGACAGCGGTATACCGCGCCAGGGATGTTGGCTACCAGCCCGCGGAATTTTTCTTCGCTGGCCACTCGATCGAGGCGGTGCTGGAAGCGGGTGGTGATGTCACGAATCAACAGCAGGGCGGCCTCACGATCGCAGCAGCTGATGCGCACCTCATACATTCGCGCCTCTTCCGCCGGCTCCAGGGCCAGCTCCAGAACCACGGCCTCTCCATGGTCAAGCACCTGAAGAATTCCCTGTTGCAGCATGCCGATCGCGGCTGCGGGGAGAAGGCCTTCAAGGCGATGGCCCACGGGCTGCTCCGGCAGCCAGGAGGGCGCTTCGGAATCCTGGCCGCCCAGGCAATCGAGCAGCCAACCCTCACGATCCACCAGCAGGATCAGATCGGGAATGGCCTTGAGCAGTGACAGGTTCGAACGCTTCCGGCAAGGCGATCGCCACTCGACCATCTCGTGTTGGGCCGGAGTGATGGGCTGCTGTTTATTGCTGCCGACCTTATTGGCAGAAGAACGTTTCTTGCTCACTATGACCTCAGGGTATCAACATCAGGCGGGGTCATCGTCATGCCAAACCAATCAATATCTGCGCCCACAACAGTTCCACCACAAGACATTTAAGCTTCTTCTACCTTCTCTTGGAGACGCAATCTGATCTCATTTCGATCGGCTAGGCGCTGATAGTTAAACGATTCGCAATAGCGCTTGACCAGATGAACACCCAATCCACCGATCGGCGCATCGAAGAGCCGGGTCGGCAGCTGAACCTCCTCATTTGCCGTTGGATCGAAGGCCGCACCGTCATCTGTAACGGTGACATCAATGGCCCCCTCCCCTACCTGAAGCGTAAGGTCGATGAGATGCTCACCACCAGCTGGAAAGGCGTAGTCGATGATGTTGGTGACCAGCTCGGTGAGCACCAAATCCAGGGCAAACACGCTTCGATCACTGAGCGCATGCCTTTCACCGCACTCAGCGACCCAGAAGCTCAGGCGCTCCAACTCATCAAGATGGTTTTTGAGGCTTAGCTCGTCCAAGGCATTGGCCCAAAAGCTGTTGGAGCGAAAGGTTCAGGCCGCCGAAAGGGCCGACGACGCTGATTCAAGATCGTCGTGGATGGGGATCAGGGCGTCGAAGCCAGCCGTGACGAGGGCTTCACGCACCAGGGGTTGAGGGCTCAGCAACACCAACAGCTTGTTTTTCGCCGTGATGCCCCGGGCCGCGGAGATCAGCAGACGCATGCCGATTGAGGCGAGGAAGGTCACATCCGAGAGATCGATGATCGCGGATTTGCCTGCCGCAACCAGGCTCACAGTGAGGTCCTGATCGATCTCGGTGATCCCCTTGGCGTCCAATCGACCGGTCAGTTTGACCAACTGAACATCGTCGCTGAGGGGGCTGATCACGAGTTCCATGGAAGGGACAGAGGTCCATCGGCGCTCCAAGTCTTATCACGCTGCTGCACGATGCGCCGGTAGCGATCCATGCGCTCGCCACGACCCTTACGCCAGGGGGTTGGGGGACTCAGACCCCGATCAGAGCCCCATCGGCGGAGAAATCCGGCCGTTCCCCCTGGCCCAGGGCGTAGTCGTCGGCATAGCTGTCGGCCAGGCCTTGATCCAGATCGAAGCGCGGACTCCAGGCCAGCTCCCGCTCCAGCCGATGCACATCGGTGAGGAAATGGGTGAGCCGGAGCGGGAAGGCCTTGCGTGCCTTTGGCTCAAGTCCGGCGGGGTCGAAGCTGCGAATCTGCACGGAATCAGGATCCCGTCCGCAGGCGCGGGCCGCCGCCGCCACCAGCCCCTTGAAGGTCACCCCCTGGGCGCCGCTGCAGTTGTAGATCCGGTTGGCCGCTGCCTCCACCTCGATCGAGCGGGCCATCGCCGTGGCCAAATCCTCCACGTGGCCCAGCTGGGTGATCGTGCGGCCATCACCGGGCAGGGGCACGGGCTGGCCATGGACGATCCGATCGAAGAACCAGCGCTCCACTGGGTTGTAATTGCCGGGTCCGTAGATGTAGGTGGGCCGGAAGCTGGTGAAGGGAATGCCCTCCGCCCGCAGCCACTGCTCGGTGTCGGCCTTGCCGGCATGGCGGCTGGCGGAATCGATGGGGGCGTTTTCATCGAGGGGCCAGAGCTCGCTGTCGGCATAGACCCCGGCCGAGCTGACGTACACGAAGCGATGGCTGGGGGCGCCGGTGCGCTCCACCACGGCGCAGCTTTCCGCCTGGGTGCGCCCGCTGCTGTCAATGATCACCTCGAACGGGCGCCCCTTGAGTTGATCGAGATCGGCGGGGTTGGAGCGATCGCCGCTGAGGTGCTCCAGGCCCACGGGCACGGGGTTGCGGCCGCGCGTGAACAAGGTGAGCTCATGGCCCGCCTGCTCCAGCAGCTTCACCAGGGGCTTGCCGATGAACCGTGTGCCCCCCATCACCAGGATCTTCATCGGGCCGTGCACGCAGAGGTTGTCATTCAAGCGGCCAGCCCAACCGGGCCAGCACAACCGGGCCAGCACAACCAGTGGGCCGGCACAACCAGTGGGCCGGCAGCATGGATCCCACGCTCTTGATTCCATTTCCTTGCCTCGCGCCGTCCGCTTGTCCCGCATCTGGACCGCCCAGCTGAGCGTGCTGGGCTGCCGCCACTTCGAGCAGGTGGGGGAGCGGGGCCGCGGAGCCGAGCGGGCCCTGGAGCTGGCGGCGGTGCTGGACCGTCGCCGCCGGCTCTGGGTGCCGTTGGCGGAGCTGAAGGACCCCGAGCGCTGGCGGCCGGGCTGGTCCAGGCTCGAACTGAATCCCATGGCCCCCGCCGGGGAAGATGGGGCCAGAGGACGCCCCCGCATGCAGATCATTCCCGCCATCGACCTGTTGGACGGCAGCTGCGTTCGCCTGCACCAGGGCGACTACGGGCAGGTGACCCGCTTCAGCGACGACCCCGTCGCCCAGGCCCTGGAATGGCAGCGCCAGGGGGCCGACCGCCTGCACCTGGTGGATCTCGATGGCGCCCGCAGCGGTGAGCCCGTCAACGACGCGGCCGTCAAGGCGATCACCGCCGCCCTTTCGATCCCCGTACAGCTGGGCGGCGGGGTGCGCAGCGCCAGGCGGGCCGAAGACCTGCTGGCCTGCGGCCTCGACCGGGTGATTCTGGGCACGGTGGCCCTGGAGCAGCCCGAGCTGGTGCGTGAGCTGGCGGCCCTCCACCCCGGCCGCATCGTCGTGGGCATCGATGCCAAAGAGGGCAAGGTGGCCACCCGAGGCTGGATCGAAGCGAGCAGCGTGGAGGCCACCGAGCTGGCCCGCAGCTTCGACGGCAGCGGCATCGCCGCGATCATCAGCACCGACATCGCCACCGACGGCACCCTGGCGGGCCCCAACCTGCAGGCGCTGGCCGCCATGGCCCGAGCCAGCTCCGTGCCGGTGATCGCCTCCGGCGGCGTGGGCGATCTGGCCGACCTGCTCTCCCTGCTGAGCCTGGAACCGGCTGGTGTGGTGGGGGTGATCGTGGGCCGGGCGCTCTACGACGGACGCGTCGATCTGGCCGAAGCCCTGGCGGCGATCGGTCCGGCGCGGCTGCAGGATCCGATCCCGCCGTCGATCGCCTGAACAACTCGCCATGGTGTGGCCCTTAACATACGGAGATTGGCTTCAGCGCTCCGCTGTTTCTCCGTGACGGCCCCTCTCGCCGAACAACCCAGCCACGCCACCTCGGGGGTGGAGGCCGCCTACCAGCGGTGCCGCGACCTGGGCATGCGCCTGAGCCGCCAGAGGCGCATGGTGCTGGATCTGCTCTGGCAGGAGAAGAGCCACCTGAGTGCCCGCGACATCTTCGAGAAACTCAACACACTGGGCCGCAACATCGGCCACACCTCCGTCTACCAGAACCTTGAAGCGCTGCAGTCGTCGGGAGTGATCGAATGCCTCGACCGGGCCACGGGCCGCCTCTACGGCTACCGCAGCGATCCTCACAGCCACCTCACCTGCAACGAATCGGGGGAGATCCACGACCTCGACGTGGTGCTGCCGCTGGATCTGGTGGCGCGGATCGAGTCGCTCACAGGCTTCACGATCGAGTCCTACACCCTTCAACTCAATGGTCGCCGCCGGGCTCAGGGGCCTGGAACTTCGGTGCCGCGCTCGGTAACTTGAACCCTACGGAGCGAGTTCCCGTGTGATCCAACCCGCGCCCGAGCCCCGGCCCCAAGTGCTGGTGTTCGCCGAGCCCCTCTGGATCGAGGGGCTGCGCAGCCTGCTGGAGCGCGAACGCCCCGGTGGCTACCGGCTGCTGGAGCGGCCCGAGCAGCTGGAGGGTTGCCCACAACTGGTGATCTGGCAACTGACGGCCCCGGTGGAGCCGGCCAATCTGCTGGCGGAGCTGCGGCAGCTGGAGGAGCGCTGGCAACCGAGTCCACGCCTGCTGTTGCTGCCGAGCCCATTGAATTGCCCCAGCGACTGGCTGCTGCAACTGCCGGTGCAGGGGCTGCTGCATGACCCGGAACCCGGAGAACTGCTGGAGGCGATCAACACCCTGCTGGGGGGCGGCCGGGTGGTGGCGCTGCGCCCATCCGCCAACAGGCCCGCCACGGTGGCAGCACCCCTCGGGCTTGGTCAATGGCTGCTCCAGAGCGGCCTGCAGCAGATCGAAGCCGAGCGTATGCGCTGCGTTCTCGCCCTTGATCCCCCGCCCAACTCAATGCTGCTGCAGTTGCTGGTGGAGGGTCGTCTGCGGGAACTGGCTGCGGCGCGGCAGCTTCTGCTCTGGATCTGGGGCCCGGTGGTGCTGGCCTGGGGCGATGGTCGAGGCACCAACCAGCCAGGTCCAGCCGTAGCCGAGCGCCCCGAGGATTCGTCCCATGGAGGCACCGCGATCACCCTGCGGGAGCGCACGGCCATCGGCGTCTGGCGGGCGATCCAGGAGCGACTCAACGCCGCCGCTGAAGCCGGCCTGGCGAACCACACCGGCCAGCTGCTGGCGCTCGAGGGGCTCAGCCCCGAGCGCCGCCGTGACCTGCTGCTGGGGCTGATCGAGGAATTCGATCGGCTGCTGGAGCGCCTGCGCCGCAACGGGGCGGACGCCCCGGAGCTGTTGAGCCTCTGGCTGAAGCTGCAGCCGGAACTGCGCCGCAGCGCCCTGCGTCAGATGGCCGGCTCCTATGTGCAGCTGCCGCGGCTGGGGGAACTGCTGGCGGTGGCCGACACCCTTGAGGCCAGCAGCGAGCTGGCCAGCGCCGATCCGGAACTGCCGGAGGCCCAACCGATGCTTGGGGCCCTGATCAAGGCCCAGCCGCTGCTGGTGGCCGGACGGCTGCTGGCCCCGGATGAACCCCAGGCGCTGCTGCAACTGGAGATGCTGGTGAGCAACTGGCTGATTCGCAACGCCGAACTGATCAGTGCTGAAGTGCTGGCCTGCTGCGGCAGCTGGCCGGAGCTGCGCCGCTACCTGCTCACTGGCGACCTCCTGGCCACCCGCAACCTGGAGCGCCTGCGCAACCAGTTAAATGCCCAGCAACGCTGGGCCTCCTGGTTCCAGCGGCCCGTGCAGCTCTATGAAAGCCAGCGGCTGCTCTACCGGCTGGAGGCGGGGGCGATCGCGCCGCTGCTTCTCACCGAACCGCGGGATCAGGAGCTGCGCCAGCTGGGCTGGCTGCAGCAGGCGGTGACCCTGGCTTTGGAAACCCGCGACGCCGTGGCGCCCCAGCTGCAGGCTGCCGTCCAGCGCATCGGGAGCCTGGTGGTGGTGGTGCTCACCCAGGTGATCGGCCGGGCCATCGGACTGGTGGGGCGCGGCATTGTGCAGGGCCTGGGCCGCAGCGTCGGCCGGGGCTGAGGCAGCACACCGGCGGAAACCCCGGGGCGTCACAATGGCGCCAGCCCGCCCTCCGGCCCCGTTGCCCCTCCTTGCCCCGACCCGCTCGTTCCTGCGCCGCCTGCTGGCCCTCGGGGCCGCCGTCGCCCTCCTGCTGGCGCTGGTGTTCGGCCCTGGGGCGCCTGCGGCCTTCGCCGCCCGCGACACCGACAGCTTCGATGGCAACATCTTCGCGCTCTACGCCGGCAATGGCTCCCTGGTGCCACCCCGCACCAGCCTGGAGCAGGCCCTGGCGGACCATCGGACGGTGGTGCTGGCCTTCTACCTCGATGACAGCCGTGACAGCAAGACCTTCGCCCCGGTGCTCTCGGAGCTGCAGCGCACCTGGGGCAACAATGCCGAGCTGATCTACCTCACCACCGACAACCTTCAGAACCGGCTCGACGGCGGCCCCAGCGATCCGGCCCACTACTGGAAGGGCAGCATCCCGCAGGTGGTGGTGATCGATGCAGGCGGAACGGTGGTCTTCGATGCGGCCGGCCAGGTGAACACCGACGCGATCGACGCCGCCCTCGCCAAGGCCACGGGACGCACGGCAGCCGAAGGCCCCAAGGGCACGATGGAGCGCAGCTTCAACGAGTTCAACAGCGAAATCATTCCGGCGCGCTGATGGCGACCCGCCTTGAAACCGACAGCCTCGGGCCGGTGGAGGTGCCGGCGGAGCACTACTGGGGAGCCCAGACCCAGCGCTCACTGCACTACTTCTCCTACGGCGCCGTGATGCCGCTGGCGCTGATCCACGCCTTTGCCCAGCTCAAGGCCGCCTGCGCGGAGGTGAACCAGGGCGACGGTCGTCTCGATGCGAAAAGGGCGGCACTGATCGTCGCCGCCGCCGAGGAGGTGGCCGCGGGACGGCTTGATGGAGAGTTTCCACTGCGCATCTGGCAGACGGGGTCGGGAACTCAGACGAACATGAACCTCAATGAGGTGATCGCCAACCGGGCGATCGAGCGCAGCGGCGGCGTGCTGGGCAGCAAGGAGCCGGTGCATCCCAACGACCATGTGAACCTGAGCCAGTCCAGCAACGACACCTTCCCGGCGGCGTTGCACATGGCGGTTGCCCTGGAGCTGGAGCAGCGCCTGATCCCCGCCGTGGCGGACCTTCGTGAGGCGCTGAACGCCAAGGCTGAGGCGTTTCGGGAGATCATCAAGATCGGCCGCACCCACCTCCAGGACGCCGTGCCCCTGAGCCTGGGGCAGGAGTTTTCCGGTTACGTGGCCCAGCTGGAACTGGGGCTTGAGAGCCTGCGCCTGAGCCTTCCGCGCGTGCGCGAGCTGGCGATCGGTGGCACCGCCGTGGGCACCGGCCTCAATGCCCCGCAGGGCTTCGGGGAGGCGGTGGCAGCACGGTTGAGCGAACGCCTGGGGTTGGCGTTCACCAGCGCCCCGAACAAATTCCAGGCCCTGGCGGGCCAGGAGGCCCTGGCGGCAGCCCACGGATCGCTCACGGTTCTTGCGGGCAGCCTGATGAAGATCGCCAACGACCTGCGCTGGCTGGCCAGCGGACCCCGTTGCGGGCTGGGGGAGCTGATCCTGCCCGAAAACGAACCTGGCTCCAGCATCATGCCGGGCAAGGTGAATCCAACACAGTGCGAGAGCCTGACGATGGTGGCGGTGCAGGTGATGGGGAACAACACCGCCGTGCAACTGGCCGCCAGCCAGGGCAACTTCGAGCTCAACGTGTTCAAGCCCCTGATCGCCGCCAACGTGCTTGAGAGCATCGAGCTGCTGCGCGGCGCCTGCACGGGTTTTCGCCGCTTCTGCGTGGAGGGGCTGGAGGCCAACACCTTCCGGATCGAGGAGCTGCTGGACCGCAGCTTGATGCTGGTGACTGCGCTCACCCCGGCGATCGGCTACGACCGCGCCTGCACGATCGCCAAGCACGCCCACCAGCATGGCCTCAGCCTCAAGGAGGCGGCCCTGGTGCTGGGGGAGATCAGCGCCGAGGAGTTCGAGCGTTGGGTGCAGCCCGAGGGAATGATCTGAGGGGGCCGGACGGGCTTCACGCGTGGATCAACGTCCAGCGATGGCCTGGCTCAGCGCACTGGCCAGCAGGGGGGAGAGGATGAGGATAATCACCCCCAGCACCAGCAGGTTGCCTCCAAAGGGGTTGAAGTCCTGGAACACCGCGCGCCAGGAGCGGTGAAAGACCCATCGGCCCAACGCGGCGTCGTAGGCAGCCATGGAGGCCGCCAGGGCGATCCCCAGCAGCAGCAGACCTGTGCTGGAGTGCAACGGCAGCGACGGCAGGGCAAGAGCGATAAGCAGTAACGCAAGCAACGAACCGCTCACGATCGATACCCGCTGGGCCCTGCGCCCACCGAGGCGCGGCACTGACGTGACCCCCTTTGCTGCTCCAGTTCTTATAAGAGCTGATGGGGTGATCAGGCCGCTTTCCATTGCTGGAGGACTTCCAGGGGCGTACGCCCCTGGAGAGCTGAATGCGGTCTGTAGACGTTGTACTCGATTCGGTGTTGTTCTGC